>CAZGWR010000012.1:0-109051 GCA_964529505.1 uncultured Novosphingobium sp. | reverse complement strand
CGGTCTCGCCCGAATCGCCCGACTTTCCGCCGCCGTTGCCGTTACCGTTCCCGTTGTTGCCGCCGGATTTGCCCGCATCTTCGGTCTCGCCCGAATCGCCCGACTTTCCGCCGCCGTTGCCGTTACCGTTCCCGTTCCCGTTGTTGCCGCCGGATTTGCCCGCATCTTCGGTCTCGCTCGAATCGCCTGACTTTCCGCCGCCGTTCCCGCTGTTACCGCCGGATTTGCCCGCGTCGTCCGTCTCGCCAGCATCGCCCGACTTTCCGCCGCCGCTGCTGTTGCCGGCCTTGTTGCTGTCGCCGCCGTCGTCGGCTTTGCCGCTGTCGCCGCCTTTGCCTTTCCCGCTGTTCCCGCGATCTTTCTCGCCCGCATCGTCGGCGGCGGCGAGGCGCAGCGCGCGGCGCGCGGCACGCTTGTCATCGTTGCGACCGTCGTCATTGCGCCCGTCGTCGTTCCGCGCGGCGGCGCGGCGCTGGCCGGAGTCGGTGTCCTTGCCGCTTTCGCCGTGATCGTCGCTCGTCGCCGCAGCGCTGCTTTCGCCCGCGGCGGCGGCGGCCGCTTCAGCCGGGCTGTCGCCGCCGTCGCTCGCCCCGGCGGCTGCGGGCGCAGGCGCGGGGGCAGGAGTCGCCGCCGCGAGCAGCGCGCCCGAAACCATGCCGTTGGTCTCGCTGCCGAGCACGACCGGCGGCTCGCTGACCGCTTCGCTGATCACCGCCCCGGCCGGCGCGTTCGGCGCTGCCGGCTCGGCATGCACGTCGGCCGCTGCCGCCGGCTCGGCGTGCACTTCGGCTGCCGGTTCGCTTGCCAGGATCTGCGCGGAAGGTGCCGCCGTGCCGCCGCCCGCCGAGGGCGAGGTGATCGAGCGCGTCTCGCGGCCCTGCACGTTGAGGCGGCCCGGCGCGGTCGCCGCCACCGAGCCGATATCGCCGGGCAGAACCAGATAGCGCGCCCCGCCGTCGCGGGTTTCCACTTCAACCCGGCCTTCGAGCACTTGCACGCTGGCCCCGCTCTCGGTCACCGTCACGCTGAACGTGGTCCCTTTCACCACAGCGGCGAGGAACGGCGTTTCCACCGCGAAGTGCGGCGTCGCCATTTTCTTGATCTTGTAAACGACATTGCCGATCTGCTCGATGATCTGCGTCATGCCGCCGCTTTTTGCAGGGTCCGCCACTTTGATTTGCGAGCCCGGCGCCACCACCAGATACTCCTGCCCGCGCACGAGCACCGCGCGCCCCTTCGGCCCGGTGGCGATCACATCGCCCGCCTGGAGCGCCGCGCCGCGGCTGGCGACGCGGATCAATCCGCTCGAGGCCACGGTGACCGGGCCCGAAGCCTCGGACAGCGTCCAGCCGGGCGTGCCCGCCAGCGCGCTGGTCGAGCACAGCAATCCGGTAAGGATCAAAACAGATTTGAGCGTTCTCACATCGACATTCCCGAAGACCCGCACACAAGCAAAGTCATCGTGAACCAATACACGCGCAGCGATGGACACAATTTCAATCAGGGTGGTTAGCGCCGGGTTAAAGCGCTGCCGCGATTAACCGAATGTTTTGAGGTGGGATTGTAGAAACACATTCTGGGTCAATCAGGAATTCCATGCGGCTTCGCGGTCTCCTTGCCATTCTGCCTTGCTGTGCCAGCCCCGCGCTGGCGCAGACGGCGCGCGATGCGGCGAGCATTGCCCGCGATCTGACGACGCTGCCGGCGCGCCCGTCCGCCCCGGCCAACGCCAGCGCGGCCAGCACGCTGGTCGTGCCGGCGGCGGTCCGGCCGGGTGAGCCCGCCACGCCGGCCATCGGCCTGATGATCGGCGCGGTCATCGTCGAAGGCGCCCCGGCCCTGCCGCGCGCGGCCTTTGCCCCCGCCATTGCCGATTATGTCGGCCGGCTCGCCTCGAAGCAGGATCTGCAGGAACTGGCCCGCGCGATCGCCGCCGTGGCACGCAAACGCGGCTATGTCTTCGCCACCGCCACGATCCCGCCGCAGACGGTGGGTGCCGGGATGGTCACCGTGCGGCTCGACGAGGGCGATATCGCGCTTGTCCGGGTCACCGGCTCGAGAAATGCGCGGTTGCAGCGCACGCTCGACCGGATCACCGGGCGCGCGGTCCAGCGCGATGTGCTCGAGCGCCAGTTGCTGCTGGCGGGCGATGTGCCGGGGATCGAGATCGTCGCGACCCGGCTGGTGCGCGAGGATATCGGCAATGTGCTGGTGGTCGAAGTCCGCGAGACGCGCGGCGACGGCGCCTTCGGCATCGACACTTATGGGCAGCGCGGGCTGGGGCCGGTGCGCGCGCGGCTGCGCTATGATTTCATCGGGCTGGCCGACGAGAGCGATACCTTGTCGGTGCAAGGGGTGGTCACCCCGGCCGATCCGCGCCAGCTTGCCTATCTGTCCGCCCGCTATGCGCTGAGCCTGGGCACCAGCGGCACCCAGCTTGCGCTCAGCGGTGCCTATGGCCGCGCCGCGCCCGGGCGCAGCGGGGTCAAGAGCACGAGTACCTATGTCTCGCTCGCCGTGAGCACGCCGCTGCGGCGCGCGGAGCGGTTCAGCGTGTGGGCCAATGCCGAGCTCGGATTTCAGCGCGTTGTCGGCACCTTCAACGGCGCGCCCGATCTGCGCGACAGCACGGTGACCGCGACCGGCTGGCTCTATGCCACCACGCGGCTTGGCAAGGGCCGCCTGTCGGGCGGGCTCGGCGCGACACGGGGCCTCGCGCTGGCGGGCGCGACCCGGCGCGGCGATCCGCGCGCCTCGCGGCCCGATGGCAGCGGCGTGTTTACCAAGGGTTTCTTCTGGACCGACTGGGTCCAGCCGCTGGGCAGCGGCCTTTCGGTCCGGCTCGCGGCCAATGGCCAGCTGGCCGATCGCCCGCTGCTCGCCACGCAGGAAATCGGCATCGGCGGTTCCGCATTCGGGCGCGCGTACGATTTCTGGGAGCGCTTCGGCGACAGCGGCGTGATGGGCTCGGGCGAGCTGCGCTGGCGGCGCGCCGACCCGGTGGGCGGGATCGACTGGGTCGAACCCTTTGCCGCGATCGACACCGGGCACGTCTGGAACCTCGACGATGGCTTTGGCGGCGGCGACCTCAGCTCTGCGGGCGGCGGGGTCCGCGCCGGGATCGGCAAACTGCGGCTCTCGGTCGAGGCGGCGGTTCCGCTCGCCACGCCGCGCGCCGCGACCGGCGACCAGTCTCCCCGCGTGAATGTCTCGGTCGAACGCCGCTTCTGATCGCGCGCGGCGCACCGCGCTCCCGTGCCATCGTGCTCTGCGCATAAAAACCCATGTAAACCGGGGAACGCAGCGCTTACATTGCGGTTGTCGCGCTATCTGCCTCGTTGTGTTAGGCGGCAAAAACGCGCAGCGTGCGTGCAGGCGAGCGAGAAAGGCCCCGTTCCAACGTGAAGACCGGATTCCGGCGGACCAAGGGTAACGCCAGCACTGCAACGCGCCGATCTGGCCTGTCATGGAGGCGTGTTTGCGCCGCTGTGGCGGGCGCAGGCATGGTCGCGGCGTGTTCGGGCGCACCGGAAAAGCGGGTGCCCCCGGTGCCTGAGGCCGGCTTTGTCGTCGTCCGGTCCGAAGCGGTGGCGGTCCCGGTGGTTCTGCCCGGCCGCACCGCCGCGTTCGAAATGTCCGAAGTGCGCCCGCAAGTCTCGGGCGTGATCCGCGCCAGGCTGTTCACCGAGGGCGCTTTGGTGCGCGCCGGGCAAACGCTGTACCAGATCGACCCCAGTCTTTACCGCGCCGCCGCTGCCGAGGCGCAGGCCAATCTGGAAAGCGCCGCCGCGCTGCGCACCGGGGCCGCGCAGCGGGCCGAGCGGCTGCGCCCCCTCGCCGATCTCGAGGCGGTGAGCCGGCAGGACTATACCGACGCGCTCGCCGCCGCGCGGCAGGCCGCCGCCAGCGTCGCGCAATCGCGCGCGCGGCTCGATACCGCGCAGATCAGCTTGCGCTTCACCCGCGTTTCCGCGCCGATCAGCGGGCGGATCGGCCGCTCGCTCGCCACCACCGGCGCGCTGGTGACGGCCAACCAGGTCGAGCCGCTGACCACGATCCAGCGGCTTGATCCGATCTATGTCGATATCCAGCAGTCGAGCACCGATCTGCTCAAGCTGCGCCGCGCGCTCGCCTCGGGCACATCTGCGCCCTCTGCCACCACGGTCGATCTCACGCTCGAGGACGGCAGCCGCTATGCCCATCAGGGCACGCTGCAGTTCGCCGAGGCGATGGTCGATGCGAACACCGGCACGGTCACCTTGCGCGCGCGCTTTCCCAATGCGGGCGGGCTCCTGCTGCCGGGCATGTATGTCCGCGCGGTGCTCTCGCAGGCCACTGTCACGCGCGGCATGCTCGTGCCCCAGGCCGGGGTAGCGCGCGATCCCAAGGGCGGGGCCACGGTCCTGCTCGTCGGCCCAGACAACAAGGCGGTGCGCAAGGACATCACCGCCGAGCGCACGATCGGCGACAAGTGGCTGGTCACCGGCGGCCTGAAGCCGGGCGACCGCGTGATTGTCGAGGGGCTGGGCAAGATCAAGCCGGGCGGCAAGATCGTGCCCGTGGCGGCGGGGTCGAAGCCCGCCGCCGACCAGAAGCGCGCGCCGCGTTCGCCCAAAGCCGGATGATCTCGCGCACGTTCATCGATCGCCCGATTTTCGCGTGGGTCATCGCGATTGTCATCATGCTGGGCGGGCTGGGCGCGGTCTTCACGCTGCCGATCGAGCAATATCCCGATATTGCCCCGCCGGCGGTCAATATCCGCGCAAGCTATCCCGGTGCCTCGGCTGAAACGCTCGAATCGAGCGTGACGCAGATCATCGAGCAGCAGCTTACCGGCATCGATGGCCTGATCTATTTCACCTCGTCGTCGAGCTCTTCGGGCTCGGCCGCGATCACCGCGACGTTTGAAAAGGGCACCGATCCCGACATCGCCCAGGTGCAGGTGCAGAACAAAGTCCAGCAAGCGCTGGCGCGGCTGCCGCAGCAGGTGCAGCAGCAAGGGCTGACCGTCACCAAGTCCAGCGCCGACTTCCTGATGATCGTCTCGGTCTATGACGAGACCGACCGCGTCACCAACAACGATGTGGCCGATTTCCTCGTCTCCAACCTGCAGGACCGGATCGGCCGCATCGCGGGCGTCGGCGATGTCAACGTGTTCGGATCGCAATATGCCATGCGCATCTGGCTCGATCCGTTCAAGCTCGCGGCGGTAAACCTGATGCCGTCCGACGTGACCGGCGCGATCCAGGCGCAGAATACGCAAGTGGCGGCGGGCCAGATCGGCGCGCAGCCCTCCTCCGACGCGCAGCGGCTCACCGCCACCGTCACCGCGCGCTCGCGGCTGACGACGCCCGAAGAGTTCCGCCGCATCGTGCTCAAGACCCAGGCCGATGGCTCGCGCGTCCTGCTCGAAGACGTGGCGCGGGTCGAGCTGGGCTCGGAAAACTACACCATCGTCAGCCGTTTCAACGGCCACCCCGCGACCGGCCTTGCGGTGCAGCTGGCGCCGGGCGCGGACGCGCTCAAAACCGCCGCGCTGGTCAAGGCCGAAGTCGAGGCGCAGTCGGCCACCTTCCCCGATGGCTTCAAATTCGGCTATCCGGTGGACAGCACGACCTTCATCCAGCTGTCGGTCGACGAAGTGGTCAAGACCCTGATCGAGGCTATCGTGCTGGTGGTCATCGTCATGTTCGTGTTCCTGCAAAGCTGGCGCGCCACGCTCATTCCGGCGATCGCGGTGCCGGTGGTGCTGCTCGGCACGTTCGGCGTGCTCGCCGTCGCGGGCTTCAGCATCAATACCTTGACCCTGTTCGGCATGGTGCTGTCGATAGGCCTGCTTGTCGACGATGCCATCGTGGTGGTCGAGAATGTCGAGCGCGTGATGGACGAAGACCCCGCAATTTCGGCGCACGACGCGACGATCAAATCGATGGGCGAGATCCAGACCGCGCTGATCGCGATCGCGCTCGTGCTGTCCGCCGTGTTCCTGCCGATGGCGTTTTTCGGCGGCTCGGTCGGGGTGATCTACAAGCAGTTCTCGATCACGATTGTCGCCTCGATGATGCTGTCGGTCGTCGTCGCGCTGGTGCTCACCCCGGCGCTCACCTCCACCCTGTTGACCCGCCACGCGGCAGATGCGCCGCCGCAGGCCGGATGGCGCGGCTGGCCGGCGCGGCAGGGCGCGCGCTTCAATGCGTGGTTCGCCCGCACTTCGGACCGCTACCGCGACGGCGTGGCGTTTACCATCGCGCGCGCCGGCCCCGCGATGCTGGTCTATGCCGCGATCATCGCCTTGCTCGTGGTGCTGTTCGCGCGCCTGCCATCGAGCTTCCTCCCGGTGGAGGATCAGGGGCGCGCGCAGATCCAGTATACCTTGCCGCCGGGCGCCACCCAGCCGCGCACCGAGGCGGTGGCCAAGCAGATCCAGACCTATTTCCGCACCTCGATGCGCGACGGGGTGCAGGTTATCTATACCGTCTCGGGCCAGGGCGGCGGCGGCGGGGGCGGCGGCGGGCAGAATGCCGGGCGCGGGTTCATGATGTTGAAGCCATGGGACGAGCGCACGACCAGCGCGCTCAGCGCGGAGGCGATCACCAAGCGGGCGACGCGCGATCTGGGCAAGCAGTTGCGCGACGCCGAATTCTTCGCGACCTCCCCGCCTGCGGTGCGCGGTCTCGGCCAGTCGAACGGCTTTTCGATGCAGTTCCTCAACACCGGCGGGCTCAGCCGCGCCGAGTTCAAGGCGCGGCGCGATGCGCTGGTGCAGGATGCGCAAGCCGATCCGGCGCTGGCCTCGGTCCGCCTCGGCACGCTCGAGGACAATCCGACGCTCGAAGTCGATATCGACGACGAGAAAGTCGGCGCGCTGGGGCTCACGTCGGGCCAAGTCGATCAGACGCTGGCGACCGCGTGGGGCGGCAGTTATGTCAACGATTTTGTCGACCGGGGCCGGGTCAAGCGCGTCTATGTCCAGGGCGACGCGCCCTATCGCAGCCGGCCCGAAGACCTTGCCAGCTGGTTCGTGCGCGGCAGCACCGGCGCGATGACCCCTTTCTCGGCCTTCGCGACCGTCAGCTGGGGCCAGGCCCCGTCGAACCTCGCGCGCTTCAACGCGACCCCGGCCTACCAGATTCAGGGGCAGGCCGCCGAAGGGCGCAGCTCGGGCGAGGCGATGGAGGCGATCGCCGCGCTCGCCGCCAAGCAGCCGGGCACTTCGGTGGCGTGGTCCGATCTGTCGTATCAGGAGCGCCTCTCGGGCAATCAGGCGCCCCTGCTCTACAGCCTCTCGCTGCTGGTGGTGTTCCTGTGCCTCGCGGCGCTGTATGAAAGCTGGTCGATCCCGTTTGCGGTGATGCTGGTGATCCCGGTCGGGCTGGTCGGCGCGGCGCTGGCGGTGTGGCTGCGCGGGCTCGAGAACGACGTGTTCTTTCAGGTCGGTCTGCTCACCACGATGGGGCTTTCGGCCAAGAACGCGATCCTGATCATCGAATTTGCCGAACAGGCCGAGAAAGCGGGCAAATCCGCCGTGGACGCCGCGCTGGAAGCCGCGCGGCTGCGCCTGCGGCCGATCCTGATGACCAGCCTCGCGTTCATTTTCGGGGTGCTGCCGCTCGCGCTCTCGACCGGCGCGGGGGCCAAGAGCCGCGTCGAGATCGGCACCGCGGTGATCGGCGGCATGCTCACTGCCACCGCGCTGGCGATCTTCTTCGTGCCGCTGTTCTTCGTGCTGGTGCGGCGGATCTTCCGCGGGCGGAGCAAAGCGGCATGAAGCGCGCGGGCCCCGTCCTGCTGCTTGCGGCGCTCGGCGCGTGCAGCCTGCAGCCGAAATACGTGCGGCCCGCGCCCGCCGTGCCCGCAGGCTGGCGGATCGCCGATCCGGCCTTGCAGGCGAGCGAGAGCGATCTGGCCGCGCTCGATCACCGCACGATCTTCCGCGATACCAGGCTCCAGGCCTTGATTGCGCGCGGGCTCGAAAGCAATCAGGACATCCGGCTCGCGCTCGCCAATGTAGCCGCCGCGCGCGGGCTCTACCGGGTGCAGCGCGCCGCGCGGCTCCCGGCGATCGGCGCCACGGGCGGCGCCACCGTGCGCAAGGGTGCCAATGGCAATCTGGTCAATGTCGGCACCAACGCGGCGCGCGGCATCCGCACCAGCTACAGCGTCGATATCGGCGAATCCGCGTTCGAGATCGATCTGTTCGGCCGTGTGCGCAGCCTGAGCGACGCCGCGCTGCAAACCTTTCTGGCAACCGAACAGGCCGCGCGCGCCACCCGGCTGACCGTGGCGGCCGACATCGCCGACATCTACTTCACCCTCGCCGCCGATCGCAGCCTGCTCGCCATCGCGCGCCAGACCGCCGCGAGCGCCGAGCGCAGCGTGACGCTCACCGCCGCGCGGCTCAAGGGCGGCGTCGCCCCGCGCACCGATCTGCGGCAGGCCGAAACGATCGCCGCGACCGCGCGCTCCGATGTCGCGAATCTCACCACGATCGTCGATCAGGATCGCAATGCGCTCGATCTGCTGATCGGCGCGCCGGTGGCCGAAAGCGATCTGCCGCGCGGCCTCGACGAAGTCGAAGGCCTCGTCGCGCCGGTCCCCGCCGGGCTCGATTCGGGCATCCTGCTCCGCCGGCCCGATGTGCTCGATGCGGAGTACCGCCTGCGCTCCGCCAGCGCGCGCATCGGCGCGGCGCGCGCGGCCTTCTTTCCGCGCATTTCGCTGACCAGCTTCAGCGGCCTGGCCAGCACCGCGCTGTCCTCGCTGTTCACCGGCGGCAGCTTCAATTACAGCGTCGCGGGCTCTGCGGCGCTGCCGATTTTCGATTGGGGCGTCAATCGCGGCAATCTCGCAGCTACCCGCGCGCAGGCCGAAGGCGCGACCGCCAGCTACCAGCGCGCGATCCAGGCGGCGTTCCGCGAAGTGTCCGATGCCCTCGCGCGCCGCGCCACGATAGGCGACCAGCTCGGCGCGCAGACCGCGCTCGAGGCCGCCGCGCGCGATGCCGCGAACCTTACCGAGCAGAGCTATCGCGGCGGGGTGGTCTCGTTTCTGGACAGTCTCGATGCGCAGCGCACGCTCTATGCGGCGCAGCGCTCGCTCATCGACACCCGGTTGCTGCGCGCCAGCAACACGGTCGCGCTCTACCGCGCGCTGGGCGGCGACACCTTCGCCGACCTGGCACCCGCAGCGCAGCGCCGCTAAGCGCCCAGGCGGCGACCCTGCCCCCCCGTCGGTTGCCGCAAGGGTGTGCGCGGGGTTCCCGCAAAACGCCGGCACGCTCTGCACTTACAACGCATCCACAGGTCACTTTGCCGCATCGCACAAATGCCTGTCTTGGTTATGACCGGGTTATCGGCTAGAACCCGAATCGACGGGGTTGTTTACCTTTCATAATTATAAAAGCGCACAAGTGCCCGGTCCGCATGCCTGCGGTGGTCGGGTCGGGAAGCGCGGTTATCGAATGCTCAGGTTAGTGTCCCATTTCAGGTCACGTCGCTGTCCGGCTAGTTTTGACTTGATAGCGATGTTGCCCGAATCGAATTCATGTGTGAACAGTGCATTGCAGCGAAAGCGGCAGCGTCTCGCCGATCAGGGGATCGTTCGTGTCCAATTCAGCCATGCTAGCCAGCGAGCCGCGCCATGAAGCAAGAATTGTTTCGGCGGTTGCGTTGACAACGAATGAACCTGACCGCGCCGCCAGCGGCATTTCCTGGTCCGAAATCATCATCCGCTTGATCGATATTCTGGCCGCCTCGGCCATGTTGGTGTTTTTTGCGCCGCTGATGGTGATCATCGCACTGATCGTCCGCTCGGGCGGGATCGGTCCGATCCTGTTCCGCCAGAAGCGCGTGGGCAAGGATGGCCAACTGTTCGTCTGCTACAAGTTCCGCACGATGCGCGTCGACGCCGAGGAACTCCTCGCCGGCATGCTCAAAGTCAACGCGGCGCTGCGCGCGGAATGGGCGCGCGATCACAAGCTGCGCAACGATCCCCGGCTGTCGCGCTACGGCGGGTTCCTGCGCCGCTCGAGCCTCGACGAATTGCCGCAACTGCTCAATGTGCTCAAAGGCGAGATGAGCATTGTCGGGCCGCGCCCGATCACCCCGGCCGAAACGGTCCGCTACGGGCGCTACATCGAAGCCTACTGCGCGGTCCGCCCCGGCCTCACCGGGCTGTGGCAGGTGTCCGGCCGCAGCCAGACGACCTACCGCCGCCGGGTCGCCTGCGACATCGCCTATGCCCGCGGCCGCTCGCCGCTTTACAATATCGAGATCATGCTGCGCACTATTCCTGCGGTGTGCTGCTCGCGCGGCGCGCACTGAGCGCCCACGCGCCGCATTTGCGAGTTTGCGCTGCGCTGGTTCAACGCTCCAGCTTTGCCGCACGGCACGCCGCTTCCCATCACATGAAATAGCCCCGCGCCTGGCACACAGGCCCACGTCCTTTCGGCTCGTGCTGCGCGCCTGCGCGATATCTGCGCCCGCGCGATCTGTTCTTTGACAGTATTTCCAACGACCGCATCGACCGGTCTTCTCCAGCGGGCTTCGTCGTGGCGCATTTCCCGCCGCAGCCGCGCAATTGCGCGGGATCGCCGGGCACGAGGCTCGCAGCGCCTGCCGGCACCCCCGTCCACATTTCGGGTATTGGCTTCTACAGTGCCAGTCAAAGCGTTGTCGGGGTGTTTAATTACGTATTGGGCGTGCGCCCTTTTGATACAGTGACGATTCATTGTTTGCTTCACTTGGCGAAACTGCATTAATATCTGATTCATCGTAGCGATGTGTTCGATTCGTGCTTTTCTCTGCCTTTGTGATTGGAAGCAATGATGAACCTTTACAAAAGCTTGGTGCTGGCTTGTGTCTGCTTCGCTTCGTATACGCCGGCCGCGCAGGCGGCGACGGTCATTTCGAACGGCGCGGCCGATGGTTCGATATTCCCGTTCGGCTACCCCGATACGGTGACTTATGGGCAGGTCTTCACCGCGCCGATCAATGGCAAACTGAAATCATTCTCGCTTGGGCTCAATGGCGGCGTCGGGGCGCTGTTCGGCGGGGTCGGCACGTGGAACGGAACACCGACATTCGAGCTTACGTACGGTTCGCCCGTGACCTTGTTCACCAGCGCGATCACCCCGTCGACAGCGGCGCAGACGTTCACGTTCAATCCAAATGTGGCGGTCACCGCGGGCGAACGCTATGTTGCCTATCTCAGCACCTACGGCGTGCCCGGCGCAAATGCCGTAACCACCATGCCGACAACGACAAACGTCGCGCCGGGCATCGATTACTTCGTGTTCAACAACACGTCCAATCCCGCCGGCAATTCGTCGTGGAATTATTTCGTCGATATCGCCAATTTTGGATTGGGCAATGCCCAATTCTCCGCGACGTTCGAGGAAATACCTCCCGTGCCCGAACCGGCGACCTGGGTGATGATGATCGTGGGCTTCGGCATGATCGGCGGCACGCTGCGGCGGCAGCGCGCCAAAGCGAAAGTCTCGTTCGCCTGATTTTGACCCCGCGCGCGGCCGTCGCGCGGCGGGACGACTGCACCTGCAAGCCTTACCCCGGCCCCGTATGGCTGAGTTCATCATTGACGAAGCTTGGCCTCACTTGGCCTCGAGTGTCCAGATCTCGTCGCTTTCAAGCCCGACCGCAGACAACCGGCCGGTGCAATAGGCCCCCGTATCGACCCCGATCCGGTTGGGCAGGATGTTGACCCGCTCGCTGATCGAATGTCCATGGACGACGATTGCGCCGTGATCGGCGGTGCTGCCGGTGAATTCGTCGCGGATCCAGATCAGGTCTTCGGGGCGCTGGTCGGCCAGCGCCACGCCGGGGCGCACCCCGGCATGGACGAACAGGTAAGCGCCTGCCCGATGGCTCAGCGCAAGGCCGGAAAGCCAGCGGATTACCCGCGCCGGGATGATCGCGCGCACGTTTGCGGCGAGCTGGCCGGGATCGGCGGGCCAGATATCATCATCCGTGGCCCCGAAACTGCGCAAGGTTTCGTCGCCGCCGAATTCGATCCACGACGCCAGCGCCGCCGGGTTGCCATGCAAACCTTCGATCAGCGCCGCCTCGTGATTGCCTTTGAGCACGATCAGCCCGGCGCCCGCACGCAGCGCGGAAAGCACCGCGATCACTTTGGCCGTGCCGCTGCCGCGATCGATGAAATCGCCGAGGATGACAATTTGCGTCTCTGCCGCCCCGCGCCGCGCCGCGTCCTCCTCGATCATCCGCATCAGCCGGCAGAACAGATCATACCGGCCATGGATGTCGCCGATTGCATAGACCCGCTCGCCGCGCGGCAACGCCGGCAACGGGAGGGCTTGTTGCAATGATGGTCGCATCGGCATCGGGCTACTCTGTCAAACCGCGCGGCATTCTGACCGGTCCCAAAATGGAACACCGCGCCGTGCTCATACTCTGGTCTCGGCGCCGATTAAACCCCGCCCGGATCGCGTTGCATCGCAAAAACCGCAATGCCGATCGCGCCCAGAGCGAGCAGCACGATGACAACGGCGGTGAGAACATGCGGGAGCGCGGCGCGCATTGCCGCCACCGGGCGAAATCGCCTGAAACCGACCCGAGCCCCGCCCGCGGGATCGGCCAGGATAACGCCTTTGGCAAAGCGCCGGAGAAGCGGGCGTTCGGCCCCGTACCACAGCGCGCAGGCCAGCAATACGATCACAGGCACGGACAACAGCAGATTGAACACCACGCCCTGCTGATCGGGCCCGGTATCGAGCCAGAATTGCTGGACCGGGTAGGCGATGAGAAAGACCCGCCACAGCAGCGGTTCGGCCGGAAGCGCGGTGTGCCGCAGCGGCAGGCGCAGCGTTCCCGCGAGAATAGCGAGATAGGCCGCGCCGATCGCCAGCACCGGGCCGATCGCCGCGCTTTGGAACGCGCGCCTATCGCCAAACAGCGCAAAGGCGGCAATGGCGAGCGCGATCGGGGCGGCAATGCGCCAGTCCATGACGAGCCGCGCCCGCTCGCGATAGACCAGCGCGCCTGCAAAAAACGCGATGCCCGCGTTCAGCCCGCGCCCGGCGATGATCCCCGCCAACCGGCCCGAGCCGAGCAGCGGCACCAGATTGGATTGCAAGAGGACCGCGATGCCGATCGCGGCGAGGCCGGCCGCGCCAATCGCAAGACTGGCAAAGCGCGGTCGCAGCATCGCCAGCGCGGTGACCGCGATCGCGCTGTAGGCGACCGGGATCGTCCAGACGACATCGTTGACCAGGCCAGTGACATTGTTGCGCAGGAACACGCCGGGCAGCGCGGTCTGCGGATAGCCGACCATGGTGAGCAGATAGGTCCACACTTGCGCATCGGTAAAATAGACCAAGCGGCGCTGGGCGGTGATCGCAGCCCCCAGGACAAGCGCGGTGAGCACCACGATCATCGCCAGCGCGGGCAGAAACCGCCACGCCGTCCGGCGCAAGGTCACCACCACGCCGTTGCGATCGAGCGAGCGGGCCATCGTGAACCCGGCGAGCGCGAACAGGCCATTGATGACCATCGCGGGCAGAATCCACAGCGGCGTGCGCGCGATCAGGGCAAAGCTGTCGCTGAGATCGATGCTCTGAAGCACGACCAGCAGGCCGACCAGCATCGCGCGAAGACCTGTGATGCTGCGCAGGGCCTCGGGCTGCCGGGTGAGACGTCGGATGATGGTTTTGCCCCCTTGCAATGCCTGTCTTGGCGCGGCGGGTGATACCGGTTTTCGCGCCGCGCCGCAAAGGGTGACGGCCAACCGCCCTGTGAGGCAGGTGTTTGGTAAGGTCTGTGTGTCAAGATAGCTGGCATGTCACGCAAGTTTGGCTATGGAAGGCTACGCTGCGCGCAGGCAGGCAGGATCGACGACCATGATCCCGAAGACCCCCGGAACGCGCGGCATTGCTGCTGATCGAAGGACCGTACCGAGTGATGGATATCGCCGCTTCAAGCCAAGGCACGAAGACTGGAACGGATGATCAGTCGACAAAGCAGGACGTTGCGGTAGGGAACAGCAACCTCCTGCCCGACCCGCGCGATCTGCTGTTGATTCTGTGGCGGCGCCTGTGGATCTTCTTGCTGACGGTCACGCTGATCATGGCGGCGGTGATCGCCTATGCCACTTTGACGCCCAAGTCCTACACTGCCACCAGCACCGTGCAGATCGAGCCGCGGCGAGGCGATCCGATCCAGCCGCGCGAAAATGCGCCGGTCGCCGTGGAGCAATCCTCCGACTTCATCGATACGCAGATCCTCGTCATCGATTCCACACCCGTGGCGGTCGCGGTTGCCCGTGCGCTCGATCTGGTTGACGATCCCGAATTTGCCAGCGGCGCAAATCTGGTTGTCGCGGGTGAAACCGAGGAGCAGATCAACGAGGCGCGCTTGTTGCGGACAGCGCAGGAACTGCGCAACAATGTCACCATCCGCCGCGCGGGCCAGACCGCGATCATCGAAATTCTGGCAAGTTCGCGCTCGCCGCGCCAGGCGGCACGCATCGCCGATGAATATGGCAGGCAGTATCTCGCGACGATTTCGGAAAGCAAGCGGCGGCAGGAGGCCGCGAACAACCGGCAGATCGATGCGCGGCTCGACCAGTTGCGGGTCGAGGCCGAGCAGGCCGATGCCGCGCTGCAGCGCTACAAGATCGCCAATGGCCTGATGAGCGCGCAAGGCGCGACGATGGCCGAGCAGGAAACGTCGACGCTCAACCAGCAGATCGCGGGCGCGCGCGCCGCGCTGGCGCAAAGCGAAGGGCGCCTCGCCGCCGCGCGGCGGCAGGTCGGCATCGGCGGCGGCGGCGGCAATGTCGCATCGGCGCTCAGTTCGGGCACGATCGGCGCATTGCGCCAGCAGGAAGCCGAAAGCAGCCGCAACCTCGCGCAGCTCAACGTCCGCTATGGCGCGCGCCACCCCTCGGTGGCGCAGGAAGAGCAACGCCTCGCGGACATCCGCCGCCAGATCCAGCTCGAGATCGACCGCATTCTCTCCAGTCTCGAAGGCGAAGTGAATGTCGCGCGCTCGGGGCTGAATTCGCTGCTCGGCAGCCAGCAGCAATCCAATGCCAAGCTCGCCAGCAATGCCTCGGCGCAAGTCGGCTACATGGAGCTCGAGCGCAAATCGGTCGCCGCGCGAACGGTATACGAAGCGTTCCTCAACCGCTCGCGCGGCACCGCGGCGCGCGACGGGATCGATGTCCCCGATGCCACGATCGGGGCGACCGCCATTGTCCCGACCACGCCTTCCTCGCCCAATGTGCGGCTGGCCTATCTTGTGGGCTCCGCCTTTGCGTTATTCGCGGGGCTGGGCAGCGTCGCCGCAGCCGAGTTTCTCGACAGCGGCATCCGCACGAAGCTCGACGTCGAAAAGCGTCTGGGCGCGCGCTATCTCGGCGCCATTCCCGAAGTCGAATCGACGCTCGGCGGCCTGCGCGTGACCGAACCCCCGCAGGAATACGTCGTATCGCACCCGCTATCGACGTTTGCCGAGGCTTTGCGCAGCCTGCGAGCGTCGGCGACGTTGCGCGGAAACCGGCGGCCCAAAGTCATCGCGCTGACCTCGCCGCTCCCGCGCGAGGGCAAAACCACAACGGCGGTCTGCCTCGCGCGCACGCTGGCGATGTCGGGGGCTTCGACAGTGCTGGTCGATTGCGACCTGCGGCGCCACTCGGCCAGCGACATCCTGCTCGATGGCCGCACCGGCCGGCTTGCCGAAGTGCTCGCCGGTACGCTCTCGATCGATGAGGCATTGCTCACCGACTCGATCACCGATCTGCAGTTGCTCTGCACCGACGATGCCATTGCCGACGGCCGCGATCTGCTCGCGGCCGAGCTGATCGGGCCGTTTCTCGATGCCTTGCGCGCACAGTTCGACTTCGTCATCATCGATACCGCCCCGGTGCTGGGCATCGCCGATGCCCGAACCGTCGCCAGCCAGGCCGATGCGGTGATCCTGCTGACACGCTGGGGCCAGACCTCGCTCCGAGCCGCCGACACCGCGCTCGACCTGCTGCTCGCGGCGCAGGCCAAAGTGATCGGCGTGGCGCTGACAATGGTCGACATCCGCAAGTACGCAAGCACCGGCTACGAAGACCTCTACGGCTACCACAAGAAGTTCAAAGGCTATTACGTCAATTGAGCAAGCCCGGAACGCTGTTTCCGGATCGCTCGATCAGCCCGCGTCTCCGAAAAAGTCGCGCCGCAGCCACGCTCCCGATAGCCGCAGATCGGGCAAGCGCCTGATCACGCGGGGCGGGTTCCCGCGCGCTTCGGGCCCGTAGAAGAATTTGCGCAGAATGGTGTCTGACTGGCTATGTGCGCCGCGATGACCAACGCGGTAAACCGCCCCTGCAAACGGCAAGACTGCCAGCGGTGTGCCGGCTGCGGCCAGATCGCCGGCAATGAAGCGATGGCTGCCCAGCGTGCGGCAAATGAAGGACTCGCTCACATCCTCGATCCGCGGCGGTAATCCAAACAGATCGGCGCGAATAATGTGGGATGTACCGCAAAGCTGATAGAAATCCCGGTACTTGAAAAGCAGCGGGCCTTCGTCCCAGAGATAGCCAACCTTGATATACCACCCGTTCGCTGACGGATCGCGCGCCACGAACGCTGCCAAGTCGCGATGAACGAAATCATCGTCATCGACCAACATGATATGTCCGCTCGTCTGCGCGCGATAAAGCCCTGCCAGCAGACGCCGCCCTTTGTCGAAGCGAACGGCCTCGTAATAAGCCTCCAGATCATCTTGCAGAACATAATGAGGATTGGGCGGGAAATCGACGAACACCGCCTCGAACCTGGTCGGCAAGACCGGCAAGTCGGCACCTGTGTTGGCAACAACGATGCCGCGCCAGTTTGAATGGGTCTGCGCCTCTATCGACCGCAGGGTCTGCGACAGGTTGGCCTTCAATTGGCCCCAATCGCGCGCATTATCCTGATGCCGGACCGGGATGATGAAAACAAGCGGATCCGGCATAGTGCAGTTTATCCCTAACCTATCGGATTGCATTCAGGATTGGTGGGGCGATGGCATGGAAATCACCGGACAAATCAAGACCAGGTCCCACACCACCGGGCATGTCCATAGCCGCGCGGGGGTGCGATAGCTATCCGTGATGAAGGACCGGAGAGGATGGCAGGATTGCACTGACAGGGCGCTTGTTCGGTGCAATAGACCCGCGGACGACTGAATCGCCAAGAGCAAAGACCCAAGTCGGCTACCTTGTCATCTTTTATGGGCAAATCCGGAATGAAAATTCTCTTTCTACCCAGCTTCATTCCAAACCCGCTGGGTGCCGGAATCGCGCGCCGGGCGGCGATGCATCTTGACGCGCTGCGGGCGATCGGCACGGTCACGGCGGTATACCCCCCGCTGATTGGCGAGACCCCGCCCGATACGGCGGGAATGACGGTGCATGAGCGCGGCCACTTGCCGGCCAATGTCCGGATGTGGCGCTTCGAGGCGTCGCGATCACCGATCAAGCGGCCGATCCACGCCTGGCGGCGGCTCAATCCGGTGGACGGCCGCGCCTTCCCCGAAGAGGCCAGGCTGTTCCGCGACCTGCTCACCGACGACTTTGATCTGGTGTTTGCTTTCCGCCTGCGCAGCGCGCTGTGGCATGAATCCGTGTTCGGTCCGGGTGGCCGCGCCAAGAGGTTCGTCGATTTCGATGATATCGAATCGCGCGTGCTCGCCCGCCAGATCGAGGGCGACGACGGCCCGTGGTGGTGGCGGGCGAAGCTTCGGCAAGAGCTTGGCTGGTTGCGCCGGGCAGAGCGCCGCATCGCGGCGGGGTGGGATGCGGTCAGCCTGTGCTCGCGGCTTGATTCGGACAGGTTCAAGGAAATGACCGGGGTCCAACCGGTGATCGTTCCCAACGCCTATCGCTTCGAAGCAGTGGCACCCGAGACCGTCGCCCCGCCTTGCCGGATCTTGTTTGTCGGCACGTTCGGCTATTTTGCCAATGTCCAGGGCATCGCGTGGTTTGTGGAGAAAGCATGGCCGCTGGTGCAGGCGCAGTTGGGCCGCGACAGCGAACTGGCGCTGGTGGGCCTTGAAGCACCGGCCGCGATCCGCGCGTTGGGCGAGCGCGAGGGTATTACCGTGGCCAGCGACGTTCCCTCGGTGACGCCCTATTATGAAGCGGCGCATATCGTGATCGCGCCGCTTCAGGCCGGCAGCGGCACGCGGATCAAGCTGATCGAGGCCGCCGCCAATGGCCGGGCGATCGTAACCACGTCGCTGGGCTGCGAGGGGCTCAGCTTCATAGATGGCGTTCATGCCGAAATCGCCGATGACCCCGCCGAATTCGCCGCACGCATCGTAGCGCTCGCCCGCGATCCCGAACGCCGCGCGCGCCTCGCCAAAGCAGCGCGCAACCATGCGATTCAAGAATTTTCGGCAGAGACGGTGATTGCCAACCTGCAGCGGAATGTGCGCGGGCTGATTGCGGCGCAGTGAGCCTCCCGGCGCACTCGCCGAAAGCCTCCCGGTCCTTACAACCAATCGAAATTGCGCGCAGAGAGAGCTTTGACGTCGCCCAGTTTTGCATTGATGATAGCGCCCAGACGGCCATGCTCCGCCGTTACGCGCTCAAGGCGCACGAGCAAGAGTTCGGGATCGATGGCGTCGTCAGTGGAGATCAACAGGTCTTCATCAGCCAGCCCGATATGTTGCATCAAGCCTTCGAATTTGCCGACGTAGACCACCGAGAGCGCGGGGACCCCCATCCCGAGGCAGGCGATTGTCAAATGCATCCGCCCGCTGATTGCCAAGTCTGCGCGGCGACAAAGAGCCTTCACATCCCAGGCTGCAAAGGGCGGATAGATCATCGCAACGCGATCGGGAAACTCACCAGCCAACATTGCGCGCAATCGCTCCAGCGCCTCGACATCTCCCGTTGGCGCGGGCCTGAAATCATGCGGCACCAAGAAGATCGATCGGTCTGGGGACGCCCTGAGCCAATGGCGCAACACCTGATCCATGACTTCAACACCATCGCGCGCCATCCGCGAAAGCGTATGACCGCTGAGATTAACGAACAGGACGGTGTCACCAGCCGCCTTGCGGGCGGCAAGCCAGACATCAGACTTCTGCGCGTTGGGTGAGCGCAAGTCCGGTGTCAACAAGAAGGCAAGGTCAGCCGATAGGGTAGCTGGTTGCTTGGTAGCAGCCGTAAAGCGTCCAAAGGAAACGGGGTCACGCGGCGTGAATTTGATGGGACCGGCCGCGCTTACAACTTCCGAAATCGTGTGATCCGCTTCCGAAGAGAAACTGAAGTTCAGAAGTCCGACCTTTGCACCGGTTTCCCGGGCGCGAACGAGCTTGCCGACCCAGCGCTGCGGCAGCGAATTACCGTAGACACCATCGACTACATCGGCACCGATCACAACTGCAGCGCCGTGGCGCAGGATCAGGCGCAAAAAATGAGGCGCAAAATTGGTGTGAGAGGTCAACATCACCGTGGGCGCATCCGCTCGCAACGGGATGACAGTCCAATTCGGCATGTACACGAAGGTCGGCTTGAGGTTGCGCGCCGTAAGCTGCTCGCGCATCACTTCGACCATTGCCTGGTCGCCAACACTACCGACGCTTTCCGGCACGAAAACCGCCACCGCTCGTCTATCGCCCAGGACAAGTCTCGCTGTTCTAAGCAATCTCATGAACAAGGTCTTGATAGTATTCAAGTTCGTTTTCCGATCAGTCTAGGCTTGCAAGGCGGAGCGATCATGCGATTCAGGGCTGGCTTCGCCGGGGGCGAATTTCGCTGGCCATGCGCAACGCTGACCGTACCACCGCAATGATCTCAGACTCTGGGCCAACGGGTCGACGCTGAATTTCCCAGGCCACATAGCAGACAACGCCATAAACAGAAGCGCCAAGGGCGAGCTGTGCAGCCAGAAAAATGAGCCCGGCCACCAAAGTCGGCGGGGTCATGGCAAAGTTTTGAAAGCACACAATCGCCAACACCATGGCAGCGCTCGCGGCGAGCGCCCGCTGGTTCGCGGCGAACTGCGCTTTGATGGAAAGTCCGAGGAAGCGATTGACCAGCGCCATGTTCATAATCGTGGCAACGGCGCCGCTCCCGATCCGCGCAAAGACGATGCCCGTAAAGCCGCCGAAGACCAGGCCGCCGACAATGAGAGGAAGCCGGATGATCGCATTGACTAAGTCCCGCCGGAAGAGAGCCCGCGTCTCGCCAAGTGCCATGGCGAGCGGTTGCAGCGACGTGGCCAGCGTCTGCAGCGCAGTGACCGATGACAGGACCTGTATCACGATGATGGCCGGCGCCCATTTGCTGCCCAGCACGGTATTGACCAGTGGATCGGCAATGGCGGCAAACGAAAGTCCGACCGGCAGGGCGATCGCACATAACAGGGTTTGCGCGCGAATATAGGCAGCGCGCAAACGCTCCGGCTCCTGTCTGACAAGGCTGAAGGCCGGAAACAAGGTTTGCGCGATAGGCGCAGTCGTCTCGCGGGTCGGCAAGAGGGCCAAGTTGGTGCCGTAGCTGTATTGACCGACATCCGCGCTCGTCAGGAAATAGCCGATGAACAGGTTGTCAAACCGGTAGTTGATCGTCTGGACAATCTGCACAAGCGATAGCCAGACCGAAAATCCGAGCAGTTCGCGGGCGTACCTCAAGGTGATGCGCGGACGGTAGGGCGCCAGGATGAAAGTGACGATCACCGTGATGATCTCGGATGCGGCCTGCCCGGCCACCAGCGCCCAATAGCTTTGGTACATCCAGGCGATGAACAGCGCGAAGACAAATCCGCTCAACTTCTTGGCAACGCCGACGATGAAGTCCTGCCTGAACTCCAGGCGGCGCGTAAACTTCACAACCATCGGACTCCCGAGGCTTTGAACGAAAGTCAGCGCCGCCAATACCCACATCAGCGACACCAATCGCGCATCGCCATAGAGGCGCGCGAGGGGGATAGCCGCAAGGCCCAGCACTATGCCAAGGATTGCGCCGCGCAGTGCGCTAAGCGTCCAGGCCGAATCGAAATGGGCCCGTTCGGGATTGGCGTGCTGAATGAGCGCGGTGGACAACGGGATCTCGGTCACCGAGCCTACGATCGCGATGACCGTCAGAGCGATCGCGACCACCCCGAAGTCGTCCGGCGACAGCAACCGCGCGAGCAAAAGGGTGCTGGCGAAGCCGATCCCGTTGATCAGAACGCGCGAGGCCGCCACCCATGCCGCGCCGCGCATCATTTGCGCCTTCATGCCGAACCCCTTTGGCGGTCTCCCTACATGGGGCCGTGCTGCACTGCAAAATTATTCCGCGACTTCATGGCCCTGCGGCCGAACCGGGTTGAGAGAGCGTCCGGTCCCACAGCAGGACAACGCTCTTCACTCGTGATCAATCGGCCCCGGCTTCGTGGTATTCAGCCTTGTACCTGCCCAACGGGTAGAAGATGCCGACGTAAAGGATTGCGCGCGGATACCATGTCCAGAAGGTCGGGTCGCTCGCTGTCAGATCGCGCAGGTCCTTCGACCAGCTGCCGCGGCGCTGCAGGAACCAGCGCAGTGTGAAAAATGCAAAGGAGTTCTTGTAGAGGGCAATGCGCTCCTCGATCACTTTGCGATCCGCCCCCTGCAGATCAAGCGCCTGCACCAGCGCGCGCGCGCCCAGAACGTCGGCCATGTAGCGGCGCAGGTGGCCTTCATCGTCCCAGCCAAAAGTGCTGTAGTAAATGTTGATTCCCCGTCCGCAGACGATGCTCTGATGCTTGCGGAAGCAGATCCTGGCGGCGCGCCGGGTCGTCTGCAGCATGAAGATGATATCTTCTGCCGCTGCCTTGAGCGCGGTCTCGAACCGAGCCTCGGGATAGATACTGCGGCGATAGACGAACGTGGAAATCTGGGCGGTCAACCGGCGCAGCGAGAAACGATAATACAGCTTCTGGTCGATGCTCCAGATATCGTCCCGTACGTGGGCCACCTGACCAGGCCCCGCATCGGCCGGCGGAAAGTTGATATTCTTGAAGAACGATTCGTGATTTCCGGTGCGGCTATGGTCGGTGAAGTAGATATCATACCCGCTCTCCAGCGCGCCGACGGCGGTGGCGACGTGGTCGGCAGACCAGATATCGTCAGAGTCCAGAAATGCGATGTAGCGCGCAGCCTCGCCGACCGCGCGCAAACCCGCGTCGCGCGCCCCGCCGCATCCCTGGTTCTCCTGTTCGACCAGGGTCAGCCGGAAAGGATCGGCAAAGTCCAGCCCGGCCACCTCACCTCTGGCTGGAACGGGCGATCCATCGTCCACCACGATCACATTGAGGCCGACCCCCTCTGGCAGTTCCTGCGCAAGCACAGACACCAGTGCCTGGCGGAGAATGCCGGATTCTCGCTGAAAGAAGGGAATGATGACGTCGACTTCGATCAAGGCAGTGTCCTTCGGGCGTCATTCGCGCCATGCTGGCAGGTTCTGAAAACCATCAAATCAGGCTCAGCTGCATTTGCACAAGCGGATTACGAACAGGTGAATTCCCAGTAGAATCAGCGGCGCCGGACCTCTTCCCGGCAGCTGATCGCGCATCAGCTCCGTCCCTGCCCGGCGCTGCCCGCCAGCTTCTGCAAGGCTTCCAACATCCGTGCCGATAGCTCCGCCCGCAGCGGTGCCTTGCTCTGCATCGGTGGGAGCGTTGCCAGGGCAGCCAGCGCTTCGGCCGTACGCGCCGGATGATATCCCAGCAGACGTCCGGCCAACGGCGTGCGCCGGATAACCGCTTTGGCAACTTCCTTCAACGGATTGCGGGGCGGTACGCCCATCCGGACATTGAACTCGCCTACCGCCTGCTCGAGCGTGAAACGCACGGTCGCACCATAAGGCTCAGCCCGCTTGCCAAACGCCATCAATTGCTGCGCGTTGGGCGGCGGCAGCATCCGCAGGCTCAATTCGAGCCCAAGCGAGGCCATCCAGTCAACCCACTTGCTGGTGCCGAAATTGCGCGATGTCGCAAAAGGTATCCATGGCACCCCGTAGGTATCGGCGAGAACGGCGCCGTGGAGCGATTCGGTCAGGACCAGCTCCGCTGCAGCAATGCGTGCAATCACCGCGGCGGGCGTGCCGCGCGGGTCGAGCAGGTGAAGGCCCGCCTGTCGGCACGCCGCGTCCCAGCCGGGGAAGGCGATGGTCTCGAAATGTGGGATCACAATCGTTCCGCCGCCGCCCGTCGCGCCGGCAGGAAACCCATCGACCAGAGGTGTGAGGATCGCGCCGTCGGTCATGGCCAGCGCCGGGTCGAGCCCCAGCAGATGCGCGGTTACGGGTCCGCGCACGCAATGAAAGGTCACGCGCTTGTCGGCCCACTTGGCGATCCGGTCATACCCGGCACCGGACGAAAAGACCTCGAGCTGCGCCAGTGGACCGACATCCATCCCGATGATGGTGCCGATGCCGACAAATCCACGGTCCTCTTCACCAGAAGCGAACAGCTCCGGTGCCAGCCGCGGCCACAGCTGCGCGTTGAGATCGTCGCCAAAATTAGGGACCGCGCTTTCGAAATGGACAAGTTTCATGGTGTGGTGGCCTGTCAATCGGTTCGGACGCTCGCGAAAGAGCTTGGCCCGGTGAGAAAATCGTACTGTCTTGCGCTTGGAGGCCGGGTCAGCTCCTGCCGCTTTGGCCTAATTTCCCCCAGAGCGAGGAGAAGCTGCTGCCTCGGCTTTGGGCAAGGTTCTGAACTTCCAGATCCTGACGAAATCGACGTCCATCGTCGCTGGAAAAGCCGTGGTCGCATCGGGATAACCCGGCCAGTTGCCGCCAACGGCAAGGTTTACAATCACGAACATCGGCTTGGTCATATCGGGCGACGTGGGGATTGTGGCCATTTTCTTTCCATCGACAAAATATTCCGTCAACGAAGGGGTCCAGAGCACGCCATATGTATGGAAATCCGCCGTATTTCCACCGAATACGTTCTTCACTGCGGTAGATTTGGGCGCAATTTTTGAATGTGTGGAATGGTAGATTGTTGCAGGATCGTGGCCAAGCGACTCCATGATGTCGATTTCTGGCGGCCAACTGCCATCGTCGGGAAGCAGCCAGATCGCCGGCCATAGCCCGCGTCCCTTGCTCCACCGCGCGCGCACTTCAAAATAGCCATACTTCTGCGCAAAATGGCTGCGCCCGGCTATAAGCCCCGACTGGTAGGTTAAGGACTTTAGCGCTGCGATGTTCGAGATTTGCGGCGGCATTGCGGCCACCTGGCGCATCACCGCGTCGCGCGTTTGCTGGGTCATCGGCTGAGCGGTTATCGTGAGAACGCCGTTGCGGACGCTTACCGGTTGAATGCCCAGCGACAGATAGCCTGGATCGAAGTACACCTGCCGCTCGGCATTGTTCCACAGCGTTCTTCTCGAAATGGTGCGATCCTTACCGAATGACGGCGCAAAAATGGGCTCCCAATTCTTGCTGTCGACCATATTGCGATCGAATTCGTCGGCGAAGGAGGGCACCAGATCATATCCGCGGGGCGGACCATCTTTGCCTGCCTGCTCGGACTTGAGCGCGCTTGGGATGATGGCCAACGATAGCCCCGCGAGCATCGCGGCGACGAGCAGGTTACGCAACATGGCCTTGCACCTCCAAGTGGAATCGGGGTTCCATGCCCGCGCAGTCAAACGTGGCTAAACTGTCACGTACGGTTTGTGTAGGACACACTAAGGTTCTGGGTTCGAGGGACAATGGCGGCCGAGGCCGATGGTTCCCGGGCGGTTCTTGGAAACGAGAAAACCGCGGCCGCGATCCAGCAGACGGTCATGAAGTTGAAGGGATAGACCAGGCCGGATTCGCCGTAGCTTCGTGCGTAGAAGACTATCAGCAGCGATGCGAAAAAGGCTCCCGGGATCGACGGTCTGGACAGCTGACGCAGGAATGATGCCAGTGCGATGGCGATGCAGGTAGCGGCAAACAGCACCACCCCGACCAGCCCCAGATCCACCCGCATCTCGACAACGGCATTATGAAAATTGAACCCCGAGCGATTGGCGATGCCGCCCCATCTCCAAAGCCCCTCGGCGTCGATATTGCCCGGTCGCCAGAAAGCCGAATAGCCATGGCCAAGCCAGGGCTTCTCTTCGCTCAAGCCTGCCGCGACTTCCCACAGATAGGTGCGGCCGGTCAAAGTGGTATCCTTCTTCAGCTCGTGCACCTGAAAATCGGTCAACGCACTCTGCAAATCGGGAAGCAACACAATTCCGATCACAAGTACGATGAGCAGGAAAAATCCAACCATGCAGCGAATGGCAAAGCTCGCCTTGGGAAAGATGACAATGGGGGGAAAGGTGGCCAGCGTCATCAAGATCGCTATTGTCGCGCCCGCTGATTGGCTGAGACGAACGCAGACCAGCGCGAGTATGATCGCAATGGGTGTCAATAAACGGGCCAAGACCGGCTGCTGCCGGTCGAAGCCGATGGCCAGCGAGAGCGCGAACAGAACATGAGCAGTCGCGGCCATCTGGTTCTTGCTGCCGAATGGCCCGATCAGGGGCTCCCCGGAAGTAGCGCTCGCGCCGATGTCCGGCACTGCCATCAGGCACATCGCCAGAAAGCTCGCCCCAAGAACCAGCATCGCCTGACGCGCGCTCAGGCGCCGGCAGACAACGATCGTCGCCCCGACGGTCAGGATCAGTTGCAACCCAGCACGCAGTGTCCGCTCGGGCGCGTCGGACCAGAGCGTCGATACCGCTGCCAACAGGGGCAATGCGAGCAACCAGGAGAACTTCATCAGGTCTTTGACCGACCACACCGGGCGCAAGGCTATCGCAAGAGCGGCGCACAGACAGAACAAGGCCGCAAAGGAACTGCCGAAGATATAGATGGGGCCAACCGAGGCGAGAGCGGCGCCGCCAACGATGGCATCGAGGTGATCGAGCGCAACGGCGCGCTTGCGCGGATCAAGCTGGCGCGGGGACTCTGGTCCCAGACTGCGCGCGGCAGTGGCGGTTCTCATGCGGCAATTCCCGTCCGCCGACCTGCGCGCGGGCGCTGCCGTCCGGCAAAGGCCTCGCAAAACAGAAGAACAAGCTCGTTTTCTGGCATTCTAGGCGCCCGTGACGTTTTGATCGCTATATTCGATATAGGGAGACATGCCTAGCGCCGAGGCGGCTACGCCGACATGGAGCGAACCGCGCAGCACGAAGTTTGCACGTCTGGTCGGGTACGCCAGATTCAACGCCGCGCCGACGATGCAATAGGCCGCCTTGGCGAGCGATGACACCAGCACACGCGCGAGACCAACGTTCTGCAGCTTCAGCAGCATGTAATGAACCTGCCCGGACCGAAAGCGACGCTTCATCAGCCACGCCATCGTTGCCCGATTGGGCGGCGTATCTTCATAGACGATGGCTAGAGGCGCATAGGCAAAGCGCGCGCCCCGCGCGTGGGCGTGATAGAAAAACACAGTGTCTTCACCGCCGATCTGGCCAAGTTCGCGTGCGAACCTGAGCGCGTGGTCCGCCGCGAAAACCCGGTTGATCAACACGTTTGCCGTGTAGCCGTTCCACGGAGCGTCATTGCCCGACACCCGGTTTGAATGGAAATCGCCTTCCTGGATCCAGCCCGGCGTTTGCGGGTCTGGATACCGCGCTTGCGACACGCCAAACACAATATCGGCAGCGGCAGACTGGTCCAGCAGCGCCGCGATCCAATTCGGCGCGGCCTCCTCATCGTCGTCGATGAACGCGATCAACCGCGCCGTCGCCGCATCGAGGCACGCGTTGCGCGCCACCGAAATGTTGCGACTGGGCGCGTGCACATAGAGCAGATCCAGTCCAAGCGCGGCACCGTCGCTGACAATGGCGGCGCGCCGATCATCGCTGTGGTCATTGTCCGCAACGATCACTTTCAGCGTGATGTCGGCTGGCAGGCGTTGCTCTGCAACTGAACGCAAAGTCTGACGCAGGGATTCGCGCCGGAAGGTGCAGATGCAGATGTCGATGCGCTCCGCGGTCACCCCGTTTGCCCCCGATTGGCCAGTATTCCCGCAACGGCAGCCGCGGCATCGCGCGACGGATCGCGCAGCGCATCGGACGGGGCCATGCGGAACATGCGCCTGAGCGCCGCGAGGATGGGCATTCGGAGCATCGGTACCATCAGGGGATTTCTCATCATCTCAAGAACGGCCGCGCGCAACCGGCCTGCTTTGAGATGGTCGATCAGCCGCGCAAATGCGGCAGCGCGTTCGAAAGCCACATAGCGAGCCTGCATCGCCGCAGGGATCGGCGGCGGCAGTGTCCGGCTCAGCGCCAGAGCGCCCCGACTGGCCGCCGCAATAGCCGCAGCATTGGCGGCGGACAGCCGATGCGAGGTAGACGCGGAGTGCCTGCGATAGGCATAGCCTGCATCGGGATGCAGCCAGTAGCGAAAGCCGGCGGTCAGCATCTGAACGATCAGGTCATCATCCTCGGCGATGCGCAGGGAATTGTCATAACGAAGTCCTGCCGCGCGAAGCCGATCAACCCGCATGAGGGGTTTGAGATAGCCAAGGCCCGGTTCGCTTGAAAACATGATCGACCGGCCAAGGTATGATTCCAGTGATAGCCAGCCGGAGCACTTTTCCCGCGCGAGGTAGAACGATGCGCGCTCGGGATCGGCGGTGTCGAACAGCACGAGATTGTCCGCAATGATGTCAGCCTGCTGTTCTTCTGCCACGGCAATGAGGCAACGCAATCTGTCGCGCGCAAAGGCGTCATCACTGTCAAGCACCGCAAACCATCGGCCCTTCGCTAGGTCAAGCGCCCGGTTGCGCGCCATCGAAGGGCCGCCATTGACCGCGAGCCGCTCGACACGAACGCGGCGATCTTGCGCGGCAAGGGCATGGGCAAGTGCCAATGTGCCATCTGTCGATCCATCATCCACCACAATGACCTCAAGATCGGCAATCGTCTGGTCCAACGCAGACTGCACAGCCAGCGCGAGGTAAGCTTCGGCGTTGAACGTAGCGATGGCGACTGTGACGAGCACCTCGGTTCGGGGTGGCGGCTGACTGGTCACGATAGCGCGTTCCTCTGTCTAAAGCCGCGTGTCAGGACAAGGCCTATTGCGCTACGAAGCTGGAGCCGGAAATGCACTTGGCGGCCCATAGCCCAATGCGGCCACGGAACCAAGGATTTCGCTGCTCGGCACGACCGGCGAACGCATCCGGTCCCTCCCGACATGCGGGCCGGAGCCGACCGGAACTAGAATGCGAACCGCGTCACTATGCCGACCGTGGCCGCGTTAAAGCGCAGGAACGGACTAGCCGAATCGCGTCTCGCGTAGCTTGCATTCAATCCGGCGGACCAATGCCGATCGATCAGGTAGCGGGCAGAGACGCCTACGCCAAATTCCTGCCCGCCATCGCCAGGCCCATTCGGACGGAATGCAGCATAGCGCAGATTGCCCGACAGGATGAGAAAGCGGTACAGTTCGTGATCGACGCCGACCGAGAAATCGCTTCGGGTGTTGCCGGCAATGAGCGCTGAGCTTGTTTCGTCAACGGACCGCGAAGCGCGAAAACGGAGCGATGTCAGCGGTGTGACGTTCCAGAGCACATTGGCGTTGAACGATAGCCCGGTAAAGTCTCGAAGCCGAGGATCGCGATAGGATTGCCGCAGATAGCCGACCTGGATGGTCCCGAATACCAGCGAGCTCAATTCAAGCGACACGCCGCCTTCGAGCGAGAACCCGGAGGAAGCGCGGTCGACATTGACAAGCGGATTGAAGCCCACCGCGCCGGGGCGGAAATCGAAGCGACTCTGGTTTGCGCGGCCGGTGACAAGTATACCAATCCCGCCGCCCACGTCATACTGCCCGCTCAAGGTTTCGGTCAGCGTTTGAACATCGCGGAATTGCTGGTTGATGATGACGCCGTTGAGTCCGGTGACATCATTGAAGTTTACATTGCGCAGGCCAAAAGACCCATCGAGCCTCAGCCGCGTGAACTGATGCGACGCGCCAACCGAAAAACGATAGGTGTCAAGGCTCACCGGTTCGATCGAGTTGCGGAAGCTGCCCAAGCTTGAGCGGCTTTCAACCGATCGGGCCGCCGAGGCGTCTGCGCGAAGCACGGTGTCGCGCGTCACTTCAAGCGCGCCGTCCAAGGCAACGCCATATTGACTGGCGTTCTCCGTGGGCAGTTGGGCATGAAAGCCACGATTGAAATACGTCCGCCCGCTCAGTCGATGGCGTCCCCAATTGCTCGCAAAAGCAACTTCGGGCAGTATTGTCGCAAAAACGTCGCCCTGCCGGTCAGTATCCCGTGCCCGGTAGTTGTCGGTGGCATCAACCTGCGCTGTGATGGCGGGGTATAGTCGAAACGAGCCGAGATTGAAGCCAATCGGATCGTACAACGGGCGAGGACGATCCGCGACGCCAACCCCGCGCTCATCGGATTGGGCATGTGCAACGCTTGCGGACCCAAACAAGCCCAAGACAGCAACGAGCCGGATTTTCCATGATCGTCGCACCGATGTCTCCCTGCATTTGGAGCGTCGTATAGCGGGTGTTAACGACGAGCATCAAGAAAAATCAGGTGTCACGGTTCCTGCGGTGGCCCGAGCATCGGCACTTGTGCGCAAGGTCACCGATCACAACGTGGAGCGAACCACTCCTTCACCTGAGCGCGCAGGGCGCTTCGAGCGACAGCTGGGCTGCGCCGGAGTGATCGGCAACTTGCCAAATGGACCAGTCACGCTGATTTGCCGCTGCTTGCGGGTTCAGCGCGAAATGGAACCCCGTGCGAGACCTTGCAGATGGTAATGCGCCCGCCTATCAAGCGCGGAGTATTCAGCTAGGATCCGCTTGACAATGAAACGCATCATCCTTGCCCTTCTGTCGATCTTGATCATGGTCCCGGCGAGCTGCGCGGCCCCGGCGCAGGAGACGACGTTAGGCGCCAATCCTGCAGCGTCAACCATGCTGGCCGAGGATGAATATCGCGTCTCTTCGGGCGACAAGCTGCACATTATCGTGTTTGGCGAGGACACGCTGACGGGCGATTATGTGATCACCAGCGGTGGCAATCTCACGTTTCCTCTGGTCGGCAATCTGCCCGCCAGCGACAAGACGGTCGAGCAGTTGCAAACCGTTCTTTCGACCAAGCTGGCCGATGGCTATGTCAACAATCCGCGCGTCAGCATCCAGGTCGTCTCGTTCCGGCCGTTCTATATCCTCGGCGAGGTCAACCGCCCGGGCGAGTATCCGGTGTCTACCGGCCTCACCCTGCAACAGGCGGTGGCCTCGGCCGGCGGCTATACCTACCGCGCCAATACGCGCCGGATCTTCCTGAAGCGGGCCAACGAGGTGCAGGAAAAGCTGATCGACTTGCGCGAGGCGGGGCCGATCGTCGTGCGCGCCGGCGACACGATCCGCATATCCGAACGGCACTTCTAGGCAGCGACTGCCAGCGCCTCGACCAGCGCGGCGCAATCAGTGCGCGTGGTGCGGACCAGCGCTTTGGGGAGCGCCGCGATAGCAGCGGTCAGCGCGGCATACTGCGGTGCAGACATCTTCGCGAGAAAATCGGGCAGCTCGGCCTCCGGATCGTCGAGGACATGGCCCACGCCGCGATCGAGCAGCCAGCGGCCGGTTTCGACATCGCGCAAGGCGATGGGCACCACGCCGTTGTCGAGCGCCTCGTAGAGCCGATTGGGCAGGAGCCATGCCGAATTGAGGCCCTCTTCGAAATAGTCGATCGCCCAGACAAAGTGAATTTTGCTATAGAGCGCGGGTAGATCGGCAGCGCGGTAGCGCCCGGTGTAGGTCATGCCCGGGTAGGCCGCGACGCTCGCGGCAAAATCGGGGAATTCAGCCTCCGACGGTATTCCCGCGATCATGATCTCGATCCGCCCTTGCGATTGGGCGGCAAGACGGCCAAGCACGTCCAGCGTGCGGCGGCAGCGCAGCATCCCGAACCAGCCGATGACAATCGGCCTGTCGCACTCGATCACGGCGCGCTGGGGCATATTGTCGGGTGCTGACGCAGGCTCCTCCAAAGTCAGAACCTTGTTTTCCACGAGCAGGATCGGCGTCACCGCACCGCGCCGCGCGCGGAAATAGCTTTCGGCGAAGCGCGGCGAACTCGTGACGATCAGATCGACGCGCCGCAACAGCATGCTTTCGATCGACTGGATGATCCGCGCAAAGAAGCCCTGCTTGAGCAGGAGCCGATGGATATCGAGGCATTCGTAGACCAGCCTGCGCCCGCGTTTGAGCTTCGCTGCCAGAACCAGCATTTCGAGATTGCGCGCCATCAGCACATCGGCATCGCTGATTGCGGCGCGCAACGCCTTGTCGGCCGCGGCATTGCGGAGCACCGCCAGGATCCGCTGGCCGAATTGCGCATCGGCAGTCTGGCCCAGATCGATCGTCGGCGCGCCATCGAGCTGGGCGGGAGCATCGGGGCCGCGGCGGAAACCCAGCACGCGGACCGTCGCGCCGCCCGCGTGGAGCATCCGCACCCGCCGCAAAACCGCAGGATCAGCCAGATTGTGCACGAAATAGGCGATGTGCCGCTGCGCGGGTTGCCCGGCAGCAACCGCACCGCCTACCCGGTCGCTATCCATGCTACTTCGCGGGCTTGAACGCGGGATCATACTCGATCTTGGCAGATCCGCGCAGCTTCTTGAGCGAATCGGTCATCACCTTGTTCAACCGCTCGGATCGCATGGCATTCCGCGCAAGCTCGGTCGTGGCCGCGCCGTCGAGCGAAACCGGCTTTCTGTCAGTGATCACGCTGACAAACGACTGCCCGCCCGCGGTCAGCGCGAACGCCTCGCCCGGCTTGAGCGCGAGAATCTGGCGGACTGCGCCCGGATCGATGCTGCCCGTGTCGAGCGCGGCAACGCCGCGCTGGTACTTGATGCCGCGCGTGTTCAATTGGTCGATCACGCCTTCGAGCGTCGGCATATCGGTGATCGCCTTGAGCGCGTCCGCCTGCGCCGGTGGGACAAACCGAACCTGATCGAGCGTCAGCCGTTGCCGCTCCGCGAACAGCAGCGGGTGCGCGGCAATGTAGGCCGAAATCTCGGCGGGCGTGGGATTGATCGCGGGCCCGGCCAGCTTGCGGGCCGCAAGATCGGCAAGCAGCGTCTGATCCATTTGGCGCTTGCGCGCGACATATTCAGGCCCTCTGTCCAGCCCCTCGCTGCGCGCATAATCGGCCAGCAGGTTGCGATCGATCACGCGCTGCAGCAGTGCCGCGACTTGCGGCTTCTTGTCGCCGACCGCGGGCAAGCGCGCTGCCTGCGCCTCGGTGTTCAGCTCCTGCATGGTGATCTCGTCGTTGTTCGCGACGGCCACGACCTGACCGCCGGGCTGCTTCTGGCAGCCGGCAACAAGCGCCAATGTCATGAACAGCCCAAGTGCATATCCCTGCTTGTTGGACGAGAGCGGCGAACTGCGGTGCTTTTCCATAAGTCTTCGAGCCTCCATATTGCGCCGGATACCAGCCGATAGCGGCCGATTTGGCAATGTGCGTTAACGATCATTCTTGGTGGGTGACACGATTTGGGACCAGAACCCGAAAGACCAGCCCGCATGCATGATCATCAGCGCCGTTCCTGCGGCCAGCGTGCACGCCGACCGCGCGCCGATGGCCAGCGCCAGGCCCGCCAGCTGACACAGCGCCATCCAGCCTGCCACGGGCGCAATCAGCACCGCGGCCCATGGCCAAACCAGCGCAACCGGCAGCGCCGCCAGACCGATCAGGATCGCAGGCGCGATGGCCAGCGGCAGGGCCTGCCTGCGCTTGAGCCCGAGCCGGTGCTTGTGCACCGTGCGCGCGCGGCCTTTGCCGAAGTTGAAGTATTGCCGCCACAGCGCGGTGGCGGTCGACCGCGGGAAGTATTGCAGCGCCGCTGTCGGTTCGAGCCAGATCCTGTCCCCCCGCTCGCCCAGCCGGAAATCGAGCTCGGCGTCTTCGTTGTGCGAGAAGCTCGGATCATACCCCCCGACAGCGGTGAACGAGGCCAGCCGCATCAGCGCATGATGCCCATGATCGACAAACGCCCCGCTGCCGATATGGCGGTGCAGCGACCCCCCGGTTCCGAACTTGGAATTCTGCGCGGCAGCCACCGCGCGCTGAAAGCAGCCGGTCCCCGAAGTGACCATCGGCACGACGACGCTTTGCGCCCCCTGCCGCATCGCCGCATCGATCAGAATCTGGACATAGCGCTTCGGATAGGCGGCGTGGGCATCGATTCGAACCAGCCACGCACGCCCTTCGCCAAAAGCCTGCACGGCGCGGTTTATGCCCGCGCTCTGGTAGCGCTCCGGGTTGGCAACCAGGTGCAAGGATGGCCACGCCGGCATCGCCGCCTCGACAATCGCACGGCTGGCATCGGTGCTCCCGCCGTCGGCCACAACAACGGTCGCCGCACCGGCCTCTGCGCGCAACCAATCGAGAAGGGCCGGCAATGTCTTTTCCTCATTGAGACACGGGACCACGATCAGCACGTCCGCAGCGGGCAACAGGATGTCAGCGGCGGGGATCATGCTTGCTCCAGCGGCAGGAATGCAAGCCGCCGCTTACAGTGTCTTCGTTGCATTTGACGAGTCGAAACGCGGTGAGCGGAGCGTCGGGGGAGCGCATGTGCATTCGGCCGGATTGAATTCCTGAAGAATCATGTCATTATTGCGGGCCAGATCCAGAACGGGGCGAAGATCGCCCCCCCTTTGCATTGAGATACCATGGCAGCCAGTTTTTTTTCAAGCAATCGGAGACAACGCGCCAAAGTCGGCGTCCTCACTTTGTGGACGACGGTTGTTGCGATTTTCTTTCTTTGGCAGCTGGTTCAGTATCAGGGCATCGTCGCGTTCATCGCCGAATGGCAGTTCAGCGTTTTTGGACATTCGCTCCCGGTCATCAGTTATCTCCTGCCGGTCGTACTTCTGGTTTCACCGGGTCTGCTCCTGTTCTGGCGCGCGCGGCCCCGCCAGTCGGAGGAGCGCCTTGCGGGTGCCATGCTCCGGTCAGCACAGCGGTTTCGGCAAATGCTTTTGGCCGTGGCGGCATCGTTCGGGCTCGGCGCTCTGGTGTTTTGTTTCGTCGCGCTCGATATCCCGACGAATGCAGACAACGCGCTGCGAATCGACCTTGCCAAGCCCCTGATCGCTCTGCCTGAGGAGGGCCAGACGACGATCAGCGGCACGATTTTGTACACCCAAACCGTTGCGCTGGACCAGAATCTCTTCATCACGCGCTCGTCCAAACGTTTCGCACCCATCGTTGCGCCCGGAGCGGCCGGCAACGATCTTCAGTTTTTCGTCGAGCTGCCCGCCGCCAAAGAGGGCGAGGCAATGCCGCAAATCAGCTCGCGCAGCGGCATTCTTCAGCGCAATGCCCTTCCGGGCGAACTGGTCAGATTGTATCGCTATGCCGGGTTCCGGGTCGAGAAGCCGTACTATGTTCTGTTTCTCGACAAGAGCACGATTGCGTTTCCCAAATTGAAAATTGCGTTGGATTTGCTGATCATGGCCGTGGTTTTCGCCCTGCTGGGTTTGTGGCAGCGGCGAAGGATCAAACGCCTTGAAGCCAGCATCAGCGCAGAGACGGCGGCGGGTTAAATCATCTAACGCACCGTTAACCTGGTCCTAAGACCGTGGTTTAACAGTCGGCATGCCACATGATGGGCATGCAGCTTCTGAACGCCTTCTTCCCCGCCACGCTGATCGCGATCACGGGCATGTTTACCGGCTCACAACCGGTCGATGGCGATGCCCTGCCCACCAAGAGGACCTTCACGGTGTCGGTTGCGCATGCGGCCGAACCCGTCGTGGCAGAACTCGCGGACGCTCCAGGCGATGGGACCACCCCGAACACCGTGCTGCGCAGCTCGCCCAGCGACAATCTGTTCTATGTGACGGCATTGGTAAACGGCAAGCCTGTCCGCTTTCTGGTCGATACAGGTGCCAGCGTGGTCGTGTTGACCGCAGCCGACGCCCGGACGGCGGCGGTCGAGCAAATGGATGGGCCGGACCTCGATGTAGAGACCGTCGTGGGCCTTTCGGCCATGCGTCCGGTGAACCTCGCGCGCGTCAATCTGGCGGGCCAGTCGATCACCAATGTCGATGGTGTGGTCGTCGATGCCAATCTCAAGACATCGCTGCTCGGCCAGAGCGTGTTGTCGCGGCTGCGCTCAGTCCGCTTTGCCGGAGACCGGCTCGAACTCAACTGACCGGGTCCGGCGGCGCATCCGCAAGGCGGACCCGACCAGAAAGAACCCAAGAATCATCGTAGCCCATGTCGCTGGCTCGGGCACGGCTGGCACCGGATCGGTGGGCGCTAAGGCAAAGCCAACCGGCGAAACCCCAGGCTGCGTCACGCCTGGCGCCAGAGGGTTTGCTAGGCTTCCAGGAACCGCGGTATCGTCGAACGGATCGATCGGCAGGTCTGGCAGCTGGCCAAGTTCAGCAGGCTCGCCAAGCGCCAGCACGCGATTTCCCGGCGCGCCAGGCGGCCCCGCAGGGGGCGGCACAAGCGCACCCGGTCGTTGCAACCGCGCGAGAAACGCATTGGCAGGCAATTTGCGGTTTTTCCGCGAGGGGATCACGGGCTCGTCGACATCGGCAACCGCCGCAAAAGCAGCGGGCGCCGCTGCGCTATTGCTTGCGAACATCGCGCGCTCGTTTGACTGGGTAAGCCCGAGCAAGATCGGCGCGCCGACGCCGCATGCCAGCATCAGCAACTGTTGGCGGTGGTTCTTGACATAAAGGGCCAGCATTGTGCTCATGAGCGCGCTATACCGACTTTCGCGCCAATTCTCGAGTCAATTTAGTGCGTGTTAACCAGCGCCGATATCCGTTGCCCAAAAGACGCAGCGGCCACCGCACCGTGCGCTGCCGCCGGATGAGAGGTTGGCCTGACTTGCGCTTTGCGGCGTCTGGCGCATAATGGGACAAATCCGTGCTGTTTCGGCACAAAGAGTACTTGGGGACCATGATGGTCAGATTTGGTTTCGCAGTTGCCAGCATCCTCTGTTTCAGCGGGTGCACGGCAAGCAGCAAGCCGAGCGGCGATGATCCCGACCTGGTTATTCGGGCGCTGGCAAAGACACTGACGGCGGACAAGCAGCCGGTGTGCCTCGATGGTACGACCCGGGGCGATTCCCTCGCAGTGTATCGGGCAATGCGGGTGGCCCCCGTTCCATCGCGGCGGCCGCTGCTCTGGCATCAGCCCCAGCCCCTCCGCCCGCCGGCATCGCCGACAGGCCGGCAGGTGTTTAACGAGGAGCTCGGCTCCGATCAGATCCTGATATCGCGGCCTCGGCAAGCAGGGGCGCCGTTACCGTTCGTGGTGCAGCGACAGCTCAACTTTGCCGCGAATCAACTCTCGCTTGTCAAGGACGCCAGCGCGCGAACCATCGCGTCAATGCCGGATGCTCCACTTGCGCGCCCGCACTGGTGGATCTTGAATAGGCTCTCGGCAAACTGCTCGCCCGTCTTCACCGTCACCAATCCGGTGGTGGCCAAGAATGTCGCGTTTGTTTCGGTCAAGGCAGGGCATTGGGGCACGACATACGCGTTCACCAAGCAGGGGGGCGGTTGGAAGACGGTCGGCCAGTGGACCAACTGGCTCTATTGATCCTACTTAGGCACCGGCAGCGCCCCGGACAGCATGCATTGCTCCGGGTTCTTGCGGGGCGTTTGGAGGCAGTTCCACAGCGCCTTGTCGCTGCCATCGGCCGCGCGCACATAATAGAATGACAGCGAGGCCCGTTGTTCGTTGGTCAGGGGCAGATGATCGGCGATTGCGGCACCATTGGTCCAGCCATAGACTTGGCAGACGGTCTTTTGCTTGCACACCGCGAGCGCGGAGATCGCGTAGTTCCCGGCAAAAGAGCGGTCCTCAAGCTGCATGAAATAAGTGTCGGGCTGCGGCGCCAGGCGCACGGTTGAGCCGCGCATGGACCGCTGCGATACCCCGGGCAGCTCGAGCGCCGGCTTTTCAATGGAGATCGGCTGAGCAGGGGCGGTATCGTCTGTCAACAACGCCGCGAGCGCGGGATCGGATGTTGGCAGGTGGGCCGGTGACAGCTTGGCCAATGCCGGGATGATCGGTTCCAGCGCTTGCACGGTCTGCTTGAACGCGGGGCGCGTTCCCCAATAGCCCGGCCAGCGATAGAAGATATGCGTGCGCACTTTCGCCACTTTGGCCAAACTCGGGCTCCAGTACGGCACCACCCAATCGGTGTGATAGTGCGTTGCATGGCCGATCGCGGCAAACACCTCGCCTTCGAGCATCGCCCGGCTGATCGCCACCGCACGCTTCCATGCCGCCTCCGAAGGCGTTCGCTGCATGGCGCCATCGCACGTGAACGTGAACTGGCAGCCGGTCGTGCGCTCCTGCCCCTGAAACACCACGCCGCAGACGGTCGCGGGAAAGGCCGGGTGGCGGACCCGGTTCAGAACTGTCTGGACGACCGACTTCTCGCCCTCGGCGTCATCGCCGGCCTCGTACCACGCCGCGGCCGCGAGGCAGTCCGTCGCCCGGTCACGCGAGAGCATATCCAAATGCGGTGTGAACGGGCGGGCCTTCTCGACGACGCCGCCATCGAAAGGTCGCGCGGCGTTGATCTTGAGCGCCGTATCCGGCGGCAGCACAAGATTGCGCTGCTCGGGCAGCACAGGGACGCGGCTTTGTGGATAGATCCGGGGACGGATGGGAATGCGCTGCACCGCCCCGCCGCGATACTGCGCATACCAGAGCAACCCCGCCACGAGCGCGAAAAAAGCGACGCAGACGGCAGCGGGCAGCCACACTGCGCGATCGAGATGACGATGAAAGCGCAAACACAACACCCTTTTGGCGCGCCTAGCAGAGCGACAATAACAAAACCATTACGATGTTTGTGCATCTGCGAGCATGTTCACCCGTTCTGCGCGCAATCAGCAGAGCCGCGCCGGGTTTCGCGCAGCCGCCCTCCGCGAACAAAAGTACGCCGCCCCATTTGACTTGGGGTGGCCTTCCCTTGGCCAGCAGAGTCAGCCGCACTCAAGCGGCGGCAAAGGTTACCTTTGCGCGGCGGCGGCGCAGGCCGGCACCGACAAGGCCAAAACCGAGGATCATGGTAAGCCAGGTCGCGGGCTCCGGCGTCGCACTGGCCACATCGTCAATTTCGAACGCGGGCTGCGCCGAGAAGAACTCGATCGATTCGATCAGCTTGCTCGGGTCGCGCTTTCTCACGGAAAATTTGTGCAGCGCACCCATTTTCGCTTCGCTTGGCTGTTTACGCGCCCGTTCGATCGGTTCGCGCCATCGATCACCAAGAAAAACGCCGCCCCAAACGATGGGGCGGCGTCTTTTTGCCGGAAAGGCAGACCAGGATCAGGCGGCGGCAAGGTTGCCCATGCCGCGACGACGACGAAGAGCGCCACCGACAAGCCCGAAGCCAAGGATCATCATGAGCCAGGTCGACGGCTCAGGAGCAGCCGAGATCTGGACATCGTCAAGCGCAGCGCCTTCGTTACCAGCGCCGGTACCCGAGAAGGTCACCGTCAGCGGATTGCCGGTCCCGACAAAGCTTCCAGAGAAAAGCTGCCAGTTCGAGCTGTTGCCAACGCCGTCAGGAGCAGCGATCGAACCGGTGTCGAGAATGGTCGAGCTTCCGTCCGTAATGGTCGCGGCGACTGTTTGAGCGCTTGGGGTCAGGCGGACGTTGCCGGTATACCGGAACGAAAAGCTATAAAGCTTGCCTAGAACCGAAGCGAAACTTTGGCTGAGCGAGCCGCTCGTTCCAATTCCGACGAGATCGACAACTTGCGAACCGTCAAACGCAAAGCCGCTGCCAAAAAAGCCGTTGTCGACGAAATCAACATTCGACGTGGACCAGCTAGCACTTGGATCGGTGACGAACGAACCCGTGTCGGGTGTTTCAAAGCTACCATTGACGAGAATGTTTGTCGCCGCATTGGCAGGCGAAGCGAGCAGGGCCAGAGCCGAGGCCGCAATCAAGGTGGTGATACGCATGGTTATACCCCGTTTCAGTGCTGGCCCGGATGGAAAGCCGCAGGTTAATACTAGCCCGAACCGCAACACGAACTGTGCCTGATTCGAACCGTTAACGAAGCATTAGCATAATTTTTTGGTGCAGTGCACCCTTTTCTGGCCATCCGCCGGCACCTGAACGTTCCAGAACGAGACAAACGAAAAACGCCGCCCCACATGATGGGGCGGCGTCTTTTTGCCGGAAGGGCAGATAACGATTAGGCGGCGGCGAGGTTGCCCATGCCGCGGCGGCGGCGAAGAGCGCCACCGACAAGCCCGAAGCCGAGGATCATCATGAGCCAGGTCGACGGCTCAGGAACCGCAGCAGCGATATCGTCGATCTCGAACGCAGCCTGCGAAGACGAGAACACGATGCTGCTCAGCGCAGGACCCGAAGGAGCAAAATCATACCGAACCAGGCCGGATTCGCCCGAGTTGTCCGGTGCGCCCACATTCGAAAGACCAATGATCTGGCGACCATTCAGCGTCTGCGACGGACCGCCACCCACAAAGTTAAGAACCACGGTGTTATAGGCGTCGAGACCGCCGATCAGAAACGTGATGGCCCGCTTTCCGCCGGCGAAGCTGATCTCGTAAGAGCCATTCAGGATCGAGAGAAAGTTGTCGGTCTTGTTCACCGGACCAACGGCCTCACCGCTTACGTCCCCGTTGTACAAATTCACGGTACCCGAGACGGTCTCACCGGGACCAGCAACGAACGGAGTGCTGTTGGCTGCGCCGGATCCAAAGGTCTGCATGAAATCAGGCGCACCGATTGTCGTGGGAAGCGAGCCTACGCCAGTGGTAAAGGTGATGCTCGCTGCGGCGTGCGCAGGAGCTGCCAGCAGGGCCAAAGCCGAGGCAGCAATCAAGGTCATGGTACGCATGGTTAATCCCCGTTTAGTAGCAGGCCCAAACAAGGAGCCCATGGTTAGCACCAACCCGAACACCGACATACGCTGTCGCTGATTCGAACCGTTAAGAGAGTCTTAGCATAAAAATTTGGTGCACCGCACCCTTTTTTCGCTCCGCGGGCAACTTTCGGAGTCCCGAAACGAGATCGCAATGGCCCATATCCGCCATTTTTGACGCGCCGCAATGGCGAAACGATTAGATTTCAACACCCTGCTCTGGCTGGACTGAAAACAGATCTGCACACCGCCAAGCCAGTTCTACCGAAAAAAATACTCGTTAACCATTGTCGTCTAGAAATGTGAGTGAAGCCGTTATCCGGATCGAGGGCAACCAGACCTTCTCGGTCAGTGTTGAGCGTGACGACCATACACGCGGTTTGCTCTGCGGATTGCGCACCGCATGGCGACCGTCTATGCTGTCAGCGCTCTTTGCAGACGGCTCAAACGGCGGGGCTGAGGCGGACGCGCGCTTGTAAGCAACCCCGCGACGAGATTCGCGCGGTTGCCGCACCGCGTCATGGCAGCCGGTGATGGAGAGAACTGGAGCGGTACGATGGAAACAATTTTCGATATCCTGACCATGATCATCTTTGCCGGCCTCGTGGTGCTGTTTCTGCAACGGTCGGTCAGCGAGAAACCGGCCGGCGACGCCATGTGGCAATATCTGGTCGCTTCGATCGGGTGCGCTTCATCGAACTATCTGGGCAATAATTCCTACGCCATGCCCGCGCTGATCGTCATGTTTGCGACACTGGTGTTTATCTATTACGTCCTACGTCCGTTTGCGCGAGAGCCGCGGCCATAGTATTGCCGACAAGGATCGGCCGGGCCGGTGCGGCTTCTTGCAGAAGCTTCGCCAAGAATGCTTGCAAAGCCCGATCGGAAGCGCGCGTATCGGGGCCGATGGTCGAAAAACGGACCAGGATGCCATCGGGGATCAGGCCTTTGACAAGGCTTCCCAGAATCGATGCATATTCCTGCGCCGAATTTGTCGGAAAGTTCTCCGCGATCCTGGTCCAGTATATCAGCCGCTCGATCCGGTCGTCTCGCGTTGCTGTGAACGTGCGGCCGGCGATCGTCTGCGCGGGGCCTGCGTCGATCTGACGTTCGGCAAAATCGGACAACTTGAAACCTTGCCCGGGATAGCAGGTTTCCGGGCGATGCAGTTGCAGGCTGCCGCCTTGCGTGCTGCCATAAGCGATCAGCAACATCACCTCGGGCATGCCGGGCGCGCTATACCGGCGCGTAAGCACCTGATCGTAGCCGTCCTGCGGACCCTCTTCGCGTGCATCGACAATGTCCGCGCTGCCGGCATAGCGCCACGGGCCGATCGATTGCGGGATCACATCGCCCAGCTTCCTGGTCGCCAGCCGGTCGTCCGTGCGCCTCGGCTGCGCCAGGTAGCTCCCCAGCGCGGCCAGCGACAGCGCCGCCCCGACAGCGAATGAACGGCGGGTGAGACCTGCCTCGCCCTGCGCGGATGCCGCCGGAGTTGGCGCAACCCGCGTCACTGCGCGCGGCTTTCGAGCGCGCGGCGCAAGGGCGTGCCGAAATGATCGAACAGCATGATGCCGCCGATTGCAACGGTGAACATGGTCAGTCCCGCAAATTCATGCAGAAAGCCCTGCGCAGCGCGGTCACCCATGTAATAGGTGATCAAAATCAGGATAAGCACGCGCACATAGTTTGCCGCGATGGCCATGGCGACAATGGCGACGAACAGCACGGCGACATAGCGCGCATTCGAATTGTGCCGGATATAGGCATAGAACAGGCCGATAGCGGTCAGGCTGATCATGGAATTGAGCCCGCCGCACGCGGCCTTTACCTCAAGGACATACTGGCTGACATAGATGGTCAGCCCGGACCGCGCGACCGGATAGCCAAGCCACCCCAGCAAATCGACCGCAAGCTGCGAAAGCTCGAGGCGCAATGGCTGCGTTGCTGCCGCGACGACGCTGCCTGGCGGCGGCAAGACAAACAGCAGGTAGGCAATCGGGAACCAGCAGATCCGCATCGCGCGGGCACCGACGAACAGATAGAGCGCGGCCACGAGCGCCAGGTACATCATGGCACTTTCGAGTGTAATGCTCCCCACCACCCGGCAGATCAGGTATCCAATCAGCGACAGAATCAGAAGCGGCCAGCCGATCACCGGGTTTCCGGGATCAGCATTCTGCATCAGGCTTGGCCAGACACGCGCCAGCAACCACACCGCAATCGCCAGCACGATCGGGCCGTGTGCGCCCTGCTCGGACGACCACGACACTTTGGCGATGCCGATCACGGTCGGGATGACCAGCGCGGCGACGCCGATCACCAACGGCAGAATCCACAGCCAGTCGCGCCAGCGCTGCCCTGCCAGTTTCATGCTGCCTTGAATGCCGGCTTCCATTCAACCTCCGTCCGCAATGACATGCCATCTACGCGGTGGTTGGCAGTCGCGCAATCCGCCCGTGCGTTCTGATCCGCGCGGCTTTCGCTCATCCGTTAGGATAATTCCCCTAAGATCGGGTTTAGGTGCGCGGCTGCCTTGCGGCGAGAGCAAAGCTCAGCAGCAGACCAACACCCGCGCCCCAGAACACAGCAGCAGCACAATCACGGTGATACTCCGCCGCGCCATAGATCCATGGGAACCAGGCAAACACGATGCTGTCGGCCAGCAACGCCGCGGCGGTCAGCAGCGCCACACCGGGCACGATCTGCGCCGGGTTCAATCGCACCAGCCGCTGCGTCGCCAGCACAAACGGCCAAGTGCCCGGCACCGTCAAGGCATAGAGGAAGAGGCGCGCCGTGCCTTCGAACACGCCGAGCGGCGCTATCTGGCGCAGCAGCATCGCCGCCACGAACCACAGCGCAATCCCGATCGGAACCAGCGCGCCTGCCTGCCCGGCGCTCAGTGCGGGATTGGCTTGCGGTGAAGGCTTCATTGGCATGGGCAGGTTCTCCTATGAGCGGGGGGTTTCGCTCATGCTTGTAGCAAGTGCTACAAAAACAGCAAGCCACCACTGCAGGGGTTGCCCCGCATCATGCTTAACGGTGCGCGGCGCGTGCGAAACGGACCGGCGATCAGCGGCGCAGCGGCGGCAAGGAAATCCGGCGCAGACCGGAGACCAACGCACTTAATCGGTAAACTGTTTTACCGTAATCTTAACCAAGAGCTTTTGCGTTCTGGAAGGAGGGCAGCGGCTATCAGGCAAATTGAAGTGCGGAGTTCCGCGCGTCTTTTCTTTGCGGGCACGGCTCAGGCCGCGTCCGTACTGGTCTAGAAGGAACGGGTAACGATGTCGCGCCAGCCACAGGCATCACGAAGCAAGGTCAGGTCGCTCTTCCAACGTTTGCTGCGCGACGACGCCGGCAACGCGATGGGGCTCATCCTCCTCACGATGTTGCTGCTGATCTCGATGGTCGGCAGCGGCACCGACATGGCCCGGGCTTATATGGCGCGAAGCAGCCTGCAGAATGCATGCGACGCAGGCGTGCTGGCAGGCCGCAAGGCGCTGACCAAGGCCACCGCCTATGGCGATGCAGAGAAAGCGAAGGCGAACAAGATGTTCAACTTCAATTTCAATGCTCTGGAAACGAACACCAAATCGCATTCGTTCGTCAGCCAAGCCGATGACAAGGGCTCGGTTATCGGCTCCGCCACGGCGATCATGCCGACCACGATCATGGGTCTGGCTGGTGTCAAATCGATCCCGCTCACTGTCACCTGCAGCGCCGAGCTGCAGATGGCGAGCGCGGACGTGATGTTCGTGCTCGACGTCACCGGTTCGATGGCTTGCAATCCATCGGGCAACAATTGCAGCAGCGGCAGCGATTCAAAGATCGTCGGGCTGCGCAACGCGGTCAGCTCGTTTTACAAGACGGTTGCCGCCGCGGTGGTCGACCCTACCCAGAGCCGAATCCGGTTCGGCTTCGTGCCGTATAGCCAGACCGTGAACCTGAAGTCGCTGGTTGCAAACGGCGCCATGCCGACGAACTATTTTGACGATACAGCGCCTTATCAAACCCGGCTCTATTTCTTCAACACGCCCGTCTACGTGGGAACGGCAGGAACCCCTGTGCCCACTACACAAACCTATCCGAGCGACATGACCTCGGCAAATTGCACCCTTTACCGCCAGAACAAGTTCCCGACCGTTGGCTCAAACCCCGAGCTTGGTGGCGGCCCCCCGCCCGAAATCACCACAAGCACGACGTATTCGGTCGGCACCTGGGAGAAAAAATCCGGCAGCGGCAAGAGCGCGCTCGGCACTTGCACACGCAATGTCTCCACGACCAGCACAAGCTATGTCACCAACTACAAGTTTACGAACTACCGCTGGACCCAAGCGACAGTCAACGTATCGGACTACAAGGGGCTGGGCAATGTCACGCTCGCGAGCAGCGTATCCTCGAGCGCGACGGTCCCGTCCGCCGGTTACTATGACAAGCGTGCGCTGGGCGCGATCGTTGGCACGGACGGCGTAACCGGTGTCACCACGACCAACGACAAATGGTCGGGCTGCATCGAAGAGCGAGCAACCGTGCAGACCGCCACGTGGAATCCGATTCCTGACGATGCGGCCGATCTCGATTTGAACAGTGCGCCGACCGACGACGCAACGAGCTGGAAGATCGCAATCGACGATCTTGTCTTCAACCGGAACACGTATTCGCTCACCTATGATTCGACATCGACTTCGGGCACCAGCTCGGTCGGCCAGGCATGCCCGGCACCGGCCATGCAGTTCACCGACGTCGATGTTACTCAGCCAGATGTCGTGCCCGATTGGCTCACGACATATCTCAATAACCTTGTCGCGACCGGACAGACCTATCACGACATCGGCATGATCTGGGGCGGACGCCTCGCCAGCCCGACAGGTATCTTTGCTGACAATGTAAACGAGCCCTTTGGCAACGGCCTGCAAATGTCGATCAGCCGCCACATCATCTTCATGACGGACGGCGAGATGGTACCGTCATCGACAACATACTCGGCCTATGGCCTTGAACAAAACGACCAGCGGGTCGCCCCGCAGGGTTCGTCACAGTCGACACTTACAAGCCGCCACAATGCCCGCTTCGTTGCTGCCTGCGGGCGGGCAAAAGAATTGGGCTACACTATCTGGGTTATCGGATTTGGCACCGCACTCAGCGATCAATTGAAAGCATGCTCGACGGCAAACCGCGCCTATTACGCCAGCAACACCACCGAGCTCAACAACACGTTCAAGTTCATCGCTGGTCAGGTCGCTGACCTTCGGATCAACAAGTGAGCACGCTGGTCCAACCGCGCCGCGACGCGCGCGAAATGTCGCGTGTGCGGCGCGCCGCGCGCGATGCAGGCGGGGCGGCGGCGGTCGAGTTCGCTCTGGCGGCACCGCTCTTGTTCTTGATGATCTTCGGGACACTGGAAATGGCGCATGCCTTTTACGTCAGAGGCGTGCTGACCGGCGCGGTCAACGCAGCGGCGCGCAACTCCGCGCTGCAAAGCGGCCCGAACAGCCAGGCCGACATCGATGCTGCGGTAACCAAAATCGTCAAGGCCGGCGTGCCCAATTCGACCGTTACTTTCACGCGCAAGAACTATGCCGAGTTCAGCAAGATCGGCAAGCCGGAAGACTACACCGACACCAACAACAACGGCAAACGCGATCCCGGCGAATGCTTCACCGATATGAATGGGAACACGCTATGGGATTCGGATATGGGCAAGAGCGGCCTTGGCGGCGCGGATGATGTCGTGGTCTACACCGTGAGCATCAACTATACGCAGTTGTTCGCGATCGGCGTGTTCTGGGGGCTCCCTGCAACCCAGAAAATCAATTCAACCACCATCCTGCAGAACCAGCCCTTTTCAACCCAAAGCGAGCGTGTCGGCGTGCAGGTGTGCACATGATCAGCGCACGAACCCTGCTAGGGCAGCTATTCCGGGACTCGAGCGCGGTAACCGTCGTCGAGATCGGGTTGGCGACGCCGTTTTTGATGGCTCTCTCCCTGACCGGCGGCGAGGTTGTCAATCTCACGATCACGCATGTCCGTCTCAATCAGCTGGCCATAACCGTGGCCGACAATGCCAGCCGCGCCAAGCAGGCCCAGGTCAACAGCGCACCGCAGTTTCGCGAATATGACGTTGACCAAGTGTTCACCGGCGCGGGCCTTTCGGTCAAGGATCTGGATTTCCCCACCCGGGGCCGCATCATTCTCTCCAGCCTGCAGGTCAACAGCGCGGGCGGACAGTGGATCCAGTGGCAGCGCTGCTCGGGCAGTAACGCCTATGCCTCGCGCTACGGCGTGCAAGGTACAGGTGCCACCGGCACGGCGTTCAAAGGCATGGGCAAGGGAACATCGCCGATGACCGCCGATGCGGACACGGCCATCATGTTTGTCGAAGTGGCCTACAACTACCGGCCGCTGTTTTTCAACCAGGTGATCACCACCACGGTTCTGCGCAAGGAAGCCGCCGTTTATGTGCGCGACGACCGCGATCTGACCAAAATTTACCCGACACCCGGCCTCACGCCCGCCAACTGCTGATTGCGGGTGGCGGAAACGCTGGGGCAGGACGATGCCTTTGAGGTTTTGTTTGCGCGCTATTGCGGTGCTAATGGCACCTTATGATCGCTCGCCTCGAACCGTTTCACGCCATCGCCATCTCCAGCCTGGCCCAGCGCATGGCTGCTGCGGGGCGAAGCGTGATCCGCATGGAATTCGGCCAGCCGTCAACCGGAGCGCCCGCCGCCGCGCTCGCCGAAGCGCGGCGGGTGCTCGATGATGACGTGGCCGGCTATTGGGAAAGCGAGCCGCTGAAAGAGCGGATCGCGCGCTATTACCGCGAGACCGCCGGATGCGAAATCGGCCCGCGCCAAGTCGTGCTGACCTGCGGCGCATCCCCGGCGCTGGTCATGGCGCTCTCGCTGCGCTTTGCTCCCGGCGCGCGGGTGGCGATGGCCCGGCCCGGCTATGTCGCCTATCGCAACAACCTGCGCGCGCTGTTCATGGAGCCGGTGGAGCTCGAATGCGGGCCGGCCGAGCGCTACCAGATCACAGCGGACGCGCTGGCCGCGCTGGACCCCGCACCCGACGGCCTCATTCTGGCGAGCCCCGCCAACCCCACCGGCACTGTGATCGCGCCCGATGAACTGGCCGCCATTGTCGCGATCTGCCGCGCGCGCGGAATCCACATCGTGTCGGACGAGATCTATCACGGCATCACCTATGGCGATGCCGCCGTGTCCGTGCTGGCGCTCGAACCCGAAGCGCTGGTGGTCAACAGCTTCTCCAAGTATTTCAGCATGCCCGGCTGGCGGCTGGGCTGGCTGGTGGTGCCGCCGTCGCTGATCGAACAGGCGCGGGCGCGGATGGGCAATCTGTTTCTCACCCCGCCCTCGCTCAGCCAGCATGCCGGTCTGGTCGCATTCGATTGCGGCGCGGAGCTGGACGGCCATATCGAGACCTATGCGCGCAACCGCGATCTGTTGCTTGCCGCGCTGCCGGGCATGGGACTGGCGCGGATCGCCCCGCCCGATGGCGCGTTCTACGTTTATGCCGATATCGGACACCTGACCGGCGACAGCATGGCGTTTTGCACGCGTCTGCTGGAAGAGACCGGGATCGCCACCGCGCCGGGGATCGATTTTGACCCGGTGCATGGGGGCCGCTTCATGCGGTTCAGTTTTGCGGTTTCCACGCCGCTGGTCGAAGCGGCAATAGCCCGGATGCAGCCATGGTTCGCGCAGCAGGCGAACGGGTGATCCGCCGGGGAGGATCAGGGTGGAAACTGCGCAGTGCCAAGCCCGGGGAGGTCGGCCGCTTCGCAGCTTCCGGACGGTTAACGCGGCGCGCTGGCATACCCTTCGCCAGAATCCACGCGGGGTCCAAGAACGCCGCCCAGCGGCGGTTCACCCCATTGCGGTGCGATGTGGTGCTTTGCAAAATGCGGCAGTTGAGGCATGAACGGGTGTCCGAGAGGGGAATCACCGCGTGAGTCTCGATCATGACAGGCACCCGATCGGCGGCTCTGCCGACGAGCCCTTCCTTGTCGATGTGCCATTGTCTCCCGCTGCCGCGCCAGTTTCAGAGCCCGGGCTGACGGGCGCAGACCTTCAGGACGCGGCGCTCATGGTCGCCGTTGGCGAGGGATCGGCAGCTGCTTTTGGCGTCCTGGTCGAACGCCACACCCCCCAGCTTTTTCGGCTCGCTGCACGGATGCTGGGTGACCGGGTCGAGGCAGAGGATGTGGTGCAGGAGTGCTTTACCCGGCTGTGGCAGAATGCGCCGCGCTGGCAAGCATCGGGCGCGGGCCTTGTCGGCTGGCTTCACCGCGTGGCGATGAACTTGTGCCTTGATCGCAAGCGGCGTTTCCGAGTGATCATAACTCCCGATGTGCCCGATCGCGAGGATCCCGCTCCGCTGGCCGATGCGCTGATCGAGGCGGACCAGGCGCGCTGCGCCGTGGCCGATGCGCTGGCCGCCCTGCCCGCGCGCCACCGCGCCGCGCTGGTACTATGTTATTACGAGGGATTGTCGAATGCCAAAGCCGCAGAAGTGCTCGACCTCAATATCAAAGCGCTCGAATCGCTGCTGTTTCGGGCGCGGCGGCTGATGCGCGAGCGATTGTCGACGCGCGCGCAGCGCGAGGTCGAAATCGCACCCCGGCGCGCGAGCGCGATGTCATGAGCCGGCATGAACCATTCTCGCGCCGCCCCCGGCGCGATGCGCTGGACCGGTTGCTCGACACCGCCGCGACCCCGCGCCCATCGGCGGATTTGGCTGCGCGCATCGCGCGGGATGTGCCGCGGCTTGCGCAAGTGGCTCCGCTGACCGCGGATTTGCCCGGCGCCGAGGATCAGGCAGCACATTCATCCTTCCATGTGCGGCGAAGAGCCACGCGCGGATGGTTGCTTGCGGCGGGGATGGGCGCGCTGGCGGCAGGCTTTGCCTCGATCCTCATCGGAAGCCCGAATAGCGCTCCCACAAATGGCGCGCCGCAAGCGCCAATCCCGCTAGCCGCAACCAAACCAGCATCGCCGATCGGTCCCGCATCCCCCGTGCGCGAGGCCATCCGGCTGGCCGATGCACCCGGCGCAGCCCCGCCGGCGGCGCCTGCCGCGCGCCTGCGCCTCGCCCGTGTGCCGGAGCGTGTCGGGGCGCCTGGCCCGATTTCGCCGACCGAACCGCTGCCCCCGCACGCCGCTCCGCCCGAAGCAATGAGCGCGCTGGCGCCATCGACGGCAAGCGCGGTAGACCTCGCCGGGCCTCCGAGCGCGCCGCCGCGCGGCCAGATGGGGCCGGTGCTGCCGCAAGGACATGCCTACAGCGGCGGGGCCACGGGCGGAATACCATCCGGCGCGCCGGTCACCATGTCGGGCGGACCATCGGGCAACTAGGTCCGCGGGCGCAGGTTCATAGATTGCATTCGGGGCAGTTCGCCGGATCGGCCGACGCCGCCGCGAGCGCGCGCTCGGTGCGATGGCCGCAGCGCTGGCATGCCATCACCTCGGCCCGGCTGATCAGCGTTGGCGCTCCGCACGACCCGCAAGGCAAACCCGCCACCCTCTCTGTCACCCCGAAGCCCGGCGCACCGCACGCCGGGCAGCGCTCGCGCGCGCGGCGGATCAAGTCGATCGTCGCCCGCCCGATCGCGCGCATCCGCCGGGGATTGCGGTGCGCGCGCATATCGGCCTCGGCGCAGGCGGCGCCATGGGCTGCGAGGACGGCATCGAATGCAGCTGCCAGATCGGCCCAGCTCGCGCTGTCCCGGAACATCGCGATCTCGGGCGCGGGATAATTGTCGCGGCGCCCGGTCACGATCACACTGTGCTCGGGGAACCCGGCCCACCGCGCGAAATCAAGCCCGGCGGCGACCGAGGTGACCACCGTGTGGCCGAAATTGGTATCGGGCGTGGCATAGTGGCCGACGATCTCCAGACCGGTGCCGCGATCCACCAGCATCACCAGTTCGCGCGCCAGAACGCAGAACGGGATTGTTGGATGTCGGCCAAAGCTGCCCTCGCTGGCCAGCGCGATCCGGGCATCGGGTTGCAGGGCCAAACCTGCGGCGATCTTGGCCCGCGCCGCATCGAGCGGCGATCCGATGCGGGCGACAGTACGCGTGAACGTGCCGAACGCATCGGTATCGAGCCCGGCAACCGGCTCAAGCGCGAGGCCGAGAAAGCGCCGCGCCAGCGGTGCGATGACGCGTTCCTTGCCGTGCATCGTGGCCAAAATCGCGCGCTCGCCCTGAAAGTGAAGCACCGGATCCAGATCTGTGCACCGCATGCTTCATGCTGCCAAGTCGCTGGCCGTCTGCACGTCCCTTTCCCGCACGACGTCTTCCCAGGCGCAATCGCCGATGTAGCGCCACGCCATCGCACCGGTCTCGTCCAGCGCAAACAGATGCAGCCACCGGTTATCGAACAGCGCCCGCACGCCGGGATGCCGCGCGAGGATCTCGCTCATTGCCGCGCGGGGTGCCTCGATGCAGACGGTGAGCCGCAAGGGCTCGTGCGCAAAGGCATGGCCATCGTGCACCGATTGCCAGGGAAGCCCGGCACGCAGCGCGCCGCCGTTGCCTTCGACCACGCCAATTCCGCCGATCACATTGTGAAGCAGCTTGTTTCCCCCGCCAAACAGCGCGGGCGCGACGCTCGATCCATAGTACTGCAGGCTGATCCAACTGGCGACCACGACCGGCGCGGTCATGATCAGCTCAAGCACCCCGAACCCTGTGTCCTGATGCCAATCGTAATCGTGCAGGAAGGCGCGACCTTGCAGGCTCAAGCCCGCGGTGCGCGGGCGCGGCGCAGCGATGAACGCGTTGCATCCCGCCAAAGCCCACTCGGCACGCGTTTCCGACCAGTCCCGGCTGCGCTGCGCCACGCCGCCCGCGCCGCGCGCACGCGGCAGGCGCAGCGCGCGCTCGCCCCGCGTCAACATGCCGGCCGCTTCAAGCCAGACGCGTGCCTGCGCCGATTCGGCCTGATGCGAAGCTGCGGAATGGTCGTTGTCGTAAAGCGTCACCGCATCGGTCGTCGTATCGTGCAGCGCGCCAACGAACAGCGTGGTCTGCGGGATAACGATGCCTGCATTGGCTAGGCCCGCGCGCACCACCGGATCATTGAGCAAGCCGGCCAGCAGCCGGGCGTTGACTTCTCCCGAATAGCCGCCGCAAGCTCCGCAATGCAGGCCGCTGGCGTGCGGATTGTTGACCACGTTGGCACCGTGCCCCACCAGCAGCACGAGCGGTGCGAAGTGTTGTGTGAGCGACATCGCCCGCAAGATCGAAGTGGCGGCGGCAATCCGCGCGGCGTCGTCGAGCGCCGGCTCAAACACCGGCGCGGGCTCATCGGGCGCATGATGGCCCGCAAGGCCCAGCGCATCGCGCACCAGCTTGAGAATATACGCAGGGCCGGTAGCCTCGACAAAGGCGAACGAGGATACCGCGGCCAGCTTGAACCGCCCCCACGCCCGGGTAGCGCGCGATCTGTGCCGCACCGCGCGATCGGCCTCGGCATGGGCGGCATTGCCGGAGCGGGAATTCACGCCCGGATTGAGCAGCACCGGTAACCGCAGCTCGGCCACGTCCGAGGCGAACCGGCGGTGCGCCGCGGTGAGACCGAAGAATCCGGCAAATCCCAGCGTCTGGATCGATGGATCGACCGATTCGAGCGCGCGGCGGAAAACCTCGGAGCGGACATCGATGCAGAAGGCTGCCTGCAGCGCGATCGGTGCCGGGTGGACAGCCCGCGCGCCGGTCTGGCCACCGGCACCGAGTTTTGCGGAAAGCGCGCGCTGGGCGGCGCGTTCGCATGCTTCCTGGAGAATCGCGTCGATCGCGTGGTCCTTTCCGGGCATGAGCGGTCTGCTGTGCGCCTCCAGCGTTTCCTGCCATGCGCCGGTGATACGGCTCTCGTACTGGACAAAGAGCGCCTGTTCCCACAGCAATCGGATGCACAGGAAATCGGTGATCGTATCATCGTTCCCGCTGCCAAGTTCGGCCTGCCAGCGCTTGTAACGCGCGACTTGCGCCCAGCCGCCCAGCGTGATCAGCAGGCTATGGAAATAGGTCGGCATGGCGAGCGGATCGAGCCCGATCCGGGCTGACGCGCTGGCCATCGTGCTCATCGCCGTATCGGGTGCATCGGCGACAAAGGCGGCGAACCCTGCCAGTCCGGCGATCTCCGGGGTCAAGTCGTGCGTCGCCACCGCCCGCCATTCGGCATAGCCGCCTTTCTTGCGCGGCGCTGCCCACAGCGCCTGGCCTTCATCGAAATAGGCCCCCGCCCAGGCCCCGAAGCGCTCGGCAATCACGCCGGGCCAGTCGATGCCCGAGACCCTTGCCGCGAGATCGGCGATAGTCGGCAGGGCGGCAGCATGCTCCGCTGGCCGGGTGAGGGCGGATTTCAACGCGGCGAGCGAAACGGGCCGGCCTTCTTGCGGTGCTGCAGCCAGCGCTGCGGCCAGATCGGCATCGAGCACCTCGCCCGAGCGCAGCCGCTCGGCATACCACGCGCGCGGCATCATCGTCGGCGCGCCCGCCACCCGTTCAAGCAGAGCGGCGGTTTCAGCGAGACTGCGGCCTGCCTGCCCCAGATAGGGATTGACCGCGACGCTCGAGGCCAGCGGCCAGACCGGCGGGATAGCCAGCGCAGCGGTTTGCGCGGCGGCCAGCAACGCGGCGCGTTTGTCATCGTGCAAGGGTCGTGTCTGCGGCATGTCGGAAAACTCCGTTTTCATGAGGATGCCTTGCGCAGCGCCCAGCCGCCGAGCAGCCGGTCGAACATGGCATTGGCATAAAGCCCGTTGGACAAGTGGACCCGCAGCCCGGCTGCGGCGGGGTGATAGGCCCAGAGCGGGAACATCGCCTGCGCGATGGCCACCACGGCAAAGCTCAGTATCGCCAGCACGATGAGCGCCCATTCGAGCGGCCCGGGCGAAGGCGTGGCGGGAAGCACGCCGCTCGTCGCCCAGAAGGCCAGATCATGCAGCGTGAAATATCCCGCAGACGCCGCCAGCGCATAGACCGCCATCCGCCGGGTGAGCGCGCGCGGCGCGCTATCGGCAAGGCCCTGTGCCAAGAGATAGGCCACGCCAAAGATGAGAATGGCACCCAGTGCAATGGCTTGCGGCGATTTGCCGCAAAAGCCTAAGGCCCAGCCGATCACGCCGAAAACCGCCAGCGCGGCGAAGAACGCGCGGCCCACCGCCGCCGCGCTCGGGATCGCCACCGGGCCGGGCCGCCGTGCCTCGGCAATCCGCTCGACCGCGCCGCCCGAAGCGAGGAAGGAATGCGCCTTGTAGAGCGAATGCGCGAGGATATGGAGCAGCGCGAGCGGAAACAGCGCAAGACCGCATTGCATGATCATGAAGCCCATCTGCGCCACGGTCGACCAGGCGAGCGACGTCTTGACCGCCGGCTGCGTGAGCATCACCAGCCCGCCGAACAGCGCGGTGAAGCCGCCTAGGATGACAAGCACCGCCAGGATGCCCGGCGCAAGCAGCATGACATCGGCAAAGCGGATAAGCACGAAACCGCCGGCATTGATCACCCCGGCGTGGAGCAGCGCGGATACTGGCGTCGGCGCTTCCATCACTTCGGTAAGCCAGCCATGCGTCGGAAACTGCGCCGATTTGAGCGCCGCTGCCAGCGCCAGAAACCCGGCTGCAGCGCTTGCCGCCGTGCCGCCCTGGCCGGCGCGGGCTGCCGCCAGGATCGCGCCGATGTCGGTCGTGCCATAGGCGGCGACCAGCAGGATCGCGGCAGCGATCAGCGCCATATCGCCGACACGCGCGGTGACGAACTTCTTGCGCGCGGCGCGCTGCGCCGCCACCCGCTCGGGATAGAACAGCAAGAGCCGGTGCAGGCAGAGGCTAGTGGCAATCCACGCGAGAATGAGCTGCGCAAGATCGCCCGCCATGACGAGCAGGAGAACCATTGCCAGCGTGGCACAAAGCCAGGCCATGAACGCGCCCTGCCGCGCTTCCCCATCGAGATAGACCGCCGCAAACCGCACCACGATCCAGCCGATGAACGATACCAGCAGGGTCATCGCCGCGCTGACCACATCGAGCCTTGCCGAGAGCGCCGCCCCGCCGAATGCGGCAAGCAGCCCGGTTTGCGGACCAACCGCGCTCAACGTGGCAACCCCCGTGAGCGCTACCCCGATGGCTGTGATCGCGAGCACTTCAATCAGCGCCAAGGTGGCCGCACCGGGATGCGAAGGTCTCATAAAGCCGACGGCCGCGGCAATGAGCAGCAGCATCGGCGCGCCATAGAGCAGCAATTGGATCATCACGCGAAACCCCCGATGGTTGGCCGAACGGCACCGGGCGGTCTCTAGGCGAAGCGAAGCTGCGCAAAAAATTCATTGTTTGAGGCATATCATTCTGTTTAAGTGAATGAAATGACGGACCTCAATTACAATCATCTGCGCTATTTCTGGGCGGTGGCACAGGACGGCAACCTCACCCGCACGGCGCAGCGACTCCATGTCTCGCAATCCGCGCTATCGGTGCAGATCCGCAAGCTGGAGGACCGGCTCGGCCATGCGCTGTTCGAGCGGCGCGGCCGCCAGCTGCACCTGACCGAAGCCGGGCGGATCGCGCTCGATCACGCCGATGCGATCTTTGCGGCGGGTGACGAGCTGCTGGGCACGCTGCGCGAGACCGGGACCGCGCGGCAAGCGCTGCGGATCGGCGCGCTTGCCACGCTCTCACGCAATTTCCAGATCAGCTTTCTCAAACCGGTGCTCGGGCGCGCCGATATCGAGGTGGTGCTGCGTTCGGGCAGTCCGGCGGAATTGCTGCTGGGATTGCAATCGCTCGGCCTCGATGTGGTACTGACCAACCGCGCGCCCCCTAGCGACGCGCTGAATCCGTATATCGCGCACCGGCTTTCCGAACAGCCGGTCAGTCTGATCGGCACGCCGCAATTGCTCGGTCAGACGCGCGATGTGGCCGCTTTGCTGGCGCAGCATCCCGTGATCCTGCCCACGCCCGACGCCGGGGTGCGCACGGGGTTCGATGCGCTGGTCGATCGGCTGGGCGTGCGCCCGCAGATTGCGGCCGAAGTCGACGATATGGCGATGATGCGTCTGCTGGTGCGCGAGGGTTTTGCGCTGGCGGTGCTTCCGCCAATCGCCGTGCGCGATGAACTGGCAGCAGGCACGCTGGTCGAGGCCGACGCCCTGCCCGGCCTCGCCGAAACGTTTTTCGCCGTCACCACCGCGCGGCGCTTCCCCAATCCCGCCGTTCGCGCGCTGATTCAAAGCGCGACCGCCTAGACACCGGGCGCGGCATTCTCGACGCGGCAGTCACTCCCCTACGCTTAGAGACCTTGCCGGGATGCGCCCCGATCAGCGGCGCGTCATGCGCTCAAACCTCACGTTCCGCGCGATTATTTGCCGTTACGAATCCTTGATTTGGCAGAGGGAACAATCAGGCAATCAGCGAGTTATCGGGTCTGTAGGTCCCAACAAGATTGAGCATGGTTTTCGGCCATTGCCAGTCTTGAGCCAGTGAACTTAGCCCAATCGCCCAACTCCGGGTAAGCCCCGCAAAATCAAAGGATCGCATGTGCCGCTCGTTACTCTCATCATCATTCTCGTCGTCGTTGGCGTCCTGCTTTATCTCGTCAACAATTACATACCGATGGACGGAAAAATTAAGAACATTCTTAATATCGTTGTCGTTATCGGCGTGGTGATCTGGTTGCTGCAGACAATGGGCATGATGGGCCCGATCAATGCCATCCGCATCGGCAAATGATGCCCGATCAAACCCAGAGATTGAGTTTTTCATGAAAAGCAGACTCTTCTTCGGCGCGCTGCTTGCGCTCGGCCCGTGCGCCATGCTGCTGCCCGAGATGGCCGCCGCGCGTGAACGCCACTCCAGCGCGTACAACGGCCGCTACAAGACGTTCGTCGGCCGCGATGGCCGCACATATTGCCGAAAGGCCGATGGCACTGTCGGCGCGATCATCGGCGGCGTCGCGGGCGGCGTAATCGGGCACGAAGTGGCGGGGCGCGGCGACCGGACCTTGGGCACCTTGCTCGGTGCAGGCGTCGGCGTGGTGGGCGGGCGCGCCATCGAGCGCCGCCGCCGCACACGCTGCGGCTGACGCGTTCCGCACTTGCCAAGCAGCGCCAGGCTGTTGGCGCTCTCGATGAATTGGCAAGGCCAGCGGATTGTCGTTGCACCAGCCGCTACCGAAGGACGACATCCATGAAACGCTTTATCCATGCCACGTCAGCCATTGCGCTGGGCGCCATGCTGCTGATCACGACCCCCGCCATGGCCGAAAGCCAGACGACCAAGGCCCGCGCCGCCATTGCCGAAGCCAGCGGCAAGATCGATGCCGCCATCCGGGTAGGCACCGACGGTGATGCGCTGGCAATCCAGGCCCAGGCGCAAAACGCGCTGGTGCTGGCGCGCAAGGAGCTTGCCGCAGGACAGAAAGCTGAGGCAATCATCGACGCGCAGCACGCTTCGAAGCTGGCGGATACCGCGATCGCAGAAGTAAGCCGTGCGCGCGCCGCCAATGCCAGCGCGCAGCGCTCGCAGAGCGAGGCAGTCGCTTCGGGCGCGATGCAATCGGCTGCAAATGCCAATGCGCGCGCCGATGTAGCGCAGCAAACCGCAGCTCTTGCCAAAGCCGAAGCAGACGCGGCCAACGCCCAGGCCGCACGCGCGCCCGTCGTGATGATGGTGCCGCCAGCAACGACCACGGCAACCGTCTCGACCGAGACGACGCAATCCACCTCAGTCACGCCGCCCTCCGTCGCCACTCCAGTGACCAAAAAGCGGACCGTGAAGCGCAAGCTGCCAGCCCGCACGCAGAAGACGGTCGTCAAACGCATGACCACGACCACAACCAGCCAGCCCAATTGAGCCCGTCAGTCGGCCCACGCGCACGCATGCGCAAAAAGTCGGCGATATTGCTCGCGGTGATGGGCGCATCCTTCCTGATGGGAGGATGCGCCACCATCCACCGGACCGCCTTCACCCAAGCGCAGGCGGCGGAAGCTGTCATCCCCGGGATCGCCGATGCACGGTTCTGGGCCGATGCGCCGGGTGCCGGGCGGCAAATGACCGCTGCGTTTCGCGGCAAGGACGGCAGCACCGCGATGCTCGCGCTGTCCGGCGGATCGGACAACGGGGCGTTCGGCGCCGGGTTGCTCAACGGCTGGAGCAAAGCGGGCAACCGCCCGCAGTTCTCGATTGTTACGGGCATCAGCACCGGTGCGCTGATCGCACCCTTCGCCTTTTTGGGCTCCGCGTACGACGCGGAACTGGCGCGGCTCTTCACCACGATTTCGCAGCGCGACATCTACCGGACGAGGTTCCCCCTGGCGATCCCGCTGTCGCCGAGCGCCGCCAGCACCAAGCCGCTCAGCCAGCTGATCGCGCGGTCTTTGACCGATGGCATGATCGACCGAATCGCGCAGGAGCATGCGCTCGGGCGGCGGCTGTTTATCGGCACGGCCAATCTCGATGCACAGCGCATGGTGATCTGGAATATCGGCGCGATCTCCGCCAGTCGCGCCACCGGGCGCTATGCCTTGATCCGCCAGGTGTTGCTCGCGTCGGCCTCGATCCCCGCGCTGTTTCCGCCGGTGATCATCAAGGCGCTGGCCGCTGGCCGCGATGTGAGCGAAATGCACGTCGATGGCGGCACCGCGGCGCAGCTGTTTACCCTGCCCGATGACGTGGTGATGGGCGGCGCGCTGCCGGCCAGGGCCAAACCGCTGCACATCTACATCATCGTCAACAACAAGCTGAATGGCGCGTTTCATCTGGTCACGCCGAAGGCGATCCCGATCGCCACGCAGAGCTTCAGCATGAACTTGCGCAGCGCCATGGGCAATTCGCTCGATCTGAGCTACCTTTACGCCAAATCGCACAGCATCGATTTCAACGTCAGCTATATCGGCAAGGATTATCCCGGCGACGACCGCAAGTCCTTCGACAACGCCTATATGCGCGGCCTGTTCGACTATGGCGCACATATCGGCGAGACTGGCACATTCTGGGAAAAACGTCCGCCCGGATGGGAGGAATAGCCCCTTATTCCGCTGGTGCGGAGTTCATTGCATCTGCGCAAGTATATCGGCGATCGCCACAAACGCGAAACACACCGAACTGTCGGCCACGCCATAGGGCATGAACAGATCATCACCCACCCGGATCGCGCCGCAAGTATAGACCACATTGGGTACATAGCCCTCGCGATCCTCGTCGGCAGCCGAAAGGATCGGATTGGGCGTGCGCCCGAGCACTTTGGAGGGATCGTCCTTGTCGAGCAGTGCCGCGCCGATGGCATATTTGCGCATCGCGCCGACCCCGTGGGTGAGCAGCAGCCAACCCTCGTCGAGCTCGATCGGCGCGCCGCAATTGCCGATCTGGACCAGCTCCCACGGGTAGCGCGGCTCGAGCAGCAAAGCGCCGCCTTCCCAGTGGTCGATCTTGCCCGACTTGATGAGATAGAGGTTCTTGCCGTCCTGCCGCCCGATCATCATGAACTCGCCGCCGATCTTGCGGGGGAAGAGCGCCATGCCCTTGTTCCGGCCGGCCTCGCCGGTGATCGGGGTAAGCGTGAAATCCCGGAAATCGCGGGTACGCAGCAATTCCGAGCGGATCGCCGAACCGCTGTAGGCGGTATAAGTGCCAACCCATTCGCTTTTCCCGCTATCGCGGATGAATTCGAGCAGCCGCAAGTCTTCGAGGCCATTGCGCTGGGCTTCGGTGACCGGGAAAATGACCGTCCCGGAAATCGTGCTGTCGCGCTGACGGTAGATCGAAATGGACTCGTTAGGGTTGTCGACGCGCGGCTTGCCCAGCATGGCGGCGGTGGCGAAATCCGATTGCGGCATCAGATCCAGCTTGCGGCCAGCCGAGACGATCCCTTCACGGAACGCAATGGTCGAAATATGCCCCTCGCCTACGGCGCGCAGCGACATGATGATCCGCACGCTACCCGGCTGCATGCCCGATTGGTCAGGATGGCGCACCACGCTCGGGTTCATCAATGCGGCGGCGGCATAACTGTATTCGTGGCAGAAATAGGCACCGATTAGGCGGCGCACTTCGCGCTTGATGGGCTCTTCGCCCAGACCAAGATTGGGCGCGATCTGTGCATAGCGTTCATCGAAAACATGCTCGATCTGCCAATGTCGCTCGGCAAAGTCGCGGAGCAAAACGCTCAGCTCGGCGCGAACCGTCCGCGCATCGAGCGCAAGGATGTTTCTGACCAGCGCATGCACGCGTTCCAGATCGGGGCCGTTCGCCTGCCACGCCAAATGAAATGGCCGCACCACCACACGCGAAGGATCGGCGTGCAGTCGCAATTCATGCTGGACAATTTCAAGCATGGGCGGGGCTAAACCCGCCTGGCCGTAAGTTTGCGGATCGCTATCGTTGCGTGCTGATAGGCCAGCACCGACTCCGCGCCCTGATTAAGGTTCAGCCCGCGCGGATTGATCCCATCGTGGCAGCTTCCCGTTTCAGGCTCACCCACCGCAACGCCGCGATCGTTGCATCCGCCAAACCAGTCATAGGCGCAGCGCGCCTGCCTTATCCAGCGGTCGCTGCCCGAGGCATCGTATGCCGCGGCGCACGCATCGATCGCGGCCCATGCTTCCACCGGTTGCTGATCGAACGGCCGGGGCAGCGCGAATTCCTGGCCAAAAGTGCCCGAACCGACTGGCCGGAAATGCCCGGCCGGTGCGATCTGAACCGTCATGATCCAATGCAGCGATTCGGTGCCCGCTTTCACAAATTCGTCGCGGCCCAATCGCAGGCCAGCGCGGATAAGCGCCTCGGGCAAGCGGCAATTGTCATAAGCGAGCAGTGTTTCAAACCATATCCAATCGGGCTTGCACACCCGGACAAGCAGATCGCAAAGCCATGCAGCCCCCTGCTCCAGGATACTGCTTGCCAGCGCATGGCCAGGTGTCCTGCTCAATCGGTAATCCGCGCCGAGCATGGCAAATGCGGTCGCACGCGGCGATCCGAAGTCGCGCGCAGACGCGGCGGTCTCATCGAACAAATCGGCTGCCCAATCGCGCAGCGGTGCCGTCTGCCCTTCGATCGACGTCGCGCCCAGCGCCCACAAACTGCGTCCGCAGCTGTCTTCAGACCCCTTGTCTTCCAGCCAGTTGCGCGCAAATCCCATGAAGTTGCGAAACTCTCGCGCATCGCGGTTCCATGCGTTCTGGACAAAACCGGCAAAGATATGCGCCAAGCGGGTGCGGTAAGGCTCCGCCGCTGCGCTCAGGCGGTTTACCAACATCAGCGCCCGGGCGTTGTCGTCAACGCAGTAGCCATGCGCCCGGTCGGGCACCGTGCGGATGCTGTGCTGGATGATCCCGGTATCGTCGCAAATCCGCAGCAAGCCTTCGAGCCCGATCGCGCCTACCCTGCCAGCGCGCACCTCCGGCTGCTTCACCGCATCGATCACCGCGAGCGTCTGCGCGGCAAATTCGGGCCACACCATACCGCGTCCGCGCTGATAAGCCCGCTGCTGCAGCGCGAGCAACTGCGCTGGATGATCGAGCAGCGCACCGATTTCGCGCGCAATCGCGGCGCTGTCGTTGAACGGGACCAGCACGCCGTGATCGTCGGCAAGCAGTTCTTCGGCATGCACATAACGCGTGGAAACCACCGCCTTGCCGAGCGCAACGGCATAGGCCAGCGTTCCCGAGGTCGATTGCCCCGCACCCGGATAGGGCGTGATATAGATATCCGCCGCTTCGATCAGATCGAGCAGTTCGTCGTTCTCGACGAAAGCATCGCGCCAATGGATGTGGTCCTCGACCCCCAGGCTAGAAGCCAGCGCGTGCAACCGCTCCCGGTAGGCTTCACCTTCGCGGGCGATAAGATTGGGATGGGTTGCGCCGACGATGCAATAGAGCGCGCGCGGATGATCGGCGATGATCGCGGGCAAGGCGGCGATCACCGCCTCGATCCCCTTACCAGGCGAAAGCAGACCAAAAGTCATCAGCACTTGGCGGCCCGTCCAGCCGAACTTCTGCTTGAAAATGGCTGACCGACCGAACGGCCGATCCGGCGCACCATGCGGGATCACCACGATCTGCTCGGGATCCGCACCATAAACGCTGGTCAGCAGCGCCGCGCTGTGCTGCGACATGACGACCAGCCGGGCCGCACGTCCAATCAGCCGGTCCATTACCCCGCGGTGCGCCGCATCGGGCTCCGGCAGCACCGAATGCAAGGTGATCACCAAAGGCGCGGACACCCGGTCGAGCAGAGCGAAAATCATATCGCCCGCCGGTCCGCCATAAAGCCCGAATTCATGCTGAAGCCAGACCATGTCCGCGCAGCTTTGTTCAATTTTCTCCGCAGCGGCAGCAAAGCTTGCCGGAACGTTTTCAACGATGGCGGCGCAGACTGCGGAATCAAAAACCGTGTGGCCGTCCGAAGGCGTCATCGCATAGACATCGACGGCAAGGTGCGGCGATGCGGCGAGCAGCGAAGCGTGAACATCCGCCGTAAATGTCGCGATTCCGCAGCGACGCGGCGTAAATCCGCCAACGAGCGCAATACGCACAGCTTTGCCTATGAAATGCTTCGGAAAGTCGCTGCAAACCACCTCGTTGGCTTCCACAAGCATCTGCGTGTCTTGAAACATTTGATTGTTCTCGCTTCAAGAAGGGATGCGCCCCGGCTCTCGAAGCGGGGGGGGCGGTTGAGGCCGGGGCGCTCCGGCGCGGGAGGGAGTGCGCCGGATTGGTATGACATCGAAACCGCGATCGTTCGCAAAGGTTCCAGCGTCTTTGCATTAATCTGCGCTGACTTATCAGTGGCCAAGCGGACGCATTGCGCATGAGAAAAGGGGGCGGATTTCTCCGCCCCCTCGTCGATCAAACAGGCACCGATCGGTGGATCAGTTGCCCGAACCCGGACCGTAGGTGATCTCGACGCGGCGGTTCTGCAACTCGCGGACCCCGTCGGATGTCGGCACGCGGTTGTTGGTTTCACCAAAGCCGGTGCTGGTGATTCCACCATCAGGAATACCGTGCGTTGTCAGATAGCTGCGAACTGCGACGTTGCGCCGCTCGGACAAGCCCTGATTGTACCCAGCCGAACCTGATCGGTCGGCATAGCCTGCCAGCATGATCGGCACATTGTTGCAATTGCCATAGGCGGCAACCGCGTTGTCGAGGATCGAGCTGGCCTCAGGGGTGATATCCGCCTGGTCCCAATCGAAGAACACGATGTAGGGACCCGTGTTGCACTGCACCACCGGCGGCGGCGGAGGCGGCGGGGGCGGAGGCGGCGGCGGCGGCGGCGGGGGAGGAGGTGCTACCTCTGGCATCGGCTCCTGCACGCGGCCACCAAAGTTGTATGCGAGCGTGCCCAACACCGAATGGGTGCGCATGCTCGAACGGACACGCGATCCGTCACGCGCCGTGAAATCCAGACCGTCAACGTTGAAATAGCGGTATTTCACGCCGACATCCCAGTGGTTGCTGATCGGCGCGCGAAAGCCGCCGAGCGCCTGCCAGGCAAACTTGTCCTGCCGATCGTTGATCAGCAAAACGCCCGACGTGCCGGGGCGCAGCACCTGATTGACGCGGGCATAACCGGCACCGCCGCCGCCATAGATCTGCAAGCCATCATCCTTGCCGAAATCGAGCAGCGCATTGCCCATGATGCTGGCAGCAGACAGTTCGCCATTCACGCGGCCATTGCTGAGTCCGCCGTTGAGCGGCGAGCCAACCAACTCGCGGTTCTTGACGCGGCGATAGCTGCCTTCAACTTCGAGGCGAAGAAAGCCGGTGTCATAACCGATGATCCCGCCGGCATCATAACCGGTTTTGGTTTCAAGCCGACCCGCCGAACCGCCTGCAGGGAGGCGATAGCGGTTGGTGGTGGCAAGCACCGCGCCTGCATCGGCCTCAATATAGACTGAATTATCGCGGGCAAAAGCGGGAGTGATCAAAGCACTGGAAGACAGCGCCACAGCTAGTAACAATTTTCTCATATTTATCGTCCCTGTCTACGAGGATTTAACGTGTAATGAATTTGATTGCGTCAATATCATTATTGCCAGCTCGCCAAAGAGACCTCAACTTTGACGCGTTCTAGCATTGATGCGAGCGTAGAACCTTCAAGTGACCGCAATGTTCCGCAGTGCACCAAAATTTAATTGGCCAGCTCGGATATTGTCTGCCTGTAGCCGCGGCGCCGGGGCTCAAGCCGCCTTATCGGCAGCGCACGTCGCTATCGATGGCCCGTCCGGCAACTGCACCAGCCCCGGCACCGAGCAGCGTACCAAGCGTTTGCGACCCGCCGCGGGCGATCTGGTTGCCCAACGCGCCGCCGGCAATTGCGCCGACAATCAGGCCGGTCGTGCCATCCGAGCGGCGGCAGTAATAACGGTCGTCCTGCCCGCGATAGATGCGCTCGGAGCGCGCTACCCGGCGCGCGCGGCGGCGGCTGTCTTCACGATAATATCTGTCGGGATAATAAGCGCCGTAGGCGGGATCGGGGCGATTGTAGTCATAATTGCGCCAGCCCCGGTCGCCTCGCTGAAAATTCCCATCGGATGCACACCCGGATAACGCGATCAGCGCTGCCATTGCGATAGATACCATACGCATCGGATCAATTCCTCTTCAGTAGAACATTGAATTTCTATCGAAGAAACCGTTGATCGTACAAAATGTTGCATGGCTTCGTCAGAATATTAGGGCAGTCGTCCCGCACGGCAGGCATGCATCTATCAATCCCGCTGTTTACCCACATCGCTAAGCGCATTTTTCGCGCGCGATGCTTCATCGGCCAGCCGCCCTTCATGCTGAGCGCTGATGGGGTCCGCGGCGGACATACCTTCAGACTCGGCATTCAGGCAGTCATCGGCTTCCTTGCCCCATTCCTCGAGCAGCGCGCGCTTTTCAGGTTCGCTAAGGCCATCGGCGTCGAGCAGATGTTCCGGCGAGTCGAAATGCTTGCGTGGATTCGGTGCGGATCCGCCAAGCGCGGCGGCAGCCACGGCTTGCGCCGCCACTGTCTCACGGTGGACCATCAGCGCCTGGCCGATCGCGGCCATCACCGTTTCGGGTTCGAACGGCTTGGTGATCAGGAAGGCGGGTTCGGGCCGTTCCCCGGTAAGCAGCCGCTCGGGGAACGCGGTAATGAAAATCACCGGCAAATCCGTCGCGGTTAGAATATCCTTCACCGCATCGATCCCGCTCGATCCATCGGCCAAGCTGATATCGGCGAGCACCAGTTCGGGCATGGTTCGGGCCGCAAGCGCAACTGCTTCATCGCGCGTGCGCGCAATGCCCGCTACGGTATGGCCAAGTTCTCTTACGATCGAGCTGATATGCAGCGCGATGATCGGCTCATCTTCGATGATCATCACATTGGCATGCATGCTCTTTTCGATGGCGAGCCGCGCCTCCGCGATCCCGGCAGCCACTTCTTCGACCGTGCTGCCGAGGATGTCCGCCGATTCTTGCACGCTGAAGCCCTCGATCACCGTGAGCAACAAGGCTTGGCGGGTGTGAACGACCAACCCGGTCACAACGCCCTCGCCGCGGCTGAGATCGGACATGCCGCGCCACAGCCGGTGAAATACCCGATAGAGCTCGGCGCGCGGAGGCCTGGAAGCGTCAAATTCGTGCGGTGCGATCAGCAGGGCTTCAAGCACTTCGCGCACACCGCCATCGCCAAGCGATTGCGATCCGGTGAGAGCACGGGCATAGCGCCGCAAATAGGGAAGTTCGGGGCCCAAAACTTCGGTCAGTGACATATGCTCTCCACTCGGCGATCCGTGTAAAACTCCCGGGGAAGATAAATGTTCCTCGCGAAGGAACAATTTTTTGATTGGCGACTTAACCTCATAATCAAGCGGACGGAGCAGCGCGGGATGCAAAAGCCGAAGCCAACCAAGGACCCTTTAATGAATCAGGTCGAGACCCGCTTTGACCCCATCGCGAATGCCTTGAAGCAGTTACACGACAGCGTCGCCGCCGAGCCCGTGCCCGAAGATTTCTTGCGTATCCTCGACCAGATCGACGCCAAGATCGCCGCCGCCAAGCAGGTCCAATGATCGAAACGCTGGCCCCCGAGAAGAAAGGCTCCGAAGTCGCGGGCACCGTCGATGCCGATATCGCGTTCCGCGATCAATTGGTTGCGGTCATTCCGGCGCTGCGCAGCTTTGCGCGCGGGCTTTGCGGACGGCCCGACATGGCCGACGATCTGGCGCAGGATGCAATGACCCGCGCATGGGCTGCGCGCAGCAGCTACGCCCCCGGCACCAATTTCCGCGCGTGGATCTTCGTGATCCTGCGCAATCAGTTTTACTCGGTGATCCGTAAGAATGCCCGCATGACCAGCTGGGACCCCGAAGTAGCGGAGCGTCTGCTCGTCGAGGCCCCCGCGCAGCAGGATGGCATCCATGTCAGCGATGTGGCCAGCGCGCTGCAGAAATTGCCGGCCGAACAGCGCGAAGTGCTGCTGCTGATCGGTGCCAACGGCGCCAGCTACGAAGAAGCTGCCGAAATTGCCGGCTGCGCTATCGGCACGATCAAAAGCCGCCTGGCGCGCGGCCGCAAGGCACTCGCATTGCTGATCGAAGGCCCCGGCGATGCGGCCATGTTTGCCCGCAAAGCCATCCCGCTAACCCACCGCGCGCAGATGTCTGAATAGCACCGCGTTGGCACGGACGCTCACTTTGCGCAGCGGAATGCTGCTCGTGGTCTTCCTGTCTTTGGTCCCAGTCGCGGCATTATCGGCGTTTCAGGCGCTCAATGTGCTCGAATACAACCGCAAGCTCATCGGCAATCGGCTGGCGACGAGCGCACTGGCCACGGTCATCCGCGAGCGCGATCCGCTGATCATCGCCGAGCGCGCGTTGCGGGCCGCCACTCGCAACGAGGCGGTCCGCACGAACGGTCGGGGCTGCCATGATGCTTTTGCCGAAAGCCTGGCAGACAGCCCCGCGCTGGTGAATTTCTTTCGGCTCGATGCGGCCGGGCGCGTAACCTGCTCGGCGCTGGCGGTTCCGGTTGGCGTGTCCTTCGCCTCATCCGCCTCGTTCCAACGCGCGCTCCACAGCGACAGGTTCACCTTCAGCACGCCGACCCAGAGCCCTATCTCCGGTAAACGTGTGCTGTTCGGCGCGTTGCCGCTGCGCACGCTTGATCCGCAGCTGGATGGCCTCGCTGTCGTTTCGATCGACGCAGACCGGCTCGAAAAGGCGCTGGCCGATGAGAAGGCATCGCAGCATGCGGTCGTGGCGATCGTAGGCCCCGATGGACAACCGATGATGGTCAATAGCGCGGCCGGCTTGCCCCGCTTCGATGTCAACCTGGCGGCCGGCGAAGTTGTTGAAAGCGCCGCGCCCGATGGCAAGAGGTGGCTCTACGCTGTCGCGCCGCTCTACGCGCAAGAGCTCTATGTGGTGTATGCCCAGCCGCGCGAGGCGCTGATGGCAGTTGCCGTGACTCAGGCGAAAGTCGCCTTGATCTTGCCGGTGCTGGCAATGATCCTCCTCTCGTTCGCGATCTGGATCGGGGCAGGCCGGCTGGTCGTGCGTTGGCTTGAGAAGCTGAACGTGCTGGCCGCGCAATTTGCCGAAGGCCAATATCAGAACGATCCCGTTACTTTCCTCACCGCCCCGCAAGAGATCGTGCGGCTGAGCACCGGATTGCATTCGATGGGCAAGGCGATCGCGACGCGCGATGCCGCGCTGCGCACCGCGCTGGAGGTCAAGACTGCGCTGACCAGCGAAGTGCACCACCGGGTGAAAAACAATCTCCAGATCGTCTCCAGCCTGCTCACGCTGCAAGCGGGCCAGATCACCGACAAGGCCGCGAAGGAAGCATTGACGCAGGCGCGTGCGCGGATCGGTGCGCTCGCGCAGATCCACCGGCTGCTCTATGAAGAAGAGCACGATGGCGATTTCGTGGATGTTCCCAAATTGCTTGCGGACCTCTGTGCGAACCTGCGCTCCCTCCATCGCCATCAGGTGGCCATCAATCTGGAATGCGAAGCAACGGCGCAGCAATTGCCAGCTAGTCTCGCGGTGCCGCTCAGCCTTTTCGCGGTCGAGGTAATCACCAATTGCTATCACCACGCCTTCCCCGGCGGGCGGGCCGGTACTATCGACGTTCGTTCAACCATTCAGGACGGACGCGGTCTGCTGACCATCCGCGACAACGGTACCGGTTTCGATTGCCTCGCCGTGATCGGATCGATGGGCCAGCAGCTGATGAATGCCTTTGCCGGGCAATTGGGCGGGTCCTGTCACATCACCCCCGCCGATGGCGGCGGCGCGCTGGTGACGCTGGATTACCGGCTGTCGATCGGCTCCGCAGATGATCAGCCCACCTGAACGCGAAGGTGGCGCACACAAAAGGGGGAGCGCACAGCGCTCCCCCACATAGCCAGTGCGCTTGGCCGCTTTATTGGCAGCGCACGCCATCGCGGCCGATCGACCGACCGAGCAGCGCGCCCGTCGTGCCGCCCAGCAGCGCGCCGAGCGTCTTCGAGCCGCGCGGTGCAATCGCATTGCCCAGAACTCCGCCGCCGAGCGCGCCGATGATCAGGCCGGTCGTGCCATCGTTGCGCCGGCAATAGTACCGTCCGTTCGAGCCGCGATAGACGCGGTCGTTGCGCGAGAGCGTGTATGGCCGGTAATAGCTGCTGTCGCGGTAATACCGATCGGCCGAATAGCTACCGTAGCGCGGATCGGGGCGATTGTAGTCGTACCGATTGTAGTTCTGCCACGAGACCCGCGCCTGTTGCCGATTGCGGCGCTGGCGGTCGGACTGGCGTTCGAGCGCGCGGTTGTAAGCGCGATCGTCGCGGCGATCTTCGCGCCGCTCCTCGGCCCGTTCACGCGGATCGTAAGTGCGGTTCTGCCAGCGGTTGTCCTGATCGTACCGGCCATTGTTATCGCGATCACGCTCTTGCGCGGCCCCGCCGGCGCTGCTTGCGCCAGCTGTCGCCGGGATCACCGGCACCGCGATCGTGGCCAGAAGGGCCGCGTAAATGAATCTTCGCATCGTACTTATCCTTTATGCAGATGAACCAAGAACGCGCTGCGGGGCGGTTCGGGTCCGGGAAGGAACGATTTAAATCCTGGCGCGAGGCAAGCGGTAATGCGCCGCACCGCGTAACCGCTCAGGGCGCACCTGCGAACAAGTAAGCGGCTCGACGAGCTTTGAACAGCGCGGAGCGCCAGCAACATGACAACCAGAGAGCCAAGGAATTTTTGCTTTACGGCACGCCCCGCTCCGGCGCGCGCGCAGCTGGCGGAGGTCGGGCTCGATAGCCATGCCGCGCATGCGCTTGCGTTGCTGGTACCCTTGCTCGGTTGCGGCGAGGAAGCGGCGGCGCTGGCTTTCGATGGTCTCGCCGCGAACGACGCCGATCCGGCAACCGCCGCAGCGCTCGGCATGATCGCCGACGAAGAGCGCGTCCACGACGGTTTGCTGCAGTCGCTTGCGCAGAGCCTGCCGGTCGTCGAGACGGCGGCGATGCGCCGGGCCGCGCGGCGCTTTCATATCGATCTGGGGCGCGGATCGGCGCTGGCGCATCTTGCCCGGATCGCCGCCATCGACGCCGGGGTTTGCACAATTCTCAGTCGGCTGCTCCGGCCCCGTGCGCCGGCGGCACGCGATCGGACGGTGGCGAACATGCTCTCGCGCATTCGCTCTGACGAGATCGGCCACGTCCGGCTCAGCCGATCGATTGTGCTCTCGCGCGCCGATGGCCGCCAATTCGAGGATGTCGCCCAATCGGCGCGTGAAGCGCTGGCAAACGTGCTCACGCTTGCTGCCGATGCGTTCGAGGCGCTCGAGGTCGACCCCGCGCGGTTGCGGGCCGACATCCGATTGCTCCCGCGCGGCCTGCTCCGGGCATGAGCGCGCCGCCCTGGCTTTCGAAGGGCCGGATCGGGGTGCTCGGCAGCGGCCAGGCGCTGCCGGGCAGCGTGGTTGCAACCCCGGATCTGATCGCGACGATGCAGCGTGGCTTCGGCTTTTCGCGAGTCCGCGAAGCCGGAGCGATCGCGGCGCGGCTCGGCGTTGCGGGCCGCCATCTCAGCCGCGACTTCGCCGCCCGCCAACCAGGTGCCCGCAGCGGCCAAACGAACGCCGATCTTGCCGCGCAAGCGGTGCGCGCCGCGCTCGCGGCCGCAGGCTTGAGCCCGCGCGATCTTGCCTATCTGATCGGCCATACCACTACCCCCGACCAGCCCCTGCCCGCCAATGTCGCCATTGTGGCGGACCGGCTGGGCTATGATGGGCCGCATATCGAATTGCGCCAGGCCTGCACCGGTTTTGCCAACGCGCTGATGATTGCGTTCGGGCTGATCGCATCGGGCAGCGGGCCAGTCGCGATTGTCGGTTCGGAGACCGGCTCGCTGTTTTTCGATCCCGCGACGCTGGACGGCCAAGCGGACCAGATCGTCAATATGGTGCAGATGGGCGATGGCGCGGGTGCGGTGATCGTCGGCGCGCTCCAGACCGGCGGTTCCTCGATCGAAGCCGCATGGTTCGGCGCGCTTGGCGGCGGACGCCCGCCGGGTATCTCGCGCCAGCACCACAGGCAGCGGTTCGACCACGACTTCGCGGCAATCCGGGCCGAAGGACACCGCCTGTTCGACGCGGGCGCCGCTGCCGCGCGGATGCAGGGGTTTCCGATCGAGGCCGCGCACCGCGTTGTCCCGCATCAGGTAAGCGGGCGGATCGGGGCGCTCGCCGCCGCGCATTTCGGCCTCGCGCCCGAACGGGTGTTTGTCCAGGCGGACCGGATCGGGAACACCGGGTCTGCGGCGATCTGGATTGCGCTGGATACATTGCGCGCGCAGGCCGAAGCCGGCGAAACGGTCGTCGTCCTGGGAGCGGAAGCGAGCAAGCACATGTTCGGCGGCTTCGCCTATCGTCATGGATAGCGCCGTCGTCGATGTTAGCGGGCTGTCGAAATCGTTCGACGGGCGCATGGTCGTGCGCGGCGTCACGATCCGCATCGCTGCGGGCGATCTCCTGGGCCTCGTTGGCGCAAACGGCGGCGGCAAGACGACAACGCTCCGGATGCTTGCGGGGCTGGTCGCGCCCGATGACGGACGGGGCACTGTGCTTGGCGCGCAAATCGGGTCCGGTCGCATCGACCGCCGCCGGATCGGCTACATGAGCCAGCGTCTGGCGCTCTACCCCGAGCTTACCGTGACCGAGAACCTGAGCTTTCACGCGCGCGTCCATGGCCTCGCGCGCGGCACGATCGGCGACGCACTCGGCGAATACGGGCTCGAAGAAGTCGCGCAGCGCCGGTTCGGCGTGCTCTCGGGCGGCTGGGCGCGGCGTGTCCAGTTCGCCGCCAGCGTCATCCATGCGCCGATGCTGTTGCTGCTCGACGAACCCACGGCGGGGCTCGACGTGATCACCCGGGCGCTGATCTGGGGCTGGATGGCATCGTTTGCGGCGCGCGGCCACGCGGTGGTGGTCAGCACGCACGACCTTGCCGAGGCCGAACACCTCGCGCAGATCATTCTCTACGCGAACGGGCAGGCGGGGATGCAAACGACACCGGCGGCATTGATAGGCGCGGCCGGTGCGGGCTCGCTCGAAGCAGCCCTCCTCGCGCAGGTGCGGCGATGAGCGCGGCGCACCGCATCGCCGCTGTGGCCGCCGCCGAATGGACACGCTTGCGGCGGACCCGGGTTGCGCTGACCTTGCTGCTGGTCGTGCCGCTGCTGCAGATAATCCTGTTCGGCACAGCAATCCGGCCCGATGCCGCGGTAAACGTCGCGGTCGCGGCGCCCACCATCGGCAATGCCGAAGCGGCGGCGAAAGCGCTGCGCATGCAGCCCAATATCGCTGTCGCCGCAGTAGGACTATCCGGCACCGCCGAGGCGCTGGTGCGCAGCGGCGATGTCGTCATCGGGGTCGAGGTCCCCGAGACGCGTTCCTTCGCCAATCCATTTGCCAAAGTACGGCCGCTGCGGATCGTGGTCGATGCCAGCAACGCGGCCTTGACGTCGGCAGCGACCGCCCGGATCGAAGCGGTGTACTGGCGCACACTTGCCGAACGCGCCGATGTCGCCGGGCCGGGGCTGGCGGTCGAGCGGCTTTACAATCCCGAGGCACGGGCCGACTGGACCTTTCTTCCCGGGCTTGTCGGCGTGACCGTGATGATCGCGATGATCATGCTCGGCGCATTGAGCCTCGCGCGCGAACGCGAAGGCGGCACCTGGGAGGCATTGATGATCCTGCCCTTGTCCGGCAGCGAAGTGTTGCTGGGCAAACTGATGCCCTATGTCCTCATCGGGACGGTTCAGGGCATCGCGGTCATGGCGGCCGGCGTCTGGCTGTTCGCTCTGCCGCTGCGCGGCAGCCTCTTGGCGCTGGTGGCGATCCTGCCGCTATTCGCGGCGGCACATTTTGTCCTCGGCTATGCGATTGCCGCGCGCGCAAAAACGCAGATTGCGGCTTTGCAAGGCGCGGTCGCGTTCTATCTGCCCGCCATGCTGCTCTCAGGCTTCCTCTACCCGTTCGCCACGCTGCCGGGCTGGGCGCAGGCAATCGGCAACATCTTTCCGCTGACGCATTTCATCCGGGCCGCCGCGGGTGTCATGCTGCGCGGCGAAGGCGGGGCGGCAGCGATCATGCACGCCTTGCCGATCGCGGCGTTCCTTGCGGCTGCGATTGCGGCGGCGGCGCTTTTCCGGTCCCGCGCGATCGCCTGATGTAACCGCCGCGCCGGCCGCGGCGAACCCGGTAGACATTGTTCCGGAGATTGCATCCCATGTTCCGTCCCCTCACCACTTGCGCGATGCTGGCCGTTGCCGCTGTCTCGTTTGCCGCGCCCGCCGCCGCCGCCGAACGCCAGCCTTTCACTCCCGCCGCGCTGGCAGCGGCGCAAGCGAGCGGCCGCCCTATCCTTGTCGATGTCAAGGCATGGTGGTGCCCGGTCTGCGCCTCGCAGGGCCGCACGATCAAGGAGACAACGGCCGCGCCGCAGTACAACAACCTGCTGATCCTCTCGATCAACTACGACAAGCAAAAGGCCGATTGGAAAGCGCTCGGCGTGCAGAAGCAATCGACCCTGATCGGGTATCGCGGCGGGCACGAGGTCGGGCGGGTCGTTTACATGACCAACAAGGCGGCGATCAACGCACTGCTCGCCAAAACGATCGGCTGAGCCTCGGCGCGGGGCGCCGCAGCCCTTGGCTAGAGCGCCTTGGCCAGGACCATCGCCTCGGTGATCAGGACCCGCATGGCATTGCCCGCGGCGTCCTCGTCGCCCGACTTGATCGCATTAAACACGCCCGCATGTTCGGCGATGCTCGCGAGCCGGACGCCTTTGGCCGCGTTGGTAAGCCGGATCGAGGTCTTCAGCGCGGCGGCGATCAGATCGCGCAGTCTGGCATAAAACGGATTGCCGCTCGCCTGCAGGATGGCAACATGAAAGGCGATGTCCGATTCAAGCGGATCGTCGCCGCCGGTTTCGGCCGCTTCCATGCGCGCCAGCGCCAGCGCGATTGCGCCGCGTGCTTCGGTATCGCCCGCGCGCGCCGCGAGCCGCGCGGCCATCGGCTCGATCGCCAGCCGAACTTCCATGAACTGAAGCAGCAACTCGCGCGAGAACTTGCGCTCGAGCAGCCAGCTCAGGACATCGGGATCGAGCAGGTTCCAGACACGCTCGGGTTCCACATACGTGCCCTGCCGCGGGCGCGAACCGAGCATGCCCTTGGCAGTAAGCATCTTGACCGCTTCGCGCAGCACGCTGCGGCTGACACCAAGCCGCCGACACAGCTCGGCCTCGATTGGAAATGGATTGCACGGGCCATAGTCGCCGACCGCGATGGATTGCCCCAATTCATGCATAACCTGATGGGTCCGGCTACGCCCGCCCTTTTGCCTTAATTCAACCATGTAATTACCCCGCAGCGGGGTCGTATCGCATTTCTGGAAGTCCGGCCACAGTGGTTTTATAGACAAGGATGTCACCTGCCAGCGGCTGCTCGACCAGCGCGCCCGGTTCAAGCTCGTCGCGTGCGGTGGTGATCGCGAGCATGCGCAGGTCCGGGCCGATAAAGGCAACGCAGGTGGGCTGGGAAACCGGCAAGGAAAGTATCTGATCGATCGTGCCGTCGGGGCGGTAGCGCACCACCCGCGATGCGCCCCACTGCGCGCTCCACAAGCAGCCTTCGCAATCCACTGTGGCACCGTCGGGAAAGGCACCCACGGGCGTGGTCGCGAATATGCGGCGCGGGCCGAGCGTGCCATCGGCGGGATTGACGGCATAGGCATAGATGACCCGGGCGGGGCTGTCGGCGAAGTACATGACGCTGCCGTCCGGGCTCCAGCACAGGCCGTTCGAAATCGTCACGCCTTCGATGCAGGCGCGCAGTGTCCCGTTGCGGGCCAGCCGATACAGCGCGGCATCGCGCGACGTACCCTTCTCGACCATCGTCCCGGCCCAGAAGTTGCCGATGCGATCGACCCGCCCGTCATTCAACCGGCGCGGTCCACCGGGAGTCTCGATCTGGTAAAGCCAATCCAGCGCGCCCGAAGCGGGATCGAACCGGCCAAAGCCCGTGGCGAAAGCACACAGCAGATCGTCCGCGCCCGCGATCAGCGCGAACGACCCCACCCGCTCGGGCGCGGCGATGCGCCGGGTGACGCCGCTGCCCAGATCATGCTGGAAGATCGCGCTCGACTGGATGTCGGTCCACCACAGCCCCGCCTCGCCGTGCCACTGGATGCCCTCGCCCAGCACAGCATTGGCGGGGATGACATGATCGGGAGTCACCGCTCCGCCGCCGCATCAAAGGCTGCGACAAAATCGGCCGCGCGCTTGCCGGCATCGGCGGCGGAACGCCCGGGCGCGTAAAGATCGCTGCCCAGCCCGAAACCGGTAACGCCCGCTGCGATCCATTGCGCCGCGCTGTCTGCATTGACACCGCCCACCGCGTAGAGGTCGATGGCGGGCGGCAACACCGCCTTCAGCGCTTTGGCATGCGCCGGGCCATAGGTGGCGGCGGGAAAGAGCTTCAAGCCCGACGCGCCCGCCTCGATCGCGGCGAAAGCCTCGGTCGCGGTGGCGAAGCCTGGCATCGTGATCATGCCGAGCGCGGCGCTGCGCGCGATGACCGCGGGGTTGGTATTGGGGGTCACCACCAGCCGTCCGCCGGCGGCGTGCACCGCCTCGACATCGGCGATGCGCAGCACCGTGCCCGCGCCGCAGAGGCAGCGATCGCCCAGCGCGGCGGCGAGGCGGGCAATGCTGGTCAACGGATCGGGCGAATTGAGCGGCACTTCGATCATCGTGATCCCCGCCGCTGCGATCGCTTCGGCGACGGCGACCACGTCGCCGGGTTCGATTCCGCGCAAGATGGCAATGATCGGTCGCGGCGCGTTCATGACAGGCTCCCTATTGCGCGGTGCAGGCGGGCCAGCCCCGCGCGCACTGCCTGCGCACCATCGATCTCGCTCGCGTGGTGCCCGAATGCGTGCAATGCCCGGCCATAAAGCGCCGTGAGTGCAGGCGCGCCGACCAGAACCACAGGCCCGAAGACCGGACCCAGCAGCCCGGCCATGGCGGCGATCTCCGCGCCCACCAGCAAGCCTGACAGGAACCCCGTGGCCTGATCCGCCGCCATGCCCAGTCGGAGCTGACGGCTGCGTGTTTCGAACAGCAGTTGCAGCAATTGGGCGGGGCCCGCATCGCGCACCCGCGCCGCGCCGTCCATGAAACCCTGATCGTCAGCGGGCACGGCGGTGCGCGCCAGGAGAATGCTGTGCGCTTGCAGCACGGCAAAAAGCTCGCCGGTCAGCGCCGTTTGAAAAGCGACGATCGCGCCGTCCTCGACAATTGCCCATTTGCTGTGGGTACCGGGAAGGCACAGCAGATGCCGCCCGCTTGCCAGCGACGGCATCAGCGCGAGTGCGCCCACGATCTGCGTTTCCTCGCCGCGCATCACGTCGGGCCCGCCCAGCAGACCGGTGCATGCAAGGCCAGGCACGATCGCACACGGCGATCCGTCGCTGGCGATGACGGTCTTCGCCGCCGCCGCCAGATCGTGCGGCACGGCGGGGCAGGCAACATAGCCCGCATCGGTCCAGCCGATATTGGATCCGATCATGCCGCACAGCAGCACTTCAAACGCGCCGTGCGCGCGTCGCCACGGTGCGATTTCCTCCACAAACACATCGGCGGCGCGCTGCCCCGCCGCGTTGATCGGCGCGAGCCCCGGTCCGGTGCGCGAATCGAGCACCGCATCGCCGTCGCAGAGCCACAGCCGCAGATGGCTCGTGCCCCAATCGCCAAAGGCCAGTGGCCCCCCGGCGCTGCCCTCCGCAAACCCGGGCAACGCGCCGGCCATCAATGCGATTCGCGCGTGACGACGCTGCCGCTGCTGCCGACAAGGAAATCCAGATCGCATCCCTGATCGGCTTGCAACACATGCTCGACATAGAGCCGTGCGTAGCCCCGGGCCGCGACGACCGGCTTGGCCTGCGTCTCCCACGCGGCGAGGCGCCGCGCCAGTTCGGCTTCGTCGACCAGCAGCTCGAGACGGCGGTTGGCTCCGTCAAACAGGATCTCATCGCCGTTCTGGACCACGGCGAGCGGCCCGCCTGCCGAAGCTTCGGGGGCGATGTGGAGAATGACCGTGCCAAACGCCGTGCCGCTCATCCGCGCGTCCGACAGGCGGACCATATCGCGCACCCCTTGTTCGAGCAGCTTGGCGGGCAACGGCATGTTGCCGACCTCAGGCATGCCGGGATAGCCCTTCGGCCCGCAGCCTTTGAGCACGAGAACGGAATCCTTGTCGACCGCCAGATCGGGATCGTCGATCCGCGCCTTGAAATCCTCGATCGATTCAAAAACGACCGCGCGGCCGCGATGGTTGAGCAATTCCAGCGTCCCCGCGCTCGGCTTCACGATGGCGCCGAGCGGAGCAAGATTGCCGCGCAGCACCCAAAGCCCTGAGTCGGGCTTCACCGGATCGACCGCGGTGCGGATCACATTGCCGTCATAAATCTCCATCCCGGCAATGAGCTCGCCCAGCGGCCGGCCGCTCACCGTCGGCGCGGCAAGATCGAGCAGCGGCGCCATTGCCGCCATCAGCGCCGGCAATCCGCCGGCATAATGGAAATCCTCCATCAGGTACCGGCCCGAGGGCTGAAGATCGACGAGCAGCGGTACATCGCGCGCCAGCAGGTCGAAATCCTCGAGCGACAACGGGACCCCAAGCCTGCCGGCCAGTGCCAGCAAGTGCAGCACGGCGTTGGTGGAGCCGCCGATCGCCGCGTGCACCTTGATTGCGTTTTCAAACGCGGCGCGCGTGGCAACGTGCGACAGGCAGATATCGTCGCGAACCATGCCGACGATCCGCCGACCGCTCTGATGCGCCATCGCACGTCGGCGAGAATCGACCGCTGGAATGGTTCCGTTATAGGCCAGCGAGAGGCCCATGGCCTCGATCAGACAGGCCATGGTCGAGGCCGTGCCCATGGTCATGCACGTGCCGGGAGAGCGCGACATGCCGCTCTCGGCCGCCATGAAGTCGCCAATCGGCATCTGCCCCGCGCGCACATCTTCCGAAAACCGCCAGACATCGGTGCCCGAGCCGATATCCCGGCCCTTGAACTTGCCGTTGAGCATGGGCCCCGACGAAATGACGATCGTCGGGAGATCGACGCTCGCCGCGCCCATCAACTGGCCCGGTGTCGTCTTGTCGCAGCCGCCCAGCAGCACCACCCCGTCGATCGGATTGCCGCGGATTGATTCCTCCACTTCCATCGCCAGGAGGTTGCGAAAAAGCATCGCTGTCGGCCGCATCTGCGTCTCGCCCAGCGACATCGCCGGAAATTCGAGCGGGAGCCCGCCTGCTTCCCAAACCCCGCGCGCGACATGTTCGGCAATATCGCGCAAATGAATGTTGCACGGCGTGAGTTGAGACCATGTGTTGCAGATGCCGATCACCGGACGCCCGTCGAAAACATCGTCGGGCAGGCCCTCGATCTTCATCCAGCTGCGGTGAATGAACCCGTCGCGATCGATCTTGCCGTAGCTGTGGGCGCTGCGAAGGGGTTTGGTTGGGCGATTGCCGTCAGGCATTATGGTTTGTCAGGCCTCTTGGTAATGTTGAACATTCTTCAGCCTGAAACGCATGCGCTTCGACCGGAGCGACAGTCGATAAAATTATCATATAATATCTGTTCTTTTGTGTAAAGTGCACCCGAACAGGAGAGCGAGAGGCTTTTGGTAATGCATGACAGCCACGAAGGCGAGGCGAGCGCGCCGCAACAATCCAAACTGATAGCAGCCGAAGGCGTGACCGACTTCGCCTATACACGCTATGCCGATCTTGCATCCAGCCGGGTGTTCATAACCGGTGGCGGATCCGGGATCGGGGCTTATCTGGTCCATGCCTTCGCGGCCATCGGCGCTGACGTCGGCTTTGTATCGCTGTCGGCAGAAGGCGGCAAGGCCTTGGTCGATGCCATCGCGGCGCAGCAAGGCCGGCGGCCCTGGTTCCGCGCCTGCGACATTCGCGACATCGCTGCCCTGCAGGCGGCAATCGCGGATTTCGGCGCGGTGGATTGCCTTATCAACAACGCCGCGCGCGATGATCGGCATACCATCGACGCTTTGTCGGTCGAGGCATGGGATGATTCGCTCGCCACGAACCTGCGGCCGCATTTCTTCACCGCGCAATCCGTGGTCGGCGCGATGCGCGCGCGCGGGCACGGCGCGATCATCAATGTCGGCTCGAATTCGTCCTATCTCGGCCTGTCGGGTTATCCCGCCTATGTTACCGCAAAGGCAGCGATCATCGGCCTCACCCGTTCGCTCGCCCGCGAACTTGGTCCCGACCGGATCCGGGTCAACGCGCTGATCCCGGGCTGGGTGGTGACCGAACGGCAGAAGTCGCTGTGGATGAAACCCGACGCAGTGCAGGAGTGCATCGATGCCCAAAGCCTCAAGTCGCTGATAACCGGGTGCGACGTGGCCGAGGCCGCGCTGTTCCTCGCCTCGCGGGCATCGTCGATGATCACCGGCCAGGCGCTGATCATCGACGGGGGCCGCATCATGGGCTGATCGCCCGGCGCACATGACGTCCTACGCGGCGGAGCGATCGACTTTGCGGAATGCGGCCTTGAAGCCGACGAACCGCGCGGTTCGGCCGAAGACGATGCGGTTGACACTCAGCCCGAACCCCACCGTCAGGATCAGCGTCACCAGCATCAGATGGATGTAGTGCAAGCCGAAGGGGGCATAGACGAAAGTGAAGAACGCGTAGAGCAGCACGCCGAACACGACGCCGGCAATCGCCGCCATCGCTTCCACATTGGCAAACAACAGGCCGACAATAAACGCGCTCAGGATCGGCATGCTGAGCAGCCCGTTGATCTGCTGAAGCAGGTTGATGATGCTCGTCGCGCTCGAATAGACCGGGATCATCGCGATCGCGATCAGGATGCAGACCCCCGAAACAACCGAATTGACCCGGCCGACGGCCGCCTTGGGGTTCACATATTTCTGGTGAATGTCGCAGACATAGAGAGCCGCCGCCGAATTGAGCACGGCGACGAAATGGGTCGCGACGCTGGTCACCAAAATCGCCGCGAAAATGCCCGACAGCCACGGCGGCAGCAGATCGCCGATCAGCGTGCCGAACGCGCGGTCGCCGATATTGCCGTAAAGCTTGTAGGCCACCACACCGGGCAGCACGACGATGGCCGGCACGATCAGGATCCGGATCGCCGCTGCCGCCAGCACGCCTTTCTGCGCCTCGCGCACGGTGGGCGAGGCCATCGCCCGCTGGGTGATCGCCTGGTTGGTCGACCAATAGAATATCTGGATAAACAGCATGCCTGTGAATAGTGTCGGCCACGGAATCGGGCTGTCCGGGCTGCCGATCAGGGTCACGCGGTCGGCGGGGATGCCGCTCAGGTCAAAATTGACCGCACCAAGCGCCAGAAGCACCAGCGCGGAGCAGATCACCAGCAGACCGATGCCCGCAAAGGTCTCCGAAACGGCGACGGCGCGCAGACCGCCGAGCAATCCATAGCAGCCGCCGATAATGGCGATCCCCGTGCCCAGCACCATCTGCGGCGCCTGGATGCCGAACACGGTCTGCAAGAACAGCGATCCGGTATAAAGCGCCGAGGGCATGCTGATGAACACATAGCCGCTCATGAACAGCACCGAAATCATCGTCCGGATGCGGTCATCGTCATAGCGCTGCTCGAGCAGCTCGGTGGTGGTGGTGCAATTGTTGCGATAATAGATCGGCACGAAGACCAGCGCGAGGATCAGCAGGCCGACAAACCCCGCCAGTTCCCACCACGCAAGGATGAGCGTCTGCCCGCCGTTGTTGCCAACCAGCTGTTCGGTGCCCAGATTGGTAATCGTGATCGACCCGGCGACATAGACCCAGGTCAGCCCGCCGCTGGCGAGAAAGAATTCGCGGCTGTCATCCTTGCTCCGGCGATGGGGCGACCGGCATTGCCACCAGGTCAGCCCGCCGATCAGCGCCATGACCATGGCGAAGACGAAGAGCTGCGCTGCACTGCCAATTGCCATCATTTATCCTCTTTTGGTCCGCGGCCTGTTTTCATGTGGCCGTCGACTTGCTTGTCGTGATGGCTCAGCCGGTGCGCCAGACCGAAACGCCATAGGCCGGCACATTGCGCGTGCCGATGATGAATGCGGCGCCTTCGGGCGCTGGTGCGTCAACCGGTTCGGCCGCATAATTGAAGGCGAACATCATCGTGCCGCGTTGCCGCAGCCTGAGTGTCGCTGGCAGCGCCATGGTCGTCAGCCCCGCCTGCGCGGCCAGACCTTCGAACAGTTGCTGCAAATAGGCAGCGTCGGTCACGCAGCCGACATAGGTCGCACGCCCGCTGCGCACCACGGCCGCCGCGCCAGTTTCGTAGGTGGCAAGCACTTCGCCGCCCAAAACGTCGAGAACCTCGCACCAGGTGCCCGATGCGAATTGCTGATTGCCCGCAATCAGCGCGCCGTTGCAATCGGGCCGCAACGTCTCCACCGCCCGCACGCGAACCGGCACAAGGGCGCGCAGCCGGCCCGGTGCCAAAGTATCTGGTACGGTAAGTTCCTTGGTCTTTGCGCCCGAGCGCGGACCCAGCACGATCAGCGCATCGCTTGCCTCAAGCGCCGCCAGCGCCGCTTCATCGGGCATGGTGAGGCCGGGCGCGACAACCAGCTTGTATCCGGCAAGATCATGACCCGGTGCCACGCAATCGACATCGAGGCCGAGCGCGCGCAGCGCGCTGTAATAGGCATAGACCTGCTGGTCATAATGATAACCGGCGCCCTGCCTTTCGATGTCGCTGACATAGCGCGATTCGATGTCGACGATCAGCGCCACCTCGCTTTGCGGGGCTTTTTCCGCGAGCGATCCCAGCGCATCGAGCTCGGCTGCCACTTGCTCGATTTCGGGCCAGGCCTCGGCGGGCTCATGGTCGGGGCGCAAGAGGCCCGCATGCATTTGTTCCTGCGCAAAGGGTGCCTGCCGCCAGCGGAAATAGCTGACACAGGCCGCGCCGTGCGCAAACGCCTGCAAAGTCCAGAGCCGCACCATGCCGGGCGCGGGCATTGGATTGTGCGGTGCCCAGTTCACCGGGCCCGGCTGCTGCTCCATGATCCAGAAGGCCCCTTTGGAGAGGCCCCGGGTCTGATCGAGGTACATCGCGGTAAGATCGGGCAATCCAGTGCGCATGAACGGCTTGATCTCGGCGGCCGGCGCGCGGGCCAGCGCCATATCGGAGATGCCGAGCGGATAACTGTCGAAGCTCACGAAATCGAGCGGTTCGCAGATCCCGGCATTGTCGACCCCGGTCATGTCCATCGGGATGAAATTATGCGTCACCCACTGTCCTTGCGCGTGGACGCGGATCGCCGCCACCATCGCCGCGTGCCAGCGCGCCACCTGATCGGAGGAGAAGCGCCGATAGGCCAGCCGGTGCGAGGGGCTGGTCTCGGTCACCGCCAGAATGGGCAGCTCGATTTCATCGAAACTGCGGTATTCCATCGACCAGAACACATTGCCCCAGGCCGCGTTGAGCGCCTCGACCGTGCCATACCGCTCTGCGCACCAGCGCCGAAACGCATCGCGCGCGGCGGGCGATCCGCTCATCGCGGTATCGTGGCAGCACAGCTCGTTGTCGGTCTGCCAGCCGATCACATGCGGGTTGGCACCATAGCGCTCTGCCAGCAGGCTGGTTATGCGCAGCGCCTCGGTCAGATAGACCTCGGAGGAAAAATCATAATGCCGCCGCGATCCGAAACCGCGCACGTGGCCGGTGTGGATATCGACCGGCAAAATCTCGGGGTGGGCATCGATCAGCCATTTCGGCGGGGTCGCGGTCGGCGTGCCGATAACCACGCGCATTCCGGCCGCGCCGAGCGTTTCGATCGCGCGGTCGAGCCATGCGAATTCGTAGCGGCCCGGATCGGGCTCCATCCGGCCCCAGGCAAACTCGCCGATGCGCACGGTGGTCAGGCCAAGCGCGCGCATTTGTGCGGCATCCTGCGCCCAGCGCGCTTCCGGCCAATGTTCAGGATAGTAACAAACGCCCAGCATAAGTCCCCACCGCGTTCAGCTCACTAGTGCCATCTTGCTGACTCGCTTCGTTTTGGCAATAATTATATTATAATTGTTCTTCGGGCGATGCCCGCCCGCCTCTCTGGAGTACCACAATGTCGGCCAGCCATCAGCACGACCCGTTCGTCCGCATCGATGCGGCAGGCACCACATTGATGCTCGATCTGCGGGGCGGCGAGGCGTCGATCCTCTACTTTGGCGCCGCCTTGCACGCCGCGACAACGCCCGAATCGGTGGCGGCATCGCTGGTCCGGGCCATCCCCCCCAATGCGCCCGCGGTCGAGCCGCGCATCACGCTGACGCCGCTCATGGCATCGGGCTATGTCGGCGCGCCAGGCCTTGCGGTGCACCGCGACGGCGCCGGTTTTGCGCCGAAGCCCGTGCTGATCGACTGTGTCATTGCCGGAGCGACGATCACCCTGACCTCGGTCGATGCCGCCAATGCGCTCGAACTGATCCACACGCTGGCTCTCGACAGCGCGACCGGCGTGCTGCGCTGCGCCGCGCAGCTCATCAACCGGCACCCTGCGGTCTGCACGCTCGATCATCTCGCGGCCCCGGTCCTTCCGCTGCCGGTGTGGGCGAGCGACCATATCGACTTCTCCGGACGCTGGGCGGGCGAATTCATGACCCGGCGCGCGCCGCTCGAGATCGGCGCAGTGGTGCGCGAAAATCGCCGCGGCCGGACCTCGCACGATTGCTTTCCCGGCGCGATGCTCGCGTCCGCAGATGCCAGCGAACGGCAGGGCGAGGTCATGGCGCTGCATCTGGCGTGGAGCGGCAACCATGCCCGGCGCATCGAACGGCTGGCCGACGGACGCGGCGCGGTGCAGTTTGGCGAACTGTTGCTGCCGGGCGAAGTGCGCCTTGCGCAGGATCAAGCCTACACCACGCCGACTTTGTTCGTCGCGGTCGGCGAGCGCGGGTTCAACGCCGTATCGCAGCGGCTGCACGAATTCGTGCGCACCGCAATCGTCGATCCGTGCATCACGGCGCGCCCGCGCCCGGTGCACTACAACAGCTGGGAAGCGATCTATTTCGATCACGATCCCGCCGTGCTGGCCGATCTCGCGACCCGCGCCGCCGCGCTTGGCGTTGAGCGCTTCGTGCTCGACGATGGCTGGTTCGGCGCGCGGCGCAGCGACCGGGCGGGGCTGGGCGATTGGACGGTGAGCGCGGCGGTCTATCCCGATGGGCTTGCCCCGCTGATCGACCACGTGCGCGCGCTGGGGATGGAGTTCGGCTTGTGGGTCGAACCCGAAATGGTCAATCCCGACAGCGACCTGTTCCGCGCGCATCCCGATTGGGTGCTTGCCTTGCCGGGCACCGCGCAAGTGCTCTCGCGCCATCAGCTTGTGCTCGATCTGAGCAAGGCGGCGGTCTGCGAATACCTCTTCGCACAGATCGACGCGCTGCTGCGCGATCACCCGATCGGCTACCTCAAATGGGACATGAACCGGGACATCAACCATCCCGGCAACGGCGATGGCCACGCAGCGGTGCATGCCCAGACACTGGCGCTCTATGCGCTGATCGACCGGGTCCGCGCCGCGCATCCGGACGTGGAAATCGAAAGCTGCGCCTCGGGCGGAGGCCGCGCGGATTACGCCATCCTGCAGCGCACGCAGCGGCTCTGGACGTCGGACAGCAACGACGCGATCGATCGCCTGCGCATCCAGCGCGGCGCTTCCTATTTCTTCCCTTGCGCGCTGCTGGGCGCGCATGTCGGCCCGCGCGATTGCCACATCACCGGCCGCCGGATCAGCATGGCGATGCGCGCCGGGGTTGCGCTGTTCGGTCACATGGGGCTGGAAATGGACTTGCGCGAGCTGACCGAGGGCGAGGCGGGCGAACTTGCCGCCGCCATCGCGCTCCACAAACGGCACCGCGCGCTGATCCATGGCGGCGACAGGGTGCGCATCGACACCCCGCCCGAGCGCGACGTCTTTGGCATTGTCGCGCGCGACCGGTCGGAGGCGCTGTTTTCCTATGCGCTGCTCGAAGGGCATCCGGCAACATTGCCCGGGCGGTTGCGGTTTGACGGGCTCGATCCGGCGAGGCGCTACCGCATGTCACCGGTATGGCCGGCAGAGGAGGCGGCAGAGCCACGGGAGGTGATGGGCGATGCGCTGATGCATGCCGGGATCGAACTGCCGCTGCTGTGGCCCCAATCGGTCATCATCTGGCACCTCGCGGCCATCTGATCGCGGGTTCAGTCGGCGATCGTGCAAACCATGCTGGCGAGCGGCTGCGCGCTGGCATGGTCGTGAAGCTGGCGCACCCGTTCCATCTGGCCAAGCGATGCCGCCATGGCATGCGCCGCGCGCAAGGCGCCGCTGCGGTGCAAAGCCAGCACAGCCCGATCGTCCAGCTCATCGAGCGCTGCCTGGCTGATCCCGTAGAGGCCATCGATCTGATTTTCATGCCCACCCGCGTCGGTCAGGATCACCGTCAACGGCCGCACCACCGCGCTGGCTGCCAGTGACCGGGCAAGCGTCTGCGCGGCGGCGATATCATCGACCAACGCGGCGATCGTCTCGGCAATCTGCTTGGTAAAGCGCGTCGGCTGACCATCGCTGAACAGCGCCTCCCCCCCTGCAGCACCGAGCAGGCTGCAGTCTTCATCGATCGCGAGGCCATGCGGGGCGGTCTCGTCGCGGTAGAACGGATAGCGCAGCATCGCGCCCGGCACCCACGTCGCATGCCAGCCACCATTGATAACATAACGGTTCTGGCCCGGCGCAAAGCCGAACAGGGCGACCACGCTGAACGCTCCGGTCTCGCCATCCTTCATCAGCACCACAGGAAAATCGGCCGGTGCCAGCATGATCTCGCTCGCGCCCAGCACAGCATGGTTGTGCCGCGCGCCATAAGTGGGGTCCGGCCGGCGCCCGATCGTGACGGTGCCGTGGCGGCTGGCGGTCAGGGGGGTAATCGCCATCCGCCTCAGACCGTCTGCAGGCCGTGGGTTCTGATCTTGCCCAGCAGTTCGCGGTGTCGGGGCAATTGCGCCATGGCCTGGCTGCGCACGCGCTCGTTGGTAGCAAACCAGCGCCGCGCCGTATTCGCCTCGGCGTCAAGCTCGGCGAGCCGCGCATGATTGTTGGCAAAATCCATGCCGTGGAGCACGTATTGATAGCTCGGCCAGGAAAAGACCTCGGGCTGGTGCGGAAAATCCTGCGCGGTGGGGGGATGATAGCGCCACATTTCCAGCTTTTCGCGCAAGCCTTCGGGCACGCTTTCGGGCCTGACCACGTCGCGCCAGAAGCCGGAGTCGGTCCGCTTGGTCAGCAGATAATGCAGCTTGAGGAACTCGATGATCCGCTCCCAGTGGTGGGTAAACGCGGCATTGAACTGCCGCGCCATGGTCGCCATCACCGGCCGCGTGCGCGGCAAGCGGTCGGCAATGCAATCCACCGCGGTCTCCACCAGCATCAGCGCCGAGGCCTCCAGCGGCTCGAGAAATCCCGCCGACAATCCCACGGCAACGCAGTTGTGCGACCAGAAAGTTTCGCGGTGTCCGGCGCGGATGGCGATGCGCCGCGCGGTCAGCGTGTCCGCCTGCGGGCCGATATAGGCGCGCAGCTCGGCTTCGGCCTGATCATGGCTGATGTGGCTGCTGGAATAGACATGGCCCACGCCGCGCCGGGTCCACAGGCCGATATCCCACACCCACCCGGCGCTCTGCGCGGTCGAGATGGTGTGGCACGCGATCGGGCTGTCCTCATCGGGATAGGGCACCTGCATCGCCAGCGCATGATCGGCAAACAGCACATCGCTGCAATCGCGAAACTTGGAATCGTAGACACCGCCGATCAGCAGCGCGGCAAAGCCGGTGCAATCGACGAACAGGTCGCCATCGAGCGCGCCGCGCTGCTTGAGATCGAGCCCCGCAATGTCGCCGTTATCGGCCATGCGCACACCGATCACGTCGTCGATGATGTGCTCCACGCCCAGTTCGCCGACGGCGTGGTCGCGCATCAAGGTCGCGAATTTGCCCGCATCGAGATGATAGGCATAATTGGCGACCGCGCCATATTCGGGGGTGGTGATCGCCTTGGGGGCAAGCCCCGCCTCGCACAGCGCCGGCTGGAAATCGACCGAATCGGCAAACGCCATCGGCGCATCCTGCTGGCGTTGCTGCCAGTGCCCGGAAAGGTTGATCTGCGTCGCGCCCTGCGGCGGATTGAGCGGGTGGTAATATCCGTCCGCATCGGTGCCGTCGGTCCAGCGCACGAACTTTGCGCCTTGCTTGAAGGCCGCGTCGCAATCGCGGATGAAGCTCGTTTCGCTGATTCCCACCTTGCGCAGCGTGTTGCGCATGGTCGGCCAGGTGCCCTCGCCCACCCCGATGATGCCGATCGCCGAGGATTCCACCAGCACCACGCGGACCGCATCGGGCCCCGTGCCATTGCGCGCGGCAATCCGCGCCGCCGCGATCCAGCCTGCGCTCCCGCCGCCCACGACAACCACAGTGCGCAATAGCGTATCCATTCCCCGGCCCTTCGTTTCAGCGCTTGCGTCCATTTCCGGCCCGGTCTTCCCGGCCAGGCGGGAGGCATTTGCGCTGCGCTTTGCAAGCTCAAGACTAGGCACCGAAAATGGTGTTTACAATGGCCCCGAATAAATCATATAAATGAATCGCTGAGAAGAGGGCAGCCAGCCCGGCACCAGCGCAAGGACGGGGCGACCTTCGCACGAAAGGCGCTCGCAAGCAGGGAGGATGCTATGAAATCGAACTACCGGGTAAACCGACGGCACGCGGCGCGGAGCATGGCGCAGGCCAGTGCAGGGGCGCTCGCAATTGCGATCATGATCACCGCGACACCTGCTTTTGCGCAGACCGCTCCGGCTGAAGACGCGGCGGCTCCATCTGATGAAATCATCGTCACCGGCATTCGCGGCAGCCTTAGCAGCGCCGCCAGCATCAAGAGAAATGCCCTGAGCATCGTCGATTCGATCAGCTCGGAAGATCTCGGCAAGTTCCCCGATACCAACATTGCCGAATCGCTGCAGCGCATTCCCGGCGTGGCGATCGATCGCAGCAACGGTGAGGGCCGGTTCGTCACTGTGCGCGGCTTCGGTCCAGCTTTCAACACGGTGCTGGTCAACGGGCGCACTTTCGCCAGCGATAACCAAGGCCGCGAATTCAGCTTCGACCTTCTGGCAGCAGAATTGATCAGCGGCGCCGATGTCTACAAGAGCTCGCAGGCCCGGCTGCAGGATGGCGGCATTGGCGCGACGCTTAACGTCAAGACCCCGCGTCCGCTGGATCTCAAAGGGTTCAAGGCCGTCGTTTCGGCCAAGGGCCAGTATGAGCGAAATAGCAACAAGGTGACGCCGCAGGGCTTCGCCCTCATCAGCGACACGTTTGCTGACGGCACGCTCGGCCTGCTCGCTTCGTTTTCCTACCAGAAGCGCGAAGCGCAGACCCGCTTCACCCAGAACCGCGGCTATATTCCCGGTACCGCCGTCGGACCAACCGCCAACCCGCTGTTCACCAATGTCTTTGCACCGCGCAACCAGGACGTGGGTCAGGATGACCAGTCGCGTGAACGCATCGGCGTAACTGCGACCGCTCAGTACCGTCCGACCGATGACCTGACCTTCACCGTTGATGGCCTTTATAACCAGTTCAACGTGAATTCCCGCGTTCAGGCGCTGGGCAGCTGGTTCGAACCTTCAAGCTACACGGCGGCGGCCATCGATGGAAACCGCACCGTCACCTCGCTGACGACCAACGGCAATGCCGACCTCATCCAGACGTCGAACAACCGCTTCGTCAAAACTTATGCGGCTGGCGGCAACATCGAATGGAAGCCAAACAGCAACCTCACCGTCAAGGCCGACGTTTCGTGGTCGCGCGCGTCGGATTCTGCTGGTGGGCGCAACTACTTCACCGTGATCGGCATCCCCAGCCAGTACAGCTTCCAGGAAGCGACCGGAAATGGCTTCCCATCGACCCTGAACTATGGGGCGAACCTGGCCGATCCGGCGCTGGGCCGCACGCACATCGCGCTGCGCCAAGGCAACAGCGAGGCCGAGCGCGTGCTCGAATACAAGTTCGACACCGAATGGAAGTCGGATGGCGGCGTGCTGGACGCAGTCCGCTTCGGCATGATTAATACCAATCGCCGCAAGAACAGCCAGACCATCCAGACCAATCCCAACACGCTGTGCCTCTATTGCGGCTACAACGAGGGCTCGTCGCCCGCGCTGCTCAGCCCGCTGACGCTGCGCGCACCCGGTGGGTCGGGCACCGTGCCCACGGCGATCCAAGGCTATGATGCCAACGCCTATTTCGCCTTCCTCGAGAGCGCCGGTCAGGCCGCCGCTCGCGACACGGCGCGCGGCCTTCCTGCCGGCACGACCGCAGGGCTGCTGGCTGCGACCAATGGCTTTGCAGCCGCTGTCCAGCCAAACTCGTTCTCGGTCTCGGAAAGGGTCTATGCCGGTTACCTCGAAGCCGATCTCAAGGGCGATCTCGGTTCATTGCCGTGGGTAGTCAACATCGGCGCGCGCTACGTTCACACCGAGCTGACCGCGAGCGGCCAACAACTGGCCCTGACCGATCTGCTTTCGGTGCCAAACGATCCGACGATCTATCAGGCGGTGTTTGCCAATGGCGGTGCGCCGGTGGCCGCAGCACAGCGTTCTAGCTACGACTATTTCCTGCCCAATCTGAATATCAAGGTGAATCTGACGGACCAGATCATTGCCCGTTTCTCGGCTTCGCGGACGCTGACCCGGCCGCAGATCCGCGATCTGGCACCGCGGACCAACTTTGACGTGACTCGTCCGGCAAGTCTTGACGCCAGCGGCGGCAACCCGAACCTGCGTCCCTACACGTCGAACAACTTCGATCTTTCGCTCGAATGGTATCCGTCGCCCACAACCACCCTGTCGGCAGCGGTCTATTTCAAGAGCATCGACAACTTCATCGTGCAGACCCGCTCGGCCGAGCCCTTTGCCATTGCCAATGCCAGCAATCTTCCGATCGGCAACGGCATCACCGGTCCCAACACTGCGACATTCAACGTTCGCCGCCCGCGCAACTCCCAGAATGCCTCGGTGCGGGGTATCGAACTCAACGTCGTGCATACTTTCGATTATCTGCCTTCACCGCTCGACGGTCTGGGTTTGTCGGCCAACGCTACGTTCGTGGACAGCAACGCCGCATTTGACGTGACCACCACAACAACGTCGTTCGCGCTTGAAGGGCTCGGCAACAGCTACAACCTTACCGGGTTCTACGAGAAGGACGGCTTTGCCGCGCGCATTGCCTACAACCGTCGTGGCAGGTTCTTGGAATACGTTGTCACGCCGAGCCAAGGCGGCGACCCGGTGTTCCGCCGTTCTTTTGATCAAGTTGATGTGCGCGTGAGCTACGACGTCACGTCGTTCGCGCAGGTCTTCGCGGAAGGCACCAACGTGCTCAACTCGAACAACATCACAACCGGTCGTTTCAACAACCAGGTGCTCGATTATGTTGATACTGGTGCGCGTTATGCGTTCGGTGCGCGCCTGAACTTCTAAAGGACTCCTTCTAACGCGCCAATCGGCACCACGCCGCAGGCAATCCGATCGCCCAATGGTGCTCCCCAAGAGCAGCATTGGGCGATCCCATTTCCCGGTGGTCAGGCCAAAGTGCGCACGCCGGGCTCGCGGTCCCAGTGCCGCTTCGGGGCAATCGCGGCAAATTCGCCGAGCGGCACCACGCCCGCGTCCGGCACCACGCCCGCCTTGTCGAGCAGAGCCTGCGCGCCTGCGTCATGTCCGATGGTCTTGACGTGGCTGAACGCATCCATCACGAAACCGACGGCGGCGCTCTCGTTGCACAGCTTCCCAGCCGCTGCCTCGGTTAGCACCAGCGCAACCGCATCGAACAGCACCGAAGGCGATCCGGCGAGTTGGTGGTCGGCCTTGATCGGGCCGTCCGAGGCCATGATCGCGCCGATTTTGGGCGCGACGATGGCCACTGTTCCGCCCGCCGCGGTCACTTGCGCGACCAGATCCGCGATGGCCGCGCTATCGGAACCGTCGTCGATCAGGATGGCGACCTTGCGGCCGGACAGCACCGGATCGCCATGCTTGATGATCGACAGCGGATCGGAGACCGCCATGTCGATGGGCTCGATGGCCGCCGCATTGGCCGGCGGTGTCGCCATGTTGAGCCCGGCGGCAACGCGCGCGGCCAAGTCTGCATCGACATTCACCAGATTGCCGATCACCCGCGCGCGCACCGCCTCGATCGCCACCTTGGACAATTCGAACACCAAGGCCGATGCAATGTGCGCCTGCTCGATCGCGGTCTGCGAGCGATAGAACAGCCGCGCCTGGCTGTAATGATCGGCAAACGATTCGGCCCGTACGCGCAGCTTTTCCGACGGATCGTTGCGCTCGTCATTGATCGGTTCGGTCACGAAGCCGGTTGCCGGGCATTCGCGCGGCCCACCGATTTCGCCGTTGTCGCCAAGGCTGTTCGGCTCATAATTGGCCCGGCCCTTGGGAACCATCGTCTGCATCATGCCGTCGCGCTGGAAATTGGCGAAGGGGCATTTGGGCGCGTTGATGGGAATCTGGTGAAAATTGGTGGTCCCCAGCCGCGATTTCTGCGTGTCGAGATAACTGAACAAGCGCCCTTGCAAGAGAGGATCGTTCGAGAAATCGATCCCCGGCACAACGTTGGTCGGCAGGAACGCGACCTGTTCGGTTTCGGCGAAGAAATTGTCCGGATTGCGATCGAGCACCAGCCGGCCGATGACCTGCAGCGGCACATCCTCTTCGGGGATCAGCTTGGTCGCGTCGAGCACGTCATAGGGCTGCGCGGCGGCAAATTCCTCGTCGAAAACCTGGATGGCCAGGTCCCATTCGGGAAAATCACCCGCATCGATCGCTTCGAACAGATCGCGCCGATGATAATCGGGATCGGCCCCTGCAATCTTCACCGCCTCGTCCCAGCAGGTCGATTGCAGGCCAAGCTTGGGCCGCCAATGAAACTTCACGAACGTCGAAACGCCCTCGGCATTGACCAGCCGGAACGTATGCACGCCGAAGCCTTCGATCATGCGGAACGAGCGCGGGATCGTGCGGTCCGACATTGCCCACATGATCATATGGGTCGATTCGGGCATCAGACCGATGAAATCCCAAAACGTGTCATGCGCCGATGCCGCCTGCGGATAGCCGCGATCCGCCTCCATTTTCACCGCATGGATGAGATCGGGAAACTTGATCGCATCCTGGATGAAGAACACCGGAATGTTGTTGCCCACCAGATCCCAATTGCCTTCCTCGGTGTAGAACTTGACCGCAAACCCGCGCACATCGCGCGGTGTATCGACCGAGCCGGCTCCGCCCGCGACGGTGGAAAAGCGCACGAAGACAGGCACGCGGGCGCCCTCTTCCTGAAACAGCGAGGCCATGCTCAATTCCGGAATGGCAGCAGTGCATTCGAAAAAGCCGTGCGCGCCCGAACCGCGCGCATGGACGATCCGCTCGGGAATGCGCTCGTGGTCGAAATGGAAGATCTTCTCGCGCAGCACAAAATCCTCGAGCAAGGTCGGACCGCGCTCGCCCGCTTTGAGGCTGTTCTGATTGTCCGAGATGCGCATGCCATGGTTCGTGGTGAGGTGCGCTGTCTCGCCTGTTTGTCCATCCATCGAAACTTGCTGATGCGTTTCGCCGCCCAGCCCGGGAAGCGTTTCGAACTGCGGCTCATTGGGCGTCTGCTCAGTCATCGGCTCGTTCCTTTTCCTCGCCCTGTAGAGAGCTACGCTTGGGTAAAGCGGACCGCGCGGGCATGGTTCCCGGCCCCGGGGAAAAAGGGGTCAGCGTCTATCCGCGCGGCGGATGCGGCAGCGTTGTCGGCCAGTTTTCAGGTGGCAAAACAGCAAGTTCGCTCAATTGCGCCGGGGTCAGATCGATCCGGGCACCGTCGGGCGTAAACCGGATCAGCGCCGGGTCGATGGCGTGCAGACTTTCACCAAATCCGCCCACACCGCCCTGGCGAAGCACCAGATAGGTGAGGCGCGTGGTATCGCACGCGGACATCGCATCGACGCATTTGCCCAGCGGCTGCTCATCCCTCCCCGCCACGGTCGATCCGATCAGCGACGCCATCGAGAACAGCGTCGGCACCGCCGCCCGGGCGCTGCGTTCGGCGGCTGCCTTGCCGCCTTCATCGAATTTCGCCTGCCGTCCCAGCCACCGCCACGCGCCGACGATGTTGACGAGCGTGAGGAAAATCTGCGTAACCAGCAAGTTGGTCTGGTCCGCGCTTGCCGCCTGGATGGCCCACGAGACCGAAGCCACCGTGAAAACGACGAAACCCCAGCCGGTAACCTGCGAGCCCAGATTGGCAGCGGTCATCAGCGCCGCCAGCACCGTTGCAAGCGGGGCAAGCCATGCGGAAACCCAGACGAATGCGGCCATCGATCGTTCCCCGTGGTAAGCGGCGGCTCAGCGCAGATCGAGCACCGCTGCGGGAAAGCGCAACGTGACGACGCACAGATCGTTTTCGGCCTTGATCGTCAATTCGCCCTGCACCTGCGATGCGTAGCCAAGCATCAGCAATTGCCCGATGGTCTCGGCCTCCTGCACCGGGCGGATCATCGCATCGCTGGCGATAGTCAGTTCCGCAATGTCTTCGCGGCGCTGCAGCTTGAGGGACACGTCGCCCCGGCCCGCCGTTTCGGCAAGCGAACGATAGATATCGGACAGCGTCTCGACGATAAACAGGGTGATCGGCATGGCCGCATCGAGCGATACCGACCCGGTTTCGGAATGGCACTTGATGTTGAATTCGTCGCCGAAGAACGAGCTTCGAACCTGGCCGCACAGCTCGCCGACCAGCCGGTCCATATCGACCACGCCGCCTTCGCTTCCCCCGTCGAATTCATAGAGCAGCCGGTGGACCTGGGCAATTGCGGCAACCCGCAGGCGGGTCTGGTCAAGCGCCTGCCTCGATACGGCATCGGTAATCTGGCCGGCCTGAAGCTCGAGCAGGCTGGCGATCATCTGGAGATTGTTCTTCACGCGGTGATTGACCTCGCGCACCATCTCGCGGTTTTCCTTTTCCCGCGCGGCGATCACGTTCGCCATGGTGAAAAGGTTTTCCGCCAGTCCGGCGATTTCTTGCGGAGCGGCCCGGAAGTTTCGGGCATCGTGCGCGTAATCGCCCGCCGAAAGCCGAGCGGTGTATTGCTCCAGCCGCGTCATCCAGCGGCCAAGGAAAAAGTGGAGCGCCGCCACCAGCGCGATAATCGTCAGCGCCAGCGCGAGAACCGGCAAGAGCAGGCTGAGGCCGAAATGCTCCCAGACGGGCGCAAACAAGGGCGCTTTCGGCTCCGCATAAACCACCGACAACTGATCGCGAAAAAGGTGGCTGCGGGCATAAAGCCAATCCCTGCCGTCCGGCATTGGAACGGTTGCGACTGCCTGACCAGCTCTTGCCGGTCCGAGCACGGGGATGGCAATGGGTCCGCCCGTCATCACAGGACGACCGTCACCATCAACAATACCGACTACTGCGCTTTTCGAAAGCCGCTCCTTCATCAGCGACTGTTCAAGCCATGACGCATCAATGGCCGCGAAAAGAACCCCGTCAAACGCTCCGTCGGCGCGTTTTAGAGGAATACCGGCGATGAACACCTTGCGGCGGGTCATCGGGCCCATCGTCAGCGGGCTTAAGGTAAAGCGGCCCGATGTCTTCGCTTCACCCCAGAAAGGTTCGCCGGCGACCGACAGCGGCGCTGTGAACGGCAATGCCGCACACTTTACGAGGCCGTCGGCATCTGCACGGGCAAAATTGATCAGCCCGGTTGCGGCGATAATGCCGCGCTTGAACGCCGCTGTGCATTCGGCACCGCCCGCGCGTACATCGGCGTTGCGCGCGTAGGAAGTGAGCATGGTGCGCGCCAGGCTGAAGGTTTCGCGGTGCGCATAGGCGGTGCTGAGAGCGCTTGCTGTCAGCCGCTTGGCGATCAGCTCCTCGGCATAGCCCCGCGCGGAATTGGAAAGCACGATTGCGGTCACGGCGACCGGCAGCAATGCGATCACCATGGCCAGCACGAGAATCTGCTTCAACCCGAACCGGCTCATGCCGGGTCCGCGCAGCTGGGATCGGCCCCGGCGATGGCCTGCGCCGCGGCCTGCGAAACGCCGTGTGATCGAAGCGATGGTAGGCGGCATTCAGGAATGGGCCGAGCCGCCAGGATCATCCGCTCCTTCGATCATCAGGAGCAACGCTGCCCGGCCGCGCGAGACTCGGCTTTTGACAGTGCCGATGGCACACCCCATCACGTCAGCGGTTTCTTCGTAGGACATGCCGCTGGCCGTCACCATCATCAACGCTTCGCGCTGCTCGGGCGGAAGCTTTGCCAGACCGCTCATAACATCTTCCAGATGCCGCCCCCATTCCTGTGCAGGTTCCACAACCAGCAGCCGTTCGGCCACTTCGGGGTCCCAAGCGACAATGCGGGCGTTCTTGTGATAGTTGCTATAGTAATTGTTTCGCAGGATGCGGTAAAGCCACGCGCGAAAATGCGTTCCCGGCGTAAAACTTTCCCGCGCGACCCACGCGCGCATCAAAGTATCCTGCGCCATATCATCCGCCATTTCGCGCGTGCCGCACAGACCTCGCGCAAACGAGCGCAGGAATGGAATCATCGCAACCAGGTCGCGCTTGAAAGCGTCGTCGTCGAATGGCTCCGCCGCTTCGGCCAGCGCGGCATTGGCACCCGGCGCGCTCAATGACGCCTGCCGAGTTTCGCGTCGATCTGGGCGATCAGCTTGAGCATTTCTTCGGGAACCGGCTCGGCGAGCGTGCTCTCGGTCAATGTCTCGAACGCAAGCTTCAGCGAACGGTCGACCGCTTGCGCCCTTTGAGAGGGTGGGAAACCGTGCGGGATCTTATGCGAACTCAACATAATACTGGCCTTTCGTCGGATGAAGAAATGCGGGAGCGGCCTTGTGGTTCCCGGCCCGGGAACCAAATTTGTTTCCCCATGTTTCATATTGACCAGAACAGCGGGGGCCTGATGTCGTTCCAAAGCGCGATCATTCCGACTTTGCCTTATCTACGGCGCTATGCGCGCATCATCACGGGAACGCAGACGTTGGGGGATGCGGCTGTCCGCGAGGTGCTCGAAGCCTTGCGCGAAATGCCGCACGAGTTCGATTTGGCGCGCTCGGCGCGGGTCGAATTGTACAGGGTATTTCACAAGTTCTGGCGTGCCGAAACAACCGCCTCGCACAGCGCGGAGGCGACCGCCCGGCACGCCCTGGTGCTCACCGCCGTCGAAGAGTTCTCGCTGTGTCAAACGGCCGAGATTCTCGGTGTCTCGCGCGCCTGCTCACCGGCGAGCGCATGGAGCCCACCTTTCTGGTGATCAAACCGTTTCAAGCCCAGGCGATTGTCACGACAGCAGCTTTGCCGCTGATGTTTCACCGCTAGACGCAAGCCCGCGCTTCGCCCCCACAGACCGAACGACAGGAACCGGTTCGTTCGCGAACCGGTTCCTGCTCGCTGTCGACCGTCAGAGGGCCGACGAGGAATGATGCTTGAGGTCGCGCATCTGATCGTGCCCCTCGCGCACCGACTGGTAGCACGCCTCGACCAGCGCAATGCCTTCGAGCGACAGATCGTTGTCGGCGAGCACGGTCTCGTACCTCTCCTTGATATGGTCTTCGCCGCGCTCGATTTCCGCGATGACCGCATCGTCGTCCTTGGTGAACACCGCATCCTTGAGCCCCATGAAGAACCGGTGGGCAGATGCGATGGTGGTTCCGTCATCGACCGGATCGCCGCCCCGTTCGCGCACGAACGCCTGCAGGCGCATGGCGACATCTTCGCGCTCGTTCGCCCGGTCGAGCATAAGGGTCGCGAGCTGGCGATTTTCGATTTCGGTGGCGGCTGCGCGATAACCGTCGGCGCTGTCGATCGTGGTCGCGATCAGACCGTTGATGGTCTCGATATCCTGGTCATTGGAAGTCATGGACTTGCTCCTTGCTGAGAAAGGAGCGAACCTGCTGCGGGCCGCGCGGTTCCTGAGCGATAGAGCCAGCGCCGCGATCCGAATGATTTTTGCGCCGGAATGTGCGGGGCTGGCCTGCCGATCCGCGCTGCGCCGCCGCGCCATCGCCTGCCGGGCCGGGGGTCCAAACAAAAGAGGGCCTGTCAGTGTATGACAGGCCCTAGTCGTTTTGAAGATAGCGGGCAGTGGAGACAAGACGGGGGAGTCTGGGGGGTGTCTCGGGGAGGGAAACCGCCTGCTATCACCGTCAAAACAGCAGCTCGGAGAGTTTGTTCCAAGGCGCGCCCAAAAATTCTTTGCGGATTGTGCGAAACATTGGCCATCGCGCAGGATATCTCGAACAAATACATGAAAATCAACATTTTATACTGATAATCACGCTCGCCCGGATCCTTGTGTGCCGATGGTGAGCGAGCGGCAGCACGCGCTGGGCCCCTTCGCGCATCGCGGCAAAGGCGTTCACCGCGCCGTCGTCACGAACCGGACGCGCGTCATCCCGCACGATATGTGCGCACCCGCCGGCAAATGCGCAGGCTCGCCATCGAACAGCGCAAATGTCGGCTTGGTCGCGGCGAGCACGATATGGTCCGTGCGTTCCTCGCTCACGCCGTCCGCCGCCGCGACGTCGCCGCGCATCCACGCCCAGCCGACGCTCACCCCCTGGCGAAACCCGCGCGCGCTTATTTTCACCACGCGCAACTGGTCGCCATCGGGCGCGATGAATATCGCCCGGTAAGCCTTCGACCGCCGCCCGTGCTCGACGATCCGGATCGAATCCGAAAAGCTGCGCACCCAGGCAAGGCGAATGGCCCGGCGCAGCCGGTGCCATTTGCCGTGTCTGACCGCCTCGCGCGCATGGACCCACGAGGCCGCCGGGCCGATGAGCGCACCGACCAGGGCCTTGTGTTCGCCCGCTTGCGCAATCGGCAGCGCGGCGGCAGGGGCCTCGGCCGCAAGGCGCAGGATCTGCTTGATGTCCACCGTGCCGTGCAACAGCTTGGGCAGCACGTTCATGGTGCCGCCGGGCAGCACGAGCAAGCGCCCGGGCCAGCGCTCGAGCGCACGCGTCACCGCGTTGATCGTTCCGTCCCCCGCCGCCACCATCACCGTATCGATTCCCGCCATGTCGTCGGGCTTCGGCAGCGGCTCTTGCGGGAATCTGGTCTGCCCCGCGATGTCATCGCCATCTGCGAGCACAGCCTCGGTGATGGCCTGCAGCACGGTGTCGTCGGTGGTGCCCGACGCCGGATTATAGATCAGCCAGACTTTGCTCATGGGGCTACTCCGACCGCTATGGTGCAACATGGCCCCGGCATACGCGAAAAATCCATCGCCGACGCCGTGTATGACGCCGACGATGGATCGTCTCATTGCGCAGGCAAGAATTCAGGCGAACTTGCGCGGCCGGCTGGCCCGATAGATCGCATAACCGACTGCGCCTGCCGCAGCGATCGCGATAATCGGCTTGCGCTTTGAAAACGCCACAAGCTGCGCCGCGCCGTCCTTCACTGCCGGAATGGCAGCATCGACCGCGTCGTGCACTGCGGTTTCAATCGCGCTCGTCGCTTGCGCCGCGCCATGTGCGACATCCGTTTGCGAAGGAAGGTCCTGGTTGAACTGGCGTGCCGTGTTTTCAATCGTATCGATGGTCATGGATTTTGTCCTGTGGATGGAGGTCGTGCGGATCGTGCAAGGGGCAGTCCGTGGTCCGTCCGCGCGATCGTTTGGCGGCCGGGCGCGTGATCGAATGCCCGCTGCGTGATCACCCCACTCAAACCCCCTCCCGCGCCGTTGGTTCCGGGCGACATCCACCGATCCCGGAAACCGTGCAGCTTGTGGGACCGGATGCAAATTTTTGTAATCTATTGCAATTTTTGTGCTACTTTGCGGTCCCGATAGTCGTCTGACAGGGCAACGGTGTCCGGCACACCCCTCACGGATCTCCAACTAAATGCATGAAGATGAACGTCCTGCAGCGGGAAACCACAACGCGCGCCAGAACCGCCACGAACCGACGTTCGCGAATCGCAGCTCTTCCGTCAGCCCCGAGAGCGACAATGTCTACTACCGGCTGATCGCAAACAATCCCTTCGGGGTGTTCCTCGTCGATGGCGATTTCCGGCTGCGCGAAGTCAGCAAAGGGGCACAGGCCATCTTTGCCGATGTTCAAAACCCGATCGGCAGGGATTTTGAGGATATCCTGAAGCTGGCCTGGCCGGAACCGTTCGCGTCGGAGACCGCCGCGCGGTTCAGGCACACCTTGCGAACGGGCGAACCCTATCACGCGCCGCCGGTGCTGGAGCGCAGCTGCGCAGACAGAGCTGCCGAAAAGTACGATTGGCAGATCGAGCGCGTCGTGCTGCCCGGCGATGCGCACGGCGTCGTGTGCTATTTCTACGACCTGAGCGTCCCGGCACGCGCGGAGCACGCGCTGGCCCAGAGCGAGGCGATCCGCGCCACCCAGAGCGCAGAGCTCGACCTGCTATACAGCCAGACACCGCTGGGGCTGGCCCTGCTCGATGCCGATTTGCGCTTCGTGCGCATCAATGAAGCGCTCGCCCAGATGAACGGGTTGTCGATCGAGGCGCATCTCGGGCGGACCGTCGGCGAACTCCTGCCCGAAATCCGCGAATCAGCCGAAGACATGCTGCGCGCCGTGCTCACGACGGGGGAGGCGCTGACCGATGTCGTGATCACGGGGATCACCCCGTCGATGCCGGGGAAGACCCGCGAATGGCGCGAGCAGTTCTTTCCGATCAAGCTGGCCTCGGGCGAAGCGTACGGCGTCGGCATCATCTGCGAAGAGATGACCGAACGGCGCAGAAGCCAGCGGGATCTGCAACAACGCACGGCCGAGCTCGAAACCTTGCTTGATACCGCTCCGGTCGGCATCGCCTATTTCGACCGCGATCTGCGTTATCTGCGGATCAACGCCGAACTCGCCGAAACCAATGGCTACACGGTCGAGCAGCATCTCGGCCGCACCTTCGCGGAAATGCGCCCCGAGCTCTATGATGCACTGGGTCCGCTGATCGAAAGCGTGTTTGTCACCGGGATTGCCATCAGAAACTTCAACGTCAGCGGGCCATCCGTAGAGCAGGCGAGCGAAACGCGGCACTGGCTGGCCAATTATTTTCCGGTGCACGGCCCCGGCGGCGAAGTCATGTGCGTCGGCGCGTGGGTGATCGATGTCACCGCCGACAGACGCAAGACCGAAGAGCTCGAACGGCTCAAGAACGAACTGGAGTCGCGCGTTGTCGCGCGCACCGCCGCGCTGACCGAGACCAACTTCCGCCTCTCCGACGAGATTGCAAAGCGCGAAGCGGCGCAGGCGGCGCTGCTGCAATCGCAGAAGCTCGATGCGCTCGGGCGGTTGACCTCGGGCATCGCACACGATTTCGGCAATGTGGTGCAGGCGATCACCAGCGGGTTTGAATTGATCGAAAAATGGTCGGACGATCCGCGCGTGCTCGAAGTGGTGCGCCACAGCATTGGCGCGGCCGAACGCGGCACCGGGCTGATCAAGCAATTGCTGGCCTTCGCGCGGCAAGAAACGATAGCGCCGCAGACCGTCGATCTGCGGAGCTTTCTCGACGATGCATGGCCGCTGCTCAGCCGGTCGGCGGGCGCAGGTGTCGCGCTTACGCGGCAATGCCCATCCGATATCGGATCGTGCCGGGTCGATCCGTCGCTGCTCGAAGCGGCGCTGATCAATCTGGTGATCAATTCGCGCGACGCGATGCCTGGAGGCGGCAAAATCGCCATTACCGTGCGGCCCGTTGCGAGCGGCGGTGACCGCCCTGAAGAGCTCGGCGGCGCCGATGCGGTTGCCATCATCGTCGCCGATACAGGCACCGGCATGTCCCCGGATGTCGCCGCAAAAGTGATCGAGCCATTCTTCACGACCAAACCCTCGGGCGAGGGCACCGGGCTTGGCCTCGCCATGGTGCACGGTTTCGTTCGCCAATCGGGCGGCGCGATGCATATCGATAGCACCCCCGGCGAGGGCACGGCGATCTCGCTCTATCTGCGCGCCGCCGCACCGTCTCTGGACCGCATCCACGATGACGCGCCCGCAGCGGCAGACGGGTTTGGCGGCAGAGGGCAGCCGGCGACGGCGCGAAGGCGGGTGCTGATCATCGACGATGACGATGCGGTGCGCTCGCTCGCATCGGCGCTGATCGCCGAACTGGGTTATGACGTGCTCGAGGCAACCGGTGGCAAAGCGGCGCTTGCCGCGCTGCGCGCGCAGGCCGCCGATCCCCCGGTCGATGCGGTCCTGTCCGACATCACCATGGCCGGCATGGACGGGGTCGAACTTGCCGCCCACATTGCCGCCGATTGGCCCGATTTGCCCGTGATGTTCCTGACCGGGCACACCGACGTGCATGTCGGCGGCGACCGAATGGTGCTGGCCAAGCCTTTCACGCAGGCCCGCCTCGCCAGCGCGCTCGAAACGCTGCTGGGCGGAGCAGGCGCAGCCTCTGCCCAGCTCTAGGCGCGGAACCGGAAGGCGCGCGCAGGAGGGGTCATGCATCGCTTGTCGGCACGTGGGACTGCATCCACAGCCGCGCCGCCATTCCCAGCTTGCCGTCGAGATCGGCCTGCCTGAGATAAAAGCGCAAATTGCGCGCGTGGCGCCCAAGCTCGCTGGTGCGGCGATGGTTCGCGGTGCCGTTCGCGCGCTCGGCGATCGCCAGCGCGCGCTCGGCAGCGTGTTCGATCGCTTCGCGCGCAAACACGGCGGCGCAGATCGCGCTGGCGCACGTCTCCTGCCCGGATTCGGCGGCGGTGCAGGCGCGCCGCGCCCAGTGCTGCGCGCTTTCCGCCTCAATCGCCAGCCGCGCGATCCGCGCTTCCATCATCGGCAATACCGGCCCCCGGCGGTGCGCCGCCTGCGCCGTCAGCACGGCGATCCGCGCCAGTGCGCCTGCATAACACGCCGCCAGCCGCCACAGCCCGCCGTGAAAATCGGGCTCGGCAAACAGCGCATCGACCGGGCCGAGGCAGGTGTCCTCCCCCGCCGCGATCCCGGCGCAAGCAAAGCTGCCCGAACGGCTGCCGATCATCGCTGCCACGTCCCAGTCGGCATGCTTCGCGCGCGCAGGCTCGCTGGCATCGGCAATGACCATTTGCAGGCCTTGGGGGCACCGCGCGACGATGATGGCGAGATCGACATCGCCCAGCCCCGAGGCAAAGGCTTTCGTCCCGGTGAGCACCGGCGCGCCGTCACCGCTTGCGATGGCAACCGGCTGCGGGCTGTCTGCCCCCCACACCCCGAGAAGCGCCCCGTCCTGCACCGCGGCGACCACGCGTTCGCATTGCGCGGCAGTGCCGAAGGCGAAAATCAGCTTGAGCGCGTTGACATGGCCCTCATAAATGCGCGCTATCGGCAGGCTCGCGCCGCCCAGCGTCATCAGCACATCGAGCATCGGCGCAGCGCCGGGCGCACTGGTGCCCCATCCCCGGCCGCCCTGTGCCGCGGGCAGCGGGGCGGCAAGCAGCCCGGCTTCGCGCAGCAGCGCCAGTTCCGGCGCAGGGCCACGCAGGCCCCGGTCGAGCATCTCGTCGCCGCTGCGGATGGCGCGCAGGAACGCCGGACCGATCGCCGGATCATTCATGGCGCGCGATCAGTTCGCGCATCCGCAGGATCTCGCGGGGCAGCTCGGCGGGGGCCAGCGGCATGTGCGGAAAGGCCGAGCTCATGATCTGCGCCCAGGCGATGCCAAAGAACCGCTGCGCCCGGTTCAGCATGAACGCCGTCCCGTCGATGAGCACATGGCCTGCCCCTGCGCTCCACGCCGCCCGCGCCGCGCGCCGCGCCTGCCACATCGCGGCGAGGCGGTCGGCGCGGCCGAACTGTTCATCGCAGCGGTATTGCGGCGATCCGCGCGCCGCCAGCGCGTCGGCCATGCCGCCCGCCGCGCGCCCCTCGATTCGCGCCGACGCGGTCACATGCGGCCCGCAGTCCTGGCGCACCAGCCCGTCGATCCGCTCGACCGCATAGAGCAACGCGCGGTCTTCGCCCGATGGCAGCAGGGGCACCCCGCCGACGCGCGCCAGCATCGCGCTGGTGATCCCGATATTCGCGCCGCAGCGCTGGGCATGGCGCGGGGCCGGATCGTGCGACCGGGGATCGAAAACGCCTTCCGCCTCGCCGATCAGGCCAAGATACTCCCATTCCAGCGCGCCGATCTGCAAAGCGTCGGCCGCATGCAGCCGCAGCTCGTTCCAATCCGCGCTCACCCGGCCCGCAACCGCGTCCACCCCGCGCGCAAAGGCATCGCTGTGCTGCTGCACCCAATCCTGATCGGGCACGCAATCGGCGTCGGTGGTCAGCAGGATCTCGCCGAAATTGGCCGCCTGCTCCATCGCGGCGCTGCGCGCGTGCCCGGCGCTGCGATGCGGCGGCGCAAAGTCCTGCTCGATCACCCGGATATCGAGCCCGCGCGGCGCACGGGCAATCGGCGCGGTTTCATCGCGGCAATTGTTGGCCAGCACCACGATGCTGAACGCGGCGGCCCCGCGCTGCCCGGCCAGCGCATCGAGGCAGGCCCCGATCCGCTCGGCCTCGTCGTGCGCCGGAATGGCAACGACAATGCGCGGCGACGCCATGTTCATCGGCGTTCCAGCACGTCGAGCCGCAGCTGCGCGGTGCGTTCGGCATGGACCACCCGCCACCCGGAAAGCATGGCAATGGCGGCTTCGGCGGCCATTTCCCCCGTCAGCCGGGTTGCCGTATCGCCCAGATAGCTGGCAAACAGCAGGCGGCAATCGGGCGCCGCCACACGCTCGAGCCCGCCCATCAGCGCGATGACGCCGCGCAGGCCAAGATAGTAGAGCATGTCGCTCGCCACGATCAGGTCGAACGGTCCGGCCGGAATGTCGCCCGGCATCGCGCGGCGCTCGATCACCACATGCGCCGCGCCGCCCAGCCGCATCCGTGCCGCGCTCAGCGCCGCCTCCGACGCATCCGTCGCGCACAGCCGATCGCACAAAGGCGCCAACTGTTCGCTGAGCGCCCCATTGGCGCAGCCCAGTTCGAGCGCCGAGGCATAGCGGCGGCCCGCGAGCGCGCCGACCGTGCGGCGAAACCTGTCCCGCTCGTATGGCTCGCTATCGTAGCGCCAGGGGTCTGCGGACGCGGTGAACAGCGCGTCGAAATGCTCCGCCGAAACCGCATCGGCCGCGCAGTCCGCAGCATCGAACGCGGCGCGCGTGTATTCGGTCGCGCAGAACGCGGCGCGCACGCCCGCGTCGAGGACAAAGCCCTCCCCCGCCTCGATCTGGCTGCGATGGCAGGCCAGCGCGGCGGCTTTGCGCGCCGCCAGCGCGCCGACCGGATGCGCCGCGTAGCCCGCACCGCCGAATGTGCCGTCGACACGCTGGCTGACCGGCATCACCAGCAGCCGGTCGGCCAGCCCCATCGCCACCAGCTGCGCGGCAACGCCGAAGGCCGCCTTGTGGTCGCGGTGGCCATCGGCGGGGTCGGTGACGATGATCGTGTCGGGCGCGGCGGCGGCCACGAAGCGCGCCAGGACCGACCCTTCGGCCAGATCGACCGCGCTGCTCGAAAGCCCGCCATCGGGCAGGCCGAGAAAGCAGGTGGGAACGTCCCGCCCCGCCATCGCCAGCAGCCCTGCCCGGCATTCGGCCTCGCGCCGGATCGCCAGCGCGGCGGGGTCTGCCCCCGGATCGGAGCGGCTGCCATCGGTCAGCACCACAACCGCCACCGCGCCGCCGCCCGCGATCGTGCGCGCCATGATCGCCCCCGCGCCCAGGATCTCGTCATCGGGATGCGGCGCAAGCACCAGCAGCGACTGCGTCATGCGATCGCCGCAAGCGAGGCGGTCAGGCGCGCGCGCGCCGCCGGAGCCAGCGGCAGATCGCCTGCCAGGGCAAGCTGCCCGGGCCGCGAGGCAAAGGCGATGCCCGCGCCGCCCATATCGATCGGGACGGCATCGGGCGCGCTGCCCGGCCGCCAGTCGGCAACAGCTTGCCACACCGCCTCGCGGTCACGCAGCCGCCTGCCGCTGAAATAGCCGCTGTCGCCGGCCGCGGTCAGGCTGTCGGGCTGATCGTATTTGGCCAGCAGCACGTCATCGATAAACCAGATATTCGCGCCCGCCATGATCGCGCGGTTGCGGATCTCGCGGTCCTCTTCGATGCTGTCGCGATAGCCGCCGATCCGCGCGAACAGGCTGCGACGAAACAGGCCGCTGTTGATCAGCACCCAATCGCCCAGCGGCCCGGCGGCAAATTGCAGATTGGGGAAGAAATCGTCCACCAGCGACAATGTCCGCGCAATCCGCGCCGATCGGCCGTCGGCGGAAAGAAATTCGTGCGCCGAAAGCACGATCTCGATTGTCGCGCCTGCACCGGGCACTTGCCTGCCGCCGGTCAGATGCCAGGGAATGCAAGGATCGGCCGCCAGATCGCCGCGCAGCAAAGTCCGTTGCTGGCGCAGCAGCTTGTCGCGGTGCGGGATATCGTCGGAATCGTGAAACGTGATCGCGCCGAACGGCAGCAGCGCCAATGCGGCGTTCTTGGCCAGCGCGGTGCCGACATTGCGATCCAGCTGGATATAGACAAAGCGCGGGTGATCGAACCACGCGCTGCAAACGTGCCGCGTATCGTCGGTTGAACCATCATCGATGACGGCGACTTGCCCATCGTGCTGCGATTGCGCGAGGGCCGCCTCGACCGCGCGGCCGATCTGGTGCGCGCGCTGGTAGGTCGGGATGGCGATCAAGCTCTGCATCATGCCGCCGCCTTGCGCAGCGCATGGTCGACAAACGGCGCCGAGAGCAGCCCCGACGCGCTCAGCGCCAGCACGAACGCCGGCGCAAAGGCTTGCTGCGCGGCAAATAGCGCCGCCGTGGCCAGCGCCACCAGCGATACGGCGGTATCGAGCGAGAGACGCTGCGCTTTCGCATGCGCCGCCTTGGGCGTGCGCTGAAACTTGAGCGGACGAAACCGCAGCGCGCTCACCCAGGCAAAGCTGCTCGTCCAGATAAGCGCCATGGTGACGCCCAGCGTTGCGACCCGCCTCGTCAGAATGGCCCGGATCGCGCTTGCCGCAAGCACCCAGGCAAATGTGGCGACCGCAATGCCTTCGGCCAGCCGCCACGTCCAGCCGGGCGCGCTTGCCTCCAGTGGCGCAACCGAGCGGGCCAGCGCGATGAAGATCAGCGTCAGCAGCGGAATGGCAAGCATTTCGAGCCAGGCGGTGAGCTGCGCCACGACCGCCATCGTGCCATGTTCGCGCCGCGCGAGAATGGGCATGCCGGCGAGCAGCGTCTGCAGGTTGCCTGTCACCCACCGGCGGCGCTGCGTACGCAGGCCGTCGAGATCGAGCGGAAGCAGGCCATTGCCGGCAACCTTGTCGATATACAGCCCGCGTGCGCCTGCGCTCCATAGCGCCAGGCCCAGTTCAGCGTCTTCGGTGATCGAATGGGTCGGCCATCCGCCCACCCGGCGCAGCGCGTCGAGCGCAATCACGCTCAACGTTCCCGTCAGCAGTGAAGCCTGCGCGCGGTTTGCCGCGCGCGGAAAAGTCTCGAAATAATCCGCCAGCTCGGCCACCACGGCGCGCGCGCTCTGCGCACGGCGATAGGCCTGCGGAAACTGGACGAACTGCACCTCGGGGCCGCACGCAGCCACGGCAGATGCGAGAAAATCGGGCGCAACCTGATAATCCGCATCGACCACCGCGACATACTCGGCGCGCGGATCGGTCAGCTGCAAAGCAAGATTGAGCGCGCCGGCCTTGGCCCCGGCGACATTGTCGAAATGATAGAACCGGAAGCGCGGATCGCCGCGCTCGGCATGGCGCTGGACCGGCTGCCACATCGAAGGATCGGCGGTGTTGTTGTCGATCACCAGCACTTCGAAACGCGGATAGGCCATCCGGGCCAGCGCCTCGAGCGTTGCGATCACCAATGCGGGCGGCTCGTCGTGGATGGCGACGTGCACCGAAACGAACGGCATATCTGCCGCCTTCGCCATAATCGCCAAGGGTTCGGCGTGCGGCTGAGAGCTACCCGCCCACGAGCGGGTGATCATTGGAACGGTCATCGCGACAAGCAAATTGGCCGCGCCTAATGTGATCACCAGTCCAAGAATACACGACGTAAGCATCAGGCTTGGCTCCGTCCCGCCGAAGTGCGGGCGCGGGGGATGAACACGGGAATCAATTTAAGGTTTCCGGGTGCGGGTAAAAATCATCCGGAACTCAATCACATGCCAAACGCTTCTCCCGTCAGCCGGGCACAAGGCCCGGGCACAAAGGAGCATAATCATGTCAACTCCCCAAGATCTGGCCGATGTCTATGTCGACGAACTCAAGGATCTGTGGTCGGCAAACGACCAGATGCTCAAAGTTCTCAAAAAGATGACCTCGAAGGCGAGCGATCCCGCGCTCGGCGAGATGCTGGCAAAGTCGCAGGACGGCATTGCCGCGCATACCGCGATCCTCAAGGAGCTGATCGCCGGTCAGGACGAGAAGGTGTCCAAGGATCACTGCAAAGGCATGGAAGGCCTTGTTGCCGAGGCGACCAAGCACGTCCTTGAGGACGGCCCGAAGAAGGGTCCGGTGCTCGACGTGCTGATCATCGCGCAGTATCAGCGCATGACGCACTACGGCATCGCCGGTTTCGGCACGGCGGCGGCCTATGCCGAAGCGCTCGGGCTCAGCGAAGATCAGGAAAAGCTGCGCGCCGCCACCAAGGAAATCTATGACGGCGATGCCTACATGACCAAGCTGGCCGAAAGCTCGGTCAATCTGGCTGCCGAAGACGCGTAACGCTTCAACCCCCCGCCCTGCGTTGTGCCGGGCGGGGGCAACTTCGAGGGATCGAAGGTGACGTCGGCTCAGGCTGCCAGCCGCTCGATCTCGCAATTGAGCTCGGCACCGAACAGCAGGATATAGCTCGACAGATAAAGCCACGTCAGCGTGGCCACCACCGCGCCCAGCGAACCGTAGGTGCCATTGTAGTTGCCGAAATTGGTCGCATAGATCCCGAAGCCGAACGTCAGCGCCGGCCCCAGCGCGGCCGCCAGGATCGAACCCGGCGTGATCCACTTCCAGCGGGCATCCGCGCGGCACGGCGCATAGCGGTACAAGGTGGCCGCGCCCGCAGCGCCCGCCAGAGTCAGCATCAGGTAAGCCGCGATCTTGCCCCCCGCGACCAGCACGTCGGGGGCGGCGGGCAGCAGCCGCTGCAGATGGCCGAGCGCGGCGATCGCAATCATCGCCAGCACCGCGACCGCGACGGCTCCCGCCGTCATGCCGATGGCCAGCAAATTCAGCCGCACGAAGCCGCGCTTTTCGGTCTCTTCATAGGCGATGTTGAGCGCCATGATCATCGCGCCCGCGCCATTGCGCGCGCCAAACAGCGCGGCGCCCAGCGCAATCACGAGGCCCAGCCCTTTCTTGGTGCCCGGTGTCTGGACCATCCCCAGCAATTGCTCGCCGATCAGCCGGGCGATGTCGTCGGGCATGATCGACGCCAGCTGCGCCATATTGGCCGCAACCGTGTCCGGGCTGGCGATCAGGCCATAAACCAGCGCGGTCGCGCCGATCAGCGGCACCAGCGCGAGGAACCCGTAAAACGCGACCCCTGCGGCGATGAGCCCGATGTTGTCCTCGCTCGCCTCGGCCCACGTGCGCTTTGCGGCGGCAAACCAGATGCGCAGCGGCAACCGCCACGGGCTGCTCACGGTCTGCCCGGGATGGTCCAAAACTGGTTCCAGTGCGTTGTCATGGTTGCTGCCGCGTGCGCCCGTCCGGCGGCCGCAGCACAGTCGGTCGCGCATTCGCAACGGCGCGCGGGCCGCTTTGTTCCGGCCGAAACGCACCCGGTTGTCGCGGCTAACCAATTTTAAATTATGGGAACTTTGCCCCCGGCCTCCTGTTCTGATCGCAGCAATCACCGAGCGAAGGACATCCCATGAATATCATCATTCTTCTCATTGTCGGCGGCATCATCGGCTGGATTGCCAGCATGATCATGAATACCGACGCGCAGCAGGGCATCTTTCTGAACATCGTTGTCGGCATTGTCGGCGCTATGCTCGCCGGTTTCGTGGTGACACCGCTCATCGGCGGCGCACCGATCACCGAAGGCGCAATCAACATTCAATCGATTGTTGTTTCGCTGCTCGGCGCCATCGTCCTGCTGGCCATCGTCAACCTGGTTCGTCGCGGGTCCGTCCGCTGAACGACAATGCAGCGGGCAATCGCTGCCCGCTGCACAATTCGAGGCAAGCCGCATCGCGGCCAATTCCTTAGGAGACTGACATGAAGACCATGATATCCGCCGCACTGGCAACCGCGCTTTTTGCAAGTGCCGCAAGCGCCCAGACCGCAGACCAGACGTCGCAGAACGATGCGGTCAAGGACAACAGCGTCGCTCAGGTTGCCATCGCGGCCGAGGGCAGCAACTCGTTCACCGAGGACCAGGCGAAAGAACGCATCGCCACGGCCGGCTACACGCATATCTCGCATCTCGTCAAAGACGAGAAGGGCGTGTGGCGCGGTGCCGCCATGCACAAGGGCAAGCGTGTCAATGTCGGCCTTGATTACAAAGGCAACGTTTCGACCACCGAGCCCACGCGCTGAAACTTGAATTCAGTGGCTAACATTGCAGGAGCTTTGACATGACCAAGACAATCACCCGCCTGTTCGACAATTATTCGGACGCAACCAACGCGATCAGCGCGCTCGAGCGCCTCGGCGTGCCCGAAGATGATCTGAGCATCATGGCCAACGAGCGCGACAAGGCGGACCGCACGCACGACACCGAAATCGACGATTCGCGCGATCATGACGATGTGGCGCGCGGGGCATCCACCGGCGCGGTCATTGGCGGCGCGGGCGGCTTGTTCGCGGGGCTCGGCCTGTTGGCGATCCCCGGGCTGGGGCCGATCGTCGCGGCCGGCTGGCTGGCCTCCGCCGCATTCGGTGCCGGGCTCGGCATGCTCGGCGGCGCGGCGACCGGCACGATCGTCGGCGCGCTGAAAGACGCGGGCCATTCCGAAGAGGAAGCGCACGTCTATTCCGAAGGCGTCCGCCGCGGCGGCACCCTCGTCAGCGCGCGCGTCGAAGATGCGCTCGTGAGCGAGGCGGAGGAAATCCTGCGCTATAACAACGCGGTCGACGCACAGTCGCGCGGCACCGCCTACCGTGAATCGGGCTGGACCGCATTCGACGAGAATGCGCCGCGCTACAGCGACGAAGAAATCGCGGCCGAGCGCAGCCGCTACGGCTCGTCGCTCCCGGTCAACTGAACAAACGATCCGACCAACGGCGCGGCCCGGTCCCCAGGACCGGGCCGTTTCCGTTTGAGCCCTCGCGATTCCACAAGCCCTGGCCGCTAAGTGCGCGCTATGCTGTCACTATGCAGTCAAACTGCAGTCACAAATCACCCCCTCGGGGGAAGCGTTTTCACTGAGTGACTGGTGCGGTCGAGAAGACTCGAACTTCCACGGGCTTTCGCCCACAACGACCTCA
>CAZGWR010000011.1:0-121381 GCA_964529505.1 uncultured Novosphingobium sp. | reverse complement strand
AAAATGAGAGGGCGGCGGTGAATTCTGCGGCATTGCACAAAACCAAGACGATTGGCCGTGGTTTTCGCATGCAGTTCGACGAAGGCGAACTTCGAGGTGCGCGCGCCGCCACGCGCGCGCCGCTGTGGGCGAGGTTGAGATACGGCGAGATCAGCCAGACCGCGCGCAGCTTGCCGGGCAAGAGCAGTAGAGGGGCCAGGCGGCGGGCACGGGTTGATGGCTTGTCGTGCCTTGCGATATGCTTTAATCTTCAACTATCTTGCAGGGGAACGACCAGGTGCCTCGCCGTCACGCGCGGCGGGCGAGCCGGGTGTTCAGGGCCTTTGCGGTGAGAACCAAACGCCCGGTGGAGGGAAACCGATGCACGATACCAGCTTTCTCGATTGGCCGTTTTTCGAAGACCACCACCGCGCGCTCGCGCAGGCCCTCGAGGCTTGGTGCATCGCCGAGGATCTGGCGGGGCGGCACGGTCATGGCGATATCGACAGCCAATGCCGCATGCTTGTGCGGCTGCTCGGCAGCGGCGGGTGGCTGCGCTATTGCGTCCCCGCGCCATGGGGCGTCCACGCTGCGCTCGATGTTCGCACGCTTGCCCTGATCCGCGAAACCCTGGCGCGGCACAATGGCCTTGCCGACTTTGTCTTTGCCATGCAGGGCCTGGGCTCGGGCACGATCAGCCTGTTTGGCAGCGAGGCGCAAAAGGCCAAATACCTGCCTGGCATCGCCGACGGCAGCCGGATCGCAGCTTTCGCGCTGACCGAACTGGACAGCGGCTCGGATGCCGCGGCAATGACCACGGCGGCCCGAGCTTCGGGCAACGGCTGGGAAGTCGACGGCGCAAAAACCTATATCTCGAATGGCGGCATCGCCGATCACTATATCCTGTTCGCACGGACCGGAGAAGCGCCCGGGGCCAAAGGCATTTCGGCCTTCGTGGTCGATGCCGATGCGCCGGGACTGGTGATAGCCGAGCGTATCGAGGTGATCGCCCCGCATCCGCTGGCGACGCTGCGGTTCGACGCCATGCGGTTGCCGAGCGACGCGCTCATCGGCGAGGCGGGGCGCGGCTTCGCGCAGGCCATGGCCACGCTGGATGTGTTCCGCACCACGGTCGGCGCCGCAGCGCTGGGCTTTGCCCGGCGCGCGCTGGTCGAAGCGACGGCCCGCGCGAAGCAGCGTGTGCTGTTCGGCGCCCCGCTTGCCAAGAACGCGGTCGTGGAAAGCCAGATCGGCGAGATGGCGCTGGCCATCGATGCCGCAGCCTTGCTGGTCTATCGCGCCGGCTGGACCCGCGACGTGCAAGGCCAGCGGCCGACGCGCGAGGCGGCGATGGCCAAGCTGTTTGCGACCGAGGCCGCGCAACAGGTGGTCGATACAGCCGTGCAGATCCACGGCGGGCTCGGGGTCGTCCACGGCCACATAACCGAAAGCCTTTACCGCGAAGTTCGTGCCTTGCGGATTTACGAGGGCGCCTCTGAAGTCCAGCGCATGATCATCGCGCGCGAGCATCTGAAGAATTCGGGATAACCCCTGCGGCAAGGCGGCGGCAGGGCTTGCGGCACCATCAACTTGCCAGATAGCGGACGCGGAAGCCCATGGACTGGCTGAGAGCGGCCATTTCCTCGAAGATATCGCCATAGGCTACGGCGATGTGATTGCTCATGTAGTGGGCCATCAGGTCGTCGCGGCCGAGTTCGAGGTCGGCGGCCATGATCGGCCACTCGGGCGTGGTGCCCTGCCAGACGCGCTCGAGCACATCGCGCGGCAGGCGTTCGACGCGGCCCCGGCCGATATCCATCTGCGGCACGCCGCCATCGAGCCACGCGCGCGCCCAGGTGATCGCGCCGGGCAGGCTTTCGCCTGCAAAGCTGCCGCCGGGGGTGGGGAAATACTGCGCGGGCTGGCGCCAACTGTGGACGCCGCTCAGTGTATCGGGATCATGGTTGAACGCATAAGCCCCCGCGGAGCCCGAATTGAGCAGGATCCACAGGAACTTGCCATCATGCTCGATGCCCCAGCGGACATCGTGGAAGGCCACGCTCTGATGCAGCCCTTTGGCTTTGAGCAGGCGTTTCATCAGCTCCATCGGCAGGGCGTTGCCCTGATCGGCCTCGGTCGCATCGACGATGGTATCGCCGCTGCTTTCGGGCCGGCAGGTCGAATTGAGCAGCCCTTCGGCGAAATCGGACGGGGGGCGGCGGTGGATCATGCCGAGCTGGTATTGCCAGCCGATGCAATCCGCGCCGAATTCGGCCGCAAGATCGAGCACGGCCAGATAGTCGCGCAACTGCTCGCGCGTGGCCTGTTCGGTGAAATCGGCGGCGCCGTTCTCGCCCCAATGAAAGGTGACGCCGCGATCAATTACAAACGCCAGCGCGTCGTCGATCCGCTGCCGGCTCACGCGCTCGCCATAGTCGATGATCCACGCCTGATCGACCTTGTGCTCCAGAAAGCCGACCTGATGGAGCGTGCGCACGCCGAAATAGCCGTTGGTCATGCCCATCGACGTATCGCCGAGCATCAGCAGCAGCGGCCATTTCGCGCGCAGTTCGCCGTGGACACTATCGGCGATGGCGCGCGCCGCCGCCCCGATCGGGGGCAGCGGGCGGATTGCGCGGGCAGGTTCGACCACGCCGCCGGTGCGGCACCATTCATCGAGGCGCGCAAGGAAGGACTCGTCGTCCAGCCAGTCGGCGCTGTCCGTCCACGCCCGGCTGTGGGCCCGGCCTTCGGCTTGCAGGCACGCCCCGGTGTTGAGCAACCCGACGAGGCCGGGAAACTGGCCGGAGAAGTTGGACATCATCAGCAGCGGATTGTCCTTGCCGATCACCCCGTCGACAGTGTGCGGGCCATAGACCCAGTGCGTGTAGAGACCGATCAGCGGTTCATCGATGCCGCGCAGTTTCGCGATCGCCTCATCGGGGCGGGTGATAAACCCATCGACCCGGAAATGGCGGCGACCAAGCCGGTCGAGCGCCTTTTCGAGCTGGGCGTTGGCGGCTTCCAGCAAGGGAACCGCCATTGCATTGGGCGCGGCGCGATAGTCGCCGGGGCGGAAGATGGCAATTCTGTCAGCCATGGGCAGTCTCCTGAGGGTGGGATCGCATGGTGTCGCGCAGCGCGCCGAGCGCGGGCATCACATCGGCCAGCGCGCCGGTGCCGAACGCGTCATGCAGCCGGTCGTACATCGCGCCGATGTGCTGGTAGGGCGCGGCCGCAGCGGGATCGGGCGCGAACCGCGTGACGATCGGCGGCACCATCGCGGCTTGTGCTGCCGGGACATCGGCATGCGCACCGCCGCACACCGCGCCGAAGATCGCGGCACCGAGCGCGCAAGTCTCGCTCGAGGCGGCAAGCCCGATCGGGCGCTGGAGAATATCGGCAAAGAGGCGGGGGACGAGCGGACTGCGCTCCGCCACGCCGCCGCACATCACCACCTCGTCGATATCGACCCCGCCTGCGGCGATGCGTGCGATGATCTTGCGCGCGCCGAACGCCGTCGCCTCGATCATCGCGCGGTAGATTTCGGCCGGGGTGGTGCGCAAGGTCTGGCCGAGCAGCAGCCCGGTGAGGCGGGTATCGCCCAGCACGCAGCGATTGCCGTTGTTCCAATCGAGCGCGACCAGCCCGGAGGCGCCGGGGGCAAGCGCCGCCGCCGCCGCGCCGAGCGCCGCGTGGCCCTCACCCAGCCCCGCCGCCCAGCCATACAAGTCGCCGATCGCGGCCTGCCCCGCCTCGAGACCATCGTGCCCCGGCCAGACCGAGCCGGTAACAATGCCGCTGATGCCGTCGATGGCGGGCAATTCGAGGCCCGCCGCGCCGACCGTGATGTCGCAGCAGCTGGTGCCCATGATCTTGACCAGCCGGCCCGGGCGCACACCCGCGCCCACGGCCCCGACATGCGCATCGATGCCGCCCACCGAAACCGGCGTGCCCGGCGCGAGCCCGAGCCGCGCGGCGATAGCCGGATCGAGATGGCCCGCGATGGTTCCGGCGGCGGCGACTTGGCCTTGAGGCTGCGCCAGCCGTTCGTCGAGCCGGTGCAGCACAGCGGGCGCGGGCCATCCGCCGAGCGCGCCCGCATAGAGCCCCTTGTGCCCTGCGGCCGCGACGCCGCGCACCAGCCGGTCGGCGCGGTCCGCCCCGCAGAGCCAGGCCGGGATCAGGTCGCTGAGCTCGATCCAGTGGGCTGCAGCGGCGAAGACGTGCGGCGCGCGGCGCGCGCAGCGCAGCAGCTTGGCCCAATACCATTCGGACGAATAGGCATTGCCCGTGCGCGCCAGCCGGGCCGGATCATGCGCGCGCAGCATCGCGGTGATTTCCTCGGCCTCGGCATTCGCCTCGTGGTCTTTCCACAGCCAGGCCATGGCATCGAGATCGTCAGCAAAGCCGGGATCAAGCGCGAGCGGCCGCAGCCGCGCATCGACCGGCACCGGGGTCGAGGCGGTGGAATCGACGCCGATGCCAACGATGGCGGCCGGATCAAACCCCGCCCGGTTGTCCCGCGCCGCCGCGAGCGCGGCCTGCACCGCGCGTTCGATAGCGATCGCATAGTCGGCGGGATGTTGTCGCGCGAGCAGCGGCCGCGCCGGGTCATAGAGCACTCCGCCATCGCCCGAGGGGTAATCTGCATTGCCGAGGCCGATCATCGCCCCGTCTGCGCAGGCGACGATTGCCGCGCGCGCCGCGCCGGTGCCAAGATCGATGCCCAGCGCATAGCTCATCGCGGCAGCGCCCAGATATTGCGGAACGCGACCATGCTGGTCCCGTCGCCATGATCCTGCAACGTGAACGGCAGCCGCGCGGGGTGCGGCGCATAAGGCTTGATTTCGGCAAAGGCGGTCGGGCCGAGGAATGCGGCTTCGCGCTGAACGACGATGCCGTTGTGCCGGACGGTGGCCCGCGCGGGGGCGGTGAGCTTGCCATCAGCGAAGCGCGGCGCGCGAAAATCGATGTCGAGGCACTGCCAGCGGCCCGGCGGCAGGCTGGCGTTCACGCGCGGCGGCACTTGTCCATAAAGCGCGCCCATCTGGCCATCGGGGTATGTCGGGTTGTCGTAGCTGTCGAGGATCTGGACTTCGTATAGTCCCATCAGAAACACGCCGCTGTTGCCGCGATATTGCCACACACCGCGTGGCGGCGCGGGGGTCCGGAATTCGAGGTGCAGGCGCATGTCGCCAAAGGCGCGGCGGGAGGCGATCCGGTTGCTCTCGCGCGCGGTTGCGATCAATGCGCCCCCCGCGACCTGCCACAGCGCGCGCTTTTCGCCGGTGAAGGCGGCTGCCGAACGCCCGCCGAACAGCGTGACCGCGCCGCGCGGTGCCGCAGGACCCCGGCATCCGCGCATGTTCGGAGTGACCGACGGCGGCTGCGGGCGGCGCAAATCGTGCGTGCGCCATGGGGAACCGGGCAGCAGGGGTGCGCGCAGCAGCGCGTCGGCCCAATAGTCCTCGGCCCATGCCAGCTTCATTTCGGGGTGGGCCGCGATAAGTGCGGCGACTTGCCGGTCGCCGCGCGAAAGGGTTGCGGCGATTTCGTCCGGCGTCTCGGCCAGCGCGGGCAGCGGTGCGAGGAGCGCGAGCGCCATGGGCCATTTCATGGCTGCACAATCCATTCGGCAAAGCGCGCCGCATCGACATTGCCGCCGCACAGCACGACGCCGATGGTGCGCGCGTGCGGCGGCAGCATATCGGCAAGGACCGCCGCCAGACCGACCACGCCGCCGGGTTCGACCACCAGCCGCAGCCGCTCGAACGCATAGCGCAGCGCCGCGAGCGCCTGCGCATCGTCGACAGCGATAGCCCCCGCCAGCCGGTCCTTGAACGCGGCATAGCCGGCCGCGCCCGGCTTGCGCGCCTGGATCGCGTCACAGATCGAGGGAGTCGCGGCGAGATTGTCTTCGTGCCGCCCGCTTGCTAGCGAGCGGCGGATCGCGTCCCACGCGGTGCATTCGACCGACCATACGCCGGTCGGCGGCGACAAATGGGCGGCGGCGACAGCGCAGCCGCCGACGAAGCCGCCCCCCGCGCTGTTGACCAGCAGCGCGTCCATGCGCTCGCCCAGCGCGGCGGCTTGCGCGATCATTTCTGCGGCAAGCGTGCCCTGCCCCGCCATCACCGCCGGATCGTCGAACGGATGGACGAACGCGCGGCCTTCGGCAGCGGCGCGCGTGCGCGCGATCTCCTCGCCGTTTTCGGTGAAGCGGTCGCAGTGGGCGATCTCGGCCCCGCTTTCACGCATGCGCGCGACTTTGACCGCCGGGGTATCGCGCGGCACGACAACCGTTGCGGCGATGCCGAGCCGGCGCGCCGCTTCCGCCACCGCCATGCCGTGATTGCCGGTGGAATAGGCGATGACGCCGGCGGCCTTCTGATCGGGCGCGAGGCCGGTAAGCTTGGCCATTGCGCCGCGAAACTTGAATGCGCCGGTGTGCTGCAAGGTCTCCAGCTTGATCAGGATGCGCCGCCCGGTGAGCGCATCGAGATGGGCAGAACGCACCAGCGGCGTTTCGATGACATGCGGCGCGATGCGCTGGTGCGCGGCGACGATGTCGGGCCACAAGAGGCTCATCGCCAGACCTGCCCGGCAACACGCATGAAATTGCCGCCGAGGAAGCCGCGCACATCGGCGTCGGTCCAGCCGCGCGCGAGCAGGAGATCGACAATGCGCGGCAAGGCTTCGGGTTCGAGATAGCGGATGCCCGGCTCGTAGCCATAGCCGGCGGGCCAGGTGCCGCGTGCGGCGGCGAGCTGCGCGTCCATGTCGAGCTGATCGTAGACATAGTCGAGCCCGATCCCGACATGCGCCGCGCCCACGCGATCGGCGACATACGCGGCATGATCGGCGAACCGGGCCGCGAGATCGGGCGCATTGCCGAGAAAGATGCTCAGCCCGTTGATGCCGACCACGCCGCCGATCGCGGCCACCGCATCGATCAGGTCATCGGGGATGTTGCGCGGGTGATCGTCGAGCGCGCGGGCGTTGGAATGCGAAAAGATCAGCGGGGTGCCGCGCGCGGCATGGTGTGCGATCGTCTGATGCGCCGTGCGATAGCCGGTATGCGTGCAGCAGGCGACGATGCCGTGTTCGGCCAGCGCATCGAGCAGGCGCATTCCCTCACCCGTCAGCCCCGCATCGGCCGCATCGTGGACCCCGCCGCCCGCCCAGTTCGCCCGGTTGAACGCGATGGACAGCCAGCGGACGCCAAGCGCAGCATAAAGCGGTACAAGATCAAGCTGGCGGTCCATCGCCCAGGCGCCTTCGACATCGAACACGATGGCCAGCTTGCCTTCCGCCTTGGCGCGCCGGACATCGGCAAGCGTTGCGGCGAGCAGATAGTGCTGCGGCGAGGCTGCCGCCTGCGCACGGAAAAACGCCGCCATGCGGATCTGGGTTTCCAGCGGCACTTGCGCGTCGCCCAGATTGAGCGAGGCGACCGTGACCCCTGCGCGGCGGTGCTGCGCGAGCCGCGCGAACCATGCCGGCTCGGCGCGGTGCGGCAGGCAGACGTGATTGTCCCAGACAATGCCATCGGCAGGGAGCGCGGAGGAGACCATGACCTTAGCCTCGCACACCCGCGCGGATCGTCAAGAAAAATTTCCAATCGGAAACACTGGTGCCGATCGGAGAAACCGGCTAGCCAAGAGCGCATAGCCATCGGGGCGGACCATGATCGCAAAACCCTATCTTCTGTTCCTCGGCGATGTCGAGACCGATATCTTTGCCAAGACCGCTTTCGGCCTGCGCGACTGGTGCGGCGATGAGGTGGTGGGCCAGCAGCGGCTGGCGGGGTGCCGCGTCGATCTGGGCCTGCCCGAGCTGGACGCAGCGGCAGCCGCTGCGGCCGGGGCCCGGTCGATGGTCGTAGCGGTCGCCTCGATCGGCGGCGCGCTGCCCGGCACCTGGGTGCCTTCGCTGGTAGCCGCGCTGGAGGCCGGGCTCGATCTCGTCAGCGGCATGCACGCGCGGCTGCGCGACATTCCCGTGGTGTCGGAAACCGCGGCGCGGCTGGGGCGACAGCTGCACGATGTGCGGCACAGCGACCGTCCCGTGCCGATTGCGACCGGGCGGCGGCGCAGCGGCAAGCGCGTGCTGATGGTCGGGACTGATTGTTCGCTGGGCAAGAAATACACCGCGCTGGCGCTGGCGCGCGAGCTCCAGGCGCGCGGGATGAACGCCGATTTTCGCGCCACCGGGCAGACCGGCATCATGATCGCGGGCGACGGGATCGCCATCGATGCCGTGGTCGCCGATTTCATCGCGGGCGCCGCCGAGCAGCTTTCGCCCGATGCGCCGCCCGATCATTGGGACGTGATCGAAGGCCAGGGCTCGCTGTTCCATCCCGCCTATGCCGGGGTGACGCTGGGGCTGCTCCACGGCAGCCAGCCCGATGCGCTGATCCTGTGCCATGATCCCACCCGGACCGCGATCAACGGCTTTCCGGACTATCCGATCATGCCGCTGGACGAGGCGATCGCGGGCTATCTGGCGGTGGCGCGGCTGACCAATCCGGCGGTGCGCTTTGTCGGCGTCAGTCTCAATACCGTGAAGCTGGACGCGGCGGCACGCGCTGCCGCTCTGGCGGCGGCGAGCGAACAAACCGGCCTGCCCGCGTGCGATCCGATGCAAGGCGGCCTCGGCCCGATTGCCGACCTGATCGCGGCGCTGTGACAATGCAGCTCGAAGCGCGGACGATCAGTTGGGAACTGCGGGAGCCGTTCGTCATCTCGCGCGGCACGATGACGCGCATCGACGGCATTCTGGTCACGCTGAGCGATGGCGCGCATTGCGGTCGGGGAGAGGCTTACGGCATCATTTATGAGGACGAGACGCCCGAACGCATGCTCGCCCAAATTGCTGCGATCGCCGCGCAAATCGAGGCGGGCATCGACCGCGCAGGCCTGTTGGCCTTGCTGCCCTATGGCGGCGCGCGCTGCGCTCTCGATTGCGCAATGTGGGATCTGGAGGCGAAACGCACGGGCGTGCCTGCCTGGCAAAGCGCCGGGCTCGAAGCGCTGCGCCCGCTTACGACCGCTTTTACCATCGGCATGCGGCCCCCGGCCGACGTCGAACGCGCGGCCAGGGCCTATGCCGCATTCGATCTGCTCAAGATCAAGGTCGATGCCCGCGATCCGCTCGCCACGATTGCCGCTGCACGCGCCGGTTCGCCAGGCGCGCGCTTTATCGTCGATCCCAATCAGGCGTGGAGCTTTGACCAGCTCGTCGCGCTTACCCCGCACTTGCAGCAGCTGGGCGTCGCGCTGCTCGAACAGCCGCTGCCCGTCGGCGGCGATGCGGCGTTGGCGGGGTATCGCTCGCCGATCCCGATTTGCGCCGACGAGCTGATCCACGACCGCGACGATTTGCCAAAGGCGCGCGGCAAATACAGCCATATCAATATCAAGCTCGACAAGACCGGCGGGCTGACCGAAGCGCTGGCGCTGGCGCATGCGGCGCGCGAAGAAGGGTTTGGCCTGATGGTCGGGTGCATGGCAGGATCGTCGCTGGCGATGGCGCCTGCCGCGCTGATCGGGCAAATGTGCGAATTTGTCGATCTGGACGGGCCGCTCCTCCAATCCAGCGACTGGGACGACGCGATGGCGTATCGCGGCGGGGTGCTCGATCCGCCCCGCCCGGCGCTCTGGGGGTAAAGGGCAAGGATGCGTGCACAGCGGCGGATCATCTTGGTGCTGGCAATGATGCTGTCGACTGCCGGCGCCCCGCCCGAGCCGCCGATGCGCGAGACTCTCGCTGCGATCGATGCAACGCTGGCGCACGAGAATGCAATGCTGCGCGATGCCGACGCGGAGATGCACTGGGCCGACGAGACGCACCTCGTCTACCGCCGCAGCGCGCAATCGCTGGATTTCCATGTGCTCGACACCCGGACGGGGGCGAGCACGCCGCTTGCCGAGGAGGCCTGGCTGCGCGCTGCCCTGGCCGGAGCGGGCGCGGCGGGACCGGTCACCATCGACGGGATGGCAGGCGACCGCCGGACGCTATACCTCGCGGGCGGCGAGGCGATCTATGCCGCCGACCTGACGCGGCGGACAGCGGGGCGCGACGCGGTGCGGATGGCCTGGGCCAGGGCGAACCGGCCGCGCGTGATTTCCGATCAGTTTCCGACCACTTTCGGCCCCCTGTTGGAAGGCGCGTCCCCCGACGGTGGGCGCTTCATTGGCCGCGATCATGACAATATCGTTATCCGCGATGCGGCGAGCGGCGCAACGCGGCGGCTCACCAGCGATGGCGCGCTGCGCTATTCGTGGCTCGACACCGAGGAATCATCGGCCGGCCTGAACGCGGCCTGGTCGCCCGATGGCACGCGGATCGCGGCGGTCCGGCTCGACAGCCGCGAGGTCCACCACGAGCCGGTGATGCACTGGCTGACGCGCGCGCCGAGCGTGCAGCATGTGGCCTATCCGCGCGCTGGCGACGCCATGCACAAGTTCGAGCTTGCGGTGTTCGACGTGGCCACGGGCGCGCGTGTCACCATCGCGACGGGGGACACCGGCGACCATTATCTCGGCCTTGTGGGGTGGCTCGCCGATGGACGGTCGCTGCTCTATCAACTGATCGATCGCGAGCACAAGACGTTCGAGATTTTCCGCGCCGATGCCGCGAGCGGCAAAACGCAGCGCATCCTGCGCGAAACCCGCGCAACCTATATCGACACGCCGATGACGTTGTCGCCTGTGCTGGTGCGGCCCTTGGCAGCGGGCGGTTTTGTCTATCTGTCGGAGCAGGACGGCTGGCGGCATCTCTATCGCCACGCGGACGACGGGACGCTGGTGCGGCGGCTGACCATGGGCGCGTGGCCGGTCGAGGACATTGTGCGGATCGACGATCGCTGGGTCTATTTCACCGCCGCGCGCGAGACGCCCTATCAGGCCGCGCTTTACCGCGTACCGCTGGACGGCGGCGCGATCGAGCGCCTGACCGGCGCGGGCAATGCGCGCGCCATCGGCTTTGCCCCGGATGGCGCGCATTTCACGGTCACGCGCTCGGCGCCGCTGATGCCGCCGGTGAGCGAGGTTCGCACCGCAAGCGGAACGCTCGTCGCCACGCTTTCGCGCGCGGCGATCGACCCGCGCGTGCCTGTCCTCGAGCCTGTCGAAACGCGGGCTGCCGACCCGCGTTTCACGATCACCGGGCTGGTTCTGCCGCCCCGCGGGCTCGATCCGAACCGGCGCTATCCGGTGGTCGAAGTGATCTATGGCGGGATGCAGCTCGATTTCCTGCCGCGCGATGCTTATCCCACCGGCTGGTGGCAGCAAGGTTATAATGCCTTGATGGGACGGCTGCTGGCTGAACGCGGCTTTGTCGTCGTCTATGTCAACGCGCCGGGAACACCGGGCCGGGGCCGCGCCTATCAGGATGCGACTTATGGCACCTGGCCGCAGGGGGTCATCGCCAATCATGCCAGGCTGCTGCGCGCGGCCGCCGCGACCCGGCCGTGGATGGATCTTTCGCGGGTAGGCGTGTTCGGCAACAGCTGGGGCGGCTATCTGGCGCAGCGCGCGCTGATCGATGCGCCCGATCTCTACAAGGCGGCAGTGGCCATGACCCCGCCGTCCGATTTCAGCGATCATCCCACCTATATCGAGCCGTTCATGGGCCTGCCCGCGCGCAACCCTGCAGGCTATGCGGCCGGTTCCAACCTGACCCGGCTCGGCGCGATCACCGGCTCTGTGCTGGTCATGCCCGCGCCGCTCGATGTCAATGCCGGGTTCTCTCCCGCGATGAAGTTCATCGATGCGATGATTGCCGCAGGCGGCGATGTCGAGCTGTTCACGATGCCCGAGATCAACCACCACGTGACCTGCTGCGGCTGGCCGCGCGAGCGCTATGCTTACGCATCCGCGCTCCGGTTTTTGCAGCGCAAGCTTGGCCCTCGTCGACCATAGTGCACGACATTTCAGAAACAGATGTTTCCGATCAGAGAAATTTGTTTACATACGGATCGATGTGAGTCAGGTTTGACAGAGCCAGACCATAGCACGATCCGTGAGGGGGTTACGTCATGCGCCAGTATCTTTTGGGAGTTTCCGCCGCTGCCATCGCCGCGACCACGGTGATCGCGATGCCTGCGATGGCGCAGGAAGCCGCGGCTGCCGATGCCGCGCAGGCCGCAGAGGGTGAGGACAACAAGAACTATATCGTCGTTACCGCACAGCGCCGCGCCAGCAAGCTGATCGATGTGCCCGCATCGGTTGCGGTGATCAGCGTCGATCAGATCGCGCAGCAGGGCGTGCAGGATTTCGCCGATCTCGCGCTGCGCGTGCCCAATCTCGGCATTTTCCAGAACAACAACCTCGCCAGCCGGAGCAGCGTGACCATCCGCGGCATTCCCGGCCGCGCGGGCATCTTTGTCGACAACGTATTCGTCGGCGACGATTCGGGCATCAATACGCTGCTTGTCGATATCGACCGGGTCGAAGTGGTGCGCGGGCCGCAGGGCACGCTTTATGGGCGCAATGCGGTATCGGGCGCGATCAATACGGTGACGCGCCGGCCGGGCGACGAATTCTTCGCGCAAGGGATCGGCCGCTATGGCAGCTTCAATGCCGGATATGGCGCGGCGGCGGTCGGCGGACCGCTCGGCGGCAATCTCTCGGCCAAGATTTCGGGTGCCTATCGCTCGGCCGACGGTTTCGACCGTGAACGCGGCGGCGGCCGGGTCAACGGCAGCAAGAGCTATGCCCTCCAGGCCCAGCTGCGGTATCGTCCGACCGACACAATCGATCTGTGGGTTTCGGGGGATTACCAGAACGACGACAATCGCACCGGCTACACCGATGCCGTCGCCGACTATTCGATCAATGGCGGGGCGGGCGTACTCTATCAAAACGCGGCGAACGACGGCAACGGCTTTGACCGGATCGTGCCTGCGCGCAGCACGCCGAACCGCGAAACGCGCGAAGTATGGGGCGTGGCAGGCCATGCCGACATCGATTTCGGCGGGCTGAAGCTCTCCTCGATCACCGCCTACCGTTCGATCGATTCGCTGTTCACGCGCGATGGCGACGCCACCCAGTTCAACATTCTCAACGGCGTCCAGCCGGTCAAATATCACCAGTTCAGCCAGGAACTGCGGCTGCTTTCGCCGACCGGCGGCTTTTTCGAATGGCAGGTCGGGGCGTATTACTTCAAGGACCAGCGCCGCTCATCCGACGCCAACACGATCGGGCAGGATTTCATCCTCACGGTCAATCCGGCGCTCGGGCCGCTCGCTCCGCCTTTGGCACCGGGCGGTCTGGCCGGGGTGGTGACGCTTGGCCGGCTCGCAGGCAGCCCGATTCTACAAGGTGCGCTCGCTCCGTTCGCCGGCAACGGCCCGGGGCAGGACCCCACGCTGGGCGCGATCTACGCCTTCGGTTTCCCGACCAGCGCGGGCACGCAGACCACGTTCGATTCCAATTCGATTGAGAGCATCTCGGGCTTTGCGCAGTTCACGCTGCGCCCGCTCGAGCAAGTCGAGATCACCGGGGGCGGGCGCTACACGCATGAGACCGTCGAGGCGACATACGGCCGCAACGCGGTGGGCCTGGTCCAGTTCCTGACCCCGCCGATCCCGGCCCAGTTGCTCAACAACGGCGGCAACAACAACTTCTCGCCCAATGCCGGTGTGACCTGGCGGCCGAGCCGGTCGATCACCGCGTACTTCACCTACTCGACCGGTTTCCGTTCGGGCGGGTTCAATACCTCGCCTGCCGATGCTGCGCAGCAGCGCTCGTTCCGCCCGGAGCTCGTCACAAGCTACGAAGTCGGGCTGAAGACCAGCCTGCTCGACAACAAGCTCTCCGCGAACATCGCGCTGTTCCGCTCGAACTACAGCGACCTGCAGCGCTCGTTCTACCGCATCGAGCGCAACGGGACGGTGATCAACAACACCTTCAACACCTCCGCCACGATCAACGGCCTGGAAATCGAGTTGGCCGCGCGGCCGATGCGGGGGCTGACGCTGAGCGCCGGCTATGGCTATCAGGACGCGACCTACGACAACTATCCCGATGCGCCGATCCCGTCCTATCTCGTGCCGATCCCGCAGCCAATGCCCGGTATGCCGCCCCAGGCAACGCTCACGACCGATCTGACCGGACAGACATTGCCGTTCGTGCCCAAGCACAGCCTTGTCTTGGCCGCCGAATATGACCGCCCGTTGAGCGAAACGTTGGCGTTCAACCTGGGGTCGGACTTCCAGCTGCGCTCGTCCTACAACGTCACCGACGGGATCGACCAGATCCGCGTTGTCGGCCAGACGACGCAGCTCGGTGTCCATGTCGGCATCGGCGATCCCAAGGGCCGGTGGCGGGTTACCGGCCGCGTCTACAACCTGACCGATCAGGTTTACCGCGCGGGGCTCGATTACAACAACTTCGTCGGCACGGTGTACCAATCGCTGTCGGCACCGCGGACGTTCGCTATCGAAGCCAGCTTCAGGTATTGACCCGGTCGGGGCTGGCCGATTGCGGCTGCGCAGCGGGGGAAGCGACGTGCGGCAGCCTCGTGGTGCCGCACGTCGATGGTTGCCCAAGACTGCGGGTTGCGTATAGCGGGGGCTCTACACCATAACGGACAATGGAATGGCAACGCGATCACCGCCTTCACCCGACACCATCGTTATCGAAGAAAGCGCACCCACCAATCTGGGTGACCATATCCGGCAACTGCGCAGCGACCGGCGCTGGAGCCTCAACGAACTCAGCGCGCGCAGCAAGATCGCGGCCTCGACGTTGTCCAAGGTCGAGAACGGCGCGCTCTCGCTGACCTACGACCGGCTGTTGCAGGTCGCGCAGGGTTTTGGCCTGAGCCTGTCCGAATTTCTCGCTCCCCCCGCCGCCGAAGCTACTCCGCCAGCCGGCGCGGCGCGATTGAGCTGGGCGCGCAAGGGCAGCGCCGAACAGGTCGAGACTGCAGGCTACGTCTACAATTACCTGTGCACCAGCCTGCGCGCCAAACGGATGGTGCCACTGGTCTCGCTGGTGAAAGCACACAGCCTCGCAGAATTCGGCCCATTGCTGCGCCATGACGGCGAGGAATTCACGCTGGTGCTCAAAGGGCGGGTCGAAGTCGTGACCGAGTTCTACGCCTCGCAAGTGCTGGACGAAGGCGAAGGCGTCTATTTCGACAGCCGCCAGGGCCATGCCTATCTCAACGCCGGCGAAGGCGAGGCATGGATCGTCTCGGTGAATTGCGACATGATCGTGGAATGAGCGCGGCATGATCCGGGGCCGGCGGCGACGGGCGCTGCGCCGCACGGCCTTTGCCCTGCTCGCGCTGGCGAGCCTCGGCGCTGCGGGGCCTCAGACGCTGCGGATCGCGCTGTCAACGCCGCCCGGCCCGTTCGATCCGGCAACCGCGCGCACGCCCGAAGAATTCGCCGCTGCCGCCACGGCTTACGAACAGCTCGTCGCGCCGGATGGCGGGCCGGAGCTGGCGCGCAACTGGTCCAGCGATCCGCAAAGCACGACGTGGACGTTCCGGGTCGCGCCCGGCCACCACTTTGCCGATGGCCGCGATGTCGATGCCGCTGCGGTCAAGTTCAGTCTGGACCGGGTGCGCGCGATCGGGCGCGGCAATGCGGGGGATCTGATTGATCATATCGCCCGGGTCGATGTGGTCGATGCGATGACTGTCCGGATCACCGCCAAGCGCCCCACGCCGCGCCTGCCCGCGATGCTCGCCGATCGCTCGGCATCGATTGTCGATCCCCGGGTAATGGCGCATGCGCTCGGCAATGACCGGGGCGCGGGCTGGCTCGCCGCCAACACCGCAGGATCGGGCCCCTATCGGCTCAGGCCAACGCGCGGGGGCGGTGTGATCCTGCTCGATCGCAGCCCCGGCTGGACGGGACCGCGCCCCGCGTTCGATACGATCGTCTACCGCGCGGTGGCCGACCCGATCGTGCGCGGCATGGGCGTGAGCCGCGGCGCGAGCGACATTGCCGTGCTGATGCCCGCGCAAGTCTTGCCGCGGCTGGAACGCGATCGCGCCGTGCAAGTCGTGTCGGCGGCTGTGCCTTCGTATCAGAACCTTGCCTTCAATCTCGAGCGCGCGGTGTTTCGCGATGTGCAGGTGCGCCGCGCGATTGCGGCGGCTATCGATACACGCTCGATCATCCGCTACATCCGCGGCGGGCGGGTGAGCGCGTTTCGCGGGCCGCTCGCGCCCGGCGTGCCCGGCTATGATCCCGCGCTGTATCCGGTGCGTTTCGATGCCGGGGCGGCGCGGCGGCTGGCCCGCGCGGCAGGCGTTACCGCAGGGACACGGGTGACGATGATCTATCCCGGCGTGTCGGCGGAAACCGACACCGTGGCGCAGTATATCCAGGCTGTGCTGGTACCGCTGGGGTTTCAGGTACGGCTCGAGCGCCTGTCGATCCCGGCCTATGTCGACCGGATGCAGCGCGGCAATTATGATCTGGTGCTGATGGGCTATGTTGCGACGACCGCGGATGCGAGCGGGATTCTGAACTTCTGGTTCGATCCGGCCAAGGCGGGTGTCGACAACCCGGCACGCTACCGCAATCCGCAGGTAACGCGCCTCATCGCGCTGGCCGCAGACGAGGCGGACGAACGCAGGCGCGCCGCGCTGCACCGGCAAATTGCCACCCTTGTCAACGCCGACCTGCCCTATGTCTATTTGCAGCAGACCCATGTCACCAACGCGGTGCGGCGCGATCTGGTCGGTTACCGGCTCGATCCGCTCCGTCCGCTCGAGGTCGAACCGCTGGCGCTGCACCGGCGATGAGCAGCGAAGGCGTATGGGCGCAGCGGCTCGCGACCGCGATGGCAGCGGCCGGTGTCCCGGGAGCCTCACTCGCGATCCGGCACGAGGGCCGCGTGGTGCTTGCCTGCGCGGGCGTGCGCGATTGCCGCTCGGACGATGCGATCACCCCTGCGACGATCTTTCGGCTTGGATCGATGACCAAGACGTTCACCGCCGCGCTGGCGATGCAGCAGGTCGCGGCGGGGCGGATCGCGCTCGACGTGCCGGTACGGGCGGTGCTGCCCGAACTTGCGCTGGCCGACGAGGCGGCGGCGGCGACCATCACGCTGCGCCACTTGTTGTCGCATCGCGGCGGCTTTTTCGGCGATATTCTTGATGGGCCGAGCGAGGGCGACGACGCGCTCGCGGCCTATGTCGCAGACGGGCGGCGGCTGGCGCAGATAACGCCGCCGGGGAGCGCATTCTCCTATTGCAACGCAGGCTTCGCGATTGCCGGGCGGATGACCGAGCGCGCGGCGGGCGGCATCTGGGACAGGCTGTTTGCCGAGCGGCTCGCGGTGCCACTCGGCATGGCGCGGACCGGCGCGCGCCTGGATGCCATGCCGGAAGACGACAGGGCGACCTCGCACGGGGCCGATACGGATGGACGCCCGTTGGCGCTGCCGCCCGACATCGGCGGACGCGCGATGGCTCCGGCAGGTGCGACCGCGTGGACAACGCCGCGCGATATGATGGCGTTTGCCGGGATGCTGCTGGGCGAGCGACCCGATGTGCTGGACGCAGACAGCATCGCCTCAATGCGCGCGCTCTCGGTGGCTGGGCCGACGCCCACGTTTGCCACTGGCTGGGGACTTGGCATCCAGCGCTTTTGCGCTGGCGGCGAGACTTTCGGCCATGACGGGGCGGTGGCGGGGCAGAACAGCTTCCTGCGCATCGCCGCCCCCCACCGCCTCGCGCTGGCGCTGTTTTGCAATGGCGGGGACGCGCGCGCCGTGTTTGCCGCGATCTGGGCCGCGCTCGAAGGCGATCTGGGCGGACCGCTGGCCGATCCGCTGCCCGGCTGGCCCGATCCTGCGCCGGTGGGTGACCCCGCGCGCTATGTCGGCCGTTACGCCGTGCCGCGCTATGCTGTCGAAGTGACGCCACATGCCGAAGGGCTGCATGCACGCTTCATCCCCGATGCGGAAGCGGGCGATTTCGGCGCGCCGATCGACGTCGTGATGCGCCGCCAGGGCGATGACCCCACCGGCGAGCTGTTCCTCACCCGCTTCGGCAATGCCCGTCTGCCGACTCAGCAGCGCTTCACCCGCGATGCCGCAGGCCGGCGCATGCTGCTGTTTCGCGGGCGGTTGTTTCCCGAGGTCGGCCCATGACCTTGCGCGTGTTTGCTGCCGCGCTCGGCGCCGAAGTCAACACATTCTCGCCGCTCCCGATCGACCGCGCGCGCTTTGCCGAGCTGTGGCTTTACCCCGCCGGGACCCTCGCGCGCGATGCCGACCCGCCGCTGATCGCCGCTCCGCTCCGTCGCGCCTGGGCGCTGGAGGCGGCGGGCGCGGTGACTGTGACGCAAGGCCTGTGCGCGGGCGCGCAGCCGGGAGGTCTGATCGCGCGCGCGGCTTTCGAGCACTTGCGCGACGAGCTCATCGCCGATCTGGCGGCGGCGGGGCCGGTCGATATCGTGCTGCTGGGGCTGCACGGCGCGACCGTGGCCGATGGCTATGACGATGGCGAAGCCGATCTGCTGGCGCGGGTGCGCGCGCTGGTCGGGCCGCAGGTCACCATCGCGGCGCTGCTCGATCCGCATTGTCACCTCAGCCCGGCGATGCTGGCGCTGGCCGACGTGATGATCGCCTACAAGGAATATCCGCACGACGACATCTTCACGGTCGCGGACCGGCTGGTCGATCTGGCGGTGGCGCGTGCCCGGCATGCCATCGCGCCGGTGATGCGGGCGTGGGATTGCCGCACGATCGGCGTGTTCAACACCTATCACCAGCCGATGCGCGCGCTGGTCGACGACTTGATTGCGGAAACTGCCGCCGATGCCGACATCCTCGACATCTCGGTCGCGCACGGCTTCCCGTGGGGCGATGTGGCCGATACCGGCACCCGCGTCTGGGTGACGACCGATGGCGATCCCGCCAAGGCCGCCGCACTGGCCGAACATTATGGCCGCCGGATCGAGGCGATGCGCGGCGCGTGCCAGCCGGTGCTGGTTTCCGCCGCTCAGGCGGCAGCCATGGTGACACAGGGTGGCCCGCCGGTGATCCTTGCCGAAACTGCCGACAATCCCGGCGGCGGCGCGCCCGGCGATGCGACGCACCTGGTGCGCGCGCTGCGCGATGCGGGGGTTTGGGGAATTGCGGCGGGCATTTTCTGGGACCCGGTCGCGGTCATGTTGTGCGAGGCGGCCGGGATCGGCGCGCTCCTGCCGCTGCGGATCGGGGGCGGTGCGTCGCGCCTGTCGGGCGATCCGCTCGATCTCGAAGTGCGCGTGATCGGTCTGACGGACAATCTGCGCCAGCCGTTTGGCGGGGGGGAGTGGCCCGGCGGCAAGGCGGTGTGCGTCGAGGCGGACGGGCTCACGCTGATCCTCTCGGCAGTCCGCACGCAGTGCTTTGCGGCCGAGGCGTTCACCAGCTTCGGCATCGATCTGGCGGCCAAATCGGTTGTCGTGGTGAAATCATCCAACCATTTCGAGGCGTCGTTCCGGCACGTCAGCGACCGGATCGTTGTCGTTTCGACACCCGGCGCGCTGACGCCCGATCCGCGCCTTTTGCCCTATCGCAAAGTCACGCGCCCGATCTGGCCGCTCGACGGCGAGGTCGCCGGTCACCCGCTTCAGGCGACGTTCCAGCCGATCATCCCGTAATAGCCATACCCCGCGATCAGCAGGACCGCGCCCAGCGCGAGCAGCCGCAGGTGCCAGCGGCCCAGACCCCCGCGCCAGCCGCTGGCCATGGCCGGACGGCGCAGGGCCAGCACGATCAGGGCCAGCGCGAGGAGCGCCGTCGCATCGAGCCAGAGCTGAAACAGCGCGAGATCGCCGGGCGTGATCCATACATAGCTGAGCGATTCGACGGCTGCTTTGGGCCATGAGCGGAAAAACACGATGGGCGAGGCGATGATCGCAAGCGCGGTCAAGGGGGCGACAACCCTCCCCCGGCTGCCGCGCGCCCACAGCGCGCTGAGCAATCCGGTGAGCAGGATAAGCGCACCTACCAGAAGCATGGTGCTGGCGCGCGCCGGGGTGAGCGCACCGGTCGCTTTGGCAAACACCGCATCGGTATAGAGCAGGCTCATGTCGCTGACCTGCCCTCGCGCATCGCGGCGGAACACCATCAGATCGCTCCAGCCGGAGGGCCGCTCGGGCGTAAGCGCGGGATCGTGCCAGAACACGTCCTTGGCCACCTGCTTGTAAGGGGTGCGGCCGAGCAGGATCTCGCCCGGTTTGCCCGGCGCGATCGCCAGCGGACCGCCCAGAAACGTGTCGGTGAAAAACTGCGTGACCGACCGGATCGAACGGCGCTGCCCGGCATATTGGCCGGCGTAGTCGGCCGGATCGAATGCCGCCGGCGTGGGCCGCACCGGCAGGCGGTAGCGCCCGAGCAAGGCTTCGAGCCCGATGGCGCGGATTTGCGAGAGGCCGGGAAGCGTCTTGCCCTGCTGCGCCGGGTCGGGCGCGGGCGCGCCGGGCAAGCCGAGCAGCGCGCCGCCGGGCAAGTCCTGGCCATAGTCGCCGGTGACCACCACGAAAATGCCCGTGCGCCGATCGGGCAGGAGCGACATGTAGCTGCTAGCCCCCAGCGTGCGCCCGCCATGTTCGACCAGCCGGTTGCCGTTCCAGTCGTTGATCATGAACAGCGACCCGTAGCCCTGTGTCAGCGGATGGGTCCCGCCTTGCCGCGCCATGACCACCGCGCGGGCCTGGGGCGAGAGCAGCGCGGGCACGCCCTCACCGCCGCCGAGCAGCCCGATCATGTAGCGGCCCATGTCCTCGCCGGTCGAAGCCATCGCCCCCGCCGCCTCGACGATCGGGTGGTTGGCCCACAGATTGGGGATCTTGCGCTTGCCGCCATTGGGATAGAGCGCGTCGCCATCGGCCAGCCGGGTTTGCGGGCGGGCATCCTCGACCACGATGCTGCGCGTCATGCCGAGCGGCGCGAACACATCGCGCGCGGCGAATTGCGCAAAGCTCTGCTGCGTCTGGTCCTCGATTACATAGCCCAGCATCGCCGCGCCGAAATTGGAATAATTCGAGCCAGAATTGACCGGCACCAGATAGCCCGGAAAGTTCGAGCGCAGATACGCGCCGCCGATGGTCGGCTTGGGCACGCCCGCGCGCTGAAACGGCAGGCGGGCCTCGGCCAGCCCGGCTTGATGCGTGCCCAGCATGCGCAGCGTGATCGCCTGCCCGCGATTGTCGGGCAGTTTGTAGCGCCGCAGATAGGTGTTCACCGGCACATCGAGCGAGGTCAGCTTGCCGGCATCGATCAGCTTGCCGATCCCCGCGCCGACCAGGGTCTTGGTGATCGAACCGAGCCGGAAGCGGGTTTGCGCCGGATCGACCGGGATAGTGCCGGCGCTGTCCTCGTGGCCATAGCCCTTGGCAAAGAGCAACCGGCCATCCTGGACGACGGTGACGACCGCGCCGGTATAGCGAAATTTGCCCGCAGGGCCGAACGCAGCATCGAAAGCGGCTTCGAGCGCCCGTGGGTCGCCCGCTGCCGGTGTGGGCTGGAGCGCCGCTGGTGCCTGCGGGCCAGGTGTGGCGGCGCCAACGGCAAGCGCGGTGAGCAGGCCGAGACCGACAAGTGCGCGGCGCATCCCCCTCATGCCGCGACCAACCACAAGCAGGCCATTCCGATCGTCCCGCGACCATGCTGCAACCGCGATCCTGGGCCCTCACTCGCCATCGGTATCCTCCTTCTGACACCGCGCAATCTAGCGCCAGTCGCGCGGTTGCCAATCGCTAATATTCCGATCCGAAACGCAATTGTCGGTTCCGATACGAGGAGCGAGCAAGCCCGCTGGTCACGCCCGGGAGCCTCTGCTACCATCTCTCCGAATGGAAATAGACTATCGGATCGGAAATATGACGGAGCCCGCTGCCTTGCAAACACCCGTCGGCGACCCCCCTGTGCCCAAAGCGGTGCTGCCCTGGCGGCAGGTGCATCTCGATTTCCACACTTCCGAGCATGTCCCCGATGTCGGCGCGCGGTTTGATGCCACCGCCTTTGCGGGCCGCCTTGCGGATGCGCAGGTCGAATCGGTCGTGCTGTTCGCGAAATGCCATCATGGCTGGTCCTATTACGATACGCAGATCGGCGCGCGTCATCCTACGCTCGGCTTCGATCTGCTGCGCGCGCAAGTCGATGCCTGCCAGGCGGCGGGAATCAAGACGGTGATCTATGTCTCGGTCGGGTGGGACGAGCGGTCTGCGCGCACGCGTGTCGACTGGCGGCAGGTCGCGCCCGATGGCTCATTCCGCTGCCTGCTGGGCGGACATCTCGATGCGGCGTGGAAATACCTGTGCCTCGGCACGCCCTATCTCGATTACCTGACCGCGCAGATCGACGAGGTGGTGCGTGCCTTCCCCGAAGCCGATGGCCTGTGGCTCGATATCATCAAGCAGGAACCATGCTGCTGCGTGCATTGCCAGGCGGGCATGGATGCGGCGGGGCTCGATTGGCTGCGCGAGGCCGACCGCGAGGTCTACCGCAAGACCGTGCTGCAGAGCTATCTCGAGCGCTCGGTCAAGGCGGCGCTCGATGTGCGCCCCGATCTGCCCGTGTTCCACAACACCAGCATGGTCCCGCGCGGCGATCGCCGGTTCTTCGAAAGTTTCAGCCATATCGAGATCGAATCGCTGCCGACGGGCGGCTGGGGCTATGACCATTTGCCGATGGCGGCGAAGTACGCCGGAACGCTGCCTTACGACCGGCTTGGCGTGACCGCGCGGTTCCATGTCGTGTGGGGCGAACTGGGCGCGTGGAAGCACCCCAATGCGCTGCGCTATGAAATCTGCGCGATGCTGACGCATGGCACCAAGGTGTGCATCGGCGATCATCTGGACCCGACCGGCGTGCTCGATGCGACAAGCTATGCCATGATCGGCGATGTCTTCGCCGAAGTCGCGCTAAAGCGCCCCTGGTGCGAGGACAGCAGCAACGTCGCGGATGTGGCGCTGCTATCGGCGGTATCGGTGCGCTCGCCCGGCTCGATCAACCGCGCCGACCGGCACGCCCCCGAGGACGAGGGCGCGCTGCGCATCCTGAACGAAGGGCATGTGCTGTTCGATGTGATCGATGCCGATGCCGACTTCGGCGCGTACCGGCTGCTCGTCCTGCCCGACAGGGTGCGGATTTCGCCCGGTCTGAAGGGCAAGCTGGACGCCTATCTGGAAAACGGGGGCAAGCTGCTGCTCAGCGCCGAAAGCGGGCTTGCGGCGGACGGCGCGAGCTTTGCGCTGCCGGTCGGGGCGGAATTTCTCGGCCCCTCGCCGTTCAACCCGACATTCATCGCGCCGCTTGGGTCTCTGCGGCCCGATTGGATTGCCGAGCCCTTCATGATCAGGGCGCCCAGCATGCGCATCCGTGCAACCGATGGTGACAGCCTCGGCGCGGTGCACGAGCCCTGGTTCAACCGCACCCCGCACCATTTCAACGGCCACATAAATGCTGCCGCCAAGCCCGACCCTTCGGGCTATGACTGCGGCGTGCGGCATGGCAACGTGACCTACCTCGCGCAGCCGGTGTTCAGCCTCTACCGCGAGCTCGGCAGCGTCGCGCTCAAGCGCTATGTGCTGGCGGCGCTCGCGGACCTGCTCGGCGCGCCGACGATGGCGGTGGACGGGCTGCCAGCCGCCGGAACCGCCACGCTGCGCCGCCTGCCCGGTGGCCGCCATGCGGTCCATTTGCTCTATGCGACACCGAGCCTGAAAGGGCAGACCGTCTTGGGGCCGCTAGAAGTGATCGAGGATTTGCCCGCGATAGGCCCGGTCACGCTGACACTGCCGGCCGGTATAAGCCATGCCCGGCTGGAGCCGCAGGGCATTGATCTGACGATCAGCGATGGCACGGCGATTGTCGAGCGCTTCGCCTGCCACCAAATCGTCGTGCTCAGCTGACCGGCTGCCCCGGCGCATCGAGCGACTGCAGGAAGCTGCGGACTTGCGCCATTGTCCATGCAGGCTGCGTATCGAGAAAGAAATGCGTCGCGTCTTTCGGCGCGAAAACGACCCGCGCGCGCGACGACATGGCCGCCATTTCGGTCGAGACATGGCGCATGAACTGGAAGTAATTCTTGCGCTCCGCCGGGCTCAGGCCGGGCGGCGCATACTGGGTCTGCTGCGCCAAGTCGGGCGTTTGCGGGATCAGCAGCAGCGGCACATCGCCGAGCGCGCCGGGCGTGCGCACGATCGAATAGAAATTGCGGCAAACCTCGCCCATCGCCGAACGCGCCGACCAGCGCGCCTCGGGCCGCAATTCCCAGGCCACGAGCGGCTCCCACAGCGTGCCCAGCCGGTCGCGCGTCGGGTTCGGTCCCGGCTGGCGCAGCGGGTTCAGCGCATCGAAATAGGCAAGGCCAAACAGCGTGCCGAGCATCGTCAACGGCGATCCGTCGGCGGGCTGGCATCCGAACGAGCCCTCCAGCCCGGTCCAGCCCGGCGCGGTCGGATCGAGCAGCACCAGTCCCGCCACATCCTGCGGGAAGCGATTGGCATAATTGGCGGCATAGAGCCCGCCGAAAGAATGACCGACAATCACGAACGGTACGCGCTCGCCCGCGCCGAGCAGCGCCTTGCGCGTTTCCGCCAGCACCCGGTCAACCGTGCGCGGGAACGGGCCGGTCTCGCTCCAGCCGAGCCCGCCGCGATCGATGATGCACGAGCGGTCCGTCTTCGCCATGTCCTTGTGGCTGGGATAGACCCACAGCGCCTGTCCGTAGCTGCCGCCGAGCCATACCACCGTCCGCGCCGTCTTCGGCCCCTCGCACAGCACATGGAGCCGGTAGCCGCCGACATCGACAAGCTTGCCGGGCGGGGGATAAGCGGCGCGCGCGGCCGCCAGTTTTGCGGCAGTAACCCCCGCACCAAGCAGCAGCAGCGCGCCCATCACCATGGCGATGCCCCCGGGGAGCGAACGCAGCCAGCGGCCAGCGCCCGTATGGCGGCGCGACGAACGCCAGACGAGCAGGCCCAGCACGAACAGCGCGGCGGCGATGACCCAGGGCGTGGCGGGATGGAGAATGATCGGCACTGGCTGTCCCTGCGTCGGTGGTCCGCAGACCGGTGGCCCGGCCGGTGATACAGCGCACAAATCGATATGGAAACAGCGTTTCCGATTCGATACAAATCGTGCATGAAGAGCCCATGAGCGACGACCAGCCCTCCCCTGCCCTGATTTTTCGCAACGCCGCCGTGATCGATGGCACCGGCGCGGCGCGCTTTGTCGCCGATGTTGCTGTGGCGAGGGACCGCATCGTCGCGGTGGGGCAGGACCTGGGCGCGGCTGCGCAGGTGATCGACGCGACCGGCCTGTGCCTCGCGCCCGGTTTCATCGACGCGCACACGCATGACGATGCGGCGCTGCTGCTTGACCCATCGCTCGATTGCAAGATCAGCCAGGGGGTGACGAGCGTCGTCACGGGCAATTGCGGGGTGAGTCTGGCCCCGCTGGTGCTTGCCGAAGGGCAGGCCCCGCCGCCGCCGCTCGATGCGGTCGGCCCGCAAGGATTGTTTCGTTTCGGCAGTTTCGCTGCCTATCTTGATGCGCTCCGGGCAAACCCGCCTTCGGTAAACGTGGCCGCGCTGGTCGGGCACGCCACATTGCGCGTGGCGGTGATGGACCGGATCGACCGGCCCGCAACGACCGCCGAGCGCGCCGCGATGGCCGCCATGGCGGAGGAAGCCTTTGCCGCAGGCGCGATCGGTCTGTCCAGCGGGCTGTTCTATCCGCTCGCATTTGCTGCCCCGGCGGAGGAACTGCACGCGCTGGTCGCCATCGCCGCGCGCGCAGGCGGGGTTTATTGCGCGCATATCCGCGACGAGGCCGATCATGTGATCGAAGCGCTCGACGAGGCGTTTGCGATTGCCAGCGCCGGCGGCGCTCCGCTGGTGCTTTCGCATCACAAGGTCTCGGGCAAGGCGAATTTCGGACGCTCGCGCGAGACGCTGCCGCATGTCGCCCGCGCGGCGACCACGCAGCCGATCGCCTTCGACATGTATCCTTATGCCGCCTCGTCGACGATGCTCAACACGAAGAGCTGGGCGGCAGCGGAGCGGACGATGATCACCTGGTGCGACAGCCATCCGCACTATGCCGGGCGCGATCTGGCCGAAGTCGCCGCGGAGATGGGTGTGAGCGAAGAGACCGCGATCGGTGCGCTCGCTCCGGCGGGCGGTATCTATTTCATGATGGACGAAGGCGATGTCGAGCGGATCCTGTGCGCGTCCGATGCCATGATCGGATCGGACGGCGTGCCGATGGACGCGCATCCGCACCCCCGGCTGTGGGGCAGCTTTACCCGCGTTATCGGCCATTATGCGCGCGACAAGGCGCTGTTTTCGATCGAGGAGGCGGTGCGCCGCATGACCAGTCTGCCCGCACGCCAGTTTCGCCTTGCCGATCGCGGGGTGATCGCGCCCGGCGCGTTCGCCGATCTGGTGCTGTTCGATCCGCTGACGATTGCCGACACTGCGACGTTTGCCGATCCCAAACGGCCGAGCCGGGGCATCGCCTCGGTCTGGGTCAATGGCGCAAAAGTGTGGGACGGCACGGCAGCGACCACCTTCCGGCCGGGTCGTGTTCTGGGCCGCGAGTTGGTGCGCGCATGAACGCCCCAGCCGCGCAGCTCGATTGGCGCCATAAGGGCTTGCCCGCCGCCGCCGAGGGTCGATCATCGATCGGCCTGCCCGGGCTTGGCATCGATATCCTGCGCGGTGACTGCCTCTATCCGGTGGCTATCCTCAAGGACTCGGCGATCGCGCACAACAGCACCTGGATGCAGCGCTTCGTCGCGCAGACCGGTGCCCTGCTCTGCCCGCACGGCAAAACCACGATGAGCCCTGAGCTGTTTGCCCACCAGCTGGCCGATGGGGCCTGGGGGATGACTGCGGCCACCGCGAGCCATGTCCGCACCTATCGCCAGTTCGGCATTCCGCGCATCTTCCTCGCCAATCAGCTGATCGGGCGCGGCAATATCGGCTTCGTGCTCGACGAGCTCGCGCGCGACCCGGCGTTCGAGTTCTATGCGCTGGTCGATTCGGTCGAGGGCGTCGCGCTGCTGGCCGAGGCAGCGGGCGCGCGCGGCCTGGCCCGGCCGATCAACCTGCTCGTCGAGATCGGGGCCAAAGGCGGCCGAACGGGCGTGCGCGATCATGCCGCCGGGCTGGCGGTGGCGCGCGCGGTGCGCGGCGCGGCACCGTTGCTCGCGCTGCGCGGGGTCGAGGCATTCGAAGGGATTTTCCAGGCAACGGGCGAAGATACCGCGCCCGTCAATGCCATGCTCGACCGGCTGCTGGCGCTGGCCAGGGATTGCGCCGGGGAGAATCTGTTCGCGGAGGGCGATGTGCTGCTGAGCGCGGGCGGATCGGGCTTTTTCGACCTATGCGCGGCGCGGCTGGCGGGATCGCCGCTGTCCGGGGCCAAAGTCATCCTGCGTTCCGGCTGCTACCTCAGCCACGACAGCGGGGTTTACGACCGGCTGTTTGCGCAGATCACCGCGCGCCGTCCCGATCTGCGTCCCGCCGGACTTCGCCCTGCGCTCGAAGTGTGGAGCGTGATCCAGTCCGTCCCCGAACCCGGCCGCGCGATCGCCGCGCTGGGCAAGCGGGATATCGGCCACGATCTGGAAATGCCGCGCCCCCTCTGGTGGTTCCGCGAGGGCACGCACGAGGCGCCGCAGCCGATGCCGCCGGGTTACGGCGTACCCGCGCTCTATGACCAGCATGCCTATGTCGATGGCCCCGATCTGCTGCGTGTCGGCGATCTGATCGGCTTCGGGGTGTCGCACCCGTGCACCACGTTCGACAAGTGGCGGATGCTGTTCACCGTGGACGACAGCTACCGGGTGACCGGCGCGGTCACGACCTGGTTCTGATGCGATTGGCGCGTTCCGTCCTGCGGCGGCTCGCCAGCCTGATCGGGGTTCTGCTCGGGGTTTCGCTGATCACCTTCACCATCGCGCAGCTGGTGCCGACCGATGTCGCGCGGCTGGTGGCGGGCGATCATGCCAGCCCGGCGATCATCGCGCGGGTGCGGCTCGAACTTGGCCTCGATCGGCCGATCTGGCTGCAATACGGGCTCTATCTCGGCCGTCTGCTGCACGGCGATCTCGGCGTCTCGATCCGCAGCGGGCGGCCGGTGGCGGACGAGCTGTTCGAGCGGCTGCCCGCAACCATCGAGCTGGCCGGCGCCGCCTTCGCGCTGATCGTCACGTTCGGGCTGTCGCTGGGGATTGCCGCAGCGCTGGGCGCGCGGCGCTGGCCCGATCATCTCATCCGCATGGTGAGCACGGTCGCGATCTCGGCCCCGACCTTCTGGACCGGCGTGCTGCTGCTGGCGGTGTTTTTCGGCTGGCTCGACTGGTTGCCGCCGGGCGGGCGGCTCGATCCGGGTCTGCTCGATGCCCCTGGCGTGACCGGGCTCTACGTGGCCGATGGCCTGATCACTGGCCGCTTCGATGTGGTGGGCGACGCGCTGCGTCACCTCGTTCTGCCCGCCGTCACGCTGGCGCTGGCCTCGTCGGGATCGGCGATCCGGCTGGTGCGCGCCTCGATGCTCGATGTGCTGCACGAAGACTATGTCCGCCGCGCCCGGGCGGCTGGTCTGAGCGAGCGGACAGTGGTGCTGCGCTATGCATTGCCCGCCGCGCTGGTGCCGTTTGTGACGACAATGGCGCTGTACTTTGCCGATCTGCTGGCAGGCGCGGTGGTCACCGAGATCATCTTTGGCTGGCCCGGCCTTGGCAGCTACACGCTCGAAGCGATTGCGGGCCTCGATTTTCCGGCGATCATGGGCTTCACGCTGCTGGCGGCTCTGTTCTATACCCTCGCCAACCAGCTGGTCGATGCGAGCTATGGCCTGCTTGATCCGCGGCTGCGGCCGGGCGCGCGAGCATGAGCCGGATCATCGCCGCGCTGCGCGCCGACCGGGCCGGCGCCGCCGGGTTCGCGATTGTCGTGTTCCTGCTCGGCTTTGCGGTGCTCGGCCCGTTGCTGACGCAATACGCGCCCGATGCCATTGCGCTTCCGGAGCGGCTTCAGCCGCCGGGATGGCACCACTGGATGGGCACCGACGAGCTGGGCCGCGACCTGTTCGCGCGGATTGCCTATGGTGCACGCCCCTCGCTGCTGTCCGCCATCGTGATCGTGGCGGCGACGATTGCTGTCGGCACGCTGATCGGCGGGCTGGCGGGGATCATCGGCGGCTGGGGCGAAGCGGCGGTGATGCGCGTGGTCGATGTGATGCTCGCGGTGCCGCCGCTGGTGCTCGCGATGGCGCTGGCCGCCGCGCTGGGTCCCAGCCTGGTCAACGCACTGATCGCCCTGCTGGTCGTTCGGTTGCCGTTCTTCGTACGGTTGGCGCGCGGCCAGACGATTGCGCTGATGACGCGGGGTTATGTCGAGGCGGCGGTGCTGGCGGGTGCTGGCAGGCTTTACCTGCTGCGCCATCATATCGCGCCCAATCTGGCCGGGATCATGCTGGTTCAGGGGCTGAGCGACATTGCCGGGGTGATCCTCGCGGCGGCGGCGCTTGGGTTCATCGGTCTGGGCGCACAGCCGCCCTCCCCCGAATGGGGCGCGCTGGTCGCCACTGGACGCAGCTTTGCGCTCGATGCCTGGTGGTACGGGGTGTTTCCCGGCGCGGCGCTGCTGATGGCGGCGATCGGCTTCAATCTGCTGGGCGATTGGGCGCGCGATCTGCTCGATCCGCGCACGGGAACGGGCGCATGAGCCTTCTCGCAATCGAAAACCTGAGCGCTGCGATTGGCGGGCGGAAAGTGCTCGACACCGTGTCGATCAGCGCCGCGGCGGGCGAGACAGTCGGGCTGGTCGGCGAATCGGGCAGCGGCAAGTCGCTGACCAGCCTTGCCGCGATTGGCATGCTGCCGGGTGCCGTGCGCGTCACCGGCGGGACGATTTACTGCTGCGGGCTCGATGTCGGCGCTGCCGACCGCGCGGCTTTGCGGCAGCTGCGCGGGGCAAAGGCCGCGCTGATCTTTCAGGACCCGATGCAGGCACTGATGCCCACGCGCCGGGTGGGCCAGCAACTGGCCGATGTGCTCGCCGCCCACCGCAAGATCACCGGGGAGGCGGCGCGGAGGATCGGCGTCGACCTGTTTGCGGCGATGGGTCTTGCCGATCCGGATCGCATCTGGCGTGCGCGGCCGTTCGAGCTTTCGGGTGGGCAGCGCCAACGCGCGCTGATCGCCATCGCGCTGTGCGCCGATCCCGCGCTGGTGATTGCCGATGAGGTGACCACCGCGCTCGATGCGGGCGCGCGCGCCGACGTGCTCGCGCTGATCGCCGCGCATGTCCGCAAGGCAAATGCCGGTGCGCTGATCGTCAGCCACGACCTGAGCCTGATCCGCGGGGCATGCGACCGTGTCTATGTCATGCACCGCGGCCGCGTGGTCGAACACGGCAGCGCGGCGCAAGTGATCGAGCACCCGCGCGAGGCATATACGCAGATGCTGCTCGCGGCGTTGCCCGAGCGCAGCCAGGCCAAGACGATGTTGCCGGTGGGGCTCACGGTGGGCGGGGCATGACCGCGCTGCTTGCTCTTGACGATATCGGCGTGACCATCGGCAGCGCGCCGATCCTGGCGGGCGCGAATCTGCGCATCGAGGCGGGACGGATCGTGGGGCTGATCGGCGGATCGGGCAGCGGCAAGACCACGCTGGCGCGCGTGGCCGGCGGGCTGCGCAAGGCCAGCCGCGGCACGGTGTGCTGGGAGGGCAAGCCGGGGGGAGTCCCACGCGGCGGCGCCGGGTTCGTGTTTCAGGACCCGCACGCCACGCTCAATCCGCGCAAGCCCTTGTGGTGGATGATTACCGAGCCGGCCGCGCTCCTGGGCCTGGCTGAAGACCGGCGCGCGCTTGCCGAAAGCCTGCTCGAGAAGGTCGGGCTTGGCGGGGACTATGCGGAACGCTTTGCGCACCAGCTCTCGGGCGGTCAGCGCCAGCGCGTTGCGATCGGGCGCGCACTATCGACCAAGCCGCGCCTGCTGATTCTCGACGAGCCAACCTCCGCGCTCGATGTCAGCGTGCAAGCGCGCATTCTCAACCTGCTGCTCGCGCTGCAACAGGAAGAAGGCGTGGCGATGCTGCTGGTGAGCCATGATCTTGCCGTCGTGCGCCATCTGGCCGACGATGTCGCGGTGATGGCGCAGGGCCGGATCGCTGCGAGTGGACCCACCCGCGATATACTCGCGCCGAAAGAACCCGCCTGATGCGCATTTTCACCGCCGCCGCTGCGACCGAGACCAACACGTTCTCCCCCATCCGCACCGGCGATGCCAATTTCACCGACTGGTTTCCCGGTGGGCGACATCCCGACCGGCGGGAGATGTTTTCCGCGCCGCTTGCCATCGCGCGCGAAGAAGTGGCGAAGCGCGAAGGCTGGACGCTGATCGAGGGGCTTTGCGCGAACGCGCAGCCGGCCGGGATAATCCGCCGCGACACATGGGAGCGCATCCGCGACGAAATCCTGCGCGATCTCGCTGCGGCGATGCCGGTGGACATGGTCCTGCTGGGTCTGCACGGCGCGATGGTGGCCGATGGCTATCCCGACTGCGAGGGCGATCTTCTGGCCGGCGCGCGCGCCATCACCGGGCCTGGCGCCGCGATCGGCGGCCTGCTCGACCCGCATTGCCATCTCACGCCGGCGATGGTCGAGCATGCCGATATCCTGATCGCCTACAAGGAATACCCCCATTTCGATGTGTTCGACCGGGCGCAGGAGCTGTGGGAGCTGACGCTGGCCAAAGCACAGCGCCGCACCTGCCCGGTCCCGGCGGTCGCCGATTGCCGGATGATCGCGTTTTACTATACGCCGGTCGAGCCGATGAAGACCTTCGTGGCCGACCTGCGCGCGGCAGAGGCGCGAGACGGGGTGCTCTCCATCTCGCTGATCCACGGTTTCCCGTGGGGTGACGTGCCGCATTACGGGACCAAGCTGCTGGTCTATACCGACAACGACGCGGCGCTCGGCGCGGCCATCGCGGCCGAGTTTGCCGCCAGATTGCAAGCGCTGCGCGGGCAGACGATGACCGCGCTGATCTCGCTCGGCGATGCCGTGGCCGAAGCCGTGGCCCCCGGCAACGATCCGCGACCGCTGGTCCTGGCTGACTTCTCCGACAATGTCGGTGCCGGATGCCCGGGAGACACGACGCATTTAATCGGCGCGCTGATCGATGCGGGGGTGACCGACATGGCGGCCGCGTTCCTTTTCGATCCGGTCGCGGTCCAGCTCGCCGCAGCGGCCGGGATCGGCGGACGGCTGCCGCTGCGCGTGGGCGGCAAGGCTTGTTCCTTTTCGGGCAGACCGATGGACCTCGAGGTCGAAGTCACGCATCTCGCGACAAGAGCGATCCACGACGTCAAAGTCGCGCAGTTCAATCTCGGCGATGTCGCGGTGGTCAGGACGGCGGGCAACAATCACCTCGTGCTCACAACCGAGCGTGCGCAGTGCATCACGCCGGCCGCGTTCACCGATTTTGGCATCGACCTTTCCGCCAAGCGCGTTCTGGTGCCCAAATCGATGCAGCATTTCTACATCGCGTTCTCGCGGCTCAGCGACCGCATCCGCTATGTCGATACCCCCGGCGTGGCGACGATGGCGCTCGCGTCGCTGCCATTCCGACACATCGACAAGACGATCTGGCCCTTCGAGGAGACCGCCTGATGCGCCGTTTCTGTGCCGCACTTCTCGTGCTGCTTGCGCTGTCCAGCCCGGCGGCCGCGCAAGTCGATCCGGTTTCGGTGGCCGTCTGGGCCGAGACGCAATTTGCCAGGCCCGTTGCCGAGGGCCGCGCGAGCGCCGCCACCGTCGTGGTGGTGCAAGGCGGGCAGGTGATCTTCGAGCGCACATACGGGCTGGCCGACCGGGCCGCGCGAACGCCCATTGCCCCTCCCCGCAACCGCTTCATCATCGCGTCCACGACCAAGACCTTCACTGCCACTGCGATCGCGCTGCTGGTCAAGGACGGGCGGATTGCTTCGCTCGATGATCCCGCCAACCGCTATCTCAAACGTTTGAAACTGCCCGATGGCTTTGGCCGCGCAGTGACGATCCGGCAGCTGCTGACCCATAGCGCAGGGTATGAGGAGCGCGGCTTCGGGGTCGGCAATCATGACGACCTGACTGCGCCCGCCACCGCCGCCTATGTCAGCGCACATCTGCCAGCCATCGTCCGCGCGCCCGGCAGCCGCATCGTCTATGCCAATATCGATCCGGCAATTCTGGGGATGGTGGTGGAAGACATCACCGGCATGACGATGCGCGATTTCGTCGCCAGACGCATCCTTCGCCCGCTGGGCATGGCCGATACCGAGCTGGCCTATGCGCCGGCGGCAACGGCACGGCTGGTCCGCCCCTACAGCGGGGATCAGGCGGAAGCGTGGGAGATCAATGCGCCGTTCTATGCGCCGACCGGATCAATCCACACCACTGCTGCCGACATGGCCCGATATCTCAACGCGCAGCTTGGCCATGCGCCCGACGTGCTCGCACCCGATGTGGTCGCGCGCCTGCATGAGCCGCTGGCGCGCAACGGATCAAGGCTCGATCCGCTGGCGATGGCGTTTTTCGTGTCGGAGTGGAATGGCCACCGGATTGTTGGCCATGCCGGAGGCTTCTCGGGCTTTTCGGCTGACCTCTACCTCGTGCCCGACAGCGATATCGGGGTGTTCTACAACTGGGCGGGGTCGCCTTCGGCCGGCGAAGGCCAGCCGCTCGAATATGGCAAACTGCAGGCCTCGTTCCTCACGCTCGCGCTCGGCGCTTACCGCCCGCCCGCCCCGCTCGCCGCGCAACCCGATCCTGCGGCCTATTACGGACGCTACTGGGACGAGCGCCGCCCGCAGACAACATTCGAGGCGATTGTCGGGGCAGGCGCGGTGCAGACGGTGGAACCTGCTCCCGGCAACCGGCTCACCATCAACGGCAAGGGGCCCTATTACGCATTCGCGCCGGGGGCCTATACGATGGTCAACGCGGATGGACGGCCCGGCGGGGTGATCGCGTTCGATGGCGAGCGGTTGCTCCAACGGGTCGGTTATGCCCGGCGGGTGCGCGGCTATGCCGATCCGCAAACGCAGACCAATCTTGCTTTCGGCGCGCTGATCGCGCTTGCCACCGGCCTTGGCGGCCTGTTCTGGATGCGCGGCTCGGCGCGGTTGATCGCGCCGCTGATGGGGCTTGCCGCGTTCGCCCCGCCGCTGCTGCTATTCGTGATCCCTCCGGGGCTGGAACCCGACATCATCGCAGGTCGCCCTTGGCGCTTCACCGCGCTGAAGGTCGCGCTGGTGGCCATCCTTGTGCTGGCGGGCTGGCTCGGCTGGACCATGACCCGCACCAAGGCCGGGCTTTTCGCGCGTGTCCACGCGGCGGTGCTCGTGTTCGCCGCGCTGTTTCTTATCCTCCCGTTCCGGTTCTTCCACCTTATCTGATAGGCGGACGTCAGTCCGGCACCGCGAGGAACTTGCAGGTCGGCCAGGCGGGCTCGAGGTCCCACGGATCGATGGCACCGTCCTTGGCGAGCAAAAGGGCCATGAACGCGCGGTTGCGCACCAGCCCGGGCAAGGGGTCGGTGCCGACCAGAGGATAACGAAAGTCGCAGTACAATTGCCGCACGGTCCTGCCCCGATGGTCGTAAGTCTGCAGCAGGTACGGCCAGTCCTCGCCGCGCGGCGCGTGGCGAATGCCGGGGCCTGTTGAGGCAGAAACAGCGGCGGCGGCAAGCAGCAGGCCGATCACACCTGCGCCTCCTGCGCGCGCGCCAGATAGACCTTGCGCGCACGCTCATAGAGCGCCTGCGCCGCAGCGTGCTCGCCGGCGCGGATGCGGGTGCCCTTCTGGCTCCAGCAGCGCTCGACCCCCCGGGCACACCACGCCGCAGATTCCGCAACGCGGACAGGTTTGCCGCCAACCTCGATCCAGATCGGGTTCGTATGCGCCGCGTCCGGAATGCGCAGCGCCGCCCAGCAGCTGCGCTCGGGGGTGAAACTGAACGCGATCCGGCGCACCGCTTCGTCGGCCGACACGGCCCGGCTCTCGATCACCGTGCCATTGACGACAAGCTCGACCGACACCGACCGGCTGTCGCCTAGCCGCGCGCGCTCGAGGTGCCAATGCGGCTTGTCGGTGGTGGCGAGGCTGCGGATGGCCTCGGTCGCAGGGGTGCGTGCTGGCTCGAGCCGCGCGGCAATGTCAGCCTCGATCGTGACCGGCACAGCCGCGGGCAGCACCAGATCGCCGCCGCCAAGTGATGCTGTCCGGCTTCCCGCACGGGCGCGCATGTCAAACACATGCGCGCGCCCGTCCGACACATAGGATCGGCCAGCCGCCAGCCCCGCGCACCAGCTCGCGTAGCGCAGCGGTCCATCAAGCTTCACATAGCTGCGCGCCATGCCCACCGCCTGATCATAGATGCACGGCCAGTCGGTCTCGCCCGCGATCCGCGGCCGAAAACCGCTGTTCAGCACATGATACCAGATATTGAGCTCGACGGCCGGAACGGTGTTGCCGACGCCGATAAAATCGACCAGCCCTTCGGTGACTGTGGCGATGAACTCGTTCGCACCGATGCCATCAAACGGCGCGGGCGCGAAATTGGGCAGTTCGGATGTGCCCGCCCACAGCCCGTTACCGGCATGGGGGTAGCCGGTAATCGCCCCTTGCGCCTTGGCCCACGCCAAGATCGGCCCGGTCCAGCTTGGCCAATCGGAGATCGACGCCGCCCCGGGATAGTCCTGATCCTTCAGGCCGAGCAGCGCCAGATGGCCGCTGGCGGATGACGGAAACATCGAAATCTCGAGATCGTAATGCAGCTTTTCGCGCGCCGTGGACACCGGATCATCGTGCCCGCTGAAATGGCGCTTCTGCACCGCATAGCCTGGTCCCCAAATGAGCACTGCGCCGATGCTGAGGGCTTCACCGGCAATCTGCGGGATCATCACCTCCGGCCCGACACCGTCTTCGGGCGACGCGTAATGCGCGCAGCCCGCCGCATGCAGGTGATGATCGCCAGAATGCCAGCCGCGCGCGGCCGGGTCGGTCCAGCGCTTGAGATCGAACTGCCATGCCGCAGGTCCGGTGTCTCCCACGGTGCGGAGGCCTTCCTCGACGCGGTACTCCGGACCACGCGCACTCGATACCAGAAAACGGCTGGTAGGCAGCGACACCGTCTCGCCGTCGCTGCGATAGATCCGGCGCTGGAAAAAGAAATCGGGCGCCGCGCGCTTGGCCTGCGCCGGGTAGACCCGGCCCTGCGCGTCGGTGATCAGCAGCGAACAGGTGGTCGCGCGGCCATCGGTATCGCGCACGCTCAGGGTGACCGGGCGGCTTGGCTTGACCGAAAACGTCACCGCCGCGTCTGCCCGGCCGCCAAGATCGGCCGTTCCCGGGCCAAGATCGGCGGCAAAGGATGCGCTCAGCCGTCCGGCATCGCGGGCATATATCTGGAGGATGCGGTATTCGCGCTCGAGATCGTCCAGCGCCAGTGGCAGCAGCGGCCCATCATAGGCATCGACCGCGAGCCAGCGCGTCTCGACATGGCCGTGATGGAGATGCTCGGCCGGCGGAGGGCGCTGGTCCCAGACCTGATCGCTTGCTGCCGAGAGCGCATGGCCGGGCCGGGCTTCAGGGCTTGATACCGCGATACGCCCCGGCACGCGCGCGGGATTGTCGATCCGCAACAGGAACAGCCGCCAGCCGCCCTGCACCAACTCTGCCGCGGCTGCCCCGCGCACCGTTCCCACGCGCGCTTCGGGCGAAATGCTGGCCGCCAGCAACGCGCGGTGATCGAGCAGGCGCTGCGCCTCGCTGGCGGCGGCCGCGATCCCGCCACCGGCCAGCGCTTCCCCGATCCGCGCATCCCAATCGGCAATCGGTTCGCCCAGCGCCGCGAGCGCTGCGGCAACGCGGCGGGCATGAGCAAGAAAGGGCTGCGCGGGCACAGTCTGGGCGTGCGCCGTCGGCCAAAACGGCGTGGGCAGCGCGAGCATGGCCCCCGAGGTCAGCAGGCGGCGCCGATCAATCCCGGTCATGGCTTGAACCCCAGCTTCGCCAGCTCGGCGGCGAAATGCTTGAGCACTTCGGGCGGCGGCCCGTCAAAGCTTTCGCGCGCCTCGTTGCCCACGTAACCAAGGGCCGCGATCCCCACCGGAGTCGTGTGGTAGGCCGCTGCCGCGAGCACGCAAAAACGCGCGAACGCGGTGGCCGCAGCGCCGGACTGGAGCGCCGCGACCTGCGCGGTGCGCACGCCGGAAGGTGCTTTGGCAAGGCCCTTGATCCGCTCCAGCAGCGGCAGGATCAACGCCCTGTCGGCCACCATGTCCGGGTAAGGGGCACCCAGCCATTCATCAAAGAAATCGGCAAGGCCAAGCGCCGATCCGGGCGGCGATCCGTCGATCCCGGGCGTCACGATATCGATCAGGGCATCGAGATCGGGCCGCACGGCATCATCCAGCAGGCGCGGCCAGACATGCCGTCCGGGATCGACCAGCGGCGGGTCCTTGCCATAGCCCTGCGGCGTTGCATGGCCCGAAGGCGCGCCGCTCGGCAACGCGGGCAAGCCCCAGCCCGCGCCGACCACGCCCGCCACCAGCGCGCCCCAGCCGATGACGCTGCGGCGATCAACCCCGCTCATGCCTCTCCCCTCGCCAATGCGCCGGTCAGATGATCCGCCGCGCGCCAGGCCAGCGCGAGGATGGTCAGCGTGGGGTTCTTGTGCGGGTTGGAAGCGAAGGCCGCGCCGTCGATCATATAGAGGTTGGGCACCTCGTGCGCGTTGCCTGTCGCGCTTACAACCGACGTGCGCGGGTCTGCCCCCATTCGCGCCGCGCCGACCTCGTGCACCACCTGTCCGCCGGGCCGCATCACTTCGGCGACGGGCTTGCTCAAGTCGGTGAGGATCTCGGCGTTCATCGAGCGGAACACATTGGCGAGCGTCTCGCGCGCGTGGGCCATCTGCGCATGCTCGTTTTCGCCCCAGCGCCAGTGAAAGCGCAGCACGGGCAGCCCGAACCGGTCGCGCACAAGGGGATCAAGATCGGCGTAGCTGCGGGGATTGGGCAGCATCTCGCCGCGGCCGCTGAGAAAGACCGTTGAGCCGAACCGCCGTTTCATTGCCCGGTGCAGGTCGGCACCATAGATGCCGCCGCCAACGCCCTGCGCCATTACGGCCATATCGTCGAATTCGGGCAGCCGCCGCCCGCCCCAGAATTCGATCTGATAGCCGCGCGCAAAGCCCAGCTTGCCGCGCCGCTGTTCTTCATAAAGCCACCACGGCGTGTTGACATGATACAGCGAGACGCCATCGTCGTTGAAAGTAGGCAGGTCTTCGAGTTGCCGCACGCGCGCTGCGACACCAAGCGCGGGCGTATCGAGCAAGTTGCGCCCGACCTGCCCGCTGCCGTTGGCGAGGCCATCGGGAAAAGCCACCGAGCGCGAATTGAGCAGCAGCCGCGCCGAATCGCACGTGCCGGCGCCGACCATCACCGCGCGGCCCCTGAGCCAATGGCGCGCGCCGCTCGCAGTATCGATATAGCGCACGCCGTTCGCCCGCCCGCGCGCATCGACCGTGATCTCGTAGGCCAATGCACGGGTGATCTGGGTCAGCTTGCCGGTAGTGCGCGCAGGCGGCAAGAGCACGGTGGTCGACTGGAAATTGGCGCGGATCGCGCAACCACGCTGGCAGTCGGTCGCATAGAAGCAGGCCGGGCGGTCGCCCAGTGGGCGGGTCAGGATCGCGCTGTGCGCCGGGATCACGGGAATGCCGTGGCCGCGCTCCATGACCTGTTTCATCCAGTGTTCGAATGCGCGCATATTGGGCGGCGGCTGGAGCACGCCGGGCGGCGAATCCGGCGAGTTCTCGATCCCCTCGGCCGCGCCGAAAACGCCGATCAGCCGCTCGACTTTATCATACCACGGCGCGACATCGTCATAACCGATCGGCCAATCGGCCCCCAGACCATCGCGCGTGTGACCCATGAAATCATAGGGCCCGAAGCGCGGCACCAGCCGCCCCCAGTGGTTCGTTCGCCCGCCCAGCATTCGCGCGCGCCACCATTTGAAGCGGCTGCCCGCCGCAACGGTATAAGGCTCGCCGGGAACCTCCCAGCCGCCCACTGTGGCATCGTAGTAGCCTTGCTCCTTGTCCGGCGTTGCCGCGCCGTGGAGCGGCGCCTCCCCCGGCCCGTTGAACATCGGCGTTTCGGCGGCGGGATCGTAGTCGCGCCCGGCTTCAAGCATGGTGACGCGCACCCCCGCCTTGGTAAGCGCATAGGCCGCCATGCCCCCGGCGGCACCCGAACCAATGACGATGACGTCGGTTTCTGCATAACCTGCCATGGGCATGGTCTGTCAGATCGGAAGCGATAATTCCATATGGAAAACTATGTCGGTCGGCACGGGGTTAACCTCAGCTACCCTCTGCCGCGATCTCTTTGCGATAGGGCGCGCGCGCAGCCAGCAGGCAGGCCGCGCCGCCGCCATAAAAGATGACCGATAGGATCGCGAGCGAAACGCCGACCTTATGCGGGTCGGCAAAGACATAAGTGGTCACCGCGCCGACCCCGACCGGCCCGATGATCATGCTGAGCAGCCCGGTGATCATCAGCGCGAACGCCGCAACGCGCCCACGCAGCGCGGGCGGGGTCGCGGCCTGGACGATCGCTGGCCCCAGCCCGACATATGCGCTCGACACGAGGATGCCCGGCGCGACCAGCAGGAGCGTTGTCGTCGCATCGGGCATCAGGGTCGAGAACGCAAACGGCACTGACAAGAGAGCCGCTCCCGCCGTCACGATCAAGGCACCATCGCTGCGCCCCCGGCTGACGATGCGCGTTGCGATCCCGCCACAGAGCAGCACGCCGCCGACGCCGAGCGTCATCAGCATGAGCCCCATGACAGTGCCGATCTGCGGCGCGCTCCACCCGAAATTCCGCACGAATACGCTCGGCAGCCACAACAGGTTGGCAAATCCGGCTGCGCCCAAAAGGCTGACACCGGCGATATAGAGCAGGATCAGCGATCGGCGGCTGCGCCAGAAATTCCCCAGCCCCGCCGTGGCCGCCGGTCCGATTTCCGCAGGCCGCTTGCGCGGATCGCGCACGATCAGCGCGAGCGCCAGCGCGACAAGCAGTCCGGGCAGGCCGACAAGCACAAAGGTCAATTGCCAGGGGGCCAGAGCGCCGACCAACGGGAGCGCGCGCGCGGGACCCGAGGCCAGCGCGACCACTTGCCCGCCCAGCGCAAACGCAAGCCCGGCACCGAGCGCGACGCCCGTGCCGTAAATGCTCATGGCAAGCGGCAGCCGGGCCGGATCGAAACGGTCGGCGATGATCGAATGCGCCGCTGGCCCTAGCGTTGCCTCGCCGACGCCGACCCCGATGCGGGCGACGAACAGGTGCACGAAATTGCTCGCAAAGCCGCTCAGCGCAGTCATGATCGACCATGCGGCAATTCCCGCCGCCATCAACCGTCCGCGATCGACCCGGTCCGCAAGCCAGCCGAGCGGCACCCCGGCCAAAGCATAGAACACCGCAAAGGCAGGCCCCGCGAGAAGGCCCATCGCGAAATCGTCGATGCCGAGGTCGCGTTTTATCGGCTCGACCAGCAAGCTCAGAATCTGCCGATCGACGAACGACAGGATCGCGGCGACAACCAGAATCGCCAGCATGCCCCAGGGAGGTCTCGCGCGCGTCATCCGCTTTCCTTTCCGAACCGACCTTCGTGTATCGGATTGGAAATATCCAGCACAAATCGCGGGAGCTGATGCGACTGCGCGTTGTTTCGTTCCGCTCCGCTTCAGATCGGCATAAGCCGACCACGCGCTACAGCATTCCTCGGATCAAGCGGCCGACCGCCCCCGCGCGCCAGTGACCAGGAGCATGGCCCCGGCCAGCACGGCAAGGATCGCCAGACCGGCGAGCGCGCCCGTCTTGCTGGTGAACGTATGGTCGAGCAGGACATAGACCGGCGGGGCCAGCAGCACGCCGAGATAGGCAAACGAAGTGCCCGCCGCGACGGCTTCGGTGGTCTGGCCTGCGGGCGCTTCGAGCGCCATTTCGGCAAGCAGGATGCCGTTCCAGCCCATCGCGGTTGTGCCCAGGAGGACGCTGCCGAAAGTCAGCCGCAGCGCCGTTGGCTCTGGCCAGATCAACAGCAGCCAGGCGATACCCGAAACCATGCCGATCAGCCCGAGATGGAGCGCCGCCCGGCCAAAGCGCGCGGTGGTCATGCCGAAGACGATGCGCGCCGCTGCACCTGCGATTGTGGCCATCGCGAGATAGCCGGCGGCCTTGGCCACCGACAGATCGTGGAGCCAGACGAGGCTGGGCACGAGATAGGTCGTCAAAGCCGCCTGGTTGACGCCGTAAGCGCCCGATACCAGCGCGAGGCGGCGGGTCGCGGGGGCAGCCAGCGCGCTGCGCAAGGCGGCCAGCAAATGCTGCCGCCGCGGCGGGTTCGGCGAAAGCGCGCGGAAGGGTCGCAGCCCGGGCAACGACAGCACCAGCGCGGCGGCGGCCACCGCCAGAACGACGACCATCATGCTCTGCCAGCCCAGCTTCTGCGCCACGAGCGGCGCGATCAGCGCGGCCAGCGCGGTGCCGACAGGAACGCCGGTCTGCCGCACCGAGACGACCAGCGGCTGCCATCGCGGCGCGTAGCACGCCGCGAGCGCCAGCGAGCCCGAAGGCACGATCAGCCCGTTGGCCAGACCGATCAGCATGATCCCCGCGCAGGCCGTGAGCAGCGGCAGCGGCCCGGCAGCGAGCTGCCCGAAAAGCACGCAGCCAAGCCCGGCGAAAAGCAGCGCGCCGAGCTGCACGAAACGGATGCTGAAGTGCAAGAGCAACCGCGCGGTCATCACCGAGCCGATAATCGCCGCGCCATAGAGCAGCGACGTGTAATACCCGATCCAGCTTTCGGGCAGGTGCTCTGCGCGCACGATCACGATGGAAATTGCCAATGGGGCCGCGATCGCGAACGACGCGACGATCTGGATGAGCGATGTTGCAAACAGGGCGGCGAGGCCGTCCTGGCCTTGCTCGGTGCCGGATGGGACGCGGATCGCCGGTCAGCCCTGGCTTTGCTGAACCCGCGCGCCGCCATCGAGCATGCCGCTGATCATTTCGCCCATATAGACATGCGGGCGGGGATAGGCGGCGCGGCTGTGCCTGAGCCCGAGCGAAAGCGCGGCTTCTGCCAGCTTGTAGGTCAGCGGACCCGGATTGATCAGCGGCACCGGCAGCCGCTCGGCCAGCCAGGCATGGCTCTGGTGCATCGTGGTGGAGCCAAGGCAGATCGCCTGCGCGCCGTCGTCGACACATTGCATCGCGGCAGCGAGCAATTTCGGAAACACGACCTCTTCTTTGCCGCCGAGCAGGCTCGACACATCGGGCGCAATGTTGGGCGAGCGCACCGACACGCATTTGCTCTCGAGCCCGTATTCCCTCAGAGTCTTGATGTAGAGCCCCTTCCAAGGGTCCCACTGCGTCAGCACCGAGAAATTGTTGGCAAACATCAGCGCGGTGAGAAACGAGGCGCGCCCCGGCGAGATCACCGGAATATCGAGCACCGAGCGCAGCGCATTCATGCCCGAGTCGCTCATCGTGTCGATGCACACCGCATCGAAGCCGTCTTTTTCCGCCGAAAGCCCCGCCTCGAAGATCGAAATATCGGCAAGCACATAATCGTGATGGCTGTCGTAAAGCGCGGGTGCAGCTTTGACCGGTTTGTACTCAAAGCTGATCCCCGGCCCGAGTTGCACCGAATCAAGCTGCGCCTTGCGATTGGCGACGCCTTCGTCATCGAGCGGGAAGGGAACGATCACGAGTACGCGCTTGTCGGCCACGGCTTGGTCCTTTCAATGCGGGCTGAGGGGAGGCTTGTGCCATCCGCTTTGCCTGCCCGCCGAACTATGCTAAGAAAACCGCAATTGGTCCAGACCAATATTTGAACTGATGACGGACCGCGTGCCCATGACCTCCCTGCCCGTCCCGCGCTACCGCGAAATCGCCGACCGCATCCAGGGCGAGATCGCTGCGGGCAAGTGGCCGATCGGCGAAAAACTGGCGCCCGAGCAGGCGCTCGCCAGCCAATACGATGTGAGCCGTTTCACCATCCGCGAGGCGATGAGCCGGCTCGAGGAGAACGGGCTGATCAGCCGCCAGCGCCGGCGCGGCACCGTCGTCACCGCCACGCATCCGATCGACCAGATGGTGCAGAAGCTGGGATCGATGGACGAGCTGCTGCAATATGCACCGCAAACCCGCCTCAAAGCATTGCGCACCAGCATGATCGAGGCCGATGTGGCGCTTGCGCAAATGCTGCCCTGCTCGGTGGGTACGCGCTGGGCACGGATCGAAACCATCCGGATCGAGGCCCGGCGCAGCCCGGTGTGCTGGAGCGATATCTATGTTCCGGCCGAATTTGCCGCAGTGGCCGAGCGCATCGGCAAGGATACGACCCCGGTGTTTCAACTCATGGAGCAGACCTATGGGATGCTGGCGGCTGATATCAATGCCGAACTGTTTGCCGGATCGCTCTCGCAGCGCAAGGCGGAGGCGCTCGAAGTGGCACCCGGCAGCCCCGCCCTGATCATCGTGCGCCGCTACCGTGATCGCAATGGCCGCTTGTTCGAGGTGTCGGTCAGCGAACACCCGGCTGGCCGGTTCTCCTATTCGGTCGATCTCAAGCGCAAGGAAGGAAGCGTGGCAGCGCCATGACGGAGGAATTCATCACGCTCGCCCAGATCAAGAACGGCCCGGCCGGCGCGCCCGCGCCGATCCGCAGCTTTCTGTTTGCCCCCGCCAATCATCCGCGCAAAGTCGAGAAAGTGTTTGCCAGCGGCGCGGACGCGGTGATCCTCGATCTGGAAGACGCCTGCGCGGCTGCGGAAAAGGCGGCCAGCAGGGCAACAGCGGTTGCGGCGCTTTCGGCCCCGCGCACGTGCCTGGGATATGTGCGGATCAACGCGGCGGACACCGAATGGTGCCTGCGCGATCTCGATGGCGTGATCGGCCCATGGCTCGACGGAATCGTCGCGCCCAAGATCGAGCGGCCTGAGGAGATCGTGCTGATCGACTGGCTGATCGCGCAGTTCGAGCGGGAGCGCGGAATGCCCGTCGGCGGCATCGACCTGATGCCGATCATCGAGACCGGCGCGGGGCTGCATGCGCTCGACGCGATCATCGCCGCGAACACGCGGATCAAGCGCGTTTCCTTCGGCGCGGGCGATTTCACCCGCGATATGCGGATGAAATGGAGCGCGGACGAGGCCGAACTGGCTTATGCGCGCGGTCGGCTGGTGCTGGCCTCGCGGGTGGGCGGGCTCGAAGCGCCGATCGATACCGTGCACATCGATCTGGCCGATGAGGAGAGCTTTGCCGCCTCGATCGTAACGGGCGTGAAATTCGGCTTTCAGGGCAAGCTGCTGATCCACCCGGCGCAAGTCGCGCTGACCAATCAGTCGTTCATGCCGAGCGCCAAGGAAATCGCGCGCGCGCAAAAGATCGTCGATGCGTTCCACGCCGCGGAGAATGCGGGATCGGCCTCGATCAAGGTCGATGGGTATTTCGTGGACTATCCGATTGTCGAGAAGGCGCAGCAGGTTCTGGCGCTGGCAGCGCGGATGTAGCCAATCCAGCCTCCAACAACCCCGCACACCCTGAGCTTGTCGAAGGGTGTGGTCGCGAGCACTGCGGCTGATGCTTCGACAAGCTCAGCATGAGCGGGACGGGATTTGAGTGGAGCAGAAACTCCGCGCCTCGATCTAGTCCAGCCAATCCGCCAGGATTTCCGCGCCATCCGCGCCCAGCGCGCGCCCGGCCCAGCGGATGGCGCCCGGCGTGTCGCTCAGGCGGGGGCAGACGTCGGGCAGAGTCAGCGCGCCCGCGCGCGGGTCGTCGATAGTCACCAGATTGCCACGTGCGGCGTACTGCGGATCGGCGAAAATCTCGTCGATGCCGTAGACCGGACCGCACGGCACCTGCCCGGCCTCGCAAGCGCCGAGGATTGCGTCACGGGTCATGCCGCTGGTCCAGTGGCTGACAAAGGCGTCGACTTCAGCGCGGCGCGACTCGCGCTGCGCAATCGTGCCGTAGATGCCTTCACCGGTGACTTCCATCCGGCCCATGATTGCGGCGAGGCGGCCGAAAATCTTGTCGTTGGTGCAGGCGATCGCCACCCATTTGCCGTCCTTGGTCGGATAATGGCTATGCGGCACGGCATTGACCGTGCCTGCCCCCATCCGCTCGCGCACGAACCCGCTGCGCGCATAGGCCGGGGCGAGTTCGTCGAGCAGCCGGAATGTACCCTCATAGAGCCCGAGATCGATGATCTGCCCGCGCCCAGTGCGGGTGCGCGCGTGGAGCGCGGTGAGCACCCCCAGCGCCGCATAGAGCCCGGTGACATAGTCGGACAACGTCGCGGTGCCGGGAGACGCGGGTGGCGCGCCAGGCTCTCCGCACAAGTACGAAATGCCGCTGAACGCATTGGCGATGCGGCCAAAGCCGGGCCGGTCGCTGTAAGGTCCGGTTTGGCCATAGGCAGTGACGCGCGTGATGATCAGACGCGGATTGAGCGCCTGCAACACCTCAGGCCCGAGACCCCAGCGCTCGAGTGTGCCGGGCTGGAAGTTCTCGACCAGGATGTCGGCCTCGGCGGCCAGCCGCTTCAGTGTTTCCGCGCCCTCGGGTTCACGCAGATCGAGCTCGATCGAGCGCTTGTTGCGCCCTTCGCTCAGCCAGACCAGCGTATCGCCGCATGCGGTTTGCGTGCCGAACTTGCGGATGGGATCGCCGCTGCCGGCAAGTTCGACCTTGACCACGTCCGCGCCGAATTCGGCAAGATATGTTGCGCAATAAGGGCCTGCGATAAAGGTCGCCAGATCGAGCACTTTGAGGCCGGCGAACGCGCCGGGGGCCAGACTATCGCCAATCATTGCGCACACTTCCTATTGGTCCAGACCAATTTTACGCGTAAGGGAACCGCACGCGGCCTTCAAGGCCCAATGTTCTGCAAGTTCAGGGAAACACCGTCGTGCTCATGTCCGCAGAAGCCTACCGCGAATCCCTGCGCCGGCTTGCCCCGCGAGTCTATGTTGGCGGCGAGCTGGTCGCGTCGGTCGCGGATGAACCGCGGCTGGAACCCGGGATCAACGCGGTGGGCCTGACATACGATTTTGCGCTCTTGCCCGCCTATGCCAAAACCATGGTGACACCTGGCCTGTCGGGGGCGCCCACCAACCGCTTTCTCGCCATCAACCGCAGCCGCGAGGACTTGCTCGACAAGCTCGAGGCGGTGCGCCTCACTTGCCAATATGCGGGCTGCACCCAGCGTTATCTGACCCACGATGCCTTCAACGGACTGTGGGAAGCGACCTGGCGGATCGCGCAGCGCACCGGCGGCGAGAACCATGAGCGGCTGAAAGCCTATATCGCCCATGCGCAGGCGAACGATCTTGCCGTCGGCATCGCGATGACCGACGGCAAAGGCGACCGCTCCAAGCGCCCGTCGGAGCAGGCCGAACCGCTATCCTATGTGCGCGTGACAGAACGCCGCGCCGACGGGATCGTGATCGCCGGGGTCAAGGCCATCGTCACCGGCGGGCCCTATATGCACGAATATCTGGTGCTGCCATGCCGCCGCATGCGCGAGGAAGACCGTGATTTCGCGGTCGCCTGCGCGGTGCCGATCGATGCACCGGCGGTCACGGTGGTTTCGCGCCCGGCGGGCAGGCCAGGCAATGCCGCCGCGAAATTCAGTGCCAAGTTCGCGCAGTCGGTGGCCGTGGTCCATTTCGACGACGTCTTCGTGCCGTGGGACAAGGTGTTCATCGATGGCGAGATCGACGAGGCACACCTGATGACCACCAACTACGCCTCGCACCACCGGCACAGCTGTATCGGCGCGCGTGCGGGCTTTGGCGACTTGTTGATCGGCGCGGGCGCAATGATGATGGAGGCCAACGGGCTCGAGCTGGAAAACGTCTCGCATCTCAAGGACAAGATGGTCGAGCTGATCAAGATCACCGAGGGCTTCTATGCCTGCGGGGTCGCCGCCTCGACCTTTGGCGAGGAGGACGCCGCGGGCAATTTCCGCCCCGAGCAGATCTATTCCAACATCGGCAAGCTGCTGCTTGCCAACCAGATCTACGACATGCACCGGCTGGCCCACGAGGTTTCGGGCGGCTTGATTGTCGGCCTGCCCTCGCCCGAGGAAGATCACAACCCCGCCACCGCGCCGATGATCGAGAGCCTGCTGCGCGGGCGCGCCGATGTGCCTTATGCCCACCGCGCCAATGTCGCGCGCTTCATCGAGGATTTGACCGCCTCGGAAACCGGCGGGTGGTACTCGGTGATCAGCCTGCATGGCGGCGGTTCGCCTGAAGCGATGAAACTCGAAATCCTGCGCAATTATCCCATCCAGGACCGCAAGGAGCTGGTACAATCGTTGCTCGATCGCGGCGCGCTCGACCTCGGCAAAGGGCCTGCGCGCGATAGCCAGCCGGGCCGCTGCTGCACCAAAGGTTGCGCCGCAGACGAGGCGCTGCCGAGCGGCTAACGCGGCCGCTGCGCCGCCATCGGCAGATTGGAGACCCGCGCCATTTCGCCCGATGCAAACAGGCCAGGATCAGCCAGATAGGCGCGCGCCATCGGCATGGCATCAAGGCCCCAAAACAGCTCCTCGCCAATCGCCAGCGTCGGCACACCGTATACCCCCGCCACCACCGCGGCTTCGGTATTGCCGCGCAGCCGGTCCTTGACCGTCGGATCGCTGCCCGCATCGAGCGGCACACGAAGCGCATCAGCCAGCGCGGCGGAGGTCTCGCCGCTCTCCGGATCGCGGCCCTCGCCCCACACCAGCTGGAAAGCGGCGGCGACGTCGGCCACGGTCAGATCCCGGACGCACAAGAGCCGCAGCAGCGCGAGCGGATTGAACGGATGCGCAGGCGGCGCGCGAAACGGGATGCCGCGTTCGTCTGCAATCCACTGCGCGATCCGATAGGTCTGCGTGCGTTTGGCCGGGATTTCGGCAGGCCCGAGATGGCCGAATGCCTTCAGCAATCCTGCGAACAGGACCGGCCGGAACGAGATCGCGTGCTGCCCACAAAGTGCCTCCATCTCAGGGATGGCCAGCGCCGCAAACGGCGAGATCACGTCGAAGTACCAGACCAATTGCGGTGCCGGCATGTCCATCAGAAGGGAATCGCGCGGTCGGGCTGCGGCAGGATCGTGGTGCGCAGCATCAGCCGCTCATAGTCGCCATTGAAATCATCGCGGCGGTGCATGGTGCAGGCGTTGTCCCACAGAATCGCATCGCGCAACCGCCAGTCGTGGCGATAGACGAACTCCTCGCGCGCGGTCCAGGCGAACAATTCGTCCAGCACCGACCGGCTCTCGTCTTCGGGCAACCCGCTGATCCGGATCGTCATACCGGGGCAGACATAGAGCGCGCGGCGCCCGCTATAGGGATGCGTGCGCACCAGCGGATGCGCGATATCGGGAGTCAGGTTCTTCTGCTTGGTATTCGTGTCGGTCGAATACATCTGGTTGAACGCGACATAGGACTGGATCGCGGTGCGTCCGTCGACCACATCCTTGAGATGCCGGGGCAGCCGGGCATAGGCCGCAGTCATGTCGGCAAAGTGCGTGCCGCCACCGACGGGAGGGATCTTCACCGCATAGAGCAGCGAGGCAATCGCCGGTTTGGGCAGGTAGATCTGGTCGAAATGCCAGCCCACCTCGCCATCGGCGAGCGCGCCGGTCGGCTTGCCGTCCTCGCGGATATTGGTGATCTGGAGAAGCTCGGGATGCGTCTTGTTGAGCCATTCCTCGCGCAGATGAATTTCCAGCGGACCGATCGCGCGGCTGAATCCGATCAAGTCCTCCTTTTCGACCTGTTGATCGCGAAACAGCAGCACCTCATAGCGCAGCCACAGCGCCTTGATCTCGTTGAAGGTATCCGGGTCCATCGAGCCGGAAAGGGTAACGCCGACCACCTCGGCGCCGAATGTCTCGGCCAAAGGCCTGACTTCTAGTGACTTCGCTACCATATGATTTTCCTAAGCCGCCGCGCCGAGCCGGGCGGTTTGTTCGATTTCGGCGATGATCTCGTCGGTGGTGGCGACCCTGCCCCACAGGCGGCGGAACGTGTCTTCATAGGCATGCTGCATCAGATCGCTGCAGGTGCCCGAACCATCCGAGGCGAGCACCACACCAAACCCGCGATCGGCCGCTTCCTGCCCCGTCATGCCAACGCAATTGTTGGTCGAGACGCCGGTAACGATGATCTCGCGGATGCCCTTGGACACCAGATGCGCGCCGATACCGGTCGAGGAAAAGGCGCCCATCGTTACCTTGTTGAACACCGGCTCGCCGACCAAGGGCTTCAGCGGATCAACGATCTCATGCTCGCGTGTACCCGCATGGTTGTTGGTCGCCTTGAAAAACGGCAACATGTGGCGCGGCGCGTCGCTGTAATCGGAACGCTCGCTGCCGACGGTGACATGGACGACATGCGCGTTGTTCGCGCGGAACGCGGCCAGCAATCGGCCGATGTTGGGCACGAGCAGCGTGTCGATCCGGTCGAACCGGTAAGCCGCGCTCTCGAGAGTGCCCTGGCTCGCAAGCAGCTTGCCCAGCCCATGGGTCCGGCTGCCGCTCGCGTATTGCATGTCGACCACAACCAGCGCGGTCGTGCACGCGTGGAGTGCGACGGGAACAGTGAATCCCTCCACATAGCTTGACATCGCGATCATCTCCCATTGGTCCGGACCATTCCTAACACTGCCTTGACAAGCGAGGCAATAGGAAGAACCATGTCGGCCAAAGGAATGCCTGCCATGAAGCTGTTCTATTCGCCATTTCATACGTTCGTGCACAAGGTGCTGGTGACTGCACATGAGTGCGGACACTGGGACCACCTCGAACGCATCGCGACCTTCCCGTTCAAAAACAACGCGGGCGAGGATTGCGGCGACAGCTACGACATCACGCCGCTCAATCCGCTCGACAAAGTGCCCACTCTGGTGACCGACGAAGGCCAGTCCGTCTTCGGCAGCCAGGCGATTTGCGAATATCTCGACAGCACCTCGCGCGCGCGCAAGATGTATCCCGAACCCGGCCCCGCGCGGTGGGACGCGCTATGCCGCCTGTCGCTCTCGGATTCGATCTTCGAAAGCACCGTGCAAATGGTGATGGAGCAATGGAAACCCCGCGAGCAGTGGAACATGGGGCTGTTCGAATGGCTCTGGCCCAAGTTCATCGCCGGGCTCGACTCGCTCGAGCGCGATGCGGTGCGCGGGTGGGACACCTTCGATGTGGGCCATGCCGCGATGCTCCATGCGATCAGCTATCTGGGCTTCCGCGCCGAATTTTATGAGGCCAAGGACCCGATCCACCCCAATTTCAATTGGCGCGAGGGCCGCCCTGCCCTCTCCGCTTGGTTTGACGAGGCGGTGCAGCGGCCTTCGGTGCAATCGCATTACAACAAGCCGTTCGAGGGTGACGACAGCGCCGCCGCCTGTCAGGCCGCCGTCGCCGCCTGCCTCGCGCTGCGCCGATGATCGACCTGCACTACTGGCCCACACCCAATGGGCACAAGGTCTCGATCGCGCTCGAGGAAATGGGGCTTGCCTATGCGATAAAGCCGGTCAACATCTTGGGCGGCGAGCAGCATACGGCGCAGTTTGCCGCGCTCAGCCCCAACACGCGCATCCCCGCGATTGTCGATCATGAGGGGCCAGGCGGCGTAGCGCACACCGTGTTCGAATCGGGCGCGATCCTGCTGTACCTCGCGGAAAAGTCGGGCCGCTTCTGGCCTTCCGATGCCGCCGCGCGCTCGGATGTCATCCAGTGGCTGTTCTTTCAATGCGCCAATGTCGGCCCGATGTTCGGCCAGTGCGGCCATTTTCGCGGCTATGCGCCCGAGAAGATCGACTACGGCATCAACCGCTACTGCGGCGAGACGGTGAAGCTCTATGGCGTGATGGATCGGGCGCTGGCCGCGCGCGCCTATCTTGCAGGCGCGGACTATTCGCTGGCCGACATGGCGACCTATCCGTGGTGCGCGCCCACTATCCGCGAACTCCATGCCATCGAGATTGACGAATTTCCCAACGTGAAGCGCTGGACAGCGGAAATCGAAAGCAGGCCGGCGGTGCAACGGGGCATGGCCGTGCTGGCGGATGTCATGAAGATCGGCAACCCGGACGAGGCAGCGCGGGCGGCGCTATTTGGCAAACAATAGCGCTCGCCAATGCGGCGATCGCCATCCAAAAGAGGAGTGCACAATGAGCGAATGGCAGGAAGCGGGAGCGGGACAGCAGGCGCTGCCCTATCCCTATTACATCGACATCGTCACGAAGCGCTATTTCGACGGCGTCGACAACAAGGCGATGGGCCAGGTGCTCGATTGCTTCACAGATGATGCGATACTGACCGAGGTCACCTCCAACACCGTCCACGACGGCAAGGCGGCGATCGAAGCGATGTTCACCAAGCTGTTCGCCGATTTTTCGTCGATCTGGCACGGCAATTTCGTCCACACAGCCGATCCGGCGAGCAATTCGGTCTGCTCACAGTTTACCGTGCTGATCACCCCCAATGGCGGCGACGAGCTGCGCTATGAAAACTGCAACCGCTTTTATCTGAAAGGCGACAAGTTTCACCGCGTCTATGTCTACATGAGCGGCGACAACTTGCTCAAGGAAGGGGACGCCTGATGCAATACGAACCACACCTCAGCCGCGCCGAGCTGATCGAGCTGGCCACGATCCGCTATTTCGGCAGTGTCGACCGCAAGGACATCGACGCTGCGCTCGATTGCTTCCACGACGAGGCTCTGTTCTGCGTGCAGACCGAGTTTACCCGCCACGCTGGCAAGGCGGCGATCCGCAAGATGTTCGAGGGCTTCATGGGAGCCTATGCGGATATCGTCCACAAAGACTTCGTCTGCACGGTGGACGAGAAGAACGGGCGCATCACCGCCAGCTTCGAAGCGGTGCTGACTGCTGATGACGGCAGCGTCACGCGCCTGTTCAACACCAATTTCTGGCGCATCCGCGATGGCAAGTTCCAGGAAGTCTATGTTTATTTCAGCGGGGCGAATGTGCTGGTTTGATGGACACCGAAAGGAGCGGCAACGATGAGTATTGACCCTGCCGAACCGCCGCTCCTTGGTCGTACCGCGCTGATTTCGGGCAGCTCGTCGGGCATCGGCGCGGGGGTGGCGCTGGCTTTTGCCAGAGCCGGGGCCTCGTGGGTGATCCTCAACTATCCCAACGAGGCGGAGGCTGCAGCCGCTGAGGCGGTGGCCGACCTGGTCCGCAGCCTCGGCGCGCAGGCACTCGCGGTGCGCGCGGATGTTTCCGATGAGGGCGACGTTGCCAGCATGGTTGCTGCAGCATTGGCGGCGGCAGGGCGGATCGATTTTCTGGTGAACAATGCCGGGATCGCGCATGGGGAGCCAGTGGAGGAACTGGCGGTCGCGACATGGGACAGGGTGATCGGCGTCCATTTGCGCGGTACATTCCTGCTCACCCGCGCGGTTCTGCCGGGCATGTACGCCGCCGGCTTCGGCCGGATCATCAACACCGCTTCGCAGCTGGCTTACAAGGGCGCGCCGGGGCTGGCGGCCTATACCGCCGCCAAGGGCGGGATCATATCGTTCACCCGCTCGCTGGCGCTGGAAATCGGCAGCCGCGATGTGCGGGTCAACTGCGTCGCACCAGGCGCAACGCGGACACCTATTCTAAGTGCCGTCCCGCCCGATGTGCTTGAAGCGATCCGCGCGGGCATTCCAATCGGGCATCTGGCCGAAGTGGATGACATTGTGCCGACCTATGTCTTTCTCGCCAGCGAAGCCGGCCGCCACTTTCAGGGCCAGGTCCTGAGCCCCAACGGCGGCGATCACTTCCTCTGATCGAGCTCAACCGCCCGCTTCCACCTCGTCGATAACGGCGTTGTAGGGCTTGGTATCCGCCGCGCGCTGTTCCAGTTCCTCGCGCTCCTGATGGATGATACGCAGCACCGTATCGAGGTAGCTGTCGCGCCAGGCATCGCGCGCCGCGCGCACCGCCGCATCGGGCACATAGGCATCGACCGCGGCGCGCGTCGGCGACTGGCCTGCCTCGGCCAGCCGCTCGATCGTGTCGATCCGGTCGCGCAGCACCGCGACCTCGCCCGCCAGTGCCAGCGTGATCGCCAGCGTCTTGTCAATGGCGGGATCGGCGAAGTATTGCGGACGCTCGCCGCGCGCCTTTTTCTGCAGGGGTATGCTTTCGGCCATGCCGTATTGTCCTTGTTTTCGAAGCGCTGCGCCTACTTCTGCACGCCCCACAGCCACCAGGCGCCGCCGCCGCCGAAGTCGCCGCCCTGAAACACTTTGGTGCGCCGCTCGGTCGCCTCGAACGCGCTCGGCTGATAGGCCTCGAACGCCTTGGCCGGATCGAAGCCGGTTTCTGCCGCGAGGTCGGCGGGAACCAGTTCGTGCGACGCGCCCCAATAAGGCTCGTTGTTGTTGCGCGTATCCCAGTCGAGCATGAATGCGTCATAGGCCGGAAGATCGCGATAGGGCGGGGTTTCGGCATGGACCACGAGCCCGCCCGGGGTGAGCAGCCGGTTGCACTCGCGCATGATCCGCCGCATCGCCGAATTGCTGGTTTCGTGGATCAGGATGTGGCTGACGATCAGGTCGAAATAGCCATCTTCGAAATCGGTGCTTTCCGCGTTCTGCTGGCTGAAATGCACCGATTTGCCCATCGATTCCGCGCGGGCATGCGCATAGCGCAACACCGGCGCGCCGACGTCGATGCCGAAGACTTCCGCATCGGGGAAGGCGTCGCAATAGCTGAGCGTCGAATGGCCCACGGTGCAGCCCATGTCGAGAATGCGACGCGGCTTGAACTCGGGATGGTTTTCCTTGATCCACGCGATCGTGGTGTCGCCGATGTCGCTGTTGAGCGGCCCCATCCGGCCCATCGCATAGATATAGACCGCCGAATCGTAGACCGCGCCATTGGCGACATCGTCCGCGGTGAATTCGGTGTGGTAGCCGCCGGGCATGCAGTGAATATCCACGCCGCGATGATAGCGCGGAATTTCAAGCTCCGGGTTGAGCCGCAGCGTGCCCGTGCCGCCGGTATCGTTCGCCGCCGCGATCAGGTCGGGCAATTGGCGCTCGACCGGGATCTGCACCGACTTCCACATCATCTCCTGGCTGTTGCGCTGCATCGCGCTCCAGAAATTGAAGTAGGGATCATCGCTCATTGCGCGGCGGATATCGGCGTAGGTTTCGGGAACGGCACCGGTCGCCTTGGCAAACGCGGGCTTGGCGCGCGCTTCGAAAGCGTTCTGGTTGCCCAGTGACACCTTGGAGGCGAGATGGAACTTCAGGCTCTTGACGAATTCTTGCCGCGAGAATTCATCCGATGTCGTCTGCGGCAGCACGCCGTGGCGAAATTGGGTGCTCAGGTCCTGATTGGTCTGCATGACATCCATCCTTTGCTATGATCATTCTGCAACATCGCGCAAAAACGCGGCCAGTCCACTCGAAAAATTGGCAGCATCGAGATCGGGTTCGAAATTCGCGCCGTCGATGGGCAGGACGCGCGCATCGGGCCGCATCTCCGCCGCGCGGGCAAGATAGGGATGCAGCACATCGTCGGGCGCAGCGGCGATCATCATCGGGGACGTGACCTGGCGGTAATAGTGCGGGAAATCCTGCCCCCACACCGCACTGTAGCTTTTCACCCGCCCGATGTAGGCGCGCATCTGGTCAACCATTTCGCGGTGGATCAACTGCGGATCAGCATGCGCGCCGAGCTGGCGCAGATATTCCCAGTTCTCGAGCAGATAGCTGCCGCTGACGACCGGTGAAAACGGCGTGCCGTAGTATTTGGAGAATTCCACCCGTTCCTCTGCCGTCAGCGGAACCGGCCCGATCATGGTGAGCGAGGCGACCAGATCGGACTGCCGCGCCGCAAGCTCCACCCCGATGCACGAGCCGGTGTGATGGCCAACAACATGGCACCGCGTGATACCCAGCGCGCGCACCGCCTCACCCAGCCAACCGACATACTCCGTCATGCTCGGCGAGACGTCGTCTGCCACATCGAACGAGCCGCCGAAACCGGGCGTATCGAGCGCGTGCATCGGCCATTCGCCCGCCAGAAGCTGCATGGTTTTGAGCCACATCTGGCCAGAACTGGCGGTCTGGTGAAAGAACACGATCGGCACGCCCTCCCCCGCCATGCTGCGGACATGGATCTGCCCGCCACTGGTATCGACATACGATTTGTGGACGATCCCCTGCCCCACGCGCTCAGCTCCTGCACTTCAGCAGCGGCATGACCCGCTCGCCGAAATCGGTGATCCCGCCGACAAAATCGGGCCAGCTGAACAGCATGCCGTCGATGCCGGTTTCCGCCGCGATCTCGTCGATCCGCAACGCCAAAGTCTCCGGGCTGCCACACAGTACGGGGATGCCCATGAACGCCATGTTGCCTTCCTCAAGCCCGAGCGAAAGCCCCGATTTCAGCCGTTCGGCAATGCCCCCGGCATTGGTGTCCATCGCCGCGCTGGCCATGATATTGGCAATCGCGCCATGATCGGCGCCGGCGACGATCGCCTCGGCCTGCGCGCGCGCTTCGGCATCGGTGCGCGCCACGATCATGTGGAGCAGCGCATAGGTGCCCACGCGCCGCCCGTTCGCCGCGGTCGCGAGCCGCACATTCTCGACAATCGCCTTGAGCGCTTCGGGATGCGCGATGACGAAATTCTGGTCCCCCATCTCGGCGGTAAACGCGATGCCCTTGGGGCTCTGCCCGGCGCACACGATGGGGATTTCGCGCCCCGGCTGCGGATAGACGCTGCAGCCCTCGAGCGAAAAGAACTCGCCCTTGAACGATGTTTCTCCGGTGCGCCAAAGGTCTTTCAGAACGGAGAGGTATTCGCGCGCATAGTCATAGCGCCGGTCGTAATACTCATCGCCGCGCCACAGACCCATCTGGGTATACTCGGGCTTGTTCCAGCCAGTGACGATATTGAGCCCGCAGCGCCCCTCGCTGATGTCGTCGATCGTCGCGATCATCCGCGCCACCACAGGCGGGTGCGCGCTGAGCAAAGTGACGCTCGGGAACAAGCCGATCCGGCTCGTATCCGCCGCCAGCGCCGCCATCAAGGTGAAGCTTTCGAGGCAGGCATCCCAATAACCTGTCTCGCCGCCGAACCCTTTGAACTTCATCATCGACAGCACGAAATCGAGCCCCAACCGCTCGGCTTCGAGCGAGATCGCCTTGTTGTGCGCGTACGTCGGCAGATAGACCGGGCTGCCCTTCGAAGGGATGTAGCCGTTGCTGCCGTTGGGGAGGAAAACGCCAAACTTCACGCCGGTTCTCCGTTTGATCGATCTCGCATCACCGGCCAACCATGCTCACAGCCCCAGCGCGCCGGGGTTCATCAAACGCTGCGGATCGACCACCGCTTTGACACCAGCAACCACCCGGCCCAGCGCCTCGTTGTTCATGATCTCGCGGTAAGGGTAATACTTGCCGATCTGGAGGTGCAGCCCGCCGAGGTCGTCGAACAGATTGCGCAGCTCGTCGCGCAGGCCGAGCGCCACGGCGCGGCGCGCCTCATCGGCGGGAATATCGCGCCATTTGTCGGCAAATTCGGGCTCGATGAGCGACAGGCGAAACTCGCCCAGCGCGTCGTGCCAGTAAAAGCTCGGTTCGATCACGAATTCGGGGCCGGAAAAGCAGGTGAGATAGCTGGTCTTGATGCCCCATTGCTCCATCAGCGGCTTCTTCTCGGCGAGGAAGCGTTCGGTCGCCTGCGCAGCCGGAATGGCGCGCGAGAGCGGGAAATAGCCGTGCACGGGGATCCAGATCTCCCCTTGCGACCCCAGCAGCACTGTGCGCACCCCGCCAAACGGCGCGTTGCGGAACACGGTAGGGATCGAATTGGCCATTTCGGTGCCGCCCTCGTCGACACAGATTTCGGCGGCAAGATCGGTGTGTTCGGCCGCGACCACTTCGGTCAGCGCGTCGAGCGTCATGTGCAGCGAATAAGGCACATCTTTCAGGATTTTCTTGCCGCCCAGCGCCACCCGCGCTGCATTCTTGAGGCCCTTGAGCCCGCCCTTGCGCGCGATCTTGCCGACCAGCGAGAGCCCTTCCTCGAACGTGATGCCCTGGTTTTCGAACCCGGCGTTGTAATAGGGATCGAAGCCATAGCATTCGGACGCGATCCCGAGCCGCGCGATCCGCACTTGCGCGGCGAGCATCGCCTCCAGCGTGTCGAACTTGTACGACAGATAGCCGGTGTGCCCCGCCGCGCGCACGAGCCGCAGCGCGGCGACCGCCTTGACCCCCATCGCCCCGGTGTCGGCGGTGAACAACCCGGTGACGTCAGGCCCGAAATGCCGCCAGAACGGGCTCGAATTCTTGTGCGCCCAGCTGCCCGTGGTGATCAGACTGCCATCTGCGAGCACCACCTTGAGGCCGATCACCGTCTGCGCCGCAGTGCCGCCGGTGCCCGATCCATGAAACAGGCTATTCTGCGAAAGCGCGCCGCCCACGGTCGCATAAGCACCCGAAAGCGGGCCCCAATAGGGTGTGCGCACGCCGTGCGGGGCCAACGCCTCGTGCAGCGCCTGCCAGGTGCAGCCCGCCTCCACGATCACATACATGTCGTCGGCGTTGATTTCGATGACCCGGTTCATCCGGCGCATGTCGATCAGCACGCTGCGCTCGCGCTCGGGCGTGTAGCCGCTGGTGTAGCTCATCCCGCCGCCGCGCGGCACTACGGCAAACCCGGCGCGGGTGGCGACACCGACCGCATCGGCCAGCGCTTCGACAGTGGCGGGCTGGATGACCATGGCGGCCACTTCGTGCGGACGGAAGCTCAGATCCTGCGAGTAGAACGCGCGGCTAGGATCATCAAGCAGGACGTTCTCGCGGCCAAGGATCTGCTGCAGGCGGGCGATCGTCGCATCGTCCGGCGTGGGGTTTGCCGGAACTCCATCCGGATGGTGCAGCAGACTCGACTCCATCGACGCCTCCTTGGTCTTGTACCTCCATTTTGTATGCCGAATCGGCGAAAGCACAAGGCGATATTGGGATATTGCGCAAGATTTGTGCACATATCGGCGGTCTTTGCTATGCTCGCCCGTGCGGATGATTCCCATTTGCAATCTGCCGCGCGCACGTGGAAAGCCAAGCGCGCTTTGAAAGGACCGAACACATGCGTGCAGCACTGGTTTCCGGCGCCGGGATCGGCATTGGCGCCGCCACCGCCAGAATTCTCGGGCGCGAGGGCTATCATGTCTTCGTCACCGACATCCTGCCTGCCGAGGGCGAGGCGGTCGCCGAAGAAATCCGCGCCGCCGGGGGCTTGGCCGAGTTTCTGGCGCTCGATGTCAGCGACAGCGCGGCCTGCATCGCCGCGATTGCCGCGATCGACGCGCGCTTCGGCGGCCTTGCCGCACTGGTCGCCAATGCCGGAATCGCCCCGCGTGCCGCCTATCCGGCCCTGACCGACGCCAAGTGGGACCATGTGCTCGACGTGAACCTCAAGGGTCAGATGCGGCTGATCCGCGCCGCAGCGCCCGCCATGAGCGCCCGCAAGCAGGGCGCCATCGTCTGCGTGTCCTCGATCGCGGGCGCGGTGGTCGGCTGGGACGATCACTGGCACTATTCCGCCGCCAAAGCCGGGATCACCGGCATGGTCAAAGCCGCCGCCTGCGCGCTCGCCCAAGACAACGTGCGGGTCAATGCGGTTGCCCCGGGCTTCATCCGCACCGCGCAGATCCTGTCCGAGGAGAACTCGCTCGGCCCCGCCGGGCTTGTCGCCGCCGCAGCGACGGTGCCGATGCGCCGCGCGGGCGAAGCGTCCGAAATCGGCGAAGTGATCGCCTTCCTGCTGTCCGACAAGGCAAGCTATCTCACCGGGCAGACGATCGTCGTCGACGGCGGACTGACCGTCTCGCTTTAGCCGAGGCGCATACAAAAAACCGGGCCATGCAGCGACTGCATGGCCCGGCCATTTTTGCGGTAGACGTCAGCTCAGAACTTGAACGTACCCTCGATGCCGAACGAGCGCAGCGCGCCCGGAGCAACGAACGCACCGCCGAATTCAGGCGCGACGATCACCTCGGCGAGATAGCGCTTCTGGGTCGCATTGTTGGCGAAAGCCACCAGCGACCAGTGGTCGGTCTTGATGCCGCCGCGCAAGTTCAGGATGCCATAAGCATCGCGGCGGCTGTTGGTGTAGTTCGCGCCCAGACCGAAGATGGTCGGAACGTCGTTGTTCTGGACCGTGTGGAAGAAGGTCGGGCCGGTGATGCGGTAATCGGCGCGCAGCAGCAGGCCGAGCGAGTCGGTGATCGGACCATCGTACTGCGCACCCAGATTGATCGTGTACTTCGATGTCGCCGGTGCTTCGTTGCCCACGGTATAGGGCCGCGCCGAGTTGCGCTTGATCTTGCTATCCGTATAGTTGGCCGAACCGAACACGGTGAAGCCGTCGATCACGCGCGCGTTGAACGAACCTTCGACGCCCTTGAATTCCACCTTGTCGATGTTCGAAACCACGCGCAGCAGGCCGAACGGGCCGACGAAGAATTCGAAGAACTGCGAGTCTTTCACATCGGTGTAGTAACCGGCGAGTTCGAACGTGACGCCCGGCGCAACCGAGCCCTTCACGCCGACTTCGAAAGCGCTCGACGTTTCCTTGCGGTAATCGTCGAATACCGAAAGCCCAGCACCGATCCCGGCGTTGAAAAAGCCGTTGACGATGGCGGCCAAGCCGGCGTTGTTGAAACCGCCGGTCTTGAAGCCGATGCCCCAGTTGGCAAACAGGCTGATGGCGTCGGTCGCGGCATAGCTGACCGAGAGCTTGGGCTGGATCTGCCGGAAGGTTGCCCGGCGCGGGGCCAGCACGCCGCTCGGATTGTAGACCGGATCGAGGCCCGGGTTGAGGAAGTAATTGGCAGGTGTCGTCGCTGTCCCGTTCGGATTGCCGGTCAGCACGTTGCCCACCCAGCGGGTAAGCCGGCCGGTCGGAATGCCGTTTTCGGTGGTGCGCTGCTCGATGTCATAGCGCACCGCGGCGCTCAGCTTGAGCTTCTCGGTGGGCTTGTATTCCAGCGAGCCGAACACCGCGTAGACGTTGGTCTTGAAGGTGTCCTGCGCCAGCGCCTCGGTGCGGTTGCGCTGGTCAGTCGTGTAGCACTGGCGGATCACGCCCTGCCCCGTGTCGGTGCCGAGATTGTTGCAGTTGAACCGGTCGATATTGAGATAGTAACCGCCCAGCGACCAGTTGAGGCCGATATCGGATTCACCCGACAGGCGGATTTCTGCCGAGATGTCCTTCTGGTCGCGCTGCTGATATTGCGTGCCATCGCACGTGACCGGCGAATAGGGATTGAGGAACACGTTGGGATTGCCGACATCGACGCCGAACGGCGCCTGCACCGGGAAGCCCCGCAGCGCCGCCGCGCTGGCCACGCAGGTCGGTTCGGCATTGAAGAAACCGAATGTGCCGCTGGTGCCGTCGGCGTAGAAGTCGTTCTTGGTGTCGCTATAGGCGACATAGCCGGTGAGCTTGATGTCGTCGGTCAGCTTCTGGGTGAGGCGGAGCGAGGCTTCGAACGAGCTCTGGTTGTTTTGCGGGTTGATATTGCGCGCAAACACGAACTGATGATCGTTGGCGTCGATATTGAACACCGGCGCATTCAGCAGACCGGCGAGGCCGGGCAGCTGGAATATCGCGTTGAACGCGATCGATGCGCCTTGCAGCTTGCTGTAACGCGCCTTGAAATCGAGCTCGGTGTCGCTGCTCGGCGTGAACAGCAGACGGCCGTTGATGTTGAAGCGCCGGTTGTCATCGACCGACGCGCCGATGCCCCTGCCCTGGCCGGGATAGGTGCTGGCATAGAGCGGGTTGGTCTGGAACACGTCGCGGTAGAAGCCGTCGGTGGTGGCATATTCGCCATTGAGGACAAAGCCGAGATTGGGCGCCAGCGGACCGCTGACCACGGCGGCACCGGCAAACGTGTTGTTGTTCGCGGCGGAAACGCGGCCCGAGACTTCCAGATTGTCACCTGGCTTCTTGGTTGCGATCACGATCGCACCGGCCACCGCGCTGCGACCATAATAAGCGCCTTGCGGCCCTTTGAGGATTTCGATCTGGCTCAGCGCGCCCTGATCCTGCGCCAGCAGCGCGGTGTTCGATTTGAGCACGCCGTCGACCACCAGTGCGACGTTGTTTTCGCCGTCGCGCGCGCCGTTGATGCCGCGGATGGCGATCTGGGTGTCGCCGGCTTCGACCACGCCGGTCACGATGGTCACGCCCGGGGTAAGCTGCACGTACTCGGCCGCGACGCGCGCGCCGGTATTGGCGATCGCGCCCGCGGTGATGACGGTGACCGATGCCGGCACGTCTTTGAGTTTTTCGTCCTGGCGGCGCGCCGTCACGACGATTTCTTCGCCGCCCGCAGCGGGTTCCGCCGCATTTTGCGCATAGGCCGACATCGGCACGAGCGCGGCCGCCGCGACCGAACTCATGATCAGAAACTTGGTGATGCTCATTTTTACCCCCTGTTTGTCGCTAACTTCTCAAACTTCGCGCTTGGCGATCTTGCTGACCGCCTTTCAAGCGCTCCCTCTGCGAATACCTGTATCGTTGCCAACTCCCGGAAAGGGAAAGGCTTTTTTGCTGTGCGACAGGCCCAGCTGGACCAGCAGCTCGGCCTGCTTGTACGCCATCAGACCGGGATTGATCACCGGGATGGGCAATTTGTCCGCCAGCCAGCGCGCCGACTGGTGCATCGTGGTCGATCCCAGCACGATCACGTCGGCGCCGTCTTCGGCCATTGCCGCCTCGGCCTCGGCTTTCAACTTGGCGAAAATGACCTCTTCCTTGCCCGCGAGCAGCTCGGCCAGATCGGGCCGCGTCTTGATCGAGCGCAGCCCCGCGCAGCGCGGCCAGATGCCATATTCGGTGAGCGTTTTCTCGTAGAGCGGGAACCATTCGTCCCACATCGTGAGAACGCAGAACTTCTTGCCGAGCATCATCGCGGCGTGAAACGCGCACTCGCCCGGGCCGAGCACGGGGATCGACAGACGCGAACGCAGCGCGCGCAGCCCCGAATCGCTCACGGTATCGATCACCACCGCCGCGTAACCCTCTGCCTCGGCATCGATACCGGCTTGGAAAACCGTCCAATCCATGAGCAGCATGTCGTGATACGAATCGCCCAGCGCCGCGCCCCAGGTGACTGCTGCAAATTCAGGCTTGAAGCCCGGCGCGATGACTTCCGGTGGCAGCTGGGCGGCGCGATTGGCCACCCCGGCCGCGTCCATCGGGATCGGTACGATCACTTTGATACGGTGTTCAGCCACGTGACGTTGCATCCCGACCCTTTGCAGATATGACAGCCTAATGTATACAATGACAAAACGTCAAGCATCCGGAGCAAGAAAGAATGTCGCGCGCATCCGACCGAGCCTACGCGATGATCCGCGACATGATCCTGTCTGGCGATTTGCTCTCTGGGGCCAAGATCGGCGAAGAGGCGCTGGCCGAGCAATGCGGCGTTTCGCGCACGCCGATCCGCGAGGCGCTGAGCCGGCTGGAGGCCGAACTGCTGATCCGTCGCAGCGATACCCAGCGCAGCTTTGTCGCGGACTGGTCGCTCGAAGATGTCGAGGAAATGTTTGAACTGCGCGGCCTGCTCGAAAGCCGCGCCGCGCGGCGCGCCGCCAGCCGGATCAGCTGGAGCCAGATCGCACGGCTGAAAACGCACCACGCCGCGATCGGCGAAGCCATCTACGCCCACGCCCCCGACACGCCCGGGTTTGTTGAAAACAATCATCATTTTCATGGCGTTATCCTTGAAGCCTCGGCATCGGCGCAGCTCACCAACATGCTGGCGCGGATCGTCGAGCGGCCGATTGTCCATCGCACCGCGCAGAACTACTCGTTCGACGATCTGAAGCGTTCGCACCGCCAGCACGGCGAACTGTTGGCTGCGTTCGAGCAGCACGATCCCGCCTGGGCAGAAGCAGTCATGGTCTCGCACATCCGCCGCGCCTTCCATGCCTATGCCAATGCCCACATTGGCCAGCGCATTCCGGACCTCTCCCAAGCCGCCGAATGACATTGAGTCAAATGACCCGCCGGAGTGAGGCCACTTGATTTTGTATCCAAAACTGCGATGCTCGGAAAATGGCTGCCAGAATGATCGAATTTGTCGAAGTGGGCCCGCGCGACGGCCTGCAGAACGAGCGCGAGGCGATTGCGACCGCTGACAAGCTTGCGCTGATCGCGCGGGCGATCGCGGCGGGCGCTCGGCGCATCGAGGTGACGAGCTTCGTCAATCCCACGCGCGTGCCGCAGATGGCCGATGCCGAGGCGGTCTGCGCGGCGCTGCCCGAGCGGGAGGATGTCACCTACATCGGGCTGGTCATGAATGCCCGGGGTGCCGAGCGCGCGATCGCGACCGGCCGGATCGATCAGCTTGGCGCGGTAGCGGTCTCGACCGATCAGTTCGCCATGGCCAACCAGGGCCAGACCAGCGACGAATCGGTCGAAGCCGCCAAGACGATCATTGCCCGCGCCCGCGCGGCGGGATTGACCGGACAGGCGACCATCGGCGCTGCGTTCGGCTGCCCGTTCGAGGGCGAAGTGAGCGCGGCGCGGGTGACCGAAATGGCGCGCCGCCTGGCCGAGGCGGGACCGGTCGAAGTCGCGCTCGCCGATACGATCGGCGTGGGCAATCCGGCGCAGGTCGCGCAGCTCGTGGCGGCGGTGCGCGCCGCGATCGATCCGCTGCCGGTGCGGGTGCATTTTCACAACACGCGCGGCACCGGGCTTGCCAATGTATGGGCTGCGGTCGAAGCGGGGGCGCGGGTGGTCGATGCATCGCTCGGCGGGCTCGGCGGATGCCCGTTCGCGCCGGGCGCGGCGGGCAATGTGGCGAGCGAAGATGTGGTCTATATGCTCGAACGCGCGCATATCGCGACAGGCATGGATCTGGAGGAGCTGATCGCGGCGAGCGCGTGGCTGTCCGGGGTCATGGGACGAAAATTGCCGGGAATGGTGGCGCAGGCACCGCGATTTCCGAAAGATGCAGCAGCAAAGGACGCATAAATGGGGTATCGCTTGGGGGTTGATGTCGGTGGCACGTTCACCGATCTGCTGCTGTTTGATGAGGCAACCGGCGCGTTCTGGCGGCACAAGACGCCGTCGACGCCGCACGACAGTTCCGAAGGGATTCTGACCGGGGTGACCGCGATCTGCCAAACCGCGCAAGTCGATCCCAAGGACATCGAGTATTTCCTCCATGGCACCACGGTTGCCACCAATGCCGTGCTCGAAGGCAAAGGTGCGCGGGTCGGCCTGATCACGACCGAGGGCTACCGCCATGTGCTCCAGATCGCGCGCTCCTATGTGCCGGGCGGCCTGGCCGGCTGGATCATCTGGCCCAAGCCGACCCCGCTGGCCGCGCTCGAAGACACGGTGACCGTGGGCGGACGGATGGACGCGGCGGGCAAGGAAGTGCGCCCGCTCGACGAAGCCAGCGTCAAGGCGGGCCTGCTCAAGCTGAAGGAGCAAGGCGTCGAGGCGATCACGGTCTCGCTGATCAATGCCTATGTGAACGGCGATCATGAGGCGCGCATCGGGGCAATGGCGCGCGAGATGATGCAGGACATTCCGGTGTCCCTGAGCCACGAAGTGCTGCCCGAAATGCAGGAATACGAGCGCACGTTGACGACGGTCGCCAATGCCGCCGTCCGTCCTGTCGTCAGCCGCTATGTCTCGAGCCTGCGCGACAAGCTTGCCGTCGCAGGCATGAACGGCAAGCTCTCGCTGCTGCGCTCGGACGGCGGGCTGATGTCGGCGCAGAAGGCCGAGGAGCAGCCGGTCAACATCCTCATGTCCGGCCCCGCCGGGGGAGTAACGGGCGCGCTCTGGGTGGGCAGGAATTCGGGCCTGCGCAATATCCTCACGCTCGACGTCGGCGGCACTTCCACCGATGTGGCGCTGATCGAAAACCTCGAGCCGCGCCGCGTGCGCACCACCGAAGTGGGGCACCTGTCGGTCCGCGCCTCGTCGCTCGATGTGAAGACCGTGGGCGCGGGCGGCGGCTCGATCGCCTATGTGCCCGACCTTACCAAGGCGCTGCGCGTCGGCCCGCAATCGGCGGGCGCGGTGCCCGGCCCGGTCGCCTATGGCAAGGGCGGCGAACTGCCGACCGTGACCGACGCGAACGTGGTGCTGGGCTATCTTCCCGAAAACCTGCTCGGCGGCAGTTTCAAGCTCGACCGCGAAGGCGCCAAGCGCGCGGTGCAGACCATCGCGGACGCACTGAACATCGATCTGATGGCGGCGGCGCGCGGCATTATCGACATCGTCAACGAGAACATGTTCGGCGCGCTGCGGATGATTTCGGTACAACAGGGCTATGACCCGCGCCACTTCGCGCTGATGGGCTTTGGCGGCGCGGGGCCGCTCCATGTCAATGCCGTGGCGCGGCTGATGAGCAGCTGGCCCGCGGTCTCGCCGGTTTCCCCTGGCGTGCTCTGCGCGCTGGGCGATGCGACGACGCGGATGCGTACCGAGACCGCGCGCTCGTTCTCGCGGCTCGCGAGCGACACCGATGCGGCCGAGCTGATCGCGATCCTGAAGGATATGGCGGCGCAGACCCGCGCCGAATTGCGCTCCGATGGCCTTGCCGAAGCGACCATCGAGAGCGAATTCGAGATCGACGTGCGCTATGCAGGCCAAGCCTTCGAAGTGCCGCTGACGATCACCGCCGAGGCGCTCGAAAGCGACGGCATCGCCGGCATTCTCCAGCGCTTCGACGAGGAGCATCTGCGCCTCTTCACGTTCAACATGGATACGCCGCACGAGATCGTGAACTTGCGCGCGGTGGCGCTCGGCCAGGCACTCGATCTGCCTGCCGCCGCGCTGCCCGAGGGCAACGGCGATCCGATCGAGGCAAAAATGCGCGACCACACCTTGTGGATGGACGGCAGAGAACAGGCAGCGGTGATCTACGACCGCGCCAAGCTGCGCCAGGGGGACGTTATCCCCGGCCCGGCGATCGTCATCGAGATGGATTCGACGACATTGATCGAGACCGGATGCGTTGCGGTGGTTGACCGCGTCGGCAATATCCTGATCAACTTGGCCTGAAGAGGAGGCGAGACCCATGCCCGCTACGATCATCCAGACCAATTCCGTGCCCTTTGAAAAAGTGGCGATCGATCCGGTGACGCTCGATATCATCGAGAACGCCCTGCGCAATGCCCGCAACGAGATGGACGCGACGCTCAAGCGCACCGCGATGTCGCCCGGCATCCGCGAGCAGGGCGACGCCTTTCCGCTGATTGCCGATCATGCCGGCCGCATGATCGTCGGCCAGTTCGGCAGCTTCATCGGCGGCTTCCTCGATCAGTTCGAAGGCACGGTCGAGGACGGCGACATGATCCTCCTCTCCGATCCCTACAGCTGCGGCGGCGCGGTCAGCCATTCGAACGACTGGCTGGTGCTGCTCCCCGTGTTCAAGACCGGGCGGCTGATCGGCTATACCGCGATGTTCGGCCATCAGGCGGATATCGGCGGCAAAGTGGTCGGCTCGATGCCGATCGATTCGCGCTCGATCTTCGAAGAGGGCGTGCGCATCCCGCCGGTCAAGCTTTGGAAGAAGGGCGAATACAACGCCGATCTCATGAAGCTCGTCATGCATCAGACGCGCAAGCCCGACTGGTGCCAGGCCGATCTCAACGCGCTGATCGCCTCGTGCCGGGTGGCCGCGCGCCGGGTGATCGAGATGGCCGACCGCTTCGGCGAGGATGTCTATGTCTCCGCCACCGAAGAACTGCTGGCGCGCAATCACCGCGCGATGAAGCAGCTGATCGCGGGCGCGATCGGCGAAGCGCCGGTGACGTTCGAGGACTATATCTGCGATGACGGGATGGGCGCGGGGCCGTTCAAGATCAAATGTACGATGTGGCGCGAGGGCGAGCGGGTGGTGCTCGATTTTGCCGGCACCGATCCGCAGAGCCAGTATTCGATCAACTTCCTGCTCAATGAAAACATGTTCCGCATGTTCTTCGGCATTTACATGATCATGGTATTCGATCCGCAGATCCTGTTCAACGACGGGTTCTACGATCTCATCGACGTGCGCATTCCCGAAGGCTCGCTGCTGAAACCCAAGTTCCCGGCCGCGCTTTCGGGCCGCACCCATGCGCTGGGCCGGATCTTCGACATTCTGGGCGGGCTGCTCGGCCAGAAGACCCCGGAGTTCCTCAACGCGGCGGGGTTCTCGTCGAGCCCGCACTTGTTCTATTCGGGGCTCGACGCCAAGGGCGAGTGGTTCCAGCTGTTCCAGATCGGCTTTGGCGGCATTCCGGGCCGCCCGATGGGCGACGGGCCGGACGGTCACTCGCTGTGGCCGGGCTTTACCAATGTGCCCAACGAGTTCCTCGAGCGCTATTTCCCGCTGATGATTGAAAACTACGAAACCGTGCCCGACAGCGGCGGCGCGGGGCTGCACCGCGGCGGCAACGGTATTCACATGACCTACCGCTTTCTCGCCGACGGCACGATCTCGGCGCATGACGACCGCTGGTTCGTGCCGCCATGGGGCGTCAATGGCGGCGAGCCGGGTGCCCGCGCGCGCAAGATCGTCGAGAAAACCGATGGCACGCAGATCATCATCGGCAACAAGGTCGATGCCTATCCGGTGCAGGCGGGCGACTTGCTCCATTTCATCACCTGGGGCGGCGGCGGCTGGGGCGATCCGCTCGAGCGCGCGCCCCAACTGGTGGGCAAAGAGATCGCACAAGGGCTGGTTAGCGCCGCAGGAGCGAAGGCTTACGGCGTGATCGCCAACGACAACGGCGAAGTCGATGCGGCGGCGACCGAAGCCCTGCGCGCGGCGATGCGCGCCGAACGGCCGCCACTCGGCCTGTTCAATTATGGCCCGGACATCGAAACGCTGCGCGCCAATTGCGAGGCCGAGACCGGCCTGCCCGCGCCGGTCCAGCCGGTCTGGCAAACGGCGCAGGCGGCCGAGTAGAAGGGATGGCAAACGTGGGGGCAAACGAGGGTGCTCTGAAGGGCATCCGGGTCATCGAACTGGGGCAGCTGCTGGCGGGGCCGTTCTGCGGCCAGCTTCTGGGCGACATGGGCGCGGAAGTGATCAAGGTCGAGCCGCCGGGCGCGGGCGACCCGATGCGCGACTGGGGCCTGGGCGACGACAAGGTCAACTGGGAAGTGATCGCGCGCAACAAGAAATCGGTCTCGGCCAATCTGCGCGTGGCCGAAGGGCAGGACCTCGTGCGCCGCTTGGTCGCCAGCGCTGATGTGCTGATCGAGAATTTCAAGCCGGGCACGCTCGAGAAATGGGGCCTTGCGCCCGATGTTCTCCATGCGATCAATCCGGGGCTGATCATCGCGCGGATGTCGGGCTATGGCCAGAGCGGGCCCTACTCGGATCGCGCCGGGTTTGGCGGGATCGGCGAGGCGATGGGCGGCTGGCGCTACATCGTGGGCGAGCCGGACCGGCCGCCCAGCCGGATGGGCATTTCGATCGGCGATACCCTGACCGCCACTTATGGCTGCATGGGCGTGCTGGCGGCGCTCCATGCGCGCCAGACCACGGGCAAGGGGCAGGTCATCGATACCGCGCTCTATGAGGCGGTTCTGCAAGTCATGGAAAGCGTGATCCCCGAATACGACCATTCGGGGATCATCCGCGAGCGCTCGGGGTCGTTTCTGCCGGGCATCGCGCCGTCCAACGTCTATCGCTGCAGCGACGGCGATTTCATGATCGGGGCGAACAAGGACGCGATCTTCGCGCGGCTGGCCGAGGCCATGGGGCGGCCCGAGCTGGCCGGCGATCCGCGCTATGCAACGCATGTGGCGCGCGGCGAGAACCAGATCGAGCTCGATGCGCTGATCAACGCATGGACCAGCCAGCACACCGTGGACGAAGTCGAAGCGCTGATGATCGCGCACTCGGTCCCCGCGGGCAAAGTCTACCGCGCGCCCGACATGTTCGCCGATCCGCATTTTCAGGCGCGCGAGGCGATCATCGAGGTCGAAACCGAACGGTTCGGCAAGCTGAAGATGCAGAACGTGGTGCCGCGCCTCTCCGCCACGCCGAGCAGCGTGCGCACCCCGGCGCCCTCGATCGTCGGGCAGCACAATTGCGAGATCTATGGCGGACTGCTGGGCATGGACGAGGCGCAGCGCGGCGAACTTGCCGCGCGCGGGATCATCTGATGAGCGCGGATTTCGCCGAGATCGCGGCGAACTATACTGGCGCGTTCGACGGCCGCATCCCCTTCGGCCAGAGCCCGGCGCTGGTTATCGTCGATGTGGTCATGGCCTACCTCGATCCGGCCTCTTCGCTCTATGCCGGGGTCGAGGCGGCGCTGGCGAGCAACGTGCGACTGGCTGCGGCCGCGCGGGCGGCAGGCATCCCGGTGATCTTCACCAACGTCTCGTTTGCCAAAGGCGGCGCGGACGGCGGCCTGTTCTTTCGTAAAGTGCCCGCGCTCAAGGCTTTCGAGGAAGGTTCGCCGCTCGGCGCGTTCCCGCCGACCTTGCAACCCTGCGATGGCGATCTGGTGATCACCAAGCGCTATGCCTCGGCATTCTTCGGCACGCACCTTGCCTCCACGCTCACAGCGCTGCGCGTCGATACCGTGCTGGTGACCGGCTATTCCACTTCGGGCTGCGTGCGCGCGACCGCGCTCGATGCGATGCAGCACGGCTTTGCCCCGTTCGTGGTGCGCGAGGCTTGCGGCGACCGCCACTCCGGCCCGCACGAGGCCAATCTGTTTGATCTGCAAGCCAAATATGCCGAAGTTATTGCAGAAGACGAAGCACTGGCGCGCCTTGCCGCGCTGGCTGTACGATAACCGGATCGTAACTTCGCTTCGACCGGTGCCCAATTCATGGCCATGCGGTTTTGCACTTTAACATTCTTGGCAAACTGTCCCGGTTTGGGACCATCTCGCCGAAACAAACTTGGCTAAAAAATCATTAATTGGTAAAAGCAATCGTCGAATCGAACCGCGACCGCGCGCTCATTGGTATCGCTGTTCGATGGAAAAAGGGGTTAAAGCTATGCGTTCGTTTGCAAAACTGGCAATTTTGGCACTGTCGCTCGGCTTGGCTTCGCCTGCCCTGGCGGCAAGCAACATCGTGACCAACGGCGGCTTTGACAGCGGCCTTTCGGGCTGGACCGTGTCGCCCAACACCACCGAAATCTATGCTGCTGATGGCAATGTCTATTCCAGCTGCTGCGGCACGGGCGCGCTCGCTTCGCAGACCGATGCTTTCGCTGCATTCGGCGGCGGCAGTGTCGCCAACGTCAGCACGCTCAGCCAGGCGCTGTTGACGATCCCCGGCCAAGACTACACCCTGTCTTTCGATCTCACCGCGCTGGGTGGTGGCTCGCAGAACTTCAGCGCATCGCTGTTTGACGGCAGCACGCTGCTGGGATCGCTGATCTCGACCGCTACGGCCGGTCAGCCTTTCTCGACCTATTCGTTGAACTTCTTCGCCACCTCGGCCTCGACAAACCTTGTCTTCAATGTCACGCCGTTCGGCACCGGTGCTGGTGACAGCATTGATCCCATTCTCGACAACGTCTCGGTTTCGGCAGCTCCCGAGCCTGCTACCTGGGCGATGATGATCCTGGGCTTTGGCCTCATCGGTTCTGCGCTCCGTCGTCGCCGCACCGCGCCGCTCGCGCACGCCTGATCTTCGATACTGCATGCATGAAACCGCCGATCGAAAGATCGGCGGTTTTTTTGCGTGCTGCGGGGAAAAGTGCCGGGTGCGCGTGCGACGTACTTGCGGTTCCGCATTTGCGAACGTCAAGCGCATGGCCCTATCGTTGTGATTTGCCGCATGAACTTCCGCTCATGCGCAGCGACCACTCACGCCTTCGATGCAATCTCTGCGTTCGCAGTCGTCCAAGAATAGCTGCGCGGAAATTTCCCGGCATGGCAGCCGATGGTCGAAACAAACTTGGCGAGACAGCCGCCAATTGATAAGTTTGACTTCAGACTCGAAGGGTGTTCGGTCGCTCAGCTGCGCCTGCATTGCTATTTGGAAAGGAGCCAGACCATGCGTTCATTAGCAAAATTGGCAATCTTGCCGCTGGCGTTTGGGCTTTCTTCGCCCGCGCTTGCAGCTACCAACCTTGTGACGAACGGCGGGTTCGATGGTTTGCTGTCAGATTGGACGGTCTCACCCGGCCCCGGCAGCGAGATCGCTACGTCGAACGGTAACGCGTATTCAAGCTGCTGCGACACCAGTAAGCTTGCTTCTCAGTCAAACCCCTTCGCTGTGTTCGGCGGCGGAAATGTGGCCAACGTCAGCGTGCTCGCGCAAACGTTTGGGACTTTCGGTGGTAAGGACTATATCCTGACCTTCGATCTGACTGCGCTCGGCGCTGGCTCGCAAGGATTCCTTGCCGAGGTTTTCGGCAAGGAGTCTCTGGGTTCTTTATCGCCGACTGCCACGGCCACGACGCCGTTCTCGTCTTACTCGTTGGCCTTTACGGCAGATTCTTCATGGACGACAATTGCCTTCAATGTCGCGCCGCTCGGCAGCGGCGCGGATGACAACATCGATACGATCCTCGACAACGTCTCGGTCTCGGCCGCTCCTGAGCCAGCGACCTGGGCGACGATGATTCTCGGCTTTGGATTGGCAGGCGCATCGCTGCGCCGTCGCCGCGCCGCGCCACTCACGCAGGCCTGATGACAAAAAAACGCCGCCGGTCGAAAGAGCGGCGGCGCATTGTTTGCGCGGATGGAAAGAGCTTCAGGCAGCCGCGCCCAGATACCCCAACTGCCCGGCTTTGAACACCGCCTGGCTGCGGTTCACCGCGTTCAGCTTCTCGCCCGCGCGTTGGATGTGATAGCGCACGGTGGCATGGCTGAGGCGCAGCAGCAGGCTGACTTCCTTGTCGGTCTTGCCGATCGCGGCCCAGCGCAGGCATTCCACTTCGCGCTTGGAAAGCTTGCAGTCGTTGGGAATCCATTGCCGCGTGCGCATGATGTTGACATAGCTCGACAGGAACCGGCGGCTGATCGCGCCGAGCATTTCGCCGTGCTCGGCAAATTCTTCAGAAAGATCGGATTTCTCGCGATCAAGCGGCGAAAAACTGGCCGCCCCGATCTGGCCGAACGACAAGTGCACCGGGACCAGAATCGTCGCACTGCAGGTCACATAGCGGCTGAATTCGGCAAAATTGAGCGCCTGCAGATAACGATTGGGCCAGCTCGTATGCGCCCCCGATTCGTTGCACCAGAACGGCTCGCTTTCGTAGCGGCAGGCCCTGGGAAGCGGCGAGTTGAGCGCGAGCCGGGGGTCTTCCCACCAGCGCTCGCCGTCTGCCACCCACCCGAAAACAACCGCATTGATGATCGCGCCGTCGGCATCGACCATCTGGTCTTTGGAAGCGATATCGCCGGTCGCGCCGACGCGAAAACCGCGTTCGCGCGCCGCTTCGTTCATGGCAACGGCCGCAGGCCGGATATCTTCCAGCGTACGAATCGTCACTGACTCAATCGTCTTGGGGTTCCAGTTCATCCTCGTGTCCAGGGTGGGTCGTGCATGCGAGCCACCTCTTTTCCCTTACGGGATCATAGAGATTCGGCGCAGGAACGCAATGCGCTTGCGCCGAGGGGCAAGACGTTTTTCAAACCGGACGCTCGCACTGGCCCCCCAGCCCGGCGATCATGCGATCAAAGTCCGAGCACCTGCTTGGCGATGATCGTTTTCTGGACTTCATCCGATCCGCCGAAGATCGTGTAGGCGCGGCCATTCAGATAGGTCGGCATGGCCACTTGCGCCTCGTTGCTGCCGATCGGTTCGGGCGCCATGTTGCCATAAAGCGGTCGCGCGGTGGGCAATTGCAGCCCTTCATAGCCGAATAGATCGACCGTGAGCGCCTGGATGCTTTGCCGCAGATTGGCGCTGACCAGCTTGACCAGCGAAGTCTGCGGGCCTGCCGGGCGGCCTTTGATCATCTCGGCGAGGATGCGCAATTCGGTGACTTCGAACGCCTGCGCCTCGAGCCGCAGCCGCGCCAGCCGCTGCGCGAACACCCCGTCGTGGATCATCGGGCCATTGACGCCCGAAGGTTCGGCCCGCGCATAGCCTTCGATCCGGTCAAGCTGGGCAAGCAGGCCCGGCGCGGCGCAGCCACCGCCGCGCTCGTTCTCGAGCAGGAACTTGGCAATGGTCCAGCCCTGCCCTTCCTCGCCGATCAGGTTGTTCGCGTCGGTTTCGGCATTGTCGAAGAACGTGGCGTTGACCTCGTGGTCGTTGGCCATCGTCATGATCGGGTTCACCGTGACCCCCGGCTGCTCCATCGGGATGAGCAGGAAGCTGATGCCTTCCTGCTTCTTGGCCTCCGGATTGGTCCGCACCAGCGCGAAAATCCAGTTGGCGTGATGCGCGTGCGTGGTCCAGATTTTCGAGCCGTTGACGATATACTTGTCGCCAACCCGCTCGGCGCGGGTTTTGAGCGAGGCGAGATCCGAACCCGAACCCGGCTCCGAATAGCCCTGGCACCAATAGTCTTCGCCAGACAGGATGCGCGGCAGGAAATGCGCCTTCTGCGCCGGCGTACCAAAACGGCAGATCACCGGCCCGACCAGCTTGAGCCCCAGAATCGGCACGGAAGGCGCACCAGCGATCGCGCATTCTTTTTCAAACAGATACTTCTGCACCACGCTCCAGCCCGGCCCGCCGTCTTCTTTCGGCCAGCTGGTGGCAAGCCAGCCCTTCTCATTAAGGATTGCCTGCCATTCGCGCGTGATATCGGGCTCGGTAAACACGCTGGGGGTTTGCGCCGAGCCGGTCCGCAGACGCGGGTTGAGCTTCTCGTCAAGAAACGCGCGCACTTCATCACGGAAGGCCAGATCTTCGTCGGTGAATGCAATATCCATTATCTCAATGCCTCCCGCGACCGGCCAGCGCCGCGCCGCGTCAAACGCGTGATCCTCGGTGAACCGGACGCGTCATGCGTCAGCGCTCCATAATAGTCACGGCAGAAACACCGGGTGCACCATAGACATGGGTGTAGGCGGTCTTGGGATTGCCCGGGACCTGGCGCGCGCCGCCGCGGCCGAGCAACTGGACCACATTCTCATAGACCTGCCGAAGCCCAGAAGCGCCGATCGGTTCGCCGCAGGCAAGGCAGCCCCCGTCGGTATTGACCGGGAACTGGCCATTGACGCGCGTGCGCCCTTCGGCGAGCCACGCTTCCTGCTCGCCATCCTTGCAGAAACCGTTTTCGGCCATGTGCATGATTTCGGCGCCGGATTCGGTATCCTGCAGTTGCGCCACATCGATGTCTTCAGGGGCAATGCCGGCCCGCTCGAACGCAGCTTTCGAGGCCAGCTGGGTGGGCGACAGGCCGCGTTCGACATTGATCGAGGGCGCGAACACCTCGAACGAGCCGGGCGGGCGCGTGCGCATTGTCGAGGTCTTGAGCCGGATCGGGGTCTTGCCCAGTTCGCGGGCCTTTTTCTCACTGGCGAGAATCAGCGCGACCGCGCCCTCGGCGGGCGAGCAGAACATGTATTTGTTGAGCGGATCGTTGACCATCGGCGCGTTCATGATCGTTTCCAGATCGACCGGTGAGCGCCGCCAGGCGTGCTCGCAATTGGCGCCGTTCTCGAAAGCCTTCTCGGCTACGCGGCCGAGCGTGGTGCGGCTGATCCCGTGCAGCGCCATGTAGCGCTGGATCTTGGTCGCAAAGAATTGCGTGGTGATCATCATCCCGGTCTCGCCGTACCATTCGGGCAGGCCGTAGCTGGCGGGATCGGCGTTGAACGCGCCGCGCGGGTGCTTGTCGAAGCCGACCGCCATGCCGATGTCGTATTCGCCGCTGGCAATCGCCGAATAGGCCGAACCCAGCGCGGAGCCGCCCGTGGCGCAGCCGTTCGAGACATTGACGATGGGCACCCCGGTGAGGCCCAGTTCGTTGACCATGATGTCGGCCGCGCCCGCCGCCGCCGATCCGCCATAGCCGATCTGCACATCGGCCCATTCGATTCCGGCGTCGTCCAGCGCCTGGCGCACGGCAAACACGCCCTGATCGCGGCCCGAGCGGCCTTCGGTGCGGCCGAAGGGATGAATCCCGATCCCGACTATGCAAACATCGCTCATGTTGAAGTCTCCACTGGCTTGAAGGCATACGTCGAACGCGTTCCATCGAAGGGCACGATCACGAGTTCGACCGGCATGCCGATCGAGAGCCCGGTGGTCTGGGTCAGCCGCGTCTCCACGATCACCTCGCCGGGCAGCTCGACATAGCCCAGCGCGAACGGCTCGAACACTTCGGGTCCGGCGTAGGGCGGCGTCTTGGGGCGAAAGGTCTGGATCGTCCACGACCACAACGTGCCCGTGCGCGAAAGACCGATGGGCTCGTAATTGGCTGCCGCGTCGCCGCCGGGATAGGGAAACACAATCTCGCCATCGCTATGGCGGCGGCCGCCGATCAGGCGCGGCGGGTCCTCGTCGGTCCACAGATCCAGCGCGATGGGGGAAAGCGATGTCATATCAGGCGACCTTTGCATATGCGGCGATGGCCGAGGCGGGATCGGCGAACAGTTTCGACAGCAGCAGGATGCGCTTGAGGCCGTGGCCGATGCCCAGATCGTCGGTGGTGCCCATGCCGCCGTGCAGCTGCACCGCTTGCTGCGCTGTCCAGATCGCGTCGTCGCTCACCAGCGCCTTGATCCCGCAGACATGCGCAAGCCGCTCTTTCTCGGGAACCAGCAGCACGCGGTAAAGCGCCGACTGCATCTGCTCGACTTTGGAATAAGCATCGACCATGCGGTGCTGGATCACCTGAAACCGGCCGATCGGCTGGCCGAACTGCTCGCGCGCTTTGACATAGGCGAGCGTATCTTCGAACAGGCGGTGCGCGGTGCCGACCATTTCGGCGATGGCCATGACCATGGCCGCGTCGATGCTGTCTGCCAGAACGGCGCTCAGCGGCTCGCCCACCGCGACATCGCGCAAGGTGAGCGTTGCGGCGAGGCTGCCGTCGACAATCGGATAGGGCTTGATATCGAGCCCAGCGGAATCGCGCGGCACCGCGTAAAGCACCGTCTTGCCGTTAAGGTTGGCCGAGACAATGAACAGATCGGCCGCCCCGCCCGAAAGCACGAAGGTTTTTTCACCGCGCAGCACCGTGCCGCCAGCGCTGCTATGGGCCTGCACGTGCTTCGCATCGAGCGCATAGCGCCGCCCGGTTTCGGCAAAGGCCACCGCGGCGAGCACCGAGCCATCGATCACGCTTTCGATATGGGGCGAGCCTGCCAGCAGCCGCGCGGGAAGAAAACCGCATTCGAGCCAGGGCTCCATCGCCAACCCCTGCCCCAGCGCCTGCGCCACCACCGCGCAATCCACTTCGCCCGCGCCCAGCCCGCCATCGGCCTCCGACGCGGCCATCGCGATGAGCCCGGCCCCGGCCATTTCGCTCCACCGCACGCGGTCGAGTCCGCCGGGCATCTTGCGGGCGCGCAGACGCGCGGGTACGTCGCAGCCCTGGACAAAGCGTTCCACCGTTGCCTTGAACAGCGACTGATCCTCATCAAGATCAAAATTCATGCAAACGTCCTAAACAACTTATCGGCGCACCAGGCCCGGGGCCGGTTGCCCGCTCGAAAGGGTCATTGCGGTGCCGAGCCAACACCATCCATTCACCGGTCAAGGCCCGCGCGGGGGGGCGCGGGCGCAGGCCGGCCGTCACAACTCATCCAGACTCATGGCGTGCAGTGCGTCCGGCAGAGGCGGGATGCCATATGCAAGAAAGCGCAGCGACAGGCGAAAGTGCTAGTGTTACCGTCAGTCATTCAGGCAAAAGCGGCGGTCATCTGCGCTGCATCGAAATAATCCCGCCAATGCTGGATCTTGCCTTCGGCGTTGATTTCGAAAGTGCCCATCACGCGGATTTCGCGCCAGGTTCCGCCCACGAGAAATCTGTCGGTCCGCTCGTTGAGCACCACATTGCCGTTCGCCGCGCTATGGTGGACAATGAATTCGGTCCCTTGCGTCGGCGGAAAGTTCGCCATCAGCGCCATCATCGCGTCCTTGCCCTTGGCAGGACCGAGCGGGACGTTGTCCCACACCGCATCCTCGGCCATCATGGCCAACGCCGCAGGGACGTCCATGCGGTTCCAACAGGCGATGAATTCGCCCACGATATCAGCTGCGTTCATGGTGCCACCTTCAGGATCATCTTGCCATCGTTGCCGCCGCTGAAAAGCTTGAGGAACGCGGGCAGCGCATTCTCGATGCCTTCATCGACCTGTTCATCAAATATCAGCGTGCCCGCTTGCATCCACGCCGCCATCTGCGCGATGCCTTCGCCAAAGCGCGGCACGTAATCGGCCACCAGCAACCCGGTGAGCGAGGCGCGCTTGACAATCAGCTGCCAGATATTGCGCGCGCCGGTCTTGGCATCGGCGTTGTTGTATTCGCTGATCAGGCCGCACAGCCCGATGCGCGCGTGCATCGCCAGATTGTTCAGCCCCGCATCGAGGATGTCTCCGCCGACGTTCTCGAAGATTACATTAACGCCTGCGGGTGCCTCGGCGGCAATGGCGGCAGTGAGCTCATCGAGCGACTTGCCGCGATAATCGATCGCCGCATCGAACTTGTAACGTTCGATCAGCCGCGCGCATTTGGCAGGACCGCCAGCGATGCCGATGACTTTGGACGCGCCCTTGGCTTTGGCGATCTGGCCAACCAGCGAACCGACCGCACCCGCTGCGCCGGTGACAAGCACGACATCGCCCGGGTTAGGCTTGCACACTTCAAGATAGCCGAAATAGGCGGTCATGCCGACCGCGCCGAGCACCGAGAGGAAATTGGTCGGCGAAGGCACGATGGCCGGATCGATCGCTTGCGAAAAGCCGCCCGCCGCGCTGACCGAGTATTCTTCGATGGCATTGAGACCAACCACCCAGGTGCCGACCGGGAAATCGTCGGTGCGGCTTTCGGCGACAACCCCTACGGTGGAGGCGCGCACCGGCGTGCCCAGCGGGATCGGCGGCATGTAGGACGGCGCGTCGTCCATCCACCCGCGCATTGCCGGATCGAGCGAGGCATAATGGTTGCGGATGAGGAACTGGCCTTCGTCCAGCGCGGGCGTAGGCTGGCTTTCGAGCCGGAAATCCTCGGCGACCGGCGGGCCATGGGGGCGGCGCACGAGCAGAAAACGTCTGTTGTCAGGCATTGCAATCTCCAAGGGGTCGGCCCCGCAAGACCGCCACGACAACCGATTGCGGTGCGGCTGCAGAGCGCGCAACTGGCCTTTTTGCGCAGATGCGGATGCCGCTCAATTTCGATAGCTGAAAAGGCTGGCCCCTTGCGCCACTAAGGCTTTGAAGGAGAGCACACTGTGACTCAAATGCGCCAATGGCTGCTGAATGGACATCCCCGGGGCCGCGGCCTTGTAGACGACGATTTCAAGCTGGTGACCCGCGACATTCCTGCCCCCGGTCCAGGCGAAATGCTGCTCAAGACGCAGTATCTCGGCTTTGACCCGGCGCAGAAAGGCTGGATGGAAAACGTCGCCGACTATGTCGCGCCGATGGCCATCGGCGATGTGATGCGCGGATCGGGCGTGTTCGAAGTGGTCGAAAGCAACGGCGGCAAGCATCCGGTCGGCACGCAGCTGGCCGGTTCGCTCGGCTGGAGCGAATATGCGGTTTCGACCGGCGAAGGCCTCAATGTGGCCGAACCGGGGCTGCCCGCCACCGCGATGCTCTCGATTTTGGGCACCACCGGGGTCACCGCATGGTGCGGGCTGTTCAAGGTCGGCCAGCCGATTGCGGGTGACACTGTCGTCGTCTCGGGCGCGGCGGGGGCGACCGGGTCGATCGTCGGGCAGCTCGCCAAGATCGCCGGGTGCCGGGTGATCGGGATCGCGGGCGGCGCAGACAAATGCGCCTGGCTGACCGCGAATGCCGGATACGACCATGCGATCGATTACAAGGCCGGGCCGATCAAGCAGCAACTGAAAGAGCTGACCCCCGATGGCATCGATGTGATCTACGACAATGTCGGCGGCAAGATCCTGAACGACATGCTTTCGTTCATCGCCACCGGTGCGCGCGTGACCATCTGCGGCGGGATCAGCCGCTATGAGACGGGCACGATGCCCGCTGGCCCCGAAAACTATTTCAACCTCGTGTTCCGCCGCGCCAGCATGCGCGGCTTCATCGTGCTCGATTGGGCTTCCGAGTTTCCGATGATCCGCAAGCGCATGGTCAAGATGATCAACGACGGCCTGCTGACCTATCAGGAAGACATCCAGCACGGCTTTGAAAACGCGCCCGCCACGCTCCAGCGGCTGTTCAGCGGGGCCAATCGCGGCAAGCAGCTGCTCAAGCTATGAGCGAAGCGGTGGCGCTTCCCCGGCATCTGCAGCGCTATGCCGATGCCGGGGTGTGGGAAGACAAGACCCTGGGCGATCATGCCCGCGCCCGGGCGGCGCAGGAGCCCGATACGGTCGTGTTTCTGACCGATCCCACGCAGCCGACGTATGCCAGCCTGCTCGCCGAGGGCGAGGCGCTGGCCCGCAGCATGATCGAGCTCGGCCTGCGCCCGGGCGATGTGATCGGCTTTCAGGTGCCCAACTGGACCGAGGCGGCGGTGATCAATCTCGCCGCCAGCCTGGCTGGCCTGGTCGTCAGCCCGATCGTGCCGATCTACCGCGACCGCGAAGTGCAGCAAATGCTCGCCGACGGCGGCGCGCGCGCGTTTTTCGTGACCGAGAGCTTCCGCAATTACGATTTTGCCGCGATGGTCGAGCGCATCCGACCCGCTCTGCCCGCGCTTGAGCATGTCATCCTCGTCCGCCCAGCGAACGCGCCCGATCGCTATCGCGAGCTTATCGCGCATGGCCGCACGCTGACCCTGCCGCTGCCCAAAGTCGATCCCAACGCGGTGAAGCTGCTGCTCTATACCTCGGGCACCACCGGCAAGCCCAAGGGCGTGCTGCATTCGGCCAACACGCTGTACCGGGTCGCCAAAGTGAGCGCGGCGAACAGCGCCACAGGCGAGCAGGACGTGACCCTGATGCCCTCCCCCGTCACGCACATCAGCGGCTATAGTGGCGGCCTCGAAAAGCCGTTCGTGCAGGGATCCCGCACGGTCCTGATGGAATCGTGGAATGCCGCGCTCGCGGTCGAGCTGATCGATCGCTACCATGTCACCTCCACCGTGGCCGCAACCCCGTTTCTGCAGGAGCTGTGCAACGCGGCGGCGGCGGCGGGATCGACCTTGCCGAGCTTTCGCCGCTTTGCCTGCGGCGGGGCGGCGGTGCCGGCAGAGCTGGTGCGCGGGGCAAACCAGCGGCTGGCGCATCCGTGCGCCTTCCGCGTCTATGGCAGCTCCGAAGTGCCGCTGGTCTCGCAAGGCTTCATGCCCGAAACCGCGCCCGAAGCCGCTGCCGATACCGACGGGATCGCCAACGATTACGAACTGCGCATCGTTGACGACCACGGCGCGAGCGTGCCCGAAGGCGCAGACGGCGAGATCCTGGCGCGCGGGCCCGCGATGTTCCTGGGCTATCTCGACCCGGCGCATACTGCCGAGGCGATCGACGCCGACGGCTATTTCGCCACCGGCGATATCGGCCACATCCGCCCTGACGGCGCGCTGGTGATCACCGGGCGCAAGAAGGATCTGATCATCCGCGGCGGCGAGAACATCAGCGCCAAGGAGATCGAGGACGTGCTGCACAAGCACCCCGCGATCCGCGAAGCCGCCGTGGTTTCGATGCCGCATGTACGATTGGGCGAAGGTATCTGCGCCTACGTGATCGCGCACGAGGTGAATGCGCTGACCTTCGACGAAGTAGCCGCGTTCGTGATCGCAGCGGGGCTGGCCAAACAGAAAACGCCCGAACATGTCGAATTCGTGAGCGACCTGCCCCGCACTGCATCGGGCAAGATCCGCAAGGACATGCTGCGCGCGCAAATCCGCGAGCAGCTGGCCGCGGCGGGGTAGCTGATTGGCGCGATTTTTTGCCTTTCCCCCAAAGGAAGGGCAATCGCATGTGGCTTCAAAGAAGGCTGTTCGCGCAGAGGCGCAGAGGAAGCAAAGGACGCGAAGAGGTCGAATTTGCGACAAAGCCGCTGCACGACGGGTTCTTTAGCGGATGCGCATAGTGCGCAAACGTTAGGAGCCTGCGGCTCACGCGCATCTCGGCGCGCTCGGCTTCCTCTGCGTCCCTGCGCGAACCAACTTCCTTTCTGCGACTGCCGCCTTCCAGCGCGGGAGAGGGTCGGGGCTTAAGCCTGCGACGCCATTGCCGCCGCAACCGATGCGCCCACTTCGTCGGCGCCCGGATTGCCGCGCAAGGTCAGGCCGCCGTTGATCTGCAGGTTCTGCCCGGTGATAAAGCTGCCTTCGTCGGCCAGCCAGAGCACGGCGTTCGCGATATCCTGCGAGGTGCCGACGCGGCCGAGTGGGTACTTCTTGACGAACGCCGCCGAGAGCCCGGGCACCGAAAACGCGCCGACGGTCATCGGGCTCTCGGTCAGGCCCGGCGAGACCACATTGGCGCGGATCCCTTGCGCGCCGTACTGGTTGGCGACGCAGCGGATCAGCGCCTCGGAACCCGCCTTGGTGCCGATATACGCCGCGTGGTCGTTGATCACGCACTGCGTGGTGGCCGACGACACCTGCACCAGCGAGCCGCCATTGGGCATCGCGCGCACGAAGGCGCTGAGGAAATAATGCACGCCTTTGAACTGCAGCGCGATGATCGCATCGAGCTCTTCCTCGGTGATCTCGTGGATCGATTTGAGCAGGCCCCAGCCGCTGGCGTTGACCGCGACATCGACCCGGCCGTGCCGCGCCAGCGTCTCGCTCGCCAGCGCCTCGACATCGGCCTTGCTGGTCAAGTCGCACAGCAGCCAGTCGCCGCCGATTTCTTCGGCCAGCGCCGCGAGCACATCCTGCTTGCGCCCCGCCACGACTACCTTGGCCCCCGCGTCCGCGAGCGTGCGGGCGATGTGCTGGCCCATGTTGCCCGGGCTGCCCGCGCCCACCACAACGGCGACTTTGCCTGTCAGATCAGTCATCGTTCGGTCAGCCTTGTGCAGAATGGAAAGTGGCGGTGGCTTTGCCCTCGGGGCCATAGACTGGCTCGGTGAGATCGACCCGGTACTTGCGCGTGACCGCGCCGATCATTGCAAAGCCACCGAGATGCGCCAGCATGCCGGTGTAGGCCGGGCCTTCGAGATGCGCCTGAAGCTCTTCGGCGCTGTCCCAATCCTCGAACACATGGACGCGCCCCGCGTCGAACGGATCGGCCGTCCACGCATAATGGCAGCAGCCCGGCTCGGCGAGCGCCAGCTTGATCAGGTCTTCGGCCCCGGCGAGCGCGGCGGCCCGGTTTTCGGGCGGAAAATCGATCTCACCCGAGATAAGAACGCGCATCAGTTTATCCTCTCAACACTTTGAAAACTCGCTCCTTGAACAGCCACTGGCCGTCCACTCGGACATAGCGATCATCATAACGGCCAACCGGCTTGCGCTCGGTGCCGTCGTTCATTTCGAGCTGTTCATGCGTGAAGACGCGGCCCGTGGCGGTATCGCCGTCGACCTCGATCGCGGCGATCTGGCAGAAGAAGGCGACGAACTTGAAGCCGCTCATCGCCCCGTTCCACAAAGTGACGATCGCCTCGCGCCCATTGACCGGCATGCCCATCAGATCCCAGTGCGCATCTTCCGCCCAGGTCGCGCCCCATTGCGCAGGATCGCGCAGGAACACAGCATCGCAATAGGTATCGTTCAGCGCGCGGATCGCCAGCTGATCTTCCATTGGTCCGGAAAAAGCCATTCTCGGGTCCCCTCTCGCCCGAAGGGTAAACGCTGTTATCCCGCGCACATACTATCAAATTTCGCGAACCCGCGGCCCCTCAAAAGACACAGTAGCCCGCGCGCAGGCTTGCTGCCACTCTCCTGCAAAAGCGGATAAGAAGGAAAAACCCATGGGATTGAGCGCGATCGGACCGGTGATGCAGTTCGCCTATGTGCCGACAGACTTCGACGCCGCGATCAAGCACTGGACGCAGACGATGGGCGTCGGGCCGTTCTATCTGATGGAGAACGTCCATCTGGGCGACATGCGCTATCTGGGCGAGCCGACCGACTGCATGTTCTCGATCGCCATCGCCTATTGGGGCGACATGCAGATCGAGCTGGTCCGCGTCGAAAACGACGCGCCGGGCATCTATCGCGGGCAATACGGCGTCACCGGCGATGTGCTCCATCACCAGTGCGTGCTCACCGACGACATCATGAAAGCGCGCGCGATCTGCGAAGAATTTGGCGCCAAGGTGCTGGTCGAAGGCAAAGTGGGCGACGATGGCGCGGTCATCTATGTCGACACCGGCGGCGGCCCCGGCACCATTCTGGAAATCCTGCAAGCCTCCAGCGGCACCGAGGGGCTGTTTGGCATGATCCGCGATCAGGCCAAGACATGGGACGGGCGCGACCCGCTGCGCAAGCTGGGGTGAGCTAGCGGTCGCGGATCGAGCCTGCGCCGTCTACGGTCAGGTCGGTGCCGCTGGTGAAGCTGGAATCGGCGCAGCTCAGGAAAAGGATCGCCTGCGCCACTTCCTCCGGTTCGCCCGAGCGGCCCATCGGATGCGTGGCGGCGAACATCGCGGCAATGTCTTCGGGAGCGGCTGCGCCCGAATTGAGATAGCGATAATACATCGGCGTGCGGATCGCGCCGGGATGCACCGCATTGGCCCGGATCGGCAGGCCGCGCGCGGCCAGATCGAGCGCGACGCATTTGGTCAGCGCGGTGACGGCCGATTTGGACGCGCAATAGGCCGCCATCTGCCCGCCCGGGCGCATCGCCAGCATCGAGCCGACATTGACGATAGTGCACGGCTCGCCCGCAGCCTCCATCGCCGGGATGGCCGCGCGGCAGCCAAAGAACGTGCCGTTGAGATTGATGTCGATAGTGCGGCTCCAGCTGTCGAGATCGACATCGACCGCGTTGCCGGGCTCAGAGATGCCGGCGATGTTGCACAAGGTCGTCAGCTTGCCGAAGCGCGCGAGCGTGGCCGCCACGGCTGCGTTCCAGTCGTCGAGGCTGCGCACGTCGAGCTTTACCGAAGCGGCGTGCTCACCCAGCTCCGCCGCCAGTGCTGCCGCCTTGTCGGTCTGCACATCACCGAGCATGACCGCGCCGCCTTCGGCCACGATCATCCGCCCCAATGTGCCGCCAATGCCCTCTGCGCCGCCCGAAATGAGCGCCACTTTACCCGCCATACGGCCCATCATCATGCTCCCCGGAGTGAGTTCTGGTTTGCTCAGTTCAGCGGTTCATAGCTGATCGGCAGCCGGGTTACGCCGCGCAGGAGGATGTTGGGCAGGATCTTGATCCCATCTTCATCGACAACCTTGAAATTGCCCAGCCGCACTAGCAACTCGTCGAACGCCACCGCGATTTCCTTGCGGCTCAGCATGTTGCCCACGCACATGTGGATGCCCTTGCCAAAGGCAAGGTGCGTGCGGGCATTGGCGCGATTGATGTCGAACTTGTCGGGGTCGGGGTATTTGGCGGGATCGCGATTGGCCGCGGCATAGCGGATCTGCATGATCGCGCCTTTGGGAATGCTCACCCCGCCCAGCTCGCAATCGCGCATCACGATGCGCCACATGCCAGCCGAAGGCGTCTCGTAACGCAGCGCTTCCTCGACCAGATTGGCGATCACTTTGGGATCGCGCCCGCCCGCCGCCGCCACGGCCATTTCCATCTGATCGGGATTGCGGATGAGCTGGAGCAGCGCGCCCGCGAGCACCGAGGTGGTGGTCTCGTTGCCCGCCACCATGAACTGCTGCATCACCGACATGATCTCGGCATCGTTCAGCGGTTCGACCCCGTCCACCCGCGCCGCGACCAGATCGGCCAGCAGATCGTCGCCGCCATTTGCCCGGCGCTCGTCGATCTTGCCTTTCATGAAATGCTGGAACTGCACGAACGAGTGCGCGCATTCGAGCTCGCGCTCGCGCGAGATCAACTGGCTGAACCGGTCGACCGCCGCATCCGACCACGCCTTGACCTGCTTGGGATCGTTGTCGAGGCCAATCTGCTGCGCAATCATCGCCACCGGCAGCGGCACCGCGAACTCCTCGACGAACTCGCATGTCCGCTCGTGGCTGAGCTTCTCGATCAGCTCGATCACTTTTGCGCGCATGTCCGCCTCGATCGCGTTCACGCGCGGCATAGAAAACGCCAGATTGACCAGCTTGCGAAAACGGGTGTGCACTGGCGGATCGGCGGTGAGCAGCGTGGCGACATTGGGCCAGCCATCGGCGAGGATCGCCTCGATCTCCGGATCGGTCTTGCCCATCAGCGCGCCGAAATCGTTGGAAAAGTCCTCGGTCCGTCCGGTCGCCTCGGAGACGAGGTCGTAGCTGTAGACCACATAAGTATTGGTTTCGGGATAGTGCTGGATCGCCACCCCTTCGGCATGCGCATCGCGGTAATAGTCGAACGGATCGATCAGGGTCTGCGGATCGAAAAAATTCCGCTGTACGACGGGCTTGTTCACGGTGCTGCTCTCCCGAAAATATGGCGGAGCCTAGGGGAAGGCCCCCGCTTCTGGCGATCCGTCATTTTGTTAGGTTGGCGGGCGCATCAAGCAAAACCCGGGGTTGCCAGCCCGTCCGGACCATAGACCGGCCCTTCCCGGTCGACGCTGTACTTGCGGCTCGCCGCGCCGATCAGGCCGCTCTGGCCCAGATGATCGCGCATCCCCGCATAGTGCGGCCCAGCAAAATGCGCCGCAAGCGCTTCCGCGTCGGTCCATTCCTCGAACACGTTGATGCGCGATGGGTTGAACGGATCGGGGCTGAATTCATAATGCAGGCACCCGCGCTGCGTCAGCGCGCCTTCGATCCACACCCGCGCCGCCTGAAGCGCGGCGTCGCGCCGTTCGGGTTCGAGATCGATCTGCGCGGCGATCAGGATTTTCATGGGCGGCCCTCCCTCGGTGCGGTTCGGATTGCTTGTCGCTGTCTGTTCCGGCGCAGGCAATCCTCCAAAGTACCAAGGGGCTGCTCCCAGAATCATTAGTGGTTTAGCGGGGGCGAGGCGGTATCGTCCCCGAAACCCGTGGGGCATGATCCGGAGCTTAACATGGTCGAGACACTGACAGGCCACAATCGGTCGAACGCGATGTCGTACAATGACATCCTGCGCAGCGATACCGTTCCGCCGCCAGCGATCTATCTTGAGGATTCGCCGATGGAGCCGGGCGTCACCACGGTCGAGGTGAGCCGCTACTGGAGCCAGTCGGAGCACGAGCGCGAAGTCGAGCGGCTGTGGAAGCGGGTGTGGCAGATGGCCTGCCGCAAGGACGATATCCCCAATGTCGGTGACACGCATGTCTACGACATTGCCGGCCTGTCGTTCCTGATCGTCCGCGCTTCCGAAACCGAGATCAAGGCGTTCCCCAATGCCTGCCTGCACCGCGGCCGCGCGCTGTGCGACAATCACCGCCAGGGCCTCAAAGTGCTGCGCTGCCCGTTCCATGGCTGGTCATGGGAATTGAACGGCGCGCTCAAAGAAGTGCCCTGCCAGTGGGATTTCCCCAGCGTGTCAGCCGAAACGCACAGCCTGCCATCGGTCAAGGTCGGCGAATGGGGCGGGTTCGTGTTCATCAATCCCGATCCGGATTGCGAACCGCTGGCCGATTTCCTCGGCGATATCGACCGCCATTTCCAGATCCCCTTCGAGAGCCGGTTCAAGGCCGCGCACCTCGTCAAGCGGCTGCCGTGCAACTGGAAAGTGGCGCAGGAAGCGTTCATGGAAAGCTACCATGTGATCGCCACGCATCCCGAACTGCTGCCCGCGTTCGGCGATACCAACAGCAAGTACGACGTCTGGCCCAACTGGTCGCGCGCGATGTCGGCCTCGGGCTTTCCCAGCGCGCACACCGGTCTGGCCAATCCCGATCCGGGCGCGTTTCCCGATGGCGAGGCGTTCACCAGCTTCATCCATCCGATCAGCAAGCACACCTTCCGCAGGCTGGGCGAGGACCGCGTCGAAGTGACCCATCCGAACGGCAAGACCGGCGTGTTCGACCGCTGGGCCAATCATCTCGAAGGCGAGGTGACCTCTGCCGATCCGCAGATGTGCAACTGGGTGGGCGGCCCGATCGGCCCCGGCGAGGAAAACATGCCCAGCGTGTTCAGCGGCGAATCCTTCCACGCCTACCGCGATCAGCGCGCCAACGAGCGGCGCGAGATGATGCGGCCGATGTGGGGCGACAAGGTCGATACGATCAGCGATGCCGATCTGGTCGATCCGATCTTCTACAGCCTGTTTCCCAACATCAGCCCATGGGCCGATTTCAACCCGATTTTCTACCGCTTCCGCCCCGATGGCAACAACCCCAGCCAGTGCCTGCATGAAGTGATGTTTCTGGTCGCGCTGCCAGAAGGGATGGAGCGCCCCGCGCCTGCAAAATGCACGTTCCTCGATCTCAATGACGATTACACGCTGGCACCGGGCTTCGGCAGCTATCTGCTCAAGATCTTCAACCAGGACGGGCTCAACCACGCCGCGATCACCAAGGGCCTGCCCAATCATCCCAAGGGCGAGACGGTGTTTGCCAGCTATCAGGAAAGCAAGATCCGCCACTTCCACGAAACGCTGAACCTTTGGCTGGAGAGCGAGGAAGCACCCAAGACGCGGCAGCACGCCTGATCGTGACCCACTCTCCGGCGGGGAGTGGGAAAGTGTCGTACCTTGGTTGTGTTGTGGGTCGATTGTGAAACTCACTTCACAGGCCCGCTCGTGCTGGGCTTCTCTAAGCATCTGGCACAACGTTCGCGCTAACCTGCTTCGACAAGGTGCTTGGTCTCTTGCAAGCTCATGGCTGGTTGACGGCGGCTTTCGCCCAGTTGCGGACGTCCTTATAGCCGCACTTCCTCAACCGGATCGCCCCGCTCGTACTCCCACGTAGTCGCCATATTCATGACGTCATCAAACGGCTCGTTTGGGTGCGACGTGGTACACAGGAACCTAGCGGAGTCACTTCCATCGCCCACCACAATGTCGTCGATTATATCCTCGATCCGAGCACAACCCGGTCCCACAACAGCTATCAGTGAAACGCTGTCACGTAGGCATTGCTCGACGAAATCATCGAGAAGCGCTTCGTCCGATACCGGCACATGCAGAATGATCTTGCGAGCTAATGGCACAGACACATCGTAGGGCTACAAGCGACCGCTTTCCACCCATTTCCGGCCATAGCGGAGCCAATGCGCGAGGACCGATAGCCGCCATTCATTCGGGTCAGGCACGAATGGCCGCTGTCGCCCACTTGCGGACTTGCCGACTGAACGGGGCGTAGTATTCTCACGCGATGCGACCCGACCCATTCGCGCTCGGAGGACAGGTCTCCTTACGGCAGCCAATGCCTTGGCTTGCAGCGGGTGCCTTGCTAGTCTTTGTGGCCTTTGTTGTCGTTCCGCGTAAGACAACGACCGAAAACCCTGCGGCTTCGCGCCTCGCATTTGTCGGCTCTACATCGCGCCCACTCGAATGGGTTGAGATGTGTCTGGGCAAAGACTGGGGCGGCCGTTTGTCGCTTCGCCATCGGAAGCCACCGGCGATATCAAAGCCGATGGCGAGGTTGGATAATCCGGTGAGACATTTCATTGTCGATGTGGTCGACGAGGGGCCGGAACGAGTGCTGAAGGCATATTCTAGAGCGGGGGAACGGTTTAGTAATCGGGAACGTGAAGCGTTGGATGGCTGCCTGACTGGTGCCGCCTCAGCCCTCGGCGATCCGAGAAACCGTTAGGCAGCTTCCCCCCAAAGCCCATCGTCGCCCCGTGCTTGACACGGGGCTTGGCTACCTTTCGGCCTTGCCATTCGGCGCTGCCCCAGCTGGGTGCCACTGATCCCAAAGGTCGAGCCGCCGCGACAGCGGTTCGCCATGATGGTGGCCCAGCCGCCTTTCTCCATCACTCCCTTCTGCCAAACGTGAGGCCGCAAGGTAAGCCAAGCCCCGTGTCAAGCACGGGGCGACGGACAGGGTGCTTGCCGAGATGTCTGCTTCCCGCCAATCCCGCTCATTCAGGCGTTCGGTTTGCAAGCAAAACAATTGCCTTCGACCCGCTCAGGATCACCGCAACTTTCACGCCAGGCGCTGCGGAATGATCAGGCGACCGAGCCCTGAATGACCGACTGCGCGTTATCCACCCGGATCGCCGCACCATTGATGAAGCGCGATTCCTCGGAGGCGAGGAACAGCACGGTGTTGGCGATGTCGATCGGATCGCCCAGCCTGCTCGCGGCGGGGGCATGGTTGGCCGGGCGCAGGCCAGTCAATTGCTCGAACTGCTCACCGATGCCGATGACCATCGGCGTCAATATGCCCGCCGGATGAATGCTGTTGCAGCGGATGTTGTAGCCATTGTTGGCGCAGTGCACCGCCACGCTGCGGCTGAGGCTTTCCACCGCGCCTTTGGCAGCGCAATAGGCCGCGACGACCGGCTCGCCGACAATCGATGCGATAGAGGCCATGTTGATGATCGCGCCGCCGCCGGTTTTCTTCATCGCCAGCACCGCGTGCTTGCACCCGAAGAACGTGCCATCCGCGCTCACCGCCATGATGAAGCGGTATTCCGCCTCGGTCTGCGTCTCGATCGTGCCCGCCTCGACCACGCCCGCGTTGTTGACGAGAATATCGAGCTTGCCGTGCCGCGCCACGACATCCGCGATCAGCGCTTCCCAGCCCGCTTCCTCGCGCACATCCTGATAGTGAAACTCGGCGCCGTGGCCGATCTCGGCGGCGATCCGTTCGCCATTGGCGCGATCGACATCGGTCAGGATCACCAGCGCGCCTTCGCGGGCAAAGATGCGCGCGTCCGCTTCGCCCAGACCCTTGGCCGCGCCCGTGATAATCGCAACCTTGCCCTCAAGCCGACCCATCAAATTCTCCCAGACGTGAAGTTCACCAGCGCAGCATTCATCCTGCCGCCGGGCGGTTTTCGCTGTCGGACCAGTCCTGCCGCGCGGCCCATTGCTCGAGCGTTTCGAACGCGATCTCGGGCAGGCGTTCCTGCACATAATCGAAATTCACCGCAAACGGCTTGGTCGGCGCGCTGTTGTTGTATTCATAGAACGCCGCGATGCCGGCGGAGAACATCGCGCGGTTTTCCGGCGGCATCGAATCGCCCAACGCCGCCACCAGCAGATCGCCGAACTCGGCCGGGCTGCACGGGTCGTACTTGATCTCGCGGCCGAACACGCGCGACAGGATCTGCGCGACTTGCGGCGGGAGCAGGCGCTCCGGGCCGCCAATGTTCATCCATGCGCCTTCCAGATCGGGGCGTTCGAGCGCGGCGACCATGATCTTGCCGACATCGTCGAGGCTGATCCAGTTCGCGCCGAGATCGGGCTTGTGCGGATAGACATAGCGGCTCTCGTTCACGATGAACGGGCGCGCCCAGTGCGTCAGCAGATTGTCCATGAACAGCACCGAGCCGAACACCGTGGCGGGCACCCCGGCGCGCCACAGCGCATTGATTGCGGCGGTATTGCCGGAATAGGTGAACGCTTCGCCCGGCTTGTCGGGGATCCAGCTCGAGGTGTTCCAGACAAAGCGCTTCGATCCCGCCTCGACGCTGGCCAGACCGACTTTGGCAACCAAGGTGGCGCGGTCTTCGCGCGCCTGCAGCGGATGGTTGTAAAACACCGCATCGGAGCCCTCCATCGCGGCCACGTACGTCGCCGGATCGTAGATATCGATCTGGCGCTTCTCGATCTCGGCATTGGTTTCGCCAAGATAGGGATTTTCGCTGCGCGAAAGCGCGCGCACATCATGACCGGCAAGCAACAATTGGCGAACCTGCGCCAGACCCTGCCGCCCCGTGGCGCCTATGACCGATACCAACGCCATGCAAAATCTCCTCGCAAATGTTGCGGCGAACCATCTGCGGCGCTGGCGCAAACGCCAACCATCAAAATTGGGGGGACGCAGATGCAAAGAATGCTGCTTTGCACAATAGAACGGGTGCGCGCGCACAATTACTAGAACGCTGCACCCACAGCACTGGCGCCCGATACTGCAACATCGCCTGAGCCGCAATTGTGCACCACGCGCCGTCTTTATAAGCCACTGCCAATGAGCGTTTTTGCTAGTGGCGGAATTAGGCCCCGCACTTAGTCTGTTGCGACAAGAGCTTGGGCGTTCCCCTCGAATGGCGGAGCGTACCGAGCATATATGGGACAATCGGGAGGGCATAAATGAGAAATCTGACAGGCAAACTGGGTACTGTGCGGGCCGGGCTGGCCGCAAGCGTTGCGCTGCTCGCGGTAGTGAACTCCGGCACAGCATGGGCGCAAAACACTTCGCCGGCTGCCGCGGCAGAGGCCCCTGCTCCCGCAGCCGAAGAAGTCATCACTGTTTTCGCGCGCAGAGACGCTGAATCGCTGCAGGATGTGCCGCTGACGATCACCGCGATCGGCGCTGCCACGCTCCAGAAATACAACGTCACCAAAGTGGCCGACATCGTCAGCCGCATCCCGACCTTGAACGTCCAGATCGGCGGCTCGGGCGCGGGCGCGCAGCTCAGCTTGCGCGGTGTCGGCTCGTCCAACATTTCGGCTGCGTTCGACAGCGCCGTGGCGCTCGATTTCGACGGTGTTCAGGTTTCCACCAGCCGCCTCCTCCAGGCTGGCTTTGTCGATCCCGCGCAGATCGACGTGCTCAAAGGCCCGCAGTCGCTTTACTTCGGCAAGAGCGCGTCGGCCGGCGTGCTCCAGATCCGCACCGCCAATCCCACCGCATCGTGGGAATACGGTGCCACGGCGTCGTACGAATTCGAAGAGCGCGGCTACCTGATCGGCGGCTACGTCTCGGGCCCGCTGAGTGATACGTTCGGCATCCGCCTTGCCGCGCAGTACAACGATGTCGCGGAATATGTGAAGATTGCGCCGGGCACCCCGGCGCTGCTGCGCAATCGCGGCCTCAGGGATTTCGTCGGCCGCGCGACCTTCCAGTGGGAGCCGACCAGCGATTTCAAAGCCAACCTCAAGGCGACCTACACGCGCAACACCAACGATGGCGCGATCGGCACGGCAGACATCTACTGCGGCGCCAATGGCCGCGCCGATGAAGTGGTGCTGCTCGGCGGAGCGATCGCGATTCCCTCCAATGCGGATTGCAATCCCTTCAACAAGTTCGTCACCACGTCCGATCCTTCGCCAACCCAGACGGGCCGTTTTCCGGATGGCAGCGCAGGCGCAAACGGCAGGTATCCAGGACACCCATTCGGCGAAACCGACATTTTCTTTACCCGCCTCCTCGTCAACGCCAATCTGAGCGATACGATCAAGCTGGTGTCGACGACGGGTTTCCTCAGCTTGCGCGCCGTTGATTTCGACTCCTACTCTTATCTCGGCATCGGCCCGGCATTCAATCCGGGCGGCGCTCCAGTCGCAGCAATTGCTCCGGCGCTGGCCGCCGTCAACACGCCAGGCTCGGCGCAAGGCTTCGGTTCGAGCGATCCGCTGAACAGGACCAAGCAGTTCACGCAGGAACTGCGCTTTGTCAGCAATTTCTCCGGACCGCTGAACTTCTCGTTCGGCGCGTTCTATGAAAAGCGCACGATTGACTTCAACACCTCGCAGCAGGGTGTGAACATCTCGATCATCGCGCCCGATCCCGTCACCGGTAACACGTATGACTGGTACAAGAAGCATCGCACGAAAACTGATGCCTATTCGGTGTTTGGCAGCGGCACCTACGAAATTACCGAAAAACTCGAGTTGACCGCGGGTGTACGTTAGACCCGCGAAGAGAAGGTGAACACGATCACCGTGCCGTACGTGCACACCTTCCTTTCCGCTGGCCCGGCATTTATCGACAGCGGATTCTTCTCAGGGCCGATCCCCTTCAAGGATACCAATTTCTCGCCCGAAGTGACCCTGCGGTACAAGGTCAACGACGATTTCAATGTCTATGGTGCCTTCAAAACCGGCTACAAGTCGGGCGGCATCGACAACAGCGCGCTGCCATCGAGCAATCTGCTCGGGCTTGACAACCCGGCGACGCGCGATGCGGTTGCCGCTGGCCTGATCTTCAAGTCGGAAACCAGCCGCGGCGGTGAAATCGGCTTCAAGTCGCAATTGGCAGACCGCACCATCACGCTGAACGCGACCGCCTATTACTACACCTTCGACAACCTGCAGGTGCAGAACTTCAACGCGACGACGATCCAGTTCATCACCACCAACGCCGGGCAATTGACCACCAAGGGCATCGATATCGACTTCAGCTGGCGGCCGCCAGTAGAAGGCCTGCGGTTCTCGGGCGCGTTGGCCTATACCGACGCGAAGTTTACCAGGCAGTTCATCACCGGTACTGGTGTCGATGGCATCGCCGGGACCGCCGATGATCCGGATATCAACGGCCGACGCGCCGCGCGTGCGCCGGAGTTCGCCGGCAATCTGGCGTTCGACTATACTGCGCCGCTCAGCGATGCCCTCGAATTGGGCTTTTCGGGCAACGTCGCTTATAGCGGTTCTTACTTTACCTCGCAGAACCTCTTCACCGATTACAAGCAACCCGCTTACGCAACCGTCGACGGATCGATTTCGGTCGGCGCACCCGGCGGCAAATGGAAGCTGGCTCTGATCGTCAACAATCTGACTGACAAGATTTTCGTCAACACGTCCGGCGGTCGTCCGTTCCTTGCCGGAGCGGGGCTTGGTCTGCCAGTGGGCGACGATGAAGTCTTCACCGTCAACCGTGGCCGGCAGATCTTTATCCAGGGCAGCGTCAGGTTCTGATCGAAGCGCAAGTCCTATGAACCTGAAGGAGATGCCGCCCCCGCAACGGGGCGGCATTTTCTTTGGCAGGTGCGCAGCGATTGGCTCCCGGATGCTTCGACAAGGCGATTATTTCGTTTGCAAACGTGGTGCAGGATTGACCGTCATTGGTGGGAAACGGACATCAATTCAGAAAATCACCCGTCGCCCCGTGCTTGACACGGGGCGACGGCAAGTTTTGGGGGTGATTTGGTGAGCCGCTATGGCCGCAAGTGGGTGAATGCCGCCGTCAATCTGCCATGCGTTTGCAAGAGACCTAAAAGCCTTCGACAAGCTCGGCACGAGCGGGCCCTAAGGTGAGTGATCGAAGGATTTGCGCAGGCTGCTCTCAGTGCAGGATGACCCGTCTGTCCTACAGGCTCGCGATCTGTCACACTGCGCAAAACGCTCTTTGAAATTGTTGATCAGGCGCGCGAAGACGGCAAAGTGTCACTTTGTCCACTTCGGCAAAAAAGCGACGAAAATTCAGCTAGATAGGGCAGAAAACAAAAGGTGACACAGTGTAACCTCTGTCACCTTTTCTGCAACGATGTGCGCTAACGGCAGCCCTTCGATCAGGCCGCCGTCACGCGCACCGGGATCGCGCTCTGGATGGCCTGGCCGGTGATCGGATCGATGTCGGTATCGTCGCTGATCAGGCGGTTGGTCGAACTGCCCTTGGTCATCACATCGTCCTTGCCGGCATCGTCATCGCCGAACGCGTGGCTCATCGAGATGACCCCGCGCCGGACTTTCGGGCTCGCTTTGCCGATCGCGAAGATCGAGGCGAGCGGCGAGCTGATCTCGACCATCTGGCCATCGTTCACGCTGAGCGCGGCGAGGTCTTCGGGATTGAAGAACGCCGGGTTGGTCGGCATCTTCTCCTTGAGATGCGGCAAGGTATGGCCGTTGCTGTTGTAGCGGTGCTTTGAACGGCGCGAGATCAGGCGGAAATCGAACGCCGACTGCTCGGACCCACGCTGCGCATAGGAGATCAGCTGGCTGGGCATCGCGCCTTCCGCCAGATCGAACCTGCCGCTGGCATCCGGGTCTGCCGGGCCGACGGTGAGGTGCAGCTCGGGATAGAACACCGCGCTGCCCGGTCGGTCCGAAGCGGCGGCATCGGCGCGCGCCTGGCTCGGTTTCAGCAGCGCTCCCTCGCTCACCAGATCGAGCACAGTCATCTTGTCGGGGCACACGTCCATCGACACCGGCCCGCCCGGGAAGGTGAGCTGCAGGCCCATATGCTTGGCCAGCCACCACAGCATCTCATATTCGTCCATCGTGTCGCCCGGCGGCGGCACCATCGCCTCGGTATAGTGCGCGTAAGGCTCCTCGCAGAAGTTTTCCGAGACATTGTTGATGTCTTCGCGCTCGAGGCACATGCTTGGCGCAAGGATCAGATCGGCGCGCTTGGCGCTGGCCGACATCCACGGATCGATCTGGATGAACAGGTCCACCGTATCGAGCGCGCGGCGCACTTTCTGCTGGTTGGGAAAGGCGATCTCGGGATTGCCACCGATCGAGATGAGCACCTTGATCTGGCCCTCGCCCGGGGTGAGGATCTCGTCGGCGAGCACGTTGCAGGGCATCTCGCGGCCCAGTTTGCCGATACCGCGAATGCGCGACTGGGCAAATCCCTCGCCGAACATCGGCACGCGCGGCGCGACTTGCGCTTTCTTGGGGCCCGCGGCATGCGGCTGGAACAGCGAGGGATTGGCCACTTTGTCCCCCTCCTGATTGAACCGCGCGCACAGCGTGTTGAGCGCGACCACGAGATATTCGGTAAGCGTGCCGTTGCCTGCCATTTCGGGGCCGGTGCCGGTGACCACCCTGCCCTTCTGCCCGCTGGCAAAAAGCCGCGCGGTCTTGATCAGCGCCTCGGCCTCGACCCCGGCGCGCGCGGCGGCAACTTCGGGCGGGAAGTGCTTCACCGCCTCTTCAAGTTCGGCCAGACCATCGACATGCGCGGTCACGAAATTGCGGTCGTAAAGCCCTTCGGAAAGGATCACATGGAGCATGCCCGCCAGCAGCGCCGGATCCTCACCCGGCTTCACCGGCAGGAAGATATCGGCCAGCGCGCCGATATCGCTCTCGCGCGGATCGGCGACGATGATCTTCATGCCCCGCGCCTGCGCATCGCGCAGCCGCCGCGAGGGCGAAAACGGCGGCAGCCCGCCGCTGGGCGAATAGTGCGAGACCAGCGGATTGTTGCCGACGAACATCACCACGTCGGAGTCCTCGAAATTGTTGGGACCGCCCATCCAGGTGCCATAGCGCGCGGTAGTGAAAACCTTGGCGGGCTGATCGACAGTGACGCTGGTATAGTAATTGCGCGATCCGACCGCCTCGGCAAAGGCGAAGGCGGTGCCCAGCACGGCGCTGTTCTGAAAGGCATTGGTGCCGCAATAGAGCGCGATGCTATGCGGGCCGAACTCCTCGACGATCGCCTTCATCCGCGCGCCCGCTTCGGCCAGCGCGTCGGCAGTCGAGATTTCGACGAACGCGCCGTCGCGCCGGATCAGCGGCTTGAGCAACCGCTCGGGCAGATTGTGCATATCGGGCATCTGGCGCCCTTTGACGCAAGTATAGCCGTGGAACAGCGTGTCCTCGCTATCGCCGCGCACCGCGGTCACCTTGTCGTCTTCGATGTCCACCAGCATCGCGCAGCTGGCATGGCATAACCGGCAAAACGTCCGTTTGGTCTCGATCGCCATTACACTTCCCGCCATTTTTGAGTGCGACAAGAGTGCCATGGACGGCACCGATCACCACCCATCCAAATTGGTAGGGGCCAACAGTGCGGCTTGCAGGCAATGTCTGCAAAACCACAAAAGGGGACCAGAGGATGACCGAGATACGGCAAGGCGGCTGCCTCTGCGGGGCTGTGCGCTATGAGGCGGACTGGCCGCCGCTGGTGGTTGCGACATGCAGCTGCAAGAACTGCCAGAAGCAGGCCGGATCGGCGCTCTCGGTGATCGCCATCCTGCCGCAGAGCGCGCTGCGCGTGTCGGGCGAACTCACCACCTACAACGATACCGCCGACAGCGGCAAAGCGGTCTATCGCAAATTTTGCGGCACCTGCGGCGCGCCGGTGATCACCGAAACGCCCGAGGCGCAGGCGCAGGGGCTGATCTTCATCAAGGCGGGCTCGCTCGATCAGGCCGATGATCTGGCGCCCACGGTGCATTACTGGACCAGCTCGGCGCAGCACTGGGTGATCTTTCCCGAAACGGGCGCCAAGCTCGCAACCCAGTAGCGGGCGGCGTGACATCGCATCCAGCCGATGCCGGGATTGCGCCCGGCACCATCTCTCCGGCACGCGCGAACTATGTTCTGGCGGTGCTGTTTGCGGTCATGATGCTCAATTTTCTCGATCGCCAGGTCATTGCCTTGCTGGCCGAACCGATCAAGCGCGAGATGGGGCTGAGCGATCAGCAGATCGGCCTGATGACCGGCCTGTCATTTGCCATGGTCTATACCCTGATCAGCATCCCGCTCTCGATCGTGGCCGACCGCTGGAATCGCAGCCGCCTGATCGCCATCGCGGTGGCCGCGTGGTCTCTCGCCACCGTGATGTGCGGACAGGCTAGCAACTTCGGGCAATTGTTCCTCGCCCGGATCGGGGTCGGCATCGGTGAGGCCGGCTCCGGCCCCGGCTCGCATTCGCTGATCGCCGCGCTGTTTCCCCCCGATCGGCGTGCCAGCGCTCTCGGTGTTCTCGGCGCGGCGATTCCGGTCGGTTCCTTTCTCGCCTATACCGGCGGCGGCCTGATGGTGCAGTATTTCGATTGGCGCACCGCCTTCCTGCTGGCCGGGGCGCCCGGACTGGTGGTCGCGCTGCTGCTGTGGTTCACCGTGCCCGAACCGCGCGGATCGCCCCCGCTTTCGGCGATCTTCGTGCGTCCGCCCGGTGCCCCCACCTTCCGCGCCGCAGTGGGCGAGCTGGCCAGGATCCCCGCCTATTGGCACCTGATGGCGGCAACAACGCTGATCTCGTTCATCTCCTATGGCCTCGCAGCTTTCACCGCCGGGCTCGTCGTGCGCGTGCATGGCATCGGCTACGGCGAGCTCGGGCTGAAACTGGGGGTGATGGTCGGCCTCACCGGCTTCATCGGGGCGGTCCTGGGCGGCCGCGTCGGAGACTGGCTGAACCGGCAGCGGCCGGGCCTCGCGATGCATTGCGTGGTCGTGACGATGCTGTTTGCCGGACCGGGCATGATCGCTGCGGTCTATGCGCCGAGCGCCGATCTCACTTTCCTGCTGCTGGCCATCCCGACCTTTGCCGCGACCGCTTACTTCGGCCCGACCTACGCGCTCATCCAGAAGCTTGCGAGCGACGCCAATCGCGCGCTGGCGGTCGCGTTGTTCGTGCTGCCTTCGGGGCTGATCGGGCTCGGCCTTGGCCCGGTATTCGTGGGCACGTTGTCGGACCTGTTTTCCGGCGGCATCGAAGCAAACGAAGGCGCAGCCTTGCAGCGCGCGCTGGGCATTGTCGCCCTGTTCTATTTCTGGGCGGCGTTCCACTTCTGGCGCGCCCAGGCTTCGCTCACCAAGCGGGCCTCTCTCATCCAAAGCATGGAGCCTTCATGACTATTCTCGACGCATTCCGGCTAGATAGCGAAGTTGCCGTGGTCACCGGCGGGGGCAAAGGCATCGGGCGCGGTATCGCCATCGGCCTTGCCCAGGCAGGCGCAGCGGTGGTCGTGGCCTCGCGTACGCAGAGCGATCTCGATGAGGTCGTCGCCGCAATCGAAGCCATCGGCGGCAAAGCGCTGGCAGTGGTGACCGACGCGACCGACAAGGCCAGCCTCGACCGTCTGGGCGAGCTGGCCGCCGCGCATTTCGGCAAGATCACCGTCTGGGTCAACAACGCGGGCGGCATCCCCGATGCCACGCCGCGCTATCTGGTCAAGACCAGCGAGGCCAGCTGGGACGCGATGATGAACCTCAATCTCAAAGCGGTGTGGATGGGTTCGGTGGTTGCAGCGGGCCATATGCGCGACCACGGCGGCGCGATCGTCAATATCTCCTCGCGCGCCGCAATGGGCCCGCAAGTGAAGAACGCACCATACGGCGCAGCCAAGGCGGCAGTGAACAGCCTGACCGCCTCGCTCGCGGGCGAACTCGCCCCCAATATCCGCGTCAATGCGGTCGCGCCCGGGCCGGTGCTCACGCAGAATTTCGAGGAATGCCTCAAGATCGAAAACGACGAGCAGCGCGCCGCGGTGCTCGAGCTGATGGGCATCCCCTTGAAGCGCTATGGCCGCACCGACGATATTGCCGCCGCCGTGCTGTTCCTCGCCTCGCCCGCTTCCAGCTGGATTTCGGGCCAGTGCCTCTATGTCTCAGGTGGCCGCTAGGGCATTGGCGCGCGCAGCCTGCCGCCCGGCGATATAGCCGAATGTGAGCGCAGGCCCGAGTGTGCCGCCTGCGCCCGCATAGACGCTGCCGGTGGGGCAGGCGATGACATTGCCCGCGGCATAGAGCCCGGCAATGGGCTGGCCATCATGGCCCAGCACGCGGGCGAACGCATCGGTCCTGGCCCCGCCATTGGTGCCGAGCACGCCCAGATGGAGCGGCACGGCATAGAACGGCGCGTCGGTCAGCGGGCCGAGCGTGGCGCGCGCGCCGGGCTGGCTGCGATCACCATAGAAGTGGTCGTAGTCCGCTTCGCCCCGGCCAAACTCGCGGTCAATTCCCAGCGCGGCATCGGCATTGAAGCGTGCGACGGTGGTTTCCAGCGCGGCGGCGGGCAGGCCCAGCTTGGCCGCCAGCTCGGCCAAAGTCGCGCCGCTCTCCATCCAGCTGGGCACTTGCGGCCCGGGCATCGCGCCCGCCACCGGCCAGCGCAGCTTGTAGGCATGGTCGAAAATCAGCCACGCGGGCTGGTTGGGATAGCCATAGCTGGCCGGATCGAAGCTGTGAAACGCGCCCGCGATCGCCGAATAGTTGACCGCCTCGTTGCAGAACCGCCGCCCGGCGCGGTTCACGATCAGGCTGCGGGGCAAGGTCCGCTCGATCAGGACCGGCTGCGCGCGCGGGGACCCATCGGGCCAGGTCTCGCCTGTGGCGATAGTCGGGCACCACCAGGCGCTGGTCATGTTGCCCAGCGCCGCGCCCGCGCGCATCAGCGCGGTGAGCCCGTTGCCCATGTTGCTCGGCGGAGAGGCCGGATAGGCGATGGGGCCGCGCAGAAATGTCTGCGCAAGCTGCGCATTCCATTCGAACCCACCGGTCGCGACGATCACTGCCCGCCGTGCTTCAATCTCTATCTCGCCTGCCGGGGTGCCCGCGATCAGCCCGGTGACTGCCCCGCCGGCCTCGCACAGCCGCACGAGGCGATGTTCAAGCCGGAAAGCGACGCCCGCTGCGAGGCACGCCTCCAGCATGCCGCCGACCAGCGCCTGTCCGAAACCGCGCGCGTCCCTCGCCACCCGTTCAGCAATTGCCTCGGGCGCGACAATGCCGCTGCCCCCGCCCAGCGGCGTCTCGCTGAGCATCAGCGGATAGACCGTGCCAGTCGCAACGCGGTCATTCCATTCGCCCAGCGCGTCATAGGAGAACAACCCGCTGTCGAGCGCGCGCCCGCCTTCGTGCATCGCGCCGGGGCGGTCGCCATAGTAATCGGGATACCCGCCCAGCGGCATGAAGCTCAGCCGCGAATTGCTCTCCAGAAAGCGCAGCGCTTCGGCCGCCGTATCGACGAACGCCTCAAGCACATCGGCGCGCAGATCGCCGTTGTCGAGCGCCTTGAAATAGGCGAGCGCGGCTTCGCGGCTGTCGCTGCCGCCCATGTGATCGTTACACGGTGCCCAGACGATCCCGCCCGAGACTGCCGCCGTGCCGCCCAGCTTGGCGGCGCCTTCGATCACGGTCACCGCCGCGCCCGCCTTGGCCGCCGCCAGCGCCGCGATCAGCCCCGCCGCGCCCGCGCCGACGATGACGACATCGGCTGCTTCGGCTTCGCTCATTCGGCGGGCTCGGCCACCATGGCGCGCGCCAGCGGCAGGCGCGGGTCGTTGGGATGGATCCATTCAGACCCGATCGCGGCGGGGACGGACAAGTCTTGCGGAATTTTCTCTGGCCCGATCAGCCGATCGACCGACTGGTGCCAATGATAAATCCGCGCCTCCTGATAACTGAGCGGCACGCCCTTGAAGCCATAGGACATCTGCGACTTCTGGATCCACGAGCCGAACTGGGTATCCTCCTCCAGCACGGAGTTCAGAAACGCGATGGTGTCGTCCCAATAGGCCGGGCGCGGCCCCTCGCCCCAATCGGGACCGACCCAGAACACCTCCATTTTCGAGCGCGTCAGGCCATTTGGCCAGAACGCAAGAATGAACGTGCCGGTAGCGCCGGGAGGCGAGACCAGATTGGGAAAGATATTGTACGATTGTGTGCAGGTCCGCGAGATTTCACCCACGCTGGCGAACTCCGGGCGGCCATCGGCGGTGCGCCCGGTGCGGTAGCTCGCCTGATCGCGATCTTCCCAACCCGGCGCGACCATCCGCCCGTGCCCTTGCGGATAAAGTGTATTCACATTGCTGCGGTGATCGAGCCCAAGCGCCACGGTCGAGGGATGGATATTGGGCACATGGTACACTTCCATGTTGGCCTCCATCGCGATCTTCCAGTTGCAATCGAGATCCCAGACATAGCGATCGACCAGCCGCGCCTCGCCCAACTGGAATTCTTCAAGTTCGCCGCCGAGATTGCCCTGCCATTCGGCTAGGCAGGGTCCTTCATCGCTGAAATTGACGAAAATGAACTTGCCGTACGTCTCGCAGCGGATGGAGCGAAGCGCGCGGCACGAGAAATCGAGCCCCGCAAAATCCTCGGCATCGCGGATCGAGACGAGTTGTCCCTCATCGTCATAGACCCAGCCGTGATACTTGCAGGTGAGGCGCGGACGCCGTCCGCTCTCGGCGGTCACGACCGGCGCGCCGCGGTGGCTGCAGGTGTTGTAGAACGCGTTGATCCTGCCCGAACGCGCATGCATCAGCACCACCGGCTGGCCGGCGGTCTCCCACAGCCGGAAGCACCCCGGCTGCGGCAGTTCATCGCGGTGGCCCGCGAGCAGCCAGCTTTTGCGCCACAAATGATCGCGCTCCAGCGCCTCGAAGCGCTCGTCGATATAGCGCCCACCGGGCAGATCGGGCAGGTGCGGAAAGCTCTCGGGCGGCGCGGTGCGCTGCTTCTCATAAGCCATCAGCGCGCGCAGATCGGCGATTTCCTGCTCGGTCATCATGGCGAGGTCTCCCGGCAATCTGGCCCGATTGCGCTTGGCGACGCTTTCACAGCGCCTCCACGCGGGCAACTAGCGAGACCAATAGGTTGCGGAAAATCAAAAGCGCCGGAGGTTTCCCCCCGGCGCCCATGATCGGGTCTCGAAAGAGACCGGCCGTCAGTCTTGCGTTCGGCTCAGAACTTGAAGCCAGCCGCGACACCATAGCGGCGCGGTTCGAGCGTGAACACGTTGGTGAACAGACCGGTCGACTGGTCGGTGACATACTGACCGGTGATCGAGTTGTTGTTGGTGATGTTCTGAACAAACCCGCGCACGAACCACTTCTTGTCCGGCCCATCGAGCTGCATCTGCGCGTTGAGCTGGGTGAACGCAGGCACCCGGTCGACCAAGCTGTTGAAGATGTTGGCCGTCGAGTTGCCGGTGAACAGCAGATCGCCGCGCGGCGTCAGGGTGAGATCGCCGCCTACGGGGATCTCATACTGCGCGCCCGCAGCGAACTTGATGCTGGGCGCGCCGGGGAGCTGGTTGCCGACGATGTTGGTGGGGATGCCCGACGAGAACACCGTAACCCCGCCGATGCCGGGCGCGTTGCCGAGCGTCGGTGCGAGCGCGGTGAGAACCGCGCAGATCGAGTAGGCGCCCCTTGATGCAATCCCGCCGTTCGCCGGGAAAGCAGTGGTGCCCTGGAGCCCGGCACCGGGCCGGACACCGGGGATCGACCCTGCATTGATGAGGTCGTTGGCGGCATTGACGAAGCCGTTGACTCCGGCGACGCTGCCGGAATTGGAGCCGACGGCGCAGTTGGCGGCGTTGGTGATGTCCTTGACGATCACCGCATCCGCCCGGCCCGCGCCAAAGTCACGCGGGTTGGCGAAAGGGGTGGTGACCGAGGAGACGCGCGTGTTGAGATAGCTGAAGTTCATGTTGATCGTCAGCGGACGGATCGGACGAACCACCGCTTCGACTTCGACGCCGTAGATATTGGCGTTGACGTTGTCGTTGACCGAGGTGCGCGCCACGATGCGCGAGAGCTGCAGATCCTTGTACTTGTAGTAGAACGCGGTCAGGTTCAGCTGCAGCGCGCCATTGGCGAAGCTGTTCTTCGAACCGATTTCAAACGAGTCGATGAACTCCGAATTGAACGATTCGGGCACCGTGAAGATCGGCGACAGCGGCGGGTTGATACCGCCCGACTTGTAACCGCGCGAATAGGAGAAATAGACCAGATTGTCGTTGGTGATCTGGAAGTTGAGCACCGCGCGCCCGGTCAGCGCGCTGAACTTGCGGTTGTTGCGGACCTGGTACTGCTGGTTCCCCGCAAGGCCCGGATCGGCATCATACGTGCCGATATAAGGCGAGTTGAACGCATCGGTGCCGCCATGCGGCGCGAGGTAGCTGAGCAAGGTGGTGCGCGCCGTGACCGACTTGCGGTCGTTGTTGTAGCGCAGACCGAGCGTCAGCTTGATGCGGTCGTCGAACTTGTAATACGCCTCGCCGAAGATACCGAACGTGGTCAGGCCATAGCCGCCGCCGCCGTCGCGCGTCGAAGCGCCGTTGTTGCGGAAGTAAGGCGTGGCCACATAGGAAGGCGGCAAACCAGCCCCGAGCGCCTGGAACGCACCCAGCACACCCGAAAGATAATCGACCGAGAAAGCGTCGACGTAGTACGAGTTTTCCGAGGCCTTGTATTTGCCGTAGATGCCGCCGAGCAGGAAGTTGAACGGACCGTCGAACTTCGACGTAAGAATTGCTTCTGCAGTCCAGCTTGAATTCCTCTGGATGGAGCGGTCAAAGTATAGCGGCGCGTTGCTGCAGACGCTGTTTCCGCCAAACACGCCGGTACCGCTTTCTTCAGGAGCCGAGGTGCAGAGCTGGCCGCCGGGACCATTGGGGATCAGCGCCCGGGCAACGGGGCCGAAGTAGGCCTGCTGAACAGATGCTGGCAGACCGATCTGTGCGAGCGGAATGAGGCCGGCACCAGCCGCCGCAAGCGCGGTAAGTCCAGGGGTCAGACGCGTGCGATCTTCGATCGCCATATTGTAGTCCTGCGTCGAATCGACGGCGGTATCCTGATAGTTACCGGTGATGCGCAGGTTGAACTTGTCACCAAGATCCTGCTTCCAGCTGCCCTGGATAATGGTTTCCCTGGTGAAGTAGGTTGGCGCGTAGGCGGTATTGACCGTGCGCGGATCAGCCGGGTTGACCGCATTGCCATAGGGATCGGGGCCATAGATGCTGCCGAGCGCAAATGACGTCGGCAGACCTTGCGTTGCAAAGAATTCGCGCGAGGTGAGCGTGTTCTTGAACAAGGCATTGCCGTTGTTGGTGCCCGTGCCGAGCTCGGAGTTGAGGCAGCCCAGAATACCCGTCGGATCGTTCTGGCAGTATTGCTTCTGCACGCGCAGACGCTTGTCGCGCTCGCGGAAGTGCTGGCCCATGATGTCAATGGTCGTGCCCGAAGTCGGCTGCCACGTGAGCGAGCCGCGGAAGGCATACTGGTTGCGGTCATCCTGCTTCGAATTGTCGAACAGGTTCGTGGTGTAGCCATCGCGCTTCAGATAATAGCCCGCCGCGCGCACACCGAGCGTTTCGGTGAGCGGTACGTTGATCGCGCCCCTGATCCGCACCGAGTTGTAGTTGCCATATTCCGCATCGCCCGACGCGCCAAAAGCGTTGAGATCGGGCCTCGCGGTGCGGAAGTTGATCACGCCCGATGTGGCGTTGCGGCCGAACAGCGTGCCCTGTGGGCCGCGCAGCACTTCGACCTGGGCCAGATCGTAAAACTCGCCTTCGAACAGGCGCGAGGAAAACAGCGGCGCGTCGTTGACGTGAACCGCGGTCGCCTGGTCGCAGGTCACGCCGGTGCACAGATCGCCGATACCGCGAATGGTGAAGCTGGACGTGGTGAAGTTGGTCTTGGTGAAGGTGACGTTGGGCAGGCTGAGCTGCAGGTCGCTGGTATTGCGGATCTGCTGCTTGTTGAGGTTGTCTGCGGTGAACGCGCTGATCGCGATCGGCACGGTTTGCAGGCGCTGCGACTGGCGCTGCGCGGTCACGATGATTTCTTCGACGCCGGTGGTCTCGGTTGCACTTTGCGCAAAGGCCGGTCCGGCAAAGGCCGCCGCACATACGCCAGCAAACAGGGAGATTTTGCCCCTCATGTCAGTAGTCCTCTCTCTCCAGCAAACCCGTCGTTGATCGCGGGCGCCCTCTCACTTTTACTCATAGACAGGGGGTCACCTTGTCAACCGCTTAATTAAAAATTGCCCTTTCCGTAACGACACCTGTGGCCCGGGCAACACGCCACGAACCTGCATAACACGATTGATTCGGGCCCACCTCGCATTTCAATGTGATCGATTGTGCTTGCTTATCACATTGTGATGTGAAATATCCGAATCATGTCAAGCGAACTCATCGATCAAATCCGCCGTATCGTCATCGATGGCGGCATGTCCCGCTCCGGCCTCGCCCGCGCTGCCGGCCTCCATGCCAACACCTTGCGCGACCTGACGCTGCCCGGCTGGAACCCCACCGCCGACACGCTGGCCAAGCTCGAACGCGTGCTGAACGAGAGCGACGAAACCCCCGCGCTCGTCCCGATCGAGGAAATCATCGACGAGGCGCGCAATGGCCGCATGTTCATCCTGGTCGATGACGAGGACCGCGAGAACGAAGGCGACCTGGTGATCCCGGCGCAGATGGCCACGCCCGACGCGATCAACTTCATGGCAACGCACGGCCGGGGCCTGATCTGCCTCACCCTCACCCGCGCGCGCTGCGAAGCGCTCGGGCTCGAGCTCATGAGCCGGCACAACGGCACGCGCCACGAAACCGCGTTCACCGTGTCGATCGAGGCGCGCGAAGGCGTAACCACCGGCATTTCGGCGGGCGACCGGGCGCGCACCGTGGCGGTGGCGATCGATGCCGCCAAGACCAAGGCGGATATCGTGACGCCGGGCCATGTCTTCCCGCTGATCGCGCGCGATGGGGGCGTGCTGGTGCGCACCGGGCATACCGAGGCTGCGGTCGATATCGCGCGGCTGGCCGGGCTCAATCCTTCCGGCGTGATCTGCGAGATCATGAAAGATGATGGCACCATGGCACGCATGGACGATCTCGTCCCCTTTGCGCGCCGCCACGGTCTCAAGATCGGCACGATCCGCGATCTGATCGAATATCGCCGCCGCAACGACCATCTCGTGGAATGCGTTAGCGAGGCGCCGTTTGTCTCGGACTACGGCGGCGACTGGACGATCCGCAGCTATCGCAACAAGATCGACGGATCGGTCCACCTTGTCTTGCAAAAAGGCTCGGTCGCGCCGGGTGTGCCCACGCTGGTGCGCATGCACGGCATTTCGATCCTCTCCGACGTGCTCGGCCAGCCCGGCCCGCGCAAACGCATCCTGCAGCGCGCGATGAGCGCCATCGGCGAGGCCGGTTCCGGGCTGATCGTGCTGCTGATGCCCAGCACCGGCGCGCACCTCCAGGCCGAGATCGCCGGGCAATCGCTCGAAATGGATTTGCGCAGCTATGGCATCGGCGCGCAAATTCTCGCGGATCTGGGCGTGCACGACATGATCCTGCTCACCAATTCGCACCGCAATGTGATTGCGATCGAGGGCTATGGCCTCAATATCGTCGGCGAACAGCCGATCTCAACGGAGTAAGCCATGGCCAAGTTTCTCATCGTCGAAGCGCGTTTTTATGATCATCTCAACGATATGCTGGTGGCCGGGGCCAAAGCCGCGCTCAAAGCCGCCGGGCACAAGAGCGACGTCATAACGGTGCCCGGCGCGCTCGAAATTCCCGCTGCCATCGCCATGGCCGATGCGGGCGGCGATTACGATGGCTATGTCGCGATCGGCGTGGTGATCCGCGGCGAGACGTATCATTTCGAAATCGTGGCAGGCGAAAGCGCGCGCGGGGTGATGGCGCTGACGATGGACGGCGTGCCCATCGGCAACGGCATCCTCACGGTCGAAAACGAAGCGCAAGCGCTCGTCCGCGCCGATCCGGCGCAGAAGGACAAGGGCGGCGAGGCCGCCAAGGCAGCAATGGCGCTGCTGGCGCTGAAAGAACGGTTTGGCTGATCAGACGATCAGCCCGCCAGCCGCCCGAACGCCGCCCTTCCCGCATAGCGCGCCGAATTGCCCAGTTCCTCCTCGATGCGGATGAGCTGGTTGTATTTCGACAGCCGGTCCGAGCGCGCGAGGCTGCCGGTCTTGATCTGGCCGCAGTTGGTGGCGACCGCGAGATCGGCAATGGTCGAGTCCTCGGTTTCGCCCGAGCGGTGCGACATGACCGCCGTGTAGCCGCTGCGCTGCGCGATCGAGACCGCTTCGAGCGTTTCGGTCAGCGTGCCGATCTGGTTGACCTTGACCAGCAGCGAATTGGCCAGCCCCATGCCGATGCCCATGGTGAGGCGCTTGGGATTGGTCACGAACAGATCATCGCCGACGAGCTGGACTTTGTTGCCGATCTTGGCGGTGAGCGCGGCCCAGCCTTCGAAATCATCCTCGCCCATGCCATCCTCGATCGAAAGGATCGGATAGGCGTCGCATAGCGCGGCGAGATAATCGGCCATGGCCACGGGCGAGAGCGACAAGCCTTCACCGCTGATCTCATATTTGCCATCGCGAAAAAACTCGGTCGCGGCGCAATCGAGCGCCAGCACGATGTCTGTGCCAGGCTTGAACCCGGCTTTCTCGACCGAGCTCATGATGAAATCGAGCGCTTCGCGCGTGCTTGCGATGTTGGGGGCAAAGCCGCCTTCATCGCCGACCCCGGTGGCGAGGCCCTTGTCATGGAGGCCCTTTTTCAAGGTGTGGAACACTTCCGCGCCCCAGCGCACCGCCTCGGTCAGCGTCGGCGCGCCGACCGGCATAATCATGAACTCCTGGAAATCGATCGGATTGTCGGCATGTTCGCCGCCGTTGATGATGTTCATCATCGGCACCGGCAGAAGATGCGCCGAAACCCCGCCGACATAGCTGTAGAGCGGCAGGCCGCGGGCATCGGCAGCGGCCTTGGCGACCGCGAGGCTGGTGCCCAGAATGGCGTTCGCACCGAGGCGGCTCTTGTTCTCGGTGCCATCGAGCGCGATCATGGCCAGATCGATGTCGCGCTGGTCCTCGGAGTCCATATCGACCAGCGCCTCGCCAATCTCGCCGTTGACGGCGGAAACCGCTTGCCGCACGCCTTTGCCGAGATAGCGCGAGGCGTCGCCATCGCGCAGTTCGACTGCCTCGTGCGCGCCGGTCGAGGCGCCAGAGGGCACCATCGCCCGCCCGAACGAGCCGTCTTCGAGCAGAACATCGACTTCGACGGTCGGATTGCCGCGACTGTCGAGCACTTCGCGGGCGTGGATATCGATGATCGCGGTCATGATTGGTTCCTCAGGGCCATGCTGGCAGGCCCGAATGTTTGCCCCGAGCCCGCGTTTTGCTGGCCGATCTCCTATCGAGTGGCCTGCGGGCAGGCAAGCCGGGATACCGCGAAACTTGCCATCGCGCGCCTCCATCAGCCGCGCCGCGAATTCCCTCGCGCATTTTTTCCGAGGATCAATTATGGTGCTGGCACGTTAATGGTCTGAACCTGTAACGAGGTCATGACCGCTTGCAAAAGGACACATCCTCATGGTTGACACCCCCGAGAACACCGAAGCGAACACCGAAGCCGCCGCAAAACCGATCGCCCCGGTTCATAATGCCGCAGAAGCGGTCGATGCCGCCGTGAACACGGGCACGTCGGGCTTCAATAAGGCCATCGAAGATGCCAAGGCGAGCGCTGCAGCACTCAAGGAGCAGGCAATCGAACGTTCGGCGGCAGTGCGCGAAAAGGTGACCGAAACCGCCAGCGATTGGTCCGAACAGGCTGTGCACATGGCAGCGCAGGCCAAGGAAAAAGGCATCGAACTTGCCAATCAGGGCAAGACCAAGGCCAGCGAGGCGCTTGCCAGCGTGGGAACCGTTGTGGCCGAGAATGCCGGGCTGATCGACGAGAAGCTGGGTGTGCAATATGGCGATTACGCGCGCGGCACCGCCAAATCGATCAAGGAAACCGCAGCCCGGCTGGAAGCGAAGGAATTGTCCGAACTCGGTGACGATGTCGCCGGCTTCGTCCGCAAAAGCCCCGCCACCGCGCTCGGCATCGCGGCGTTTTCGGGGTTTCTCATCGCGCGGTTGTTCCGGCGTTCGGGCTCCTCGGATACCTGACGCGCTATATGCAGAGTGCTCAGGATAATCCGACCACCGACCACCCGCCTCGGGAGGATCCCCTCGCCCAGCAGGTTCGCGGCCTTATTGCCGATGGGCAGGCGCTGATTGAAACCGAGCTGGCGTTTCAAAAGCAGCGCGTGGCTTTTGGGCTGGGTCAGGCCAAGACCATCGCCATATTCCTGGTGGTGGCGCTGGTGCTCGCCTTCTTTGCTGTGATGGCACTGATCGTTGGCCTGTTGCTCGCGCTCACACCGGTGCTCGGTCCCTGGGGTGCGCTTGGCGCGGTCGTGCTGGGGATTTGCGCAGTTGTCGGGCTTTGCGTGATTGTCGCCTTGCGCGCGATCGGCAAAATGCGCGCGGTGCTGCTGGGCAAGCCGGCCGCGCCGGAGGATGCGGCATGAGCGATGCTGATCCGGCAAAGACACTAAACGACTTGCAACGCCAGCGCGACGACACCCGCGCGAAAGTGCGCGGCGATGTCGCAGCCTTGCGCAGCAGCCTTGCCGCGCGCTCGATCCCGGCGCGGATTGGCGATCGGGCTACCGAAGCTGCGCTGGAGGGTTTCGAAACGGCGAAAGAGGTCGCGGCCGAGAACAAAGTGGTCGTCGGATTGACGATTGCGGGTTTGCTCGGCTGGTTCTTGCGCGGCCCGATCGCGCGCCTCGTGGGCGGCTGGATTCCCAGAACTTCCGGCACATGGAGGCCATTCGCCTCGCTGACAAAGGACAAGAGACATGACTGAACCAGCCGGAACGCCGCTCGGCGAACAGATCGACACCGCCACCGCCGAGGCAGGCGCAACGGCGCAAGCTGCGGCCGACACGGCGGGGCAATCGGTCAAAGGGCTGATCGAGCAGCACCCGATCGCCATGCTGGCGGGCGGCATCCTGATCGGTGCATTGATCGCCAGCGCCATCCCGCGCCGCCGGGCTGGTACGCCGGTGCAGACTGCGGCGGGCAATCTGGGCCAGCGGGCCTCGCGGCTTGCCGCGATCGGCGCGCAATTGGCCACTGCCTATGCCGCGCGGGCGGGCCGCGAGGGCAGCGAAAAGCTGGAGGATCTGGGCGAGATGATCAGCGAAACCAGCGGCGAGGCGAAACGCCGGACGGGCGAAATGGCCGATGGTGCCGCCACCGCGTTTCGCGAGTTGAGCACCGTGGCGCTGCGCCATGCCAGCGAAATAGCGGCCCGGCTGAAGCGCTGATCGCTCTCAAAATCGTTAGGGCTGGCTTGCGCTGCGGGATGGAGTTTGCAAGAGCGGGAAGCGCGAACGCCCTGTTTGCGGCGTACGACCCTTTTGCGAAAGTCTTGCCATGCAGAAGCTGCACCTTGTGATGGGCGGGCGGGTCAAGGACCCGCAAGGCCTCGACTTCGTGGATCTCGACGCCATCGACCTGGTCGGCGTTTTTCCCGACTATGCGTCCGCTGTCGAGGTTTGGCGCAGCCGCGCACAGCGCACCGTGGACGACGCCGAAATGCGCTACGTCGTGGTTCACCTCCACCGCCTGCTGCAACCCGATCTGCTCGAGAACCCGGCACAGTGATGAACAAAAGCCGCAGGGTCGCCCCTGCGGCTTTTGTTCAAACCTTGGGAAAGCGGCTCAGGCTCAGATGAATTCGAGCTTCTGCACCACGTAGAATTTGTCCCCCGAGGGCACGGTCACTTCGATCTCGTCATCCACCCGGCGGCCGATCAGCGCGCGGCCCAGCGGCGAATTGTAGCTGATCCGGCCGACTTTGGCGTCCGCCTCGGCCTGCCCCACAATCTGGTAGCGCACCGGCTTGTCGGCATCGTCGAGCAGGGTCACCGTCGCGCCGAACACGATGCGGTCGCCCGAAAGCGTGGTGGGATCGATGATATGCGCGCGGCTGATCTTGTCCTCAAGATCGCTGATCGCCGCTTCAACCTGGCCCTGGCGCTCTTTGGCCGCATGATATTCCGCGTTCTCAGAAAGATCGCCGTGCGCGCGCGCTTCCTCGATCGCATCGACGATCAGCGGGCGCTCGACACGCAGAGCCTTTAGCTCGGCCTCGAGCTTGGCATGGCCTTCAGCCAACATCGGCAGCTTCTCAACACTAGCCATCCGTATTCCTTTTTCCTTTCAATCCCTTGCTTCAAAATCAAGGGGAACCACCAGCCCTTGGGAGGCAAGTATGTCAGCTCCGTCGGTGCCGGGACTTACATGGCCGCATTTCGGCGATCAGGTGGAAGCAGGTTTATAATAATCCTGCAAAGACCGGACCGCAAGCTGAGTGGTCTGCAATGCCTCGATCGCTTCCACGGCCGCGACCGACGCCGCTGCAGTGGTAAAGTATGGCACTCTGCCGAGCAACGCGGAACCCCTAATCGATTGCGAATCTTTGTGGCTTTGCCAGCCTTCGGTGGTGTTGAAAATCAAGGCGATATCGCCATCGATGATGCGGTCGACAATATGCGGCCGCCCCTCCGCCACTTTGCTCACCCGCTCCACCATCACGCCCGCCTGCGCCAGATAGTGTGCGGTCCCGCCGGTCGCGACAATCTTGAAACCCAGCCCGGCAAGCTTGCGCACCGCGGGCAGCACCACCGGCTTGTCGGTATCCTTCACCGAGACGAACGCGGTGCCGGACCGCGGCAGGACCATGCCGGCGCCCAGCTGCGCCTTGGCAAAGGCCACGGCAAAAGTGCGGTCGATGCCCATCACCTCGCCGGTCGATTTCATTTCGGGTGAGAGCACCGGATCGACCCCGGGGAAGCGCGCGAAGGGGAACACCGCCTCCTTGACCGCCATGTAATCCATCTCGCGCCGGATCGGCGGCAGATCGGCGAGCATCTCGCCCGCCATGATTCGCGCGGCATATTTGGCGATGGGCTGGCCAATGGCCTTGGCCACGAATGGCACTGTGCGGCTGGCGCGCGGATTGACCTCGATGAGATAGACCAGATCCGATGGCTTGTCGGCCGGGCTCGTGCTGGCCTTGATCGCGAACTGAATGTTCATCAGCCCGCGCACATTCAGCGCCTTGGCCAGCAAGACCGCCTGCCGCTCCATCTCGTTCACAAGTTCGGCAGAGAGGCTGTAGGGTGGCAGGGTGCAGGCGCTATCGCCCGAATGAATGCCGGCCTCCTCAATATGCTGGAGCACGCCAGCCACGATCACCTGCTCGCCGTCGGCCAGCGCATCGACATCGCATTCGATCGCGTCGCGCAAGTACTGGTCGATCAACACCGGATTGTCGCCCGAGACGAGCACCGCGGTGGTGATGTAGTTCTCGAGCTGCGCCTGGCTGTCGACGATCTCCATCGCGCGGCCGCCCAGCACATAGCTCGGCCGCATCAGCACTGGATAACCGATGCGCGCCGCCACCGCGACCGCCTCGTCGCGGCTGCGGGCGATGCCGTTGGCGGGCTGCAGCAGCCCCAGTTTGTCGACCAGCTTGGCAAAGCGTTCGCGGTCTTCGGCCAGATCGATGGCATCGGGCGATGTGCCGAGAATCGGAATGCCCGCGTCCTCCAGCGCCTGCGCCAGCTTGAGCGGGGTCTGCCCGCCGAACTGGACGATCACACCCACCAGTGTGCCATTCGACTTCTCGACATCGAGGATCTCGAGCACGTCTTCGGCGGTGAGTGGCTCGAAGTAGAGCCGGTCTGAGGTGTCATAATCGGTCGAAACGGTTTCGGGGTTGCAATTGATCATGATCGTCTCGAACCCGGCTTCTTCCAGCGCAAAGCACGCATGGACGCAGCAATAGTCGAACTCGATCCCCTGCCCGATGCGGTTCGGCCCGCCGCCCAGGATGACGACCTTCCTGGCGTTGGTCGGCGCGGCTTCGTTCTCCGGCTCACCGAACAGGCCGCTTTCATAGGTCGAGTACATGTAAGGCGTCACCGCCTCGAACTCGGCGGCGCAGCTGTCGATCCGCTTAAACACCGGGCGCACGCCGAGGCGGTGGCGCAGCGCGCGCACTTCCTGTTCGCTGGTCGCCCCGGCCATCGCGCTCAGCACGTCGTGCAGCAGCCCCGAACGCTTCGCCTGCGTCTCGCCAAGGCCATGCGCCACCCCGACCGAGCGCACCGCAAGGGTGGCCAGCCGTTTGTCGGAAAAGCCCATGGCTTTGAGCCGGCGCAGCCCCGCCGCATCGATCGGCAGCCCCTCGCGCCCGATCCGTGCCTCTTCGGCAATGATTTCCTCGATTTGACGCAGGAACCACGGATCGTAGCTGGTGATCGCGTGGATATCCTCGACCGAAAAGCCCTCGCGGAAAGCCTGGCCCACCGCCAGCAGCCGCTCGGGCGTGGCGCGCGACAGCTCGGCCTTGATCCGGTCGCGGCTTTCTCCCTCCAACTCGACCACGCGGTTGAAACCGTCGAGCCCGGTTTCCAGCCCGCGCAGCGCCTTTTGCAGCGATTCCTTGAAATTGCGCCCGATCGCCATGACCTCGCCGACCGATTTCATCGCGGTGCCCAGCAAGGGCTCCGCGCCCTTGAACTTTTCGAAGGCAAAGCGGGGGATCTTGGTCACGACATAGTCGATGGTCGGCTCGAACGCCGCGGGGGTCGCGCCGGTGATATCGTTGGTGATTTCATCCAGCGTATAGCCCACCGCCAGCTTGGCCGCGACTTTGGCGATGGGAAAGCCGGTCGCCTTGGAAGCCAGCGCCGAGGAGCGCGAGACGCGCGGGTTCATCTCGATCACGATCAGGCGGCCATCCTTGGGATTGACCGCGAACTGGACGTTCGACCCGCCCGTCTCCACGCCGACTTCGCGCAGCACCGCGATCGATGCATTGCGCATGATCTGGTATTCCTTGTCGGTCAGCGTCAGCGCGGGGGCGACGGTGATCGAATCGCCGGTATGCACGCCCATCGGATCGACGTTTTCGATCGAGCAGACGATGATGCAGTTGTCGTTCTTGTCGCGCACGACCTCCATCTCGTACTCTTTCCAGCCGAGCAGCGATTCCTCGATCAGCACCTCATTGGTGGGCGAAGCCTCGATCCCGCCGCGCACGATGCGCAGGAATTCTTCCTTGTTATAGGCGATGCCGCCGCCGGTGCCGCCCATCGTGAAGCTGGGGCGAATGACCGAAGGCAGCCCGGTGCGTTCGAGGATCGCGAGCGCCTCCTCGGTGGTATGCGCGATGCCCGAGCGGGCGGATTGCAGCCCGATCTTGTCCATCGCATCGCGGAATTTCATCCGGTCTTCGGCCTTGTCAATCGCCTCGGCGTCCGCGCCGATCATGATGCAGCCGTATTTCTCAAGCGTGCCGTCATTGAACAGCGCGAGCGCGGTATTGAGCGCGGTCTGCCCGCCCATCGTCGGCAGCACCGCATCAGGGCGCTCCTTCTCGATGATCCGCGCGACGATCTCGGGCGTGATCGGCTCGACATAGGTCGCGTCCGCCATGTCCGGATCGGTCATGATCGTGGCCGGGTTCGAGTTCACCAGAATGATCCGGTACCCCTCCTCCTTCAGCGCCTTCACCGCCTGCGTGCCCGAATAATCGAACTCGCAAGCCTGGCCGATGATGATCGGCCCGGCGCCGATGATCAGGATCGAGGAGATGTCAGTGCGTTTGGGCATTGTGGACCTAATCGTTTAGTTTGGTATCGATGTATACGCTTGGATATTTTATATTGTAGGCATTTGGATATTTCATTTTTAGCTTATCAACGAAACACTCGAATGATTTCAATTGCGACTGATCGAACGGCACTTTGACAATTGGCGCTACATCATTTCCAGAGAGTATAAAAATTCTCTTCACGCCGCATTCGTAAGCTTCTCGAGCAACCGGGAACAAGTCATCATTCTGTTTCTCCGGTTTGGGCGGGTCCCATGCGTCGTCAACGGCCAGATACAACGCCTTAGGGCTTGGAGCCCTTATCGCATAATGACCGATCAACGCCCCAACTGCACTCAGCCCGGCCCCCAGTGCAATGCCGAGAGCAACGTGCCGCCTCACCCCAGCATCCCCACAAACTTCTCGAACAGATAAAAACTATCCTGCGGCCCCGGCGACGCTTCCGGATGATACTGCACCCCGAACGCCCGCTTGCCCGCAATTGCAATCCCGCAGTTCGAGCCGTCGAACAGCGAGACGTGCGTCTCCTCTACGCCCTCGGGCAAATCCGCGTTATCGACCGCGAAGCCGTGGTTCATCGAGGTGATTTCGACCACGCCGTCGGCCTTGCGCAGCACCGGGTGGTTTGCGCCGCGGTGGCCCTGGTGCATCTTGATGGTGCGTGCGCCGGCGGCGAGGCCGAGCATCTGGTGGCCGAGGCAGATGCCGAACACCGGCACATCGGCTTCGAGCAGCCCCTGGATCACCGGCACGGCATAAGTGCCCGTTGCCGCCGGATCGCCGGGGCCGTTCGATAGGAACACGCCGTCGGGCTGCAGCGCCATGATGGCTTCCAGCGGGGTTTGCGCCGGGACGACCGTCACGCCCGCGCCCGCGCGCACCAGATTGCGAAAAATGTTGTCTTTCGCGCCGTAGTCCACCGCGACGACATGCGGGCGGGTATCGTGCGGGCTGCGGCCATAGCCCTGCCCCAGCCGCCACACGCTGCCCTGCCACGGCTCGTTTGCCGTGCGGCTGACGATCTGCGCCAGATCCATGCCTTCAAGGCCGGGCCAGTTCTTGGCCTTGGAGATCAGCGCAGGGATATCGAAACGCCCCGCCGGATCGTGCGCGATCACCGCATTGGGCGCGCCGAGCATACGGATGCGGCGTGTCAGCGCGCGGGTGTCGACCCCCGCAAGGCCAATCTTGCCCTGCTTTTCCAGCCAGCCCGGAAGGCCCCCCTCGCTGCGGAAACTGGCGGGCGCGGTCACGTCTTCGCGCACCACGCAGCCGACCGCGCCGGGTACATCATGGCTTTCCATATCCTCGGCATTGGTGCCGACATTGCCGATATGCGGGAAAGTGAACGTCACGATTTGCCCGGCATAGCTGGGGTCGGTCATCACCTCCTGATAGCCGGTCATCGCGGTGTTGAAGCACACCTCGCCCACCGCCTCGCCCGCCGCGCCAAAGCCGCGCCCCCAGGCCACCGATCCATCGGCGAGCACGAGGACTCCGGTCGCTCCCTGCGGTTGAGGCGCGTGCGAAAGGGCGGGGTCGGCCATGATGAAAGGCGCTCCGATGGGCAAAAGGCTGGCGATGTCGCTAAGTGTCGGTCGCTAAGCCTGTGCGCCGCCAGCGTCAACCTAGCGGCGGGATAAAGTTTCCCCTACATGACAATGGCGCGGCCGGATTGGCCCACTGCATCCACAGGAAATTCAGACCCATGATACGCGATACGATCAAAGCCGCCCAGATTTCGGCGATGAAGGCGGGCGACAAGGCCCGGTTGGCCGCCGTGCGCCTCATCCTTGCCAAGCTGAAGGACAAGGACATCGAACTGCGCACCGCTGCCAGCCTGCCCGACGATGACGTGCTGGTGGTCGACGTGATGCAGAAGATGATCAAGCAGCGCCGCGAATCGATTGCGCTTTACGTGCAAGGCGGGCGGCAGGAACTGGCCGACATCGAGCAGGCCGAACTCGCGATCATCGAGGAGTTTCTGCCCGCGCAAATGGGCGAGGACGAGGTGAAGGCCGCGATCGAGACGATCAAGACCGAGCTTGACGCGAGCAGCCTCAAGGACATGGGCCGCGTTGTCGCCGAACTGAAAGCACGCCACGGCCAGAGCCTCGACATGGGCAAGGCCAGCGCGCTGGTCAAAGCGGCGCTCGCCTAAGCCTGCGACGGAATTCTGCCTTCGAACTGCAATGGAAGGCGCTTAGGCTCGGTTAACGATGATATTGCTGGAGCCTGACCGATGAAGCTGCTCGCCGTCTTTCTGGCTGCCACCGCCGCGATGACCTCGGCCACTCCCGCCGCCGCCGTCGCGCTCAATTTCGACATTACCGGTGACTATACCGCCCGATTCCAGCTCGATTCCTCGCCTACACCCGATTTCGTCGCCGACGATTTTCTATTCGCAATCGTGCATGTGCCCGGCTTCCCCAATTCCACCAGTGGCTTCGCTGACTTGACCTTCTTTCACGGCGCGTTTGGCGGATTGCTTGTTTCGGAAGAAACCAACGGGTTCGTCGACTACCTGTTCGATGCCGTCGGCCCGCAGCTTTATAGTGGCACAGAAGCCGCCCCAAGGTTTGCCCCGGGGATCTACCAACTCGAGGGGCTCTCCACGCCGGGCCAGTTCACGCTCACCATCTCGGCCGTCCCCGAGCCGTCGACTTGGGCCATGGCGGTTGTCGGGTTCGGCATCGCCGGAACCGCGCTGCGCCGTCGCCGCGCGAAGGTCCGTGTAAGCTACACCTGATAGGTTCTTGCAGCGGGGGGTAAGGCCCTAGCTAATGGTGGCGGCGGCGCCAGCCTGCGCCTATGTTCGTGCGACGATGAGCCTCACCCCCCAATTCCTTGATGAGCTGCGCACGCGGATATCGCTCTCCGGGGTGATCGGGCGCAGCATTCGGGTGACCAAGGCGGGGCGGGAGTTCAAGGCGTGCTGCCCGTTTCACAACGAAAAGACCCCCAGCTTCACGATCAACGACGAAAAGGGGTTTTACCACTGTTTCGGGTGCGGCGCGCACGGCGATGTGATCCGCTGGATGACCGACCAGCAGGGCCTGCCGTTCATGGACGCGGTGAAGGAACTGGCCATGCAGGCCGGGATGGAGGTGCCCGCCCCCGATCCGCGGGCGGCGGCGCGGGCCGAGGCGCAGAAATCGCTGCACGATGTGACAGCGGCGGCACAAGACTTTTTCGTGCGCAGCCTAGCCGAAGAACGCGGGGCCGAGGCCCGCCGCTATCTTTCCTCGCGCGGGTTTCCCGATAGCGTGGTGCGCGAGTTCGGCTTCGGCTTTGCGCCCGACAGCAAGACCGCGCTCAAGGAAGCGCTCTCCGCCTATCCCGATGCCATGCTGATCGAGGCGGGCCTGCGCATCGTCGTCGACGACCGCGAGCCGTATGACCGCTTTCGCGGGCGGCTGATGCTGCCGATCCTTGATCCGCGCGGCCGGGTGATCGCGTTTGGCGGCCGCATCCTCAGCGCCGAGAAGAAGGACGCACCCAAGTATCTCAATTCGCCCGATACCCCGCTGTTCGACAAGGGCCGCACGGTCTACAACCTGCACCGCGCCGCGCCGGTCGCCCGTGCCAAGAACCGTATCGTGGTGGTTGAAGGCTACATGGACGTGGTCGCGCTTGCAGCGGCGGGGATTGCCGAGGCGGTCGCGCCGCTCGGCACCGCGCTGACCGAGGACCAGATCGAGCGGCTGTGGCGCGTCACCGAATGCCCGACCCTGTGTTTTGACGGCGACAGCGCGGGCCAGCGCGCGGCAATGCGCGCGATCACCCGCGCGCTGCCGCTGCTGCGCCCCGGCTATTCGCTGCGCATCGCAGTGCTGCCGCAAGGGCTCGATCCCGACGATGTGGTGAAGCGCGAGGGCGCCCGGGCAATGGAGGCGCTGCTCGAGGGGGCGCGCAGCATGGTCGAGATGCTGTGGGAGGGGGAACGCGGGGCCGCGCCGCTGGTGACGCCCGAAGACAAGGCGGGCCTCAAGGCGCGGCTGCTCGATCATGTCGGCACGATCCAGCACCCCGATATCAAGGCGCTCTATCGCCGCGATCTGCTCGAACGGTTCGACGCCATGGCGTTTGCCCGGCGCGAGCGCCCTGCGTTTCAGCCGGTAGGTGGCAGATTTCAAAGGGACCGCAACGGCGCATGGAAGCCCGCGCCGCCGCCGCTGGGCGCGAGCGATACCGCGCGCATGCAAAAGGTGGGCAGCGGCGACGGTTTGCTCGCGGCGGTGCTGGTCGGCCTGATCGCGCACCCGGGCGAGATCGCGCGCCATGCCGAGGCGCTGACCCGGGTGCTGCCCACCAGCGATCGTTACGCCCCCCTGATCGACGCCCTGCTGGAAATGTCGGATCGCGGTCAACTGCTTGAAACCCATCACATCCGCACCATATTGGCGGAGCGGCAGATGGATATTCCTGCTTCCGCGGATTTTTCAGAATTGCGATTTGGCTTTTTGACCGTGCGCGATGGCAGCAAGGAAGAACTTGCCGATGCAATAACCTTGCTGGTTGAAATACCCGCGATCGAAGCGGCACTTGCGGAAGCCAACCTGCGGTATCAAGCAGAGCTTTCCCCCGAAACCGAGGCCGAAAAAGAGCGCTTGCGCGAACGGGGGGTGGCGTTACGGGCGCGGCTAGGGCAGATGGGTCGGATTCGAAATTCGTTATAATATGAGAGTTGGGTGACCTTCCATCCGGACAGTCACCACTGGCACAAGGTGGTATCGCAGGTTCAATGGCTTCTGATGAAACGACCGAAGGCGGCGACGCACCGCTGATCGACCTCAACGATGCTTCGATCCGCAAGCTGATCGCCCGCGCCAAGCGCCGCGGTGTCATCACCATGGACGAACTGAACGAGGCGCTCCCGCAAGACCAGATGTCGGCCGACCAGATCGAAGACATCATGGCGGCGATTTCGGAAATGGGCGTCAACATCGTCGAAAACGACGAGGACGCGGTCGACCCTGAAGACAAGCATGCCGACGACGAAGCCGACGAGGCCGAAGTCGCCGACGACCGCCCCGATATCGTCAAGCGCAAGGAAACCGTCGAGCGGACCGATGACCCGGTGCGCATGTACTTGCGCGAGATGGGCGCAGTCGAACTGCTCAGCCGCGAGGGCGAGATCGCGATTGCCAAGCGCATCGAAGCCGGCCGCGACACGATGATCCTCGGCCTGTGCGAAAGCCCGATCACGTTCCACGCGATCATCCAGTGGTCCGAGGCGCTCAATGCAGGCGAGATGCAGCTGCGCGAGATTCTCGATCTCGATGCCATGCTTTCCAAAGAGCCGCAGCCCGAGAACCTCGCCGAAGACGGCGAGGATGCCGCCGGGGAAATCACCGAAGCCACCGCCGGTCCTTCCTTCAAGGAAGAAGAAGAAGTCGAGGAAGAAGAGCCCGCTGAGGACGAGGACGACGAGCTGCGCGAGCGCCGCGCCCGTCCGGTCGAGGAAGAAGAAGAGGACAACACGCTAAGCCTCGCGCAGATGGAAGCGCAGCTGAAGCCCGAGGCGCTCGAGAAGTTTGCCCGGATCACCGGCCTGTTCCGCACTTTCGAGCGCATCCAGGGCGAACGGCTGAACGCGCTGGGCATCGGCATCGATTTTCCTGCCAGCAAGGAAACGCTCTATCAGCAGCTGCGCGAGGACCTTACTGCGCAAGTCGAGAGCGTTCAGTTCCACGCGACCAAGATCGAGTACCTGGTCGACAACCTCTATGCCTTCAATCGCCGCCTGACCACGCTGGGCGGGCAGATGCTGCGGCTGGCCGAGCGCCACAAGGTGCCGCGCAAGGACTTCCTCGATCGCTACGTCGGCCACGAGCTCGACGAGGGCTGGCTCCCTGCGCTCGCTGGCAAGGACAAGAAGTGGGCAGCGTTTGCCACCACCGAGGCCGAACCGGTCGAGCGTATCCGCGCCGAAATCGCTGATATCGCGGCGGCCACGGGCATGTCGCTCGGCGAGTTCCGCCGGATCGTCAACATGGTCCAGAAGGGCGAGCGCGAGGCGCGCATCGCCAAGAAGGAAATGGTCGAGGCGAACCTGCGCCTCGTGATCTCGATCGCCAAGAAATACACCAACCGCGGGCTGCAGTTCCTCGATCTCATCCAGGAAGGCAATATCGGCCTGATGAAGGCGGTCGACAAGTTCGAGTACCGCCGCGGCTACAAGTTCAGCACATATGCCACGTGGTGGATCCGGCAAGCGATCACGCGCAGCATCGCCGATCAGGCGCGCACGATCCGCATCCCGGTGCACATGATCGAGACGATCAACAAGCTGGTGCGCACCAGCCGCCAGTTCCTCCACGAGCAGGGCCGCGAACCCACGCCCGAGGAAATGGCCGAGCGTCTTTCGATGCCGCTCGAAAAAGTGCGCAAGGTGATGAAGATCGCCAAGGAGCCGATCAGCCTCGAAACGCCGATCGGCG
>CAZGWR010000010.1:117678-139365 GCA_964529505.1 uncultured Novosphingobium sp. | reverse complement strand
GCGGGTTTCTTTCGGAAAGCGACTGCACGCGCTTGATCGCGATGGTCGATGCGGTGGCGGTGCCCTCGCCCACCTATCACGGGAACAGCGACAACGGGCGCACCAGCTTCAGCGGCGATGTCGATCCTGCCGCGCCGTTCATCCGCATGCTGCAGCGCCGGATCGACGATCTGCTCGGCATTGATCCGGCCTGCGGCGAAACGCTGCAAGGGCAGCGCTATACGCCGGGGCAACAGTTTCGCGCGCATTTCGATCATTTCGATGCCGCCGCTGCTTATTGGCCCGGCGAGCAGGCGCGCGGCGGTCAGCGCAGCTGGACCGCGATGGCCTATCTTTGCGATGTGGCCGAAGGCGGCAGCACCGAGTTTCCCAAGCTTGGCCTGTCGGTCGCCCCGCAGGCCGGCGCGCTGCTGGTGTGGAACAACATGACCGAAGCCGGCACGCCCAATCCGCTCAGCCTCCATGCCGGGACGCCGGTGGTCAAAGGCACCAAGTACGTGGTGACCAAGTGGTATCGCGCCCGGCCCTGGTCATGATCCGCCTGCCCATCGCCCTTGCGCTGCTGACAGCGGCCGCCAGCGCCGTGGCCGCACCTCTGCCGCAGACGGCGCGCGCTGCGCTGGACAGCCCCGCTCTGGTGCCAGCCGCGCAATCGGCCGCCGCACGCGATCTGGCGCAGCTCTTTTTCGAGACCACCCGCGCGCAGCAGGCGCTCGATCCGATCGGGGCGCTGGAACGCGGCGACAGGCTGGATCCGCAGCAGTTCAGGCTTCTGTTCACGCCCGCGCTTGCCCAGCAGCGGCGCGCGGTGAATGCCGCCGCCTTGCAGCGGCTCGGCGAGATCGATCGCAGCGGGCTGAGCGCAGCGCAGCGCATTTCCTGCGACGTGTTTCGCGCCGACCAGCAGAGCACCGCCGCCGCCTTGTCGCCCGCCATCGCCGCGCTCGAAGTGGTCATGCCGTTCACGCATTTCGGCGGGTTTCATGCCGAGTTCCCCGGGCAGTTTGCCGCCGATGCGGCGTTGCCGCTGGAAACGCGCGCGGATGCCGAGCTGCGGCTGGCGCTGGCGCGCGCGCTGCCCGGCGTGTTTGCCAATGCCGCGGCACGGTTTCGCGACGGCATCGCCAGGGGCGCTGTCTTGCCGCGCGTGACCGTGCGCAACATGATCGCGCAGATCGATGCATTGCTGGCAACCCCGCTCGATCGGTCGCCGTTCACCAGCCCGGCAGCGCAGCTGCCCCGCCACTTGGGCCGCGCCGAGCAAGTGCGGCTGCGCCGCGAGTTTCGCATCGCGGCGCAGGCACAGGTCTATCCCGCCTACCGCGAGCTGCGCCGCTTTCTGGCGGGGGAGTACCTCGCCGCCGCGCGCGATACGGTCGGGCTGGCCGAAATGCCAGGGGGGCTGCGGCTGTACCGCGCGCTGATCGCCCGTCATACCACGCTGGAGCTTGAGCCCGGTGCGGTGCACCAGCTGGGGCTGGCCGAAGTGGCGCGTATCCAGCGCGAGATGGAGACGGTCAAGCACGCGCTTGGCTTTGCCGGGCCGCTGCCCGCCTTCTTCGATTTCGTCCGCACCGATCCGCGCTTTCATCCCCGCAGCACCGCACAGCTCGAGCACGGGTTTCGCGCTGTCGGCCGCCATGTCGCCGCGCTCGCGCCGCGCTACTTCCTCAAATTGCCGCGCACCCCGCTCAAGATCGTGCCTTACGCCACGTTTCGCGCGCGCTTCGATGCGGGCGGCAGCTACAGCCAGGGCGCGGCGGACGGCAGCCAGCCGGGGGTGTTCTTCTTCAATACCTACGATGTCAAAAGCCGTTTTCTGAGCGGGGTGACCACGCTTTACCTGCACGAAGGGGTGCCCGGGCACCATTTCCAGATCAGCCTTGCGCAGGAGAACGAGGCCTTGCCCGACTTCCAGCGGTTTGGCGGGAACACCGCGTTTGTCGAAGGCTGGGCGCTTTATGCCGAGACCTTGGGCTATGCCATGGGGCTTTACCGGGACCCGTTGCAGCACTGGGGCACCTTGGACGACGAGATGCTGCGGGCAATGCGGCTGGTGGTCGATACCGGGATCCATGCCCAGGGGTGGAGCCGCGAGCGGGCGATCGGCTACATGCTTGCCAATTCGGGCATGGGGCGCAGCGACGCCATTGCCGAAGTGGAACGCTATATCGCCAATCCGGGGCAGGCGCTGGCTTACAAGATCGGGGCGCTGGCGATCCAGCGGCTGCGCGCCAAGGCCGAAGCGCAGCTCGGCACGCGGTTCGACATTCGCGCCTTTCACGACGCGGTGCTGGGCGACGGCGCGCTGCCACTGCCGGTGCTCGAGGCCAAGATCGAGCGCTGGCTGGCGGATCAGCTTCCGGCCAGCGCCTCGGCAAGCACTTCGGCGATCAGCGCGCGGGTATTGGCCACGCCGTAAAGCGCGATGAAGCTGCCCATGCGCGGGCCTTGCGAGGAGCCGAGCAACGTTTCGTACAGCGCCTTGAACCAGTCGCGCAGGGACTCGAAGCCGTAGGCCGGGTCCTTGCCGATGGCATAGACCGTGGTCTGGATGTCCTCGGCCGATGCTTCCGCCTGCGCCCCGGCCAGCGCGGCATCGAGCGCGGCGAGCGCCGCCGCTTCGTTTGGCGCGGGCGCGCGGCGCTGCAAGGTGGGGGCGACGAAATCGCGGTTGTAGGCGAGCGCACACGTGACCAGCGTATCGAGCGCGGGGTGCGCCGCCGGATCGGCATCGGCGATGTAGTTGCCCAGATACGACCAGACCTGCGCGCGGGTCGCCTTCGCGCCGAGCACGCCGACGAGATTGAGCAGCAGGCCATAGGTTACCGGCAAGGTATCGCCCGCGCCGCCATGGTAGCCATTGGTGCGCAGCAGATGCCACACCGGATTGCCCAATTGCTGGTCGAGCGGCTGCTCGGCCAGCTTCTCGCGGAACTGCCAGTATTCATCGACCGCGCGCGGGATCACGCCGACGTGGAGCGACTTGGCGCTCTTGGGCTCGCGGAACAGGTAGAAGCCAAGACTTTCCTCGCTGCCATAGGTCAGCCACTGTTCAATCGTCAGGCCGTTGCCCTTCGACTTGGAAATCTTCTCGCCGTTCTCGTCGTTGAACAGCTCGTAGATCAGCCCTTCGGGACGCCGCCCGCCGAGCACTTGCGCGATACGGCCCGAATAGAGATGGCTGTCGGTGAGGTCCTTGCCGCACATTTCGTAATCGACGCCGAGCGCGGTCCAGCGCATGCCCCAATCGACTTTCCATTGCAGCTTCGACCGCCCGCCGAGCACCGATTGCTCGATCACCTCGCCGGTCATGTCGGTAAAGCGGATGATCCCGGCGGCGGCATCGACCACTTCGACCGGCACTTGCAGCACCTGGTGGTTGGTGGGCGAGATCGGCAGCACCGGCGAATAGGTCTTGCGGCGCTCCTCGCGCAGGGTGGGCAGCATGATCGCCATGATTGCATCGAAATGGACGAGCACGTTGACCAGCGCGGCATCGAAGCCGCCCGCGTTGTAGTGATCGCTCGCCGAGATGAATTCGTAGTCGAACCCGAACCGATCCAGAAATTCGCGCAGCATCGCGTTGTTGTGATGCGCGAAGCTTTCGTAGCGGTCGAACGGATCGGGAATGCGGCTCAGCGGATGGCCGAGATGCGCGGCGAGCAGGCCCTGATTGGGCACGTTGTCGGGCACTTTGCGCAGGCCGTCCATGTCGTCCGAAAAGGCGATCAGGCGGGTGGGATGGCCCTGCCCGGTTGCATCGGCGGTCAGCGCCTCATAGGCGCGGCGCACGAAGGTGGTGCGCAAGACCTCTTGGAAAGTGCCGATATGCGGCAGGCCCGAAGGGCCATAGCCGGTCTCGAAAATCACCGGGACGAGATTGCCCGCCGCATCGCGCTTGCCGCCGGGAAAGCGCTTGGCAATCTTGCGCGCTTCCTCGAACGGCCAGGCCTTGGAGGTCTGCGCAGCAGCGACAAGCTCAGGTGCAGGGGCTTCGAGAACGATAGAATCCGTCGGTGTCATAGTCCCTGCCCTTTCGCGTCTGCGTTCATCTTGCGCAAGAGAAAGCTTTCTAAGTTGACACAGTTGACACAGTCCTGAGGCAAAACTCGGGGCCCTGTCGCTTCGGCCAATTCTATCGCATTTGGCATTGAAAAAGAGGGTTCGCGCAGAGGCGCGAAGGGAGCAGAGGGCGCAAAAAGGCCTTGCTGGCGGCAGAGCCGCTCTGCGACGCAGCCCGTGAGCCTTTGTAGCGGCTTCGCCGCCGTATGCGTTCGGCAGGCCGGCAAAACACCTCGGCGGGCTCTGCTTCCTCGGCGGCTCTGCGCAAAACCAAATTCCGCGCGCGACTGCCTCCCGTCGGCGGGGCCGCAGTGTTGCACAGCCAGGTTCACGGGGCACGTCATGCGCGGCCTTTAGCAGCATCTTGCGCTGTAGGAAAACAGCGCAGGAATTCGGTAACCGCGCGGTGCTAAAAGGCCGCCATGGACAGACCGCCCGAGACGATTGCGCCGGACCTCGATGCCATCTTGCGCCGCGAGCTGATGACCGGCGAGCGCATCTTGTGGAGCGGCCAACCCAATCCGCGCAAGCTCTATGCCGCATTCGCGATGTGGCTGTTTGCGATTCCCTGGACCGCGTTCGCGCTGTTTTGGGAGTCGATGGCCCTGTTCATGCTGTGGGGCGGCACCACCAAGACACCGGCCGCGATCACCTGGTCGTTCGGTATCGTCTTTCCCTTGTTCGGCCTGCCGTTCGTCGTGGTCGGGTTCTACATGCTGGCCATGCCGTTTCAGGTGATCGGCAAGGCCCGGCGCACGGTCTATGCGCTGACCGACCGGCGCGTGCTGCGGCTGACCGCGGGCCGCAACCGCGAGGCGCAAAGCGTCATGCTGGGGCAGATGGGGCCGATCACCGTCAAAGCCGGGAGCGACGGATATGGCACGCTCACCATCCAGACCGGCACATCGATCGACAGCGATGGCGACCGGGTGACCGAACGCTTCGAAATTGCCGGGGTGCCCGATGTCTCGCGGCTCGAAGGGCTGCTGCTCGAACATCGCGCGCGGCTTGGCGAGGCGCTCTCGGCGGCCTGAACGGCGCGCGCTGCTGCCCGGTCCATCCGGAACAAACCGCGGGCTCTCTGGTTTAAAGGCCACCCAATGGAGGTTTTTATGGCCAGATTCTTACCCGGCAAACCCGCCAAAGACCCGCTCAACGCGCCCCATATCGCCACCGACGATGCGCGCGGCGGCAGCACGCAGCACATTGTGCGCTATGTGCTGGCGTTCAGCCTGTTGCTCGCGATCGTGGCCATGTCCGCCGTGTGGATCATCCCCGCGCTGAGCCGCTGAAAACCGCCCAAAAACTGCACCGTTACGCAAAGCTGCTGACTATTGGCTCCCCCCATCGCGGGTCTATGCCGTTCAAGGCCGGAACCGGGTCAGCTTCGGCGAAGTAGTTGTTTCTGAATAACTATGCGTGAAAAAGAAACGAGAATGTCATGTCTATCGAACTTGCCCCGCTGCCTTTCGCCCAAGACGCCCTCGAGCCGCACATGTCGGCGCATACCCTCGCGCTGCATCATGACAAGCATCATGCAGGCTATGTTGCGAAGCTCAATGCCCTGATCGAGAATTCGCCGCTCGCCGCCATGCCGATTGAAGACATCATCAGCGCAAGCGAGGACGACCTGGCGAGAAAGGACATCTACAACAACGCCGCGCAAGTCTGGAACCACAGCTTTTTCTGGAAATCACTGAGCACGGGCGGCGAGAGCGAACCGCAAGGCGCGCTAGCCGCCGCGATCGAACAGGATTTCGGGGGGCTCGCCGAATTTCGCGATGCCTTCACCAAAATAGCGGTCGGCGCGTTCGGTTCAGGCTGGATATGGCTGGTGAGCGAGGCAGGCAAGCTGGGTATCATCAAGACCAGCAATGCCGAGACCCCGCTCGGCTCGCACCGCGTGCCGCTGCTCACGCTCGATGTGTGGGAGCACGCCTATTACGTCGATTACGAGAACCGCCGCCCGGCCTATGTCGCGGCCTTTCTCGACAAGCTGATCAACTGGAAATTCGCCGCGCAGAACCTTGAAATGATACATGCGGACCTGACCGCCGCGCGCTGAGCGAGGGACGCGAAAAGGCGGTGCCGCCCGGGGGCGACACCGCATTCTCGTGGGGGAGCATTCGAACTTAGGAGGCTTGAAACGCCGGGCGTTGGGACACCGTGCCCGGCGCGTTGGGTTACTTCAGGAGGGAGAGGACATTCTGCTGCGCCTGGTTGGCCTGCGCGATCATCGCGGTCGAGGCCTGGCTCAGGATCTGCGCTTTGGCCATCATTGTCGTCTCGGCCGAATAATCGGTATCGAGAATGCGGCTGCGCGCGTCGGACAGGTTGGTGACATTGTCGTTGAGGTTGTTGACCGCCGATTCGAGGCGGTTTTGCCCGGCACCGAACGAGGCGCGGGCAGCGTTGACCGCAACCAGCGCGGCATCGGCGTTGTCGATCGTGGTGCTGGCGAGCGCCGCGGACGAGACGTCGAGCGCCTGCGTAGCGGCAGCGGGATCATAGACCACGTTGCCGGTGCCGAACATCCGCGAGCCGTCCATCGCCTTGCTGACGAGATCGACGGTGTCGGTGGTTTCCGAGCCGGTCTGGATCGAGAACAGCGTGTCGTCGGCGCCGGCCGCCGCGGGGGCCGCGGGGGTGACGGTGAACAGCGTGCTGCCGTTGAACTTGGACTTCGACAGCACGTCGCTGATCTGGCTGGTGAGGTTCGACACTTCCGACTGCATCGCGTCGCGGTCGGACTGCTGATAGGTTTCCGACTTCGACTGCACGGCCAGTTCGCGGACGCGCTGGAGCATCGCGGTCACTTCGTTGAGCGCGCCGTCGGCGGTCTGCGCGAAGCTGATGCCGTCGTTGGCGTTGCGGATGCCCTGGCCCATGCCCTTGATCTGCGAAGTCATGGTGGTGGTGATGGCGAGGCCTGCGGCGTCGTCCTTGGCACCGTTGATGCGCTTGCCGGTCGCGAGGCGCTCCATCGCCAGCCCGGACATCTTGGCCGCCATGTTCGAGGCGTTGGTCGCCTTGATCGCGCTGATATTGGTATTGATAACTGCCATGTTCCCATTCTCCACTAGCGGGCTCGCGTTCCGAAACCCGTTTATTTCCCGAGCTACAGGACGGCTGGCCCGCACCGGGATTAAGCGCATTCATGGTTAAGCCGGGTTTCACCTGGCTAGGGATCACTGCGTAGCGCGCGATTGCGCCGGAAAAGCGCGGTGCGGCGCGCCCGGGCGCTTGCCCCGCGCGGCAATTGCCTTCAGGGTCGGGCCATGCCGGCGTCCGCCCTCCCCGCATTGCACGCGAGCCACGGCGGCTGCTGGCTGCGCGATGTGCGGGGCGGATATGCCGGCGGCACGCGCGGCATCGGCAAAGGCGAGGCGATCACCGCTGCGGCGGATGCCCCTCTGTTGATGATCAATGCGCCGCTGGTGGCGAGCCGGCTGGGCTATCCCGATCTGATCGGGCTCGATCTGCTCGAGCTGTTCGCTTTCATCCACCCCGCGCGCTTCATGGTGCCCACGCCCAAGGGCCTGGCGCATGCGCTCGATCTGCCCGAACCGGCGCGCGACGATGCGGTGCCCGCGCTGCTGCAGACCGCCGCTGAGGTGCTGCTGGCAACCTGCGACGATCCGCTGTGGGGCGCGCGCGAAGGCGCGTGGAGCGCGCTGCAATCGCTCGATCGGCTGCACTGGGGCTGGGCCGCGCTCATCGCTCCGCGCCTGCGCCGGCCCGAACGCGCCGAACGCTGGCTGTTTTCGCGCCTGCCCGAATGGGAGGACGCGCCCGAGCGGCCGCAACCGGCGCAGATCGTGCTGGGCGACGCCGATATCGCCGCGCGGCTGGCCGAGCTGACCGGCAGCGGCGCGGAAGTGCGCGCCGGGCAGCAGGACTATGCCCGCGCGGCGGGCGCGATGTTCGCCCCGCGCCGCGCGCAAGGCCAGCCGCACGTGTTGCTGGCGCAGGCGGGCACCGGCACCGGCAAGACGCTGGGCTATCTGGCGGCGGCGTCTCTGTGGGCGCAGCACACCGGCGGCACGGTGTGGGTCTCGACCTTTACCAAGGCCTTGCAGCGGCAGCTGCGCCGCGAGAGCCGCCGCGCCTTTCCCGAGGCTCCCGCTGGCAAGCCGCCGGTGGTGGTGCGAAAAGGACGCGAGAACTACCTGTGCCTGCTCAATCTGGAAGACGCGTTGCAGGGCGGCTTCACCGGGCGCGCGGCGATCATGGCGCAATTGGTGGCGCGCTGGGCGGCCTATAGCCAGGACGGCGACATGATCGGCGGCGATCTGCCCGGCTGGCTGGGCACGCTGTTTCGCCGGCGGGGGATCGCGGCGCTCACCGACCAGCGCGGCGAATGCGTCTATGCCGGGTGCCCGCATTACCGCAAATGCTTCATCGAACGCGCGGCGCGCGCATCGGCGCAGGCCGAGCTGGTGATCGCCAACCATGCGCTGGTGATGGTCAACGCCGCGCGCGGCCGCGATGCGGCGCAGCGGCCGACGCGCATCGTGTTCGACGAAGGGCACCATGTGTTCGAGGCGGCGGACGCGATGTTTGCCGCCGCGCTGACCGGCGCGGAAACGATCGAACTGCGCCGCTGGGTGATCGGCCCCGAAAGCAAGGCGCGCGGACGGCGGCGGGGCCTGGCCGCGCGGCTGGCCGATGTGGCGAGCTATGACGAGGAGGGCGCGCGCGCCATCGGGCAAGCGCGCGATGCGGCCGAAGCGCTGCCCGGCGAAGGCTGGCTCGCGCGGATGAGCGAAGGCGCGCCGAGCGGGCCGATCGAGGCGCTGCTCGCCGCCACCCGCGCGCTGGTGCTGGCGCGCGACGAGAGCGGCGGGCAGGACGCGGGCTATGGGCTGGAAACCGAAGTCGCCGAGCTGGGCGGCGCCTACATCGAGACCGCGGGCCGCGCGCAGGAAGCGCTGGAGGCGCTGCGCCAGCCGCTGGTGCGGCTGGGGCTGCGGCTCGAGGCGCTGATGGCGGACGGGCCCGACTGGCTCGACGGCCCGGCGCGCGCGCGGATCGAAGGCGCGCGCGGCGCGATCGGCTGGCGCGCCGATCTGCTGGCCGGGTGGATCGCGCTGCTGGCGCGGCTCGGCGGGCCGGGCGATCCCGATTTCGTCGACTGGCTGGCGCTCGACCGCTCGGACGGGCGCGAATGGGATGTCGGGCTGCACCGGCGCTATCTCGATCCGATGAAGCCGTTCGCCGCCGCCGTGCTCGCCCCGGCGCACGGGGTGATGATGACCTCGGCCACCTTGCGCGACGGCCATGACTGGGACAGCGCAATTGCACGCAGCGGTGCGCGCTATCTCGATGTTAACCCGGTGCTGTTTGCGGCGGAAAGCCCGTTCGACTATGCAAGCCAGGCCGAAGTGCTGATCGTGACCGATGTGCCCAAGGGCGATATTCCGGCGCTGGCGGCGGCCTATGCGCAGTTGATCGAGGCGGCGGGCGGCGGCGCGCTGGGGCTGTTCACCGCGATCCGCCGGCTGCGCGCGGTGAATGGACGGATCGCCGACCGGCTGGCGCGCGGCGGCCTTGCGCTGTTTGCCCAGCATGTCGATCCGATCGACACCGGCACATTGGTCGATATCTTCCGCGACGATCCGCGCGCCTCGCTGCTCGGCACCGACGCGCTGCGCGACGGGGTCGATGTGCCGGGCCATTCGCTGCGGCTGGTGGTGATGGAGCAAGTGCCCTGGCCCAAGCCGTCGATCCTGCACCGCGCGCGGCGGCTGGCGGCGTCTGCGGGCGGGGGCGGCCAGGCGCACGACGACCACATCATCCGGGCGCGGCTGGCGCAGGCGTTTGGCCGGTTGATCCGCACGCGCACCGACCGGGGCCATTTCGTGGTGCTTTCGGCGGCGTTTCCCTCGCGGCTGCTCAGCGCTTTCCCCGCGGGCACGCCGGTTCGCCGAGTCACGCTCGAAGCGGCTTTACAACGCGTGGCGGGCGGTGTTTCTGCGCCGCAAGCAGGGGCGGAGCGGGAATCGGATGCCGCGCCCCGCGCTGGACTGGAAGGGCATCAGCCATGAAGACTCTGGCCCTGTTTCGTCACGCCAAGTCCGACTGGACCGACGCGCGCGCGCGCGATTTCGACCGCCCGCTCAATGCGCGCGGGCTGCGCGGCGCGCTGGCGATGGGCGCGCATATCATGGCGGGCGGCTGGCGCTTCGACCGCGTGATCGCCTCGCCCGCCGTGCGCGTGGCCGAAACGATCGAACAGGCGACAAAGGCCTGGGGCCGCGCCTTTCCGGTCGAATGGGACCGGCGGATCTATCTCGCCAGCTCGGCCACGCTGCTCGATCTGCTGCGCGAGATCGAAGGCGATCCCGCTAGCGTGTTGATGGTCGGGCACAATCCGGGGCTGGAAGATCTGATTTTCGATCTGGTGCCGCAAGACGACGCCGATCCCTTGCGCGCCGAAGTCGAGATCAAGTTTCCGACCGCGACGTTTGCGGTGCTCGAACTGGCAATCACCCGCTGGGACGAGATTGCCGAGCGCTGCGGCCGGTTGACGACGCTGACCCGGCCGCGCGACCTCGATCCCGAACTGGGGCCGCAGCTTTCGGACTGATCCGGGGCGACTACTCCTGCAGCGCGGCGGTCAGGCGGCCGTGGATGCCTTCGAGATGGCCGCGCAGCACGCGCAGCGCGGCGATGATCTCGTGCGGTCCGGGCTCGGCGGCAGACGACTCGGCGGGAACGCCGCGCGCGGCTGGCGGCGGCGATGGGGCCGCGCGGGATGCCTCCGCCCCGGCCTTGCCGTCCGCCCCGGCCTTGCCTTCGGCTTCGAGCGCGAGCCGCGCACCGCGGATGGTGAAGCCCTCGTGGTGCAACAGGCGATCGATCCGGCGGATCAGCGCAATATCCTCGACGCGGTAATACCGCCGCCCGCCGGCCCGGGTGAGCGGGTTGAGCATCGGAAACTGCTCTTCCCAATAGCGCAGGACATGGTGCTTGATGCCGACCGCTCTGGCGACTTCACCGATCGTGCGCAGCGCGCCTGCTTCCTTGCCATCGTCAAAGACGGGGCGATCGCCTGCCGAAGAGACCCGATTTTCCATTGATTACCGCGCGGTCATCCGACTTCGGCAATCCGTTCCTTGAGCATCTGGCTGGCCCGGAACGTCAGCACCCGGCGCGGAGTGATCGGCACTTCGACCCCGGTCTTGGGATTGCGGCCGAGCCTCTCCGACTTGTCGCGCAGGATGAAAGTGCCGAAGCCGGAAATCTTTACGTTCTCCCCTTCCGCCATGGCAGCGCACATGTGGCGCAGAATCCCCTCGACAAGATCAAGCGAATCAGCGCGGCTCAGCCCGACGCGGCGATTGATGCTCTCTGCCAGATCTGCACGTGTAAGAGTCCCCACCGAACGCATTCGAAAAATCTCCCCATAGTTCACGCTACCATCGATAATTGGTAAAGCGTTTTTAACCGTTGGCAAGACCATGCCCGGAGCGGAGTGATGGGAATGTTCGGAAAAAATACAATACCATGAAATCGATTGTGTGCCTAAAGTCGCACGAGGCTGGCGCCCCAGGTGAATCCGCCGCCCATCGCTTCGAAAACCACCAGATCGCCGGGCTTGATCCGCCCGTCGCGGACCGCGACATCGAACGCCAGCGGGACCGACGCGGCGCTGGTATTGGCGTGGCGATCGACGGTGACGATCACCTTTTCGGGCGCGAGGCCGAGCTTGCGCGCGGTCGCCTCGAGAATGCGCAAGTTCGCCTGATGCGGCACCACCCAATCGATGTCGCCGGGCGCAACCCCCGCGTCGCGCAGCACTTCCTCGAGCACGCCGGCCAGATTGACCACCGCGTGGCGGAACACTTCGCGGCCTTTCATCCTGAGCTTGCCGACCGTGCCGGTGGTCGATGGCCCGCCGTCGACATAGAGCAGCTGGTTGTAGGCCCCATCGGCATGGAGCCGCGATGCGATGATGCCGGGCGCGGCGGGATCGGTTTCGTCGACCTGCGCCGCTTCGAGCACAACCGCGCCCGCGCCGTCGCCGAACAGCACGCAAGTACCGCGATCGTCCCAATCGAGCAGGCGGCTCATCGTTTCGGCGCCGATCACCAGCGCGCGCCGCGCGCCGCCGGTGCGCAGCATCGCGTCGGCGGTGGCGAGCGCATAAAGAAAACCCGAGCAGACCGCCGCGACATCGAACGCGATCCCGCCCCGGCAGCCTATGGCGTTCTGGACGATTGTCGCGGTGGCGGGAAAGGTCTGGTCCGGGGTGGTGGTGGCGAGCACGATCAGATCGATCGCGCTGCCATCGATGCCCGCTGCCGCAAGCGCGCGGGTGGCCGCGAGGATCGCGAGGCTGGACGTGGTTTCCCCCTCGCCCGCCAGATAGCGGTTGCGGATGCCGGTGCGCTCGGTGATCCACGCGTCGGTGGTGTCGACCATGGCCGCGAGCTCGTCATTGGAGACCGCGCGGACGGGGAGCGCCGAGCCGCTGCCCCGCACCAGGGAACGCATGATCATGCGGCGGGCCCCGCAGCCTGCGGCGCGCGCAGGAGGGCGGTATCGTCGGGAACCTGCGGCGCGGGGCGCAGCGCGAACGCGGCGGTGCGCTGGAGATCGGCGGCGATGCGCTCGGTCAGGTTTTCCGCGAGCAGGCGGGCGGTAACATCGACCGCATGCGCCACGCCGAGCGCGGATGCGCCGCCATGGCTTTTGACGACGATGCCATTCAACCCGAGAAACACCGCGCCGTTGTGATTGTTGGGATCGAGATGATGCTTGAGCAGCTCGGTCGCGGGCCGCGAGATCAGAAAGCCGAACTTGGAGCGCAACGAGCTCGAAAAGCTGCGCTTGAGCAGATCGGCGACGAACCGCGCCGCGCCCTCCATCGCCTTGAGCGCAATATTGCCCGAGAATCCGTCTGTCACGGCAACATCGACATCGCCGCGCGAGAGCTTGTCTGCCTCGATGAAGCCATCGAAACTGAATTCCAGCCGCAGCGCCGCTTCCTTGAGCAGGGTGGCGGCCTCGCGCAGCTCGCCGGTGCCCTTGGTTTCTTCCGAACCGATATTGAGGAGGCGCACGCGCGGGTTTTCCAGCCCGTTGACGATCCGCGCATAGGCCGCGCCCATGATCGCGAACTGCACCAGATTGCGCGCGTCGCATTCGGCATTTGCGCCGAGATCGAGCATGATCAGATCGTGTTTGCCGAGCGTTGGCAGCAAGGCGGCAAGCGCGGGGCGGTCGATGCCGGGGACCATGCGCAGCGCCACCTTGGCCATGGCCATGAGCGCGCCGGTATTGCCCGCGCTGACCGCAGCCCCCGCCTCGCCGCGCTTCACGGCATCGATCGCGAGGCCCATCGAGGTCGTTTTCGCGCGGCGCAGCGCCTGCGTGGGCTTTTCATCGCCGGTGACGACATCGGGCGCGTGGAGAATTTCGGAGGCTGCGCGCAGATTGGGATGGCGGGAAAGCGCCTGCTTGATCCGCGGTTCATCCCCGACGAGCAGGAATTTGAACTGATCGTGGCGGCCGCGCGCCAGCGCGGCGCCTTCGACCATGACCCGCACGCCTTCATCGCCGCCCATCGCGTCAACGGCGATACGCGGCAATGTCATGGCCTGCTGATCTCCCTTAGTCGGACGTCAAAGACCGACAGCGATGATCTCACGGCCGTTATAGTGGCCGCAAGCTCCGCACAGCATGTGCGGACGTTTCAGCTCACCGCAATTGCTGCATTCGTGGAAGGCATCGACCTTCAGCGCATCGTGGCTGCGGCGCATGCCGCGGCGTGACGGCGAGGTCTTTCTTTTGGGGACGGCCATTGCGGCACCTGTTCCTGATCTAAAGTTCGGTTCGTTATGATGGCGATAGGCAAAACCATTCCGGCACACAAGCCCTGAGCGCGTGCGCGGTGGGACCACATGACAAACTGGAATCGCCCATCGCAGGCGAAGCGCGCCTATACGTAATTTTGGGTGCTTTGCAAGCTTGCGAAGGCTACGGTCATATTTCGAGGGGCGCCGGCACCCGATCGGGGCCACCGCAGCGCGACCAACAGGGGCGATACCATGATCTTGACCACGACACTTTGCGCCGCCGCCGCGGCGACGATCCTCAACATCTGGCTGGGCGTGCGCATCGGCCAGCTGCGCGGCGCGCTCAAGATCTCGATCGGCGACGGCGGCAACGAGCAGATGGTGCGGCGGATGCGCGCGCAGGCCAATTTCATCGAAAACGCGCCGCTGGTGCTGATCCTGATCGGCGCGATCGAACTGGCCCGCCCGGCCGATACGATCCTGATGGCCATTGCGGCGATCTTCACCGTGGGCCGCGTGCTCCACGGACTGGGCATGGATGGCGGATCGCTGGCGCTGGGGCGGATGATCGGCACGCTGACCACGCTGCTCGTCCAGCTGGCGCTGGCGATCTGGGCGGTCAAGATCGTGCTGGGGTACTGAGCGCGGCGCGCGCTTAGCTCAGCACGTAGTCGCTGACATAGCCGTTGGTCTTGCGCTCCTGGCCGAAGGTGCTGGTGGGGCCGTGGCCGGGGACGAAAGTGATGTCGTTGCCCAGCGGCCAGAGCTTCTGGGTGATCGAATCGATCAGATCCTGATGGTTGCCGAGCGGAAAATCGGTGCGGCCGATCGAGCCTTGAAAGATGACATCGCCGACAATCGCGAAGCGTGAGGGCTGATGGACGAAGACGACATGGCCGGGGGTGTGCCCCGGGCAGTGGATCACATCGAGCACGAGATCGCCGAGCGTGACGGTGTCGCCGTCATGCAGCCAGCGGTCGGGCTCGAACACCTCGCCGCGAATGCCCCAGCGCTTGCCGTCGTCTTCCAGCTTCGCGATCCAGTAACGGTCGGCCTCGTGCGGGCCTTCGATCGGCACACCCAGCTCCCTGGCGAGCACGCCGGTGCTGCCGCAATGGTCGATATGGCCATGCGTCACGAGCAGTTTCTCGATCGTGACGCCAGAGCGTTCGATGGCAAGTTTCAATTTGTCGAGATCGCCGCCCGCATCGATGAACGCGCCGCGCATGGTCTTGGTGCACCACACCAGCGTGCAATTCTGCTGAAGCTGGGTGACGGGGATGATCGCCACTTTGAGCGGCGGCTGGATGGTCTCGGTCATGGCGCGAACTTGGCGACTGGTCGCGCGGAAGGCAAGGGCGCAGACACTAAAGCCGCCCTCCCTTCCACACCACGCGGCCGATGATCGCGACATCGCGCTCGGGCCGCTCGCTGCGCGGATAGGCGGGGTTGTCGCTGATCACGCGCAGGAGCCCGGCGGGGCCCGCCTCGATCCGCTTGACCAGCAGCACATCATCGAGCCGGATGACGTGGATGCCCGCGCGCATGGCCCGCACACTGCGATCGACGATGATCTCGTCGCCGTCGCGCAAGGTGGGCTCCATCGAATCGCCCTCGACCTCGATCACGCTCAGCGTGGCGGGATCGAGCCCCAGCCGCCGCAGCCAGCGGTGCGAAAAGCGCAGCGACCCGCTGGGCATCTCGGCATCGGCGAGCGCGCCCGGCCCCGCTGATGCGCCCAGCGGCAGGCGCGGGATATCGGCCCATTCGGCGGGCGCGGGCTTGGCACCAGGATGCGCAGCGGGCGCGCGCAGGCCCAAAGCTGCTGAACCGGGCGCAAGCACGCTGTCGCGCGGCGCTCCGCCCAGCTCGATCTCGTCCACGCCGAAGAACTCGGCGAGCGTGCGCCGGTCGTTCTCCTCGAGCTTGCGCGGCGAGCCCTTGCGCACGAACTGCTGCAGATAGCTGGCATTGCGGTCCAGCAAGCCGGAGAGCGCGGCCAGGCTGATCCGGCGCGCGGCCGCCAGCGCGACCAGGCGCTCGCGCACGGGATCAGATGTCTCGATTCGGGAATCCATCAGCTACCTCCATATCGGAAGAATTATCCCTAGACGCGTAGGATTTTTCCGTCAAGAAAAGAAAAATGCTTTTGCGACTCACCTGGGAGGAAATTCAGATGCTGATCCGCCAAATCGAACAGTTCCTTGCCCTGACCGGCATGCCGGTGACCAAATTCGGCCGCCTCGCCGCGCACGATCCCCGCTTTGTCGGCGATTTGCGCAACGGACGCGACCCGCGCCCGGCGACAGTATCACGGGTGGAACATTTCATGAACGATTATCGGAGCAACACCCATGTGGCTTGATCGCACGCTGTTCGAACGCAAATCGGCCCCAGCCCCGCGCGTGCGCATCAGCCCGGCCGAGCGGCTGCTGCGCGCGGTGCGCGCGCTGGCCGGGGCGAACGCCGAGATGGTGAGCCACAGCGAGGTGCCCTGGGCCAGCGTGACTTTCGCCGGATCGCGCCACACCATGGTGCTGCGCTTTGCCGGGTGGGAAGCCTGCGACGATGCCGAGCATTTCCGCCAGCAATTGCCCGAACACGAGTTCACCATCCCCGGCGTGCTGGTCGCCGACGCGGCAGCGCACATCGCGCACCAGATCCTGCTGCCCGAACCGTGGATGGAGCTCGAAGTGGACTTGTTGTTGCTGGATGATTGAGGGGGCGGAAAGCCGAGCCTAGATTCGCCTGATCACCAGATTGCGGATTTCGCTCATGTCTTCCATCGCGAAACGTATGCCTTCGCGGCCTAGCCCCGAGTCCTTGACGCCGCCGTAGGGCATGTTGTCGACGCGGTAGCTCGACACGTCGTTGACCACCACGCCGCCGACCTCGAGGCTGTCCCACGCGCCGAGCACTTTGTGCAGGTCGCGGGTGAAGAGCCCGGCTTGCAGGCCGAACTTGCTGTCGTTGACTTCTTCCAGCGCGGCGTCCCAGTCGGTGAATTTCGAGAGGATCACCACCGGGCCGAACGCTTCTTCGGTGTAGACATCCATGTCGCGGGTGCAGCCTTCCAACAATGTCGCCTCGAGCATGTTGCCCGCGCAGCCGCCGCCCGCGAGCAGACGCGCGCCGCCCGCAATCGCCGCATCGATCCAGCCTTTGAGGCGCTGCGCTTCCTTGGCCGAGATCATCGGGCCGATTAACGTCTCGCGCAGCTTGGGATCGCCCGCAACCAGCGCCTTGACCTTGTCGGCCAGCCGGTCGCGGAAGGTGTCGTAGATATCGGCGTGGATGATCACGCGCTGGACATGGATGCACGACTGGCCCGACTGATAATAGCCGCCGAACACGATGCGGGCGAGCGCGTGATCGAGATCGGCGTCCTTGTCGACCACCACCGCGGCATTGCCGCCAAGCTCGAGAACGACCTTTTTCTTGCCCGCCTTGGCCTTCAATTCCCAGCCCACGCCGGGCGAGCCGGTGAACGAGAGCAGCTTGAGCCGCTCGTCGGAGGTGAACAGATCGGCGCCGTCGCGGCTGGCGGGCAGGATCGAGAACGCGCCTTCGGGCAGGACATCGCATTCGGCGAGCACTTCGCCCATCAGCACCGCGCCCAGCGGCGTGAGGCTGGCGGGTTTCATCACGAACGGGCAGCCCATCGCGATGGCGGGCGCGATCTTGTGCGCGGCGAGATTGAGCGGAAAGTTGAACGGCGAGATGAAGCTGCACGGCCCGATCGGCACGCGTTTCCACATGCCCATGTAGCCTTTGGCGCGCGGGGAAATGTCGAGCGGCTGAACCTCGCCATAATTGCGCGTGGCTTCTTCGGCGGCGATGCGGAAGGTATCGATCAGGCGGCCGACCTCGCCTTCGGAATCGGCGATCGGCTTGCCCGCCTCGACGCACAGCGCATAGGCGAGCTCTTCGCGGCGTTCGTTGAACCGGCGCACGCAATGATCGAGCACATCGCGCTTCTCATAGCTCGCCAGCCGCGCCATCGGCTCGGCCGCACGGACCGCGCCGGCGATGGCTTCATCGATCACATCGGGGGTGGCCAGCGCAGTGCGGAACGCGATCTCGCCGGTGAATTTATCGGTGACCGCCAGATCGGTGTTGGGCTGCACCGGCTTGTTGTTGAGATAGAGCGGGTAGACGTCTTTGAGCTGGGTCATCGCGGTGTGCTCCCCCCTCCCGCGTGCGGGAGGGGCCGGGGGTGGGTTGGAGCAGGCGAGTACCCACCCCTGACCCCTCCCGTAAACGGGAGGGGGATGTTGGCGATCACAATGCCTTCGACAGCGCCTTGATGTCGATGTTCAAAATCTGGTCGTTTTCGGAATAATCGACCGGGCATTCGATCAGGTGGACGCCCGGCGCGTCGCAGCAGTGGTTCAGCAATTGCCGCAAGTGCGCGGCGCTTTCGGCGCGGTGGCCGTGCGCGCCGTAGCTTTCGGCGTATTTGACGAAGTCCGGATTGCCATAGGTCAGCCCGAAATCGGCAAAGCCCATGTTGGCCTGTTTCCAGCGGATCATGCCGTAGCTGTTGTCGTTGAGAATCAGCACGGTCATGTTGAGCCCGAGGCGGACGGCGGTTTCGAGCTCCTGGCTGTTCATCATGAAGCCGCCATCGCCGCAGATCGCCATGACCTTGCGCTCCGGATAGAGCATCGCGCTCATCATTGCCGAGGGCAGGCCTGCGCCCATCGTTGCCAGCGCATTGTCGAGCAGCACGGTGTTGGGATGATAGGCGGTATAGCCGCGCGCGAACCAGATCTTGTAGACGCCGTTGTCGAGGCAGATGATCCCGTCATCGGGCATGGCCGCGCGGATTTCGCTGACCAGATAGGGCGGGAAAATCGGAAAGCGCGCGTCTGCCGCGAGCGGCGCGGTGTGCGCCAGTTCGGCCGCGCGGTACGACAGCATCTTCTCGAATTTCCAGTCTGGATTGGGCGTGATCGCTTCCTTCATCTGCCACACCGCGTTGGCGATATCGCCGATCACTTCGATGCTGGGGAAATAGACCGGATCGACCTCGGCAGTCTTGGTCGAGACGTGGATCACCGGGGTGCCGCCGTTGTGCATGAAGAACGGCGGCTTTTCGATCACATCGTGGCCGATGTTGACGATGAGATCGGCATCCTCGACCGCGCGGTGGACAAAATCACCCGACGAGAGCGCGGCGCAGCCCAGAAAGCGGGGGTGGCGCTCGTCGATCACGCCTTTGCCCAGCTGCGTGGTGAGGAAGGGAATGCCCGTTGCCTCGACGAATTCGCGCAGCATCTTGCCGGTAAGCTTGCGGTTTGCGCCCGCGCCGATGACCAGCACCGGGGCATTGGCCTGCTCGAGCGCCTCCACCGCCTGCGCGATCGATTTGCCATCGGCCAGCGGACGGCGCACGAGGCTGCGCCGCAGCGGGCGCGAGGCGGTGCGCTCCTCGGCAATGTCCTCGGGCAGTTCGAGATGCGTCGCGCCGGGCTTTTCCTCTTCGGACAGGCGAAACGCCTCGCGCACGCGGCTGGGGATATTGTCCGACGACTGCATCTGGTGGGTGAACTTGGTGATCGGCTGCATCATCGCGACCACGTCGAGGATCTGGAAGCGGCCCTGCTTGGATTTCTTGATCGGCTTTTGCCCGGTGATCATCAGCATCGGCATGCCGCCGAGCGTGGCATAGGCCGCCGCGGTCACCAGATTGGTCGCGCCGGGGCCCAAGGTGGCGAGGCAGACGCCGGTCTTGCCGGTGTGGCGGCCATAGGTCGAGGCCATGAAGCCCGCGCCCTGCTCGTGGCGCGTGAGGATAAGCTTGATCTTGGTGGAGCGCGACAGCGAATCGAGGAAATCGAGGTTTTCCTCGCCCGGCACCCCGAAGATATACTCGCAGCCCTCCTCCTCCAGGCATTCGATGAACAAGTCGGATGCCTTTTTGGTGCTGGCTTCGGTCATCGCGGGGTCCTGCTGTCTTGAGGTTAGGCCTGCCTTGCAATTCGCGCCGGGCGGGCAATTGGTTTCAGCGCCAGCGCAATTAGTAACCGAGCGCGAAGTCCACTTGCCAGGCGAGCGGCTCGCCGCGCCCGTAGCGCGCGAGATTTTCGAGGAAGCGCTGCGCCGAGCGCGGGAACATCTTGTCCTGCGCGCGGCCGGAAAGGTGCATGGTGACATGCGCATTGGGCAATGACCACAGCGGATGCTCCGGCGGGAGCGGCTCGGGCGTCGTCACATCGAGGAACGCGCCGCCGATGCGCTTTTCGGTGAGCGCCGCGACCAGCGCATCCTGATCGATCACCGATCCGCGCGCGATATTGATGAGCGCGGCTGTCGGCTTCATCGCGGCAAGCTCGGCCGCGCCGATCATCCCGTCGGTTTCGGGCGTGGCGGGCACCGCGAGGATCACCCAGTCGAACTCGCCCAGCCTTGCCCGCCATTCGTGCGGCTGAAGCACGCCTTCACCAGCTGAACGGCGCACTTTGGTGACCTCCACCGCGAAGCCTTGCAGCGCGCGGTCGACCAGCTGGCCGATCGCGCCATAACCCAGGAGCAGCGCCTTGCTGCCCGCCAGCTCGATCTTGCCCGGCGATTCGCCCAACCACTCGTGCCGCGCTTGCGCCTCGACCACCGCGCGGTAGCCCTTGGCCATGGTGAGCATGCCCATCACGACATATTCGGCGATAGTGACCGCGTTGATCCCCGCGCCGTTGGTGAAGACCACGCCGCGCTGCGCCAGCATCTCCAGCGGAAAGCCATCGACCCCGGCATAGATCGAGGTGAGCCACTTGAGCTTCTCCGCCGCGGTGATCGCGCGGACCATGTCTTCCTTGTTATCGAGATCGAACCAGCCGATCTCGGCCTCGGGTGCCAGCTCCATCAATTCCTGCTTGTGGCGGAAATAGCGGGCCTCGATCCACTCGGGCAGATGCGGCTCGATGATCGGGCGGGCGAGCGCATTCATGACGAGCACGGTCATTGGCCTGATCTTCCTTGTGGCTTGCGGGATTTGCGGAGGGCCACATCCGCCGCGATCGTCTTGGCGAGCGCGGCGCGCAGGCCTTTGGCAAAGCTGGGCGCAAACATGTCATCGATCAGCCACTGGCTGCCGACCTGGCTGAGCACGAAGCGCAGCGGCGGGCGGCGGCTGGTCAGCGTGACAGTGACTTCGCGCCGCCCCGCGCCGAGCGGCACGGCGCGGATCACGCGCGGGCGCAGCGAGGACGCATCCCAATCCTGGCACTGGCACAGCCAGTCGAAATCCGACAGGTCATCGAGCTCGTCCTGCGGGGTGACCGCGCGCCACCGCGCGATGAGCGCGCGCAGCGAGGCGGTGTAGATCGGGCGCTCCCACGCCGAGTCGCTCAGCTCCGCGCTGCGGTACGGCGCATAGATCGCGGCGACGGTAGCCTCGGGCGTGAGCAGCGAGGCCGAAGCGAGAGCAAGCGTTGCCAGGATCATGTGAGCCTCCATTCCCAACCGAGCGGGTCGCCGTCCATCACTTCGATGCCCTTTGCGGCAAGTTCATCGCGCAGCGCGTCGGAGCGGGCGAAGTCCTTGGCGGCGCGGGCTGCTTTGCGGTCGGCAAGGACCGCTTCGATTTCGGTTTCGGTGATGGCGGCGGATTTGGGGCGGAGGCGGAGGTCGGCGCGGCTGAGGTTCAGCAGATCGAGGCCGAGGACGGCGTCCATTGCGGCGATGGCGGCGCGTTTTTCCGCCGGATCGACCTTCTTGAGCGAGGCGACTTCTTCGAGCACGGTGAGCGCCATCGGGGTATTGAGGTCGTCGGACATGGCGGCCTCGAAGCGGGTGAGGAACGCCGCAAAGTTCCTCCCCG
>CAZGWR010000010.1:0-117578 GCA_964529505.1 uncultured Novosphingobium sp. | reverse complement strand
CCTCCCCGCGCCGGGGAGGAATTAGGGTGGCCACTGCCAGCACCATCCGCTTCAATCGGGTGAGCGCTGCGCTTACACCTTCCCACGAGAACTCAAGCTCAGACCGGTAGTGCGCTTGCAGGCACATCAGGCGGTAGGCGAGCGGGTGGTAGCCTTTGTCCATGAGGAGCTGCAAGCGCAGGAATTCGCCCGAAGACTTGCTCATCTTGCCGCTGCGCTCGACCAGAAAATTGTTGTGCATCCAAATCTTGGCGCCCGAATGTGAGGCCACGTCGAGGCCGCCTGTGCAGCAGATCGCCTGGTTCTGCGCGATCTCGTTGGGGTGGTGGATTTCGCGGTGGTCGATGCCGCCGGTGTGGATGTCGAAGGGAAAGCCGAGCAGCGCGCCCGACATGACCGAGCATTCCAGATGCCAGCCCGGCGCGCCCCGGCCCCAAGGGCTGTCCCACTCCATCTGGCGGCGCTCGCCTTCGGGCGTCTTGCGCCAGATCGCGAAATCGGCGGCGTTGCGCTTGCCTTCCACCGCCTCGATACGGCCCTCTCCCTCGTCGGTCGCGGCGCGCGCCAGGCGGCCATAGTCGGCCACGCTTGCGACATCGAAATAAAGGCCCGAGGGCAGCTCGTAGCAGTGCTTGTCCGCGATGCCTTTCGCAAATTCGATCATCTGCGGCACATAGTCGGTGGCGATCGACCAGTGCGCGGGCTGGCGGATATTGAGCGCGGCGATATCGGCCCAATAGGCTTCGGTATAATGGCGCGCGATGTCCCAGATCGACCGGGCGGAGGCCCTGGCCGCCTTTTCCAGCTTGTCCTCGCCCGCATCGGCATCATCGGTAAGGTGGCCGACATCGGTGATGTTGATCACATGGGTGAGTTTGTAGCCCTTGAACGAGAGCGTGCGGCCCAGCACGTCGGCAAAGACATAGGCGCGCATGTTGCCGATGTGGGGGTAGTTGTAGACCGTCGGCCCGCACGAATAGACCCGCGCCTCGCCCGGATGCACCGGCACGAACGGCTCGGGCCTTCGGGTCAGGCTGTTGAACAGGGTCAGCGGCGCGGGGTTTGGCTCCATGGCCGCATGCTCTGCCAGCCCGCGCGGGGCCAGGTCAAGGGCGGCGCGGCGGCGGATGCGCCGCGCCGCGTGCGCATCAGAACCCGTCGAAGCGCACGTTGCCGTCGACCGGTTCGCGCTCGCGCTCGAAGCTGTTCACCGGGGCATCGGGATCGCGATAGCCGATGGCGATGCCGCAGAAGAAGATGTGCGTTTCATCGGACACGCCGAGGAAATCCTTGATCAGCCTGGCATGGAGCGACAGCGCCTCCTGCGGGCAGCTGTCGAGCCCTTCGCCGCGCAGCAGCAGCATGATCGTCTGCAGCCACATGCCGACATCGGACCACTGCGGCGGCCCCATCCGGCGGTCAAAGTAGCAGAGCAGCAGAGCCGGCGCGCCGAACGATTCGAAATTGCTGCGCATGAAATTGTCGCGTGCCGCGGTGTCTTCGCGGCCAATGCCCATCGCGGTGTACATCGACGCGCCGACGGTGTGCAGACGGGAAAGGCATTGCGGGATCACTTCGGGATCGTCCCAGGCATACTCGCGCGGGTCCTGCGGCGGGCTGGTCAGCATCTTGTCCTGCAGCGCGCGCAGCGGCGCGCCGGTCAGGATCGTGGCTTCCCACGGCTGGAAATTGCAGCCCGACGGCGTCCACCGCGCGGTGTCCATCACCCGGCGGAGCGTCTCGAGCGGGACCGGGGTATCCTTGAAAGCGCGGATCGAGCGGCGCGTCAGTACGGCTTCGGCAACATTCATGTGGTTCACTCCAGATTGAGATTGTGGGTAAGCAACGGCGTGCTGCGCAGCCGTCAAAGTCAGAAGCCCTCGAACCGCACGACATCCGCGAAGGGGACGCGCGGCACCGGGAAAGTGTTGATCGCGGCGGCCGGATCGCGCCGCCCGATCGCCATCCCGCAAAAGAAAATGTGGCCTTCGGGAATGCCGAGCAGTTCTTTCATCGTCTCGCCATACATCGCCCAGATTTCCTGCGCGCAGCTATCGAGCCCCTCTTCGCGCAGCAGCAGCATGACCGTTTGCAGCCACATGCCGATATCCGACCACTGCGGCTTGCCCATGTAGCTTGGCGTATAGGTGAACAGCTGGACCGGCGCGCCGAAGCTTTCCCAGTTTTGGCGCATCTGGGCAAACCGCGCCGCGCGGTCGCCGCGCGCGATGCCGGCCGCGGTGAACATCGCTTGCCCCACCGCCATGCGCTGCGCCGCATAGCGCCCATCGAGCTCGGCGGGATAGATCGGGTATTCCACCCCTGCGCCCAGCGGCGCGGTCTTGGCCAGTTCCACAATCGCGCTGCTGATCCGCGTCAACTCCGCCCCGGTGACGATCACCGCGTTCCACGGCTGGGTATCCCCGCCCGAAGGCGCGCGCTGCGCTTTGGCAAGCACCCGCTCCAGCACCGCGCGCTCGACCGGATCGGGCAGGAAGCGGCGGATCGAGCGGCGCGAGGCGACAGCTTCGGAGACGGACATCAGGGCGGTCATGGCTGTTTAACTGTCCGATTAAAGCCCAGCCGTCAATCGTGCTCGTCTGGGCGCGCGCCTTGCTCGGCGCGCGTGACGTCATGGCAGATGCCAATGACGAAGGCGGAAAGGCCAATCGCAGACTCGGCAGAAGCCCTGCGTACCCTGGTGCAGCCCGCACGTTCCGGATCAATCCAGAACGTGCGGGCGACCGCGCGAAGCCTTGCTCAGTTCGTGGCGGCGGGCGCGGCAGGCTCGGCCGGAGCGGCAGAGGCGGCCAGCGCCGCTTTCAGCTCATCGGGCCGCAAGGCGCCGGGGCCGGGGCCCATGTCTTCGGCATCGACCAGCTTGAGCTTGGCATTCTTGCGAAACTCCTCTTCGGTGGCGGGACGCAGATCGGGGCGCCCGACCATGATGCCCATCTTGATCTTGCAGCTGGCGAACTGGGTCTCGTCCGATTCGACTTCGAGCGCCAGCGTGTCTTTGGCCTCGCTCTTGACCGTGAATTCATGGCGGCCGGGCGTCGTGACCATGACAAAATACTTGCCCGCGCCGAGCGAGCTGATCTTCTGGCCATTCTCATTGACCGAGCAGCCGAGCGCGAAGCCCATCGCCCCGGGCCGGAAAAACACGATCTGGCCCTTGCCCGCTGGCGGCTTGGGCAGCGCAATCGGCGCGGCAGGCGCGTCTGCGGCTTGGGCCGGAGCCGAAAGGGCAAACAGGGCCGAGGCGGCCAAAGCAATCTTGATGGGGTTCACTGCGTTACTCCTGCTGGGGTTGGGGTTGAGGTTGATGGCACGGCGGCAACGGCCGGCTCGGGCTTGGCCGCCGTTGCCGATTTCGGAATCCACGCCAGTTCGGCGATCTTGGCGCTGGCGATGCTGCCTGCCGGAAATTCGGTGTTCTTGCCGCGAATGGCGAAGGCCAGAAAGCTGATCGCCTGCGCCGACGCAGCCGCCAGCACGGTATTATCCCTGCCGGTCGACGAGAGCGTCATGCTGCGCAGCCTGATGCGCTGACCGCCAAGCTCGAGATAGCGCGCCGCGACGACCAGTTCCCCGCCCGTGCCGCTCATGCCGCTTTTCTTGGCATGGACAACTTCGCCAAAGCCCGGCGTTCCGGCGGGCACCAGTTCGGTTCCGTCCACGACGATGGCGTCCTTGAGCGCGAGCTTGAACGTGGTCCCGGTGACGCTGGTCTTGCTGCTGACCGTTTCCAGCAGCTCAAGCCTGATCGGGGTGAGCGCGGCAATCGCGAGGCACGCACACGGCGCGGCTACCGGAGCCGAGGGCGCGGAAACCACGGCATCGGCCGCGGCAGACGGCGGCGCGATTGCGGCGACGGGCGCGGTCGCCAAGGGCGCGGCGTCCTGCATCGCCAGCGATTCGCGGCTGAAGACAAGAACGCAAAGCGCGGCAATCCCTGCAGCAAATCTTCTGTTATGCCCCAATCCCGCTCCCCTTGCCCGCGAGACTGGATAGAGCGTGCGGCAATTACAAGCGGAAAGTCAATCGTCCTCGAACAAGCCTGCGAGCTGTTCGACCATCGTGCCGCCCAATTGCTCGACATCCATGATCGTGACCGCGCGGCGATAGTAGCGCGTGACGTCGTGGCCGATGCCGATGGCGACCAATTGCACCGGCGATTGCTTTTCGATCCAGCCGATTACCTGGCGCAAGTGCTGCTCGAGGTAGCCGGCGTTGTTGACCGAGAGAGTGGAATCGTCGACCGGCGCGCCGTCCGAGATCACCATCAGGATGCGGCGGTCTTCCTGCCGCGCAAGCAGGCGGCTGTGCGCCCAGATAAGCGCCTCGCCGTCGATGTTCTCCTTGAGCAGCCCCTCGCGCATCATCAGCCCGAGATTCTTGCGCGCGCGCCGCCACGGCTCGTCAGCCTTCTTGTAAACAATGTGGCGCAAGTCATTGAGACGGCCGGGATGCGCTGGTTTTCCGCCCGCCAGCCACGCCTCGCGCGATTGGCCGCCTTTCCACGCGCGGGTGGTGAAGCCGAGGATCTCGGTCTTGACCCCGCAGCGCTCCAATGTGCGCGCCATGATATCCGCGCTGATCGCCGCGATCGAGATCGGCCGCCCGCGCATCGAGCCCGAATTGTCGATCAGCAGGGTGACCACGGTGTCCTTGAACTTCACCTCGCGCTCGATCTTGTAGGACAAGGAATGCCCGGGCGAGCTGATCACCCGCGCCAGCCGCGCGGCATCGAGCATGCCTTCTTCCTGATCAAAATCCCACGAGCGGTTCTGCTGCGCCATCAGCCGGCGCTGGAGCCGGTTGGCGAGGCGGGTGACCACGCCCTGCAGCCCTTTCAATTGAGCGTCGAGATAAGCGCGCAGCCGGGTCAGCTCGTCCTCGTCGCACAGTTCGCTGGCGAGAACGACCTCGTCGTGCGCGGTGGTATAGGGTTTGTAGTCCCAGCCATCGGGCAGATCGGTCCACGGGCGATTGGGCCGGGTGGGGAGCATGCCCTCCTCGCCGTCATCGGCCAGATCGGCATCGGCGGTTTCCTCGGGGCGCTCGGCGTCCTGCTCCTGCTCGCCCTGCTCCTCGCTCTCGCTCGGCTCGCCCGCGACTTCGGTGGGCTGCTGCTCGGCGGAATCTTCGGAAGTGTCGGGCTGGTCCTCGTCGTCGTTGTCGCCGTCCTCGCCCTGGTCTTCGTCGCTGTCGTTTTCCTCGTTCTCGCTGGTCTTGGTGAGATCGAGGTGGCCCAGCATGTCGAGCGCCAGTTGCTGGAACGCCTTCTGATCGCCCAGCACATCGGCGAGCGCGGCAAAATCGGCCTCGGCGCGCTCGGCGATCCAGCCGCGCACCATGTCGGTTCCTTCCTGCGCGCCGGGCGGCACCGGCTCGCCGGTCAGGCGTTCGCGCAGCAGCATGGCGAGCGCGGACGCCAGCGGCACGTCTTCGCTGCGCGACGCCCGCGCGATCGGATCGCTGGCTAGGCGCGCATCGGTCACCGCGCCGATATTGCCGCGCATCCCGCCATAGCCATCGCTCCCCAGCGCCTCGTAGCGCACTTGCTCGACTGCATCGTAGCAGGCGCGCGCGGCAGGCTCGGCCGGGGCACCGCGCTGGTGCAGCACATCGTTGTGCAGCCGTAGCCGCAGCGCCATCGAGTCGGCCGCGCCGCGCGCCTGCGCCACTTGCGCCGCGGGGAGCGTGCGCCCCGGCATCGGCAGGCGCAGATTGCCGCCCGACTGGCTGGCGGCCTCGGCGGTCCACGCCACTTCGACTTCCGGATCATCCGAAACCGCGCGCGCCGTGCCCGCCAGAACGGTCCGGAATTGGTCGAGAGGGGTGGTGTCGCTCAAGTTCGGTTCGCCGCCTTAACGTTTAGTCGTTCGATTAACCTATGCTCTGCCCCGTCTTGGCCCAATCTGCAAGAAAGCCCTCGATGCCCTTTTCGGTCAGGACATGCTTGAACAGGCCCTTGATCACCGCAGGCGGCGCGGTGATCACATCCGCGCCGATCTTTGCGCTTTCGAGCACATGCACGCCGTGGCGGATCGAGGCGACGAGGATTTCGGTGGCGAAGGCATAGTTGTCGTAGATCAGGCGGATGTCGCGGATGAGGTCCATCCCGTCGAACCCGTTGTCATCGTGGCGGCCGACGAAGGGCGAGACGAAGGTCGCGCCCGCCTTGGCCGCGAGCAGCGCCTGATTGGCCGAAAAGCACAGCGTGACATTGACCATCGTGCCATCGCCGGTCAGCTTCTTGCAGGTCTTGAGGCCCTCGATCGTCAGCGGCACCTTGATGCACACATTGTCGGCGATCTTGCGCAGGATTTCGGCCTCGCGCATCATCCCCTCGTGATCGAGCGCGATCACTTCGGCCGAGACGGGGCCATGGGTGAGCGCGCAGATTTCGCGGGTCACGTCCATGAAATCGCGGCCCGACTTGGCGATGAGCGAGGGATTGGTAGTCACCCCATCGAGCAGCCCGGTGGCCGCCATTTCAGCGATTTCGGCGGTGTCGGCGGTATCGACGAAAAATTTCATGGCGCGGTGTCCTGCTGGTGAGTCTGCGCGGGCTATAGCCCGGCGTTCGGGGGTTTGTAGCGGGAAAAGTGTTTCACTTATTCTCCCCTCGCCTTTGCCGAACCGCACCAACCGCCTTAGTAGACCGCGATGGACCGTGTTCGCTGCCTCGTTTTCAATGCCGCGCTGGGCGCGCTCGATTACCGCGTGCCTGCGGGGATGGAAGTGGCGCCGGGCAGCGTGGTGCTCGCCCCGCTCGGGCCGCGCCAGATCGTGGCGGTGGTGTGGGACGATGGCCGGCTGCCCGGCGCGGAAGTGGCCGCCGCCAAGCTGCGCCCGCTGCTGGGCGTGCTGCCCGTGCCGCCGCTGCCTGCGCCCTTGCGGCGGCTGGCCGAATGGTGCGCGGACTACTACCTCGCCCCGCTCGGCGCGGTGGTGCGCATGGCGCTCTCGAGCAGCGCGGCATTGCGCGGCGGCGGGACGGTGACCGAATACCGCCTGACCGGGAGCGAACCGCCGCGCATGACCCCGCAGCGGCTGCAGGCGATGGACCTGATCGGCGACGAGCAAGGCGCGATCCGCGAGTTGGCCGAAATCGCGGGCGTTTCCGAAGGCGTGCTGCGCGGCATGGTGAATGCCGGGCTCCTCGAGCCGGTGCTGGTCGACAGCGACCGGCCCTACCCCCCGCCGAACCCGCGCTTTGCCCAGCCGCAGTTGTCCGCCCTTCAGGCCGAGGCGGCAGCGACGATGGTCGGCGCGGTCGAGGCGCGCGCATTCCGCACCTTCCTGCTCGACGGGGTGACCGGATCGGGCAAGACCGAGGTCTACTGCGAGGCCATCGCCGCCGCGATCGAGGCGGGCGGACAGGTGCTCGTGCTGCTGCCCGAAATCGCACTGACGGCGGCGTTCCTTGCGCGGTTCGAGGCGCGCTTCGGAGCGCCGCCGGTGCTGTGGCATTCGGGTCTCAAGGCTTCGGAGCGGCGGCGCGCGTGGCGGCAGGTGGCGTTTGGCGGCGCGGGCGTGGTGGTGGGAGCGCGTTCGGCGCTGTTCCTGCCCTTCCCGCGCCTCGCGCTGATCGTGGTGGACGAGGCGCACGAGATCTCGTTCAAACAGGACGACGGCGTGCGCTACAATGCGCGCGACGTGGCGGTGATGCGCGCGCGCTTCGAAGGCGCGCCGATCATTCTGGCAAGCGCCACCCCCGCGCTCGAAAGCCTGCAGATGGCCGAGATGGGGCGCTATGAGCGGCTGGTGCTGCCGGACCGGTTCGGCGGCGCGCGGCTGCCCGAAATCCGCGTGATCGATCTGCGCGAGGATGCGCCGCCGCGCGGGCGCTGGCTGGCCCCGCCCCTGGTCGAGGCGCTGCAGGACCGGCTGGCCAAGGGCGAGCAAAGCCTCTTGTTCCTCAACCGGCGCGGCTATGCCCCGCTGACGCTCTGCCGCCACTGCGGGTTTCGCTTCAAATGTCCCAATTGTTCGGCCTGGCTGGTCGAGCACCGGCTCTCGCGGCGGCTGGCGTGCCATCATTGCGGCCACGAAGTGCCGCCGCCGCCGACCTGCCCCGAATGCGGCGAGCCCGATTGCCTCGTCGCTTGCGGCCCGGGGGTGGAGCGGATCGCCGACGAGGTCGCCGAAATCCTCCCCGGCGCGCGTGTCGCGCTGGTCACCTCGGACACGCTGACCAGCGCGGCCAAGGCGGCGGAGTTCGTCGCGCAGGCAGAGAGCGGCGCGATCGATGTGATCGTGGGCACGCAGCTCGTGACCAAAGGCTTCCACTTTCCCGAGCTCACGCTGGTGGGGGTGATCGATGCCGATATGGGGCTGGAGGGCGGCGATCTGCGCGCCGCCGAGCGCACGTATCAGCAGATCGCGCAAGTGGCCGGGCGCGCCGGGCGCGGGGCGAAGCCGGGCGAAGTGCTGATCCAGACGCGGCACCCCGCCGCCGCGGTGATCGCCGCGCTCGCCAGCGGCACCCGCGATGCGTTCTATGCCGCCGAAACGGAGGCGCGGCGCGAGGCGGGCGCGCCGCCGTTCGGACGCTGGGCCGCGATCATCGTGTCGAGCGAGGACGAGGCCGAAGCGCGTGACGCCGCGCGCGCGATCGGCGGCTCCCGGCCCGAACTGCCTGACGTCATGGTGCTCGGCCCTGCCCCCGCCCCGCTCTCGCTGCTGCGCGGCCGCTACCGCTACCGCCTGCTCATCAACGCGCGCCGCTCCGCCGAAGTGCAGGCAATCATCCGCGCATGGCTGGGCGAGCTGACTTTTCCGCCCGGCGTGCGCGTGGCGGTGGATATCGATCCCTATTCGTTTGTTTGAGACCGAGTCGTCATGTGGTGCTTGACACTTTTTCATGCGTCAAGTATGGCGTGACACGTGGACATTGAGAGCATCCGCCACAAGGCACTCCGCAAGTTCTTTGAAACCGGGAATGCCAAAGGACTTGTCGGGGACGTTGACCGGCTTCGCAAGATGCTGGCGTTTATCGATGCTGCTGGGTCACTGGACGAACTGGCGGTGCCGCCCAATTATGGACTGCATGCGCTGACCGGAGATCGCCGCGGAACTTGGGCCATGACGGTGACGCGCAATTGGCGGCTGACCTTTATGATTAACGACACGGGAGCCCTGACCGATCTGGATCTGGAGGACTATCATGGCGCTTAGAATGCATCCCTCGCTCGCCGGTCATGTCGGCGATTGGCTCAAGAGCGAGATCGTCGAGCCCCACGGCATCAATGTCGCCGCACTCGCCCGCCATTTCGGCGTCTCGCGTCAGGCATTGAGTACATTGCTCAATGGCCATGCCAGCCTCTCGGCAGACATGGCGATCCGGTTCGAAAAAGCGTTTGGCGTGAAGGCCGATACCTTGCTGCGGATGCAGACGGCGTACGATCTGGCGCAGGCACGGGCGCGCGAACAGGACATTGCGGTCGCAAGGCTCGAACGCGCGGCCTGACCCGCCTTCGCCCACCGCAGTCCTGGCGGACACGCTAGGCATGCCGCTGCGGGCTTGCGACGCTCGCGCTGGTTGATTAGCCTTCCGGGTAGTGTGTTTCTCTGGGGGGTCTTCACAATGGACAGAACGTCCGCGACCGGTCTTGCCTTGCTCCTTGCCATCGCCGCCACGCCCGCAGCCCGCGCGGACAGCCTCGACGATGCGGTGACCGCAGAGCTCAAGCGGCAGAACATCCCGGGTCTGGCGATCGGGATCGAGCAAGACGGCAAGATCACGCGCCTTTCCGGCTATGGCAGCGCCAATCTGGAGTGGCAGGTGCCGGTGACGCCCGATACGCTGTTTCAGACCGGATCGACCGGCAAGCAGTTTGCCAGCCTGGCCATCCTGATGCTGCAGCAGGAGGGCAAGCTCAGCGTCGAGGATCCGATCGCGAAGCACTTTCCCGATGTTCCCGCCAGCTGGGCCGACATCAGGCTCAAACACCTGCTGGCGCATTCCTCGGGGCTCGACGATGATTACGCCGGGGTCGATCTGCAGAAGACATTGTCATGGGAGCAGGTGCGCCAGCTGATCTACAAGATGCCCAAGACCCGGCCTGCGGGCGCAAAATGGGTCTATTGCAACGCCGCTTACATCATGCTGGGCATGGTGATCGAAAAGCTGACCGGTGCGCCCTATCACGTCTATTTCACCAGCCATATCTTCAAGCCGCTGGGCATGGCGGCGACTCGCGACAATTCGGAAGCCGACATCATCCCCGGCCGCGCCTCAGGCTATGAGCGCGAGGGCGGCAAGCTCGGCGCGCCGCTCCAGAATCAGGCCTGGGTCTCGACCACCTTCAACCACACCGCCGATGGCAGCACGTATATCAGCGCGCGCGATTTCGCGACCTATCTGGCCGCGATGGACGTGCCCAACCCGGCCTTCGCGCCGCTCTGGGCCAAGGCCAAGGCCCCGGTGATCAAGACCGACCGGGACAAGACCTCGTTCTACGGCATGGGCTGGTTCAGCGCGACCGTGGACGGAACGCCGATCGAATACCACTCCGGCTCATGGCAGGGCTTCCGCTCGATGATCGTGCACTATCCGAAGCAGAAGACCGGCATCGCCATTCTGGTCAACTCGGACATTCCAGAAAGCGCGGCGCTGTTCGACAAAGTGATGGCCGCCGCCGCGCCGGGGCTGCCACTGCCGCCGCACTGAACGGCGCAGCTAGCGCGCCGCTACCGCGAAGGTGAGTCCGGTGACCGCGTGATCGCGGCCCAATGTGATCAGTGCGTTAGCCCGGCCCGGCAGCACTGCGAGAGCATGCCGCGTGATCCGCTCATAGTGCATCACGAAGCGCGCCAACTCGCTGTCGCTCATCCCGCCACCGATGCGCGCGCGCAGCTTCTGCTCCTGCAGTTGCCGCCAGCCGAGCACGGCCTCGAACTCTGGCGCTGCGAGCATCACGAGATAGTCGATTTTGGCAAAGAGCGCGCGATAAGGGCCTTCCAACGCGGTGTTGACATAAGCGCGCCAAGTGCCATCCGCGTCCTCATCAGCCTCAAGGCGATTGATCGGCGCGACGAGATCAGCGCCTGGCTGCGGCGTTGAAGCCATGCACCAGCCTTCGAACAGCAGAACATCGATGGGCGCGGTGATCTGCGGCCATCCGGTTTCTGGCACGCGGTCGTCACGCGCTTTGTCAAAGCGCGGCAAGTGCAGCCCGGCGCGGCCTTGGCGCACAGCTTTAAGCACCGCCTCGCCAAGCGCTACATCGTGCGTGCCCGGAACGCCGCGCGTCGCGAGCAGGGGGTGGACGGTGGCGGCAAGCGCGGCGCGCTCACGCCGGGTCAGATATAGATCATCAAGCGACAGGGTCGCCGCATTCAGGCCGTGCTCTTCGCGCAGCAACACTTCGAGCATGCCACAAAGTGTGGATTTTCCGCTGCCTTGCGAGCCGTTGACGCCGACGATCAGCGGCTGCATCGTCTTTTCTGAAGCCGCCGCCGCGATCGTGGCGACAAGGGGCCGCCAAAAGCGATCGACCGTGTCGTGGTAGGCAGCGGGAAGCCCCTCCGCCGCGATCAACGCATCAATGACGAGGTCCGTTTGCCTCACCCCTCCAGCAGCGCTGCCGCCGCGAGCAGGCGGTTGCCGTGATCGGTTTCTTCCTTGCCGTTGGCGCGAAAGAGCGCGGCGGCTTCGGCATTGCCGATGCTCGCGGCCCAGCCTTCGTAAAGCAGCTCGCCGTCGAACTCGGTCTGCGCCAGCTTGCGCAGCGCCGCCGGGGTCAGTTCGCCGATCGGGAAAGCTCCGTCGGCGAGGTAGGGATTGTTCTCGGCAGAAGGCGGGGTGAAGTCCTCGCCGGTGAGCGCCTTGAGCGCAGCGGCGGCGCGGACCGCGTGGAGGAACTCCTCATTGCCATTGGCAACGAGCAGATCGGCCACTGCCGGATTGTCGCTGCCCGCCGCAGTGGCGCGGTAAAGCTCGCGGCTCGCCGCCTCGACCAGCACCATGACCTTGATGTCCATCGCCGTCGGCGTGGTGACCGTGCCGATATGCGCAAAGGCCTCGCCTATGGTCTGCGGCATATCTGCGCTAAGCGCGAGAGTGGTGGTCATGGCTGGGCTCCCCGGGTGTGGTCTGATCCGGCGAGATGCTATCGCAGCGGCCGCGCGGTGTTAAGGCCTTTCCCGCGCCAGCAGTTCCTGCTTGATATCAAGGCCCCAGGCATAGCCGCCAAGGCTGCCGTCGGTGCGGATCACGCGGTGGCAGGGGATGAGCACCGAAACATGGTTCGCCCCGTTCGCCGAGCCCGCCGCGCGCACGGCACCCGGATTGCCCACGGCGGCGGCGAGCTGCGCATAAGTGCGGGTTTCGCCGCGCGGAATGCGGCGCAGCTCGCGCCAGATCGCTTCCTGAAAAGCGGTGCCCTTCACATCGATCGGGATATGCGCGAAATCCCGCTCACCGGGCGCTTCCACCGCCGCGACGATCTCGGCGAGCAAGGCTTCGAACGGCGCGCCGCCTTGGGCCAGCTCTGCATTGGGGAAGCGTTTGGCCAATGCCGCCGGGTCTTCGTTGAACGAGAGGCGGCAGACGCCCCGGTCGGTCGCGGCAACAAGCATCCTGCCCAGCGTTGTCGGCACCACGGCCCAGCGGATCGTGACCCCGCGCCCGCCGTGCGCCCAGGCAGACGGGCTCATGCCCAGCCGCCCTTCGCTGGCGGCATAGAAACGCGAAGGGCCGGAAAAGCCGGCGTCATAGATGGCATCGGTCACGCGGGGAGTCTCCGTGAGGGCTTGGGCCGTGCGCTCGGCGCGCAGCGCGCGGGCATAGGCGGCGGGCGAAAGCCCGGTGTGGCGGGTGAACACGCGCTGGAAATGCGCGGGGCTATAGCCGGTTTCCTCGGCCAGCGCGGCCAGCGCGAGCGATTGCTCGGCCGATTTGATCGCCGCGATGGCAGCCAGCACCGCGCGCTCGTCGCGCGAGACATCGTCGGGCGAGCAGCGCTGGCAGGCGCGCAGGCCCGTATCGCGCGCCGCCGCGCCATCGGCGAAAAAGCGCACGTTCTCGCGCCGGGGATGGCGCGCGGCGCAGCTCGGGCGGCAATAGATGCCGGTGGTGAGCACGCCGGTGACAAAGCGCCCATCGAAGGCGCGATCGCGCGCCATCACCGCTGCCCAGGCTTCATTATCGCTGATCATTTCCGGTCTCCGTATTCCTTTCATCGACCTTTGCCTGCCCGGCCATGGAGTGGCATCCCGCGCTTTGCGCTCAAAGCAAATCTTTGCACATGGGGACGCGTCGACCCCGCTTCGCAAGCGCGAACGCGCGAAACCACAGCGCTGAAAACTGGCGTCTTGTAATGCGGCGGCGGTGTTGCTAACCGCGCCCCGTCTGCGGGCCGCTGTGCATTTGTGCGCAGCACCATGGCTGGCCTGACTTATCCTTGGTGAAGGGAACTTTGACGCGTGGAGATTTCCGGCGGGATTACGGCCAGCTTGGCAGGGCGCTACGCTTCCGCGCTCTATGATCTGGCGCTCGCGCAGGGCAGTGTGGCCGTGGTCGAGGGCGATCTGGATACGCTTGCCGCCGCGATCCGCGAGTCGGATGATCTGGCCGGGCTGATCCGCAATCCCGAAGTGCGCCGCGAGGATTTGGCCAAGGCGATCGCTGCAATCGCCAAGCTGCTCGGCCTCTCGCCGCTGACCGGCAATTTCCTCGGCGTGCTCGCCGCCAACCGCCGCCTTGCCTCGCTGCCCGACATGGCGCGCGCCTTTGCCGCGATTGCGGCGGCCGAGCGCGGTGAAGTGAGCGCGACGGTGACCAGCGCGCATCCGCTCGATGCCGGGCAGACCGCCGCCCTTGCCGATAAACTGAAAGCGCTCGAAGGCAGCGATGTCAAACTCACTGCCGTGGTCGATCCGGCGATTCTGGGCGGTCTGGTCGTCCAGATCGGCAGCCGCATGATCGACAGCTCGATCCGCACCCGTCTCAATTCGCTCGCCCAGGCCATGAAGGGCTGAAGCTCCAAGGTTTATAAGGAAGGCTGTCCATGGAAATCCGCGCCGCTGAAATCTCGAAGGTCATCAAGGACCAGATCGCCAGCTTCGGCACCGAAGCGCAAGTCACCGAAGTGGGCACCGTGCTCTCGGTCGGCGACGGCATCGCCCGCATCTTCGGCCTCGATCAGGTCCAGGCCGGCGAGATGGTCGAATTCTCGAACGGCGTGAAGGGCATGGCGCTCAATCTTGAGGCCGACAATGTCGGCGTCGTGATCTTCGGGTCTGACTCCGAGATCAAGGAAGGCGATGTCGTCAAGCGCACCGGCACGATCGTCGACGTTCCCGTCGGCAAGGGTCTGCTCGGCCGCGTGGTCGATGGCCTTGGCAATCCGATCGATGGCAAAGGCCCGATCGCCTATACCGAGCGCAAGCGCGTCGAAGTCAAAGCCCCCGGCATCATCCCGCGCCAATCAGTGTCGGAGCCGGTGCAGACCGGCCTCAAAGCCATCGACGCGCTCGTTCCCGTGGGCCGCGGCCAGCGCGAGCTGATCATCGGCGACCGCCAGACCGGCAAGACCGCCGTCGCGATCGACACCTTCATCAACCAGAAGGGCCCGAACGCGGGCGACGACGAGAGCAAGAAGCTCTATTGCATCTATGTCGCGATCGGCCAGAAGCGCTCGACCGTGGCGCAGATCGTGCGCCAGCTCGAAGAGAACGGCGCGATGGAATATTCCATCGTGGTCGCCGCCACCGCGTCGGAGCCCGCGCCGCTGCAGTACCTCGCGCCCTACACCGGCGTGACGATGGGCGAGTATTTCCGCGACAACGGCATGCACGCGGTCATCGTCTATGACGATCTTTCCAAGCAGGCGGTGGCCTACCGCCAGATGTCGCTGCTGCTGCGCCGCCCGCCGGGCCGCGAAGCTTATCCGGGCGACGTGTTCTATCTCCACTCGCGCCTCCTCGAGCGCGCGGCGAAGATGAACGATTCGCTGGGTGGCGGCTCGCTCACCGCGCTGCCGATCATCGAGACGCAGGCGGGCGACGTTTCCGCCTACATCCCGACCAACGTGATCTCGATCACCGACGGCCAGATCTTCCTTGAAACCGGCCTGTTCTATCAGGGCGTGCGCCCCGCGATCAACGTCGGCCTTTCGGTGTCGCGCGTAGGTTCGGCGGCGCAGACCAAGGCGATGAAGAAGGTGTCCGGCTCGATCAAGCTGGAGCTGGCGCAGTACCGCGAAATGGCGGCCTTCGCGCAGTTCGGTTCGGACCTCGACGCTTCGACGCAGAAGCTGCTCAATCGCGGCGCGCGTCTGACCGAGCTGCTCAAGCAGCCGCAGTTCAGCCCGCTCGCCTTCGAAGAGCAGACGATCGTGATCTTTGCAGGCACGCAGGGCTATCTCGATGCCATTCCGGTGAAGCGCGTGACCGAATACGAGGCCGAATTGGTGCGCCATCTGCGCAGCGAGCAGGCCGATCTGCTGGCGGAAATCCGCAACAGCAAGGACCTCGGCGACGGCGCGAAGGCCAAGGCCAAGGACGTGCTGGACGCGTTCGGCAAGCAGTTCGCGTAAGACGAAAATAGGGACAGTCCCCATTTATCCCGCGCGCCTTTTTGGAGATTTGACCGAGGCCGGAACACGATAAATAGGGACTGTCCCTATTTTCTGCCGACCTTGCAGGGAACATGCAATGGCATCGCTGAAGGAACTCAAAGGGCGGATCAACTCGGTCAAATCGACCCAGAAGATCACCAAGGCCAAGCAGATGGTCGCCGCGGCCAAGCTGCGCAAGGCGCAGGCGGCGGCTGAGGCCGCGCGTCCTTATGGCACCCGCCTTGCCGCGGTGATGGCTAGCCTTGCCTCCAAGGTTGCGGGCCAGGGCAACGCGCCGCTGCTGATGCGCGGCACCGGCTCGAGCCAGCGGCACCTCCTCGTGGTGGTCAACACCGACAAGGGGCTGTGCGGCGGTCTCAATTCGAACATCATCAAGGAAGCCAAGATTCAGGCCCGCGCACTGATCGCGGCGGGCAAGGATGTGGCGTTCTACCTTGTGGGCAAGAAGGGCCGCGCGCCGATCAAGCGCGAGTATCCTGATCTGAAAGCGGATGGCTTCGACACCAGCACCGTGCGCACGCCGGGCTTCGAGGAAGCGGGCGCGATTGCCCGCGAGCTGATCGCGCTGTTCGAAGGCGGCAAGTTCGATGTGGCGCACCTCATCGCGCCCAAGTTCAAATCGGCTTTGGCGCAAGATCCGGTGACTGCACAGCTGATCCCGGTCCCCGCCCCTGTCGCCACGACCGACAGCGGCGCGGTCGTCGATTACGAGCCCAGCGAAGCCGAAATCCTCGAAGGCCTGCTGCCGCGCTATGTCACCACGCAAATCTTCGGCGCGCTGCTCGAACGCGAGGCGTCGGAGCAAGGCGCATCGATGACCGCCATGGACAACGCCACGCGCAACGCGGGCGAGCTGATTCAGAAGCTGACCATCCAGTACAACCGCAGCCGCCAGGCCGCGATCACCACCGAGCTGATCGAGATCATCGCCGGGGCCGAGGCGCTGTGATGCATGCCAAAGATTTGCAGATGGGACGGCATTGTCATCGAGATGTTCGCGCCGGATCATCCTCCGCCGCACTTCCACGCACAATATGCCGAGTTCGAAGCCCGCATCGCTATAGAAACATGCGATGTGCTAACCTCCGATCTGCCGAATCGCGTTCTGGCCGAAGTCTTGGCTTGGGCGCGCCTGCGGCAATCGCAGTTGCTTGAGAACTGGACGCTATGCCGAGACAATCTGCCGCCAAACAAAATCGCACCACCGGAATGAACGTGCATCCGCCGATTATCCCGCGCGCGCCCTATCGTGTCGCTGAGGTTGAAGCTCTGGGCGGCTGGTGCTTGCGAGTGCGGCACAACGATGGCGTTACCGGCATCGTTGATATGTCGCAGCTTGTGCATAGCGCGCGGGCTGGAATGTTTGCGGCGCTGCGCGATGAAGCACTGTTCGGCCAAGTCTTCCTCGATCTTGGTGCTGTCACGTGGCCAGGCGAGATCGATCTCGCCCCTGACGCGATGCATGACGAAATCGTCGCCCACGGCAAATGGGTAGTCCAATAAACCACCAGAACCGCAGGCGCGCAAACGTCCTGAAATGACCGAATAGAAGGCAAGGAAACACCAATGGCCACCGCAACCGAACTTACCATGCCCATCCTCGGCAATGCACCCACCGGCAAGATCAGCCAGGTGATCGGCGCGGTTGTCGACGTGAGCTTCACCGGCGAGCTGCCCGCGATTCTCTCAGCGCTCGAGACCGACAACAATGGGAGCCGCCTCGTGCTCGAAGTGGCGCAGCATCTGGGCGAGAACACCGTGCGCACCATCGCGATGGACTCGACCGATGGCCTGACGCGCGGCCAGCCTGTCACCGCCACCGGCGCGCAGATCTCGGTGCCGGTTGGCCCGATGACCCTCGGCCGGATCATGAACGTGATCGGCGAGCCGATCGATGAGCGCGGCCCGGTCGGCGCGGCCAAGCGCAATCCGATCCATGCCAAGGCGCCTGAATTCATCGAGCAATCTACCGAAGCGGCCATTCTGGTCACCGGCATCAAGGTGATCGACCTGCTCGCGCCTTATGCGCGCGGCGGCAAGATCGGTCTGTTCGGCGGCGCCGGCGTGGGCAAGACCGTGCTCATTCAGGAACTGATCAACAACATCGCCAAGGGCCACGGCGGCGTTTCGGTGTTCGCGGGCGTGGGTGAGCGCACCCGCGAGGGCAACGATCTCTACCACGAATTCCTCGACGCGGGCGTGATCGCCAAGGACGCCGAGGGCAACCCGACCCCCGAAGGCTCCAAGGTGGCGCTGGTGTTCGGCCAGATGAACGAGCCGCCGGGCGCGCGCGCCCGCGTCGCGCTCTCGGGCTTGACCATGGCCGAATACTTCCGCGACGAGGAAGGCCAGGACGTGCTGTTCTTCGTCGATAACATCTTCCGCTTCACGCAGGCGGGTTCGGAGGTATCGGCGCTGCTCGGACGCATTCCTTCGGCCGTGGGTTACCAGCCGACCCTGTCGACCGACATGGGCGCGCTGCAGGAACGCATCACCTCGACCACCAAGGGTTCGATCACCTCGGTGCAGGCGATCTACGTGCCCGCCGACGATTTGACCGACCCGGCCCCGGCCACGTCGTTCGCCCACTTGGACGCAACGACCACGCTCAACCGCGCGATTTCGGAGCTGGGCATATATCCGGCGGTCGATCCGCTCGATTCGACCAGCCGCGTGCTGACGCCGGCGGTTGTTGGCCAGGAGCACTACGAGACCGCCCGCCGCGTTCAGGAAACCTTGCAGAAGTACAAGTCGCTGCAGGACATCATCGCCATTCTGGGCATGGACGAGCTTTCGGAAGAAGACAAAGTGACCGTGGCGCGCGCCCGCAAGCTGCAGCGCTTCCTCAGCCAGCCGTTCCACGTGGCCGAAGTGTTCACCGGCATCTCGGGCAAGTTCGTGCAGGTCGAAGATACCGTCCGCTCGTTCAAGGCCGTGGTCGACGGCGAATATGACCACTTGCCGGAGAGCGCATTCTACATGGTCGGCGGCATCGACGATGCAGTCGCCAAGGCCAAGAAGATGGCCGACGAAGCCTGATAACCTGAAAGCCCCTCCTGCTGGTGGGAGGGGTTTGGGGTGGGCTTCGCGCTCCGCCTCCGCCCACCCCCGACCCCTCCCGCAAGCGGGAGGGGAGTAGAGGTTCAAGATGCTCCACTTCGAACTCGTTACCCCGGCCCGCCTCGTCCGCTCGGAAGATGTCTACATGGTCGTCGTTCCCGGCGCGGAGGGCGAATTCGGCGTGCTCGAAGGCCATGCGCCGGTCATGGCGATCGTCAAGGACGGTGCGCTGAAAGTCTATCGCAGCGCGGGCGCGGCACCTGAGGAAATCATGGTCGAAGGCGGCTTTGCCGAAGTCGGCGACAAGGGCCTCACCGTTCTGGCCGAGCGCGTCGTCGGCTGACCATCCGCAGCATTACGTAGCACCAAAGGGTCGGCTCGAAAGAGTCGGCCCTTTGTGCGTCGGGTGCGCGCCAGTGCCTCGGGGCGCAATCGGTTCGTCATGCGCCCGTCATATCACCGCCCCACACATCCCTCCCTATGACACATGGACTGGGGGGAGCGCGGGGTTCATGCCGCAGATAGACATCCTGCTGACCGGAGCGCTGGCGGGCGGGCAGGATCCCTTTGACCACGGCGATCTGCGCGCCGTCTTTCACGTGTGGGATGGAGCCGCGCCGCTGCCGCTGCTCGAAGGACGCGCGTGGGTGGTCGTCGATTGGCTGCTGCCCGCGCTTTCCGGGCTCGAGCTGTGCCGCCGCCTGCGCCTCGATCCGCAGACCGAGGCCGCGCATGTCACGATGATCCTCGAAGAAGATGACGAGGATGCCAAGCGCCGCGCGCTGCGCGCCGGGGCCGACGATTACATCATCGGCCCGCTCACCCGCGCGGCACTGCTCGACCGGGTGCTGGCGGTCGAGCTCACCGCGCGGGGGGCAGCCGCGCGCACCGTGCGGCTGGGCGAGCTCGCGCTTGATCTGTCCGCGCTGCAGGTGCGCTGGAAGGACCGGCCGATCCCGCTGATGCCCAACGAATTTCGCCTGCTGCGCTATCTGATGGAGCAGCCGGGCCGCGTGTTCAGCCGCGCGCAGCTGATCGCCGCGCTCGGCAAAGTGGAACCGCCGCTCGACGAGCGCACGGTGGACGCCTGGGTCAGCCGCCTGCGCCGCGCGCTGCGCGAGGCGGGCGCGGGCGACATGCTGCGCACCGTGCGCGCGTTGGGCTACGTGCTCGATCGGCCCTGATCGGCCAAACCAGTATCCGCCGCGCCGGCCCGGCTACCGGCGCAGCGCCATGATCACAGATCGTGGCCGAGCTTCAGCCCGAACACTTGCGGCTTGATCGGGAAGAAGCGCCGCCCCGCGCCGCAGATCGTCGGCGTGCAGACCGTGTTGATGCTCAGGATGCCGCGCCGGTCGAACGCATTCTCGATATAGGCGGAGATATCGAACCCGGCGACTTTCGCGCCCACCGAGAAGTCGAACGTCTGGAATCCCCGGGTCGAGCCGAGCAGGTTCGCCTCGAGCGTCGAGAGGTAGGAGCGCGTACCCGACTGATGAAACAGCGAGCCTTGCACGAACGCCTTGGCCTTGCCCAGGTCGAAATCGTAGCGCGCGGTCATGTTGCCCTTGAACTTGGGCTGGACCGGCAGCGACGTGCCCCTCGGCGCAGCCACGACCCCGAGCGTGCAATCGGGATTGCCGCTGGCGTCGAACGAACAGAAGTCCGTGGTCAAGGCGGCGTCAATATAAGTGCCCGAGCCCGAGAACGTGAGCCCGCCGAGCCGCAGGTTGAAGTCCATTTCCGCGCCATAGACCCGCGCATCGCCCGCGTTGTAGATGTTGGTCACACCGGCTGAACCAACCGGGCTGAGGCCGAACTGCAGCTGGTTCCACTTCTCGTAGAACACCGCGCCGTTGAGCCGCAGCTTGCGGTCGAACCACGATGTCTTGAAGCCGAATTCGTAGTTGCTCAGCGTATCGGCGACATAGGGATTGACGTTCGGACGGCGGTTGTTGCCGCCCGGGCGATACCCGGTCGAATAGGTCAGGTAGACCAGCCGATCAGGGTCGATTTTCCAGGTGAGGTTGACCCGGTGCGTCTCGCCCGTCTGGTTGGTCAGCCGGTTGAAGTTGTCGCACACCCGGTTGTCCGCGTTCACCGGCACGCAATCGGGCCGGGTGGTGTTGGACTGGAACCCCGAAAAGCCGATGAGGCTGTTCTTGACAATGAACGTGCGCAGGCCGGCCGCCAGCGTGAGATTGCTGGTCAGGTCGTAGGACCCGTCGATGAACGCCGCATAGTCCCGGTCCACACGGTAAGCACGCGTTGCAAAGAGGTTGTCGCCCGATCTCGGCACTGCCGGCGAATTGGGAATATCGGCAAGGCCGGGAATGAAATAGTCGGCGGTGATCCGATCGGTCTGGCGCTGGTAAAAGACCCCGGCGACCATGCGGAAGCGATCGCCCGATGGCGAGGCGATGCGCACTTCGTGGTTCTGCTTGGTGAACGCGTCATGGCCGTGGAAGATCTGGGTCGGATCGAGGAACCCGCCGCTCGCTGTGGGGAAGTTGGTGTAATACCCACCCTCGAACGCGTCATAGGCAACCGAATATTCCGAATAGTCGCCCTGGTTGTCGATCTTGCGGTCGAAATAGCCGCCGGCGTAAGTCAGGTCCCAGTTGCCGAGCTTGCCCTGAATGGTCAGCGTGGCAAGCGCCCAGGCATCGCGGTTGAACGAAGGCGTATAGTCGGTAACTCTAAGGTCGCCGCGGCGCGGATCGAACAGGAACGAGCCGCGCGTCTTCTGGTACTGGTAGATCACCGAGGGCTGGATGGTCCAGTTGTCGTCGAGATCGATCTTGAGCGCGGCGCGGCCGCCGGTGGTTTCGGCCGTGTTGAAATTGTCCTTCACCAGCGCGGCATTGTTGATCGTGACGTTGGTGGTAGGGTCGGTGTCGCCCAGCGAATAGGTCCGCGTGCCGGGGATATTGTCGATGTAGCCCGCATCGCGCTGGTAGAAGCCCATCACGCGCAGCGCCACCCGATCGGACAGCGGCACGTTGATGAAAGCCTCGGCGCTGCCCCCTACGCCGCCCTTGCCGACTTTGCTGCCCTGAACGTCGACACGCCCATACGTGCCGGTGGTATCGGGCTTGTTGGGAATGATGCGCAAGGTGCCCGCCAGCGAGCTCGCGCCGAACAGCGTGCCTTGCGGGCCCGAGAGCGCCTCGACCCGGGCGATGTCATAGACGTGGAGATCGACCACGTTGCCGATCGTGGTGACCGGCACTTCGTCGAGATAGACCGCGGCGGTAGGCTGCGAACCGCCGCGCAGGCCGTCACCGCCGCTGGTGATGCCGCGGAAGGAAAGCTGCGTCTGGCCCGGGCCGAACGACTGGAAACTGACGCTGGGCAGCACCTTGGCGTAGTCGTCGAAGCTCGCAACGTTGAGCGCCTCAAGCCTTTGCGTGCCCAGGGCCTGGATCGAGATCGGCACATTCTGCAGGTTTTCGCTGCGCTTCTGCGCGGTGACGATGATCTCGTTGGGATCGGAACCGGTGATCTCTGCCTGCGCCTCGGGCGCAGCGTCCTGCGCCATCACGGCGGGCGCGGCGAGCGCGGTCGAAGCCAGCAAGGCCAGCCGGGTCAAACGCTTGGCCATCACGGCGCTGCACATCTTCATAGTTTTGCCCATCCCACTTTATGCGTACATCTGAAAGAATGCGCAGGGCAAACCTCAAAAATCAAGCCGAACCCGGCAAGACTCTGCGGTTCCGATACACCTGTGGCCAAACCGACACGCTGCGCCTTCAGCAGCGCTCCGGCGCATCGGGATAGGCCGCCAGCACCGGCCCAAGCGCGGCTTTGAGCGGGTCCAGCCACGCTTCGAACGCTTTCCACGCTTCGGTGCCGTCGCGGTTGATCGGCTGGCGCACCTGCTCCGAGCTGGGCGTGCGCACCGCGCGCGCGTTGTTGTAGAACGCAAGGCACGCAGGCTCGAATTCCAGCCCGCAATACGCCAGCAGCGCGCGCACTTCGCTTTCGGTATCCTCGATCAGCCGCTCGTGGATCACGCGGTGCACCCGCCCCGGCAGCATTGCATCGAGATGCGCCATCAGCCGCACATAATCGCGGTAATAGCGCCCCATGTCCTCCAGATCATAGGTAAAGCCCTGCCCGCGCGCGAAGTGCTGCTTGAAGTTCGAAAAGCAGCAAGCAAGCGGATGGCGCCGCGCGTCGATGATCCGGGCGTTCGGCAGGATGAGGTGGATAAATCCGGTGTGCAGCCAGTTGTTGGGCATCTTGTCGATGAACAGCGGCCGCGCCGTATGCCGCTGCACCCGCGTGCGCGCGAGATAGTCTTCGCCGATCTTGCGCAGCTCGTCCGGCGCCATATCGGCCAGCGCGGCGGGATAATCGTCGATCGCGCGCGCGAGCATGGCGATCTCGGGCAGTTCGGAGGTGCCCTCCACCGCGCTGTGGCTGGAGAGGATCTGCTCGATCAGGGTCGACCCGGCGCGCGGCATGCCCAGCACGAAAATCGGATCGGGCGCGGCGCACCCGGCCCCGGCCAGGCGCGCGAACAGCGCAGGAGTGGCCGCAGCGATGGCGGCATCGACCTGCTCGGTCGTATCTTCGGCCTTGTAGGGCATCCGCTTCTTGCGCAAAGCGTTGGCGGCGGCATAGTGCGCGAACGCCGCCGGAGCCGCGCCGCGATCCTCGAACGCCTTGCCCAGCGCGAAATCGAGATGCCAGCGGTCTTCGGGCGCGAGATCGGCCGCTTGCAGCGCCGCCTCCATCGCCGCGATGTCCTCGTCCGAAAAGCGCACTGTCTTGAGATTGGCGAGGCTCCACCACACCTCCCCCAGCCCCGGGCTCAGCGCGATCGCGCGGCGATAGGCGGCGATCCCCTCGGCGGTGCGGCCCACGGTCTTGAGCATGTGGCCATAGCTCATCCACACTTTGGGCTGGCGGGGAATCTCCTTGAGCACCGCCGCATAGAGCGCCAGCGCCTCGTCGAACTCGCCGATCCGGCCGAAAGCCGCCGCCTGGAGATTGGCCACGCCGATGTTGTCGGGATCTTCCGCCGTGACGCGCGCCAGCTCCTCGATCGCTTCGGCCGCACGGTTGGTGCGATAAAGCACCAGCGCCAGATTGGCGCGCGCCGCAGTGAAACCGGGCGCGAGCTCGATCGCCCGGCGCAGCAGGTTTTCCGCATCGGTATAGCGCCCGATCCGCCCCGCCAGCTCGGCAAACAGGCGGATCGCGCGCACGTCGAAGGGATTTTGCTTGAGCAGCGCGCGCAGCAAGGGCTCGGCATCGGACAGCCGGTTTTCGTTCATCGCCATCGCGGCGGCGACAAGGCGCGGATCATAGGCGGTCACGGTGGTCATGGCCGCTGCAACAAACACGGTGACGGCGCGCAATCAAGCGTTAGTGTGGGGTTCTTGTCCCCCCAAGCGGGGAGCGGAGGAGGTGCGCGTGGGCACAAAGGGCAAAGGTCTGGGGTTCTGGATGGTGCTGGCGCTGTGCGTGGGCAACATGATCGGCTCTGGCATCTATCTGCTCCCCGCCACGCTCGCGCCGCTGGGCACCAACCAGCTCTTTGGCTGGATCGTGACGATTGGCGGGGCGACCTGCCTTGCCGCCGTGTTTGCGCGGATGGGGGCAAAGCTGCCCATCTGCGGCGGGCCTTATGCTTATGCGCAGGCGGCGTTCGGACCCGTGGCGGGGTTTGCCACGGCATGGAGCTACTGGGTGATGCTGTGGGCGGGCAATGGCGCGATTGCCGTCGCCGTCGTCAGCAATCTCAGCCTCGTGGTGCCGTGGATCGGCAAGACCCCGGGCGTACCTGCCGTGCTCGCGGTCGGCTGCGTCTGGCTGATGACGTGGATCAATATTCGCGGGCTGCGCGCTGCCGGGGCCTTCTCGGTGGTCACCACCGCGCTCAAGCTGATGCCGCTGGTGCTGCTGATCGGCCTCGCGCTGTGGTTTACCGCGAGCGGGGCACCCCATGTGGAGCAGCCGCTGGTGCCGATCACGCCCGGCGCGATTGCCACGGCAGCAGGGCTCACGTTCTGGGGCTTCCTCGGCCTCGAATCCGCGACAGTGCCCGCGGGCAAAGTGACCGACGCAGCGCGCGTGGTGCCGCTCGCCACCCTGATCGGTGTGGTGCTGACGGGCGCGGTCTATCTCGGCATCAGCCTCGCCTTCTGGGCCTATATGCCGCAGGCCGAAGCCGCCGCCTCGCCCGCCCCCGTGGCCGATTTCCTCGGCCGCACGTTCGGCGGGGGGATGGCCGCGGTGGTCGCGGTGTTCGCCGCGATCAGCGCGTTCGGCACGCTGGGCGGCTTCATCCTGCTGCAGGGCGAAATGCCGCAAGCGATGGCGCGCGGCGGGGTGTTCCCCGCGTGGTTCGCCGCCGACGGCGCGCGCGGCACCCCGGTGCGCGCGCATGTCGTGTCCTCGCTGCTGCTTTCGGCGGTAACCCTGCTCAATTTCGGGCGCGGCATGGGCGATCTGTTCGCGTTCATCGCCTCGGTCAGCCTTGCGGCGGGGATGCTCGCCTATTTCATCAGCATGATGGCGGCGATCCGGCTCCTGCCGCAAGAACGCTGGCTCACGCTCGTGGCGCTGATCGGCGCGGCGTTCATTGTCTGGGCGACATGGGGCCTCGGCACCGACGCGGTGGGCTATGGCGCGCTGCTCGTGCTGGCGGGGCTGCCGGTCTACTGGGCGGTGCGGCGCGGGCAAGTGGCGGTCGCGGCATAGACCCCTCCACCACCGCCTTCGGCGGCGGTCCCCCTCCCCGTTTGGGCTTCGCCAAAACAGGGAGGACAAGAAGATCCTCCCCATTTTCCCGCAGGGCAAATGGGGAGGTGGCAGTCCGAAGGACTGACGGAGGGGTAGCGTTCACCGCCCCCGGTGCAGCGCCTTCCAGATGACCGAGCGATCGCGGATGATCTCTGCCGCCGCATTGTGCCCCGGCGCGCCGGTGACGCCGCCGCCGGGGTGCGTGCCCGATCCGCACATGTAGAGGCCCTTGATCGGCGAGCGGTAGTCGCCGTTGCCCAGCACCGGCCGCGCGGCGTAGAGCTGGTCGAGGCCCATCTGCCCGTGGAAGATATCGCCGCCGATCAGGCCGAACTTGCGCTCCAGATCGAGCGGCGAGTGGATCTGCCGCCCAAGCACCGCCGCTTTGAAATTGGGCGCGTGGTCGTTCACCGTGTCGATGATCAGGTCCGCGACTTTCTCGCGCACGTCATCCCAGCTTTGCGGGCTGCCGTTCTTCTTGGGCGGCAATTCGGGCGCGAACTGCTGGCAGAACAGGCTGGCGATGTGCCCGCCCGGGGGGGCAAGGCTGTCGTCCACCGTGCTCGGCAGCTTGATCTCGATGATCGGCTTCTTCGACCAGCCCGTTGCCTTCGCGTCGGTGAAGGCCTGATCCATGTAGTCCATGCCCGGCGCGATGATGATCCCGGCGGTGTGGTGCTCCGCCTTCTCCTTGCCGGGCAACACAGTGAAGCTGGGCAGCTCCGACAGCGCGACATTCATGCGGAAGGTGCCCGAGCCGGTCTTGTAGCCCTTGATCCGGCGGTTGAAATCGGCGTCAAGATCGCTCGCATCCACCATCTGGCGATAGAGCATGGCCGGGCCGACATTGGCCGCAACGATCGGGGCATAGAGCTCCTCGCCGCTCGACAGCTTCACGCCGGTCGCTTTTCCATTGTTCACCAGCACTTTGTCGACCGGGCTTTCGAGGCTGATCTCGACGCCATATTCGGCGCAGGCGGCCGCCATCGCGGTGGTGATCGCGCCCATGCCGCCGACCGAATGGCCCCATGCGCCCATGTTGCCGTTCACTTCGCCGAACACATGGTGGAGCAGCACATAGGCGCTGCCCGGGCTCGAAACTCCGGCAAAATTGCCAACCACCGCATCGAAGCCGAACGCGGTCTTGACATAGTCATGCTCGAACCAGCCATCGAGGAAATCGCGCGCCGATTTGGTGAAGATGTCGAGCAAGTCGCGTTGTGCGGCCAGATCCATCTTGGCCAGCGGCCAGCCCTGCTGCGCCGCAAGCATCAGCGAACGCGCGCCTCCGCCAACGTTGGGCGGGGTTTGCAGCGCGATATCGCGCAGCACTTGCGCCACCTTCTCAAGCGCTGCGTCGTAATGCTTGTAAGCGTCCGCGTCCTTTTGCGAGAACCGCGCAAACTCCGCCTCGGTGCGCGCCGCGCCGCCGCCGAGCTTGAGATAGGTGTCCTCGAACGGGAAGAAATTGCTGATCGTGCGCTCGATGATGCGAAAGCCGCGGTCGTGCAGCTTCATGTCGGCGATCACTTTGGGCCTGAGCAGGCTGACCGTGTAGCTCGCGGTCGAATTGCGGAAGCCGGGATGGAACTCCTCGGTCACGCAAGCCCCGCCGACGATGTCGCGCCGCTCGAGCACGCGCACTTTCATGCCCGCCTTGGCCAGATAGAAAGCGCAGACAAGCCCGTTGTGGCCCCCGCCGATAATGAGCGCGTCGTAGCGATTGGTCATTGGTATGCTCCTGAGTCTCGGTGGGGAGAACCCACCCCCAACCCCTCCCGCAAGCGGGAGGGGAGTCCATGTTGCGCCCTTCCTTCCCCCCTCCCGCTTGCGGGAGGGGCTGGGGGTGGGTTCTATCCTAAACCTTGCTCCACCCCGCCGGCGGCGCACTGTGAAGCCGCGCCTCGGGGGTGATCGCGCGGATCTTGCGAGCAAAGCTGCGCAGGCACACTTCGCTGCGGCCGATCGGCCCCGCGCCATAAGTGTGCGAAGCCATGCCCTGCTGCACCCGCTCGATCAGCCAGGTGTCTTCCTTGTTGACCACGCGGTTGATCCGCCAGTTGGCATAGCGCACCAGCTTCATTTCGCGGCTGCTGTCGGGCAGCGCAAAGGCCATTTCGCGAAGGACGCAGGTCGTCGGGCTGGTCGGCAGCCACTGCATGAAATCGATCTGGTCGGCATATATATCGAACGCGATATTGGGCCACAGCTTGTAATAGAGCCAGCGCCGCTGGCTTTCGGGCGGAAGGTGCGGCGCGGGCGGCAAGTGCGCCTGATAGAACCGCTCCCAGAACAACGGCGACGGCTTGTCGACCAGATCGCCCTTCATCCGGTCGACCCATTCCTGCGCCTCGATCTCGTAGGACTTGCCGAAAATCCGCACCAGCCCGTCGTGCGCCACAGGGATGTGGAGGTTGTCCGAATAATTGTCGCCGACGTTCTTCCAGTTCACTTGGCGCGGGCGCAGCCGCACATCGCTGATCCGGCGCATGTCGGCAAACCGGTACGGCGCGACTTCGGCCTCGTAAGGCGCCATCATCTCCGCCACCGAGGGAAAGCCCGCATCGGTCAGCCGCACGAACACGAAGCCGTGCCAGATCTCCAGCGCCACCGGCACCAGACCGTTTTCCTCCAGCTTGAGCGCCGGATAATCGGCCTTCATCGGCACGCCGGTCAGCCGCCCGTCGGTCTCGTAAGCCCAGGCGTGATAGGGGCACATGAGCTTCTTCGCGCAGCCCGCAGGCCCTTCGACCAGCCGCATCGCGCGGTGGCGGCAGACATTGGCGAAGGCGCGGATCGCCCCGTCCTCGCCGCGCACCGCGATCACGCTCTCGCCGATATAGTCGAGCGTGCGATAGTCGCCCGGCTGCGCCAGATCGCTTTCATGGCAGACGATCTGCCACGAGGGGCGGATCACCCGCTCCACTTCGCGCGCATGGTTTTCGGGATCGGTGTAGAGCCAGCCGGGCAGGCTCCAATCCGCATCGGGATCGTGTTCAGAAATAGCGAGTGCCGCAATGGCGGATTGATCACCCATGCCTGCCGAATCCTTGCGCCGCGAAATTGTTTGTTGGACGATCGTACAACAACGCCTATGGCTTGCAAGATGAAATCGCCTGCCTTCTCGCGCGCCGAGCCCGATGCCCGCCGCCTCAGCCTGATCGAAGCCTGCGTGCGGGTGCTCGCCGCCGCCGGCTCGGCCGGGGCGAGCGTGCGCGCGATCGCGCTGGAGGCGGGCGTCTCGCCCGGCCTCGTGGGGCATTATTTCGGCGGGATCGATGCGCTGGTGGCCGCGACGTATGACCATGTCGATGCGCAGGTGGCCGATGCGCTCGATGCGGCGGTCGCGGCGGCGGGCCCTTCCCCGCGCGCGCGGCTCGAAGCCTTCGTTACCGCCAGCTTCGACGCGCCGATCGCCGATCGCGCCCTCCTCGCCACATGGATCGCGTTCTGGAGCCTGATCACCGCGCGCGCCGATCTCGCACGCCAGCACGACGCGCAATACGCCGGCTACCGCGCCCGGCTCGAACGCCTGCTCGCCGGATGCGGCGTCCCCGCGCCCGCGCAGCGCCGCGCCGCCATCGCGGTCACCGCGCTGGTCGATGGCCTGTGGCTCGAGCTGTGCCTCTCGCCCGGCTGCTTCACGCCCGGCGAAGCGGGCGACATCGCGCGGCGGTTTCTGGATACGCTTATTTCGCCAGATCGGGCACCAGGCTGAGGAAATAGGTGATCCCCGGGCGGATGTTAGAGAGCCGCACCCGCTCGTTCAGCCCATGGGAAAATTCCTCCGAATCCTTGGTGAACAGCTGGCTCGCGCCATAGCTCGGCACATCGAGCGCGCGGTAATACATGCTGTCCGATGCGCCCGAGGACTGGCCGGGCACAACCACGACATCCTTGCCCCAGGCCTTGCGGATCGCCTTGGTCGAAGCCGCGACAAAGTCCGCCCGGATCGGCGAGGCATGCGTTTCGAGCGAACCTTCCGACACATCGGTGATCTTGACCTCCGGCTTGCCGATCACTTTGCCCAGCTGCGCCATGATCTCGGCGCGCAGATGGCCGGGAAAAATGCGGCAATTGACATTGGCCGTGGCGCGCTGCGGCAGCGCATTCACAGCGTGGCCCGCGCTGACCAGCGTCGGCACGCAAGTCGTCCCGACTTTGCCGACAGTCGCCGGATTGGCGCGCAGCACCGCCAGCGCGGACTCGTCGCCGGGATTGGCCGCAAAGGCGCGCATCGCGGCGGCCAGCGCCGGATCGGGTTCGAGCCCAGCGGCTGCCGTGAAATAGCCCTTGGTCAGCTCGTTCTGCTCGGCGGGGAACTTGTATGCGCCAACCTTGGCCAGCGCCTGCGCCAGCTGCACGATAGCATTATCGGGGCGCGGCGCGGAGCTGTGGCCGCCGGGATTGGTCACTTCCAGCTGAAAATCGCCGTAGGTCTTCTCCGCCCCGTCCCACGACCACGCCAGCGGCTTGCCCGAGGCTTCGTCCAGCTTGCCGCCGCCGCCGTCGATATTGATCACCATCTCGGCGTTCTTGAGCTTCTCGGCGATGATCCCGCTGGTTTTCATCACCGTTTCCTCGTCGCCCGAAAACTGGAGGATAACCGTCCGCTTCGGCTTGAAGCCCGCGCGGCGCAGCTCGACCAGCGAGGCCAGCGCCACCGCGCCGTTGAACTTCATGTCGGTCGCGCCGCGGCCATAAAGCACGCCATCCTCGACCACCGGCGTGAACGGATCGCGCGTCCAATCGGCGGGCTTGGCCTCGACCACATCCATATGCCCGGAAATCACCAGCGGCTTGAGCGCCGGGTCCGATCCCTTCCACGTGGCGATGATGAACGCGGTATCGTCCACCGGGGCGATCTCGATATCGCCTTCGGCCCAGCCCCCGGCGAGCAGCGCCTGCTTGTAAAGCGCCGCCACCTCGCCGGTGCGGTTGTTCGGCCCGCGCACCGAGCGGATCGCGATGGATTTCATTGCCAGATCGAGCACTTGCGCCTCGGCCAGCGGATAGCCGGGCGCTGCGGCCCGCGCGGGATGGCCCGCAAATGCAAGCGCTGCAAGCGCGGCGGAAAGAGTGAGGCGAGATTTGATCATGTCGGGCAAGCTCCTTGATGCGCGCAAGGCTGCCCCGGCCTGTCCGCGCTGGCAACCGTTTTTGCCGTGCGCCTGCAATTTGAACACCTTGGCCCACCCCGTGCAGTCGATTGCACTAAACGCAACTGCTGGCGAGCATTTCGCACTTGCGAGATAGCCCCCCGGCGCGCATCTATGCTGAGCCTTTCAGGCATCCTCTCCCAAACTTTCCAAGGGCCACCCGGCAACGGGTGGCCCCTTTTTTTGGTTTTCGGCGCTTGCCATGCCGTCAACACCGGGGGGAACCGTGTTCGCGCCTGACCCATCGGCCGCCCCGCTTACCCAAACTCCGCATGGCAGCGCTTAGAACGGCAAGGCGATAATGTCCGGTTCTACCCATACCCGTCTGGCCTGAGGGCTGAAGAGCGTTTCATGACGCCAATACGTCAGGATCCAGCCAGTATTGCCCTGCGGCGATGCCATCAGATGCGCGAGAACAACATGGATCGGTACGTCATTCGAGTGAGCGGCCAAGTGATAGCTTGCTGCGCGTAGCGATGCGATCGTGATCGTATGATGATACCCGCTGGTGTCGGTGTTCTTGGTGTTGGTTGCTTCATTGTAACCGGTAATTATTCTCCTGATTTCATCAGGTTCGACCAAATTTCTGCGATGCCGCGCTAGCCAAAGTGCTGCCGCGAAATGTCCCGCATGGGTCCACTCCGATTTCGGCAGGGTTCTATCCAGCAGGCGCAAAGTATGCTGTTCGATCGCGCTATCGCTTACGAGTGTCATTGCCTTTGTCCTTTGCAGTGAAGGCCCAGCCGGCAAAAAAAAGCCCGCCGATTGGGCGGGGTGGTAAGTTGGAAGGTATCCCGAATTTAACTCACGGAGTCCTTGAATCCAACACGCGCACGATCACCGCCGGAGAATTGCGGCGTTGACGTTGGAGCCGGTGATCACTGTTGCGCATGATCACCCTATGCCCGCGAACGGCGCGTTTTGCAATCTCGCCATCCCCATTCGCCAGAACCATCTTGACCTGAACGGCGCCAGCATCCCTTCGCCCCCTCACCCATGCGGCAGGATCACCGTGCGCCCCACCACGCGGCGTTCGCGCATGGCAAGGTAGGCTTCGCGCCAATCGTCCAGCGGCACCTGCGCGCTGACATGCGGGCGGATTTTACCTGCCTCCGCCAGCGCAAGGATCGCGTCGACGTTCTGCACGCCCTGCTCCGGAAAGCGCCGCCCATATTCGCCCGCGCGCACGCCGACCACGGAGAAGCCCTTGATCAGCGGGATGTTGGCGCGCACTTCGGGAATGCGGCCGCTGGCAAAGCCAACCACCAGCAGGCGGCCGCCGAACGCGGTGTAGCGGCAGGCTTCGTCGAACACATCGCCGCCCACCGGATCATAGACCAGCTCCGCCCCGCGCCCGCCGGTGAGCGCCAGCACTTCCTCGCGGATACCAGTTGGGCCGCCGAGCACATGATCGGGCGCATAGAGCCGCGCAATCGCCTCGCGCTTTTCCGCGCTCGATGCCACCGCGATCACGGTGAGGCCCAGCGCCTTGCCCAGATCAACCGCCGCGAGGCCCACACCGCCCGCCGCGCCGTGGACCACCAGCGTCTCGCCCGGCGCGGCGCGGCCCCCTCGCACCAGCGCGACCCATGCGGTAAGATAGGCGGCGCGCAAGGCCGCGCCTTCGGCAAAGCTCAGGCGCTCGGGCAGCGCCATGATCGCCTCATCGGCAAACACACAGTATTGCGCGGCGCAGCCGATTCCGCCGACAATCACCCGCTCGCCGGCCTGCCACCGGCTGCCCGGGCCCGCGCGCTCGACCACCCCTGCCCCCTCCATGCCCGGCACGAACGGCAGCGGCGGTTTGGCCTGATAAAGCCCCTCGGTCATCAAGAGGTCAGGAAAACCCAGCGCCGCCGCCTCGATCCGCACCAGCGCCTCGCCCGGCCCCGGCGCGGGCACGGTGCGTGTCCCCAGCCCCACTCCCGCCAGATCGGGCGCGAGCGCAGAGACTTCGAGGACACGCATCGTAGATTCTGAAGGCATGACATTCACCCAGCCAGTTCAGAACTCGTCACCCTGAACTTGTTTCAGGGTCCATCTTTCAGCGCGCGCTGGAGCTTGCAATCAAAAGATTTTGCTGCCGCGCGGCGAGTCTCCGGCGAGCACCGCGAATGCGGGTGGATGGACCCTGAAACGAGTTCAGGGTGACGAAAAAATTTGGCGCAGGCCATGCTCGCGGGGAACAAGCCCCCCGCCTTCACCCAGCCAGCGCGCGCTGGTGCAACCGGGTCACAGCGTCAAGCGAGGACAGCATCGCGCCTTCCTGCCAGCAGCCGTAATACGAGCAATGCTCGCCCGCCAGCACGATGCGCCCGTCCATCGAAACGAGGTTCTGGTAATGCGCGGCGCGCGATTCCTCGGTCCAGGTGGCGCAGCAGCCCAGAATCCAGGGCATCCGGCTCCACGCCAGCGACGCGCCATTGCTGAATTCGGCCTTGTAATGCGCCGGATGGAGCACCGCGCCCTGATCGAGCGCGGCCTGGATGCGCTTCTCGGGGGTCATCCCGGCCAGGACATAAGCGCCCACGCCGAACGGATAGGCCCCGAGCAGCACTGCCGGACCATCGCTGAAGCAGCCATAGCCGGGATAGCCGATCATCGAGATCGCCTGATCGGTGAACGAACTGCCGCCATAGATCGCGTCTTCGGTTTCCCAGAAGCGGCGCTTCATCTCCAGCCCGATCTTCACCGAATTGCCATAGGGCAGCGCCTTGAGCGCGGCCTTCTTGGTATCGGCCACCTGTATGTCGATCTGCCCGAGAATGGTGGCGGGAATGGTGCAGACCATCCAGTCGGCCTTGGTCTCGCCCGCCGCGCCGGAAATGGCGTCGGTCCAGCTCGCGGTCACGCCCTTATCGTCCTGCGCGATCCTGGTGATGCGCGTGTTGAAACGGATCGCCTTGCCCACGCGCGCCTGAAACGCCTTGCCGATGTGGTCCATGCCGCCCTTGGGCTGAAACATCGAAGTCTGCATGACATGCTCGGAAAAGAAGCCGAGCTGGTCCCAGATCCTGCTGTCGAGCGTATCGCTGAGGCCGAAGGGATCGTTGGGGATCGGCTCACCGTTCACCCCGCCGCCCGGCGGCCGCTCCCAGCCGCGCTGCTCGCCCACTTTCTCGCTCTTGGTATAGGCCATGTTCTTGTCGAGCACGCCCCAGCTGCGCATCGCCTCGAGCAGCTTGGCCTTGTCCTCCTTGGTCACCGCCGCATCGAGCGCGCCGGCATTGAGCGCCTTGCCGAGCAGCTCGGAAACGTGGCCCTTCCAGTCGATCGTCAGGTCGCGGTAGCGCTGCGGCTTGCCGCCGAACGCCGCCTTGCGGTGGATATAGGTGTTGTGGTTGCTCTGGATGAACGGTTCGAGCGCGACGCCCAGCTCCTTGCAGTAATGCAGCACGGTGCGGTGGTGATAGGGGATGCGCCATGGGCCGGGATTGAGATAGTTGCCCGGCGCAAAGCCGACTTTCTGCACCGAGCCCAGTTCGGTCACCGTATCGCCGCCGCGCAAGGTCAGGTTGCGCCCGCCCGCGCGGCCCTGCAGCTCGAGAATCTTGACCTTGTAGCCCGCCTTGGTCAGCTCATACGCCGCCAGCATCCCGGCCAGCCCCGCGCCCAGCACCAGCACCGAAGCACCAGGCCGCGCGCCGCTGAGCTGCGGCGGACCGGTAAACTGCGATTCGGCGGCATGGCCGAGCGCGGTCATCGCCTGATACATGGCCGCGCCGCCGCCCAGTTTGCCGATCATGGATAAGAGATCGCGCCGCGTTGGCGCGGAGAAGTGATCGAACATGGTGCCCCCTGTGGCGGCGGGAGCGGCGGGAATGCCGGCACCCGGGAAAAACTGGATCAGTGGCCGCAATTGCAATCGGGCACCGGCGGATTGGCGGTGGTGATCCGGTCGAGATCCTCCACCGTCACCGTGTCGTGATAGTCGTTGAAATGGCCGCGCACATAATTGAGCACCGCCGCGATCTGCGGGCGGGTCAGCATGCCGGTGAACCACGGCATGCCGCCGCGTCCTTTCAGCAGGATGATGCTGCCATAATCCTTGTCCGCAAGCCGCGGATTGCCCGCCAGCGCGGGAAACATCGCTCCGGGCACACCGCCGCCCTTGGCATCGGCCATATGGCACGATTGACAGATCTGCTCGTAGATCTCGCGGCCCTCGTCCGCCACCTCGACCGCTGATTCGCCCTTTGTCGGGCGGTCCTGCGCAAGGCCCGGCGAAGCCACGGCCAGCGCGGCGGCCAGTGCAAGGCTGCCCGAAAGCAGCGCCGCCATGCGATAATTCACCACGTCCCTGTTCCTGTTTTCTCAAGCATTATCAAAAAGCACGCCGATGGTATGCTGCCGTACGGCGCGCGCAAAGCGCTTTCTCGGCGGCATCCGCCCGGCATTTCGGGCAGGATCAGCCGCCGCAGTCCCTCCACTGCGCTCTCCAGCCGTCCATGCCGCGAATGCAAGGGCACTGCAAACGCGCACTGTTGCGCTTGCGCCATTTCGCGTATGACCGGGCCGGACCCATGACCTAAGGGTGACGCAAATCCCGCGATTGCCAGCCCCTCCGCAAAAAGGAACCATCGATGCGCTTCACCTCCACGTCCGCCGCCGCTGCCTGTGTCATGACCCTCGCCGCGCTGGTGCCGCTGACCGCCGCGCAGGCGCAAGTGACCCGCGTCCAGAGCAATCCCAAGGGCCTCATTCTCGATGGCGCGGATGTGCAGGCGGGCACCGACGTGTTCTATCTCTCGGGCCAGCTCGCCTCGCCGATCGATCCGGCCAAGACCTTTGACCAGGTAAAATCGATCGAGGATCTGGGTGATACCAAGACGCAGGCGATCAGCGCCTTGGGCCAGATCAAGAAAATCCTCGAAAGCCGGGGCTATGCGATGTCGGACGTGATCAAGCTCACGCAGTTCGTCGTCGCCGATCCCAAGCTGGGCAAGATGGATTTCGCCGGCGTCAACGAGGGCTTCAAACAGTTTTTCAAGACGACCGAAAACCCCAATACCGTCGCGCGCTCGACGGTTCAGGTAGCGGCGCTCGCCGGTCCCTACTTTCTCATCGAGATCGAGGCGATCGCCGCCAAGAAGCGCTGACGGGGGCATGGCAAGCATCCCGGTTACGCTTCGCTACAACCAGACCGCACGGGCGCTGCACTGGATCATCGCCGCGCTCATTGTCCTCAATCTGATCACCGGGCTGCTGGGTGAGACGCTGGAGGAATTGAACATACCGACCCCGTCGCACCTCGCGACCGGCATCCTCATCCTGCTGCTCTCGCTGGTGCGGCTGGGCTGGCGGCTCAATTGGCGGGCGCCGGCCTATCCGGCGGATTTCAGCCCGCTGATGCGCACGGTCTCGCGCTGGACGCACCGGGGATTTTATGTGCTGATGATCGTGATGCCGCTCACCGGGTGGATATTCACCTCGGCCAGCAAGTATCCCATCTCGATCTACGGCCTGTTTCTGTGGCCGAAGCTGCCGCTGACCAAGGCCATGCCGATCGTCGGCGCGGCGGCGGAGGCGCACGAAATTCTGGGCTATGGCTTTGCCGCGCTGGCGGCGTTGCATATCGGCGCGGCGCTCTATCATCACTTCAAACTGAAAGACCAGGTGCTGCAGCGCATGCTCTGATCGAGTGGTGCACTGCTGCATTCGTATGCAGCCTAAAAAGAGCGCCGCTGCAGCCGGAAATGCTTGCGCATTTCGGGGATAGACGCACAGTAGCGGCGCACGGCAGCAAGCAGGGATGCAGGCGAAGACCTGTGCGGGAACGGGAGCGGACGGTGACGAAAGGCGAGTCAATCGGCCGCATGGGCGCGGAAGCTGTGGCATCCCGGCGCGTGCGGGCGCATCACAGGGAGCCTGCGAGTTGAACATCGAAATTCCCCCCGCCCCCGCCGCCTGGGCAAGCCGCGAAGACATCGACGCGCATATCATCGATGTGCTGCGCCACCGCGTCGGCAAGGATGAACGCGCCGCCAAACCGCACGACTGGTTTACCGCCACGGTGCTCACCTTGCGCGATGCGGTGATCGATCGCTGGATGGAATCGACGCGCCGGACTTACGAGACCGGGGCCAAGCGGGTCTATTACCTCAGCCTCGAATTCCTCATCGGGCGGCTGCTGCGCGATGCCCTGTCGAATATGGGGCTGACGCGCGAGATGGAGCAGGCGCTGCGCGATTATGGCTTCGATCTGGCCGCGATCGAGGAGCTGGAGCCCGACGCCGCGCTCGGCAATGGCGGGCTCGGGCGGCTGGCGGCGTGCTTCATGGAAAGCCTCGCCAGCCTCGATATCCCGGCCTACGGCTATGGCATCCGCTATGTGAACGGCATGTTCCGCCAGCGGCTCGACGATGGCTGGCAGGTGGAATTGCCCGAAACCTGGCTAAGCCACGGCAATCCATGGGAATTCGATCGCCGCGAAAGCGCTTACCGCATCGGCTTCGGCGGCGAGGTGATCGATGCGGGCGACGGTGTGCAGTGGCACCCCGCCGAGCAGATCGAGGCGCACGCGGTCGATACCCCCGTCGTCGGCTGGCGCGGCCGCCGCGTCAACACGCTGCGGCTGTGGACTGCCAGCGCGCTCGATCCGATCCGGCTCGATGCCTTCAACGCGGGCGACCATATCGGCGCGCTCGCCGGGCAATCGCGCGCCGACAGCCTGGTGCGCGTGCTCTATCCGGCGGATTCGACCCCCGCGGGGCAGGAGCTGCGGCTGCGCCAGGAGTTTTTCTTCACTTCCGCCTCGTTGCAAGACATCGTGCGCCGCATCGTGCAGGAGCATGGCGACGTGCGCCTGCTGCCCGAAAAGGCCGCGATCCAGCTGAACGACACCCACCCCGCCGTGGCGGTCGCCGAGCTGATGCGGCTGCTCGTCGATGTCCACGGGCTTGAGTTCAGCGAGGCATGGGAGCTGACCCGGCGCACCATCGGCTATACCAACCATACCCTGCTGCCCGAGGCGCTGGAGAGCTGGCCGCTGCCGCTGTTCGAACGGCTGCTGCCGCGCCACATGCAGATCATCTACGCGATCAACAGCCGCGTGCTGCGCGAGGCGCGCAAGGCGGGGCTGGAATCGGACGCGATTTCGGCAATCAGCCTGATCGACGAAGGCGGGGAGCGCCGCGTGCGCATGGCCAATCTCGCGTTTGCCGGCGCGCACAGCGTCAATGGCGTGGCCGCGCTCCACACCGAGCTGATGAAATCGACCGTGTTTGCCGATCTGCACGCGCTCTATCCTGATCGGATCAACAACAAGACCAACGGCGTCACCCCGCGCCGCTGGCTGCAGCAATGCAACCCCGGCCTTGTCGCGGTGCTCAAGGACGCGATCGGCGACGGCTTTCTGGATGAGACCGAGAAGCTCGCCGACCTCAACGCGCTGGCCGACGACGCCGCGCTCGGCGAGCGGATTGCCGAGGTCAAACGCTCGAACAAGGTCGCGCTGGCGGCGCATATCAAGACCTTGACCGGCGTGCGGCTCGATCCCGATGCATTGTTCGATGTGCAGATCAAGCGCATCCATGAATACAAGCGCCAGCTGCTCAATCTGATTGAGACCGTCGCGCTCTACGACCAGATCCGCAGCCATCCCGAGCGCGACTGGGTGCCGCGCGTCAAGATCTTCGGCGGCAAGGCGGCATCGAGCTACCACAATGCCAAGCTGATCATCAAACTGGCGAGCGACATCGCGCGGCGGGTCAATTCCGATCCGTCGGTGGGCGGCCTGCTCAAAGTCGTCTTCGTGCCCAATTACAACGTGACCCTCGCCGAGCGGATCATCCCCGCCGCCGATCTTTCCGAGCAGATCAGCACCGCAGGCATGGAAGCTTCGGGCACCGGCAACATGAAGTTCGCGCTCAATGGCGCGCTTACCATCGGCACGCTCGATGGCGCGAATATCGAGATCAAGGACCATGTCGGCGACGACAATATCATGATCTTCGGGCTGACCGCCGAGGAAGTCGCCAAAAAGCGGGCGGGCGGCTACAATCCGCGCGAAGTGATCGAAGCCAGCCGCGAATTGCAGCAGGCGATCGCCGCGATCGCCACCGGCGTGTTCTCGCCCGACGATCCCGATCGCTATGCCGGATTGATGGGCGGGATCTACGATCACGACTGGTTCATGGTTGCTGCCGATTTCGACGCCTACCACACCGCGCAGCGCAGCATCGACCGGCGCTGGGAAGATCCCGCCGCCTGGCGCGCTGCCGCGATCCGCAATATCGCCAATGTCAGCTGGTTCTCGTCCGATCGCACGATCCGCGAATATGCCCGCGACATCTGGGGAGTCGCACCCGGCACATGAAGCCATCCGGCCGCGCCCTCGAAGCCTTGCTCGAAGGCACGCACGCAGATCCCTTTGCGCTGCTGGGTATTCATGAAGGGCCGGGAGGCAGCTTTGCCCGCGCGGTGCTGCCCGGAGCCGAGACCGCCGAGGCATTCACGCTGGCGGGCGCATCGCTCGGCATGCTCGCGCGCACCGATCCGCGCGGCCTGTTCGAAGGCGCGGTGGCGGGGCCCCGCCAGCCGGTGCGCTATCATTGCACCGGCGGCGGGCACGATTGGTGGCAGACCGATCCCTATTCGTTCGGCCCGGTGCTGGGGCCGACCGACGATTTCCTGATCGCGGAAGGCACACACCTCAGGCTGTTCGACAAGATCGGCGCGCATGTCATTGATCATGAAGGCGCGCGCGGGGTCCACTTCGCGGTCTGGGCGCCCAATGCGCAGCTCGTCGCGGTCGTCGGCGATTTCAACGGCTGGGACCACCGCCGCCACCCGATGCGCCGCCGCGCCGATATCGGCGTGTGGGAAATGTTCGTGCCCGATATCGGCGCGGGCAATGCCTACAAGTTCCGCGTGACCGGCCCCGATGGCGCGGTGCTGCCGCTCAAGGCCGATCCTTTTGCCTTCGCGTCCGAACTGCGCCCGGCCACCGCCAGCGTGATCGCGCAGGTCGGCAAGCCCGATTGGGGCGACGCCGCGCACCGCGCGCACTGGGCCGCGACCGATCCGCGCCGCGCGCCGATGGCGATCTACGAAGTCCACGCCGGATCGTGGCGCAAGCCAGACGGGCGCGAATTCCTCACCTGGGACGAGCTGGCCGAGCAGCTCATCCCTTATGTGCTCGACATGGGCTTTACCCATATCGAGTTCCTGCCGGTGTCCGAGCATCCCTATGATCCGAGCTGGGGCTATCAGACTACCGGGCTCTATGCCCCGTCCGCGCGCTTTGGCGGCCCCGATGGCTTTGCCCGCTTTGTCGACGGCGCGCACCGCGCCGGGCTGTGCGTGCTGATCGATTGGGTGCCCGCCCATTTCCCCGTCGATGCGCATGGCCTCGCGCATTTCGACGGCACCGCGCTTTATGAACATGCCGATCCCAAGCTCGGCTTCCATCCCGACTGGAAGACCGCGATCTACAATTTCGGGCGGCGCGAGGTCGCTAGCTTTCTGGTCAACAACGCGCTGTTCTGGGCCGAGGCCTATCATGTCGACGGCCTGCGCGTCGATGCGGTCGCCTCGATGCTCTACCGCGATTATTCGCGCCAGGCTGGCGAATGGATTCCCAATGCCGAAGGGGGCCGCGAAAACTGGGAGGCAGTCGCTTTCCTGCAAGCGATGAACAAGGCGGTCTACGGCAGCCACGCCGGCTTCATCACGATCGCCGAGGAATCGACCAGCTGGCCCGGCGTATCCAAACCCGTGCATGAAAAGGGGCCCAATGGGGGCGGTCTGGGCTTCGGGTTCAAATGGAACATGGGGTTCATGCACGATACCCTGCAATACATGGCGCGCGATCCGGTGCACCGGCGCTTTCATCACGACGAGATCACCTTCGGGCTGATGTATGCCTTCAGCGAGAATTTCGTCCTGCCCCTCAGCCACGACGAGGTGGTCCACGGCAAAGGCTCGCTGCTCACCAAGATGAGCGGCGACGACTGGCAAAAATTTGCAAACTTGCGCGCGTATTATGGGCTGATGTGGGGCTATCCGGGCAAGAAGCTGCTGTTCATGGGCCAGGAATTCGCACAGCGCCGCGAATGGAGCGAAGCGCGCGGTCTCGACTGGGAACTGCTCGGTGCCCCCGCGCACGAAGGCGTGCGCCGCTGGGTGCGCGATCTCAACCAGGCCTACCGCGAACTGCCCGCGCTCCATGCGCGCGATTGCGAGGGCGATGGTTTTTCCTGGCTGGTGGCCGATGACGCGCTCGCTTCGGTGTTCGCGTGGATCCGCATGGCGCCGGGCGCGCCGCCCGTGGCGGTGGTGTGCAACATGACCCCCGCCTTCCACAGCCACTACCGCCTGCCCTTGCCCCACGACGGCGTATGGCGCGAGGCGCTCAACAGCGACGCTGCGGTCTACGGCGGATCGGGCCAGGGCAATCTGGGACAAGTGATCGCATCGCACGGCGCGGCGCTGGTGGCCTTGCCGCCGCTGTCCACGCTGATGCTGGTTTTCGAGGATGCATAACAACGCCAAAGGCTAAAAAAAGGAGAGAGCGCAGATGAGGGACACCTACGGACAACCGCTGGCGCGCGATGCGATGGCGTATGTTCTTGCAGGCGGGCGCGGCAGCCGCCTCGCCGAGCTGACCGACAACCGCGCCAAGCCGGCGGTCTATTTCGGCGGGGTCAGCCGGATCATCGATTTCGCGCTGTCGAACGCGATCAATTCGGGCATCCGCCGCATCGGCGTGGCGACGCAATACAAAGCGCATTCGCTGATCCGCCACATGCAGCGCGCTTGGAATTTCATGCGCCCCGAACGCAACGAAAGCTTCGATATCCTGCCCGCCTCGCAGCGCATTTCCGAGCTGATGTGGTATGAAGGCACTGCGGACGCGGTCTATCAGAACATCGACATCATCGCGAGCCACGCGCCCAAATACATGGTTATCCTCGCGGGCGACCATATCTACAAGATGGACTACGAGCGCATGCTGCAGCAGCATGTCAATTCGGGCGCGGATGTCACGATCGGCTGCCTCGTAGTGCCGCGCCTGCAGGCTTCGGAATTTGGCGTCATGGCGGTCGATACCGCCAGCGTGATCACCGATTTCATCGAAAAGCCTGCCGATCCCCCCGCCATTCCGGGCGATCCGGCGCATGCGCTGGCCTCGATGGGGATCTATGTGTTCAACACCGATTTCCTGTTTCAGGAGCTGCGCCGCGATGCCGCCACGCCGGGCTCGAGCCGCGATTTCGGCAAGGACATCATCCCCTACATCGTCAAGCACGGCAAAGCCGTGGCGCACCGCTTCACCGACAGCTGCATCCGCGCCGCCGAGGGCACCGGCGAATACTGGCGCGATGTCGGCACCCTCGATGCTTATTTCGCGGCCAATCTCGATCTTACCGACGTGGTGCCCGAGCTCGACATGTACGACCGCGACTGGCCGGTCTGGACCGACCAGATCGTCGCCGCCCCGGCCAAGTTCGTGCACGATTCCGATGGCCGCCGCGGCATGGCGATCTCCTCGCTGATCTCGCAGGATTGCATCGTCTCGGGCGCGGTGGCGCGGCGCAGCCTGCTGTTCACCGGGGTCAAGATGGGCTCGTTCTCCAGCGTCGAGGAAGGCGTGATCCTGCCCCATTGCAACATCGGGCGCGGCGCGCGGCTGCGGCGGGTGGTGCTCGATTCGGGCGTGCGCATTCCCGAAGGCCTCGTGGTGGGCGAAGATCCGGTGCTCGATGCCACGCGCTTCCGCCGCACCGAAAACGGCGTCTGCCTGATCACCAAACCGATGATCGAGCGGCTGAAATAGCGCCAGATGGCTCTGAAAGTCCTCTCGATCGCCTCGGAAATGGCCCCGCTGATCAAGACCGGCGGGCTTGCCGATGTCGCGGGCGCGCTGCCCGCCGCGCTCGCCCCGCACGGCGCGGCGATGACCACGCTGCTGCCCGGCTATCCCGCCGTGCTGAAAGCGATCGGCAAGGCGAAAGCGGTCCATGCGTGGGACGATCTGCTCGGCGCGCCCGCGCGGCTGCTTGCGGCCAAGAGCGGCGGCCATCCGCTGCTGGTGCTCGATGCGCCGACCTATTTCGCGCGCCCGGGCGGTCCGTATGGCGACGCGGCAGGGCACGACTGGCTCGACAACTGGCACCGCTTTGCCGCGTTCGGCCGCGCCGGGGCCGATATCGCGACAGGTGCGGTCAAAGGCCACACCTTCGACGTGGTCCACGCGCACGACTGGCAGGCGGCGATGGCGCTCGCTTACCTGCGCTTTGCGCCAGGCGGGGCCGCCCCGCCCTCGGTCATGACCATCCACAACATGGCGTTTCAGGGGCACTACGGCGCAGACGTGTTCCCCGCGCTCGCGCTGCCACCCGAAGCTTTCGCGCTCGACGGGGTGGAGTATCACGGCGGCGTCGGCTTTCTGAAAGCAGGGCTGGAGGCGGCCAGCGCGATCACCACTGTCAGCCCGACATATGCGCGCGAAATCCGCCTGCCCGCGTTCGGCATGGGGCTCGACGGGCTGATCCGCAGCCGCGGCGAGCGCGTTTGCGGCATCGTCAACGGTATCGATCCGCTGATCTGGAATCCGGCCACTGATGCGGCGCTAACCGCGCGCTATTCAGTCCGTAATCCAGCGCAGCGGCGGGCGAACAAGCGCGCGGTCGAGGCCGAATTCGGGCTGGAACGCGATGAAGGCCCGCTGTTCATCGTGATCAGCCGCCTCTCGTGGCAAAAAGGCATCGATGTGCTGCTCGAAGTGCTCGACCATCTGGTCGGCATCGGCGGGCGGCTGGCGGTGCTCGGCGCGGGCGATGCCATGCTCGAAGGCGGGCTCCATGCCGCCGCCGCGCGCCATCCCGGCCGCATCGGCGTGCGCACCGCCTATGACGAGGCGCTCTCGCACCGCATGCTCGGCGGCGGCGACGCGATCCTTGTCCCCAGCCGGTTCGAACCGTGCGGGCTGACCCAGCTTTATGGCCTCGCCTATGGCTGCGTGCCCGTGGTCAGCCGCACCGGCGGGCTCGCCGATACCGTGATCGATGCCAATTTCGCCGCGCTCGCCGCCGGGGTTGCCACGGGGCTGCAATTTGACGGGGTTAGCTACCCGGCGTTCGCCGAAGCGCTCACCCGCGCGGTGGCGCTCCATGGCCAGCCGGACGCCTGGCGCAGCGTGCAGCGCGCAGGGATGAAGTCCGATTTTTCGTGGGGCCGCAGCGGCAAAGCCTATGCCGATCTCTACGCCAGCCTGACAGGAAGCCAATGATCCAGACCATCCCCACCGCGCCCATCGCCGGACAGAAACCGGGCACTTCCGGCCTGCGCAAGAAAGTGCGCGTGTTTGCAGGCGCAAACTACGCCGAAAACTTCATCCAGGCGGTGTTCGATGTGGTGCCGCGCGAACCCGGCGCCACGCTCGTGATCGGCGGCGACGGGCGCTATCACAACCGCACCGTGATTGCGCAGGCGATCCGCATGGCCGCCGCCAATGGCTATGGCCGCGTGCTCGTTGGCCAGGGCGGCATCCTCTCCACCCCCGCCGCCAGCCATGTGATCCGCAAATATGGCGCCAGCGGCGGGCTGATCCTCTCGGCCAGCCACAACCCCGGCGGGCCGGACGAAGACTTCGGCATCAAGTACAACATCGCCAACGGCGGCCCCGCCCCCGAAAGCGTGACCGAGGCGATCTACGCGCGCACGCTCACGATCGACCGCTGGCTCACGGTCGATGCGCCCGCTGTCGATCTCGATGCGCTCGGCACGCACGACGTGGCGGGCATGGCGGTCGAGGTGATCGACCCGGTCGCCGATTGGGCCGACCTCATGGAAACGCTGTTCGATTTTTCCGCGATCCGCGCTGCGGTCAAAGACGGCCTCACCATGGCGTTCGATGCGATGCACGCGGTCACCGGGCCTTATGCCGTCGAAGTGCTCGAGCGGCGGCTGGGCTTCCACCCCGGCACGGTGCACAATGGCGTGCCGCTCGAGGATTTCGGCGGCCATCACCCCGATCCCAACCGCGTCCATGCCAAGGTGCTGTTCGACACGATGTTCTCCCCCGACGCGCCCGCGCTCGGTGCCGCATCGGACGGCGATGGCGACCGCAATCTGATTGTCGGCAAGGGCATTTTCATCACCCCGTCCGACAGCCTCGCAATGCTCGCCGCCAACGCCCACCTCGCCCCGGGCTACGCCGCCGGGCTCGCCGGGATCGCCCGCTCGATGCCGACCAGCGCGGCGGCAGACCGCGTCGCCGCAGCGCTGGGCATCCCCTGCTACGAAACCCCGACCGGCTGGAAGTTCTTCGGCACCCTGCTCGATGCCGGAAAGGCCACGATCTGCGGCGAGGAAAGCGCCGGCACCGGCTCCGACCATGTGCGCGAGAAAGACGGGGTCTGGGCGGTGCTGCTCTGGCTCAATATCATCGCCGTAAGGGGCATCAGCGTGCAGGCGCTCGCCGCCGAGCATTGGGCCACCTATGGCCGCAACTACTACGCGCGGCACGACTACGAAGCGCTGCCCACCGCGCAGGCCGATGCGCTGATGGCCGAGATCACCGCCGCACTCCCAACGCTCCCCGGCAAGGCCTTCGGGCCGCTGGTGGTGGAGCAGGCCGACAGCTTCTCCTATGTCGATCCGGTCGATGGCTCGGCCAGCGCCAATCAGGGATTGCGCGTGCTGTTCGAAGGCGGCTCGCGCATCGTCTTGCGTCTTTCGGGCACCGGCACCGAAGGCGCCACCTTGCGCGTCTATCTCGAGCGCTACGAGCCCGCGGGCGGCAACCTCGCCGCCGACACCGATGCGATGCTGGGCGACCTCATCGCCGCCGCGCAGGAGATCGCCGGGATCACGCGCCACACGGCGCGCACCGCGCCCGATGTGGTGACGTGACGGCAGGCCAGATCGCCGTCCACGCTCCCCGCGCCGAGGCGGTCGAACTCTGCCTGTTTGACGGTGCGCACGAAACCCGCCTGCCCATGCAGCGCACGGGCGAAAACTGGGCCACACCGGCCCCCGCCCCCGGCGCGCGCTACGGCCTGCGCGCACACGGCACCTGGGCTCCCGAGCACGGACGGTGGTTCGATCCAGCCAAGCTGCTGGTCGATCCGCGCGCGGTGGAGCTCGATCGGCGCTTCACCTATCATCCCAGCTTGTCCGCTTATGGCATTGATACAGCAGCGATCGTGCCCAAGGCGATCATGGCGCAAGCGCTGCCCGATGTGCCGCTAGAGCCGCCGGTGTTCGCGCGCGGCGGGCTGATCTACGAAGTCGACGTGCGCGGCTTCACCATGCTCCACCCTGATGTGCCCGCAGCGCAGCGCGGCACAATCGCCGCGCTCGCGCATCCCGCGGTGCTCGCGCATCTCCGGAAGCTGCGCGTGAACGCGGTCGAGCTCATGCCGATCACCGCGTGGATCGACGAGCGCCACCTGCCCCCGCTCGGGCTCGCCAACGCCTGGGGCTACAATCCGGTCGCGCTGATGGCGCTCGATCCGGGGCTGTGCCCGGGCGGCGTGGCCGAACTGCGCGAAACCGTCGCCATCTTGCGCGCACACGGCATCGGCGTGATCCTCGATCTGGTGTTCAATCACACCGGCGAGAGCGACGTGCATGGCCCGGTGCTCTCGCTGCGCGGGCTCGACAATGCCGCCTATGCCCATGCGCCCGATGGCAGCCTGATCAACGACACCGGCTGCGGCAACACGCTCGATTTCGCCAATCCCGCGGTGCGCGCGCTGGTTCTGGACAGCATGCGCCATTTCGCGCGCCATTGCGGCGTCGATGGCTTCCGCTTCGATCTCGCCCCGGTCATGGCGCGCGGGCCCGGCTTCGATCCCGCCGCGCCGATCTTCGCCGAAATCGCCGCCGATCCTTCGCTCGCCGGCCGCGTGCTGATCGCAGAACCCTGGGACATCGGCCCCGGCGGCTACCAGCTCGGGCAATTCCCGGCAAACTGGCTCGAATGGAACGACCGCTACCGCGATGATGTGCGCCGCTTTTGGCGCGGCGATACCGGCGTAGGCACGCTGGCGACACGCATTGCCGGATCGGCGGATGTGTTCGGCCCTGATTGCCGCTCGGTCAATTTCCTCGCCGCGCACGATGGCTTCACCCTTGCCGACACGCTCGCATATGAACACCGCCACAACCACGCCAATGGCGAGGACAATCGCGACGGGCACGGCGAGAATTTCAGCTGGAACAACGGCGCGGAAGGGGAAACCGCCGACCCCGCAGTCCTCGCCCGCCGCGCGGCGCTCGCCCGCGCCATGCTCGGCACGCTGTTTGTCTCCACCGGCACGATCATGCTCACCGCCGGCGACGAATTCGGCCGGACCCAGCGCGGCAACAACAACGCCTATGCGCAGGACAACGCCATCACCTGGATCGACTGGCAGCACCGCGACCGCGCGCTCGAAGACCATGTCGCCGCGCTGGCCGCCGCACGCGCGGCATGCGACATGCGCGTGTTTCCGCAAACCGGGCAGTGGACCGCGCTGGACGGCGCGACGATGGATGCCGCGCGCTGGGAAGACCCGGCCACCCCCGGTTTCTGCTGGAACGAACCGGCGCGGCCGACGGGATTGTGTATCGACCGCGCCGGCCCGAAGGCCGGGCCGGAGCCCGGTACGGGTTAGGCCAAGGGCAAAAAGGCGAACGCGCGGGTCACCTGCTTTACCGTCCTAGTGGTCAAAATCTGACACTTGGTACCCGCCCCAATTGACGGACAAATGAACAGAATTGGTGGGAAGCGGACATCTCTGCAAACACCCACTCCGTCGCCCCGTGCTTGACACGGGGCTCGGCTTTCTTTGCGGCCTCACGTTTGGCAGAAGGGAGTGATGAAGAAAGGCGGCTGGGCCACCATCATGGCGAACCGCTGTTGCGGCGGCTCGACCTTTGGGATCAGTGGCACCCAGCGGGGGCAGCGCCGAATGGCAACGCCGAAAGGTAGCCAAGCCCCGTGTCAAGCACGGGGCGACGATGGGTTTTCGGTGGCGATTTGGTGAGCCGTGATGGCTGGAAGTGGTGGGAAGCGGACATCATTACAAACACCCACTCCGTCGCCCCGTGCTTGACACGGGGCTTGGCTTTCTTTGCGGCCTCACGTTTGGCAGAAGGGAGTGATGAAGAAAGGCGGCTGGGCCACCATCATGGCGAACCGCTGTTGCGGCGGCTCGACCTTTGGGATCAGTGGCACCCAGCGGGGGCAGCGCCGAATGGCAACGCCGAAAGGTAGCCAAGCCCCGTGTCAAGCACGGGGCGACGATGGGCTTTGGGGGAAAGCTGCCAAACGGCTTCTCGGATCGCCGAGGGCAAGTCCGCAATTGGGGCGGAAGCTGCCGTTGCCATCATGGGCACCAGCTGTCAGATTATCACCGATAGCCTGCCCTCACTTTAACTCAATTTATTCAATAGACAATAAGCTCGCGCCGTTCCGAGAGCGATTTGCGCCGAGTTGAAAGAGCGGTCCGGTGCGCCTATCTGCCCCTGCGAGGGGTGCGCGCACCAACAAATTGCCATTGCAAAAGCATCGGGCTTGCGACAACGCACAGCCGCCGTGCGGCGCGTAGAGAGAAAGCTGGACCGAATGCCGCCACCGCGCTGTCACCCCGCCCGATGATTGCCGGGCTTTCCAGCGAAGAGAGCAGACCGCTCCTCGTTCTCACATTTCTGCACAGTTTCGCGCCGGGCGGAGTCGAACGGGTGGCGCTGCGGCTGCACAGCGCATGGCGCGCCAGCGGGGTCGATGCACGGCTGGTGCTGGGCCGGGGCAGCGGCGCGATGCGCGCCGAGTGGCCCGGCCTCGACGCCGAAATTCTGGGCCCCGCACCGTTCTCGCCGGCGCGCTGGCAAACGCTGTGGATGGTCCTGCGGCTGCCTGGCGTGATCCGCCGCATGCGCCCCGATGTGCTGTTCTGCGCGGGCAATACCTACACGATCGTCGCGGTGATGATGAAACTGCTGCTGCGGGGCAGTTGCCCGCCGGTGGTGGCCAAGATGAGCAACGATCTCGTGCGGCGCGATATGCCCGTGGTGGTGCGCGCCGGGTACCGGGTGTGGCTGCGCATCCAGGGCCGCATGCTCGATCGACTGGTCGGCATGGCCCCGCCGATGCACGCCGAGATCGCCGCGCTGATGCGCCCCGCGCCCGATCGGATCGTGATCATCGATGATCCCGCGCTCGATGAGGCCGATATCGTCCGGCTCGCGCAGGCGCGGCTGGCCGCCGCCGCGCAGCGCCGCGCGCGGGGCGGCCGCCGCTTTGTCGCGATCGGGCGGCTGGTCCGGCAAAAGAATTTCGCGCTGCTGCTCGATGCGTTCGCGCGCATTGCCCGCCCCGAGGACCGGCTCGTGATTGTCGGCGAAGGGGCCGAGCGCGCGGCGCTGGAAGCGCAGGTCGCCCGGCTTGGCCTTGGCCAGCAAGTTCGCCTGCCAGGCCATGTGAACCCGGTGGACGCCGAACTTTGCGCGGGCGACGCATTCGTGCTGTCGTCGGATTACGAAGGCGTGCCTGCGGTTGTCGCCGAGGCGCTCGCCGCCGGGCTGCCGGTCGTGGCCACGGATTGCAGCGTCAGCATGGCGGACATGCTGGGAGGCGGCCGTTTCGGCCTGCTCGTGCCGCGCGGCGACAGCGCCGCGCTCGCCGCCGCGATGGAGCGCATCGCCGCGCTGCCGTTCGACAGCGCCGCCGCGCAGGAACAGGCACGCCGGTTCACGTTGCAGCTAGCTTCGCGGCGCTACGTCGCCCTGATGGGGAGCGCCGCACGTGCAAAAGTCTGATCGCGAGGCGGCGTCATCCGCTCCCACATCCCCGGGCCCATCCTCCGGCCAGACCTCGCTTGCGCTGCTGCTGCATAGCCTGAGCGGCTGGGTCGGCCCGGCGATCTCGCTGTCGATCCTGATCGCGGTGTTCTATCAGCTGCGCAAGCTCGAATGGGCGCATGTCTGGGACATCGTGCCCACCTCGCCGCTGATCTGGCTCGTCTTCGCGGCGAGCTATTTCACCGGCCCGGTCGCCGACTGGATCATTTTCCGCAAGCTCTGGGGCATTCCCTTTTCGGGGCTCATCCCGCTGATCAAGAAGTTGATCGGCAACGAATTGCTGCTGGGATATATCGGCGAGGTCTATTTCTACGATTGGGCGCGCCGCCGTGTGAAAATGGAGGGCTCGCCGTTCGGCGCGGTCAAGGACGTCGCGATCCTCTCCGCGCTGGCCGGCAATCTGCTCACATTCGTCATGCTGGCCATCGCCTGGCCGCTGATCGCCGAGCTGGGCTTCAGCAAGAACGGCCATCTGCTCACCGGATCGATCGCGATCGTGCTGGTCACTTCGGCGCTCATCATGCTGTTTCGCAAAGGATTGATCGGCCTGCCGCGCGCCGATCTGATCTATGTGTTCACTGTCCACACCTTGCGCATTCTGATCGGCACCGGGCTCAATGCGCTGGTCTGGCATCTGATCCTGCCTCAGGTCAGCATCGGGTCGTGGTTGCTGCTGTCGACCATCCGGCTGCTGTTGTCGCGCTTGCCGCTGCTGCCCAACAAAGACCTTGCTTTTGCAGCGATCACCACGTTCTTTATTGGGCAGGAAATTCAGACCGGATACATGATTACCATGATATCGCTGATGATCGTCGCGATGCATATCACGCTGTTCATCGGCCTGACACTTCTTGACCTTGTGCAGAGGGAGAAAAAAGCGTGAAGACTGCATCTGTTCGCTTTGCCGTGTGTGCTGGCCTGATCGCGATGGCCCTGCCCCTGCCGGCGATGGCGCAGCCGCTGCGCTCCACGCCCGATCTGGGCAAGGCCGAGGCGCAGTGCCGCCCGGGCGAGGCCGGCCCGGCCTTCATGGTCGATGTGGCGGGGCTCAAGGACCGGCAGGGCAAGCTCAAACTCGAAGTCTACCCCGCCAACGACACCGATTTCCTCGCCGACGACAATGTGCTGATCAATGCCGGCAAGACTTTCCGCCGCGTCGAACTTGCCGTGCCCGCCGATCCGGTGCCCAGGCTGTGCGTCCGCCTGCCCGACCCGGGCACCTATGCGATCACCGTGCTGCATGATCGCAACGCCGATCGGAAGTTCAATTTCACGCTCGATGGCATCGGTTTCTCGGCCAATCCGAAGCTCGGGCTGTCGAAGCCGAAAAGCCGCGCGGTCGCCATCACGGCGGGCAGTACGCTGACCCCGGTGCGCGTGGTGATGAACTACCGCACCGGCCTGCTCTCGTTCGGACCGCTCAAGAAATCGCGCTGATCTGCCAGCGGATAAGCACCCTGGCCGCGGCAAGTTCCGCTGTCCGCGCTCGCCCAGCGGCGCAAGAAGCACGTTCCGTCGCAAGAACCCCTGCCAAGGCTTTGTATCCGCACGACCTTCTGCCTAAATGTGGGATCAACGGCAAAAATCGGGGTTCGCAAACATGCAATTTGGACGGCGCCAGTTTCTTGGTGCCATCGCCGCCTCGGCGGCGAGCGTCATCTGTGAGCGCGGTGCCGCGCAGGCGGTTCCGCTGCAAACGGCCAGCCCGTGGGGCTTCATGCCCGCCTGCAATGGCCCCGCCGCGCCGATCGCGGCTGCGCCCGCCACCCCCGCGCTGCTCCCCCGCGCGCTCGCCGCGCTCGATGCGCATGGCGGGCGCGGCATCGTGCGCGACACGATCGGCATCGTCGATTTTGCCGCCCCCTCGCGCGAGCCGCGCTTCTATCTGATCGATGTCGCCAGCCGCTCGGTCTCCGACACTTTCCTCGTCGCGCATGGCAAAGGCTCCGATCCCGCCAATCGCGGCTGGGTTGAGCGGCTATCGAACCGCCATGGCTCCGAAGCTTCGTGCAGTGGCAGTTTCCTTACCAGCGCGCTCTATTCGGGCGAACACGGCCCCTCGCGCCGCCTGATCGGGCTCGATCCTGAAAACGACCAGGCGATCCCGCGCGGCATCGTGATCCACGCCGCCCGCTATGTCAGCAACGACATGGTCGCAAGGCAGGGCCGCGTCGGGCGCAGCCAGGGCTGCTTCGCCGTCGCGCCCGATGTGATCACCAGCGTCCTCGCCCGGCTCGGCCCCGGTCGCCTGCTGTTCGCCGCGCGCTGAGCGCAGCAAGATCCTCCCCATTTTCACGCAGGGCAAATGGGGAGGTGGCAGCGCGAAGCGCTGACGGAGGGGCTACTCCCCCTCAGCCAACCCCTTCGGTCACGAGCACACGGTACTCCGCCCCGGCCAGCCGGTGGACCTTGGCTTCCTGATAGGCCGGGCTGTTGTACCATGCCTTCGCCGCATCCATATCCGGGAACTGCAGGATCACGAGGCCCTGCGAAGCCGCGCCTTCCCAAGCCTCATGCGCCCCATAAAACGCCAGCGGCGTCAACGGGTGCCCGGCGGTCGAAGGCCCCGCCTTGGCGTTATACTGATCCATCTCCGCCTGATCGCTCACGCTCTCGCGAATGAACACCACATATGCCGCCATTGGTCTGTCCTTTCCCACACGCCCCGTTCGTTCGTGGCCGTCTGTGCGGTTCTACCGATCCGCAAAGCGAGCACAAGGCAGCAACTTGCGAAACGCAGGCCGAGCGGCACCGGAACTTTTGCCCGCCCCAGCGTTTATCCCGGCGAACCGCTAAAGGAGAACCACATGCGTTCGGGAATTCTATGGATGATCGGCGTACCGATCCCCCTCATCTTGCTGCTCGCCTACTGCTCCGGCAATTTCTGACTTCGCGCGCCTCGAAATAGCGCGTGCACCTCACTCCTCACCCATCCTCAGCGCCGCAATAAACGCTTCCTGCGGGATCGAGACGTTGCCGTACTCGCGCATGCGCTTCTTGCCTTCTTTCTGCTTGTCGAGCAGCTTCTTCTTGCGGCTGATGTCGCCGCCATAGCATTTGGCGGTCACGTCCTTGCGCATCGCGCTGATCGTTTCGCGCGCGATCACTTTGGCGCCGATCGCGGCCTGGATCGGAATCTTGAACATGTGGCGCGGGATCAGGTCTTTCAGCCGCTCGACCAGCCCCCGCCCGCGCGGATCGGCCTGGCTGCGGTGGACGACCATGGAGAGCGCGTCGACCGGCTCGTTGTTGACGAGGATGTTCATCATCACAAGGTCGCCCTCGCGCAGCCCGATCTGCTCGTAATCGAAGCTGGCATAGCCGCGGCTGATCGATTTCAGGCGGTCGTAGAAATCGAACACCACCTCGTTGAGCGGCAGCTCGTAGGTCACTTGCGCGCGCCCGCCCACATAAGTGAGGCCGATCTGGATGCCGCGCCGATCCTGGCACAGCTTGAGGATCGAGCCCAAGTATTCGTCGGGCGTGTAGATCACCGCCTTGATCCACGGCTCTTCCATGTCGCGGATCTTGACCGGGTCGGGCATGTCGGAGGGATTGTGCAGCTCGCGCACCGTGCCGTCGGTCATCGTGAGGCGGTAGACCACCGAAGGCGCGGTGGTGATGAGGTCGAGATCGTATTCGCGGGTCAGCCGCTCCTGAATGATCTCGAGATGCAGCAGCCCGAGGAAGCCGCAGCGAAAACCGAACCCCAGCGCCGCGCTGCTCTCCATTTCGAACGAGAACGAAGCGTCGTTGAGCCTGAGCTTGCCGATGCTCTCGCGCAGCTTTTCAAACTCGGCGGCATCGACCGGAAAGAGGCCGCAAAACACCACCGGCTGCACTTCCTTGAAACCGGGGAGCGCCTGGACCGCGCCGTTCTTCACCGTGGTGATCGTGTCGCCCACACGCGCCTGCGCCACTTCCTTGATCTGCGCGGTGATGAAGCCGATCTCGCCCGGCCCCAGCTCGTCGAGCACTTCGATCTTGGGCCGCATGCAGCCCACCCGGTCGATCAGATGCTCGGTGCCCCCGGCCATGAACTTGACCGAGAGGCCCTTTTTGATCACCCCGTCGATCACGCGCACGAGGATCACCACGCCGAGATACGGGTCGTACCACGAGTCCACCAGCATGGCTTTCAAAGGTGCGGCGCGGTCGCCGCCCGGCGGGGGGATGCGCTCGACGATGGCATCGAGCACTTCCTCGATGCCGATGCCCGCCTTGGCGCTGGTCAGTACCGCTCGGGATGCGTCGAGCCCGATCACTTCCTCGATCTCGGCGCGCACCTTCTCGGGCTCGGCGGCGGGCAGGTCGATCTTGTTGATCACCGGCACGATTTCGTGATCGTGCTCGATCGACTGGTAGACATTGGCGAGCGTCTGCGCTTCCACGCCCTGCGCCGCATCTACCACGAGCAGCGCGCCTTCGCACGCCGCCAGGCTGCGGCTGACCTCGTAGGCAAAATCGACGTGCCCCGGCGTGTCCATCAGATTGAGCTGATAGGTCTTGCCGTCCTTGGCCGGGTACTCGAGCCGCACGGTCTGCGCCTTGATGGTGATCCCGCGCTCGCGCTCGATATCCATGTTGTCGAGCACCTGCTCGCTCATCTCGCGCGCGCTGAGCCCGCCGGTATACTGGATGAGCCGATCGGCGAGCGTCGATTTGCCGTGGTCGATATGGGCAATAATGCTAAAATTACGGATCAGCGAAAGGTCAGTCATCGCGCGCCATTAGCAGGGCCGCCGCGCGCTGTCATTATGGACGAACGAGCAGGGGCCGATTGGCCTCACCCCACGCCTCTGCTCACCCCACAAACGCGCGCTCGATCACATATTCGCCCGGCTTGGAGTTCGAGCCTTCGGCAAAACCAATGCCGTCGAGCATCGCCGCGGTTTCCTTGAGCATGCCCATCGAACCGCACATCATGATGCGGTCGTGCGCCGGGTCGAACGCCTTGGGCTCGCCCAGCTTGCCCTGAAACAGCGTGCCATCGCGCATCAGCGCGTCGATCCGCCCCGTGGTGTGAAAAGGCTCGCGCGTCACGGTGGGGATATAAGTCAGCTGCGCTGCGGCTTCCTCGCTCACCAGCGGATCATCGGCCAGCAGCCCCTCCAGCATGTCGCGGTAGGCCAGATCGCTCACCCGGCGGACCGAGTGGACCACCGCGATCTGCTCGAACCGGCTGTAGGTTTCCGGATCGCGGATGATCGACATCCACGGCGCAAGGCCCGTGCCGGTGCCCAACAGAAACAACCGCCGCCCGGGGATAAGCGCATCGGCGACCAGCGTGCCGGTCGGTTTGCGGCCGAGGTAGATCTGATCGCCGACCACGATCTTCTGCAGCCGCGAGGTGAGCGGGCCATCAGCGACCTTGATCGAGAGGAACTCCAGCGTCTCGTCATACGACGGGCTCGCCATCGAGTAGGCACGCAGCAGCGGTTTGCCGCCCTCGCCCGCCAGCCCGATCATCACGAACTCGCCCGAGCGGAAGCGGAAGCTGGCGGGCCGCGTCACGGTAAAGCTGAACAGGTGCTCGTTCCAGTGCGTCACCGACAGCACCGTCTCGACCGAGAGGCTGCTCGTGGGCTCGAGCGGCGGGGCGAAAAGCGTGGTTTCGGTCAAGTCACTGCGTCCAGACTAGGAAGAAATCGGGCCAAGCGCGGCCCCGATGAGGCGCGGTCTCTTTGCTTTCAAGTGCCCACACTGTCAATTGGGGCATCGCAAAGGCTTTTTGTGTCTGCTAAAAGCTGGATTGCGGGGCACAGTGCGGCAGACATACGTCCAATGGCGTATGACGGTGCCGCACCATTTCGGACATGGAGGCTCCGGCTATAGCGCGCGGGGTTGATATGGACGGGATTCGCGTAGGTAACCGCATCATCGGGGCGCAAGGACCGGTGACTGTGGGCTGGGAAAACATCCCCAAGGTCGAAGGCGGCCCGTTCAAGCGGTTTTTCTTCACCTATTTTCAGCCCACCGTGCTGTTCGCGATGATCCTGTTCTGGTTCTACGCGCCCAATTCCATCGCCACAGCGACCACCGCGATCTATATCGGCATCGGCTTCAAAGCGCTCCTGCTCGCGCTCGAATGGGTCAATCCGCGCTACGCCAGCTGGCGGCTCACGTGGAAGGAGGCGGCCACCGACTTGTTCTATGTCGGGCTCGGCTACACCATCTTGCGCACGGTCGACAACTACATCGGCGACGGACCGATGATCGAGGCGATCCAGCACGCACTCACTCTGGAAAAGTTCGGCTGGTTCACCGGCCTGCCGCTGCTGGTGCAGGCGTTCCTGATCGCGTTCATTTTCGATTTCGGGCAGTACTGGATGCATCGCGGCATGCACAACTGGTATCCGCTGTGGCTGCCGCATTCGGTGCACCACTACATCACCCAGCTCAACATCAACAAAGGCGCGGTGGGCAATCCGGTCGAGCTGTTCCTGATCGGGCTCGGCATCGGCGGGTTCTTCGATTTCCTGCCGCGCGCGTTTCTGCTGGCAGGCGCCATCAGCGCCTCGATCGGCATTTACCAGCACATCAACGTGCGCTTCAATTCGCCCCGGTGGTGGCGCTTCCTGTTCAACACCACCGAGCACCACAGCCTGCACCACAGCCAGGATTACGAGGCGACGCGCAGCAACTATGCCGGATCGTTCATCTTCATCGATCGCATGTTCGGCACCTGCATCGATGGCGAAGCGGAAATGCTCGGCCTTGAACACGGTCGCCGCATGTCGATCCGCGAGCAGATGACGTATCCCTTCACCGAAGGCTGGAAAACGCTCAAGGAGCGCTTTGTCCCGCAGCCCTCGGCGGTTCCTGCCGAGTAGCCGGTTGCCGAGTACCTGGTTGCCCGCCCCGTTGTGCTGGCCGAGTGGTGAGCGTCGCTCGGGCCGGCGCGCTTAAGGAAATTCCGTGAACCTGCGTTTCATCGACTGGATCTGGTGCATCCGGGGTAGCGTGCCGCTCGCGGCGGGACAATCGGGCGACGATGCGTTCGACCGGCTCGCGCCGCTGTTTCGCAAGCAGGGCACGACCCACGAGCGCTCGGGCAACACACTGACTTTCCGCAAGAAGGATCAGGCCGCGCAAGACAGCATGTCGATTTTCGAAGGCGGCGTGCTGCAGATCGAGAGCGGCGCGGGCGGCGGAATGCTGCGCTATGTCATGACCAGCCGCGCGCTGCTGTTCTGCTTTCTTGCGCCGCTCCTGTTCCTCGGCTTCGCGCAGCTCAACATCACGCTGGGCAAGATGGACAAGCAGGCCACCGAGGCCGCGAAAAAGGCGGGCAAGGATCCGGCGGCCAAGAAGAAGGCCGAGGAGAAGAAGGAAATCAAGCTCCACCCGCTCGACAAGGCGCTGGGCGCGCCCGAGCCCGAAAAGCCCAAGAAGGACGGCAAGGACAAGAAGGAGGACAAGAAGTTCTCGCCCACCAGCGGCTATGTCTTCGCCGGAATCTTCGCCGCGCTCTGGCTGATCGGACGCCTGCTCGAAGACTGGCTGGTCAGGCGGCTTTTCAGGAAAACGCTGCTCGGCGAGGGTTAGCGCCCGCCGGGGGCGCGGACAATGCCCCCGCCGCCCCGCCCCGCTTAGAGCCCGTCCAGCCCCTTGCTCACCAGCACATTGACCGAAACCCGGCGGTTCTGCGCCTTGCCCTCGGGGGTGTCGTTGCTCGCCAGCGGGTCGGCCTCAGCCATGCCGGTCGGGGTCAGCATGCGGTAGGGTTTCCAGTGGCAGGCCTGCTGGAGGTGGTTGATCACCGCCGCGGCCCGCTTCTCGCTCAGCATCTGGTTGTATTCCTGGCTGCCGACCGAATCGGTATAGCCCACCACCAGCATCAGCGCGTTATCGACCGCTTCCGCCTGCGCTGCGGTCGCGCAAAGGTCGGCCTTGGCCCGCGCCGAAAGCACGGCCTTGCCCGTGTCGAAATAGGCATTGGCAGTGCTCTTGATATTGTACTTGTCGATATCGCCCATGCGCCCGCGCAGCGCCTCGGTCGCGGCGGTCTGTTCGTCGAACCGCTGCGCCGTGCCACTGCGGATCATGTTCGCGGTTCTGAGATCACTGCCGCGAAAGGTAATCTTGCTGGCCGCCAGAATGGTGCCGGCCTGGATCGTCTTTACGCTCACCGGCAGCCCGTTGAGCAGCGCCTCCGCGCCAAGCTTGCCGCGCCCGCCGCCAAACAGGCCGTTGCTCGCCTTGATTTGCGTCGCCTCGGTAAGCGCGATGATCGCATTTGCGCCATCGGGCGTGGTGACCTGAATGCGCTCGCCCCGCCGCGCGGTGATCACACCCCTGATGTCCGGCCCGGGGGTCGTCTCGCCCATATCCGCCGGAAGCACGCCATTGACGACGATGTTCGGATCGGCCGCCTGCGGCTGCGCCGCGAGGCCGGTCGAAGCCGTCATCGCGGCCATGGCCAGTACGGAAAATCGCATGTGGTTGGAATTGACCCGCATTGTGCACCTCATTGCAAACCGCCCCGATCCGTATGCTGTTGTCAGGACAACCTTGATGGCGGATTAACGCCCCCGCAAACGCGAGACCGAGGCGGGTCGTTCGTGCGCACCATGCGGCAAATGGAGGCGGCGCGCGCCGCGGTTGACGCGGCGGCAGGCTTGCCAATACACCGCCTGCACGAGAAGATCTCAGGGGGACAATCGATGCGCTGTCTGAAATTCATCGCGGCGCTTCTGCTGGGAACGGCCAACGCCGCCGCCGCGGCCGAACCCGCCGCGCAATTGCTGAAGCCCGCCGCCGTGTTCGACGGGGTGGACGGCAAAGTCCATCCCGGCTGGCAAGTGCTGGTCTCGGGCGAGCGGATCGTCGCGGTCGGTCCCGCTCTGGCCGTGCCTGCGGGCGCGACCACGCTCGATCTTCCCGGCACCACGCTGATGCCCGGCCTGATCGAGGGGCACGGCCACTTGTTCCTCCACCCCTACAACGAAACCGCGTGGGACGATCAGGTGCTGCACGAGCCGCTCGCGCTGCGCACCGCGCGCGCGGTTGCCAGCGCGCGCGCCACCCTCCTCGCCGGGTTCACCAGTGTGCGCGATCTGGGCACCGAGGGCGCGGGCTATGCCGATGCCGGGCTCAAGGCCGCGATCGATCAGGGCGTGGTGCCCGGCCCCCGCCTGCTCGTCGTCACCCGCGCCATCGTCGCGCTCGGTGCCTATGGGCCCAAGGGGTTCGAGCCCGGCACCGCCATTCCGCAAGGCGCCGAGGAAGTCTCCGGCGCAGACGAGATGGTCGCCGCCGTGCGCCGCCAGATCGCCGCCGGGGCCGACTGGATCAAGCTCTACGCCGATTATCGCTGGCGCAGCGGTGAGGATAGCCGCCCGACGCTGAGCCTTGAAGAGATCAAGGCCGCGGTCGCCGCCGCGCACGATGCCGGCCGCCCGGTCGCGGTCCACGCCGCCACCGCCGAGGGCATGCGCCGCGCCATCGCCGCCGGGGTCGATACCATCGAACACGGCGACGGCGGCACGCCCGAAATATTCGCCGCCATGGCCGCCAAAGGCATCGCGCTGTGCCCCACGCTCGCCGCCTCCGATGCCATCGCGCGCTATCGCGGCTGGAACGGCAGCGAGCCTGCGCCCGCAGGCGTTGCCGAGAGCCGCACCGCCTTTCGCATGGCGCTCAAAGCCGGCGTGCCGATGTGCATGGGCGGCGATGTCGGCGTCTATGCCCATGGCGACAATGCGCGCGAGATGGTGCTGATGGCCGCCGCCGGCATGAAGCCCGCCGATGTGCTGATTGCCGCCACCGGGGGCAACGCCCGCATCATGCACATCGCGGATCGGCTCGGCGCGGTGAAGCCCGGCCTGCTCGCCGATCTGGTCGCGGTCGAAGGCGATCCGCTCGCCGACTTGGCCGCGCTGCGCCGCGTGAAGCTGGTGATGAAAGGCGGCGCGGTGGTGCAGTGAACCTCGCGCCTGTCAGAATTAGGAGTGGGCAGGCGGCAGGTCTGGCGCTTGATTGCGGACAAGATCGGCGGGAAAACCGCGCCGTCCATTCCCGCGCCGAAACTCAACATCAGGAGGATGCCATGCGTGTCGCACTGCCCGAGGCCCACCAGGTCGAGCCGCTCCGCTATCTGTCTGATCACTACGCGGGCGATATGGTCCGCGCCGGGTTCGCGTTCTCCAACGTCACGTATGCCATGTCGAAGCTGCCGATGCGCGTGTTCGAAGGCGCGCGCTATCGCACCGCCTTGATCAACGGCTGCCAGCTCTGCCGCAGCTTCCGCGTTAACCGCGAACTGGCCGGCGCGACCGGGCCATCGGTCATCAACAATGGCCCCGCCCCCGACGAGGCGTTCTACGCGGCGGTGCACGATTACAAGAATTCCTCTGTGTTCAGCGCGCGCGAGAAGCTGGCCATCGAATATGCCGAAGGGATCGGCCTCGATCCGCAGGGCCTCGCCGCCAACGAAGACTTCTGGGCGCGGATGAAGGCGCAGTTCAGCGATGACGAGATCGTCGACCTCACCTTCTGCGTCGCAGTCTGGATGGGGCTTGGCCGCGCCGCGCATGTCCTCGGGCTCGACGGGGTCTGCGCGATCCCGGCGCTGCGCGAAGTCGCCTGACCCCTCGCGTTTGATCAGCCCATAAGGAGACCCGTCATCGCCATCTCGAACACCATCCAGAACAAGCGCGTCTTCATCAAGCTGCACCGCGACGGGATGCCGCTGATCGAAGATTTCGGGATGGAGGAGACCAGCATCGACGATGTCCCGCCGGGCCATGTCGTGGTCAAGGTCGATACGCTCTCGATGGACGCCTGGATCCGCACCACGCTCAACCGGGCGGGGATGCACGAGACGATCGACGTCGGCGTCGCGATCCCCGCGCTCGGCGTCGGCCAGATCGCGGCGAGCAACAGCGACGCGCTCGCCGTCGGTGACTGGGTGTTCGGCATGCTCTCGGCCCAGACCAACGCGCTGGTGCCCGGCGCAGCCTTGCGCAAGATCGACGTGGGCGATGGCCTCGAACCGCGTGATTATGTCGGCCCATTAGGCCTCACCACCGGCCTCACCGCATGGGTGGGGCTTGTCGCCGTGGGCGAAGTCCAGTCCGGCGACGTCGTGCTCGTCTCGGGCGCAGCGGGCGCGGTCGGCTCGGTCGTGGTGCAACTGGCCAAGGCGCGCGGCGCGTTCGTCATCGGCATCGCGGGCGGCCCGGCCAAATGCCAGTACCTCACTGAAACGATCGGCGCGGATGTCGCGATCGACTACAAGAACGAGGATGTCGCCGCCGCCGTCGCCAAGGCGGCACCGGGCGGGATCAATGTGTTCTTCGACAATGTCGGCGGCGAAATCCTCGACATCGCGCTCGATAATCTCGCCCCTGCGGGCGCGCGCGTCGCGATCTGCGGCGCGATCTCGCAATATGCCGATCTCAACGACGTGCGCGGCCCCAAGCTGTACCTCCGCCTCGCCGAGCGCAACGCGATGATGAAAGGCTTCGTCGTCAGCCACTATGCCGCGCAGCATCCGGCCGCGATGCAGGAAATCGCCGATCTCATGCGCGCCGGAAAAATGAAGCTGCCCGAGCATCTGGTCGAAGGGATCGAGCAGTTCCCGCAGGCGCTGTTCATGCTGTTCGACGGCAGCCACACCGGCAATCTGCTGGTGCGAGTGTAGCGGACCTTCGTTTCGCCCAGAGGCGCCGAGGTAGAAGAAGGCATAGAGAGGTCGTGCCCGCCCAGGCTCTTGGCCAGAAAGGCCGCGGGGCAAGAGCGGCTTCGCCGGAAACTCAAACTCTTGGCGCCCTCTGCTACCTCCGCGTCTCTGCGCGAAACCCCTTCGGTTGCGCCATGCGTGATTGCCCGCCCCTACTCCGGCGTAAAATCCCTGAGCCGCGCCACCGTCCCCGCATCGAGCCGCTTGATCAGCGCCACCACCAGATCGACCGTCTGATCGAAATCGCGCCGGTTGATGATCCCGGTGTGCACATGGGTATAGCGTGCCGGGACCACCAGATTGACCGTCGGCGCGCCGCCGCCCACGGTCTGCATCTCGGCGGAATCATCGCCGTATCCCTGCACCAGATCAAGCTGCAGCGGCAGCCGCGCCGCGCTCGCGGTTTCCTTCACCAGCGCCACCAGCTTCCGGTTCGGCAGCGCGCTGCTGTCATAGAGGAACAGCCCCGGCCCGCCGCCCAGTCTGACCTGGCTTTCCTCCGGCTTCGCGCCGCCCGAGTCGCCCGTCACCCCGCCCTCGATGGCGATGCCGATATCGGGCTTGATGATCGCGGTGGAGGCGCGCGCGCCGCGCAGGCCGATCTCCTCCTGCACCGTGGCGGTGAAGAACACCTGATTGGGATGGCCGCTCGCTTTCAGCCGCTCCATCGCCAGCAGCAGCACCGCGCAGCCCACGCGGTCGTCCCACGCCTTGCCCGCATAATTGCCGGTGCCATTGAGATCGAGAAACGGGCTGTCGGGCACCACCGGATCGCCGGGCGCCAGCCCCAGCGCGGCCACCCCCGCCGCATCTTTCGCCCCCACGTCGAGGAACACCGCATCGCGCTTGATCAGCACGCCGCGTTCGTCGGCGGGCGAGAGGTGAATATCGCGGATCGAGGTCACCGCGTGCACCGGCCCCTTGCTGCCCAGAATGATCCAGCGCTGCCCGGCGATCGCCTGATCGAGCCAGCCGCCCAGCATCTGCATGGTGAGGAACCCGTCGCCCGTCGCGCGCCGCACCACCCCGCCCAGCTCGTCCATATGCGCCGCGATCATGATCCGCGGCCCGCTGCTCCCCTGCCGCGCGATCACCGAGCCCAGCCCGTCATAGCGCAGCTCGTCGGCCAGCGGCTTCATCCGCTCCACCATGATCTTGCGCACCGGCTCCTCGAACCCCGGCGGCCCCGCCGCATTGGCGAGATCGCGCAGCAAACCGGCAGTGCGGTCCTGCGCCGCCGCCGGGGCAGCGAAGGAAGCGGTGAACAGCAATGCGAGAAATAGGCGCTTCATGTTCGTCCCCCAAACGGATCGCCGCGCTGCCGGTGGCGCGCAGGCAAGCACAATGTCAGGCAAACTGCTGCGCCTGTCACCGCCATCCCGCGCACTGTCCCCAAGTCTGATTACAGCGCCTGATAATCCTCGATATGGATGGTCCACGCGTTCGGCACGGTTTGGTTCACCACCGCGCCGTTGTCGGTAAACCCGCCGTTGGCATTGCCCAGCCATTCGCTGAGCTGGCCATTGTCGTTGCGCCACAGGATATCCGCGCGGCCATCGCCGTTGAAGTCGCCCGTCCCGGCGATCTTCCACGCATTCGGCACGAACTGGTTCACCACCGCGCCGTTATCGATCAACCGCCCCGACGCGCTGCCCAGCCATTGGCTGAGCTGCCCGTTGTCGTTGCGCCACAGCACATCGGCAAAGCCATCGCCGTTGAAATCGGCGGCATCCTGGATCTTCCACGCATTCGGCACGAACTGATTGACCAGCGCGCCATTATCAGTCAGCGCCCCGCTCGCGGTGCCGAGCCACTGGCTAAGCTGCCCGCTGTTGTTGCGCCACAAAACATCGGCGCGGCCGTCGCCGTTGAAATCCGCGACTTCCGCCACATTCCACGAGACCGGCACGAACGCGTTGACGTTGGCAAAGTTATCCGAAAGCCCGCCGTTCGCGGTCCCCAGCCACTGGCTCAGCCGCCCGTTGTCGTTGCGCCACAAGATATCGCTGCGCCCGTCGCCGTTGAAATCGCCCGTGCCTGCGATCTTCCAGTCGAGCGGCACGAACTGGTTGACCACATTGCCGTTGTCCTGGAGGCCGCCATTGGCCGTGCCCAGCCAGCTCGAAAGCTGGCCGTTCACATTGCGCCACAGCACATCGCTGCGCCCATCACCGTTGAAATCCGCCGTCCCCTGAATCCGCCAAGAGGTCGGCACAAACTGATTGACCACAGCGCCATTGTCCTGCAGCCCGCCATTGGCCGTCCCCAGCCAGCTCGAAAGCTGCCCATTGGCATTGCGCCACAGCAGATCGCTGCGCCCGTCGCCGTTGAAGTCGTTGCGCACCGCGCCCTGCAAAAATGCAAGATTAACGTTGATCGACGTTGCGATGGTCACATCCACAAACCTTGCAAGCGGGGGCAAGTTTTGGAGCGTCAGCGAGCCTCCGGTAAAGGTCAGCGTGTTGCCGCTTAACGAATAGCTAAACGGCGGGCTTCCAGTTGCCCTCGCGCTTGAAAACCTGATCACGTCTCCGATCGCCAGATCGGTGATCGTGTCGCCGTTCAATTCGGCTGCGGTTCCCTGAAAGGAATCCGAGCCAGCGCCGCCGGTCAGCGTGTCGGTGCCGGCTCCGCCCCGTAAAACATCATTTCCGTCGCCGCCGTTTATGACGTCGTTGCCCTCAAAGCCAATCACAGTATTGGCTTGGCCATCCCCCGTTAAAGTATCAGCAAAGAATGAGCCGCCAATCCATTCGATACTATTATAAGTATCTCCCGCGGCTTCCCCGGTATTTCTGCTCGGATCGGCAAGGTTGACGATCAAACCGGATAAGGCATCGGAATAGTCGGCAACGTCGAATCCTGATCCTCCAAAGAGCCTGTCGCGGCCAGGTCCGCCGTTAAGCACGTCAGAACCATCGCCACCTTCAAGGTAATCGTTCCCACCATTTCCGTAAATGCTATCGTTACCGGCAAAACCATTGAAGCGATCGTCAAAAATGCCAAATTCATCGCCAGCGAGGGTGTCATTTCCGGCAAGTGCCACTGTCAGCAACGACAATTCGTCCGCATTTGACGCCGTTTGTGCCGCATTATACAATGCGGCAGCGCTGACGGATATTCCAGTGCCTGTCCAGGACAACTGGCCATTATTTCCCGTAGCATATTCAGAAATAGAAGTTACTGTCCCTGAAGTTACTGCGTTATTCACAAAATTTATGTTGGATCCTGAAAAAACGAGAGCGTAGTTAAACTCGTCTAGATCAATCGCGCGAATGATTAACTCATTCTCACCATTCGGACCAAGGGAGCGTAATTCGAAGTCATCGAAATTTCTGCTGTAAAAATTAAAATCCACTGATAAATAATTAAACTCGTCATATGCTTGAATATTTGCCACAGCATTTGCCCTTCAATTACCTCACGGCGCCAATCATTATATTTTATAAATAAATCACCCCGGCAAGTGTAAAATATTCAGTTCAAAGGCTTTCAAAACGAGCAGGACCGGGCAATCAGGACATTTTGTTATAGTGTTCGTAAGCCAGACACAAGACCATGCATTAGCACAAACCCCGCCAACGCAGTTGCTTGCAGAGATGGCCGGGTACGCACCCTCTAGATCGCCTGATAATCCTCGATATGAATTTGCCAGGCATTGGGCACCAGCTGGTTCACCACCGCGCCGTTATCCGTAAAGCCGCCATTGGCATTGCCCAGCCACTCGCTCAGCTGCCCGCTCACATTGCGCCAGACGATATCCGCGCGGCCATCGCCATTGAAGTCGCCCGTCCCCGCGATCTTCCAAGCGTTCGGCACGAACTGGTTCACCACCGCGCCGTTGTCGATCAACCGGCCACTCGCAGAGCCCAGCCATTGGCTCAGTTGCCCGTTGTCATTGCGCCACAGCACATCGGCAAAGCCATCGCCGTTGAAGTCGGCGGCGTCCTGGATCTTCCACGCATTCGGCACGAACTGATTGACCAGCGCGCCATTGTCGGTCAGCGCGCCGCTCGCGGTGCCGAGCCACTGGCTGATCTGCCCGCTGTTGTTGCGCCAGAGCACATCGGCGCGGCCGTCGCCGTTGAAATCCGCGACTTCCGCCACATTCCACGAGACCGGCACGAACGCGTTGACGTTGGCAAAGTTATCCGAAAGCCCGCCGTTCGCGGTCCCCAGCCACTGGCTCAGCCGCCCGTTGTCGTTGCGCCACAAGATATCGCTGCGCCCGTCGCCGTTGAAATCGCCCGTGCCTGCGATCTTCCAGTCGAGCGGCACGAACTGGTTGACCACATTGCCGTTGTCCTGGAGGCCGCCATTGGCCGTGCCCAGCCAGCTCGAAAGCTGGCCGTTCACATTGCGCCACAGCACATCGCTGCGCCCATCACCGTTGAAATCCGCCGTCCCCTGAATCCGCCAAGAGGTCGGCACAAACTGATTGACCACAGCGCCATTGTCCTGCAGCCCGCCATTGGCCGTCCCCAGCCAGCTCGAAAGCTGCCCATTGGCATTGCGCCACAGCACATCGCTGCGCCCGTCGCCGTTGAAATCATTGCGCACTGCGCCGCGCTGCAACACCAGATCAATGTTCGTCGACGTTGCCGACGAAGTAACCGCAAATCGTGCCAGTGACGGGAGATTCTGCAGAGTCAATGTTCCGCCGGTGAACGTGAGTGTCGTCCCGCTCAACGAACTGCTGAACGCCGGGCTCCCGGCCGCCCCCGCGCCGATGAAGGTGATCCGCTCGCCCACAGCCAGATCGGTGATCGTCTCGGCATTTAGTTCAGCGGGCGTTCCCCTGAATACATCGACACCGGTACCGCCGGTCAATGTGTCGACCCCGGTTCCGCCGCGCAAAAGGTCATCGCCGCCGCCGCCGATCAGGATATCATCGCCCACCAATCCGACAATGCTGTTGGCCTGGGCATCCCCGGTCAGCGTGTCGGACAGATTGGACCCACCCAACCACTCGATACCGATATAGCTATCGCCGGCAGCATCCCCTGTATTCCTGCTGGGATCGGCGAGATTGGCTGTCACACCGGAGCCAGCTGCTCCGTCATACTCAGCGGCATCAAATCCAGGCCCCCCGTTGAGCGTGTCACGCCCGCTTCCGCCATTGAGAAAATCACTGCCATCGCCGCCTTCGAGAGTATCGTTGCCGGCCGCTCCCGATAACCTATCATCCCCGGCGAAGCCATTCAGCCGATCGTCGAACCTCGAACCAAAAAGTTGGTCGGCTCCGGCAAGTCCGGCTGTCAAGAGGGCCAATTCATCAGAATTTGATACTGTCGCCGCCGCATTATATAAGGCAACCGCGCTGGTCGATACTCCAGACAACGTCCAATACTGTTCGGACAAGGTAGTCGAATTTTCCGAGATTGATGTTACATTTCCACCAGTAACAACATCATCTGATACAGTAATGTTTGTCCCTGAGAATATTAGGGTACTACCAACACCGCCTTGAGAAGCGGCAACTTGCAAACTGCTCGCACCGGTCTCCGGGAAAGTGTTAAGAATAAGTCCGTCCAGATTCTCATAATAAAAATTGAAATTTATTAATGAGTAATCGAATCTGGTATTTGCCTGAAATATTGCCATGGCATTACCCTTTTCAAGTGATGACAATCAAATGCGACGAACTAAATCTCTCAAATAAATGTCAAAATCTATGAGAACCAATATTTCTTAGTATTTTGGGCAACGGAGAATGCCGGGCGGTCCGAAGCGGCGCTAAAAAGGCTGCATCATCTGCGGCGCAACGCCAAACCAGCGGTGCGACCGCCTTCCCTCATATCGCCTGATAGTCCTGAATATGGATTGCCCACGCGTTCGGCACGATCTGGTTCACCACCCCGCCGTTGTCGATCAGCGCGCCGTTTCCGCTGCCCAGCCATTCGCTCAGCTGTCCATTGTCGTTGCGCCATGCCACGTCGGCGCGGCCGTCGCCGTTGAAATCGCCGATGCCCTGGATCTTCCATGCCAGCGGCACGAATTGGCTCACCACCGCGCCGTTGTCGATCAGCCGCCCGCTGGCGGAGCCGGTCCACTCGCTCAGCTGCCCGTTGTCGTTGCGCCACAACACATCGGCGAACCCATCCCCGTTGAAATCGCCCGTGCCTGCGATCTTCCACGCCGTCGGCACAATCTCGTTGACCACCGCGCCATTGTCGATCAGCGCTCCGCTCGCGCTGCCCAGCCACTGGCTGAGCGAGCCATTGTCGTTGCGCCACACCACGTCGTCGCGCCCATCGCCGTTGAAATCCCCCGTTCCAGCGATCTTCCACGACGTCGGCACGAAGGCGTTCACATTGGCAAAGTTGTCGATGAGCCCGCCATTGGCGGTGCCGAGCCAGCTGGAAAGCCGCCCGTTGTCGTTGCGCCACACGATGTCGGCGCGCCCGTCGCCGTTGAAATCGCCGGTGCCAGCGATCTTCCAGTCGAGCGGGACATATTGGTTGACCACGTTACCGTTGTCCTGGAGCCCGCCATTGGCCGTGCCCAGCCAGTTCGACAGTTGGCCGTTGACATTGCGCCACAGAATATCGCTGCGCCCGTCGCCGTTGAAATCGGCGGTGCCTTGAATCCGCCACGCCAGCGGCACGAACTGATTGACCACGCCGCCGTTGTCGGCAAGCGCGCCGCTCTCGCTCCCCAGCCAGTTCGACAGCTGCCCATTGGTATTGCGCCACAACACATCGCTGCGCCCATCCCCGTTGAAATCGTTGCGCACGCTGACCGGTTGCAGCGAGAGCACAACGCCGCCGCCGGGATTGCCGGCCGCGACCAGACGGACCAGCCCCGGCGCAGTCTGCAGGTTCATTGCGCCGCCGCTATAGGTAAGCGCGGTGCCGCTCAGCGTGAAGCTGAACGCGCCGATATTGGCGTCGGTAATGACGATCCTGTCGCCCACGGCGAAATCGGTGATCGTATCGCCGCTGAGGCTCGCCGCTTTGTCGATAAACACGTCGTTGCCCGCGCCGCCGCTCAGCGTGTCGCGCCCGACGCCGCCGGTCAGCCGGTCGTTGCCGTTGCCACCTTCGAGCGTGTCGTCGCTGACCTGAAAGTAAATTCCGGTGAGCGAATCCAGCGTGCTCAGGGTGTCGTTGCCATCGAGACCGCGGACAACCCCAGCCGTGCTCTGAATGATATTGTCGAGCGCATTGCCTACGGCCAGAAAGCAATAGCCGACGAACCCCAAATTCTCCACATTGTCGGGCAGCGTGTATTCACCGAGATACGAAATCACTGTGTCGATGCCTTCGCCAAGCAACTCGGTGACCACGTCGTCGTTGTTGTCTACCTGATAAAAGTCGGATCCCTTTCCGGCGACCATCAGATCCGCGCCAAATCCGCCGACCAGATAGTCGTCCCCGTCATAGCCATAGAGGGTATCGGCACCAAACTCGCCGCGAAGGTTGTTGCTGCCGTTGTTGCCCTCGATGCGCTGCCCGTCATTGTTGCCGACAATTGTTAGTGAAAGCGTGCTGGCACGATCCGAGGCTTTCAGGACTTCGATCTCGGCGCTAAAGGAAAGCGTGAACTGCGTCAGGCTCGCCGATGCGACGATCAGTGCGGTATCGGCGCCTTGGCCCGCATACTCGATGATCTCATCGCCTTGATTGTCGATATAGTAGGTGTCGTTGCCCAAGCCGCCGACCATGATGTCCGCGCCAGCGCCGCCATCGAGCGTGTTGTTGCCGTTGTTGCCAGTGAGACCGTTGGCCTGCGCATTGCCGGTCGCGTTGATCGCGGCGGTGCCGGTCAGAACAATCCGCTCGATATTGGGGCCCAGCGCGAAGCTGACTGACGACCGCACCTCGTCGATCCCGCCTGCATCGCTGGTTTCGACTGCAATATCGCGCAGGTTGTCGACCACATACGTGTCGTCGCCGCTGCCGCCATACATCGCATCATGCCCGGTTCCGCCATCGAGCAGACCGCCGCCGCCGTTCGCACGCAGAATGTCATTGCCGTCACCGCCGTTGATGTCCTCGAATCCGGCACCGCCCCGCAGCACATCCGCGCCGCCGGTGCCGTTCAGGGTGCCACCGCCCAGCGACGCCTCGATCGGCGTGATCGCGGTGGGGTTGGGAATGCGGTACAGCGCGCCCACCGCATCGAAATAGGTGAGGAACGCGCCGTCCGGCCCCACCGTGAGGTTCTCGCCGCTGCCATAGCCGTTGCTCAGCGACACCGGCAGCGTGGGCACCGCGATCGTCGCGGCGACTGACCAGTCCACGGTCGAAATCCTGTCGATCTGGATCGGCGCGAGGCTGCCGCCCCCGGTGATCGTGTCGCCGCCGCTCAGGATATAGAGGTAATCCCCGGTTGCATCGAACGCGACCCCGCGCACCTGCCGGCCTTCGATCCCTGCCAAAGTGCGCAGCTTGGTCAGCGTGCCATCGAACACATCGACCCCGCCCTGCCGCTCGACATAGGCGATCAGGCTGCCGTCGGGCGCATAGGCCGCCAGGCTGTTGCCAGAGTTTGCGACACCGCGCGAGGCATCGAGGCGCACCGCGCTGCCGCCGGGCGCGATGCTGTAAAGCTGATTGGGCCCGCTGACATTGAAGCCATTGGCGAGCAGCACGTGCTGCCGGTCGGCCGATGCGATGACAATCCCGGCCTGCGCCGAATTGCCGGCCAGCACCTGATAGGTCCCGGTTGCCGTATCGAGCGTATAAGTCGTCGTCGCGCCCGAGCCGCGCAAGGTCGTGGTGACGATGGCGGTGCCGTTCGACAGGATCGCAAGGTCGTGAAACGGCCCCTCGATGCCCGCAAACAGCAGCGGGAATGCGGTCACCGTGCCGCTGGCAAGGTCGATTTTGTGGACTGCAAAGGTGGCCGACGCGCTTCCGGAGCTGCCCCGCGTGTCATCCGCCACCAGGAGGAACTGGCCATCGGGCGACACATCGATCCCGGCAAAAGCGGTGACCCCGGCAACCGTGATGGTCCGCGTCACCTGCCCCGCAATCGTATCATAAACAATCACATCGCCGTTTGCCCCGGCGATATAGAGCATGGTCTGGTCGCCATTGAAGGCGATGTCCGAAACCGGACCGGCGGTGAGCAGGACAGGATCAACCATTGGCCAGGGCCGCGCAGCAACGAGCGATCAAGCTCGCAGAATCGTCAATTTTCTGAAACATTGTGCCCTCCAACCGCGCTTGGCGAGCCTAATGCCTGTGCCAGCCGGCACAAACGCTTTTTGGCGCGCTAGATCAGTTGATAGTCCTGAATGTAGATCGTCCAGGCATTGGGCACCGTTTGGTTCACCACCGCGCCGTTGTCGGTAAACCCGCCGTTCGCGGTACCGAGCCATTCGCTCAATTGCCCGCTCACGTTGCGCCAGGCGATATCCGCGCGCCCGTCGCCATTGAAATCGCCCGTACCCGCGATCTTCCAAGCGTTCGGCACGAACTGGTTGACCACGCCGCCGTTGTCGTTGAGCTTGCCGCTCGCGCTGCCGGTCCACTCGCTCAGCTGCCCGTTGTCGTTGCGCCACAGCACATCGGCGAACCCATCCCCGTTGAAATCGCCCGTGCCTGCGATCTTCCACGCCGTCGGCACGAACTGTCCGGCCACCACGCCGTTGTCGGTAAACCCGCCGCTCGCGGTGCCCAGCCACTGGCTGAACTGGCCGTTGTCGTTGCGCCAGATCAGGTCATCGCGCCCGTCACCGTTGAAATCGCCGGTCCCGGCGATCTTCCACGAGGTTGCCACGAACTGGTTGACGTTGGCGAAGTTGTCCGAGAGCCCGCCGTTCGCGGTGCCGATCCAGCTCGACAGGCGCCCATTGTCATTGCGCCAGATGATATCGCTGCGCCCGTCGCCGTTGAAATCGCCGGTGCCAGCGATCTTCCAGTCGAGCGAAACTCTCTGATTGACCACCGCGCCATTGTCGGCCAGCCCGCCGTTAGCCGTCCCCAACCAATTGCTCAGCTGGCCATTCACATTTCGCCACAGCACATCGGCCCGCCCATCGCCGTTGAAATCGGCCGTGCCCTGAATGCGCCATGAAGTCGGCACGAACTGGTTGACCACCGCGCCGTTGTCGATCAGCGCGCCATTGCCGCTGCCCAGCCAACTCGAAAGCTGGCCATTGCTGTTGCGCCAGAGCAAGTCGCTGCGCCCGTCGCCGTTGAAATCATTGCGCACGCGCCTAATGATTTCAACGACATCGGTGATCGTCACCGCGATCGCCTGCGTATCGTTCAGCGTGCCGTCGCTGGCGCTGACTGTCACATCATAGACATTGTTGCCGCCAACATCGACCGGAGCCTCGAAGTTCGGTGCCGATCTGAAAGAAAGTGCCCCTGTCGCGGCGTTGATCTGGAACCGCGCGGCATCCGCGCCGCTGATCGCATATGTCAGCACAGTGCTAGCATCGGGATCGGTGGCCTGCACCGTGGTGACCGCTGTGGTGTTTTCGGTGATGGAGAAGGCAGCGGTCGGGCCACCGCCATTGCTGGTAATCACCGGTGCTTCGTTGACGTTGGTGACTGTCACGGCGATGGCCTGCGTGTCTGCCAATGTGCCGTCGCTGGCGCTGACGATCACATCGTAAATGTTGTTCGTGCCCGCATCCACGCGTGCCTCAAAGTTCGGTGCCGATCTGAACGACAGCGCACCGGTCGCTGCGTCGATCTGGAACCGCGCCGCATCCGCGCCGCCGCTGATCGAGAACGCTTTGGTCGCTCCCGCATCGACATCGGTCGAGGTGACCGTGGTCACCACAGTGCTGTTTTCGGCAACGCTCACCGCAGCGGTGTCCAGTCCGCCGTTCGAGGTGATCACCGGCGCGTCGCCCACCGGGGTGATATCGAAGTTGGCGGTTGAGCTGGCAGTGAGGCTGCCGTCGGAGACGGTGTAGGCGAACGCAGCGGCGGTATCGTCGTTGGCCGCCGGGGTATAGCTCCAGGTCCCGTCGCCGTTGCTGACCAGCGTGCCGTTGCCCGAGGTCAGGGTGAACGCGGAGATGGAAAGCGCGTTGCCATCGGCGTCGGCCGCGCCAGCGAGCAGTTCGGCGGCGGTGATGGTCCGCGCACCGCTGTCCTCGGCAATCGCGGTGAGCGTCACCGGTGCGGCGGTCGGCGCTTGATTGACACGACCAATGTTCGCACTGCCATAGATGACATAAGCCTCGCCGGCATTGGTGCCGCCATTGTCGCCATAGGGCGCACCAACGATCAGGTCGGCAAAGCCGTCGCCGTTGATGTCGCCCGCCGACGCGACGCTCAAACCTGCCCAATCACCCGCTGCATCGCCCTGGATGATGAAGCCGTCGCTCGCTGCAAGCGCGGTGAGATCGATATTGGCGCGGGTGGCCCCGGCCTTGCCGAAAATGACGTAGGCTTCGCCAGCATCGATGCCGCCGTTGTCGCCTCGGGACGCACCGACGATCAGATCGGCAAAGCCGTCACCGTTGATATCGCCCGCCGACGAAACGCTGCCCCCTGCCCGATCACCCGTGTCATCGCCTACGATGATGAAGCCGTCGCTCGCTGCAAGCGTGGTAAGGTCGATGTTGGTGCGGTTAGCCCCGGCCCTGCCGAAGATGACATAGGCCTCGCCGGCATCGATGCCGCCATTGTCACCACCGGGCGCACCGACGATCAGGTCGGCAAAGCCATCGCCGTTGATGTCGCCCGCCGACGAGACGCTGAAGCCTGCCCGATCATCTGCGGCATCGCCCTGAATGATGAAGCCGTCGCTTGCCGCAAGCGAGGTCAGGTCGATGCTGGTGCGAGTGGCTCCGGCCTTACCGAAGATGACATAGGCCTCACCGGCATCGATGCCGCCATTGTCGCCTCGCAACGCTCCGACAATCAGGTCGGCAAAGCCGTCGCCGTTGATATCGCCCGCCGACGAAACGCTAAAGCCTGCCCGATCACCCGCGTCATCGCCCAGAATGATGAAGCCGTCGCTCGGCGCAAGCGAGGGAAGGCCGATGTTAGCGCGGGTCGCCCCGGCTTTGCCGAAGATGACATAGGCCTCGCCAGCATCGATGCCGCCATAGTCGCCACGGTACGCACCGACGATCAGATCGGCAAAGCCGTCGCCGTTGATGTCGCCCGCCGACGAGACGCTGTAGCCTGCATAATCACGCGCGAGAAAGCTCTGGATGATGAAGCCGTCGCTCGCCGCAAGCGAGGTCAGGTCGATGTTGGTGCGGATGGCTCCGACCTTGCCGAAGATGACATAGGCCTTGCCGCCGGTGCTATCGTTGACACTAGGCGCACCGACGAGCAGGTCGGTGAACCCGTCGCCGTTGATATCGCCAGCCGAAGTGACGCTGTAGCCTGCACCATCACCCGCAGTATCGCCCTGGATGATGAAACCGTCGCTCGCCGCAAGCGAAGTGAGATCGATATTGGCGCGGGTCGCCCCGGTCTTGCCGAAGATGACATAAGCCTCGCCGGCATAGTCACCGCCATCGTCGCCGCGGGGTGCGCCAACAATCAGGTCGGCAAAGCCATCACCGTTGATATCGCCCGCCGACGAAACGCTCCAGCCTGCAAAATCACCTGCGGCATCGCCCTGAATGATCAAGCCTTGGGCCGCAGTCAGTCCGGTGAGGTCGATAACCGGTGCCGCCAATGCCAATCTCCTAAGGGTAACATAAACCTAAGTAATCTGGCTTCCGCTTTCCTAATTGTCAAATGATTCGCTTGTGATGGTCACCAGCCTACTTTATTATTACACATTGGGCAATAATTTACTTTGAATTTTGAGGAATGGATGGTGCTATTACAGTCAAGGACGATGCCAGCACCAGTCTTTCCGCAGGAAATACATGTACAGGTGCAGAAATTCCCAAATACCAACAAAAAGTTAGCCTCAAACCCGCGCTTCGCTCCGCCATACGAACCCCCGCCACGCTGTGCAATTGCCAGACCTACACCGATATCTGAGCCTCCCTTCAATCCGCATATGGGCGTTCAATGCCGGAGGCTTTAACTTTCAACCGCCGCTTCGGCCAAACCGGCACTCTGCAACTGGCGGCCCGTGGCGGAAGCGAACCGCCTCCATCACAGGCGCAGATGACCCCCACCCGGCCTCCGCCGAACGGGGGAGGAGCAACAAACCAGTTTCCTACACACCGCCGTCGAGGCTAGGCCAAATGCATGCCCCGATTCCCCAAAGAACCTGCACCAAACTCGCCAAAAAGCGCCACCAACCGCCCCGCCAAGTTTGCCCTCAGGACTGTGTCAACTATGTCAACTTAGCCCCGCGATAACCTTCTCAGGACTGTGTCAACTTCGTCAACTTGGCCCCCTAAGCCCCCCTCCTAAAACCCCGCTCATGCTGAGCTTGTCGAAGCACCATCCTGCTCGGGCTGCACCACAAGCCGAACCAAAATCGCCCCTCCAACTCACCCCTCTGGACTGTGTCAACTGTGTCAACTTGGGCCCCTCCCCTTGCCATTCCGGCCCCCTCCCCCTAGCGGCTCTCGGGCATTCCTGCCGCCGGAGTTACGCCATGGTCCCCCGTTATGCCCGCCCCGCCATGACCGCGATCTGGGAGCCGCAGGCGCGGTATCGCATCTGGTTCGAGATCGAGGCGCATGCCACGCAGAAGCTGGCCGAGCTCGGCGTCGTGCCGATGGAGGCCGCCACCGCGCTGTGGGACTGGTGGAAGACGGAGCCGGTGATCGATGTCGCCGCGATCGATGCGATCGAGGCGGTGACCCGGCACGATGTGATCGCGTTTCTCGATTGGGTGGCGCAGCAGGTGGGGCCGCAGGCGCGCTTCATGCACCAGGGCATGACCAGTTCCGACGTGCTCGACACCACGCTTTCGGTCCAGCTGGCGCAGGCAGCGGACCTGCTGATCGCCGATATCGACGCGCTGCTGGCGGCGCTCAAGGCCCGCGCGCTCGAGCACAAGTATACGCCGACCATCGGCCGCAGCCACGGCATCCATGCCGAGCCGACGACGTTCGGGGTCAAGCTGGCCTCCGCCTATGCCGAGTTCTCCCGCTGCCGCGCCCGGCTGGTCATGGCGCGGGCCGAAATCGCCACCTGCGCTATCTCGGGTGCGGTGGGCACCTTTGCCAATATCGATCCGGCGGTGGAGGAATATGTCGCGGCGAAGATGGGCCTTTCGGCCGAGCCGGTCTCGACCCAGGTCATCCCGCGCGACCGCCATGCGATGTTTTTTGCCGTGCTCGGGGTGATCGCCAGCAGCATCGAACGGCTCGCCACCGAAGTGCGCCACTTGCAGCGCACCGAGGTGCTGGAGGCGGAGGAATACTTCGCGCCGGGGCAGAAGGGCTCGTCCGCCATGCCGCACAAGCGCAACCCGGTGCTGACCGAGAACCTCACCGGGCTGGCGCGGGTCGTGCGCGCCGCCGTCATCCCGGCGCTGGAAAACGTGGCGCTGTGGCACGAGCGCGATATCTCGCACTCCTCGGTCGAGCGCTATATCGGCCCCGATGCCACGATCACGCTCGATTTCGCGCTGGGCCGGCTCACCGGGGTGATCGAGAAACTGCTGGTGTACCCCGAGCGGATGCAGCGCAATCTCGACCGGATGGGCGGACTCGTCCATTCGCAGCGGGTGCTGCTGGCGCTGACGCAGGCCGGGCTGACCCGCGACGATTCGTACCGGCTGGTGCAGCGCTCGGCGATGAAAGTGTGGGAAAGCGACGGCGCGCTCAGCCTGCTCGATCTGCTGAAGGCCGATGCGGAAGTGAGCGCCGCGCTCTCGCCGGCGCAGCTCGAGGAACTGTTCAACCTCGATTATCATTTCAAGGCGGTCGACACGATCTTCGCGCGGGTCTTCGAGGGCTGACCGGGAGGGACTCGCCATTTGCGCCGATCCGCCGTAGCATCAGCACCTTAAGAGCAGAAGGCCACGCGATATGAAGCTGCTGCGCTCGATATTCTGGTTGCTGGTCGTTGCCGTGCTGGTCGCTTTCAGCGTCGCCAACTGGCGGGCGGTCGAAGTCCATATCTGGGAGGGGCTGGTGGTCGATGCCAAGCTGCCCGCGCTCGTCATCGGGTCCTATCTGCTCGGCATGGTGCCCACCTGGCTGATCTACCGCGCCACCCGCTGGCGCTTGAGCCGCCGCATTGCCACGCTCGAAGCCGCGCTGGCCGCGCCCTCCGCCGCGCTCTCCTCAAGCCAGCTTGACGCCGCCGCCCATCCCGCTAGCGAGGCCCCGTGACCAACCCGATCTATCTCGCGCTCGATCTGCCCCGCCTCGATGCGGCGATCGCCTTGGCCACCAAGCTGCGCGGCCATATCGGCGGGCTCAAGCTCGGCCTCGAATTCTTCTGCGCCCACGGCCACCACGGGGTGCACGAGATCGCCAAGATCGGGCTGCCGATCTTCCTCGATCTGAAGCTGCACGATATCCCCAACACTGTCGCCGCCGCGATGCAGGCGATCCACGTGCTCGAACCGGCGATCGTCACGGTCCACGGCTCTGGCGGCCGGGCGATGCTCGAGGATGCTAAGGCGGCGGCGGGAGAGCATTGCCGGGTGGTCGCTGTCACCGTGCTGACCAGCCTCGACAATGAGGATCTGGCCAGTGTTGGCGTGCCCGGCGGCGCGCTCGACCAGGTGCTGCGCCTTGCCGATCTGGCGCAGGAGGCAAAGCTCGACGGGATCGTGTGCTCGGGCCACGAAGTGGGGCTGGTGCACAAGCGCTGGCGGGGCGGCTACTTCGTGGTGCCCGGGCTGCGCCTGCCCCCGGGCCACAGCCGCGCCGAGCCGGGCGATCAAAAACGCATGGTAACGCCGCGCGAGGCGCGCGATCTGGGCGCCAGCGTGCTGGTCATCGGCCGCCCGATCACCCGCGCCGCCGATCCGGTCGCCGCCGCACGGGCCATCGAAGCCACGCTCTGAGCCTGCCACGATGACGCCGGAATTTCGCCTCGCCCGCCCCGATGATGTGCCTTCCCTGCGCGGTCTGATCGAGCGCGCCTATCGCGGCGACAGCGCGCGCCAAGGCTGGACCAACGAGGCCGATCTGCTCGATGACGAGCGGACCTCGGAAGCCGAAGTGGCGGGCATGATCGCCGCCGCCGGCAAGCGTGTGCTGGTGGCCGAACACGCCGGCGCGCTGATCGGCACGGTCACTGCCACCGATCTGGGAGCGGCACGGGCCTATCTCGGGATGCTCTGCGTCGAGCCTACATTGCAGGCCGCCGGGGTGGGCCGCGAACTCATCAGCCGCATCGAACAGATCGCGGCGCGCGATTTCGGCGCGAAAGTGATGGAAATGACCGTTATCGAACTGCGCCCCGAACTGCTCCGCTACTACGAACGGCGCGGCTACCGCGACACCGGCGAGAAGCGACCCTTTGACGAGGTGCCCTACCCGGTCGATTTTTCGCTGGTCGTGCTGGAGCGCGTGATCGGTTGAGCGGATTTGACGGGCGCAGCCGCCCCGCCTATCCGCCGCAGCCATGCCCGCGCCCGAAATCAAGATCTGCGGCCTGACCGCCCTCGCCGCGCTCGACGCCGCCATCGCCGCGCGCGCCGAGTATGTGGGGTTCGTGTTCTTCCCGCCCTCGCCGCGCCATCTGGCGCTCGCGGACGCGGCGGCGCTGGGCGCGCGGGCGGCGGGGCGGACCAAGCGGGTCGGCCTGTTCGTCGATGCCAGCGATGCGATGATCGGCGAAGCCGTGGCGGCAGCTGGACTAGATGTGATCCAGCTGCACGGCAGCGAGGACCCGGCGCGGGCCGCCGCTCTGCGCGCCGCGTTCGGCGTGCCGGTGTGGAAAGCGCTGGCGGTGGCTAGCCGGGAAGATGTGAGCCGCGCAGAGAGCTTTGTCGGCGCGGCCGATCTGGTGCTGTTCGATGCCAAGCCGCCCAAGGGCGCGGCCATTCCCGGCGGGCTCGGGCTGGCGTTCGACTGGAGCCTCGTGGCGGGGTTTCGCGGCGGGGTCGCGTGGGGCCTTGCGGGCGGGCTCAGCCCGGACAACGTGGCCGAGGCGGTGCGTGTCAGCGGCGCGCCGCTGGTCGATGTGTCCTCGGGGGTGGAAAGCGCGCCGGGGATCAAGGACGCCGGATTGATCGCTGCATTCTGCAAGGCGGCGCGCGGCGGCTGAACATCACCCGGCACACAATCTGGACAATCGCGCGCCCCTCTGCCAATCGCAGGACATGACCATCCAGACTCCCAACAGCTTCCGCAATCAGCCCGACAGCCAAGGCCATTTCGGCCAGTTCGGCGGGCGCTATGTCGCCGAAACGCTGATGCCGCTGATCCTCGATCTCGAGGCGGAATACCGCAAGGCCAAGGCCGATCCCGCATTTCAGGCCGAATTCGACGACCTGCTCGAGCACTACGTCGGCCGCCCCAGCCCGCTCTATTTCGCGCCGCGCCTGACGGAAGAGCTTGGCGGCGCGCAGATCTGGCTCAAGCGCGATGAACTCAACCACACCGGCGCGCACAAGATCAACAATTGTGTCGGCCAGATCCTTCTCGCCATCCGCATGGGCAAGACGCGGATCATCGCCGAAACCGGCGCGGGCCAGCACGGCGTCGCCACCGCCACGGTCTGCGCGCGCTTCGGCCTGCCTTGCGTGATCTTCATGGGCGCGACCGACGTGGCGCGGCAGGCCCCGAACGTGTTCCGCATGAAGCTGCTGGGCGCTGAAGTCGTGCCCGTCACCGCCGGGGCCGCGACGCTGAAGGACGCGATGAACGAGGCGCTGCGCGACTGGGTGGCGAATGTGCACGACACGTTCTACATCATCGGCACCGCCGCTGGCCCGCACCCCTATCCCGAACTCGTTCGCGATTTCCAGAGCGTGATCGGCCGCGAGGCACGCGCGCAGCTCCTCGCTCGCACCGGCCGCCTGCCAGATTTGCTGGTCGCCTCGATCGGCGGAGGCAGCAATTCGATCGGCCTGTTCCATCCGTTCCTCGATGATCCCACGGTCAAGATGCTGGGCGTCGAGGCAGCGGGCCACGGGCTCGACAAGCTGCACGCCGCCAGCTTGGCGGGAGGCCGCCCAGGCATCCTCCATGGCAACAAGACCTATCTGCTGCAGGACGAAGACGGCCAGATACTGGAAGGCCATTCGATCTCCGCGGGCCTCGATTATCCCGGCATCGGTCCGGAACATGCCTGGCTCAAGGAAAACGGCCGGGTGGAATATACTTCGATTACCGATGACGAGGCGCTGGCCGGTTTCCAGCTGCTCTGCCGCACCGAAGGCATCATCCCCGCGCTCGAACCCGCCCACGCCATCGCCGCGCTGCAAAAGGTCGCGCCGACCATGGACAAGGACGCGATCATTATCGCCAACCTTTGCGGGCGCGGCGACAAGGACATTTTCGCGGTGGCGGAACATTTGGGGGTGGAGCTTTGAAGCTAAACCCAGCTCGCGGACTAAAATTCGGCGGGCTGAGTGCTCTCAGTTTCGGTGTCGTCACGCCGATAAACAACTATATTATGGCAAAAGATTTGAGCGTCGAACTCCTGATTGGCCAAGTGATCTTCGTATTCATTCTTTTCGCGATCATCGGTACCCTCACAGACAAATTAGGTAGTGACTTTGGAGAATAGCACCCGCCTCGCCTCAGCCTTCGCCAAAGGCCGCCCCGCGCTCGTCTGTTTCGTCACCGCCGGCGACGGCCCCACGCCTGCCATCCTCGACGCGCTGGTCGAAGGCGGCGCGGATGTGATCGAGCTGGGGATGCCGTTTACCGATCCGATGGCCGATGGCCCGGCGATCCAGCAGGCGAACTTGCGCGCGCTGGCGGCGGGGATCACCACTGCCGCGATCCTCAAGCTCGCCGCCGATTTCCGCGCGCGCCATCCGGAGGTGCCGCTGGTGCTGATGGGTTATGCCAATCCGATGATCACGCGCGGGGCCCAGTGGTTTGCCGATCAGTGCGCGGGTGCGGGTGTGGACGGGGTGATCTGCGTCGATATCCCGCCCGAGGAAGACGGCGAGCTTGGGCCTTTCTTGCGCGCGCAGGGCATTTCGCTGATCCGGCTGGCGACGCCAACCACTGATTTTGCGCGGCTGCCTGCGGTGCTCGATGGCTCATCGGGCTTTCTCTATTATGTCTCGGTCGCGGGCATCACCGGCAAGCAATCCGCCGCGCTGACCTCGATCGAAGAGGCCGTGACGCGGATCAAGCAGACCGCGAAGATCCCGGTCGCGGTCGGCTTTGGCGTGCGCACACCCGAACAGGCCGGGCCGATCGCGCGCGTGGCTGACGGCGTGGTCGTCGGCTCGGCCTTCATCGACCTGATCGCGCAGCACGGCGCCGATGCCGCCGGGCCAGTGCGCGAACTGGCCGCCGCGCTGGCGGCTGCAGTGCACTCATCCCGGAAGGAAATGGCATGAGCTGGCTCACCCGCGTCCGCAATTCGCTGAGCTTCACGACCAAGCGCGACACCCCGGACAACCTCTGGATCAAGTGCCCCGGGTGCAAGGAAATGCTGTTCATCAAGGAATACGAGGACAACCTCTCGGTCTGTCCGCGCTGCGAACATCATGGCCGGATCGGCACCGACGAGCGGATGGAGCAGTTGCTCGATCCCGGTTTCGAACTGCTCGAAGCGCCAAAAGTCAAGGAAGACCCGCTCAAGTTTCGTGACAGCAAGCGCTATACCGACCGGCTCAAAGCCGCCAAGCTCGCCAATCCGCACCCCGATGCGCTGACCGCCGCTTTCGGCCAGATCAATGGCCAGAAGACCGTGCTCGGCGTGCAGGACTTCGGCTTCATGGGCGGATCGATGGGCATGGCGGTGGGCGATGCCTTCATCGCGGCGTGCACCCGCGCTATCGCGGAAACATGCCCGTTCGTGATGGTGACGGCTGCGGGCGGCGCGCGGATGCAGGAGGGCATCCTGAGCCTGATGCAGATGCCGCGCACCACCGTGGCGATCAGCCGCCTGCATGCGGCAGGCCTGCCCTATATCGTCGTGCTGACCGATCCGACCACCGGCGGCGTCACCGCCAGCTATGCCATGCTCGGCGATGTGCAGATTGCCGAGCCCGGCGCGCTCATCGGGTTTGCCGGGCAGCGGGTGATCCAGGACACGATCCGCGAAAAACTGCCGCCGGGTTTCCAGCGGGCCGAGTATCTCTACGAGCACGGCATGGTCGACATGGTCGTGCCGCGCCACGGGCTGAAGGCCACGCTGGCGCAGGTGATCGGCTATCTGATGGCGGCCAAGGCGGCCTGACCCCTCCACCACCCGCTGGCGCGGGCGGTCCCCCTCCCCATTTGGGCTTCGCCAGAATGGGGAGGATCATAACGAGGGTCCTCCCCATTTTCACGAAGTGCAAATGGGGAGGTGGCAGCCCAACGGGCTGACGGAGGGGTACTTTCAGTTGCGTGACTTCGCCATTTCTGATCATCCCGGCGTGCAGGCGCAATTGGACCGGCTGGGCGCGCTAACCCTGCCGCAGGGGCGCTATGGGCTGGAGACGGTGCGCGAACTGCTGGCGCGGCTGGGCAATCCGCAGGATGCGTTGCCGCCGGTGCTCCATGTCGCGGGCACCAACGGCAAAGGCTCGACCTGCGCTTACCTGCGCGCGATGCTGGAGGCTGAAGGGCTGGTGGTCCATGCGGCGACCAAGCCGCATCTGGTGCGCTACAACGAGCGCATCCGCATCGCCGGGAGATTGATCGAGGACGATCACCTCGCCGCGCTATTGAAAGAAGTGCTCGATTCAGGGGCTGGCCTTGATCCGAGCTTTTTCGAGGTGACGACGGTGGCCACGTTCCTCGCGTTTCATCGCGTTCCCGCCGATGTTTGCGTGATCGAGACCGGGCTGGGCGGTCGGCTTGACGCCACCAACGTGCTGGCCGCTCCGGCGGTATGCGGGATCGCCACGCTCGGCATCGACCATGAGGCATTTCTGCTCGCACCGGAAGCTGGAACGCCTGAGGAGCCGCTGGCGCGGATCGCGTTCGAGAAGGCGAGCATTGCCAAACGCGGCGTGCCGCTGGTCACGCAGAGCTATGCCGCCTCGCCGCTTGCCAGCGTGCTGGCCACGGCAGCCGACATCGGCGCGCCTGTCATGCTGCGCGAGCGCGACTGGTGGGCAGAGGTAGGCGCGACCATCCGCTACCGCGACGCGCAAGGCACGCTCGACCTGCCCCTGCCCGCGCTGCCCGGCGCGCATCAGGCGGACAATGCTGCGCTCGCCGTCGCCATGCTGCGCCATCAGAGCGCAGTTCATGTCAGTCCGGAGGCGATGGCCAGCGGCATCCGCAAGGCGCGCTGGCCCGCGCGGTTGCAGCGGCTGGGCGCGGGTCCGCTAACCGCGCTGGTGCCGGGCCGCACCGTGTGGCTCGATGGCGGGCATAACCGGGATGCAGGGCTAGCGATTGCGCGCCATCTGGCAGCCGAGCCGCCGCTGCACATCGTCATGGGCATGCTGGCGAACAAGGACCCCGGCGCGATCCTCGCGCCGCTGGCGGGGCGCGCGCTGTCGGTCTCGGTCGTGCCCGCGCCGGGGCACGACGCGCACCGGCCGGAGGATTTCGCGCCGTTTACCCCGCTGCCGATTGCCAGCTATAGAAGCGTGACTGAAGCGCTTGCCGCGCTGCCGCCGCACGGCGACGCGCTGATTGTCGGCTCGCTCTATCTGGCAGGCGAGGTGCTGCGGCTCAATGCGGAGCTGCCGGACTGACCGTGTTGCTTCGCGCAACGCGCACCCATTCGAGGCAGACGAACAACACGGCGACCAGCCCCGCCGCAGCGGTCCAGCGAAACACGCTGGCGTAGCCGTAAAGATCGAACGCCTCTCCGGCGATGCCGCGCCCTAACGAACCGATCAGGAAGGTGAGCGAGGACAACAGGGCATATTGCACCGCAGTGTAATCCCGGCTGACAATGCCCGAAAGATAGGCGACGAAGGCTGCGCCAGCGATGCCGGTCGAGATGTTTTCAAAGCTGATCGCGAGCAGCAGCCGCGCCATCCGGTCATCGAAGCCGAACCAGCCAAACAGCGTGTGTAGCCCGATCACACGGCCCACCGCATCGATATGCACGGCCCCTTCGGCCAGATCGGCATAGACGAAATTGCCCAGCATCGGCAGGATAGCGCCGATCAGGATGGTCGGCATCCGGCCAAGTCGCAGGAACAGATAGCCGCCCAGACTGATTCCAGCGATGGTCATGAAAATGCCAAATACCTTGGAGGCAAAGGCGACCTCATCCTTGGTATAGTGCAGGAAATTGAGGTAAAACGGGAAGGCGAAACTCGACCAGATATTGTAGCACAAGGTATAGGTCAGGATCATTCCGATCACCACCAGCACGCCCCAGCTCAGCCGCCGCGACAGCTCGGCGAGCGGCGAGACCAGCGCGATGTAAAGGTGGTTGGCCCCGGTGCGCAGCGCCGAGGCGCGCGTATCGGGCTCATGCAACACCCACGTCCCGCGCGCTTTCAGCGCATTGGTGGTGGCGGCAACTACCAGCGGCACCATCACCGTGGCCGCGATGATCCACGGGCCGAATTCGCGGGTGAAATCGCCCACCGAAGGATGCCTTTCGCCCGGTGCGAGCGGCGCGAGCATGACCGCCATGAACTGGATGATCGTGCCGATCGCCCAAGCCCAACTGACGCCGACAATAGCCAGCGCCAGCAGCCGCGCACGCGGGGTGAGCTCGCCCGGCTGCGCCAGCACCGCGTGCAGCTGGCCTTGCCCGGGGCGCGGTGTATCGGGCGCGCGCAAGGTGACCAGGGCGATCAGCACGATAAGCCCAGCCATCATCAGATAGACCAGCGGCCACGACATGCGGCCCGCCAGCACCAGCGCCAGCGCTCCGCCGACGATCGAGGCTATCCGGTAGCCAAACTGGTATATCGACGAGAGCAGTTCGACCGGGGTGCGTTCGTCCGCCACCTCGATCCGCCACGCATCGACCGCCACATCCTGCGTGGCCGATGCCAACGCGGCGAGGAATGCGAACATCGCAAAGGTGCCGATGGAGGTGGCGGGATCCGTCGCCGCCAGCCCGGCAAAGCCCATGACCATCACGATCTGGCAGAGCAGAATCCAGCTTTTGCGCCGCCCCAGCCGGTCAAGCCCTGGCAATGCCATCCGATCGACCAGTGGCGACCACAGGAACTTGAACGAGTAGGAAAGACCGATCCAGGAGAGCACGCCGATCGTGGCGAGATCGACCTTTGCCTCCCCCAGCCAGGCATTGAGCGTGCCGATCAGCAGCGCATAGGGCAGCCCCGAAGAGAAGCCGAACCCCAGCATCGTGGCCGCCTTGCGCGTTTGCAGCGCCAGCTTGAGCAAGCGCCAGCCTTTGGGGCGCGGTGCCGGAGTGGCGGCAGTCGATGCCATCAGTAACCCTTTATCATGTCGTTAGCAGCGCATTAGCGGCACCTTAGCGGGGATTTCCGGGATGCCAAGCGAGGTGCGCCGACCAACGCGTGCGCAGAGGGGTGACGCCAGCGCGTTCCCGGTCTATGCGCATGGCATGTCCTTTCCCCCGAAAGACCGGAGCAGCCGGCCCCCGCGTGCCAATGACCGAGCAGGCGCGCGGCCCGGTGCTCCATCGCGCACGCCCTATGACTCGGGCGGCGGCGGCAAGCCTGCTGTTTACAAGATTCCGGTGCCGCGCACGCCCAAGGCGGCTGCCGTGCCGCTCAAACGCGCGCTGGCCGATGATGGCACCCCGCGCGAGGGCGACCGGATCGCCAAGCTGCTGGCGCGCGCGGGGGTTGCCTCGCGGCGCGAGGTGGAGCGGCTGATCGCCGAGGGGCGGGTCACGCTGGGCGAGGAAGTGGTGACCACGCCCGCCACGATCCTCAAGAACCTGCGCGGGGTGAGTGTCGACGGCAAGCCGGTGGCAGCGGCGGCGCCCGCGCGGATTTTCCGCTTCCACAAGCCATCCGGGCTGATCACCGCCGAGCGCGATCCGACGGGCCGCCCGACGATCTACACCGCGCTGCGCAATGCGTTGCCGCCGGGCACGCCGCGCGTGATCCCGGTGGGCCGGCTCGATCTCAATACCGAAGGCCTGCTGCTGCTGACCAACGACGGCGAGCTCAAGCGCGCGCTCGAACTGCCATCGACCGGCATTCCGCGAACGTACCGCGCGCGCACATTCGGCCCGGTGACGCAGGATCAGCTCGAGGAGCTGATGCACGGGGTGGAGATCGAAGGCGTGCGCTATGGCCCGATCAACGCCAACATGGAGCGCAGCACCGGGCGCAACCAGTGGATCGAACTAACCCTGACCGAGGGCAAGAACCGCGAAGTGCGCCGGGTGGTCGAGCATCTGGGGCTGCAGGTCTCGCGGCTGCTGCGCACGGTCTATGGCCCGTTCGAACTGGCCGATCTGCCGCGCGGCGCGGCGGAGGAAGTGCCGCAGGTGATGGTCGAGCGCTTTCGCAAGTCGCTGCTGGGCCTCGATCCGGCCGCCGCGCCGCTCGATCCCGCAGCGCAGGCGGCGCGGCGCATCGAGCGTACCCGCGCCGCGCCCAAACGCCCAGAAAGCCGCGACTGATGCTGCGGATCATTGCGGGCGAATGGCGCGGCCGCAAATTGCTGACCCCGGCGGGAGACGCCACCCGGCCGACGGCAGACCGCACGCGCGAGACGCTGTTTTCGATGCTCACCAGCCGCCTCGGCAGTTTTGACGGGCTCACCGTGGCCGATCTGTTTGCCGGATCGGGCGCGCTGGGGCTCGAGGCCTTGTCGCGCGGGGCGGCAAGCGCGGTCTTTGTCGAGCAGGACGCCGCCGCGATCCGCGCGATCCGGGCCAATATCGCCGCGTTTCAAGTCACGCAACGCTGCGATGTGCGCGCGGCGTCGGTGCTCGGTGTCGGGCTGATCAAGGCTCCGCTCGATGTGGTGATGCTCGATCCACCTTATGGCACGGGCGCGGGCGAAGTGGCGATCGAGAAGCTGACACGGCTCGGCTGGATCGGCGAAGGTACCTGGATCAGCCTCGAAACCGCGTTCAACGAAGAACCCAAAGTGCGCGGCTGCGACGTGGATGCGGACCGCAAGGTGGGCAAGGCGCGGATCACCTTGATGCGGTTGAAGCCTGCCCTTGTGCGAGAAATACCCCCGCCAGCGTGACAAGCCCCGCAGCAGTAAGCACCAGCCCGACCAGCGGTGCACCGCCCTGCCCCGCTAGCCAGGCCGCGGCGAAAGGGGCCAGCGCACCGCCGATGATGCCCCCCATATTGAACGCCAGCGAGATCCCGGTGTAGCGCACCGGCACCGCATAGAGCGTGGGCAGCCACGATCCCAGCGGGCCATAAGCAAGACCCATCACGAACAGCGCCGAAGCCAGCGTAGCAAACACCACCGGGACCGAGCCCGAAGCAAGCCCGCTGCCGAAACCGAGACCGATCAGCGCCGTGAGCGCGGCTCCGGCGGCGAGCACGGTGCGCGGCGAGGTCTTGTCCGCCCACCATCCCGCCAGCAGAATGCCGAGCGCGAGGAAGGTGTTCGCGCCAAGCTGGATGGCGAGGAATTCCTGCTTGGCATAGCCGAGCTTGGTGGTGGCGAACGACAGCGCGAAAGTGGTCGACAGGTAGAAAATCGCAAAGCAGGCGACGACCCCGGCAGTGCCCGCCGCGACCGCGCCCGGATGATCGCGCAGCAGCCGCCGGACCGGCACAGCGGCAGGCGGCGCGGCTTCGAGCGCAGCCGCAAACGCAGGGGTCTCGCCGATCTTGAGCCGTATCCACAGACCGAGCCCAACCAGCACCGCGCTCGCCAGAAACGGCACGCGCCAGCCCCAGCTGGAAAAATCCGCATCCGAAAGGCCAAGCCCGAGCAGCAGGAACAGCCCGTTGGCAAAGAAGAACCCCAGCGGCGCACCCAATTGCGGGGCCGAGCCGAAGCGTGCTTCCCAGCCTTTGGGCGCGTTTTCCACCGCGAGCAGCGCCGCCCCGCCCCATTCGCCGCCCAGCCCGAAGCCTTGCCCGAAGCGCAGCACGCACAGCAATGCGGGCGCGATCGGCCCCGCCATTGCATACGTCGGCAGGAACGCGATCAGGAAGGTTGAGGTGCCCATGAGCATAAGCGAGGCGACCAAGGTCGATTTTCGCCCGATCCGGTCGCCGAAATGGCCGAACGCGAGCGCGCCCACCGGCCGCGCGAAGAACGCGAGGCCAAAGGTCATGAACGACAGCAAAGTTTGCGCGGCGGGTGATTGCGCGGGGAAAAACAGCGGCCCGATGACCAGCGCAGCGGCGGTGGCATAGATGTAGAAATCGTAGAATTCGACCGCCGTGCCTACCAGACTGGCGGTCAGCACGCGCGCGTGGCGGCGGACCGGGTTAATGGCGCGCTCCGCTTCAAAACTCATACTTTTCAAACCATTCCAAATCTGCGGCGGGCGCTGCGTGCACTACGTAAGCGGCTTAGCAGAAGTCCTCAACCAGCGAACGATACCGCCATTTGGAGAGTTTCTAGCCACCAGTAATGATTTGTCCCGAAAAGAAAGCCTGTAAGATGCTGTCATGGTTTGAGAAGCAAGCCCCGATCCGCACAAAATTTCGCGCGCTGCTATTCGTTCACATCAGTTTGGCTGCGATCGGCGCAGGGGCCACCGGCTGGGCGACCATGGCAGAAGGAACACCAGTACCCCTCATTGTCTCGCTCGTCGTTCTGGTCGCCACAGCGATCACTGTGCTGGTCTCGGGTAAGCTGATCTGCACGCCTTATGTCGAGACCGTAGTGCGCATGGAAGGATTGGCGGCGGGCGATCTGACCAGCCCCATCGCGCACACCGACCATAACGACTGCGTGGGCCGGATGACCAAAGCGATGGCCAGATTTCGCGCCAATGCGGTTTCGGTGAACGAATTGATGGCCGAGCAGAATGTGATCGTGCCGCCTTTGCGGGAGGCGCTAGAGCAGCTCGCCATGGCTAATCTGGCGCACCGGGTGACCCAGCAGTTTCCCAAGGAGTATGATCTTCTTCGCACCAGCTTCAACGCGGCGGCGGAAACGTTGCAAGCGTCGATCGGCGACGTTGCGCTCTCAACTGTGCGTATCCAGAACGCGTCGGTGGAAATCCGCGCCGCTTCGGACGATCTGGCCAAGCGCACCGAACAGCAGGCTGCCTCGTTGCAGCAAGCGAGCACCGATATGCGCGCGGTGACAGCGCTGGTTGCGGAAAACACGAGCAGCGTGGTGGAAGTGAACGTATCGGTTGCCGACGCGCACCGCGAGGCGACCAACGGCGGCTGCGTGGTCGAAGATGCGATCTCGGCAATGACCATGATCCAAACCTCCTCGCAGGAAATCAGCCAGATCATCAATGTGATCGACGGCATTGCCTTTCAGACCAACCTCTTGGCGCTGAACGCCGGAGTGGAAGCCGCCCGCGCGGGCGACGCCGGTCGCGGCTTCGCTGTCGTGGCCAACGAAGTGCGCGCGCTTGCGCAGCGCTCGGCCGATGCGGCGCGCGAGATCAAGGGCCTGATCACTACCAGCGGCCAGCACGTCCAGCGCGGGGTGTCTCTCGTGGGCGAAACCGGCAAAGCGCTGGGGCAGATTGTCAGTCGGGTCGGCGAGGTGAGCCAGATCGTCAAGGAAATCGCCGAATCCGCCACCAAGCAGACTGAAATGCTAGGAAATGTGAATACCACTGTCGGGCAGATGGATACGATGACCCAGCAGAACGCCGCCATGGTGGAAGAAACCACCGCAGCGGCGCGCAGCCTGGCCGAAGAAGCCAGCCTGCTTAACGATACCGTGGCCAAGTTCTCGATTGGCGGCGGCGCGGCGCCCGCACGCGCCAAATCGCCGGTAGTCTCGGTGGCGACGCAGACGCCGGCCCGGTCCGCGGTGCCTTCGGCCCCGCGTCAGATGCCGCCCCGAGCGCTGCCCGCCAGCGGCAATCTTGCGCTCAAGGCCACGCCGGATGACAGCTGGAGCGAATTCTGAATGCACCAGCCCGATCCGGTTCAGCGAATCGGATCGGGCGCGCGTTAATCGGTATGCTTTGCAGCATGGGCCGGTGCGCTAAGCGAAAGGGCCTATGCCCGATTGACCAAACCCATCGCCTTTGCCGCTAAAACCGCTTGAGATCATGAAAGCCGCTTCATGACGCAATCGGTGAAAGTGCCATCCACATGTTGCAATGGTTTGAACGTCACGCCCCGATCCGGCAGAAGTTTCGTATTCTGCTGGCGATCCACGGCGTGCTCGGGCTCGTTTCCTTACTCGCTACGATATCAGCGGTTTCAGGGGGCAACGCCGCCCTCGCAGTGATTATCTCGGCAATTTCCCTCATTGCCATGATGATGACAGTCGCCACCAGCAGCAAGCTGATCTGCACGCCCTATGTAACCACCGTGGTCCGCATGGAAGCGCTGGCCAAGGGTGACACGAGCAGCCCCATCAATTTCAACGATCATCAGGATTGTGTCGGGCGGATGGCGCGCGCGATGGCCACGTTCCGCGCCAATGCGCTTGAAGTGGAAAAGCTGACCGCCGACCAGCAGCAGGTGGTGAGCGCGATCACGTCCGGGCTGCAAAAACTGGCCGAAAAGGATCTCGAGTTCACGCTTGATCAGGCTTTCCCCGGAAACTACGATCAGGTGCGCACCAATTTCAACACCGCCGTTCACTCGCTTGCGGACGCCTTGCGCACGGTGCGCGTGGGCACGAAAAGCGTGCACGGCAGCATTCGCGAGATTTCCGAGGCGACCGACGACCTTGCCGCGCGCAACGAAACCCAGGCCTCGCGCCTCAACCGTATTGCAGGGTCGTTGACGTCGGTGACCATGCTGGTGCACGAAACCGCCTCGAGCGCACTTTCCGTCCAGCAATCGGTCACCTCCGCCAATCAGGAGGCCAGCGCTGGCGGCGAGGTTGTCCGCCGCGCCATCACTGCGATGGCGGCGATCGAAACATCGGCGCAGGAGATCGGCCAGATCATCGCGGTGATCGATGGCATCGCCTTTCAAACCAATCTACTGGCGCTGAACGCCGGGGTCGAGGCGGCGCGTGCCGGTGAGGCTGGCCGGGGTTTCGCGGTTGTGGCCACCGAAGTGCGCGCCCTCGCGCAGCGCTCGGCAGACGCTGCGCAAAGCATCAAGTCGCTGATCACCACCAGTGGCCAGCAAGTGGCGACCGGAGTAGAGCTGGTCGGCCAATCGGGGGAGAAGCTCGACCGCATCGTGCGCGGCGTGTCTGAAATCAACGCCCTGATCGATGGCATCGCCAGCTCGGCTTCGCGGCAGGCGGAGAACCTGACCGAAGTGACCACGGCGATGGAGGAGATGGAGCGGATGACGCAGCAGAATGCTGCGATGGTAGAGCAGTCTTCCGCCGCCACCCGCAGCCTTTCGAGCGAGGCGAACATCCTTATCAAGACTGTCGAGACCTTCCGCACGCGCGATGTGCCACATCGGCCGGAAGTTCTGGCGGACCCGGCTCGGGTGCGACGTTCTTCTGCGCTCGATTCTGCGGGGGGGCCCGTGCGTCCGCACGCAGGCTCGCCGGAAAAAACCGTCCAGAAACTCATCCCCACTGCTTCTGCAACGCCGTCTCTTGCGCGCTCACCTGCGCCTGCCCGACTGGCCGCTCCGGCGGCCTCGAGCCTGGCACTCAAGGCCGAGCCCGATGACAGCTGGAGCGAATTTTGATCGTACGAACGCCGTTCAGAGCGCCGCCCGCTGAGGTTGAGCGCGCCTGAAGGGCGGCTCGTCGCAGCCTTGGCTGTTGCTAGGTCCACGTGTCATCTTCCAGGAACGCTTCGTCGCGCGGCGCGGAACGAGTCAAATTTCGCCGTGTTTTCCCCTGTGCCATCACAAAAAATGGATACAGGAGAACATCATGCGTAAGTTTTTTGGTATCAGTACTCTTGCTTTCGCCGCAGCAGTCATGCCGGCCACGCTGCTGGCTCAGGCAACCGGCCAGACTGTAAGTCCGACCACCGGCCAGTCCGCAACCCAATCGCCTGGCACGGGGCAATCGCCAACCTCTTCCGACACGCCGCTGAACGATTCGTCGACGACGGGCCAATCGCCAACCACGGGCCAGTCAACGGGCCAATCAGCTTCGACCAGCCAAGCACCGATGGGCGGATCTTCTGCGTCGTCGGGCACTTTCTCGATGAATTCCGACCAGCGAACGCAATACGACAGCTGGCCCAACGACGTCCGGGCCAAGTATGACGCAGGTCCAGCCGCTCAGCAGGAGTATTACTGGTCACTCGACACCGAGCAGGTCAAGGGTTGGAACCTGCTGAGCCCGGCCCAGCGCGACCAGATCGTGCGTCTGAGCCCCGAACAGCGCACGCAGGTATGGGCGCAGATCAGAAGCCAGATGGCCGGGCAACCCGCGTCGGCTGCGGATAGCTCGGCGCAGGCCGGCATGGCCGCAGCGGCTCCGGCAGGCGCAGGGATGGGTACGGGCGCTACGGGCAAATCGAGCCGAACCGCAAACGCGGCAGATGGTACCTCGCCCGCTCTGGACGGCGGCCAGAAGCGCTATCCGGTGTGTAGCAAGAAAATTCAGGACAACTGCCGCAACCGCGGCGGTGTCTGACTGCCTTTTCCGCTGGCAGACGAAGGGCGCCCCCGACCGGGCGCCCTTTTTCGTGCAGCCTCGCGGCGCTTTCGCGCATTCGCGCACCACACGCCTCGCCTATGTCCGGCACGTTCGGCTTATTCGAACGCTTTCGGATTAACCTAACTGCAACCAGAGCCGTTATACCTGTTTTCGCAAGGGGGGACCGCTGTCAGGGTCCCGACAAGCGGAGATCGGGACCGTGCAAGTTATCAAAGCCATCTTTGCCGGGTGCCTGCTGATTTGGGTGCTGTCGGTCGCTTCGTGTGCGATGCTCGGCTACGGAACGACCGTCATGGTGGATTCGCTGGCCGATTCCAAGACGGCCAAGAAGCTCTCGAAAAAGGCAAAGGATTGGGAGCTGGAAATGCATAACGACCGCGCCAATCGCGAAGCTTCGTATCACACGCGCGACGATTACATCGAGGAATATCAGGCCAAATAAGCCGATGAGCTGTCCGCGCCCCCTTGCACCGGGACGCGCCGTTCCCTAATCGTTCCAGAGTGAACGCGCACCTTCCTTCCGATTCCGCCCCTGCCTGGCTTGACGGCCTCAATGCACCGCAGCGCGAAGCCGTGCTTACCACCGAAGGCCCGGTTTTGATGCTGGCAGGCGCGGGCACGGGCAAAACGGCGGCGCTTACCGCGCGGCTGGCGCACCTGCTGCGATCGAAGCTGGCTTGGCCCTCCGAAATCCTGTGCGTGACCTTTACCAACAAGGCGGCGCGCGAAATGCGCGAGCGGGTAGGCGAGCTTATCGGCCCAGCGGTTGAGGGGATGCCGTGGCTCGGCACGTTTCACTCGGTCGCGGCCAGGATGCTGCGCCGCCACGCAGAACTGGTGGGGCTTCAGGCCAATTTCACGATCATCGACACCGATGACCAGTTGCGGCTGATCAAACAACTTTTGGTCGCGGAGCAGATCGACGACAAGCGCTGGCCTGCGCGCCAGCTCGCGGGGCTGATCGACAAGTGGAAGAACCGCGGGCTCGGCCCCGCCGAGCTCGATGCCGGCGAGAATGAGGCCTACGCGAATGGCAAAGGCACCCGGCTCTATTCGCTGTATCAGGAACGTTTGCGCGCGATCAACGCGTGCGATTTTGGCGATCTGACCATGCACATGCTGACCATTTTCAAGAAGCATGCCGAGGTTCTGGAGACATGGCAGGCGCGCTTCAAGTATGTGATGGTCGACGAATATCAGGACACCAATGCGGTCCAATATCTGTGGCTGCGGCTGCTGGCGCAGAAGCGCAAGAACATCTGCGTGGTGGGCGACGACGACCAGTCTATCTATTCATGGCGCGGCGCAGAAGTTGCCAATATCCTGCGGTTTGAAAAAGATTTTCCGGGCGCGAAGGTGGTCCGGCTTGAGCAGAACTATCGCTCTACCCCGCATATCCTCGCCGCCGCCTCGGGCCTGATCGCCGAGAACGCGCAGCGGCTTGGCAAGACGTTGTGGACGCAGGCCAATGGCGGCGACAAGGTGCGCGTCGTCGGCGTGTGGGACGGCCCAGAGGAAGCGCGGCGCGTCGGCGAGGAGATCGAGCGGCTCGAGCGCGAGGGATGCGCGCTGACCAAGATCGCGATCCTTGTCCGCGCCTCGTTCCAGACGCGCGAATTCGAGGACCGCTTCATCCAGATCGGCCTCAATTACAAGATCGTCGGCGGCTTCCGTTTTTACGAGCGCGCCGAAATCCGCGATGCGCTGGCCTATCTGCGCGTGATCGCCTCGCCGTCCGACGATCTCGCTTTCGAGCGCATCTACAATGCGCCCAAGCGCGGGCTTGGCGACAAGACTCTGGAAAAGATGCACCGCCATGCGCGGGCACGCGGCATTCCTCTCGCCGCCGCTGCGATCGAATTGTGCGATTCCGACGAACTCCCGGCGCGCGCGCGCAGTACTTTGGCCGGGCTGATGCGCGATTTCGCGCGGTGGCGCGATACGGCGGCCACATTGGTTCCGGCGGAGCTGGTGCGCACCTTGCTCGATGAAAGCGGTTACACGGCGGCGCTACAGGCCGAGCGCAGCACCGAAGCCTCGGGCCGCCTTGAAAACCTGACCGAACTCGCGCGCGCGATGGAGGAATACGAGACGCTCGGCGATTTCCTCGAGCACGTCAGCCTCGTGATGGACAACGACGCGGCGGCGGATACCGAGAAGGTCACCGTGATGACCATCCACGCCGCCAAAGGGCTGGAGTTCGATCAAGTGTTCCTGCCCGGCTGGGAGGAAGGCGTGTTCCCCTCGCAGCGCGCGCTGGACGAGGGCGGGCTAGCCAGTCTGGAAGAAGAGCGCCGCCTCGCCTATGTGGCGATCACCCGCGCGCGCAAGCGCTGCACCATCCTCCACGCCGCAAACCGGCGCATCTATGGCCAGTGGACCAGTTCGATCCCCTCGCGCTTCGTCGGCGAATTGCCGCAGGACCATGTCGAGGCGGAAACCACGCTGGCGGGCGGCGCCTCGCTCTGGCGCGCGCAGTGGTCGGAACATTCCGATCCGTTTGCCGATGTCGCCCGCGCGCAGTCCGCCAATGCGGCCGCCCGCGCCGCGGCGCGCGGCCCCGGCTGGCAGCGTGCGGCAGCAGGCACCTACGACCCCGCCCCGCGCCGCATCGCCGAACCGGGCCGCAGCGCTGCCAGCTTCGCCGGCAAGCCCCGCACCGACCTCAGCGTGGGCGCGCGCGTGTTCCACGACAAGTTCGGCTATGGCACCGTGGCGGCGCAAGAAGGCAACAAGCTGGAAATCGACTTCGACGGCGGGGAACGGAAGCGGGTGATCGACAGCTTTGTAAGGGCGGGGTGAGGGGCTCTGCGGGTTGATATCTTCGACAACGGATTTCGACCCCATTGCGGGCACCGCGTTTGATATACTATTTGTCTCAAAGTGCGCCTTATGTTTATGACGAAAGCAAAGGTTCAGTTCCGATGGCTGTAAAGTTTGACCGTGCAGTATTGCAGGCTCCGGAAGGTCTGCTTGCCACGCTTCAGAGTTTGTTTCCTGATTTTGGTGATGACGAACTACGTGATGCTGTACGCTCGGACGATGCGAGCTTACATATGGTTATGGCCGAATTTGCATCGTCGTTCAGACCCAACGCGTTATCTTCGCAACAACTCGATAGCCTCGCGTCCCTGATTAGCTGCTCCGTGTCCGTTTCCGACAATCTGGAAAATGCAGTCGGCACATGTTTTTTGGAGCATCTACATCAGGTTGATCGGGAAGCAATTTTCATGAAACAGCTACCAAACGACGTGAGGGCTTACCTACGCAGGTTATAAGCAATGCTGGTTTGTCCGCTTCACACCAATTTTCTGCCATTCCAGAAGCCGTCATCCTGAACTTGTTTCAGGATCCATTTCTCAGCCAAAGCCAGAGCGTTGTTCAAGGGCGCAGCCGTGCCGCCGGGCTTCTCGTGCAGAACTCCGTGCTTGCGGCACGATGGATGCTGAAACGAGTTCAGCATGACGGTATGCAGAGGGAAAAGTGCGACTGGCACCGTGATCCTTGACTGAACCTGCCCCTCCACCATCTTCGATGGTCCCCCTCCCCGTTCCGGGGAGGAATTAGAGCGCTGAAACGCTCAGGAAACCCGGCACGGGGCCGTTCCATTCGCCCGGCTGTTCGGGCAGAGCGGGCAAGGCATCGCGGACTGGGCGCGGTTCGTCACGCTGGATGCGGGGCGCGCGCTCTTTGCGCGGCGCCGCCTCGACCGCTGCGGGCTCGCGCGCCGGAGCAGCTTCGCGCGCAGGCTTCTCCGCCTTGACCTTCGGCTCGCGCGCCTTGCGCGCTGGGCGTTCGGCGCGCGGTTCCTTGGCGCGGGGTTCGTCCACAGGCTCGGCCACGTTCAGCTTGAACTCGGGGATCGCGCCGCCGGTCAGCTTCTCGACGTTCGCAATCGCTTCGGCGTCCTCGTCGGTCACGAACGTGAACGCGCGGCCAGTCGCCCCCGCGCGGCCGGTGCGGCCGATGCGGTGGACGTAGTCATCGGGGTGCCACGGCGTGTCGTAGTTGAACACATGGCTCACGCCCTTGACGTCGAGGCCGCGCGCGGCGACGTCCGACGCGACTAGGATCGAGATCACACCGTCCTTGAACTTCTGCAACTCGGCATTGCGCGCCGACTGGTCCATGTCGCCATGGATTTCGCCCGCCGAAAAGCCGCTCTGCTGCAGGCTCTTGGCAAGTTCGCGCACTGTGGTCTTGCGGTTGGCGAAGACGATCGCGGTGCTCACGTTGTCCGTCTTGAGCAAGTGGCGCAGCACTTCGCGCTTGGCGCGGGCGGGCATGCGCACTTTGTGCTGCACGATATTGGTGTTGTTCGAAGCGGGGCGCGCCACTTCGATATATTTGGGGTTCGAAAGGAACTTGTCCGCCAGCTTCTTGATGACAGGCGGCATGGTGGCCGAGAAAAGCAAGGTCTGGCGCGTAGCAGGCAGTTTCGAGCAGATCGTCTCGATATCGGGAATGAAACCCATGTCGAGCATGCGGTCTGCCTCGTCGATCACGAGCAGTTCGCACCCCGTCAGCAGGATCTTGCCGCGCTCGAACAGGTCCATCAGCCGGCCCGGCGTGGCGATCAGCACATCGACGCCGTCTTGCAGCGCTTTCACCTGATCGCCCATCTGCACGCCGCCGATCAGCAGCGCCATTTTGAGGTCGTGATTCTTGCCGTATTTCTCGAAGTTCTCTGCAACTTGCGCTGCTAGTTCGCGCGTCGGCTCGAGGATCAGCGAGCGCGGCATCAACGCGCGGCGGCGGCCATGCGCGAGGATATCGATCATCGGCAGCACGAAACCGGCGGTCTTACCCGTGCCCGTCTGCGCGATGCCGATGAGATCGCGCATCATCAGAACCGAGGGGATGGCTTGCGCCTGAATGGCGGTCGGGGTGTCGTAGCCCGCGTCGGTTACCGACTGGAGCAATTCGTCAGACAGGCCGAGATCGGCAAATTTCATGCGGGGTCTTTTTCCGAAAAAAGCGGCGCCAAAAAAATGTGCCAGAGGCGACAATGGCAGATGTGCCGCAGATCGACCGGCAACAACATGAAGCTGTCGCTACGCTGAAACGGGCGCGAAAGTCAAGGAAATCGCTTGCCGTAAGGGGTCGTTGTCAGGCCTTGGCGCGTATCAATGCTCGAGCGGCACGAACTCGCGCACTTCCTTGAGCAAGCATGTGGTGCCGGCCCGTGAATGGATCTGGTCCCGCTTGATGCACAGCTGCCCGTCGCGCGTCTTGGCCATGTAGAAACCGAGATAGAAATCGCGCGCACTGCATGCCTTTTCGAGCCGCGCCGCGATCATCCGCCGGTCGCGCATGTGAAACAGCAAGCGGCCATCGGTAACCGGCTGAACCGCGGCGATGCCCGCCGCCATTATGCAATTGGCCGCCCGGCGCTCGCGCACCCGCACGGACATCGATGGCGAAAGCGGCACCAGCGCGTCTTCGAAAGGCTGCGGCCTGGGGGCGATCGCTTCGCGGCTGGTCGCGTGGGGCGCGACCCGTATGATCACACGCTGCTCGATATGCACCTGGTTCCACACGTCCTCGTCCAGCGCTTCGAGCAGCGGTCGCAGCTCGCCAAGACCGGGGCCGCGCCGTTCTGTGGGCGCAGCGTCCAAGCTGACCGGCACCCCGGCCGGCGTCTCAGCCTCCACCGCGGGCAAGCGGTGGCTGACCGGGGTAAGTGGCAAGGCGAAGGCAAAGGAGGCAATAAGAGGAACAATACTGATCATGCGGAATGGCTTGCGACCCTGTCCCCTGGTTCCCGCAAAGCCGATCGGCAACGGGAAGATTCGCTGTGAATAATCGGCCTGCGTATAATCGCCTCGCTTGAATGAGCGGTTAACCTAAGCCGGCGCAGATTTGAATTGCCTCGCGCCGGCGTGCGCGATAGCTCGGGCGCATGGCTTCGCTTTTGACCGATCCCGCAGTTTCAGACGACCGCGAAGGGCCGCAGGGCGGATTTGTGGAAGCGGCGGCCGCGCTGCTCGGCCCCAAGGGTTTTACCGCAGATCCAGACACGATGGCGCCGTGGCTGACCGATTGGCGCGGCCGCTTCACCGGGCGCGCGCTGGCGATGGCGTCGCCCGCTTCCACCGACGAAGTGGCGGTGCTGCTGCGGCTTTGCGCCGCGCACGGTGTGCCGATCGTGCCGCAAGGTGGAAACAGCGGCATGTCCGGGGGCGCGACGCCCGATACCAGCGGCGCGGCGCTGCTGCTCAGCCTGCGCCGGATGAACGCCATTCGCGTGATCGATCGGGAAAGCCGGATCGCGGTGTGCGGGGCCGGCGTGATCCTGCAAGTGCTTCACGAGGCAGCGGCTGCGCAAGGCTTGCGCTTCCCGCTGTCGCTCGGCGGCAAAGGGTCGGCCACGATCGGCGGGCTGATTTCGACCAACGCGGGCGGCACCCAGGTGCTGCGCCACGGCTCGATGCGCGCGTTGGTGCTGGGCCTGGAAGCCGTGATGGCCGATGGCGCGGTGTTCGATCAGCTGACCGTGCTCAAAAAGGACAACCGCGGGTTCGATCTCAAGCAACTGCTGATCGGCTCGGAAGGAACTCTCGGCGTGGTCACTGCCGCGACGCTCAAGCTTGAGCCCGCGATTGCGGCGCGCGCGGTGCTTTGGGCCGGGGTCGAATCGCTCGAAGCGGCGCGCACGCTGCTGCTCCATGTCGAGCGCCATGCCGGCGGCGCGCTGGAAGGCTTCGAAGTCTTGCCCGCGCACTCGCTGGCGGCAGTATGCCGCTTCCTCCCCGGCGCGCGCAGCCCGCTTTCGGGGGAGCACGCCTGGCACGCGCTGATCGAGCTTGTTGCCGACGCGCAAAGTGCCGAGGGCTTGCCCGCGCTGGCCGAAAAGCTGCTCGAAACCGCGTTTGAAGCGGGGCTTATCGCCGATGCGACGCTGGCCGCCAACGAAACGCAGGCCGAGGCATTCTGGGCGCTGCGCGATGCCATCGCCCCGGCGGAGCGCATGCTGGGTCCCGCGGTGCAGCACGATGTCAGCGTGCCGACCGAGCGGATGCCGGCATTCGTCGATCACGCGGTGCGCGTGATCGAAGCGGCCTGGCCGGGCACGAAGGCGATCGGTTTTGGCCATCTGGGCGATGGCAATATCCATTTCCATGTAATCGCGCCCCAGGGCGTGGAGGCCGACCGGTGGCAGCAGACCGACGGCAAAGCGATCAGTCGCCAGGTCCATGATATCGTGGCCCACTATGCCGGATCGATCTCGGCCGAACACGGCATCGGTCAATTGAAGCGCGACGAACTCGCGCGCACCGGCGATCCTGTCGCGCTGGCGATCCTGCGCCGGGTGAAACAGGCGCTTGACCCCCAATCGCTGCTCAATCCGGGCAAGCTGCTCTAGGCGCGCCGCACGCCCGCACTGTCCCAAAAAATTGTTTCGTTCATGACAGCCATGTTGCAGGTGCCCTTGCGCGGGCCAGACTCACCCCCTAAACGCCCGCACATCGCAAAAACCGTGCGTCCGGGCGCGTCAGAGCGAATTGTCTAACGGAGAGTATCCCATGGCCAGCGCGCCGCAGTCCACCTTGCCTTTGTTCTACAACGACCTGCTCCCGCTCAACTCGCGCGACCATGCCCCGTGGACCGCGCGCGGCGCGACGACGGCCAAATGGCTCGCCCGCCAGCACGCGGTGCCGCTGACCGTCGAGGAATTCCCGCAGGCCGCGCGCCACTATCCGATCATTTTCGCCTCGGGCGAGAACACGGTGCCTTTGGCGCTGATGGGCCTCAACGAAGGCGTTAACGTGTTCGTCGATGCCGAAGGCAATGTCGCGCCCGGCGTTTACATTCCGGCCTATGCCCGGCGCTATCCGTTCATGCTGGCCAAGCTTTCGCCCGAAACCAACGAACTGTCGCTGTGCTTCGATCCAACGAGCGGCCTGGTCGGCGAATTCGAGGACGGCGAGAAGCTGTTCGATGGTACCGAACCGACCGAAGCAACCCGCTCGATCCTCGCGTTCTGCGAGCAGTTCGAGCAGGCTGGCCAGCGCACGCAGAGCTTTATCGAAGAGATTCGCAAGCACGACCTGCTGATGGAAGGCGAAGCCTCGATCCAGCAGCCGGGTATCGAGCAGCCCTTCATCTATCGCGGTTTCCAGATGTTCAATCAGGAGAAGATCCGGGATATGCGCGGCGATGTGCTGCGCGGCTGGTCGCAGAGCGGCATGCTGCCGCTGATCTATGCGCAGATGTTTTCGCTCGATCTGATGAGCACGATTTTCGCCAAGCAGCAGGAGCAGGGCAGCGCCCCCACGCCGACGATCAACCTGCCGCCGCTCAATTGATATGACGCTGACATCCTCCCCGCGGCGCTTCGTAGGCCCGGGGAGGATCTGCCCCGCGGCCGGGCTGCGGCAGCGCAAAAGATACTTTGATTTTTCCCTTGCGTGCGCGGAGCGCGCTCCCTACGTCTCTTGATGTTACGGCGGTGCTTCCCTCATTGCCCGTCGTGACGGGTGCATTCATTGCACCTCCTCCCTGAACCTTGGCCACCTGGAGGTAACTCCAGGTGGTTTTTTGTGCGATCGACGGCGCTGCGGGCCGTTATTCGGCGGCAGCAGACCAGCGCTGGTGGCGCTGGCCGATATCGGCCACCAGCGAGGCGATTCGCTGAATCAGCCCGACCAGCACATGCGCCGTTGCGGCAAAGCCCGGGCCGGGCTCGGCCATCTGGGCATCGAGATACAGGCGCCGGTCGATCTCGATCTGCAGGCAGTTTACGCCCGAAGCGAGCTTGGCATGCCGATCGAGCACGTAAGCCCCCGCGTAGGGACGGTTGTGGGCGGCCAGGCACCGCATCTCGGCAAAGTAGGCAAACACTTCCGCCACGACCGCGCCTTCGCAGGTAGCGCCGAACCGGTCGCCGATCACGAATTCGGCTGCCGCGTCGCCCGCACCGCGCGCGCTGAGCGAGGGCATCGAATGCAGATCGATCAGCAGCGCCGCCCCCCAGCGCGCCCGGACCGAATCGAGCGCTGCCGTGAGCGCGGCGTGATAAGGCGCGTGGACGAGTGCAATGCGGGCTTCGAGTTCATGCCGCGCGAGGCGGCGTTTCCAGATCTCGCCGCTTCCCGGCAGCCGCCGGGGAATAAGGCCAAGCCCACTCCGCGCACGCTGCGCCAGCGGCCGCTGCGGCAGCGCATGATTCGCGGAATGCGGCAGCGGCGCACCGCGATCACCCGGCGCGGGATCGATCATTTCCCAGTCGATGTCATCGACCGAGCGGTTGAGATCGATCATCGCGCGCGGTGCGTGAGCGACGAGCAAGTGCGCGCCGGTGCGCCGCGCCACTTCGGTGCCGATCAGATCGACATAGCGATCTTCGAGCCGCAGCGGCACCGCCGCAGGTTGGCGCATGGTGCCGAGCAGCGCCGCAGAGTACGCCCGCCCCGCATGCGGCACTGCGATGACCACCGGAATCGAGGAAGGCTCATGCGCGAACAGGCTGAAGGCCGGGATACCTCGCGCGATTTCGCCGCCTTTCACCAATGGCGCATGCCAGGAACGCGGCGAATCGCCCGCGGGAGGATCAGGAAGCGCCATGCCATCACGCTGCATCCGAATACCATGCGAGTCAAAGACGGTAACATCCGCGTTGGGACAAGATTCTTAACCCGTTCCGATGTAAGAGGCTTTTCCGGCCGGCTGCACCGACGCTGCCTGCTTGCCCAACCTGACGATCCACATTTGAAAAGGGTGACCATGATCCGCATCCTGCTGGCCGAAGACGAAGAGGCTATGCGCACTTATCTCTCGCGCGCGTTGGAAAATGCGGGCTACGAGGTTGTCTCCGTCGATCGGGGCACCGCTGCCGTGCCGCTGCTCGAAACGCAGCGGTTCGACCTGCTCCTGTCCGACATCGTGATGCCCGAGATGGACGGCATCGAGCTTGCGCAGCGCTGCGCCGAAATCAGCCCGGAGACCAAAGTGATGTTCATTACGGGCTTTGCCGCTGTCACGCTCAAGGCAAATCGCGAAGCGCCGCAAGCGCGCGTGCTCTCCAAGCCGTTTCACTTGCGCGATCTGGTGTTGGAGGTCGAGCGCGTATTTGCCGATGCGCCGTTCGCCGGCAATGGCCAGCCTGTCCACTAAAGGCTGCCAAGCCGCACCGGTTATCCCGGGAGCGGCGATCAAGCCCTCTTGTCAGCCCACGCGGCTGCGGCTAATGGGCTGCCTCTCGCCATGCGAATGCCAGCGGTAGCGCGCATGATCGAGGTCCGATGGTGCGGGCGTATAGCTCAGTGGTAGAGCACTATGTTGACATCGTAGGGGTCGCAAGTTCAATCCTTGCTACGCCCACCATCTGAAAAAGCCGCCTTCTCAAAGAGTTGGGCGGCTTTTCTGATTCTGGCGTGGCGATCACTGCGGCGCGGCGGCGGTATTCCTGATTTCGCCGCGCGCTCTCGCCGCCCGTCCATAGACCAGCTCGAACAGCGGTGTGGCCATCAGCGTGGTGACAATCGCCATCAGCACCAGCATCGCGAACAGCGCCGGGCCGATGATCCCGCGCGAGAGGCCGATGTTGATGATGATCAGCTCCATCAACCCGCGCGCGTTCATCAGTGCGCCGATCCCCATCGCGGTGGCATGATCCTGTCCCGACAGGCGCGCGGCGAGATAGCAGGCACCGCCCTTGGCAAGGATCGAGGCAGCGAGGATCGCGAGCGTCACTGTCAGCAGCGAGGCATCGCCGAGCACTTGCAACTGCGTGTTGAGGCCCGAGAAGGTGAAGAACATCGGCAGCAGGAACACCACGGTGAACGGCTCAAGCCGCGCGCAGTTCCTCGGCAAACTTTCCGCGCGGCATCGCGGTGCCCAGCAGGAACCCGCCAAACACAGCATGGATTCCGGCCGCATCCATCGCCCAGGCGCTCAGCAGGAACAGGATAAACACCACCGCCAGCACGCCGCCATCGACACCGCCGCTGCGCTCGGCCATCGGCGCGAGCCGTCCAAGCTGGCGCGGCGCGATCCAGATCATGACCGCGGCGAAGGCAAGACCGCCGCCAATCGCCTTGATCGCTGTTGCCGAACCATCGCCGAGGCTGGCGAGCACCAGCGCGATCACGGCCCATGCCCCGGCATCGCCGATCGCCCCCGCCGAGAGCGACAACAGCCCCAGCCGCGTGTCGGCAATGCCGCGCTCGTGAATGATCCGAGCGAGCATGGGGAACGCGGTGATCGCGATCGCCGAGCCAAGAAAGAGCGACGCCTGCCCGGCGGTGACATTCGGCGCAAACAGGCCGGGATGGGTCAGCAGCCATGGCATCATCAAGGCCGCCACAGCAAACGGCGCGGCCATGCCGCCAATGGATACGGCGGCGGAGCTGCGCGCATGGACGCGGAACTCGGCGCGATCAAACGTCAGTCCGACAACGAACATATAGAGCCCCACACCGAGCTGCGCGCCGACATAGAGCACCTTGCGCGATTCGGGCGGAAACAGCGCGGCTTCGATCCCGGGCAGGACCATGCCCAACAGCGAGGGGCCCAGAACCACCCCGGCGATCATTTCGCCCACCACTTGCGGCTGGCCCAGAAAGCGCTTGGCGAGCCAGCCAACCACGCGGCAGGTGGCAAGAATCGTCGCCATCTGCAGAAAGAACAGGATGCTGGATTGGGCGGCGGTCATGACGGGCCGAGCCGTATCATCAAATTGGCGCGCTTCGGTCACCGAATTCGGTCTTTGGCGCAGTTATCCCCATGATTGCAATTTCCGCCTTACCCTGCGCAGGCGGTGCGGGCGCGATGCACCGTTCCTGGAGTCCTATTGCCAGCGCAGCGTTCCTTCCGGCCCGGCGGAAACCACGCCGTGCTGCCCCGCCGCCGATACGCTCCAGTCGCTGAGCCGGGCGATGACCTCGCCGTCTTCAGGCAGAACTTGCGCGATCAGCCGCTCTCCAGCGGGAGTGCGTGCAATCACCACGCCGCGCTCCACTGCGCCATCGGGCGCATAAAGCACGGTCCAGGTCTCGATGCTGGCCGGCCCGGCATAGTCTTCGATCACCACGGGAACCGCGCCGCGCGCAGCATCGGCTGCCTCTTGCACCGACATGTCGGAGCCCAGCGGGTGCGGCGCAGGTGCGCGGCCCAGCACCAGTGCGTGATGCTTTGAAACCACTCCGCCCTGCCCGTAGACCAGCCCCAGCGCGCCCTTCCCGGCGCGCAGCCCGCGCACCATCGCGCAAAGGCCGTGCGTCATGTAGTTGTTGAGCGGTCCGCCAAAGAACGTCAGCCCACCCGCGACCGTAGGCTCGACATCGGCGCGCAAGGGCATGGCTTCGAGCGCCATCTTGGGCACGATCGGAAAGCAGCTGTAAAGCTCGGCCAGATCGAACACAGCCGCATCGCCGCCGGCAATTTCGGCGGCGCGGCTCAGCACCGCGCGCATCGCGGTGGAATGGGCATAGCTGTCGCGCAGCAGATAATCGTTGGGCTCGCTCGCCGCCGCACCGCCCCAGATATGGATCAGCCGGTCCTCGGCAATCCCCGCCATACGCGCCCATGCCAGGCTGGCGACCACCACCGCCCCGCCCTGATTGACCGCCGGATTGGCCACGTTGAGTTTGGCATAAGGAAACGCCACCGGCCGGTTTGTGGCCGATTGCTCGCCAATCTGTTCGGCGCTGGGGGCCGTCTGGATCCAGGCCTTGGGATTGCTTGCCGCCACTTTGGCATAGCGTGCCCAGAGCGCAGCGGAGGCGATCCGCCCCGCATCGGGGGTCTGCCCATGCGCGGACGTCCACGCGTTCTCATAGAAGGGATAGATATGCACCGGCGCGAACACGCCCACCGCGCGCGACGCGGGGCGGGTCATCCGGTCAAAATGCGCGCGGAACGCTTCTCCGGGCGGCGGCGGCGGCGTCCATCCCATGTCGATGCCAGCCTTGCGCGCCTTGTTCAGCGCGTTTTGCGCCTCTCCGCCGACGATCGCCGCGACATTGGACGTTCCCGCCGCGATCCGCAGCGCAGCCTCGTGCACCAGCCGCACCGGGGTCTCCCCGCCCATGCTGGCGTTGACCGCGCGCGCGGGCGCAATACCCAGCTTCTCGCAAAGCAGCGCCACCGGATCACGGTACGGATAGCCGACGATCCCGACCAGTTCGATCGAATCGATCGCGCCGATCAGGGGAACCCCCGCATCGGCTTCCGCATCGCGCAGCGCATCGGCCATGAGCACCACTGGCTCGCGCGCCGCTGCCGGATCGGCGGGCCGCTCGGTAACCTCGCCCTGCGCGATCAGCACCGGTATCCGCGCAGGATCGAGCTCGGCCGCCATCAGCCTTACTTGCCCTGCCAGTTGGGCGCGCGCTTTTCGGCGAACGCGGTAGCGCCTTCGCGCGCGTCCTGCGACGTGAACACCGGCGTGATATAGGCCTGCTGCTTGTCCCACATCTCGGCCTCGGTCCATTCGTGCGAATTGCGCACGATGGCCTTGGAAGCGATGAGCGCCAACGGGCCGTTAGCCGCAACGCGCGCCGCGAGCGTGAGCGCCGCCTCGAGCGAGGGGCCCTCGCTGATCTGGTTGATGAAGCCCAGCTCATAGGCGCGCGCTGCGGTGATGAAGTCGCCAGTCAGCGCCAGTTCCATCGCGATGCGCGGCGGAATCTGACGCGGCAGCTTGATCAGCCCGCCCGCCGCCGCAGCCAGACCGCGCTTGGCCTCGGGAATGCCGAACTTGGCCCCCGAATGCGCTACGATGAGATCGCACGACAGCGCCAGCTCCATGCCGCCCGCCAGTGCATAGCCGTCTACTGCCGCAATGATCGGTTTCTTCGGCGTCCACTGCGACAGGCTGCCAAAGCCACGCCCCGGCACGCTCGGCGATTCGCCGCGCAGAAATCCCTTGAGATCCATGCCCGAACAGAACGTGCCGCCAGCGCCGCTAATGATCGCGCAGCGCAAATCCGTCTCGGCATCGAACCGGTCCATCGCCGCGGCAATCCCCTCGGCCGCCGCCTTGGTCATCGCGTTCTTGGCATCGGGCCGGTTGATCGTGACGATCAGCACGTTGCCATCGACTTGGGTCAAGATTTCCTGTTCGCTCATGATGATCCTCCTCCAGGATACGCGCTGCCTCTGGCTTGGCGCGTTCGGCTTTAATCGATTGCTTAAACTTTAGGGCGCGAACCGGCTCGCTGTCCAGAGATTTGCCGCCGCGGCCACGGCTTTTTTCGGGCCTGCTTGCGCGGAAAAAAGCACATGCTAAGGCCGCAAGAGTTGGTCCCCGCCCGATCAACCTTGCAACTCAAAACAGATACAGGACGCAGCATGGCCAAAATCAAGGTGATAAATCCTGTGGTCGAACTCGACGGCGACGAGATGACCCGGATCATCTGGCAGTGGATCCGCGAGCGGCTGATCCTGCCCTATCTCGACATCGATCTGAAGTACTATGATCTCTCGGTCGAAAAGCGTGATGAGACCGGCGATCAGATCACCATCGATTCCGCCAATGCGATCCGGCAATACGGTGTCGGTGTCAAATGCGCGACGATCACCCCCGATGAACAGCGGGTGGAGGAATTCAAGCTCAGGAAAATGTGGAAGTCGCCCAACGGCACGATCCGCAACATTCTGGGCGGGGTGGTGTTCCGCGAGCCGATCGTCATCCAGAACGTGCCGCGCCTTGTGCCGGGCTGGACCGATCCGATCGTGATCGGTCGCCACGCGTTCGGCGATCAGTACAAGGCCACCGACACGCTGATCCCCGGCCCGGGCAAGCTGCGGCTGGTGTGGGACGGCGACAATGGCGAGACAATCGATCTCGATGTGTTCGATTTCCCCTCGCCCGGCGTCGCCATGGCCATGTACAATCTCGACGATTCCATCCGCGATTTTGCGCGCGCCAGCTTCAATTATGGGCTCAATCTGGGCTGGCCGGTCTATCTTTCCACCAAGAACACCATCCTCAAGGCCTATGACGGGCGCTTCAAGGACCTGTTCCAGGAAGTGTTCGACACCGAGGGCTTCAAGGAAAAATTCGCTGCTGCGGGCATCGTCTACGAACACCGCCTGATCGACGACATGGTCGCCTCGGCGCTCAAGTGGTCGGGCAAGTTTGTCTGGGCCTGCAAGAATTACGACGGCGATGTGCAGTCCGATACCATCGCGCAAGGGTTCGGCTCGCTCGGCCTGATGACGTCGGTGCTGATGTCGCCCGATGGCAAGACGGTGGAGGCAGAGGCCGCGCATGGCACCGTGACGCGCCATTACCGCCAGCATCAGCAGGGCAAGCAGACCTCGACCAACCCGATCGCCTCGATCTTCGCGTGGACGCGCGGCCTGATCTATCGCGGCCGTTTCGACGGTACGCCCGAAGTGGTGCGCTTCGCTGAAACGCTGGAGCGGGTCTGCATTGCCACCGTGGAAAGCGGAAAGATGACCAAGGATCTGGCCATCCTGATCGGCCCTAACCAGCCGTGGATGACCACTGAGACCTTTTTCTCCGCGATCGTCGAAAACCTTGAAGCCGCGATGTCGAAAGACGCCTGAACTATACGCCTATCTACCGAAGAGGGCTCTGGCGCTGCGGCACCGGGGCCCTTTTTCTTGCGGCAAGCGGGGTGTGCGTCGCCGCCCGGCGCAGCGGCGCTATGCAATAGAATGTTGCAACTTTCGCGGTAAAGTCCCAGCTTCGCACCCGAGAGGATAGCCGTGACGTCTCTAATCGCGATCGCGCTGGTCTTTGGCATCAGCGCCCTGACGCTGCTGGTGCTGCTGATCGCGCTGGTGCGCCAGCGGCTGGCAAGGCGCGCCGAGGAGATCAGAACGGAAAGGGTTGCCAAGCGCCTCGGCGACAAAGCCGCGCTTCCGCCCATCGAGCCGGTGCGGCCCGCGCAGCGCACACGTGTGATCTCCGCCGCGCCGCTGGCCGAGGCAGAAGCCCATCTCTCGCCGCGCCTGGGCACGCTCGCCGGCGCTGCGCGGGGAGAGCGCCCCTTGCCCGCGCTGCCCGAAGCGATCCTCGCCGCCGGCCGGCAGGCCATCGTGCTGCGCCGCCAATTCCCCCCGCAGCTGGCCGCCGAGAGCCGCAGTTTCTATGGAGGTGTGCCGCAAGTTCCCGGCCCCTTTGCGTGGCCGAGCGATCCCGACAGCGGCAAACCGCTGCATTTCATTCTCCAGCTCGATCTGGCTGCGGTGCCGGAAGAGGCCCGGTTGGGCCTGTTGCCCGCATCGGGCGCGCTGCTGTTCTTTCTCGATCTGCAGTGGGGCAATGGCCAGACGGGCGCTGTCCTTTGGGCTGATGATGAACAAGCCGCAGCGTGGCAGGACGTGGATCCCCCGGCGGGCCTCGCCTTGGCATATGGCGATGAAGGCGCCTACACATGGCCATGGGCGCTGACCGCCGATCATGGCATCCCGCTGCTGCCGCGCTGGCCGTTCGAGCCGGTGCTCGTCATGCTGCCCGAAGAAGGGGCGGCAAGCGAAAGCCAAGACGACCACGAACCGGCGGATGCCGCGCCGCTGCCGCGCGCCTGGCCCGATACCCCAGCCACCGCGCAGGCGCTGCTGGCCGCGCAGACCAGCGGCCCAGAGGAAGGCACAGCGGTCGGCCCGCTGCCCGAACGCTTCGCCCCGCCGGATTTTATCAGCCCCGATGGCGCTCGCCTCATCCCGCCCTGGCCGGGCTTCCCGCAAGATTGGCTGGCGGTCCAGACATGCGCGGCGGCTTTATTGCGCGAGGCCGACCGCGCGCTGCGCTTTCCGCGCCGTTCGCTCTATCCCGATCTCGACGATGCCGCGCGCGCCGCGCATCTGACCGAAGTGAAGGAAGAGGCACAGGCCTGGTTCGACCACGCGCTCGCCAATCCGGCGCTGGGCGCGCTCGACGCGCCGGTTCGCGCCGCGTTCTGGGAATGGTTTGCCGGGCACAAGCCGCTCACCCAGCTGATCGCGCCTGCCGCCGCCGAAGCGGCCCTCGAAACGACGCTGCACGCCGCGCCGCACGAAGCCGCAAAGATCCCGCCCGAAGTGCTGGCACGGCTGGCCTACCGGCACGTGCTGGCGCAGCGCACGGCGCGCGGCAGCATCCACGCCCCCACCCCCAACCGCCTGCTCGCGCCGTTCAGCGACGTGCAGGGCGACCAGCAGGAACGCGCCGCCACGCACCTGCTGTTGCTAGAACTATCCGCGGACGAGGCCATCGGGCACCGCTTTGGCGAAGGCGTTTACCAGTTCTGGATCACGCCCGAAGACCTGGCCGGGCGGCGCTTCGACAAGGCCGTATTGACCACCACCGCCTATTAAGTTTGCGGGGGTCGATTCCTGTGCCTAAACAGGGGCATGGCCGGATCGTTTGAACACACCACCGCAATGAGCGATGCGCTGGTCATTCTGGGCGCGGCGGGGATCATCATTCCCGCTTTCGCCCGGCTGCGCATCACCCCGGTCATCGGCTTCATTCTGGTTGGGCTGGCAGTCGGGCCGTTCGGCCTTGGCGCGATGGTCCCCCGGCACCCATGGCTATACCACATCACCATTTCCGAGCCGGAAGCGATCGCGCCTTTCGCCGAATTCGGCATCATCCTGCTGCTGTTCGAAATCGGCCTCGCGCTCTCGTTCAATCGGCTTTGGGCGATGCGGCGGCTCGTGTTCGGTCTGGGCGCGATCGAGCTGGTAGTGTCCTCGCTGCTGCTCGCGCTGGCGCTTGTCGTGACCGGCGAGAGCACCGCCGGAGCGCTCGGCCTCGGTCTCGCGCTCGCGCTTTCCTCAACCGCGTTGGTGCTGCCGATTGCGGGCACCGAGGGCACGGTTGGCCGCGCCGCACTGGCGATGCTGCTGTTCGAAGACATCGCTCTGGTGCCGATCATTTTCCTGCTGGGCGCGCTCGGCCCGGGGGATGGCGGGCCCGGGCTCGTCGAAACCGTGATCAAGGGCGCGGCGGTGGTCGGCGTGCTGCTGGTGCTGGGCCGCCTCGCGCTGCCGCGCCTGTTTGCGCAGGCGGCGCATACCAAAAGCCCCGAGCTGTTCCTTGCCGCCAGCCTGGTGGTGGTCATCCTTGCTGCGCTGGCCACCTCTGCGGTCGGCCTGTCGCCGATCATGGGCGCGCTCCTGGCCGGATTGCTCATTGCAGAAACCGAGTATCACGGCGAAGTCGAGGCGATTACCCGCCCGTTCAAAGGCCTTGCGCTCGGCGTGTTCCTGATCACCATCGGCATGGGCATCGATCTGCGCCAGGTTTGGGCGATGCTGGGGCCGCTGGCGCTCGCGGTGGGCGGCGTGGTGCTCCTCAAAGCGATCGTCACCGGCCTCTCGCTGCGGTTCATGGGGAAGGACCGCGCCACTGCGGTGCAAGCGGGCATCCTGCTGGCCAGCCCTTCGGAAACCACCCTGATCGTGCTCGCCGCGGCCGCGCAGGGCCGTTTGATCAGCGCCGAAACCGCGCAGTTCTGGCAGATCGTGACCGCCATCGGCCTCACCATCACCCCGCTGCTGGCATATCTTGGGGCTGCCGTCGCAGGCCGCCTCGCCCGCGCCGAAGACACCCGCGCCGCCGGGGAAGTCGCGCTTCCGCAGGGCGAGCGCACCGTGATCCTGGGTTATGGCCGCGTCGGGCAGTTGGTCGGCGATATGCTCACGGTCCACGGCGTGCCGTTTATCGCCATAGACGACGATCCTGCGGTGGTGCGCGCCGCGCATCAGGCCGGCAAGCCCGTGCTGTTCGGCAATATCGACAGCGCCAGCCTGATCGACCGGCTCGATCTCGATCATGCGCGCGCGCTCATCTTGACCATGGACGAGCCGGTGCTGGTCTCGCGCATCGTGCGCAAGCTGCGTGCCTATCGGCCCGAACTGCCGATCATCGTGCGCGCGCGCGACACCGCGCATGCCGCCGAACTTTATCGCAACGGGGCCAGCCACGCCGTTCCCGAAACGCTCGAAAGCTCGCTGCAACTGTCCGAAGCGGTGCTCGTCGATCTGGGCGTCGCGATGGGCCCGGTGATCGCCTCGATCCACGAAAAGCGCGACGAGCTGCGCAAGACCCTGCGCGACAGCAGCGCCGATATCGACCCCTCGCCCTTCCGCTCGCTGCGCCGCCGCCGCCCCGCGAATTAGGGCTTCAGATAGCGGCCGTACCAGTCGACGATCCTCTCCAGCCGGTCGCGCTGGAAGCTTGGGCGGTTAATCCCGTGGTTCTCATCGGGATAGCCGACCAAGCGCGTCGGAACGCCGGTCAGCTTCAGCGCCTGATAGAGTTGCTGCCCGCCGATCAGCGGCACATTGTCATCGGCGATACCGCCCATGAACAAGGTCGGGGTCTTGATCCGGTCGGCATGCAGCAGCGGTTCGGACAGCTTGAGCCACAGATCAGGATTCTCCCAAGGCGCGCCCACTTCCTGCGCATATTGCTGGATGTACTGGTCCACGCCGAACAACGCGAAGATATTGCCCTCGCCCGCGCCGCTGAATGCCGCCTTGAACCGGTTGTCGCGCACGATCAGGAAATCGGTGAGAATGCCGCCATAGCTCCAGCCACCGACGCCCATCCGCGCCGGATCGGCAATCCCCGTGGCCACTGCCCAATCGGTCGCGGCATGAAGGTCGATCACTTCCTTGTTGCCCCAATCCGCCACGATCGCTGTTCCATAGGCCTTGCCGCGCCCCGAACTGCCGCGATAGTTGGCCGCGATCACCACGTAGCCCTGCGCTGCGATCCACTGCCGGACCGGGTCGATCTCGTGCGCGTCCTGCCCCGTCGGCCCGCCATGGATCCACAAGACCGTGGGATAACGCCGGCCCTCGACATAGCCCGCCGGAAGCGTCAGGAGCCCGTTCAATGCGCTGCCATCGCTCGTCCCCGTGGTAAAATCGCGCACCGGCGACCACGCGATGCTGGCCCCCAGCGCGCGGTTGTGTGCGGTTAGTGCGCGCAGGCGGTTGGCTTCCAGCGCATAGACTTCCGGCATGGTATCATCACCGCTGGCGATCACCGCACGCGGCGCTTTGGAGTCCTTCCCGCCGCAGTGATCCGCCACCGCCAGCTTGCCATCGCCCAGCCGGTAAACCAGGTCGGCATTAAGATCGATCACCGCCGGAATCTCGTGCCGGTCCTCCGCGAGGATCGCCCCGACACGCCCAACGCCCAGATCAACCGGCCGCTGCACATATGTGCCCACAGTGGACGTCACCACGATCAGCTGCCCGCTTCCTACCCACGTCCGCGCGAGGTGCGTCTGGCTGTACTGGTTGAGCTTGGGCACATCGCCCATCAGATGCGTGATCCTCGCGCCGTCGGGCGACCAGATCAGCGCTTGCCCCAGCGCACTCGCGAACTTCACCACGACGCGCGGAACCGCGCCGGCCTTCGCCTCCACCACAGTCAACCACTGGGTCGCGGGCGCTGCGGGATCGAGCGCATGGTCGGCAAGATAGGCCACCATCTTGCCGTCCGGCGAGAATTCCGCCGCGCTGGCATCGAACGAATCCGAAGCCGTCAAACGCGTCTCGGTGCGCGTGGCCACATCGAACAGCGCGAGATGGGCGTGGCTGTTGGCGGTAATGAAGCCGACGCCGTCTTCCTTGAATTTCACATCATCGACCACCACCGGCAGCGGCCGCTCTTCATCGTCCTTGGGCGGCTCGGGCGCGGGGTCGGTGATGGTCAGCAGCAGGCGGCGCGAATCGGGCGACCAGCGGAATTCGACGATCTCGCCTTTCACATCGGTCAGCTTCTGCGCCTCGCCCCCGCGCCGATCGAGCAGCCAGATCTGTGCCTGCTTGTCCTTGCCGCGCTTCGACAGAAACGCAATGGATTTGCCGTCCGGGCTGAACGCTGGTGCGCTCGCGTCCGCATCGCTGCCGGTCAGTTGCAACGCGGGCGCACCGCCCAAATCGGCGAGCCAGATGGCGGTGCGGCGCTTGTCAGCCTTCACATCCGCATGGTTCACCACATAGGCCGCCTGACGACCATCGGGCGCGCAGGCCAATTGCGACAGCGAACGCATCGCCAGAATATCATCGATGGTGACCGCATGGCGCGGCGGTGCCGCCTCGTTTGCCGCAGCGAGCGTTGGCAGCACGGCCAGCGCGGCCAGCGTGCTCAAGCGCAGCCCGAATGCCGCCTGCCGACCTTTTCCGAAACCCATCGCCTACGTCCCCCCAAACCCGCCCAAGCGGTCAGCCTAACCGGGCTTGGGCGGATCGGCAATGACCGCCTTGCAAAACGGATCAACCGGCGATCTGCGCCTTCACCGCCGCGATTGCATCTGCCGCGCGCGCGCCGTCCGGCCCGCCGCCTTGCGCCATGTCGGGCCGCCCGCCGCCGCCCTTGCCGCCCAGTGCCTCGACACCGGCGCGCACCAGATCGACCGCACTGATCCGGCCGAGCAGATCTTCGGTCACCGCTGCCGCAATGCTCGCACGGCCCTCATTGACCGCGACAACCACCGCAACCCCCGATCCCAACCGCTGCTTGGTCGTGTCGAGCAACCCGCGCAGTTCCTTGGGGTCAAGCCCTTCAAGTACTTGGCCGGCGAACTTGATATCCCCGATCAGCTCGTCCGCCGCCTCGGCCTTCGCGCCGCCGCCGCCGCCAAGCGCAAGCGCCCGCCTCGCCTCGGCCAGCTCGCGCTCCAGCTTGCGCCGCTCGTCGAGCAGCGCCGCAACGCGCGCCTCTACCTCATCGGGTGTGGTGCGCAGCAGGTTCGCGGTCTGCTTCAGCGCTTCCTCGCGGCCCACCAGCCATGTCCGCGCGCCTTCGCCGGTCAGCGCCTCGATCCGCCGCACGCCCGAACTCACTGCGCTGTCGCTGATAATGCGCAGCAGCCCGATATCGCCCAGCGCGCGCACGTGCGTGCCGCCGCACAGCTCGACCGAATAGGCCTTCTCGGTGACGCGGCCCATGCTGAGCACGCGCACTTCGTTGCCATACTTTTCGCCAAACAACGCCATCGCGCCTGCCGCGATCGCGTCGTCGGGCGTCATCAATCGGGTGGTGACCGGGGCATTGGCGCGGATTTCGGCGTTCACTTCGGCTTCGATCGCCGCCAGATCCTCTGCCGAAAGCGGAGCAGGATGCGAATAGTCAAAGCGCAGCCGGTCGGGCGCTACCAGACTGCCCTTCTGCGTCACATGCGTCCCCAGCCGGTCCCGCAGCGCCTGGTGCAGGAGATGCGTCGCCGAATGGTTGGCCCGCGTCGCGTCGCGTCGCGCCACATCGACGCTGAGTTGCACCGCATCGCCGCGCTTCACCGAACCGGCTTCGACCCGCCCGTGGTGCGCATGAAGCCGGCCGAGCGGCTTGCCGGTGTCGGAGACCACAATGCGCAGGCCCTCGTTGGTCGAAATGACCCCGGCATCGCCGGTCTGCCCGCCGCTTTCGCCGTAGAACGGCGTCTGGTTGGTCAGCACGGTGACGTCATCGCCCGCGCTGGCGGAGGGCACTTCCTTGCCCTCGCGCACCAGCGCCACGACAATGCCTTCGCCGCTGTCGGCAGTGTAGCCGGTGAACTCGCTCGCGCCTTCGCGCTCGGCGATATCGAACCACACCTCGCTGTCGGCGGCCTGGCCCGAACCCTTCCACGCTGCGCGCGCCGCCGCCTTTTGCTGCGCCATCGCCGCGTCGAACCCTTCGCGGTCCACGGTGATGCCGCGCGCGCGCAACGCGTCTTCGGTCAGGTCGTACGGAAAGCCGAACGTGTCATAGAGCTTGAAAGCGGTCTCGCCAGGCAGTTTGTCACCTGCGCCGAGCGCGCCCGTGGTCTCATCGAGCAGCCGCAGCCCGTTCGACAAAGTGCGGCGAAACTGTACTTCCTCGCGCAGCAGCGTTTCCTCGATAAGCGGCTGCGCACGTCCGAGTTCGGTGAACGCCTGCCCCATTTCGGTGACCAGCGAGCCGACCAACCGGTGCATCAACGGCTCTTTCGCGCCGAGCAGATGGGCATGGCGCATCGCGCGGCGCATGATCCGCCGCAGCACATAGCCGCGCCCTTCATTGGAGGGCAGCACGCCGTCGGCCAGCAGGAAACTGCACGAGCGCAGATGGTCCGCGATCACCCGGTGGCTGGCGGTGCTCTCACCCTCGGCCTTGACCCCGGTCAGGCTCTCGCTTGCGGCGATCAGCGCGCGGAAAGTGTCGGTGTCGTAATTGTCGTGCTCGCCCTGCAACACCGCCGCGATGCGTTCGAGCCCCATGCCGGTATCGATCGAGGGGCGCGGCAGATTGCCGGTGATCTGACCGCCGGTCTGCTCGAACTGCATGAACACCAGATTCCAGATCTCGATGAACCGGTCGCCGTCCTCCTCGGGCGATCCCGGCGGGCCGCCCCAGATATGATCGCCATGGTCATAGAAAATCTCGGAGCAAGGGCCGCATGGGCCATCGTCGCCCATCGCCCAGAAATTGTCTTTGGTGGCGATGCGGATGATGCGATCTTCGGGCACCCCGGCGATCCCGCGCCAGAGATCGAACGCCTCGTCGTCGGTGTGATAAACGGTGATCAGCAGTTTGTCCTTGGGCAGCCCCCATTCGCGGGTCAGCAAAGTCCAGGCATGCGTGATCGCCTGCTCCTTGAAATAGTCGCCGAACGAGAAATTGCCGAGCATCTCGAAGAAAGTGTGATGCCGCGCGGTGTAGCCGACATTGTCCAGATCGTTGTGCTTGCCGCCGGCGCGCACGCATTTCTGGCTCGAGGTGGCGCGCGCGGTCGCCCGCTTTTCGAGGCCAGTGAAAACGTTCTTGAACGGCACCATCCCGGCATTGGTGAACATCAACGTGGGATCGTTGTACGGCACCAGCGGCGCGGAAGGCACGATCTCGTGTCCGGCGTCGCGGAAGTACTCGAGAAAGGACCGGCGGATGTCGTTCGTGGATGTCATGGCGTAGCGATTAGGCGAGCGTTTGGCGCGTGCCAAGCACGTTTCGACTTAGCCGTTGTCTGCCGTGGCGCTGACCAGCCATGCGGCGGCGGGAAAGCATACCCGCCCGCCAACATGGCGCGACTGGACCAGCTCGAGCAGGCCGCGCTCGAACGCGGCGCGCGCGCTGTCGGGCAGCGTGCGGATAGCCGCGGCCGCCGGGCCGATCCGGCTGAGAAAGGTGAGCGCGTCGGCCACCGGATTGGTCCCCGTACCCGCGACATAGGCGAAGTCGAGCTTGGTGAACGTCACATCGCGCCAGCCCTGGAGGCACTGGCGCACATGGTCCGGGTCTGCAAAGGCGAAGGGCCCGGGTGCAAAGCGTTCGGCGGGCACCGGCTTGGCCGGAGGCAGCAGGCGCCGGATCTCCATCGCCCAGCTGTTCTCCTGCGCCGAGCGAAAGCACGAGAACACCATCCGGGCGGCGGGGGCAGCGCTGCGCGCCAGATGGGCGAAGGCGGCGGGCGGATTTTCAAAGAACATCACCCCGTGGCGCGACACATAGAGCTCGGGCGCACCGCCGGGCGAAGTCCAACTGGCCGCATCGGCCACGGTGAAGCGCAGACTGGCCAGATCGGCGGCGCGCGCGCTGGCCGCTTCGATCAGATCGGCCGAGATATCAACGCCGATGACGCGCGCGGCGGGGCGGGCGCGGGCCACCGCCAGCGCGATCTCGCCCGCGCCGCATCCGATATCGACCACATGTTCGCCGGGCTCGGCCGCGACCGCGCGCAGCAGATCGGGGGTGAGCGCCGCGAATGTGCGGTCGGTGCGCTCCCATTCGGCTGCCCAGTTGCGCCCGACGCCGCCCTGCCAATCGCTTGCGCTTGTCATGAACGGGAGGGTAGGCGCAGACGGGGCCGGCAACAAGCGCCGTTCGTCAGGTGGCGAAGTAGGGGCCGCTTTTTGCACGGGCGCGCTGCCACGCGGGGCGGGCGTGGACACTCGCGACGAATGCCGCGAGCTTGGGATAGGCCGCGCCCTGGCCCTGCATGATCGCGACTTCGGCGGGGAAGCTGAGCATGACGTCGGCGCCGGTCCAGCCATCGCCGACGAAATGGCCCGAGGGGCGCAGGATCTGCTCCAAGTAACCGAAGTGTGCGGCGAGCTGCTCGTCGATTCGGCCCTTCAGCGGTGCACCCGCCTCGCCGAGCGCGGAGACATAGAGGTTGAGCAGGATCGGGGTCATCGCCGACCCTTCGGCAAAGTGCATCAGCTCGAGATGGCGCAGCGCATCGTCGCTGCCCGCCTCGGGGAGCCAGGCGGGACCATAGCGCTCGCACAGGACCTGCACGATAGCGCCCGATTCCTCGATCACCCGGCCATCGATCTCGAGCAGCGGAGATTTGCCGAGCGGGTGGCGCGCCTTGAGTTCGGGCGGCGCGAGATTGGTCTGCGCGTCGCGCTGGTAGGCCTTGAGCTCGTAAGGCTCGCCGAGTTCTTCGAGCAGCCAGAGGACGCGCTGCGAACGGCTGTTGTTGAGATGGTGGATGATGATCGACATGGTGCTCTCCCGAATCCTGTTTCCATCAGGCTAAGGGTTAACCGGTCGGTTGAACAGGGCAGATAAGCCGGGCAAAAGAAATCGGCGCGTTCCGTCCGGGGAACGCGCCGATCTTTGGAATGGCGGCAGGCTGGGAGGATGGAAATGCCCTGCCGCCTGAAAGCTCAGATGTCGTCGTCCGCGTCCGGACCAGCCATCAGGCCTTCGGCAACCTTGTCGGTCTGGCTGCGGATCGCAGCTTCCAACCGGTCGCAAATCTCTGTATTTTCCTTGAGGAAGGACTTGGCGTTTTCGCGCCCCTGCCCGATGCGGATCGAATCGTAGCTGAACCACGAACCCGATTTCTCGACGATCCCGGCCTTGACTCCCAGATCGAGCACTTCGCCGATCTTGGAAATGCCTTCGCCGTACATGATGTCGAATTCCACCTGCTTGAACGGCGGCGCGACCTTGTTCTTGACGACTTTGACGCGCGTCGCGTTGCCAACGATCTCGTCGCGGTCCTTGATCTGGCCGGTGCGGCGGATATCGAGGCGGACCGAGGCGTAGAACTTGAGCGCATTGCCGCCGGTGGTCGTTTCCGGATTGCCGTACATCACGCCGATCTTCATGCGCAGCTGGTTGATGAAGATCACCA
>CAZGWR010000009.1:0-141316 GCA_964529505.1 uncultured Novosphingobium sp. | reverse complement strand
AAACTACCTCCGAAACAGCGGATACGCCTCAATCTAATCAGGACAAACTCTAGGCGCGATAAACAGGCGGAATAAACGGTGCGCATATTCGGTTTCCTTCGCTTTTCATCCCCGGAGCGCAGTTTACGCTGCGATTGTTGGACACTTAGTTTGGCTTTCCCTTAACGTGTGGATGGCTTCCCATTGCGATGATCGGTCAATCGATCACTCATCGACGCCTGTTCTGACATGCGTTCGGGTTCAAGACGCCTCTGCACGGCGCGGGTAAAGCGCTGGGTGCCAAAATGGCACTCGTGGTCAGATGGAGATGGATACCCCCCCATCCAGATGCAGTTAGGGGACCATCTGTACAGAAGGGTTCCCCTCCTTCTCATGGAATGGACCCAATATAGAAGATAATATAAAAGGTTATACAAGACTAAAAACTACCCACGCCACCTTCGCGGCGTAGGCCGTTTTGTCTATGAGATTAAGGTTTGCTCTTACCCGATAGCTCATTGAAGATGCTTAACCAAAATTCATTTACCTGTGCAAACAAAGCGTCCAATTCCTCAACTTCTTGTTCCAAACCTTCGTCTTCCAAGTATACCTTAGCGTAATTGAACATTTGGCTTAGCGCGACATTTAGAGGCATCGGCGAGTATATGCTGGACTGGCCATAGAAGGGATGCGGATCGCTGGACATTTTTGTAATTATGTCCTTCTCGACAAGACTTTTCAGGCTTTTGTCGAGATTTCGGTCAGATATACCGGTGGGTGACAGCGTTGGTGCTCCAGCATGATTGAGATGAAGTCGACCAGTGCTGGGGTTGATCTGGCCGCGCGTAAACATTCGACGTGGCATTTTTTCGGCGAGTTTGTGAAATTTGAACGTCTTCCTTTCGATTGCTGTCAGCACCCTGAGTTCGGACTTGTTGAGGTTACGGATCCGTTCGAACGCGTTGGCATGCCACAGCTCGACTGTCCGCCGAAAGCCCCGGTGCAATGCGTTTTGTACCTCGGTTGCATTTTGTTTTGGAAATGCAGGGGTTCTGACAGGGCAAAGAGAGTTGAAGAAGTCTACCTCGGGGCGTGTGACCCAGTTGATTTGAGGAACATCATCGTCATCGTAATCGAAATCTTGCACGGGTTTCTCCCAATGCTGATTGTCGCATCCCAAAATATAGAGATCGACGGGCGCGCCGGTGGAGTTACGCACCGATTGAAACGCAGGGGTGATGTTAGCCAGCCGGCTGCTCGACTGAGCGCAGCCAATCATGGACGCTAGCCCGGCGGTAGAGAACACTCCGACCGATTTTGATGCGGGGTGGTCCCCGGCGCATTCGGTGCCAACGGCATAAGGTTCGGCGACTGATCGACAAAAAATCGCTGACTTGCTTTGCGGTCAGGAAATCATCGTCATTCAAAGAGGAGATGGTCATAAGTGTTCTCCAGTTGCTTTAACTGGCGCCGTTTATGTCCCGATCTTCCTTAAGCAGCACGGAAAGAAGCTGCCCCAGTTCTTTCGTTGCTGCTGTGTTCCGCTCATGCCGCTCAGCCAGTTTCATGAGGCGATCCAGCTTCCACAAGTTATTGAGGATATGTGCATAGGGAAATGGACTGTTCTCATCGCCCCATTCGCGCACTATTCGGTGCCAGCGCGCGTTCTCCGGCACTCCTTCGCCGTTGATGTCGTGACCGTCAGCTTCAAGCTTCCAAGCAGCGACTAGCCCTTTGTGCAGGCTTTCGTATTCATGCTTGGCTGGCGTGACGCCCTCCTTCGCGAGCACAGCGCGGGCGACACTTCCGATAGATGGCGGCGCGTAGTCTCTTCCGATACCCAGTTCATCTCGCTGGCGGAAAAACTCGCGAAACATAGCATCCAGGCGTTCTCCCCATTTCGCCCGGTCATTCCCGCTCAACGATACTGACTTTGCGCTCTTCGTCAGGGCTTGTGCCTCGAACAAAGCCCAAGCCGGCGGCTCCATGCAATTTTCGCCGATGGCCAACACAAGGTACATCGGATTGCCCGATTTTTTGTACAATGCCTCCGCGTCAGCTACATCCGCTGCTGTGTAAGCGCGGGTCGTATTCCGTTTCACTCGTCATCCTTTCGCGTCATAGCAGCGCTAAGGATTTCGGTGGCATCCCGCAGTGGCTGATCAAGCAGGTGCGCATAGCGAGCTGTTGTGGCTGTCTGGGTGTGGCCCAAGAGCGCACCCACGATGGGCAGGCTTGTTCCCGCCGAAGCAAGGTGCGACGCAAACGTGTGGCGGAGGTCATTTATCCGCAGCTCTTCGATGCCTGCCTCCTTACAGGCAGAGTGGAACGTCTTCTTGATCTCGACCAGCGCCCTCCCAGTCTTGCCCGGAAAGACGAACGGATTGCCAGCCAGCGCCTGCGCCTCGATCAATACCCGCTTAGCCTCACTGCCCAGCGGCACGCGATGAAGGCGTTTCTGCTTGGTATGAGAACTTGGTTTTGTCCACACTCCGGCGGCAAGGTCGATCTGCGTCCATGGCGCATTCAGCGCCTCACTTTTCCGGCACCCAGTGGCGATAATGAAACGAAGCGCAAGCGCCGCCGGACTTTGCCCCTTACTCTCAAGCGCGCCGACTAGCGCCTGGAGTTCAACAGCGGTAAGAAACCGCTCTCTGCCTTCCTCAGGATTTCGCCGAGTGCCGACGACGGGATTATTGACAACGATCCCCCAACGCTTCGCCATATTGAACGTATGTCGCAACGTGGCGAGCACGCGGTTGGCCTGCACCGGCGTCGTATCGGAAATGTCTGCATGGAGCCTGTCGATGTCCGAATGGGAGATATCCTCCAGCTTGCGATGGCCAAGGGCAGGCAGGATGAGCCGCTCCCAAACAGAGACCTCGCTCTTGTGGGTCGAAGGGCGCTTTTTCGCTGAAACCTCGTCGCGATATCGAGGCCAGAAGTCGCGAAGTGATGGAGCATTCCGCGATTTCTCTCGTTCCCCAAGCGGGTCGCCGCCAGCATCAACGTCGCGCCTTAGCTTGGCAGCATGTTCACGCGCTGCTGCCACCGACCATGCCGGATAGCCTCCGATTGTCATGCGCCTTTCCCGGCCCGCCGTGACATAGTTGAAAACGAATGATCGCTGGCCACTAGCTTGTACGCGGATGCCAAAGCCCTTTACCTTGGCATCATAAACGATGAACGATGTGCGCTCGCCACTTTGGGTCTCGCGCACCAGCTTGTCGGTTAGGAGGACCGCCCCTCGTGTCCGTCTGGTGTCCGACGCGTTCGCTGCTTCTATGGCCATATGGGGCTTTTAATGGCACCGAATGACGGTTTCAATGCCAATGTAAAATATTGATAATTATGGCTTTATCTCGAAAATTGCTGATTTCATGGGATTGCTTGAAACCCGGCCACCTGAGACTTTTAATCACTAGGTCGCTGGTTCGAACCCAGCAGGGCTCACCATTCCATCGAAAGCCTCAGAAACCCTGCGTTCTTGGTGGTTTCAAAACCCATTGTAGCGCAGCGATGTATCACAGTTTTTCGGTGGACTTGTGGGCAAGCGACAGCCGCAATCGAAATTGTGATCGTGCCCCATGATGCCCACCGGGGGCGGTTAAAAATGTAGATTGCAACCCCAATGCAATTTTTTTGCTATGCTCGGCAGCGGGTGGTGAGGCTCGAACAGCGCGTTTGAGCATCTTGCCCGTTCCAGATCGAGAGCCGCTTGACACGGCCAGCTCTGGGTCCCCAAGGCCCAATCAATGGCTGTTGCATTTGCTCAAAAAATCGGAACCCGAACGTACCGCCGACGCGAAGCCAAGCGCCTGAAGCGCGATCGCAAAATCTACCGGTTCCTGCGGGAGAATGTAGCGCTTGCAGAGAGTCTCCATGCGCTCACCGGCCAAGCGATCGAACCACTATCAGTATACGTTGGAAAGGACCAATATCAGCCCTACTACGGACAACCGCCAGCTTTGACACCATTCCCTATGTTCAAGCAGGAGAACGGTCATTCCATGCCAAGGTGGGAAGATCTTTCTCAATGGCTCAAGATTCAAATTATTCCCATGATCTACTTCGGGGAGTTCCTCACCTTCGACGTTCGCATTCATCCCGACCTCGAGGATCAGTGGGCACCTGGCGGTGTCGCGAAGTATGATGTCCGCGCCAAGATGGTCGAGCGCGTTCATAAGCAGCTGGATGCGGCTATGGGGCAGCGGCGTGAATGGTTCTTTGTGATCGAGGGCTGGAGCAAAGAGACGAAGGCGCCGACATATCTGCACATCCATGGCGGCGCTGCTTTGCATAAGCCTGGCGACGACGAGAAGATCGAGATGGCGATTGCACGTGCGGCGGGATACGGCGTGAATGGTGTCCCTCGCTTGCCCAGAGCTGTTCACATTCAGCATTTCAAGGTCGAACAGGCGGCCTATGCGACCTACCTGCTGAAAGCCGTGCAGAAGCCTGATCCCCGGCTGACGCATCGGCGTCTGGCGATGTCCCATGCGATCACGTCAACCGCGCAGGCGTTCTGGGAGATGATCACGCGCGACCCTGAAGACTGGCGCGATCCGGTCAGGTGAAGTGTCGCGCGGACGAGCGAACGATCCCGATCTGGGAACGTCGGTCATTTTCGAACAATTCATTTATTGCGTTTATTGCGAATATCGCATAGCCATCCTCTATAGAGGAGCCCGCCTGTGACCATTCCAGCTTTTGCCGAGGAGATCGGCGCACGCCTGCCTTCCGCGAGCGAGAAGGCAGCCGCTAACCAGTTACGCCAGATCATTGCTGTGCATGCCGACGGTGATGCCACGCTGCGCATGCTTGGCGATGATCGTCAGCCTGTAGACGTGACGCTGACGCCGGCGCTGTCACACCTGCTGATTGAGCTTCTGGGCCATGTCGGTCGCGGGGACGCTGTGACGCTGGTCCCTGTGCATCAGATGCTGTCGACGCAGCAGGCGGCAGACATTCTGAACGTGTCGCGGCCACATCTGATCTCGCTGCTGGAAAAAGCGTCGATCCCATATGTGCTGGTGGGAAGGCACCGGCGCATCCGGGCCGAGGACCTGTTCGCATACAAGCGCGACCGCGACTCCCGGCGCAGACAAGCTCTGTCTGAACTTGCCGAGAATGACGCGGAGCTTCTGTAGCCTTGTTTGCCAATCGCTACACGGCCTTCATCGATGCCTGCGCACTCGTCGGGGTGCTGAAGCGCAACATGTTGCTGTCGCTCGCCGAGGAAGGCTTCTTCCGCGTCCGCTGGTCTGCAGAGGTGCTCGACGAAGTTGAACGCGCAGTCGCCGCGATCCACACTTCCAAGGGCAACGCCAACTCTGCAAACATCGCCAAGAGCCAGCGCGAGCGCATGGAGTTAGCATTCGAGGAAGCCCCGGTGACAGGCTACGACCCTCTGAAAGCGGTTTGTGCCGGCATCCCCGATCCGAATGATCACCATGTCGTTGCGGCCGCACTGAAAGCCCAAGCAGCAACGATCGTGACCGACAACATCAAGGACTTCCCCCAAGGCGTGTTGGCCACCCTCAACATGGAGGCAAAGTCGACCGACGCTTTCCTTGCCGATACCATTGAACTTGACCCAGGCCGGGCCGTCGGTGCGATAAGGCGGATGCGTGAACGCTTCAAGAACCCTGCCCTGACGGCAGAGGCGTTGCTCTTGAAGATCGAAGCGGTGGGGCTGACCGAAACGGCTGACTCGCTCAGACCCTACCTCACGGTCCTTTAGCGCACGCTCCCGTCCCGCTTTCTCAGCGGCGGGTCGTAGTCAGCTGGGAACAAACGCCAATAGTCGTCCTCGCAGATCATTGCCACGCCGGTCAGTCCTTCGTCCATCTCATCCCGCAAGGTCATATATGCCCCGGTCAGCATCCAGAGCGACACCTCTCGCATGTCGCTGAACTCGCCCTCCCAGCCGTTACCATCGAGGCTCCATGTGTTGAAAAGGGCTTTGGCATGGTCAGCGTTCTCGGCGACAACATGCAGGGCTTCGCAATCGGCGCCCCGGAATATAAAGCACTTCACCGAAGGCAGCCGCGGTGCGACCACACCAAACGGATCAGCATCAGGCGCGACAACGACCCAGCCCTCAATGTGCCCGGCCCACCACGCGACGCCAATGACGCCCCGTGACACGGCCTCTGCCAGCTGAGGTTGTAGGGCAAGGTCGGTGGGCGTCAGTCGCAAGATCTCGGCATCACGAATGTGAAAGTGTGCGGCGTGCCTCTGACACCAAAGCCAGAAGAACCTGCTCGCCTCGTTAGAGTCGCGCGCGACGAAGGTCACCTGGTCAGCAATAGCGTCTGAATGTACTTGGTAAGCGTAGAGCATGTAGTCACCTCATTCTTTGTCGATGAGGTTGTCTAACGTGTTTGATATTCGAGCGCGGGTGGGATGTGCTCCGTCGGAACATAAAGATTCACTCGCCCGGATTGACAATGAAGTTTCATGTATAATTTAATTGGTTGCCCATAGCATCTGTCATAATATACTAATTTCATTGATAAACTTGTGAAAATGCAGAAAACTATTCATATTGTGCGATTTCACGGATTTATGTTAGCGCGTTATATTAATCGTTGCTCGCGAATATGATCGCCTTCGTGGATGATGGCTACGCGCCACGAAATCGGGCGCTCCAGCTGAGGTTCAGCGATCCCAAAAGGAGCCGTTCAGATCAAGAAGCGCAAGCTCATTCTTCTCTCCCACCGAGCATCGGGGCGCAATGGTGATCATGGTGGTAAAGTGAGCCAGCATTTCTTAGAAGCAAGTATGATCATTTCAGGCGCCAATGCCGATGCAGAAATTGAGAAAGTCGTCTCGGCGCACATCGAGGATGCAGGGCTCGCAAGTTATGCCTACCTTCGGCTGACCGAAGAGGACTTTGAGCGGCTGAGCTATGCGCTTGCCAAGCGCTCGGCGCCGCTTGCTATGCCGCGTTCGTGGGACGACGCGGCGCTTATGGTGCGTGGCGCGGATGCGGGACGCGACGTCCTGCTGACCAGCGCGGGCACGGCGGTGGGCGTGATCCAGTGCAAGCGGCTCGAAGGGCCGATGGCGCTGCCGGCTGTGTTTCGGGAGATGACAAAGTTGATCCTCTTTGCGCGCACGAACGGCGACCTCAAGTTCGACCGCGAACTTGTCTACTTGCTGTCCCTTGCCAGAGACCCGGCAAGGACCGTGGTCGATTACTTTGCCCGGCGCGCCGAGCTCGAAGGCGAGAAGCGGGACGCAATCCTAGCTGCCGCGCTCGAAGTGCGCGACACTTATGCGGCATTGGAGGCGCTCACGGACGTAGAAGTGGAGCAGGTGGTGTTCGCATGCCTGCCGCTGCTCAAGATCGGACTCTTACGTCCGAACGATCTCGATGAATGGATGGGACGCGAGACCGCGGTCGCGGGCCGGTTCTTCAGGCAGCGTGTTGTAGTTGACAATACGGTTTTGTCAGAAGGGCTGGAAATCATAGCCGGACATTTCAAGGACTTGATGAGCAAAGTTGACGGAACCGCGCCTGTCACCGACGAGGACCTCAAGCTGCTGCAGCAACAAATCGAGGATACCCCGCAAACCCACCGGCTCAATTTCGGCATCGTTATGCTGTTTGGGCTTCCGCCCGAGATGTTTGTGGGCCGCCCCAATCTCGAGAAACGGATCGGGCCTCTGAGGGATCTGTTTCAGGCGCTACAAGCAGACTACACGGACTGGGTGTTTGCGCTTGCCCGCGACAAGGAGTCCCGGATCATCAACGGTGCCGAAGCCATGTATGCCCACCCGGTCGCACGAAACATCCCGGTCGCGTTTCTGGGCTTCGTTGCAAAGGAGTGCCTCGCCGCATCGATTTCCGGGACGACAGTCGCCGCCATCGTTGACCGCCTGACCAATGCCCCCCGATTTGAAAGTGATGAAGACCGACTGCGCCATGTCCAGGCCGAACTCGCTAGAGAATGGGGTCGCTACCTTGCAGGAGATTTCAGCGGCCTTGCCGGAGATGCCGGCCTCGTGGCCTTGAAGCGCCAAGTCATCGGCGAGGGCCTCAGGGGCCTTGCTTCGCAAGCCGACCTTGAGCGGGCGCTTGCGACGGGCGGCGATCTTCTTAAGATAAAGCTGTTCGAGGCGGCAGAAAAGATACGGGCGATGTGCAAGCACAAGATCAGTATCGTGCTCACTGGACCGCGGGGAATAGACAGCGAGGACGGGGTGAGCCGCCTTGCTGATACTGTTCGCAGACTTGATGAGCTCAAGCGAGCGAATGGGCCGGTCTGAGACGGCAAACAGCTGATGCTGACGAAGTCTGCCCGCAGCGCGAGGACAAAAAAGCCAGAGCCCGCAGGCGACAAGCGGCAGCAGGATTTCGCGCAACCGCAAGGGTGGGATGTGCTCGGCAATCTAGATTGGCATACACTCAGCTGGCCCAGTTTTATTCGACATGGACCGACCAAGCGCTCGACGCATCGCCTCCGTCTCACAAGTTGTAACCTGTGAGACAGGTCAAAGGCGCGCGCCCATATGTCTCAAAACATACCTTGACGGGTTGTGAGAATGTCTCATATAGCGGAGCATAACTTATGAGCAAAAGGGTCCCTTCATGAGCCGCATCGCATACTTCCGCTGCAGCACTTCCGATCAGAGCGTTGAAGCGCAGCGGCACGCCCTTGGGGGAACATTTGATGAAGAGTTCACCGATGAGGGGGTGAGCGGCGCAACGCTGGCAAAGGATCGTCCCGGCTTTGCTGCCCTGCTCTCCTACGTGCGCAAAGGGGATACCGTCTGCCTGTATGCCCTCGACCGCTTGGGGCGCGACGCGCTGGACGTTCAGTCGATGGTGCGCTTCCTGTTGGATAAGGGCGTCATGCTCGATGTGCGGGGCCTTGGGGTCATTGGTCGCGGTGCTGGTGAAATCGTGGTCGCCGTGCTTGCACAGATTGCCGACATGGAGCGCCAGCGAATCAAGGAACGCTGTGATGATGGCAGGACAAAGGCTCGCGCATCTCTTGCAGCCACGGGGAAGACCCACAGGGGGAAGGTTAGCCTTGGACGCCCAATGGCTGCAGATGCGGCCGAGGTTGCTGGCTGGCGAAAGTCCAACGGCAAGAGCATCCGGGAAACATGCAAGCAGTTCGGGCTGTCGAAGGCGACGGTGGCACGGTATTGCGCTGGGGGTTGATCGATCGTGGCCATCCGCTTGATACCATGGGAAAAAGCGAAGTCCTACCTTTGGAACCGCCATGCGACCCGGATGGTGCCTACCCGCCGGGGTCCCGGAAAACCACTTCCCACTCCGATAGCGGACCAGCGAGCAGCACTGCGGCGTCGATGTGCCCAACGACCTAGACGCCTGCCCGCAGCACAGACTTCAACACTTTAGAAACTCAACGCGCACACAAAGTCACAGCCGTCGCCAATGGCACATGCTTTGGGCACTTGGCCGCCAACGGAGAGGAAACGCTTAAATCTTCAATCGTTGTCGAATCTGGTCCGACGCCGACGTTCTACACGGCAAAGACAAGCAATCAGAATACGGCTTGGCGGCACTGCCGGTGAAGGTCATCAACTAAGGCCGTATCGCGTGAGTTGGTCAGCTCATGGTCAAGGGTCGTGGGCGTATCATGGGCACATCATCACGCGCTAGATCAGCTGATAATCCTGAATATGGATGGTCCAGGCATTCGGCACGATCTGGTTCACCACCCCGCCGTTATCGATTAGCCCGCCGTTTGCGGTGCCGAGCCATTCGCTCAGCTGGCCGCTGACATTGCGCCATGCGATGTCGGCGCGGCCATCTCCATTGAAGTCACCCGTCCCGGCGATCTTCCATGCATTCGGCACGACTTGGTTCACGATCCCGCCGTTGTCGATCAGCCGTCCGTTCGCGCTGCCCAGCCATTCGCTGAGCTGGCCGTTGTCGTTGCGCCACAGCACGTCGCTGAACCCGTCGCCGTTGAAATCGCCGGTGCCCGCGATCTTCCACGCATTGGGCACGAACTGGTTCACGTTCACCCCGTTGTCGATCAGCCGCCCGTTCGCGCTACCCAGCCATTGGCTCAGCTGGCCATTATCGTTGCGCCAGAGAACATCGCTGAACCCGTCGTTGTTGAAATCGCCCGTGCCCATGATCTTCCACGCGGTCGGCACGAACTGGTTCACAATCGCGCCGTTGTCGACCAGCCCCCCGTTTGCGGTGCCGAGCCATTCGCTCAGCTGGCCATTGTCGTTGCGCCACACGATATCGGCGCGGCCATCGCCGTTGAAATCGCCGGTCCCTGCGATCTTCCACGCCAGCGGCACGAACTGGTTCACGATGCTACCGTTATCGGTGAACCCGCCATTGGTCTTGCCCAACCAGTTGCTTAGTTGGCCATTGGTGTTACGCCACAAGATGTCCGCGCGCCCGTCACCGTTGAAATCCGCCGTTCCCTGAATGCGCCACGCGGCGGGCACGAACTGGTTGACCACACCGCCATTGTCGATCAGCGCGCCATTGCCGCTGCCCAGCCAGCTGGAAAGCTGGCCGTTGCTGTTGCGCCAGAGCAAATCGCTGCGCCCGTCGCCGTTGAAATCGTTGCGCACGCTCCTGACCGCTTCGGTCACATCTGTCACCGTGACTGCAATTGCCTGCGTGTCGGCCAGCGTGCCGTCGCTCGCGCGGACGATCACATCATAGACGTTGTTCGCACCCACATCGGTCGGGGCCTCGAAGTTCGGCGCCGATCTGAACGACAGCGCGCCGGTCGCCGCATTGATCTGGAACCGCGCCGCGTCCGCCCCGCCGGTGATGGCATAGGTCAGCGTCGTTCCCGCATCGGGATCGGTTGCCAAGACCGTGGTCACCGCCCCCGTGTTCTCCGCCACCGAACGGGTCGCCGTCGCCCCGCCGCCATTGCTGCTGATCACCGGGGTGCCGGCAGGGTCGCCTACGCTGAACACCTGCGCCTTGATGCTGGCCCCGCTGCTATCGCCCAATGTGCCGCTGGCATCCGTCCAACCCACCACAACGCCGCCGTTCGCAAGGCCCACGACTGTCGGCGAATCCTGAGCGTTGGCCGTCCGGGTGTTTACGAGAAACTCGCTCCCGGACTTGGCGCCATCTGCGCCAAACACTTGCGCCTTGATGCTGGAGTTGTCGTTGTCGCCCAGTGTGCCGCTGAAGTCCTGCCAGGTTAATAAAAAGCCGCCGTTCGCAAGGCTCGCTATCTTCGCATTATATTGCCCGTCAACCGTCTCGGTATTGACAAGGAACTCTGTGCCTACCTTGGCTCCGCCAACGGCGAAAACCTGTGCTTTAATGCTCGTAACACTGCTGTCGCCCAGAGTGCCGCTGGAATCCTTCCACGCGACCACGAAACCGCCGTTCGTAAGGCCCTTAACGATTGGGTTCTCCTGCGCGCCCGTCGTCTGCGTGTTGACAAGAAGCTCGCCGCCCGCCTTGGTTCCATCCGGACCAAACACTTGGGCTTTGATGCTGGGGCCGTCGCTATCGCCCAATGTACCGCTATAATCTTGCCAAGCAACCACGAAGCCCCCGCTCGCAAGGTCGGCAACCGTCGGGTAAAGCTGGCTTGACGCCGTTTGTGTATTGACCAAAAATTCGCCGCCCACACGAGTGCCATCCGCACCGAACAGTTGCGCTTTGACGCTAAAAAAGTCGTTCGGGCCAACCATGCTGCCGCGATCGGCCCACGTAACCACAAAGCCGCCACTTTTGAGCCCCGTTATTGTCGGATTGTCCTGGTAGTCCGTCGTCTGTGTGTTGACTAGAAACTCGGTGCCCGCCTTTGCGCCATTCGCGCCAAACATTTGGGCCTTGATGCTGCTCTGGCTGCCGTCGCCTAGCGTACCGCTATAGTCGTACCAGGTTATTACGAAGCCGCCGTTCTCAAGGCCGGTAACCTGCCCCGAGTACTGAAAGCTTGCAGTCTGGGTGTTGACAAGAAACTCGCCGCCAACTTTGCTGCCGTCCGCACCGAACAGTTGCGCTTTAATGCCGCCGCTGTCGCTGTCGCCAAGCGTACCGCTGCTATCGCTCCAGGACGCCACGAAGCCGCCGTTTGCAAGCATCGCGATCGCTGGTTGCGACTGATCGTTTGTCGTCTGCGTATTCACCAAAAACTCGCCGCCGACCTTGACAGCTTCAAGCCGCACATCCGTCACCGTAACCGCGATGGCCTGCGTGTCGGTCAGCGTGCCGTCGCTCGCGCTGACGATCACATCATAGACATTGTTCGCGCCGGCATCGGTCGGGGCCTCGAAGTCCGGTGCTGCGATGAATGCAAGCGCGCCCGTCACAGCGTCGATCTGGAACCGCGCTGCATCCGCGCCGCCAGCGATCCCATAGGTCAGCGTAGTACCCGCGTCAGGATCGGTGGCCAGTACCGTGGTCACGGCGGTCGTGTTCTCGGCAATGGAGCGCGACGCCGTCGCCCCGCCGCCATTGCTGCTGATCACTGGCGCTTCGTTGGCGTTGGTCACGGTCACGGCGAGCGCCTGGGTATCGAACAGAGTGTCATCGATGGCACTCACGACGACATCGTAGACGTTGTTCGCGCTTGCGTCGGATGGCGCCTCGAAGTTCGGCGCAGCGATGAACGCCAGCGCGCCAGTCGCCGCATTGATCTGGAACCGCGCCCCATCCGCGCCGCCGATGATCGCATAAGTTAGCGCGGTGCCACCATCGGGATCGGTGGCCTGCACAGTGGTCACAGCGGCCGTATTCTCCGCAACCGAGAGGGATGCCGTTGCCCCGCTGCCATTGCTGGTGATGGCCGGCGCGTCGTTGGCATTGGTCACCGTCACCGCGATGGCCTGCGTGTCGGTCAGCGTGCCGTCGCTGGCACTCACGATCACGTCATAGACATTGTTCGCGCCAACGTCGGTCGGGGCCTCGAAGTTCGGCGCAGCGATAAACGCCAGCGCGCCAGTCGCCGCATTGATCTGGAACCGCGCCGCGTCAGCGCCGCCGCTGATCGCGTAAATCGGATTATCGTTTGCTTGCAATGTGGTGACCGCCTGAGTGTTCTCGGCGACTGAAAGCGATGCAGTCGATCCACCTCCATTGCTGATAATCATCGGCACTTCGCGAACGTTGGTTACCGTGATTGCGATGGCCTGCGTGTCTGCCAGCGAACCGTCAATTGCGCGGACGATGACATCATAGACATTGTTCGCACCCACATCGCCCGGAACCTCGAAGTTTGGGGCCGATTTAAACGACAGTGCGCCAGTCGCCGCATTTATCTGGAACAGTGCCGCATCCGCGCCGCCGATGATCGCATAAGCCAGCGTGGTGCCCGCGTCGGGATCGGTGGCCTGAACCGTGGTTATGGCACTCGTGTTCTCCGCAATCGAGCGGGTAGCCGTTGCTGCGCCGCCATCGCTGGTGATCACCGGTGCGCCTGCGGGATCGCCCACGCTGAAGATCTGCGCCTTGATGCTGCCGCGGCTTCTGTCGCCGTCGCCTAGCGTGCCGACGCTGCTGTCCTCCCACGCGACAGCAAATCCGCCGTTCGCAAGGCTCGTGATCGTCTTTTTATACTCACCGCCCGTCGTATTCGTATTGATCAGAAACTCGTCGCCGACTTTGGCGCCGTTCGCGGCGAAAAGTTGCGCTTTGATGCTCCTGTCGATGCTGTCGCCTCTGTCCTCCCACGTGATCAGGAAATTGCCGTTCACAAGGTCCGTGACCGTGGGATCGACTTGGAAGCCCGCCGTCTGGGTGTTGACCAGAAACTCGCCGCCGACTTTGGTGCCGTCCGAGCCGAACACTTGCGCCTTGATGCTGGTCCCGGAGCTGTCGCCCAGCGTTCCGCTGTAATCGTACCACGTGACCACGGCGCCGCCGTTGGCAAGTCCCGTCACCTTCGAATTGTACTGAGTGCTCGCGGTCTGGGTATTCACCAACAACTCAGGTCCGTCTTTTGCCCCGCTGGGGGTGAACACTTGCCCCTTGATGTTCGTGTCGCTGCCAGCTGCGGGAAATTCGGTCCAAGTGACTGCAAAGTTGCCGTTCGTAAACGCCGCAACCGTCGCCGAGCGCTGAGCGCCTGCAGTCAGCGTGTTGACCAGAAACTCGCCGCCGACCTTCGAGCCATCCGCACCGAACACTTGCGCTTTGACGCTGGCACCATCGCTGTCGCCCAGCGTGCCGCTGGCGTCCCACCACGTGATCACGAAGCCGCCGCCTGCCAAGCCGGTGATGGACGGCTCTTGCTGCGCGTACGTCGTCTGCGTGTTGACCAGGAACTCGGTGCCCACTTTGGCACCCCCTGCCGTGAACACTTGCGCCTTAATGCTGTCGCCGCTGCTGTCGCCCAGCGTGCCACTATTGTCAGACCACGTGACCACGAAGCCGCCGTTGGCAAGTTTCGTGACCTGCGGCTCGGTTTGGAAGCCTTCCGTCTGGGTGTTGACCAGAAACTCGCCGCCGACTTTGGTGCCGTCCGAGCCGAACACTTGCGCCTTGACGCTAGTTTGGCTGCTGTCGCCCAGCGTCCCGCTAGAGTCCGACCAAGTCACCACGAACCCGCCGTTGACAAGCCCTGTGATCGTCGGCTCGGTCTGACCGTTCGTCGTCTGGGTGTTGACCAGAAATTCCCCGCCAACGCCAAAAATTTCAAACATATCATTCACCCTTACCGCAATGGCCTGTGTGTCGCTGAGCGTACCGTCGCTGGCGCTGACGATCACATCGTAGACGTTGTTTGCGCCAACGTCGGTCGGAGCTTCAAAATTCGGCGCAGCGATGAACGCGAGCGCGCCAGTCGAAGCGTTGATCTGGAACCGCGCGGCATCCACGCCGCCGCTGATTGCGTAAGTCATCGTCGTGCCAACGTCAGGATCCGTCGCGATAACCGTGGTCACCGCAGTCGTGTTCTCCGCAACCGAGCGGGTGGCCGCAGCGCCGCCGCCATCGCTGCCGATCACCGGCGCTTCGTTGGCGTTGGTCACTGCCACCGCGATCGCCTGCGTGTCGGTCAGCGCGCCATCGCTTGCGCTGACGATCACGTCGTAAACGTTGTTCGCGCCTGCATCGGTCGGAGCCTCGAAGTTCGGAGCGGCGATGAACGATAGCGCCCCCGTCGTAGCGTTGATCTGGAACCGCGCCGCATCCGCGCCGCCGTTGATCGCAAAGGTCAGCGTCGTGCCCGCGTCAGGATCGGTCGCTTGAACTGTGGTCACCGCTGTGGTGTTTTCTGCAACCATGCGCACAGCCGTCGCCCCGCCACCGTCGCTGCCGATGACGGGCGCTTCGTTGGCGTTGGTGACCGTCACCGCAATCGCCTGCGTGTCTACGAGCGCGCCATCGCTGGCACTTAGGATTACGTCATAGACATTGTTCGCGCCCACATCGGCCGGGGCCTCAAAGTTCGGCGCTGCGCGGAACGACAGCGCTCCCGTCGCCGCATTGATCTGGAACCGCGCTACGTCAGCGCCGCCGCTGATCGCATAAGTCAGCGCAGTGCCAACGTCAGGATCGGCAGCCAGCACTGTGGTCACTGCGGTCGTGTTCTCCGCTATCGAGCGGGTCGCTGTCGCGCCGCCGCCGTCGCTGGAGATGACCGGCGACGCGTCATTAACGTTGGTGACCGTTACTGCAATCGCCTGCGTGTCGGCCAGCGTGCCGTCGCTCGCGCGGACGATCACATCATAGACGTTGTTCGCGCCCACATCGGCCGGGGCCTCAAAGTTGGGTGCTGATCTGAACGACAGCGCGCCAGTAGCTGCATTTATCTGAAACCGCGCCGCATCCGCGCCGCCGCTGATCGCATAAGTCAGTGCCGTGCCAACGTCAGGATCGGCAGCCAGCACTGTGGTCACTGAGGTCGTGTTCTCCGCTATCGAGCGGGTCGCACTCGCGTTGCCGCCGTCGCTGGAGATGACCGGCGACGCGTCATTGACGTTGGTCACGGTCACCACGATGGCCTGCGTATTGGTCAGCGTGCCGTCGGAAGCGCGGACGATCACATCGTAGACGTTGTTCGCGCCTGCATCGGTCGGAGCTTCGAAGTCCGGTGCTGCGATGAATGCCAGCGCGCCGGTGGCGGCGTTGATCCGGAACCGCGCCGCATCCGCGCCGCCGCTGACCGCGTAGGTCAGCGTCGTGCCGGCATCGGGGTCGGTCGCCTGCACCGTGGTAACCGCCGCGCTATTCTCCGCAACCGAGCGCACTGCCGTCGCCCCGCTGCCATCGCTGCTGATGACCGGCGCTTCGTTGGTGTTGGTGACCGTCACCGCGATTGCCTGTGTGTCGGTCAGCGTTCCGTCGCTGGCACTCACGATCACGTCGTAGACGTTGTTCGCGCCTGCATCGGTCGGGGCTTCGAAGTTCGGTGCGGACAGGAACGACAGCGCGCCCGTCGCCGCATCAATAGCAAACTGGGCCGCATCAACACCGCCCACAATTGAGTAGGTCGCGCCTGAGCCCGCATCGGCATCGCTCGACGTGACCATCGTTATCGCCGAGGTGTTCTCTCCAACGCTCACCGAAGCCGTGGCCAGTCCGCCATTCGAGGTGATGACCGGCGCGTCGTCGACGGGGTCGACGATCACTTTCGCCACGCCATCGTCGATGGCGCCGCTCGCTGCGGCGATACGATAGGTGATCGTCGCGGTGCCATTCCAATCGGCATCGGGTATGAAGGTGATGCCGTCTGAACCGATCGCCACCAACCCGGTATCGACCCGCGCCGACAGCAGCACCAGCGAGTCCCCGATGTCATTGGCAAGAGGCGCGAACACCACCGCCACATCTTCGCTGGTGATCACCGTATCATTGACCACAGTCGGCCGCCCGGTGAGCTCGAAATTGCGGACCTTGACGCCGCCGCCATCGCTCCACGCCGCGACGAAGCCGCCCAGGGGCAGCGTTCCAAGGTCGATCGGAGACAGGTTGAAGATCGTGCCCTCGGCGATGAACATCGGCCCGCCCACGGCCGCGCCCGCCGCACCGAAGCGCTGCACATAGAGTTCAAGACTATCGGGGACCGCGCCGGCGACGCTGTAGCCGACAACGAAGCCGCCATCACTCAGCGCCGCGACCGCAGCGCCAAAACCGTCGATTTGCGCTACCGCACCGACCGCCACGCCGGCGGCATCGAAGCGCCGAACTTCGATCGTCGTACCCGTCGGTCCGGCATGACCGATAACAAAACCGCCATCGCCCAGCGCCGCCACCTCGGCCTCGCCGCCGCCGACGTCATCGATGCGGAATACCGGCCCCTCCGCCACCCGGTCAGGGCCAACCAGCCGCGCCTGGACGCCGCTTCCCGACCACACCGCCACCACGCGGCCATCCAGGAGCGTGGCAAGATCGGGATCGCGGCGCGTGTCGTCGCTGCCCAAGGTGGTCGACGCGGTGAGGCCCGAATAGCCGAGTTCGACCACGGGTTCGAAGCTGAAGGCAAAGCCATCACCGAACGCCGTGATCGCGGTATCGCCGCCGCTTCGGTAGATGCCGCCGAACTGCTGCCGGCTGCCCACTGCAATGCCATCGGGGGTGAAGCGCGCGGCATAGAGCGCAATGAAGCTGGTGTTGATCGAGGTATAGCCCAGCCCGATATCGCCATTTGCAAGGACCGCCAACTGGGGAGCCTCGGCATTGGCATCGCCAGCGCCGCGCAGTACCAGCCGGGTGCCGCCGCGGTCGAACACCCCGATCTGGATGCCGAAGCCTTCCCAGGCGAGCACCACCCTGTCATCGGTAAGCCCCGCTACCACCGCCCCCGAACCGCCTTCGCTGGCGATTATCGTCGGCCCGGCGTCGAACGCCGCGCCTTCGATAGCGGCATCGGCGACAGCGATGACAAAACTCTCGGTCACGCGGTTGCCGGCGGCATCGGTCGCCCGCACGGTGATCGTCTCGGTCGGCCGGGTTTCGAAATCGAGTTTGCCGCCGGTCCGCAGCGAAAGGGTGTCGCCGGTCAGCTGGAACAGCCCGCGCGGATCGGCGAGCAGTTCATAGGTGACGGTTTCACCAAGAATGCGGCTGTCGCTGCCGAGCCTGAGCAGGGCGACCCCGCCCGGCGCCATCTCGTCGAGGCTGCCGGTCAGTGTGATGTCGGCGATAGGCGTAATGGCAAAGCTCAGCTGCGTGACGTTGATATGGTCCGCGCGCGCCGCCACCGATTCATAGGCGACCGCGATGCCGTTTGCCGTCGCGGCAACGCTCGATTCGCCATAGGGGGCGTAGAAATCGCGCGCCAGGATGAAGCCGGCACCATCGGGGCTGCCGTCGGCACGCAACCGCCAGCCCTGGTTGGCATGGCTGATGACCGCGGTGCCGCCCGGCAGCAAATCGATCTCGATGGCTTCGTCGCGCAGCCCCTCGGTCAGGGGGCCGAGACTGGCAACGGCGCCGAGCGGGGTGCCGTCGGCGGCAAAACCGCGCGCAAAGACTTCTGCGCTGAAGAATGCGCTGATGAAGTTGCCCTTGACCCAGGTCGCGAGCACCCGGCCATCATCGGTCTGTGTCATCGCGACCGACGCTATCGCTGCGAAAGTGGTGTCATTGTTCGTCGTCGTCTGGCTGGCCAGCGTGATCGGTGCCGCCAATGCGCTGCCGTCGGGCCCTCGCGCCTGCACAAAGGCGGCGTTAGTGAAGGGGCCGGGGCCGCCACCGGGTTGTGGGCGGTAATCAGTAATGTCGCGCTGCCAGCTGACTAGGAAGCCGCCGTTGTTGGCGGCGACCAGGGTCGGGTTTTCATCGACCACGAAAAAGTTCGGCACCGGCGTCGGCCGGTCGATCTGCCAAGCCGCGCCATCGACGCCGCCGGGTACGCCATAGACGCGGCCCTTGACGCTGCCATCGCCGACGATCTGGTCCTGCCAGGCGATCGCCCAGCCGCCGCCATCGAGCCCTGCCAATGACGGCACGAACGCCTCTCGTCCGGTGGCGGTACCCACCAGTCGCTCGCCGCCGACACGCACACCATTGGAATCATATTCCTGCGCGCGGATGGTAGTATTGGTTGGGGTACCTCCGAACCGCACCCCATCGAGCCAGGCAATAACAAAGCCGCCATTGGCAAGCGGAGTGATGCCAGCGAGATCCTGTCGCCCGGGTGCGGTGGTGTTGACGACGAATTCATCGCCGATTGTCGCTCCCGCAGCATCGAGCAAGCGCGCCTTGATACTGTATTCACTGCCGTCGCCGCCCGGCGTCCAGTCGTCGGTCCACACCGCGACTTGGCGGCCGCCGGTCAGCACCGCGAAGCTGCTGTCGTGCTGGGCGCCGAACGGCGCCTGGCTGACGCGCACAGGCTCGCCGATGGGTTCAATCAACGTGATCGGCGCAACTCCCCCTGTACCTCACCAAGTTTAGACGTTGTGGCCAACGATGAAAAGCCACTGGCTCCAACGTCCGGTCTATTTCGCACTATCGGCAGAGGTTTTCACCGTACCACCTCGCGTGCGGGCCAGACCCCCGCGACCTTCTCCACTTAACGGGGGCGATAAGATTCGAACCTCCGGCGTCTGCCTCCCAAAGACGATCGAAATAGCCTTAATAGACTGTTTTAAGCATTTTTTTGAACAGATGGTGTTCCTTGACGTTCTTATCCAATGGAAATTCGGCTCGAGGTTCAAACTGGACCTTGTGCTGCTTTCCGGTGGACAAGAACCTTGAGGAATGCGGCGGCGGCCAGCTTGGTGGCCTTGCGGTAGATGCGGGCCAGGACCAGCATCGAGGTGCGGTCGACTGCGACGAACAGGAAGCCTTTGCGGACATTCGCCGCGAGGAACGCACGAAGGTTTATCAGGATTGCTTGTTCGGCCCGCAGGCGCGTCCAGAGGTCAGCTACGAGCGCGGGTTCGAGTTTAAGGAAGGCATCTTCGCCTCGGCGCGCAAGCTCGTTGATCGCAGCTGGACCTTCGCCAGGCACTTCACCGGCCCTGACAATGTCCTGGCGTTCGACGGCAACGATGATGGGCAGGAGATCAAATGCGCACGCGCGCTCGAGAGCTTGCCTGAGGTGAAGCACTGGGTCAGGAACGTCTCGCAGCACCCTGACGCCTTCTGGCTGCCGCTCGCCGGTGGCAAGTTCTACCCAGACTTCATCGCGGAGCTTACGGATGGCCGCTTGTTGATCGTCGAATACAAGGGCGACCATCTGCTCTCCAGCGACGACACAAAGGAGAAGCGGACCGTGGGGTTCGCTTGGGAAAAAGCGATGGCCGGCAAGGGCCTGTTCCTGCTTGCAGTGCGTGATGACAACGGCCGTCAGCCCCGCGACCAGATGCTGAGGAAGATTGAGTCGCAGTCAGTTTGACCGCGGCGGCGGGGGTATGATCAAGCCCTCATAACGACAAGCGCGCACGGTGGGATAGGTCTCCTCGATGGGGATCTCGCCAATGTAGCGCTTGTCCAAGCCACTCTTGCTATGGCCCATCACCTCGTGCGCGTAGTTGGTCTGAATCTCGTATTTCTGACGGGTCAGCAGCGTCTTGAACGCGCCCCTAAAAGAGTGGAATTTCACCTCCCGGCGCGCGCCGTCAGTCAGCATGTCCTTCAGCGCAGCGGGAATCAAAGTGGTGTTGAACGAACGCACCATCTTGCCGTTCGACCAGGGCTTGGCGCTCGCGTCATGGAAACCGGTAGGGGCGTCCCAATCGTCGAATAGCCGGGTCGCACCGGCCCCGCGCTGCGCCTCGATGTAATCTGCGAATCCAACGTCGAAAAGCTGATCGATTATCGGCACCTTCCGCTGGTATCCAGTCTTGGTCGTCCTGAACTGGTTGTCGCGGATGATGATATGCGGATGGGGATCGTCGATCCTGACCTCGTTGAGCGCGAGACCGCCGATCTCGCCAGCGCGGCAACCGGTGAGCAGCGCCACGATCGAACCCCAATACCACATGCCTGCAAGCCGGTGATCGCCGGGTCGATGAATGGCACTGGCTGACTTGCAGCCAACGAACCATGGATGCGCAAGCACAAGGTTCATCTCACCAACCGTGAACGGCCGTTTGTCGGGCATCAGGGCTGGATTGTTCGGGCGCGCGAAATGCTTCGCTGATATGCCGGTAACGGGGTTGGATCCGTTGAAGTTACCGCTGTTGATCGCGTGCGAGATGGCCGAACGCAAGAACGTCAGCTTCTTATCGATGGTCGCTGCGGCCATGGGGCGGCGCACGCTCCCCTTTGCGTTGCCGCCCACGTCCTGTTCGGCCTCAACGACACAGAACTTTCTGAAGTGCTCGGCCTGAAGTTCGTGCAGGTGCAGATCGCCAATCGCACCAACGAAACAGCGCAAGGCTTCGTTGATCCCGGTGACCGTGCGATTGTTACGTTGCCGAGATACGTAGCCCTCAACCGCGATCGACAAGCGTTGCGATTGCGGTGCTGGCTGAGGGAGCTCATCTTGCCTTAGCAAGTCTGAGATCGACTTGCGGCCATGTAAAAGGTCGAACCCGTCCCGATAACCTTGAACTTCGCCTTCTTTGAGGGTGATCGAGATATCCAGATAAGCATCGCTACCAACCGGCGCGTCGAAGGACTCTTGCTCTATGATATCGTCTGCTTGTTTGCGAAAATCGAAGCGCGGGTCATCTGTCTTCGTGTTTCCAGCGGTGACCTTGCAGATGAACTCCGCATCCATCTCGATTCGATCTATTATGTCCTCGACGTATTCTGCAGCCTCGCCCCCTAGTTCTCTCATGAGACGATACTGGCGGAACTGAGCCACGATAGCGGATCGTCTTTGCATCTTGAGCTTTTGCAACACCTCCGGCGTTACAGGCCGCAGCTTCCTCGGCAGGTGTGCTGCCCCCTGATCAAGGGTGAGCTGAACGAGCTTGTCAAAATCCCGTGTGCGTTCGTCAGCGAGCTCCACCGCCTGTCTCTTGTTGCTGGTGTGCAGCGACACGCGGACCGTGCGCTGGCCCTGAAAGAAGCGCTCTACGGCACCAGGACGGTCTATGACGGTCTTGGGGACGCGGCGCACATAATAGTAGGTGCCATCCCGCTCGACGACGTAGGGGATCTTGACGGCCAATTTTGCTTCCTTGTGTAACACAGCGATGTAACACGCTGTGACACCCGAAATGGCTTATTATCAAGGGGGTTAGCAAATCTGCGGCGTGAAAGGTCTGCTGATTCGAACCCAGCAGGGCTCACCAACCTTTTTTCGGAATATTATGCCGCGTCGGGCAGCTTCACCGGTACGCCGTTGACGATGCGCGGATCGATGGCGAAGTCCTTGGCGATGGCGCGCGCGGTCATCTTGGCCGACATCATCACAGAGGGCGTGCCGCCGCCCGGCTGGGTGCCCTGGCCCACGAGGTAGAGGCCCGTCACATCCTCGCTGCGGTTGTGCGGCCTGAAGAACGCCGACTGTGTCAGCACCGGTTCAACGCCGAAGCCATTGCCGGCATAGGATCCCAGCGTCTGCTCGAAATAATCGGGCGTCACGAAGCTTTGGTACACGATGCGCTGCTTCAGGCCCGGAATATACCCGCGCTCGTCGAGGAAGGTCAGCACTTTGTCGGCAAAGCCGGGACCGGCCTTGGACCAATCGATGTCGCTCAGGTTGTTGGGCACGGGGATCAGCGTATAGGCCGCATGATGGCCTTCCGGTGCCAGGCTGGGATCGGTAATCGTGGGGATGTGCAGATACTGCGAGAAGTCTTCGCTCAATGTCTTGCGATCGAAAATGTCGGTCAGCAGCTCCTCGTAGCGCGGTCCGAGGATGATATTGTGGTGCTGCAGGTTGGAATCGCCCTCCCGCTTGGTGTAGCCGAAATAGATCACCATCAGCGACATCGATTGCTTGCGGAATTTCACCACGGCATCGCGGTTGATCGTGCGGTGTGCTTTGTCGATCAGCTTGAGGTAGGTCGTCGCATAATCGGCGTTGGAAACGACAAGGTCCGAGGTCAGCTTCTCGCCCGATGTCAGCGTGATGCCGGTCGCAACTCGCTTGCGCCCCTGCTTGACCACATCGATCGCGGCGACTTCGGCATTGAGGCGCAGCGCGCCGCCCATCTCCTCGAACTTGCGGATCATCCCCTTGATCAGCGCGCCGGTGCCGCCGCGCGCGAAATGGATGCCCCACGTTTTCTCGACGAAGTGGATCATGGCATAGATGGCGGGTACTTTAAGCGGGTTGCCGCCCACCAGCAGCGGCTCGAAGCTGAATACCTGGCGCATCTTGTCGCTTTTGAAGTACTTCTTCACGAACGAAAACAGCGACTGGACCGCGCCCAGCTTGACCAGATCGGGTACCACGCCGAGCATGGAGCCAAGGCTGCCAAAATAGGTGTAGCCCAGTTCGAGAAAGCCGCGCTCGAAAATCGCTCGCGCGGCTTCATGGAATTTCTCGTAGCCGTCCAGATCTTCGGGCGCGAGCCGCGCGATCTGCTCGCGCACCCGCACAGGATCGGCGTCATAATCGAAGAACGTGCCGTCGTCGAAATAGATGCGATAGAACGGCAGGATCGGAATGATCTCGACATAGCGGCTGGTGTTGGGCCCGCCGCTGGTGCCCGAGAGGATGCGGCGATCATCGCCCAGCACGTGCGCGGGGAAATCCGGCTCGCCCAGCATGGCATGGTCGGCTTCAAGGCTGAACAGTTCCTCGATGAAATGCGGCACGGTCAGCACCGTTGGCCCCATGTCGAAGGTGAACCCCTCGGCGCGGCGCACATAGGCCCGCCCGCCCGGCGCATTGAGCGCCTCGACAATGGTCGTGGCAAATCCGAGGCTTTGCAAGCGCATGGCGCAGGCTATCCCGCCTATGCCCGATCCGATGACAATCGCGCTTTTCCGTTCCATCAGTCTTGCCTTGTCCATTCCGGTTACCCCGCGGCGGATATGGCAATGAGCCAGTGACTGCAATGTGTCAGAAAGTCACATTGCCCGCCGCAAAGCTTCAGGCGCGCCGCATCCGGACTGCAAAACCCACCGCGAAAGCTGCGGTCACCAGCAAGCTTAGCCAGAACTGGCTGGACAGGTCGGGTTGCAGCGCCATGAACACCAGCACCGCCAGCATCGCTGCCATCGCCAGCAGCGTGCCATAGGGGTGAAACCACATTCTCAGGCTCAGCCGCGCCGGCGCCTCGCGCTCAAACCGGCTGCGCAGGCGCAATTGCGCCGCGGCAACCAGCAGATAAAGCAGGATCATCGTGACGCCCGAAGAGTTCACGAGAAAGCTGAACACCGTGCCGGGCGAGAGCCAGTTGGCCGCCAGCGCGCCATAGGCAAACAGACTGGCCCCGATGATCGCGCGCGCGGGCACCTTGCGATCGTTGACATGGACCAGCCAACGCGGCGCATCGCCATACCGGGCAAGCCCGAATAGCGCGCGCGAGGTGACATAAAGCCCGCTGTTAAGGCACGATAGCACCGCAACAAGCACCACCGCGCTCATGATCGTCTCCCCGCCCGGGATCGCCATCGCAGCCAGTGTCGTCGCAAATGGCGAATGACCCGGCACCACGGTCTGCCACGGTACGATCGTCACGATCAGCAGCATCGAGAGCACATAGAAAATCACGATCCGCACCGTGACCGAAAGCGTCATGCGCGAAATGACTTTCGCCGGGTCGGGCGATTCGGCCGCCGCGATCGTTGCGATTTCCGCCCCGCACAGCGCGAAGATCGTCGATGCCACCGCCGCCAGCACCACGCTCCAGCCATGCGGGGCAAAACCCCCGTGCGCGCTCAAATTGGCTATCGAGGCACCTTGCGGCGCGGTTAGCCCTACCACCCATGCAATGCCGAGCAGGATGAACACGATGATCGCGGCCACCTTGATCGAGGAAAACCAGAACTCGAATTCGCCGAAGGATCGCGTCGAGAGCAGGTTGGCCCACAGCATCAGCGTCATCAATGTGGTGCCAATGGCCCATTCGGGCGCGCCGGGCAGCCACCCGGCGATGATCTTGGCCCCTGCGATCGCTTCGACCGCGACCACCACAACCCAGAAATACCAGTAAAGCCAGCCCGAGAGGAACCCGGCGAGATGGCCGAGACCGGCGCGCGCGAAATCAGGGAAGCTCTGCACGCCATCGAGCGAAACCGCCATTTCCGCGATCATCCGCATGACCAGCAGGATGATCAGGCCCGCGATCAGATACGAGAGCACCGCCGCCGGTCCCGCAGCCGCAATCGTGGTGGACGAGCCGACGAATAGCCCAGCACCGATGATCCCGCCGATGGCGATCATCGAAACATGGCGCGGCAGCAGCGTCTGGCTCAGCTGCGCCTGGCTTGGCTGGACGCGCTGTGCCTCGGGTTGTGTCGCTGCCGCTGTGCTCATGTGCCGCCCCTGCCTTGCCGGATTGTCCCCGGCATAAGGCGAGCAGCGGTCCTGTCAAATCTTGGGGTCAATCCCAGCTAACTGGCCCCCAATCATGCACCGCGTTCAGATCGCTGCGGCACCGCGCCTTTCACATAAACCGGTGCGCCTTTGTGGCGAAACGTGTCCGACGCCAGGTCGAACAGCTTTTGGGTGACGAGAACTGCGGCCGGGGCGTTCGGTGCGGTGGCATCCGCGCCGACTTCGGCCGCGAGCGCCGGGTTGGCGGTGAACATGGGGCCGCCGACCATCACCCCGATGGCGGGATTGAGCGAATGCTTGCGGACGAGCGCGATCGTCGAACGCAAGATGTCGAGTTGGCGTTCAGAGCCGGCAGTGAACCCGGCAACGGCGAACCATTGGCGGCGCGCGGCATCGGCAATCTCTTCGATCGTGGCGGAAAGCTCGGTCTGTACTTGCCAACCGGCAGCCAGCAAAAATCGTTCGACCATGCTCACGCCAAAATAGTGCTGGTCTCCGGGTGTCATCGCCAGCAACACCTGACGGCGCGTATCGAGCGCCGGGATGGCATGCGTGTCATTGAACACGGCGAGCAACTTCTGGAGTCGCGCCACACCGAGCGTCACATCGATGAAATCGCATTCGTCGCGGTTCCACATTTCGCCCAGACGCCGGGCGGTTGGCTCAAGCAGTTCGATAAACAACGTGTCCATCGCCAGACCGCGCTCGCGCAGCTTGATCACATAGGCTGTCGCCGCTTCGAGGTCGTTTCCCAGAACGATGTCGGCCAGTGTGGCGATCTCTTCGCTGCCCGGGGCGGGCACCAGCATGATGGGGTCGGCCGGCTGCGCAACTTGGGCCACCTCGGTATTCAGCTTGAGCAGGCGGGGGATGATCTCGCTCGAGATAACGCGGGCGAGCTTGGCCTGCCTCACCGACACGTCATCACGGCCATATATCTCAGGAGAAATGAAATGCGTTTCAAGCAGGTGCAAGTGCTGCCTGTCGATCGGCGGACTTGAATCAGTCCTTACCATTAGACCCATCGCGCATCCCCTCGCCGAGCCGATTTTTTCGACTCTGTTACAAGAAAACATCACATTGAGAGGGGTTTGTCGATAGCCAAAAAGGGTCAGACCCCGGCGCGGCAATCCTCGGCATGGATTGCGCTCCGTCCGGGCAGGCCCGATCGGGGCATGGCCATGCCGGGCGCAGCCAATCGCGCTCGCATTCCGCCCGCGCGACGGCAAGCGGCCGCCGTGCCGATGATGGGTCTTGAGGCGCGAAGCGCGCTTCTCCCGAGGGTGGCGGATGGATCAAAACCGGATTTTGTGCGTTGCAAAATTGCGTTGCGCATACGAATGAGGTCCATATACATCTTAAACAGCAGTGCTTTCGTACGAAACGAAAATAAGACTGTGCAGGGACGGGCTCAATTGGAACAGATTCAGACACCGCGCCGTGCGCCGGACGTTACGGCAACTCACAATCCTGTGCAGACCGGCGCCGATTGGCAGGCGATGCGCGATGCGTGCCTCACAGATCCGGGCGCGTTCCATGGCGACATTGCGAATCGCGCGATCCACTGGTTTGTCGGCGACATCGGCACGCATGGCGCATGGATCGCGCGCGGCGAGCAGGACGAATGGGCGGGCTGGGATGCCGCGACCGGTGCGCCCGTTACGCCCGATCTGCCCGCTGACTTTGCACCATGGACGCGCGCCTTCGATGGCGACAATGCCCCGCACTGGCGCTGGTTCACCGGCGGGCGCACCAATGGCTGCTTCAACGAAGTCGATCGGCACGTGCTCGCCGGGCATGGCGACGAGGCCGCACTTATCTTCGAAGGCGACCGCTGGGATATGTCGTCCGATGGCGGACGCGGCGCTCCGGTCGATTGTTTCACCGTCTCGCGGCGGCAATTGCTGCTCGAGACCGCGAAATGCGCGGTCGCACTGCAAGCGCTCGGGCTCAAGGCGGGCGACCGCATCGCGCTCAACATGCCGAGCATCGTGCCGCAGATTTTCTGGACCGAGGCCGCGAAGCGACTTGGCATCGTCTACACCGCGGTGTTCGGCGGATTCAGCGACAAGACCCTTTCCGACCGCATCGCCGATGCCGGTGCGCGCGTGATCGTCACATCCGACGGCAGCTATCGCAATGCGCAAGTCGCCGCGTTCAAGACCGCCTATACCGATCCTGCGCTCGACAACTTCGTGCCGGTCAAGACCGCGCTGGCGATCATCGCGCAGACCGATCTTGGTATTGCCGAGGAGGACGCCGCCACGATCCGCGAAACCGTGGCGGAGACGCTGGCGGGGGAAGTGACCGTCGAGCGTTCCGACGTGATGCGCGGTGTTGGGCGCGCGCTGGTACTGCTGGGCAAAGCGGCGCGCCTGAGCGCTTCCGATGCGGCGCGGGTGCGCATCGCCATCGCTTCCAGCCTGGTCACCGTGCCGCCGCGCGTCGAGGCGGTGATCGTGGTCAAGCATACCGGCCAGCCCGATCTGGTGTGGCGGCCCGAGCGCGACCGTTGGAGCCACGAGCTGACCGATGCGGCGCTGGCCGTCATTCTGGACAAGGCTGGTCTCGCATCCGAGGCCGATCTGCTCGCGCTGTCCGATGCCGAATTCGTTCGCGCGATCTGGGCGGCCTCGCCGCCGCTGCCGGTCGATGCCGATTATCCGATGTTCTTCATCTACACCTCGGGTTCGACCGGAAAGCCCAAGGGCATCGTGCATGTCCATGGCGGCTATACCGCAGGCATCGCGCATACCATGAAAGCGGCATTCGACGCGCGGCCGGGCGATACGCTGTTCGTCGTCGCCGATCCCGGCTGGATCACCGGACAAAGCTATCTGATCTCGGCCTCGCTGCTCACCCGCGTTACCAGCCTGATTTCCGAAGGTTCGCCGGTGTTCCCGCATGCCGGGCGCTTTGCCTCGATGATCGAGCGGCACAATGTCACGATCTTCAAGGCAGGGGTGACTTTCCTGAAGTCGGTAATGTCCGACCCGTCTAATCTCGCCGATGTCGAGCGCTATGACATGTCGTCGCTGCGCGTCGCGACCTTCTGCGCCGAGCCGACGTCGCCTTCGGTGCAGGCCTTCGGCATGGATCATGTCACGCCGCAATATATCAACAGCTATTGGGCGACCGAGCACGGCGGCATCGCCTGGACCCATTTCTATGGCAACAGCGATTTCCCGCTGAAGGCCGATGCGCACGCCTATCCGTTGCCGTGGATTGTCGGCGATGTGTGGGTCGAGGACGCCGATGCACCTGCCGCAGAGGCGCCGTTTGCGCGCGCAGGTGAAGGTGGGGTTCCGTGGCGCCGCGCCGAGCCGGGCGAGAAGGGCGAGATCGTCATCGCCGCGCCCTACCCCTATCTCGCGCGCACGATCTGGGGCGATGTCGACAATTTCAAGGTCGAGAACGGCAGCGTGATCGGCGATTGGCGCGGCGATGCCGGGCGCTGGGCCGATGGCTACTGGACCCGCTGGCGCGGCGCATGGGGCTATACCCAGGGCGATTTCGCGATCCGCCACGAGGATGCGTCGTTCTCGTTCCACGGCCGCAGCGACGATGTCATCAACGTGTCTGGCCACCGCATGGGCACCGAGGAAATCGAAGGCGCGATCCTGCGCGACAAGGCGCTCGATCCCGATTCGCCGGTGGGCAACGTGCTCGTGGTCGGCGCCCCGCACCGCGAGAAGGGGCTTACCCCGCTGGCCTTTGTCGTGCCGGTCGCGGGCCGCAAGCTCACGCAGGACGACCGCCGCCGCCTGTTCGATCTGGTGCGCACGGAAAAGGGTGCGGTGGCCGTGCCCGCAGACTTCCTCGAAGTCTCGCAGTTCCCCGAAACGCGCTCAGGCAAATACATGCGCCGCATGGTCCGCGCGCTGGTCGAAGGCGGCGAGCTGGGGGATGTAACCACGCTGCGCAATCCCGAAGCGCTGACCGAGCTCAAAAAAGTGATCGACGAGTGGCAGCGCAAGCAGCGCCTGTCCGAAGACCAGTCGCTGTTCGACCGCTATCGCTACTTTCTCATCCAGTACAACGTCGTCGCCCCGGGCAAACGCGTCGCGACCGTGACTGTCACCAACCCGCCGGTCAACGCGCTCAACGAGCGCGCGATCGATGAGCTGGTGATCGTGGTCGAGCATCTTGCGCGCAAGGACGATGTCGTCGCTGTTGTCTTTACCGGCGAGGGCACCTCCTCGTTCGTCGCGGGCGCGGATATCCGCCAGATGCTCGAGGAGATCCACTCGGTCGACGAGGCGATGGTGCTGCCCAACAACGCGCAGCTGGCCTTCCGCAAGATCGAGACGATGGGCAAGCCGTGCATCGCGGCGGTGCAAGGCGTGGCGCTGGGCGGCGGCATGGAGTTTGCGCTCGCCTGCCATTATCGGATCGCCGAACCCACCGCGCGCTTCGGCCAGCCCGAAATCCGCCTTCGCCTGCTGCCCGGCTATGGCGGCACGCAGCGCCTGCCGCGCTTGCTGGGCGAAGCGCGCGGGGCCGAAGGCGTGCGCGATGCGCTCGATCTGATCCTGGGCGGGCGCAGCATCGATGGCGCTGCGGCGCAGGCCATCGGCCTCGTCGATGATCTGGTCGAAGGTTCGCATGATGCCCTGGCTGCCGCCCACGCGGCGGTGCGCGACTATGTCCGCGATCCCGCAGGCAGCGCGCTGGGCAAAGCCTTTGCCGCGCGCGAGGCAATGACCGCGCGGTGGGAAGCGCCCTCGCCGGTGTCGCTCGATGCGGTGCTCGAAGACGATTTCCTCCAGCGCGTGCTGCGCCAGCTCGATTGGGCGGGCCGCAAAGTCGCGGGCGAACGCGCGCTCGACGCGGTGCGCACTGGCCTTGAACAGGGCATGGCGGCAGGGCTCGCGCGCGAGGCGGCGGTCTTTGCGCAGGCGATTGTCGATCCCGAAGGCGGCAAGACCGGCATCCGCCAGTTCATGGACAAAGTCAGCCCGCCGCTCCCCGTGCGCCGCAATGGCGTATGGATCGATGCCGAGCATGAATCGCGGGGCAAAGCACTCGAAGCTTCGGGCGATCTGCTCCCCGTCGGCGCGCCGTTCTATCCGGGCGTCACCGCAATCCCGGCCTATCAATATGCTTTCGGCATCGCGCGCGATCCCGATACCGGTGCCCCGCGCTTCGGCCCGCCGATCAGCCACGAGCGCGAACTGATCGTCTCGGTGCCAGAGCCCGCGCCGAATGACGCGCTGGTCTACATGCTGACCTCGGAAGTCAATTTCAACGACATCTGGGCGCTGACCGGCATTCCCGTCTCGCCGTTCGACAGCCACGAGGAAGACGTCCAGATTACCGGTTCCGGCGGCATCGCCTTGATCGCCGCGCTCGGCAGCGAAGCCAAGGCGCAGGGGCGGCTCAAAGTCGGCGATATGGTCGCGGTTTATTCGGGCACCAACGATCTGCTCAGCCCGCAAGTCGGCAACGATCCGATGTATGCCGGCTTCGCGATCCAGGGCTACGAAACCGAAACCGGCAGCCACGCGCAGTTCCTCGCCGTGCAGGCCCCGCAGCTCCATTCGGTTCCGGGCGATCTGACCCTTGAGCAGGCGGGGAGCTATATCCTCAACTTGGGCACCATTAGCCGCTGCCTGTTCACCACCTTGCAGATCCAGCCGGGGCGGACCCTGTTCGTCGAAGGCTCGGCCACCGGCACCGGGCTCGATGCGCTGCGCTCTTCGGTGCGTACGGGCCTGCAGGTCACTGGCCTCGTCTCCAGCCCTGCGCGCGCCGCCTTTATCGCGACGCAGGGCGCGGTTGGCGCGCTCGACCGCAAGGACCCGCGCTTCGCCGATTTGTTCACGGTCGTGCCTGAAGACGCCGAGGAAGCGCGCGCCTGGGAGGCCGCAGGCGCACCCCTGCTCGCCGAGTACAAGGCGCTCAACGGCGGCTTGCTTGCCGATTATGTGGTCAGCCATGCGGGTGAAACCGCCTTCCCGCGCAGCTTCCAGCTGCTCGCCGAGGGCGGTACGCTGGCGTTCTACGGCGCGTCGTCGGGCTATCACTTCAGCTTCATGGGCAAGCCCGGCAGCGCCAGCCCCGAGGAAATGCTGCGCAAGGCTGCGCTTCGCGGCGGCGAGGCGGTGCTGATCTACTATGGCCCGCGCTCTACCGATCTGCTCGACGAGGCGGGGCTGGAAATGATCGAAGGCGCGCGGCGGTTCAACGCCCGCACCGTCGTCGCCACCACCACCGACGGCCAGCGCGAGTTTCTCCAGTCGCTCGGCCTCGAAGACACGATCGCCGGGATCGTCAGCCTCGAAAGCATCCGCCGCCGCGAAGGCGCCAATTTCGATTGGCCCGATACGATGCCGCGCCTGCCCGATGCGAAAACCGATATCGAGGCCTTCAAGGCTGCAGTGCGCGATTACCAGGACCGGGTGATGAAACCGTTCGGTTCGGCGGTAGGCAGGATCCTGCGCTCGGCCGACAACCCGCGCGGCGCGCCCGATCTGATCATCGAGCGCGCGGGGCAGGATACGCTCGGCATCTCGACCTCGCTGGTCAAGCCGTTCACCGGGCGCGTGGTCTTTGCCGAAGACCTCTCCGGCCAGCGCTTCACGTTCTATGCGCCGCAAGTGTGGACACGCCAGCGCAAGATCCTGATGCCGACCGCGTCGATCCTCGGCACGCATCTGTGCAACGCTTTCGAAGTCGCGCGGATGAACGACATGATCGCGGCCGGCCTGCTCGATGTGACCGAGCCCCAAGTCGTGGAGTGGGATGAACTGCCCGAAGCACACCAATCGATGTGGGAAAACCGCCATACCGGCGCAACCTATGTGGTGAACCACGCGCTGCCCGCACTGGGCCTGCGCAGCCGCGATGCGCTGCTTGAAATGTGGGCATCGCAAGCAAACTGATTTTTGAAGAACGGGGTAGTGATGATGGCGAAGGCAAAGACCACGGCCGTGCAGGATATTGGCGCTCAAGGTGCGGCATCCGGCCGCCTTGCGGGCAAGATCGCGGTTGTAACCGGCGCGGCGGGCAACATCGGCGGCGAGATCGTGCGGCACTATCTCGCCGAAGGCGCAACGGTGGTGATGACCGGGCGTACAGCAGCGCGCACCGATGCCGCCGCTGCTGCAATCCTCGCTGAAACCGGCGCCCCGGCTGACCGCATCATGACTGTCGAGCTGGATGGCGGCGATGCCCCGTCGGTGCGCGCCGGGATCGCTAAAGTGGTCGAGCGTTTTGGCCGGATCGACATTCTCGTGAACAACGCCGGTTCCGCCGGACCCAAGCAACCGCTCGGCAGCCTGCCGCTCGATGTCGCCGAGCTGGCGGCGCTGCAAAAGGGCGGATCGACCGACAACGAAACCGTGGGCGATGCGATCCGCAATATCTTCGGCGTGGCGTGGAATCTCGTCCGTGCAGCCGCGCCCGCGATGAGCGAAGGCGGCTCGATCATCAACGTTTCGACGATTTTCTCGCGGACGCCCTATTATGCGCGCACCGCCTATGTCGTGCCCAAGGCGGCGATGAATGCGCTCTCGCGCGAACTGTCGCTCGAACTGGGCCCGCGCGGTATCCGCGTCAATCTCGTATTCCCCGGCCCGATCGCCAGCGAGCGCATCCGCACCGTGTTTGCCGCAATGGACAAGATGCGCGGCGACGGCGAAGGCACCACGCAGGCCGAATTCTTCGGCATGATGTCGCTCGAACGGAGCGTCGATGGTGCGCCGCGCGCCAAGACATTCCCGACGCCCGGCGACATCGCCACCACCTGCGTGTTCCTCGGCAGCGACGATTCCGCGCCTTACAATGGCCACGACTTCGAAGTGACCCACGGCATGACCGTGCGCAAGGAATCGCGCGCGACTTATCTTGCGCGCCCGACGATGCGCTCGATGGACGGGGCCGGCCTCGCGGTGCTGATCGCGGCGGGCGATGGCTGGGAAGATGCGCTCGAGATCGCCAAGATCCAGATTGCCTGCGGCGCGCAAGTGCTGCTGGGGCTCTCGCGCCAGGCCGACGTGGCTGTGGCCCAATCGCGCGCCGCCGCCGATGCGCTGGGCGACAAGCTGACCATCATCCGGTTCAACCGCACCGAGCCCGCCGCGATGGAACAGGCGCTCGAGGCCTATAGCGAAGCCGGAACGCCGATCAACGGCGCGATTTTCATGCCGATGCGCGGCCCGGACGAGTTTACCGGCGCGCTGGTTGATGCCTCCGACGAGGACGTGAACGCGTTCATGGATGCCGAGATCGCGGGCAACATCGCGCTGGCGCGCACGCTCAGCCGCTACTGGAAGCGCTATGACACGCTGCTGCAGGACCCGCGCTTCGTGTTCCTGTCGAACACCACCGACGGCAAGGGCGATATTTTCGCAAACGTGCTGCGCGCCGCCACCGAGCAACTTGTCCGCGTCTGGCGCGACGAATCCGAAGTCGATGTCAAGCACGGGCGGCGGCGCCAGACCGAGTGGGGCAGCCAGATCGTCCGCTTTGGCAACGACGAGGCCGAGAACACCCGCTTTACCGCAGGCCATGCGGCGCGCATCCTGCTGAAAGAAAGCAAGATCCGCGAGATCACGCTCTATGTGCCCGCCAGCATTGGCGAGGCGACCGGCGCGCGCAAGGCGATGCCGGGGTTCAGCGAAAACATCACCGGGCTGCACTTGGGCAAAGTCGCGCTGATCACCGGCGGTTCGGCGGGGATCGGCGGGCAGGTGGCGCGGCTCCTCGCGCTGGCCGGCGGCAAGATCATGATGGTCGCCCGCCGCGAAAGCGAGCTCGCGGTGGCCCGCGCGCGCATCGTCAGCGAGCTGGAAGATGTCGGCTTTGCCGGGGTCGAGCGCCGCGTGCAGACGATGGGCGGCGTCGATGTGAGCGATCTGGCCTCGCTGAAACGCGCGGTAGACGAGACGATCAAGGCGTTTGGCCGGATCGACTATCTGATCAACAACGCCGGTGTTGCGGGCGCGGAGGACATGGTCGTCGATATGGACATCGACGCCTGGCGCTACACGCTCGATGCCAATCTCGTGTCGAACTACCTGCTCATGCACCACGTCGTGCCGCTTATGAAAGCGCAAGGTTCGGGCTACATCCTCAACGTCTCGTCCTACTTCGGCGGCGAGAAATTCCTCGCGGTCGCTTATCCCAACCGCGCCGATTATGCGGTCTCGAAAGCCGGACAGCGCGCGATGGTCGAATCGATGTCGCGCTATCTGGGGCCTGAAGTCCAGTTCAATGCCATCGCGCCGGGACCGGTGGATGGCGACCGGTTGGCGGGTACGGGCGGCAAGCCCGGTCTGTTCGAGCGGCGCGGCAAGCTTATCCTTGAAAACAAGCGGCTGAATGCGATCCACGCGGCAGTGGTCAAGGCGCTGCGGCGCGGGGTGCGGGTCGAGGCGGTGCTCAATCGGCTTGCTCGCAACGACACCATCCGCATGTCGCACGACACCAACAACCCGCGCGAGCTGCGCGATCTGGCGCTGGCCTGCGCGCGCGAGGGGGACGGCGTCTGCACCTGGGACCGGTACCTGCTCACCGGCGCGATCGCCCAGCGGCTGGTGTCGCGGCTGCGCAAGGGCGGCTACTTCCTCGATTCGCCCGAATGGAACGATCGGCCGGACACACCCGAGGCCAACAGCAGCTGGTTGATGAAGCTGCCGCCCGATGATGTCCCCTTCCTGCCCGCCGACAAGATCGCGATCGAGGCCAGGAAAGTCGGCAGCGGCGTTCTGAAACAGCTTCACCTCGGCAAGATGCCGACCGAAAGCGAAGTGGCGCAGGCGACCGTGTTCTTCCTCGCCGACCGTGCGGTCAGCGGCGAGACCTTCATGCCCTCGGGCGGGCTCAGCGTCGAACGCTCGACCACCGAGCGCGAACTGTTCGGCAGCCCCAAGCAGGAGCGGCTCGATCAGATGCGTGGCAAGACCGTATGGATCATCGGCGAGCACCTGCATGACTATCTGGCCGAAGCCGCGCGCCAGTTCGTCGAGGATTGCCACGTCGCGCGCGTGGTGCTGCTCACCGCCAGCCAGGCGGGGGCCGATGCCATCCACGCGCAGCTTGCAGAAATCCCGGGCGAGCATCTGGAAACGATCCTGTGCGATGGCGGGCTCGAGGTGGCCATGAACGAGGCTCTGGGCCGCTGGGGCCGCCCGACGACGATCGTTTCCACCCCGTTCTCGCCGCTGCCCGATCGGTTGTTTGAGCTGGACAACCCCTTGTCGCCCGAAGCGTTCCGCGATGTGGTCGAGGCCAATCTGACGCATCATTTCCGCGTCGCGCGCAAAGCCTCGCTCTATGACGATTGCCAGATCGTGCTGGTTTCGCCCGATATACCGATGGGCGATACCAGCCCGGCCTTTGCCATCGCCAACTTCATCAAGACGACACTGCATGCCTTCACCGCCACCGCGGCGGTCGAGAACGAACGACTGGTGCACGATGTGCCGATCAACCAGATCAACCTCACCCGGCGTGTGCGCTCGGAAGAGCCGCGCAATCTTGATGAGCACCTTGAGGAAGTGAAGCGCTTTGCGCGCGGTGTGCTGTTGCTCGGCGCGCCACTTCCCGATGCGGAAGATTCGCGCTATCGCTCGCGCATCTATCGCGGAATGGCCATGACGGTCTGAGGAAAACAGGTTGAATCAGTATCTGCCGTTCGAAAAGGCTGTTCAGGCGCTCGAAGTCCGGGCGGGACAAGTGCGCGAGGCCGGCGGGGAAGACACCGAGGCGGCGCTGCTCGACGAACGCGCGCAGCGCCAGCTCTCGGATCTTTATGCCCGGCTGACCCCGTGGCAGCGGACACTGGTGGCGCGGCACCCCGCGCGGCCGCATTTCAAGCATTATGTCGAGCATCTGTGCAGCGATTTTCTGCCGCTCGGCGGGGATCGCACCTTTGGCAATGACGAGGCGATCATTGGCGGTTTCGCCACAATGGAAGGACGCAAGGTCGTCCTGATCGGCCATGCCAAGGGCGAGGACACCGCCTCGCGGGTGAAGCACAATTTCGGCATGGCGCGGCCCGAAGGCTATCGCAAGGCCATCCGCCTGATGGAACTGGCCGACCGCTTCGCCCTGCCGGTGATCACGCTGGTCGATACCCCGGGCGCGTTTCCCGGCCTCGATGCGGAGGAGCGCGGGCAGGCCGAGGCAATCGCCCGCAGCACCGAGAAATGCCTCTCGCTCGGCGTGCCGATGGTCGCGGTGATCGTGGGTGAGGGCGGCTCGGGCGGCGCGATCGCGCTGGCGGCGGCAAACCGCGTGCTGATGCTCGAACATTCGGTCTATTCGGTGATCTCGCCCGAAGGCTGCGCCTCGATTCTCTGGCGCAGCGCGGGCAAGGCCGCCGAAGCCGCCGAGGCGATGAAGATCACCGCCGGCGAGCTCTTGCGGCTGGGTGTGATCGACCGCATCGTCTACGAACCCGCAGGCGGCGCGCACCGCGCGCCTGCCCTCGCGATCAGCCGGGTCGGCACCGCGATTTCGGCCGAACTTGCGGCGCTGGCGGGGCTATCGAAGGATGAACTGCGCACCGAGCGGCTGAACAAGTTCCTGCAGATGGGGCAGCTCTAAAGCGCCGATCACCAGCCCATGCTGCCGGGCACGCCCTTGAAGGGCCCGGCAAACTTGCTCGTGATCCATCCCCCATAAAATGCGCCCTGTTGCGGTGCTACTGCCTCGCTATCGACACTGCACCGGTCAAACGGACGGGCATAAAAGGCGACATGATCGCGCAAGATATGAAACGCGCGGGTCGGGCCGGGATAGCTCCACCCGGCGCGCGGGATCACGATATCGCCGATAACCACGTCCCAATAAACTGCCGCGCCCTTCCATTCGCACATCGAGCCGCCTTCGGCGCGGCGCAGCACACCGGGCGCGATATCCGCCGGCGGGATATAGTAACTGGGCGGGTGGCTCGTCTCCAAAGTGCGCACACTGCGGCGCGTATCGGCGATGATCACTCCGGCATGCTCGATCACAATATGCGCCGCGCATGCCTCGGCAATGGCCGGGCGCGGGAAGGCCCACACGCTCTCCTGGCCCGGCAAGACGGGGTCCGGCCTGGGCCTCATGACGGATTTTCGAGGATATTGATGACAGGCATGGATGCAACATGGGCGCGGCGGGCGACTTTGTCACCGTGCTTGCGCAGTATTGCCCCAATGCCCATCCAGTCGCGAACTTGCGCTTGAGTTCCAAGCCGTTAGGCTTGCTTCGGAAGACATCAAGTGGACGCGGGGTTTGGCTGGCAAACGAAGAGTGGCGGTACGTGCTGTCGTCTGGTGCGCGGGGCTTCTGGTCATCGTCGCGGCCTGTTTTGCGCTCTACGTCTATGCCCCTGACAAGCCGCGCGCCGAGCTGGAGGCGCTCTACCCAGGCGAATACCGCACCGTCGAGGGGATGCGCCTTCGCCTGCGCGACACCGGACTGAAGGATCGGCCAGCGATCATTCTGGTGCACGGCTTCGGCTCCAGTCTCGATACCTGGGAGCCTTGGGCAAAGGCGCTCTCGGCGCAGTACCGGGTGGTCCGCTTCGATCTGCCCGGCTTCGGCCTCAACGGCCCTGACCCTACGGGCGACTATAGCGATGCGCGCTCGATGAGAATTCTGGTCGGCCTGATGGACCAGTTGGGGATTGCGCGCGCCAGCCTGATCGGCAATTCGCTGGGAGGACGGATAGCGTGGAACTTCGCCGCGCGCCATCCGGACCGGGTGGCGCGGCTGGTGCTGGTGTCGCCCGATGGCTTCGCCAGCCCTGGCTTCGCATACGGCAAGCCGCCCGAGGTGCCGCTGATGATGAAGGCATTGCCCTACATCGCGCCGCGAGAGATGCTGAGGCAGAACATAGCTGCCGCTTATGCCCGGCCAGAGGCGCTAAGCGAGGCGACCGTCACCCGCACCCGGGACATGATGCTGGTGCCCGGGGTGCGCGCTGCAATCTTGGCGCGGATGGGGCAGGTGATCCTGCGCGATCCTGCTCCCACCCTGGCGCGGATCAAAGCGCCGGTGCTGCTGCTGTGGGGCGAAAAGGATGCGATGATCCCGATCAGCAATGCAGCCGATTACTTGCGTGATCTGCCTCCTGGTGCCCGGCTGGTGCGCCTGCCAGCGCTCGGTCATGTGCCGTTCGAGGAAGACCCGGCCCGCTCACTGCCGCCGGTGGCAGCGTTCCTGTCCGAGGCAATTGGGTGAAGCATACCCGGCAAAGCTTGCAGGTTATCGGCAGAGAGGCCGCACATCGCCGACTTCCAAATGAAAATGATCGCGGTGCGCGGCGTTGTAATTCGGGGTGAGCACGGTGCCGAAGCGTTTGCAGGCGCTTGTCTGCACGCTGCCCAGAAACGCGCGAATTTGCGGTGAGGGGTTGTTCCAGTCGCGCAGCACGGTGATCCGGCGACCATCGGCGAGCACAAATCCCGCAATATCGACCGCATTGGCGCTGGCATGCCCGGAAAGCCGGCTGGTCCCCGCCACATTGCGACAGGCATAGCTGCCCATCGTCTCGATCCGCACCAGCGGACTGCCAAGAATCTGGCGAGCGGCCCGGTCCACCCCGAAACGCGCCCAGCCTGCCATCGCATTGGCCAGCGGGCAGGTTACCGGGCCAAGGTTGGTGAGCGAAAGGTTGCGGTCGTCGCTGCGCAGCGCGGCCAGCCGGACGGCTCGGAGCGCCGAACACCCCGCGCCGAAGTACTGATCCTGCAAAGGCGTGAAATTGGCCTGTTTGCGGCCTAGATCAGATAGGCAGGCGCGAGCAGAGGGCGCGTTGGCGGAAGAGCTGGACGCGCGCCCGCCGGGTACGCCGCGCTGCGGTGGCGCGTCGACACATCCTGCCAACGCAGCAAGCAACATGGCCGGTAGCAGCAGCACAAGCATGGCCGGGGGGAAAGAGCGGCGGGGCATGGCAAGGGCATGACAATTCATGGTAATAATCCGGTTTCGTACCGCCTTTGGTCCTGATCAGACAGCGGTCCTTTGCGCCCCGAAGCGACGTTGGCGGGAAAAAACGGCCGCGACAAGACCGTGTCGGCGCGGGTGTGAGCCCGCCCCGCTGCCGCTGTAGTGGCAACAGCGGCGGTTGTTGCGGGTTGACAGGGCTGTCTTCGCCGTTAATCACGGCGGCGGGCCACGCGGTCCCAACGCCGCGCGTGCTCTCTGTAAGGAGAGACTACATGACTGCACCTGCTCCGGCACGCAAACCTGCGCGCCCGTTTTTTTCGTCCGGTCCTTGCGCCAAGCCGCCCGGATACTCCCCCGACAAATTGAGCATCGCATCGCTCGGCCGTTCGCATCGCGCCAAGATCGGCAAGGCGCGCCTGCAGCTCTGCCTCGATCTGATGCGCGAAACGCTTGGGCTGCCCGATACGCACCGTATCGGCATTGTCCCCGGTTCCGACACCGGTGCTTATGAAATGGCGATGTGGACGATGCTCGGCGCGCGCGGCGTAACCGCGATGGCGTGGGAAAGCTTCGGCGAAGGCTGGGTGACCGATGCGGTCAAGCAACTGAAAATCGATCCGATCGTGGTGCGCGCCGATTATGGCCAGTTGCCTGATCTGGCCGCAGTCGACTGGTCGACCGACGTGTTGTTCACCTGGAACGGCACTACATCGGGGGTGCGCGTGCCCAATGGCGACTGGATCCCGGATGACCGTCAGGGCCTTTCGTTTGCCGACGCCACCAGCGCGGTGTTCGCTTACGACATGCCGTGGGACAAGATCGACGTCGCCACCTTTTCGTGGCAGAAAGTTCTTGGCGGTGAGGGTGCGCACGGTGTGCTGATCCTTGGTCCCCGCGCAGTAGAGCGGCTCGAGAGCCACACTCCCGCATGGCCGCTGCCCAAAGTGTTTCGCCTCGTCTCCAAGGGCAGGCTGGCCGAGGGCGTGTTCAACGGCGAGACAATCAACACCCCCTCTTTGCTGGCAGTCGAAGACGCGATCTTTGCGCTGGAGTGGGCCAAGTCGATTGGCGGTCTCGAAGGCACCAAGGCGCGCTGCGCCGCCAATGCCGCAGCGCTGGGCAAGATCGTGGCGGAGCGCGATTGGCTGGGCCATCTCGCGCTCGATGAAGCGAACCGCTCGATGACCTCGGTCTGCCTGACGGTCGCCGGTGCCGATGCCGATTTCATCAAGGCCTTTGCTGGGTTGCTCGAGAAAGAAGGCGCGGCATACGACATCGCTGGTTACCGTGATGCCCCGCCGGGCCTGCGCATCTGGTGCGGTGCGACGGTCGATGCCGCCGATATCGAGGCGCTCGGCCCCTGGCTCGATTGGGCCTGGTCTGAGCTCAAAGCAGCCTGACGCATTTCCCGCGTCCCCGCGAAGGCGGGTGCCTCAGGCCTTCATAGCACGTCGCTTGCCCTACTAAGGTCCCAGCCTTCGCTGGGATGCAGAAACAACAAAGGTCCCCGCCCACGCGGGGACGTACGCCAAGGATTTCCACCATGACCAAACCACGCGTTCTCATATCCGACCAAATGGACCCCAACGCTGCGCGCATTTTCGAAGAGAATGGCTGCGACGTTGACGTGATTACCGGCAAGACTCCCGACGAGCTGATCGCGATGATCGGCGCGTATGATGGCCTCGCGATCCGCTCCACAACCAAAGTGACCAAAGCGATCCTCGATGCCGCCACCAATCTCAAAGTGATCGGCCGCGCCGGAATCGGTGTCGATAACGTCGATATTCCTTATGCTTCCGCGCGCGGCGTGGTTGTGATGAACACCCCGTTCGGCAATTCAATCACCACCGCCGAACACGCCATCGCGCTGATTTTCGCGCTCGCCCGCCAGTTGCCCGAGGCCAATGCGCAAACGCAGGCCGGGCTGTGGCCAAAGAACGGCTTCATGGGCGTTGAAGTCACCGGCAAGACGCTGGGCCTGATTGGTGCGGGCAATATCGGCTCGATCGTCGCCAGCCGCGCGCTGGGCCTGCGCATGAAAGTAGTCGCGTACGATCCGTTCCTCACGCCCGAGCGCGCGGTCGAAATGGGTGTGGAGAAAGCCGATCTCGAAACATTGCTCGGGAAAGCCGATTTCATAACGCTGCACACCCCGCTGACCAGCGAAACCAAGAATATCCTCAGCCGCGAAAACCTCGCCAAGACCAAGAAGGGGGTGCGCATCGTCAATTGCGCGCGCGGCGGGCTGATCGATGAAGCGGCGCTGAAAGAGATGCTCGACAGCGGCCACGTGGCCGGCGCGGCGCTCGACGTATTCGAGACCGAACCGGCGAAAGCCTCGCCCTTGTTCGGCACGCCGAACTTCATCTGCACGCCGCATCTGGGCGCTTCCACCACCGAAGCGCAAGTCAATGTCGCGCTGCAAGTGGCCGAGCAGATGGCCGATTTCCTGACGACCGGCGGGGTGACCAACGCGCTCAACATGCCGTCGCTTTCGGCAGAAGAAGCGCCCAAGCTCAAGCCCTACATGGCGCTTGCCGAAAAGCTGGGCTCGCTCGTGGGCCAGCTGGCGCATGACAACCTGACCAAGATCGCGATCGAAGTGGAAGGCGCGGCCGCGCAGCTGAACCAGAAGCCAATCACGGCAGCGGTGCTGGCGGGGCTGATGAAGCAGTATTCCCAGACGGTAAACATGGTCAATGCCCCGTTCCTTGCCAAGGAGCGCGGGCTCGATGTGCGCGAAGTGCGCCATGATCGCGAGGGCATCTATCACACCCTGATCCGTGTGACGGTGAGCACATCGCAAGGCGATCGCTCGGTCGCGGGCACTTTGTTTGGCAATGGACAGCCCCGCCTCGTCGAGATTTTCGGCATCAGCGTCGAGGCTGATCTCGACGGTGACATGATCTACATCGTCAACACCGACGCGCCGGGCTTCATCGGTTCGATCGGCACGGTACTGGGCAAAGCTGCGATCAACATCGGTACTTTCCATCTTGGACGGCGCGAGGCGGGCGGCGAGGCGGTGTTGCTGCTGTCGGTCGATAGCCCTGTGCCCGAAGCTGTTTTGACCGAAGCGCGGGCAGTGCCCGGCGTGCGCACGGTGCGGGCGCTGAAATTCTGAACCGGCGCGGGCGAGGGGGGCCGCACGCTCTCGCCCGCGTTGCAGTTTGACTAGACATCGTCGTCTGCGTACCCTGCGCCAGACCTGGGCGAACGAAGGAATGATCGATGCGCAAGCTGTTTCTGGCCGCACTCTTGAGCGCTGCGTTCGCAAGCCCGGCATGGGCAGGTGACAAGGAAACCATCCAGGCGCTGGATGATGCACTCGCCGGTGCGGTCAACAGGGGCGACAGCGCGGCGATTGCGGCGATGTATGCGCCTGGCGCTCGCATGCTGCCGCCTGACAACGTGATCTATCAGGGCGAAGGCATTGCCGAATTTTGGAAGGGCACAGCGGCGGCGATCACCAATATGCGTCTCGAGGTCGTCGCGGCCGACCGCATTGCTCCCGATTACATCCGCGAGATTTCGCGCGTGATGTTCGACACGAAGGGCGACAAGCCCACGCATGCCAGCGCTACCGCGGTGGTGGTGTGGAAGCTTGTCGATGGCAAGTGGATGCTGTGGACCGACATCTTCCATTGAACTGACGCGCGCGGATCCGGGTTCGACAGCGCGAAAATTGCCCGCTACAGCGCGCGGCGTCATGACCGAAGAAAATCCAGACTTGCTTCCCGAAGGGCTCGAGGACCGCTTGCCGCGCGATGCGGCAATGGCGACGCGCGCGGTGCGTGCGATCGAGGATGTGTTGCATAGCCACGGGTATGACCGGGTTGCGCCCCCGATGATCGAGTTCGAGCGCAGCCTTGCGGCGCGCATGGACGGAATCAGCACGCGGCGGATGTTTCGTTTTATCGATCCTTCCTCACTCAAAATGATGGCGCTGCGCAGCGATTTCACGCCCCAGATTGGCCGCATCGCCGAGACGCGGCTGGCGCAGGCCGCCCGGCCGCTGCGGCTGTGCTATGCCGGGCAAGTGCTGACCATCCGCGCCGATGGGCTTGATCCGGCGCGCGAGCGGTTGCAATGCGGCGCAGAGCTGATCGGTGCGGACAGCGTGGCGGCGGCGAGCGAGATTGTGGGCATCGCGATCGAAGCGCTGCGGGCAGCGGGCGGGCGCGGCATCAGCGTTGATTTCACATTGCCCGATCTGGTCGATACGTTGGCCGCAGAGGCCCTGCCGCTGGCTGCTGGCCAGATCGAGGGCGTGCGCCGCGAGCTCGATACCAAGGATGCGGGCGGACTGGTGGCGGCGGGCGGCGAGGCTTACCTGCCGCTGCTCTATGCCACGGGCGATTTTGCCAGCGCAATCGAGCGGCTGGCTGCGATCGATGCCGGCGGCGCCTTGGCCGGACGCATCGCGGCGCTGCGCGAAATCGCCGCTTCAGTGGGCAGTACGGCGCGCCTCACGCTCGACCCGACCGAGCGGCATGGCTTTGAATATCAGTCATGGCTGGGCTTCACGCTCTATGCCGAAGGCGCGCGCGGCGCGCTGGGCCGGGGCGGCACTTATCGGCTTGCGGCGACGGGCGAGGCGGCAACAGGCTTTTCGCTCTATCCCGATGCGCTGATAGCGCTCAGCACTGCGGAAACGGCGGGCGACTGCGTTTTCCTGCCATTGGGGGCGGAACGCGAAGTCGCCGCGCGACTGCGCAGCATTGGCTGGCGCACCCGGGCGGCGCTTTCGGATCTGGACAATCCGGCGGCGCTGGGGTGCACGCATGTGCTTGAGGGAGATGTGCCCGTCAAAGTCTCGCACGCCGAAGTGTCACCCGATTGACTTGGATCAGCTTGACTTGATGGGGCACAAGACCCTAGTCCGCGCTCCGCATATCCGGGGTCACTCACCGCGCATCCGCTCAACCAAGGCCCACCTAGCGGGCATTTCCCGATCCGCCTTGCGCAGGCTGGAGGAGCTTAACAATGGCCAACGTTACCGTGATCGGCGCCCAGTGGGGCGATGAGGGCAAGGGCAAAATCGTCGACTGGCTGGCCAGCCGCGCCGATGTGGTGGTGCGCTTTCAGGGTGGGCACAATGCCGGGCACACGCTGGTGGTCGGCGATCAGGTCTATAAGCTCAGCCTGCTGCCTTCGGGCATCGTCACCGGTACGCTCTCGATCATCGGCAATGGCGTGGTGCTCGATCCGTGGGCGCTCAAGGCCGAAATCGAAAAGCTCACCGCGCAGGGCGTGGACATCAACACCGAGAATTTTGCGTTGGCAGACAACTGCCCGCTGATCCTGCCGCTGCACCGCGATCTCGATGGGCTGCGCGAGACCGCCGCCGGGTCGGGCAAGATCGGGACGACCGGGCGAGGGATCGGCCCGGCTTATGAAGACAAGGTGGGTCGCCGCGCGCTGCGGGTGTGCGATCTTGCGCATCTCGATGCGATGGATGCACAGCTGGATCGGCTTTGCGCGCATCACGATGCGCTGCGCGCCGGATTTGGCCAGCAGCCGGTCGATCGCGCCGCGTTGATCGCCGAGCTGCGAGAGATTGCACCGTTTGTACTGCAATTTGCGCAGCCGGTTTGGAAGCGGCTGAAAAAGGTGCGCAAGGCCGGCGCGCGCATTCTGTTCGAAGGCGCGCAAGGCGTGCTGCTCGATGTCGATCATGGCACCTATCCGTTCGTCACCTCGTCCAACACCGTGTCGGGCACCGCCGCTTCGGGTTCGGGGCTGGGGCCCGCCGCGACCGGCTTTGTGCTGGGGATCGTCAAGGCCTATACCACGCGCGTAGGGTCCGGTCCGTTCCCGACCGAGCTCGAGGACGAAATGGGTCAGCGGCTGGGCGAACGCGGCCATGAATTCGGCACCGTCACCGGGCGCAAGCGGCGCTGCGGCTGGTTCGATGCCGTGCTGGTGCGGCAATCCTGCGCGATTTCGGGCGTAACCGGCATCGCGCTGACCAAGCTCGATGTGCTGGATGGCTTCGCGAAAGTGCGTATCTGCACCGGCTATCGGCTTCACGGCAAAGTGCTCGACTATTTTCCGAGCCATGCCGCCGATCAGGCCGCAGTCGAGCCGATTTACGAGGAGATCGATGGCTGGGTCGGGACCACTGCCGGCGCGCGCTCTTGGGCCGATCTGCCCGCCCAGGCGATCAAATATATCCAGCGGGTGCAGGAACTCATCGAAACGCCGGTTGCGCTGATCAGCACCTCGCCCGAACGGGAGGACACGATTCTGGTGCGAGACCCATTCTTCGACTGACCGATTGATCACTCCAGAATGCGAGAAACTCTAATAATTGTAAATATTTGCAGGACATGCGGCGTTCACGCGGAGGCGACCTGCATCCAAAACCGAGATATTGCCGCTTGACCTGACCCTGTTTTGTTCCACACGTGTCAACCTAAGTGCACTTACGGAGTACCCATGTGATGGGACAGGCTGCCTCGCAGTATGATCATGGCCATGGCGACAGCAGCGCCGGTGGCTTGCCCGGTGGCGGCGGGCGAGTGCAGGATCGCGGCCGATCGGGCATGAGCGTCGCGATTTTTGCAGACCGCGGGTACTTGCGGGCCGAGATGGCAGAAGATGCCGCAGCCGCCGGTCTGCGCGTGGAACACGCCAGCGATCTCGGACGACTGTCTGATCAGCCCGAGGCGGTATCGCTGGGCGATCTCGTTCTGGTCGATTGCCCGGTGATCGACGGTGCGGAACTGGCTGCTCTGGCGCAGCTGGATATGCGCGCGGCAAGCGCCGGGTCGCAGCTGGTTGTTTCCACCAGCATGGGCTCGCTCGACGATGTGTTTGGCTGTCTCGATCAGTCAGCGCCGCAAATCCTCGTGACACCGAGCCGCGCCGAGCGGGTAATCGCGCTGGGCCGGGTTCTGGCCCGCGCCGGGAACCGGGTGCGTGAACTGTCTGAAGACGACCGCTTGGCTTTGCTTCGCCTTACCGAGCAAGTTGGCCAGATCGCGCACAAGCTCGAGCAGCTGTCTTCGACTGCAATGCAGACAAGCAGCGGACAAACCTCGGCTTCCGCATTTCGCTTCGACGAGGGCGAATATGGCGGCAAGCTGGAAACCAAGCACGATATGCGCGGCGAGGATGGCGGAGAGCGGCTTGTGCGCGCTTCGCGGCCGCCGCTTCCCGATCCGCGGCTGGTGCGCAAGATCATCCGCCAGCGCCAGTTGCGCGCGCGGTTCTTTGAAGGCGATATCTTCGCCGATCCCGCGTGGGATATGCTGCTCGATCTCACCGCCGCCCGCGCCGAACATGTCCGCGTTTCGGTAACTTCGCTGTGCATTGCCTCGGGCGTGCCTCCCACCACGGCGCTGCGGTGGATCGGCCAGATGACCGACGCTTCATTGATGCAACGGGTCGACGATGAAACCGACCGCCGCCGCGCGTTCATCACGCTGACCGACAAAGCCGCAGACGCGATGGCACGCTATTTCGCTGAGCTTGGCGCGGGCAGCGCGACGCTGATCTAAACTGCAGGATTGCGGATTTCGGCCCTACAGCACGGCGTCGGGGTCGCCGGGCGTTTCGCTCCGCTCTGATTGACTGCGCAGCGGACGCAGTCGCAGCCCGGCGGTCAACAGTTCAAGCTCCGCCCCATGCGCGCGGGTAGCGAGCGCGGTTTGCAAGGCGCGGTAGCTGGCAAGTAGCGCTATCCCCGCTGCGGTCAGCCGCGCGCCGCTGCCGTGCGCGCGGCCCGGCGACGTTTCGACCAAGGGCTCGCGCCAGCAGCGGTTCATCAGATCGACCAGTTGCCAGGCCCGGCGATAGCTCATGCTCATCGCGCGGGCGGCCCCGGAAATGGATCCGGCAACGCTGATCGCGTCGAGGAGATCGGCCTTGCCCGGGCCAAGCGCGACAGCGTCTCCGCACATCAGCTGGACCTTGATTCTGAGCTCATGCGGCGCGTTTGTCATGCCCCGGTTTAGGGGGCGAAGGCCGGGTGCTCAAGCCCGCTCAAGCTTCGGGCCTGCGAGCGGACAATCGGACTATTGCTGCAAAGTGGTCTGATCCGCGCCATCCAACATGCGCTCGGCAAGAGTTCGACCCGATATCCATGCGCATTCCACCCGCGGCCCGAGCAGCCAGTCGCCGCACGCGCCAATCGCGAGGTTTGCGTTCCACAAGTTGCCGATCCCGGTCCCGGCGGAAAGGGCATACCGCCAGCGGTGGACCGAGCTGGCGAGAAGCGCGGGCAATGCTTTGCCATTGGCCTCGGCCAGCGCCGCCAGAAGATGCGGACCAACCGCGTCTGGCGTATGCTCGAGATTGGCGGTAGACCAACCGGATGTGGCCTGAACCACCCAGCTTTCGGGCCCATCGCGCCCCGGCTTGGCGCTATTGCGCGCCGCCCAGGTAATGAGCCCGGCGTCGCGCAGCGTATGATGTTCGATCGCCAGCGGCGCTGCAAATGCAAACATGCCGGTCCAGCAAGGCTGCGAGCGGGCGAACAGCGCGGCACGGGCGAGTTCGAAATCATGCAGTGTCAGGATGGGAGCGGTCTGCTCGGCCGGAAGTGCCAGCACCACCTTGTCGAAATGTTCCGCGACCGGATGATTGCCGAGCAAGCGCCACGTGCCCTCAGCCCGCGCCAACCCATGAATGTGATGGCCAAGCCGCACCTCGTGCCGGGTGGCCAGATTGCGCAGCACCGCATGCATCGTGGGAACGCCGATCCACGCATCATCGCGCGCATCGGGCCAGCGCGAGGCGAGGCCGAGATCGGCCCATACCGCAACTTGCCTGGCAAACCCGGGATCGCGCACAGTGAAGTACTGCGCGCCGAAATCGAACGATGCCGTACCGTGCGAGGTTTCAAGCCTGCGCGTTGCCATACGGCCTCCGGCCCCGCGGCTTTTCTCGAAGATGGTGACCTTCCAACCTACTTCGCGCAGACTTTCGGCGCAGGCGAGGCCTGCCATCCCCGCACCAATGATCGCAACGCTGGGCGTCGGGCGAGCACTGGTCACCCGCGGCCCATCAGTGCGAGCACTTCCTTGCGGCTGCTGGGGTTGTCGAGGAAGCAGCCAAGCATGCGGCTGGTGATCATGCCCACGCCCGGCGTGCGAACACCGCGCCCGGTCATGCAGCCATGCTGAGCCTCGATCACCACGGCCACACCGTGGGGCTGGAGCGTGGTCCAGATGCATTCGGCGACTTCGGACGTCAGCCGCTCCTGAATCTGGAGTCGGCGCGCAAAGCCATGCAGCACGCGCGCCAGCTTCGATATGCCGACCACGCGGCTACGCGGCAGATAGGCAATCGATGCGGTGCCGGTGATGGGCGCGAGGTGATGTTCGCAGTGTGACTGGAACGGAATATCGCGCAGCAGTACAACATCGCTATAGCCAGCGACCTCGCTGAACGTGCGCTCAAGATGGTGGCCGGGATCCTCGTCGTAACCACTGCAGTACTCGCGCCAGGCGCGGGCGACGCGTGAAGGCGTATCGGCCAGGCCCTCGCGCTCAGGGTTGTCTCCCGACCAGCGGATCAGTGTCCTGATGGCGTCCTGCACCGCATCGGGCACGACCGGTTTTCCCTCCGCGTCAGGATGTTCGAAATCATGGCTGAGGTAGTTCAAGGCATTCTCCATGCCGCCTGCCAGCAGCCGTTGTCATATAATCGTTTGTCAGGGGGGCAGCGCCCGGATATCAAAGTTTCAAAGCCGCTTCCGGGAGCAACTCCCTTCGTTGCAAGCCACAAATTGTCCGGTAATCTGCCCTGCCTCCGATCAACAAATGGCAGAAATTTAGGAACATGGACCTAAGGGCAATTGCACTTTGAACCGTGGAGTCGAAGGGAGATGGAATGCCAATCAACGTGATGATCGAAAACAGCATGGTCGCAGCGGTCGTGAGCAATCCCCGGCTGCCCGACAACCCGATCATTGCGTGCAACAAGGCATTCATGGATCTCACCGGCTATGCCGAACATGAGATCATCGGTCGCAACTGCCGCTTTCTGCGCGGCGATGGCACCGAGCCCGAACTGACCAAAGAATTGCGCGTGGGGATAGCGGCGAAGGTGCCGGTGATGGTCGAGCTGCTCAATTACAAGAAGGATGGCACGCCGTTTCGCAACGCAGTGATGATCGCGCCGATCTTCGATCCTGATGGTGAATTGGAATACTTTCTCGGATCGCAAGTCGAAGTCCCTGGCGCAGCGCAGAAGACAACGGACAATCGCGCGGTCGAAGCGCGGGAAAAGGTCGCCGCCCTGTCGCGGCGTCAGCGCGAGATATTGCAGTGCATCGCCGCCGGGCGGCTGAACAAGCAGATCGCCTTCGAACTTGGCCTCAGCGAACGCACGATCAAGCTGCACCGTGCCGCGGTGCTGCGGGCGCTGGGCGTCCGCACTAGCGCCGATGCTATCCGCATGGCGATCGAAGCCGGGCTGTAACGCTCCTTCGGCCCTGCCGGCAGCCGCCATCTTCTGGTTGACGCCGAACCCGAATCCCAGCAATAGCGCCACCTCCGTGAGTAGGGCGGTTAGCTCAGTTGGTAGAGCATCTCGTTTACACCGAGAGGGTCGGGGGTTCGAGCCCCTCACCGCCCACCATTTTGCCGTTCGTCGACGTTCGCAAACGTTTAGACAAGCCCCGGAAAAGCTGGATGCCTAGGATCGAATAGGCCGCTGGTGTTCGTGCTTGCACATTGGCAGCCGTTCCGATTTGGGGGTATGGTTTGGGGTATCTGGACCATGGCGCTTACCGACATTGCTATCCGCAATACGAAACCCCGCGCCAAAGCTTACAAGATCGGCGATGATGCGTTGCGCGCAGTTTGATCTCTTCTGCGCGCCGCGCAACGTCCGGGTGCCTCAGTCATGGTGCCAAAACCGGCGCACGCGCGGCGGCACGCTTCGATGAGGCGAAGATCGCCCAGCCAATACCCATCAGGATCGCGGTCAGACCCACGATCTTGGCGACCGCCAGCGGCTTGTTGGCTTCATCGGCAGCTGGGATCATGGCGAGACCGATGGCGCAGAGCGTGGTCAGCAGCCCGATGCAGCCGATCAGTATCGCCACCGGCTTGCCGCCGGGGACGCGGATCACGTCGGGCCCCGCCGGCTCGCGCTGCAAACGGATCAGCGCAAGGAAGACGAACACGAAGGGGACGAACGAGGTGATGATACCCATGCTCACCAGCACGTCATAGGCCCCCTTTACGCTGGTGCCGGCCTGCCCGAGAAAGACGAAAACCGCACCGAGGCCCGCCTGCACCAGAATGGCGACATGCGGCGTGCCATAGCGCGGATGCAGCTTGCCGAAAGCAGGCGGCAGCATCTTGTCGATACCGACGCTGAAGGGAATGCGCGAAGTGGCAGCAAGGAAACCGCCCGCCGCCCCGAGATTACCGAGCGTGATCAGCAGCGCGACCATCGGCACGATCCATAGCCAGCCAAGTTTGGCGGCGGTGGTGGTAATCGCCTGCATCAGTCCTGCCAGGCTGTCGATCTGCCCCGCTGGCAGCGCGACCAGAAGCGCCACGGTACCGAGGATATAGCAGGATACGACAACGAGGCCCGCCACTATCAGTGCGCGCGGGACAGTGCGCCGAGCATCCTTGATCTCGCCGCTCATGAAGGAGGCGGTCTCGCATCCGGAAAAGGCGAAGGCGATCGATGCCCAGAACACCATGTCCTTCAGTGCGAAGCTCGGCGCCATTGTCGTTGCCGTGAACTGGGTGGCCGAGCCGAAGCGGAAATAGGAGACCACGCCCATCGCGATCACCACCGCAACAGGCACCCACATGCCAAAGGCACCGATATTGTGCAGCCAGCGCGCGTGTTTGAGCCCGACGATGTTGAGTATGGCGATAACCGCGAGGGCGAGAAGCGCGAACCACATGAAATAGTTGGTGGACTGGCCAAGCGCCATCCACGGCTCGCCGCCGATGTACAGCGCGTTGCTCGCTGCGAAATAGAAAACGGCCGGAAAGTAAGGCAGGTTGCTTGTCCAATAGGACCATCCGGCGATGAAACCGGGAAAATCGCCAAATGCGCGCCGCGTCCACACATAAAGCCCGCCTTCGTCCGGATAGCGCGACGACAGTTCCAGCACCGAGAGTGCGAAGGGCAGGTAGAACAGCAAGAAAGCGCCGATCCAGATCAGCACCGATCCCGGGCCCGCCGCTGCGGCGGTGGCGATCCAGCGCAAGCTGACGCCGGTAACAATGTAAAGCATGGCAACATCGGCAAACCCCATGACGCGCGGCGGGTGAATTGCCTCTGCGTGCTTGTTCATGCCCGCCCTTTCCGTCGCTTGCGGTCGCGCAGCACTTGCGCCGCCGCGTTGTGCCCCGGTGCTCCGGTCACACCGCCGCCGGGATGCGCGCCCGCGCCGCAAAGGTACAGCCCGGCGATCGGGGTGCGATACTGCGAGTATCGGGGCACTGGCCGCATCGAGAAAAGCTGACCGAGATTGAGATCGCCGTGGAAGATATTGCCTTCGGTAAGGCCATAGGTCCGTTCCAGATCGAGCGGCGTCAGCACCACGCGGCCTTCGATCAGATCGGGCAGATCGGGCATGTGACGGGCGATCTGGCGAATGATGGAATCGGCGAATGCCTCGCGGTGATCGTCCCAATTGCCCTCGCGCAGCGCATACGGGACGTACTGGATGAAGCATGTCATCATCTGTTTGCCCGGTGGACAGAGCGTATCATCGACCAGACTGGGGATGACGCAATCGATCCACAGCTCGTCGGGAATGTCGCCCATCCGCGCGATATCGGCGCAGCGCTGCGCCCCCGCCAGCGTTGGCGTGATCGAGAGAAGCGATCGCTCGCGCGCATCGGCGCCCGCCGGACGGCCGATCACGGTTGGTTCGCGCGTGAGCGCCAGATTGAGCTTGGCAGAAGGGCCCGCCATCTTGATCGCGGCGATATCGCAGCGGAAATCTGCGGGCAGGTCCTCAGGGGACACAAGACCGAGAAAGGTCCGCTTGGGGTCGGCATTGGACAGGACAGTATCGGCGCGAATGCGCGTGCCGTCCGCCAAAATCACCCCGCCCGCGCGGCCGTTCTCGACAATGATGGAGGCAACCGGCACACCGGTGCGGATCTCGACGCCATTCTCGCGCGCGGTGGCGGCAATGGCCGCGGTGATCGAACCCATGCCGCCCACGACATGCCCGGAAAAGCCCTGGACGCTGTCATCGCCGCCCGACAGCAGATGGAAAAGCAGTCCGACGGCTGAGCCCGGCTCGTATGGACCGCCATGCTTGCCATAGACGTTGTTGGCGAGGAACATGCGCTTGACCTCGGCGCTCTCGAAATGGCGATCGAGATATTCGCCCAGGCTGCCGGTGAGGAAAGTAATAAGCTGAGCGACCTCACCGCCCTTGATCTTGCGGAAGCGCCGCACCAGCCGCGCGACTTCGCCCACCCTCGCCAGCCCGCGCGCGGCAAGATCGGGCGGCGGCTCGAGAAAAAAGGGCTGCAGATAGGCTGCCAGCGCCTTAAGCTCGCGGTCAACGCGCAAGAACGCTTCGGCGTCGCTCGGCGAGTAGTGCCGAATTTCCTCCGCCGTTCGCGCGCTATCGGCCCACCAGCGGATAATCCGCCCCTCGCCAACGGTCACCGTGATCAGCGGATCGCTTGCCACCATGCGCAGGCCATGCCGAGCGAGCTCCAGATCGCGGATCACCGTGGGCATCAGCATCGAGGCGAAATAGGAGGCGAACGATACGCGGTGACCGGGAAGTACCTCCTCCGTGACGCAGGCACCGCCGATGATGTCACGCCGTTCGGCAACCAGCACTTTCATGCCCGCCTTGCCGAGATAGGCCGCCGCGACCAAGCCATTATGGCCAGCGCCAATGACGATGGCGTCATAGTGGGCCGGGTCATGGGAACGTTCGGCAAGCTGCGTCAAATCGACCTTCCCCCGCATGCCCGCGGCTGGGGGCAGCCCATGCATTTGCGCTTCCCGCGTGCCATAATCCGGCTTATGAGGCAACCGGCCAATAGGCAGGGCGGCGGTGACCGGGGTAAACAGCTGAACTATGGAACGGTCGCTGCCAAGCAACACGTATCTGACAGCCGAAGCGTGGCACGCGGAAAAGAACGCGATCCTGCGGCGCGACTGGTTTTGCGCGGCGCGGGGCGAAGATGTGCCGAACCCTGGCGATCATGTCACACTTGAGATCGCTGGCGAAAGCATTCTGCTTGTGCGCACCCGGTCGGGCTTGCTGCGGGCGCATTACAATGTCTGCCGCCACCGCGGTGCGCGGATGTGCGATGCCGGCAACGACGCGAAATGGGGACTGACGCTTGCTGGCGGCGTCGTCGGCGGGATCATCCGCTGCCCCTATCATGGCTGGGCCTATGGCCTCGACGGTGCCCTGCTGGCCGCACCGAACCTGGCCGACGCCGCAGATTTCGACAAATCGGCCTTCACGCTGTACCCGGTCGGTGTCGCCGAATGGGGCGGCTTCGTCTTCCTCAACCTCACGCCCGAGGATGCGCCCGACATTGCCGAAACGCTCAAGGATGCAACGCGGCGCCTGGCCAATTATCCGCTCGATGCGCTGCGCACGGCCCGCACCATCCGCTACGAGGTGGCGGCGAACTGGAAGCTCCTGCTCGAAAACTACAACGAATGCTATCATTGCGGCCCGGTACACCCAGAGCTTTGCGCCATCGTGCCTGAATTCCGCCGCGAGGGCGGCATTCACCTCGATTGGGAGCGCGGCATACCGCATCGCGAGGGTGCCACGACTTACACGATGAGCGGCACGACCGACCGCAGCCCCTTTCCCGGCCTGAGCGAGGAGGAAAAGATCCTCCACAAGGGCGAACTGCTCTACCCCAACCTGATGCTGAGCGTTTCCAGCGACCACGCGGCGGCCTTCGTGTTGTGGCCCGAAGCGGCCGACCGGACCGTTGTCGAATGCCGCTTCCTGTTCCACCCCGATGAAATCGCCAAACCCGGCTTCGACCCGAGCGATGCGGTGGATTTCTGGGATCTGGTCAACCGCCAGGACTGGGCAGTCTGCGAGCGGGTGCAGCGCGGTATGGCCGCCAGCGTCCACGCCTTTGGTTATTACTCGCCGATGGAGGACTATAGCCTCGACATCCGTCGCTACGTGTCAAACCGGCAGGCCTGATCGCGCACTTGGGCGCTAATCCGCCCTTAGCCGCCTGTTTGCGCGATGGTTTGCGCAAGCATCGCATCGGTTCGCGGCCCCAGCCAATCGTGCGCGCCGACAATGCGCCAGACTTCGCGGCCTTTCGCGTCATACAGCACCGTCGTGGGCAGGACGCCGGTGCCGAGGTGGAAACTGAGATTGTTGTCCGGATCGAGCCACGGTTGGAGATGGACAAACTTGCGCGCCGCATAGAACTTGGCGACTTTGTCTGTGCCGGCCAGATCCTGTGACACGGTAAGCACCCGCAACGTGTCGGCGTGCTTTGCAGCCAGAGTATCGAGCATCGGCATTTCGAGCACGCAGGGGCCGCACCACGTGGCCCACAGATTGATGAGGACCGGTTTGCCTTTCAAATCGAGCGTGCGCAGCTTTGCGCCCGATGGATCGGTGAAAGTGAAATCGGGCATCGCCGCGCCCCGGTTGGCGATATCGAGCGCGCCATTGGGAGGTGCCGCCCCCGTGGCGGCGGCCGACGCGCTTGGCGTGCTGGCCGGTTGCGCCGCGCCGGGGGTTTGCCTATCGCAGCCGCCAAGACTGAGGGCGAGCGGCAAGGCAAAGACCGCAAACGCGCGCCCCCAATAGGCTGGCAGGGACATGACCGGTATGGCAGATTCGGGCAATTCAGGCTCCAACCAGATGTGGGGCGGGCGCTTCGCGGCGGGCCCTTCGGCCATCATGCGCGAGATCAACGCCTCGATCCCTTTCGACAAGGCGTTGTGGCGGCAAGATATCGCCGCGTCAAAGGCCCATGCGGACATGCTCGGCGCGCAAGGCATCATTGCGGCGGACGATGCGGCGCTGATCGCCAGCGGGCTGGACCGGGTTGCGGCGGAATATGAGGCCAGCGGGGTGCCGGAAAACTGGGACCTTGAAGACATCCACATGACCACTGAGAGCCGCCTTGCCGAATTGATCGGCCCGGCGGCGGGGCGTCTCCACACCGCGCGCAGCCGCAACGATCAGGTGGCCACCGATTTCCGCCTGTGGGTGCGCGATGCGGTGGATCAGGCGATGCTTGGTCTCGTTGACCTGCAGAAGGCGTTGGTCAAGCGCGCGGGTGAGCATGCCGGATCGATCATGCCGGGCTTCACCCATCTGCAAACTGCGCAGCCGGTGACGCTGGGGCATCATCTGATGGCCTATTATGAGATGGTCTCGCGCGATGTTTCGCGCTTTGCCGCCGCGCGCGCGCGGATGAACGAATGCCCGCTGGGCTCTGCCGCGCTGGCCGGCACCGGCTTTCCGATCGACCGCGAGCGGACTTCGGCGGCGCTGGGCTTTGACCGGCCCACCCGCAACAGTCTCGATTCGGTGTCTGACCGCGATTTTGCGCTCGATTACCTGATGGCGGCGGCGCAATGCTCGCTGCATCTTTCGCGGCTGGCCGAGGAATTCATCCTCTGGGCGAGCCAGCCGTTCGGCTTCGTCACGCTGCCTGATAGTCTTTCGACCGGCAGCTCGATCATGCCGCAGAAGAAAAACCCCGATGCGGCGGAGCTGGTGCGCGGCCATGCGGGCCGGATCATCGGCTGCCTCACCGCGCTGATGATCACCATGAAGGGCCTGCCGCTCGCCTATTCCAAGGACATGCAGAACGACAAGCCGCCGGTGTTCGAAGCGGCCAATCTGCTCGCACTGTCGATCGCGGCGATGACCGGGATGGTCGCGGAGGCGACCTTCCGCACCGATCGCATGCGCGCCGCCGCCGAACTGGGTTATGCCACCGCGACCGATCTGGCCGACTGGCTCGTGCGCGCGGCGGGCGTGCCGTTCCGCGAAGCGCACCATATCACCGGGGCGGCGGTGAAACTGGCCGAAAGCCGGGGCATCGCGCTCGATCAGCTGGCCTTGGAGGACCTGCAAGCCATCGATCCGCGCATCGATGCGGCGGTCTATGGCGCGCTGTCGGTCGAAGCATCGGTCGCCGCGCGCGCCAGCCATGGCGGAACCGCGCCATCCGAGGTAAACAAGCGCGTGGCCGAGGCAGCGCGCGCGCTTGGTCTGGAGGAATGATGGCCCGCTTTGCTTGCCTGCCGCTGCTGTTGCTGAGCGGCCTTGTCCTGTCCGGCTGCGGCAACAAACGCGAGCTTGAGCCGCGCGTAGGTCAGTCTTTGCCGGTCGCGCCCTATGGCCGGAGCGACAAGCCGACCGCCGATGCCCTGCTCACGCCGCCGGTGCAGGCCAAACCGGAACGCAATGTCGAATTGCGCCGCCGCTCGGAAGAGCGCGAAGATGATCCGTTCGACTTGCCGCCAGAGAATTGATGCCGCCCAAACAGGTTTGGGACTTCGGCCAAGCCTGATCCGATCCTTGTATTGCGGATTTCCTGATGGACCATTTTGAGTATCGCGGCGGTGTGCTTCATGCCGAAGATGTGGCGCTGCCGGTCATCGCCCAAGCTGTCCGCACGCCGGTCTATGTCTATTCGCGCGCCACGCTGACGCGTCATGCCCGCGTGTTCCGCGATGCGCTCTCGGTGCTGCCGCGTGTCCACCTCGCGTTTGCGGTCAAGTCCAATCCCAATCTCGCAGTGCTCAAGGTGCTGGCGGCGGAAGGCTACGGCGCGGATGTGGTTTCGGGCGGCGAACTGGATCGCGCGCTGGCAGCGGGGATCGCGCCTGCCGATGTCGTGTTTTCCGGCGTGGGCAAGACCGCGCGCGAGATGCGCCGCGCGCTGGAAGTGGGCACCGGGCAATTCAACCTCGAAAGCGAGGAAGAAGGCTGCGAGCTTGCGGAAATCGCGCAAGCTATGGGCCTTGTCGCCACGTGCACCTTGCGCATCAATCCCGATGTCGATGCGGGCACGCACGAAAAGATTTCGACCGGCAAGGCCGAAAACAAGTTCGGCGTGCCTTATGACCGTGCGGCGGGCATCTATGCGCGGCTGGCGGCGCTGCCGGGGCTGAACATGCGCGGCATTGCGCTGCATATCGGCAGCCAGCTTTCGAGCCTCGATCCGCTGGAGGCCGCCTTCACCAAGGCAGGCAAGTTGATGCGCGACATCCGCAGCGCGGGCGGCACCGTCACCCACATGGACCTCGGCGGCGGCGTCGGCGTGCCCTACAAGGCAGGCGAGGTCTTCCCTCAGCCCGCCGAATACGCCGCGATGATCGCTCGGGTGACGGCGGACTGGGACGTGACCTTGATGTTCGAGCCGGGCCGCGTGATCACCGGCAACACCGGTGTGCTGCTGACCGAAGTGGTGCGCGTGAAGGAAGGCGCGGTGCATCCCTGGGTCGTGGTCGATGCCGCGATGAATGATCTTGCGCGGCCCGCCATGTATGACGCTTGGCACGATTTCAGCGCGGTTGCGCCCACGGGCGAGCACATGGTCGCCAATATCGTCGGCCCGATCTGCGAATCGAGCGATACCTTCGCCAAGGCGCGCGATATCGATGTGGTGGCGCGCGGCGATCTGGCAGTGTTCCGCACTGCGGGGGCCTATGGCGCGACGATGGCCAACACCTACAACTCGCGGCCCATGGTGCCCGAAGTGATGGTGGACGGGGACAAGTGGGCCGTGGTTGCCGACCGGATCGAGCCTTCGACGATCCTTTCCGCCGAGCGCGTGCCGGACTGGCTGGAATGAGCCTGCCCAGCCTCCCCCTGTTCCACCGTATCGCCGGGCAACCGGTGGTGGTGCTGGGCCATGGCGAGGCGGCAGAGGCGAAGCGGCGGCTGGTACTGCGCGCGGGCGGCAAGGTGATCGAGGATCTGGCCGAGGGCATCGACACCGGCGCGCGGCTGGCATTCATCGCGCACGAGGATGCGCGCGCTTGCGAGGCCGACGCTATCCGTGCGCGCGGGGCGGGGCTGCTGGTCAATGTGGTAGACCGGCCCGCGCTGTGCGATTTCACCACGCCTTCGATCATCGACCGCGCGCCGGTGCTGATCGCGGTGGGCACCGGCGGCGCATCGGCGGGCCTCGCCAAGGCGCTGCGGCTGCGGCTGGAGCGGCTGCTGCCGCAAGGGCTGGGGGCCTTGGCGGAGGCGCTCTATGCCGCGCGCGATGCGATGCGCGCCCGCTGGCCCACCGGCCCCGAACGCCGCCGCGCGCTCGATGCCGCGCTGGAAGAGGGCGGCGCGCTCGATCCCCTGCGCGGTGCGGATGCGGACGACGTGGCCGCATGGCTGGCCGGCGGCGCTGACGGCGCGGCGGGCCGCTTCACGGTCACCTTGCGCTCGAACGATCCCGACGACCTGACCTTGCGCGAGGCGCGGCTGCTGGGGCAGGCCGATGCCGTGGTCGCGGGGCCTTCGGTGGCCGCTGCCGTGCTGGCGCGCGTGCGCGCCGATGCGGCACGGCTTGCGCCGGGCGAGGCTGAACCCGAGGGCGGGATTGTGGTGGTGATCGTTTTCACCGTCTGAATGACAGGAACTGGTGGAAAGCGGAACGGCAGCTTAACGGCGCATATCAACAAAGATGACGTTTAGGTCACTGCAGGTTTCATTGTGGAAGGGGGCGTGCCCGGCTTCGTGCCAAAAGCGCCGACCGTCCGTATGGCTAATTTCTATGGTACGATTTGACACCCATCGAATGCTGGCCTTGGCGTCCTGATAGTGTGAAGCCGCCGCGCAGCCAGCAACATACCAATCGGGCATCCACCAGGGTCTGACAAGGATTACAATCGACGGCTCTCCACCGACCACTATCCGCTCAACTTGAGCAGTGCGTGCTCGATCCGGAGACATCACTCGCGAGATCATCGTTCGTTCGGAGTAGAGGAAATACGCCAGGCTCCACCCCCAAAATGGAAGTGTCGCAAGCCCAATTACAAAGACCGCAACAGCAATCGAAATTATCTTCGCCAGACCCTTCATGGTCACACGATGTCAGGCATCCGCAGTGGCAGCAAGTGGGGCGAAAGCAGTCTTACGAATCCATCCAAGTTGGCCGGGGTATGCGACACCAGCCAGAATCGTCGGCCCGGACTTGATCCGGGCTTTGGCTTTTCTTTTTGACGCGGGCGCCAGAAAGACAGCCCAACCCCGTGTCAAGCACGGGGTGACGGGGATGGAAGGGGGATACCCCCTTCCCCGCCGGAGGCAAGAGAGCGCCCGCCCATCCCAATCCTCTCCCCTGAAGGAGCGAGGGCTAACCCTCCTTCGGCGCAGCCAGCAGAAAGTTCATCCAGCTGCTCGCGACCAGCTTTTCGCGGTCGCCCTGCCAGGCTTCCACGCGCACATTGGCGACGCGGCGGCCGGCGCGCAGCACTTCGCCGCGGGCATAGGTGCGTTCGCTCATGCCGCCGCGCAAGTATTCGATGTTGATGTTGATCGGCTTCATGCGCGCGTCGTTGCCCTGCCGCTCAAGCTCGGCGCGCAAGGCGGCGTAGCCTGCCATTTCGAGCAGGCCGCCGATTGCGCCGCCATGGAGGAAGCCGGGGCGGCCCATCGTGCGATCGGCGAAGTCCATGCCGATGATCGGCACGCCGTCTTCGATATGGTCGATTTCCATGCCCATAGTGCGGGCATAGGGCGGCAGTTTGAACGCGCTCATGGCTTGGCCCATTCCTGCCCGCCGACGAGCATGAAGATGCCCGCCGTGTGCGCCACCGGATCGCTGGCGTCGCCATCGTGGGCCACGCCGCGCACGAAAGCCATCGAGCGGCGCACCTGATAGCATTCGGCGCGCGCGATGATCGTTTTGCCCGGCGTGGCAGCGCGCACGTAGTCGATCCGCAAATCAAGCGTGACTTGCGGGCTGAACACGCCCTGCCGCACCCAGACCGACATCGAGGTCGCGTTGTCGAGCAGGCTGATGATCGGGCCGGAGGCAAGCACGCCGGTCTCCTCCACCCCCACAAGATCCTCGCGCCAAGGCAGCGCGAGTTCCATCCAGTCCTCGCCGTGGGCTCGGTATTCCATGCCTAGGAAGCCGGTGTGGCCGTGCCGCGTGAAGGCGCGCGCGCCCCGTTCCGGATCGAAGGTCATGCCATCGGGCAATGTGAAAGGCACTTTGCGCGGTTTGCTGGTCTCGCTCATCAAGCTGTCCTGCCGGGGGGCGGGGGCGCTGACAACCATCAATTATCGCGCAGGATCAGAACGCCGCCCCCGCCAGCGCATCGATTGCGCCTTGCAGGATAAGCGCGGCTGCATGCGAATCGATGCGCACGGCGCGGCGGGCGCGGCTAAAATCCTGCTCGATCATCGCGCGTTCGGCGGCCTGCGTGGTCCAGCGCTCGTCCCACAGCAGGATCGGCAAACCAATGTCGGCCAGATTTCGCGCCATGGCCCGCGCTGATTGGCTGCGCGGGCTCTCGCTGCCATCCATGTTGAGCGGCAGGCCCATCACGATGCCAGCGACGCCGCGCTGGGCGATGAGCGCCGTCAGCGCCGCCTTGTCCTGCGCAAACTTGCGCCGCGCGATGGTCTGGCCCGCGGTGGCAAAGCGCCACTGCGGATCGCACAGCGCCACGCCGATCGTCTTGGTGCCGGGATCGAGCCCCAGCAAGACGCCGCCCGCGGGCAGCGCCTCGCGCAGATCCCTGACATTTCCAGTGATCATCCGGCCTTGGTCTTCGCCGCGAACCACGCGGCTTCGCGGCGCGCGATATCCTCGCGCACATTGGACCAGAACAGCAGCAGATCGTAGATGTGGTAGTTGTTGCCGGGGAGCACGTAAGCGCCAAGCTTCGGCGGCTCGCCAATCAGCAACAGGCCGGTCTTCGGGTCGCAGCGTGCGGGGACAAGGCCTGGCGTGAGCTTGCCGGCGGTCAGATCGGCCGACGGGACCAGCGTTCCCCGATTGGCGGATGCGGGCGCGGCCGGGGCAGCCCCTCCGGTCAGCGGATTGGTGCACAGCACAGGCTCTTCGCCGCGCGGAAGGCCGTCAAAGCCGGGCTCTGCGCGGTACGTGTGCAACAGCAGGCCCGGTTCGGCGGGCTCGGCAAAGCTGAGCCACGTCATCACGCAGCCTGCTTGTGCGGGCGAAGTGCAAGCCGGAAATCCCAGTGCCGGAAGATCGTGTGCGGGGGAAACCGGCCAGCCAACGATATAGGCGGCCACGATCCGCTCCGCCAGCGCGGTGCCCTTGATCCGTTCCCGGATCAGGCGGAGCAAGTGGTTTGCGCCTTGGCTGTGCCCCGCGAGCACGATCGGGGCATCGGCGGGAATCTGCGCGAGAAAGGCGGCGAACGCTTGCGATACATCGCCATAGGCGAAATCGAGCGCGCGGCGGGATTCGGGCTGATCGACCAGAAAGCTGCCAAATGCGGCCTGGCGGTAGCGCGGCACATAGAGCGCGGCTGAATCGTTGAAAGGGCTGGCCATGCCGCGCACGAACAAGTCGGCACGGTAGCGCGAATCGCTGTCGTCCAGCGGCGCATTCCAGTGGTTGCGCGCAAGGAAACTGGTGGGGTGAACAAAGAACACAAAAGCGCGCCCGCGCATGCCGCGCGCCGCGCCGGTGGGCAGGAACTGCGCCGGATCATTGGCCATGCCCGGGCGCGAAATCCACATCTCCGGCCTTGCATAGCTGTTCGCGGGCAAGGGCGCGATCACCTCCAGAGGCCCGCGCGGGACGAACGTGAAGCGGGTAAGCTCGGTCGACCAGATCGACAGCGCGGCCAGCGCAATCAGCACCAGCACGACAAGCCCTGCGACCAGATAGAGGAACTTGCGGGTCAGGCCTTTCATGCGCTGGATTCAGGCCGGTCGTTCTGTTCGGCCTGCCGCTCAAGCGCGATCTTGATCATTGCCACGAGAGGATCGGCCAGCATCAGCCCGAGCACGCCGAACAACACGCCGAAGATGAGCTGCGCTCCCAGCACCAGCGCGGGGGCAAGATCGGCGGTCTTCTTGGCCACCATCGGCACGATGATGTTGCCATCGACAGTCTGCACCACGACATAAACCATGATGCAGTAGTAGCCCATGTTCGCGCCGCCGGAAAAGCCGACGAGGATCATCAGGACGCCCGAAATCGGGGCGCCGATATTGGGCAGGAACGCGAGCAATCCTGTCAGCAGCCCCAGCAGCCCTGCCATCGGGACGCCGTAGACCGCCAGCAGGAGCCAGGTGCAAAAGCCTTCGACCACCATGCCCACGATCCGGCCGAACAGCAGCATCCGCATCACTTTGCCCATGCGGTGCGTGGTGCCGTGCCAGTGTTCGCGGCTGCCGCCGGGCAACAGCCAGGCGAGGCCGCGCTGATACAGATCAGGCTCTAGCGCGAAGTAGATCCCGAGGATTACGATGAGCAGCGCGGTGGTGAACCCGCCCACGATGCCCCCCACCGCGCTGGTCAGCTGGCCAATCCCGCCGAGCAGCTCGCCCGCCACTTTGTTGGCATCGCTCATCTGCACCTGAATGCCATGCTGATTGCCCCACGCGAGCAGGCGCATACCCTGTGCTTCGATAATCGTGGGCAGCTGGAGCGCCTGCTGCGCAATCTGGCTGCCCGCAAACATCACCAGCCACACGCCAAAGACCACTGTGAGCAGCAGGAGCACGGCAATGCGGGCAAGGCGCGGCAAAGGCATCACCCGGCCCAGCAACCGCTGGCCGCCCTCGATCATCGCGGCAAAGACAACGCCGCCGAAAATGACCAGCAGCGGCTGCGCCAGCAGCACCGTCAGCGCGACCAGCGCCACCATGCCGACCCACACTGCCGCCCGCTTCAGCTCCCTGCGGACACTGTCGTCGCGGATGTCCATCGGGCCGGGCACCAGCGGCGATGGTGTGCTCTCGGCTTCCGCCGTAGTCATGGGCCCTTGCGCACCGTCCATTGCTAGGCTCCTGTTTGCGGTTTCGCGATCATCGGGCGAAGCTTCGTCCACGCCCGGTTGCCGCGCAGGGCGTTCCACCAGCTTAACGGATTCCAGCTTTCGCTGCCATCGAAGGAGAACGTCAGGAATTCGGCGCGGCCGCCGACATCGGCAAGTGGAACAGGGCCGCCCAGACCTTGCCGATCGAGCGTTTCGCGGCTGTCTGCTGAATGGTCGCGGTTATCGCCCATCAGAAACACATGGCCTTCGGGCACGCGGGTCTCAGGATAATTGTCGAGCCGCTGCCGCGTGTGGTCGATAATGCGGTAGGTTGCCCCGCCCGGCAGTGTTTCGCGCAGGATCGGCAGCTCGCAATAGAGCCGCCCATCGCCCGCCCGAAACCGCAGCCCGGGAAATTCGAGCGGATCGCAGGGCTGATTGGCATCGACCGGAAGATCGAGCGGAGGTTCGACCGTCTGCGGAACGGGTTTGCCGTTGAGCACGATCTGGCCGTTCACCACCGCGATCCTGTCGCCCGGCCGAGCGACTACGCGCTTGATGTAATCGCTGTCGCTGCCGCGCGGGACGACGATCACGATATCGCCATAGGCGGGCACTGCTCCTCCCACCTTTTCGGCCGAGCGGGGGAGAATATGAAACGAGGCGGAAACCCACGACCAGCCATAGGGATATTTCGATACAACCAGGCGGTCGCCGACCAGAAGATTGGGCATCATCGAGATCGAAGGAATGAAAAACGGTTTGGCCACGAGGCTGTGGAATGCCACCACGGCGAGCAACATCAGAAGCAGCCCGCGCAATTCGGCCAGCCAGCTGACGCCGCCTTCCTTGGCGCGTTCATCTGGCTGGGGGCCGGCGGCGGGCGGTGACGTTGCCGCAGGTTCGCTCACGCATCACCCGCAGGAATGGCGCGGGCCTCGATCACGACGAAGGCCTGCGCCCACGGATGGTCGTCGGTCAAGGTCAGGTGAACCACGGCTTCATGGTGATGGGGCGTGATCGCCGCCAGTCGCGCCGCCGCGCCGCCGGTCAGTGCCAGCGTGGGTGCACCCGAGGGGGCATTGATGACACCGATATCTTTCATGAACACGCCTGCCTTGAAGCCGGTGCCGACGGCCTTTGAAAATGCCTCTTTTGCCGCGAAGCGCTTGGCCAGCGTGCCAGCCTTGGTCAACGGGCGGCGGGCCGCTTTGGCGCGCTCGGCGGCCGTGAACACCCGCTGCTCGAAGCGCTCGCCGAACCGCTCGAGCGAGGCTTGGATCCGCTCGATGTTGCACAAGTCCGAGCCAAGCCCGATGATCATCCGCCGTGCTCCGGCCTGATCGGTGCCCGCGCTTCGTCCATCAGATCGCGCATGGTGCGCACCGCGTTCTCCAAACCGACGAAAATCGCCTCACCGATCAGATAGTGACCGATGTTGAGCTCCGCCAGATGCGGGATCGCGGCAATCGCTTGAACATTGTCATAAGTCAGTCCGTGCCCGGCATGTGGCTCGATCCCGCAATGCACCGCCAGCGCTGCCATGTCCGCAAGGCGGGCGAGTTCGGCTGCTCGCTCATCACCACTGGAATTGGCGTATTCGCCCGTGTGAAGCTCGACAACCGGCGCGCCGAGCTGCATCGCCGCCTCGATCTGGCGCGGATCGGGCGCGATGAACAGGCTGACGCGGATGCCCGCGTCGCACAGCCGCGCAACGATCGGGGCAAGCCGGTTATGCTGCCCGGCGGCATCCAGCCCGCCTTCGGTGGTCCGCTCTTCGCGCCGTTCGGGGACGATACACGCCGCATGGGGTTTGTGGCGGAGCGCGATCGCCAGCATTTCATCGGTCGCGGCCATTTCGAAATTGAGCGGCAGATCGGTCGCGGCCTGGATGCGGACGAGGTCTTCGTCGCGAATATGGCGGCGGTCTTCGCGCAAATGCGCGGTAATGCCGTCGCCGCCGACCGCCGCGACGATCCGTGCGGCGCGCACCGGATCGGGATGCTCCCCGCCGCGCGCATTGCGGATCGTGGCGACATGATCGATGTTGACACCGAGCCGCAGCCGCCCGGGGGGAATCTGGGTCATCAGGCGGCTCTGCTGCCCGGCTTGATCGCGGGCGTGGCCGCAAGCTCGGGCGGGAGCGCATCAGCCGCGTATGTCGGGAAATTGAACGAGACGAGCGCGGTGAACGGAACGCCGAGATCGGTCGTGCCGCCCGAGCGATCGACCAGCGCGGCCGCCGCGATCACGTCGCCGCCGGCAGCAGTGATCGCCGCGATCGCCTCGCGCCCCGAAAGGCCGGTGGTGACGACATCCTCGACCACCAGAACTTTGTCGCCCGGCGCGATCGAGAAACCGCGGCGCAGTTCGAAGGTGCCGGTGGGGCGCTCGACAAACATCGCCTCGACGCCCAATGCGCGGCCCATTTCGTGGCCGATGATCACGCCGCCCATGGCCGGAGAAATCACTTTCCCGATGGCCTGGCGCACTTCGCGCGGGAGCTTGGCAGCCAGCGCGGCCGCAAGCCGCGAGGCGCGCATTGGGTCCATCAAGACGCGCGCGCATTGCAGATAGTGTGCGCTGTGCCGGCCCGAGGAGAGCAGGAAGTGTCCTTCCAGCAAAGCCTGACTTGCGCGAAACTCCGCGAGAATTTCGTCTTCCTGCATACTGTTTCCAACTGGCTGCGCACCCGGTGGCGGTGCGGCTGTACATCGTCGCTGTTTGATAACAGGGGGCTTTGACGCGGGTACGCCAAGCGGGCAAGCCTTTTCATAGCTCTTTGGGGCATGGGACTACGCGAAAAAATGTCCCTTCGTACGCTTGAGGCTTCACGAAGCTGCGCGTATAGGCCCTCTCGATTATGACCGTGCCGGAGGCTCAATGCTGGCCTCACCTCGCCCTATGCGACAGTTGCAAAGCGGAAAATTTGAACGATGATCTTTGCTGATAGAATCCGGATTATGGGCCATGCTTCCCGCGCATTGGTCCTCGCGATTGCGCTCGCGTTCGCGCCGCAAGCAATCGCTGCCGTAGCGCCGCAGCCGACAGTTGCACCCGCTCCCGCCGCTGTGCAGCAGGCACCCGCACCGGCCGATGCAGCCGCGCCGGTGATCACGCCCGCCGCCCCGGCCGAAGCTTATGTTCCGATGAAGCCAACTGCGGGCAAGGGCCAGCCGGTTGATGCCGGGATCGGCTTTCAGGATCAGTATTCGCCCACCGGGCAAGAAGCGCTGGCGATGCACAATTATCTGCTGATGCCGGTGATCACGGTCATCACTTTGTTCGTGCTGGGTTTGCTGTTCTGGGTGATCATCTTCTTTCGCAAGAGCGTCAATCCGGTCGCGTCGAAAACCAGCCATAACACGGCGATCGAGATTGCCTGGACGCTGATCCCGGTGATCATTCTGGTTGTCATCGCGGTGCCGTCGATGTCGTTGCTCGCGCACCAGTATACCCCGGCGCCCAAGGGCACGATCACGGTCAAGGCCACCGGCTATCAGTGGTATTGGGGTTATACCTATCCCGATAACGGCGGGTTCGAGGTAATCTCGAACATCTTGCCCGACGCCGAGGCTCTCGCCCGTGGCGAGCCGCCGCAGCTGGCCGCCGACAAGCGGATGGTCGTTCCCGCTGGCGTGCCGATCCGCCTTCAGACCACGGGGTCTGACGTGATCCATGCGTTCGCCGTGCCGTCGCTGTGGTTCAAGCTCGATGCGGTGCCAGGCCGGATCAACGAGAAAGTGCTCTTCATCAACGAACCCGGCGTTTACTACGGCCAGTGCTCCGAATTGTGCGGTGCGCGTCATGGATATATGCCGATCGTCGTCGAAGCGCTGCCCAAGGCGAAATTCGAAGCATGGGTGAAGGAACAAGGCGGCACCGTTGGCGGTACTCCCGCTTCGCCTGCCGTAGCTGCCGCACCAGCGCCCGCAAAAACCGTTTAAGCAAGACATAGACAAGGTCCGACCAATATGGCCACCATCCCCGCCGACCACGAAGGTTACGCAGCGCATCATGACGATGCCCATGCGCATGATCACTTGCCGGGCTTTTTCGCTCGGTGGTTCATGTCGACCAACCACAAGGATATCGGCACGCTTTATCTGATCTTCGCGATTTTCGCTGGGATCATCGGCGGTGCTGTGTCGGGCATCATGCGCGCCGAACTGGCGCATCCCGGCATCCAGTTCCTTGGCTGGTGGACGGCGCTGGTGGGCGGCAATGCGGCCGATATCAATCAGACGCTGCATATGTGGAACGTGCTGATCACCGCGCACGGCCTGATCATGGTGTTCTTCATGGTCATGCCCGCGCTGATCGGGGGCTTCGGCAACTGGTTCGTTCCAATCATGATCGGCGCGCCAGACATGGCGTTCCCGCGCATGAACAATGTCTCGTTCTGGCTGACCGTGGCGGGCTTCTGCTCGCTGATGATCTCGGGCTTCCTGCCCGGCGGCACCGGCATGGGCGCGGGCACGGGCTGGACGGTCTATGCACCGCTCTCCACTTCGGGCTCGGTCGGCCCGGCGGTCGACTTTGCGATCTTCTCGCTCCACCTTGCCGGCGCGGCCTCGATCCTAGGCGCGATCAATTTCATCACCACGATCTTCAACATGCGCGCGCCGGGGATGACCCTGCACAAGATGCCGCTGTTCGTGTGGTCGGTGCTGGTAACCGCTTTCCTGCTGCTCTTGGCGCTGCCCGTGCTGGCAGCCGCCATCACCATGCTGATCACCGACCGCAATTTCGGCACGACGTTCTTTGACGCAGCGGGCGGCGGCGATCCGGTGCTGTATCAGCACTTGTTCTGGTTCTTCGGGCATCCCGAAGTCTACATCATGATCCTGCCGGGATTCGGCATCATCAGCCAGATCATCTCGACCTTTTCGAACAAGCCGGTGTTCGGCTACCTCGGCATGGCCTATGCGATGGTCGCGATCGGCGCAGTGGGCTTCGTGGTGTGGGCGCACCACATGTACACCACCGGTCTCAGCGTAAACACCAAGATGTACTTCACCGCCGCCACCATGGTGATCGCGGTGCCGACCGGCATCAAGATCTTCTCGTGGATCGCGACGATGTGGGGCGGCAGCGTCCGGTTTACATCGCCGATGGTGTGGTCGCTCGGTTTCATCTTCCTGTTCACGCTGGGCGGCGTGACCGGCGTGGTGCTCGCCAATGGCGGCATCGATGACAACATGCAGGACACCTACTACGTGGTTGCCCACTTCCACTATGTGCTGTCGCTGGGCGCGGTGACGGCCTTGTTTGCAGGGTTCTACTACTGGTTCCCCAAAATGTCGGGCCGGATGCACAGCGAGTTCCTCAGCCACGTGCACTTCTGGATCTTCTTTGTCGGCGTGAACACGATCTTCTTCCCGATGCACTTCCTCGGTGTTCAGGGCATGCCGCGCCGCTATCCGGATTATGCGCCGGCGTTCGAATACTGGAACACGATCGCGAGCTATGGCTATACGATCATGGCCGCCTCGATGGTCGTTTTCTTCGCCAACATCGCCTACTCACTGGTGGCGGGCAAGAAGGCGGTAGGAAACTACTGGGGCGAAGGCGCGACCACGCTCGAATGGACGCTGTCCAGCCCGCCGCCGTTCCACCAGTTCGAAACGTTGCCGATCATCGACGGTAGCGTCGCGCACTGAGGCCGCCTCAGCTTTCGAATGAAAAAGGGCCCCGGAAGCAATTCCGGGGCCCTTTTGGTTGGCGATTGTGGTGCTTGCACACACAACTCCGGAATGACCGGAATTGGGTGGGAAGCGGACCTACGCGCCGCCTTCGAGTTGATCGAAGGTCGCCTGCAGGAAAGCCACGGCTGACTTCGAGTTGAAGCCATACTCTCTGATCGCCCTGTTCACCTTGCCCTTCAACTCACTGGGCGTGAACCGATCCAACGCGTCCCGTAGGTAAGCGCGTAATGCGTCCCGCAGTTCTGGCGTCATGAACTCCAGTGCGCGAGTCGCGAGTTCTTGCATATCGACAACGTCGTCAGCGATGCCTTGATAAAAGTGAAGCCCGAAAGCGTTCAGGGGATCGTCGGTGCTCACTTGGGCAGTTTGCACGATCTCGGAATGTCTGCAACTTGGCGAAAGCTGCCATCGTCCTGCGCTGTGGTTTCAGGAGGCACACATGCCATTCTTTTCGCCGGCTATGCCCCGCTCACCCCGCCCAGCCGGCGAGCCAGTCTGCCAGTGCTTGCGGGGTTAGGCTGCGGGCGTCGGCCAGCGCGGTGACGCGGCCCTCGTTGACCAGCTTGCCGGTGCGCGGGTTGACGATCAGCAGCGCGGGAACGCCAGCGAGGCGCCCATTGATGCCAAAGCTTTGCTGAATCTGCTGGTTCTTGTCGAACCGGCCGACGTCGACCGAAACGATCTCGAAGCGCTTGGCCATCCATGCCGTCAGCGGCTGGGTTTCGATCACGCCCGCGAGGATGCGGCAATCGAGGCACCAGTTGCCGCCCAGGTCGATGAGCAGCAGCTTGCCCGAACGCTTGGCGCGCGCACGGGCGCTGGCGACCGCCGCATCGGCATCGGCGTTTTCGTCGTAAGGCAAGGGCAGGGGGCGGGCGAGCTGCTCGAAGCTGCTGATCGCCATGCGGGGGGCTGGTGCTGCCTGCGCGGCAAGCGGCAGAAGCAATGCCAAGCCTGCAAAACTCACAAGCGACGCGCGCACCATCAGAAATCTCCATACCAGCCAAGCTTACGGGGCATTACTAGCCGCCGCAGCGATGCGATCAAAAGCAGATAATCTGTAGTGCTAAGAAGCATTGCGCAGGGTGAATAAGCCGCCGGGCCGCGCAACGTTTGGCCCGCCTGACGATTTACCCCCTGTGGCGCTTCCCCTGAGGCGCGGTGCAAGCTATGGGCGAGCCGATCATGAGCCAAGCCAAAACCGCCACCCTGCCGACTGACTGGCGGGACTTTTACGCGCTGACCAAGCCGCGGGTGATGACGCTCGTCATCTTTACCGGGATTTGCGGGATGCTGGCAGCACCCGGCAGCATCAATCCGGTGCTGGGCTTTACCGCCATCCTGTGCATCGCGGTCGGCGCTGCCGGATCGGCCGCGCTCAACCAGTGGTGGGAATCCGATCTCGATGCCGGGATGAAGCGCACCGCGCAGCGCCCGATTCCGTCGGGCCGGATGGACCCGACTTCGGCTCGCGATTTCGGCGGCTTTCTGGCAGGCGCATCGGTGCTCGTCATGGGGCTGGCGATCGGCTGGCTGGCCGCCGCGATCCTGGCCTTCTCGATCTTCTACTACGCATGGATCTACACCGTCTGGCTCAAGCCGCGCACCCCGCAGAATATCGTCATTGGCGGTGGTGCGGGCGCGTTTCCGCCGCTGATCGGCTGGGTCGCGGTAACGGGCGACGTCACCTTGATGCCGATCCTGCTGTTCCTGATAATCTTTGTCTGGACTCCGCCGCACTTTTGGGCGCTCGCGCTGTTTGTGCAGACCGACTATGCCAATGTCGGCATTCCGATGATGCCGGTGGTCGCGGGAGTGAAATCGACACGCCATCAAATTCTAGGCTACGCGGTCCTGCTTTTGCCGCTCACGCTGGTGCCATGGTATATCGGCGGCGCTGGCAATCTTTATGGAATTTCGGCGCTCGTGCTCAGCTCGGTGTTTCTATTCTATGCGGCTCAGGTCGGTTTGCGCACCTCGGAGCCCGGCGACAAGATGAAGCCGGAAAAGCGTTTGTTCGCCTATTCGATCTTTTACCTTTTCATTCTGTTCGGTGCGCTGGTGGTCGACCGGTTTGCGACACTGGGCGGCATTCAATCCTGATCGGCAAGTATCATGCAACCGAGCGAACTTGAGCAGATCCGAGCGCGTCAGCGCAGCCGCAATATGGTGGTCGGCTTGATCCTGGGCGGTCTGGCGATCCTGTTTTACGCGATCTCGATCGTCAAGATCGCCATTCCGGCGGCGAAGGAGACACCTTCGGCATCGGCCAGCCAGCAAGCCGGGCGCGAATGATGGCCAGCGCCGCGCTCACCATGGCGCACAAGAACCGCAAGGTGGCGCGGATTGCCGCTGGAGCCGCGCTGGCGATGCTGGGGCTGGGTTATGCTTCCGTGCCGCTCTACCGGATGTTTTGTCAGGCCACGGGTCTCAACGGCACCACCCAGCGGTCGAGCGCCGAACAGGCGGCAGGGGTCAAAGTGACCGGCCAACCGATCACGGTGCGGTTCGATTCCAATGTCGCGAGCGGTCTGCCATGGCGGTTCCGGCCTGAGCAGGTCAGCCAGGAAGGCCGCATCGGCGAGCGCAAGATGGCGTTTTTCATTGCCAGGAATCTTTCGGACAGGCCGATCACCGGGCGCGCTTCGTTCAACGTGACGCCAGAGCAGACGGGGGTCTATTTCCACAAGATCCAGTGCTTCTGTTTCAACGAGCAGACGCTACAGCCGGGGCAGGAAGTGCGCATGCCGGTGATCTACTACGTCGATCCGGCGATGCTCGACGACCCCAATGCGCGCGCTGTGCCGGAGATCACGCTGTCCTACACATTTCTCGAGGCTGCTGACAGTATCGTTCCCGGCGCGGCCAAAAGCAGTGCAAAGCCTCTGGACCGGGTCGCTTCGGCCCGGTAAGGGCGGCGCACGAACCACCTGACTGCGAAGACAAACGTAAGGGTTAACGACGATCATGGCCGGCGCTAAAAACCACGATTATCACATTCTTCCGCCCGATATCTGGCCCTTCGTCGGCGCGGTTTCGGCGCTGATCATGACCAGCGGCGGCGTGCTGGCGATGCACAAGATGACCGGCGGACTGGCGATATTCCTGCTGGGCGTTGCGGGCGTTGCAGTCACATTCTTCTCGTGGTGGGGCAAAGTCATCAAGGAAGCGCATGCGGGCGATCACACCCCGGTGGTGCAGCTTCACCAGCGCTACGGCATGATCTTGTTCATCGCGTCGGAAGTGATGTTCTTCGTCGGCTGGTTCTGGGCGTTTTTCGACTTTTCGATGTTTCCCAATGAGCTCACGGAAGTGGTCGGCGGGCAGTGGCCGCCCAAGGCGATCGAGGCGGTGATGAATCCGTTCGATCTGCCGCTGATCAACACCTTGATCCTGCTGTGCTCGGGCACCACGGTCAGCTGGGCACATCACTCGCTGATCAACGGTGACCGCACCGGGCTCAAGCAAGGGCTGTGGGCGACTATCGCGCTGGGCATCCTCTTCTCGTCGATCCAGGCCTATGAGTATATGCACGCGCCGTTCGCTTTCGGCGGCAACACGTATAGCTCGGCCTTCTACATGGCGACCGGGTTCCACGGTTTCCATGTGATCGTCGGCACCATCTTCCTCGCCGTCTGCCTTGCCCGCGCTTATGCCGGGCACTTCACACCGCGCCAGCACTTTGGTTTCGAAGCGGCGGCATGGTATTGGCATTTCGTCGACGTGGTGTGGCTGTTCCTCTTCGTCGCAGTCTACGTCTGGGGCGGCTGGGGTGCACCGATCGAGTGATCGGGCCTTCTGATCGCCAGAAGTTGGAGGGGCAGCCGGGGATCACTCAGGCTGCCCTTTTCGGTTTATGCCCAGGTTGCGGCACGCGCAGCCTGTGGGACACGCTGGCCGGATTAGCGCCCGAATGCCGCGCCTGCGGGCTGGAGTTTGCGGCGCATGAACCGCGCGGGCGGCTTCAGTTTCTGATTGTCCTGCCGGTGACGGTCGCTTTGATCGCCTTTGCCCTGTGGCTGGACGAGGTTTTGCGCCCGCCGCTCTTGGCGCTGTTCGCACTTATGGTCATTCTGGTGCCGCTAACGATGGTCGCGGCGCTGCGGCTGGTGAAGGCTGCGGTGCTGGTGATGCGCTTTCGCGCGGGCAAGGCAAGGCCATGAAGCGCATCCCGCTGGTGCCAACGCTGATCGTGCTGCTTGCCGTGGGGTATATGATCCATCTCGGCTTCTGGCAGCTTGATCGGTTGCAGCAGAAGGAAGCGATGCTGGCGCGGTATCAGGCGGCGGGGTCTGCCAGCGATGAGGTTGATTGGCCTCTGGAAGCGCAGAATGAAATCGACCCGCCACGACCAGAAGACTTGATGTATCGGCGTGCGAGGCTTGATTGTCGCAGAGTGGTCGACATGACGACTGTGTCTGGGCAAAATAGTCGTGGGGAGCCGGGTATGGCGCATGTTGCGATATGTCGCCTCGCCGATGCTCATCCCGTGCGTGTGGTACTGGGCTGGTCCCGCAATCCTGCCTCGCCGGTATGGAACGGCGGCGTGGTGACCGGGTGGATTGCGCCGGGGCCGCGGCTTGTGGCCAATCCGCCAGTTGCAGGTCTTGCGCCCAATGCCAAGCCGGACCCCGGCAACATTCCCAACAACCACCTTGCCTATGCGGTGCAGTGGTTTCTGTTCGCCGCGGTCGCGCTGGTGATCTATGTGCTGGCGCTGGGCAAGCGGACGCGGGGTTGAGCGGCTTTGCTGCGTCCTTCAAGGGCGGAAGGGGGCGCAGAAAAGGTGACAGTGGTGACACTGTGTCACCTTTTTCTATCACACAAAAATATAATTTAAACAAAGAGATAGGCCGGCAGAGTGACACTCTGCGCGATTTTCTGGAAATTCACGAAATCAAAGAGCCTGGCGCGCGTTGCTTGCAGGTTTGCTCAAAGTAGGAAAGCCATACGGCCTGCCGACCGGCTTCCGGCAGGAGAGTCACTCCTATCCAGCCTTCGCCAACGGACAGCGTCGGCAAGCTGTGCCATCTTCCCCCAATCACGGGGGAGGGGACATGTGTATTCCCGAATCCTTGCCACGACGCTCCCCACTCGTTACCCGCCTCGCCATGAAATACGTCAGCACCCGCGGCCAAGCGCCCTCGCTCGATTTCGAGGGTGTGACCCTCGCCGGCCTCGCTTCGGACGGCGGGCTCTATGTTCCCGAGAGCTGGCCGCGCTTTTCAGCAGACGAAATCGCCGCGCTGGCCGGGCTTCCCTATGCGCAGTTGGCGCAAAAGGTGATGCAGCCGTTTGTCGGCGACTCGCTCACGCCCGAGCGGCTGCTGGATCTTTGCGAGCAGGCCTATGGCCGGTTTGCGCATGCGGCGGTGACCCCGCTGGTGCAGCTCGATGAACGGCAGTGGCTGCTCGAACTGTTCCACGGGCCGACCTTGGCGTTCAAGGATGTCGCGCTGCAATTGCTGGGGCTGCTGTTCGAGGAGTTTCTGGGGCGAAACGATGATCACCTGACCATCGTCGGCGCGACATCGGGCGATACCGGCTCGGCGGCGATCGATGCGGTGGCGGGCCGCGCCAAAGTCGACATCTTCATGATCCATCCGCATGGCCGGGTGAGCGATGTGCAGCGCCGCCAGATGACCACGGTGCTCGCGCCCAATGTGCACAACATTGCGATAGACGGCAGCTTTGATGATGCGCAGGCGATGGTGAAGCGCATGTTCAATGATGCGGGCATGACCAGCCGGTTTGCCATCGGCGCGGTCAATTCCATCAACTGGGCACGGCTGATGGCGCAAGTGGTCTATTATTTCGCCGCCGCGCTCCAGCTGGGCGCACCCGCGCGCAAAATCGGCTTTGCTGTGCCGACGGGCAATTTCGGCGATGTGTTCGCAGGCTATGTCGCGGCGCAGATGGGGTTGCCGATCGAGCGGCTGATCGTGGCGACCAACGTCAACGACATTCTGCACCGTGCGCTTTCGACCGGCGATTATTCGGCCGGCACGGTGACGGCAACAGCCGCGCCATCGATGGACATTCAGGTCTCATCCAATTTCGAGCGCCTGCTCCACGATTGCGGCGGACGCGACGGCGCGGCGCTCGCGGCGCAAATGAAGCAGTTTGAAGCAAGCAAGGCGATGCAGCTGAGCAATGCGCAGCGCGAAGGCGCCGCCGCCTTGTTTTCCAGCGTGCGCGCCGAGGCGCACGACATGGCGCAGGCAATGCGCTGGGCGCATGCGGCGTGCGGCGAAGTGCTCGATCCGCACACCGCGATCGGCCTGCATGCCGCGCGCGCGGCGCAGGGCATTGCGGCAGATGTCCCCATCGTCACTTTGGCGACCGCACACCCGGCGAAATTCCGCGACGCGGTGGAGCGCGGCACCGGCGTGCGGCCTTCGCTGCCGACGCGCGTTGGCGATCTGTTCGAGCGCGAGGAAGCCTGCACGCGCCTCCCCTGTGATTACGAGTCGGTCGCAAGCTGGATCGCCGAACGCGCAACGCCCAGGGGCGGCTGATGGCCGAACTGATCCTCCAGCCCCGGTTGATGGTGGGCGAGGGCTGGTCTGATTTCGCGCTGCTCGATTCGGGCAATGGGCGCAAGCTTGAGCGCTACGGCAAGTTTCGCTTCATCCGCCCGGAGCCGCAAGCGCTGTGGCGGCCCCGGCAGACGATGTGGGACGCGCACGGCGAATTCGTGCCCGGATCGGACGAGGAAGGCGGCGGGCGCTGGCAATACCATGGGCCGGTGCCGCAGGGCGGCTGGGAGCTGACGCGCGGCGAGGTGCGCTTCACCGCGACGTGCACGCCGTTTCGCCATCTTGGCTTCTTTCCCGATATGGCCCCGGTGTGGGACTGGATGGGGCAGCGGCTCGAGCCGGAGCCGGCGGCACAGGACGAGGCCGGGTTTTCGACACTCAATCTGTTTGGCTACACCGGCGTGGGCTCGCTCGCGCTGTCGCGCTACGGGCCGGTGACGCATCTCGATGCCTCGAAGAAATCAGTGGTGCAGGCGCGCGCCAATGCCGCGCTCTCGGGGATGGAGGATCGCCCGATCCGCTGGATCGTCGACGACGCGGTGAAATTTGCCGCGCGCGAAGTACGGCGCGAGAAGCGCTATGACGGGATTATCCTCGATCCGCCCAAGTTCGGCCGCGGCCCCGAAGGCGAAGTGTGGCGGCTGGAGGAAGGTCTGCCCGGCCTGATCACCGACTGTGCGCGGTTGCTCGATGCGCAAAGCCGGTTCCTGTTCCTCACCGTCTATGCGGTGCGGATGTCGAGCCTGGCGCTCGCGGGGCTGCTCGATGAAGCGCTGGCGCATCTGCCCGGGGTGATCGAGCATGGCGATCTGGCGATACGCGAGGAGCCCGAGGACGGCCGTCTGCTCCCGACCGCGATCTTCGCCCGGTGGCATAAGGGCGTGTGATAGTGGACATTATCGTGCCTCAGTGCCAGAGGCTCGCCCCGTGAACGACAGCCTTATCCTCGAAGTCGCCAACATCGAAACCGATGTCCTGACCGGTATCTATTCGGAGGAAACCGGCCGGCCGCAACCGCTGCGGATCTCGATTGCGGTGGCGCTTGATCCGCAGGACCATTTCTCGCCCGATTGCCCGCTCAGCGCGAGCAAGAACTACATGGACCTGAAATTTGCCGCGACCGAAGGCTTGCCCAAGGACGTGCATTTCATGCTCATCGAATCGGTTGCGGATCACATTTGCGAAACGCTGTTTCTGCAGGATGCGCGCGTCAGCCGAGTGACGGTCAAGATCGTCAAGCTGGCGATCAGCGAGAATGGCGAGGAGATCGGCATGACCCTCTCGCGCCAGCGGCGCGGCTAGACCGCGATGAGTCTGCGCCAGCTTGCGCTGATCACAGGCGGCTGGCGGCGCGTCGGCGCGGCGATCGCGCACCGGCTGGCGAGCGAGGGCTGGGATCTGGCCCTCCATGCGCACCGGGCGGCATCGTTCGACGCGGCATTTGCCGCCGAGTTGCAGGCTCTGGGCGCGCAGGTCTTTCCGCTCGAGGCCGAACTGTCCGATCCGGTCCGCGCCCCCCGCCTGCCGGCCGAGGCGGCGGCAATGGCGGGCCGCGCGCCTTGCCTGCTGGTCAATTGCGCTTCCGCTTTTGCCGACGATACGATCGCGACCGTGACCGCCGAGGAGCTTGAGCGGCATTTCGACGTCAATCTGTTCGCCCCGGTGCTATTGTCGCGCGCCCTGGCCGAAGTGCTGGGCGATGCGCCCGGCGCGATCATCCACGTGCTCGATCAGCGCGTGATCAACCCGGTGCCCGACCAGCTGAGCTATACGCTATCCAAGCAGGCGCTGCATGCTGCGGTGCGCACACTCGCGCGGGCGATGGCGCCGCGTTTGCGGGTCAACGGTGTGGCGCCCGGGCTTACGCTGCCGACGGCGGATTACGATGCGGCGCAGTGGCAGCGGCTGGCTGCGCTGATGCCGCTGGGTTTCCTGCCGAATCCCGAGGATATTGCGGGTGCGGTCGCCTATCTGGCAAGCGCGCGAGCGGTGACGGGACAAACTATCTTTGTAGATGGGGGCGCGCACCTTGAATCTTATGCGCGAGACTTCGTATACCTCGCCAAATGAGCAATTCGCCCCTTGTCGATCGCTTCGCCCGGCGAATCACCTATCTGCGGCTGTCGGTCACCGATCGCTGCGATCTGCGCTGCACCTATTGCATGCCCGAACGCATGGAATTTCTGCCCCGCGCCGAGGTCTTGAGCCTTGAGGAGCTGCAACAGGTCGCGCAGGCGTTCATTGCACGCGGCGTGACAAAGATCCGGCTGACCGGCGGCGAACCGCTGGTGCGGCGCGATATGATCGATCTGGTGCGCGCGCTCGGCCGCGAGCTTCGGTCCAGAGGCGGCAATGGGCTGGACGAGCTTACGCTCACCACCAACGGCACGCGGCTGGCGCTGTTTGCCGATGATCTTGCGGCGGCGGGGATGCGCCGGATCAATGTGTCGCTCGATACGCTCGACCGCGCACGGTTCACCAGCCTGGCGCGGCGCGACATGCTGCCGCAGGTGCTCGAAGGCATCGCGGCGGCCAAAGCGGCGGGTCTCAAGGTCAAGATCAACACGGTCGCGCTCAAAGGCATCAACGAGCACGAGATCCCCGATCTGATCGCGTGGGCGCATGGCGAGGGGCACGAACTCACGCTGATCGAGGTGATGCCGCTGGGCGAAGTGGAGGGCGACCGGTTCGATCACTACCTGCCGCTCGATGCGGTGCGGCGCGATCTGGAGGCGCGCTGGACGTTGCACGCCAGCGATGCCCGCAGCGGCGGCCCCGCGCGCTATGTCGATGTGGCCGAAACCGGCGGACGGCTGGGCTTCATCACCCCGCTCACCGGCAATTTCTGCGAAGGCTGCAACCGCGTGCGCCTGACTGCCACCGGCCAGCTGTTCATGTGCCTGGGCGGCGAGGCGCAAGTCGACCTGCGCGGCGCGCTGCGCGGACCTGATCCGGAAGCGGCTATGGCCGATGCCTTTGCCCGGGCGATGGGCGAGAAGCCCGAGCGTCACAGTTTCGTGATCGACCGTGCGGGCGCTGCACCTGCGCTGCCGCGGCACATGTCGATGACGGGTGGCTGACGTGACCGCGAGGCTCGTGTTTTTGGGCCGGCTGGAGGATTTGGCTGGGGTAGCCGAAATGAACGTCGAACCCGGCGCGCTTGCCGCAGTGCTGGCAAGGCTCGACCCCGCCCTCGCGGTGGAGCTGCTTGGCGAGCGGGTGCGCATGGCGCTCAACGGCCGATTGATCGGCGAGGCGGGCAATGTGGTGCTGGTCCCCGGCGACGAGCTGGCCTTCCTGCCGCCGGTCAGCGGGGGCTGACATGGCCGACGTGCGGATTACCGAGGGCGGGTTTGATGCGGTGGCCGAACTTGCCCGCTTCAACGCCGCGCATCGCAGCGCCGGCGGGATCGTCAGTTTCCTCGGGCAGGTGCGCGAGGAAGCCGGGGACGTCGAGGCCCTTGAACTGCGCCATTATGCGGCGATGACCCTTCCCGGGATGAGCGCGCTGGCACAGATGACCGAGCGGCGCTGGCCGCTCATCGGCCTGCTGCTGCTGCACCGCTACGGGGTGATGCACCCGGGCGACCCGATCGTACTTGTCGCCGCTGCCGCGCGGCATCGCCGCGACGCGTTCGAGGCGGCCGATTTCGCGATGGACCACCTCAAGAGCGAAAGCTGGTTCTGGAAACGCGAGAAGACCGCTGCCGGATGGCGCTGGGTCGAGCCGCGCTGCGGCGATCACGCCGATCTGGCGCGGTGGCGCGCCTAGCCGCGAACCCTTGACCCTGCATCCATTTTTCCACATATTGTGGACAAGGCGATGGAGCGTTTCGAATGTCGAGCATGACTCTCAATGTCCGCATCACCGGGCCGCTGGGCGATTTTGTGGCCGCCAATGTGGGCGCTTCGGGCAATTATGAGAATGTCAGCGAATACGTGCGCGATCTGATCCGCAAGGACAAAGAGCGGACGGAGCAACAGCAGTTCGAGCGTCTGAAGGCCGAACTCGCCGCTGCGTTCGCCGAGCCTGATGACAGCTACGGTCCCTTGACTGCCAGCGAAGTAATCGCACGTAACGCTAGCCGCCGCAGCGCGTGAGCGGATACCGGGTCCAGCGGGTTGCGGGCGACAGGATCGATGAGATCTACGTCTACACCCGCGACCGTTGGGGCGAGGCGCAGGCCGAGCGCTATGTTACGGGGTTGTTTGCACGTTTCGACGCCATTGCCGCGCGGGAATTCCCATGGCGCGCCATTCCGGCAGAGTTCGGGGTCAGCGGGTTCTTCTGCACTTACGAGAAGCATGTGATTTACTGGAAGATGCTGGGGGATGGCACGGTCGGCATCGTGACCGTGCTGCATCAACGGATGCATCTGGCGGAGCGATTGAAGGATGAGCAGGGCTAACGCCTGAGCGTTTGCCGGGTGCGCCAAGGCAGGCTCGGAAGCCGCGCTATCAATCGATTCCGTTTCGCAATGCCGCTATCGCTCTGTCTTCTTCGCCGAGCAGCTGCTGGACTTCGCTGTGCGCCGGTTTGACCAGCAAGAGATCGGCGTCGTTGCCATCTGCCGCCGCTTCGGTGGCGGCGATCAGCATGCGGTCGAGATCGGCCATCGCGGTCATGCCCTCGCTGCGCGCCGAATCGAGCCCGGCGAGCGCGATCTGTGCCACTGACCACGCTTCGCTGCCGGGCGCAGCGCCGCGCGCGGCGGCGGCGAGGTGCGCGGCGGCGCTTTGCCGCTCGGAAAACGCGCGGTGCGCATCTTGCGCCCGGCCGCGCAGTTCGCTTACCCGCGCCGCGAACCCGGCATTTGCGGGCAGCGGTGCGGGCGCAGCTTGGCTGCTTGGCGCGGCCACCGGCAGCGCCGTGCCATATTGGCGCTCGGCCGCGCGGCGTTCGAGCGAGGGGAAGCGCGCGCGATTGGCGGAGGCGCAGCCCGCCAGCGCCAGCGCGGCGATTGCCAGAGCGGGGGCATAGCGAAACGTGCAATAGCGCCGGGATAAGGAGGCCATAGCGCCGCCATAGCATGGTGCGCGCGCGCCGCCAGACCCCACCGCCGCAGCGCCCGCGCGGCGGGAGCCATTTTTGGCAAGCGGCGTTGACATCGCGCGGATGTTCGCTTAACCGCCCCCTTCTTTCCGGGACCTCGCAATCGTGCGGGGACCGGCGCTGTTGGTGTTGTTCTGATTCGCGCGCTGGCGCGAATGAAGCAATCGCGGGCAGTTTGGCTTTTGAACGGATAGCAGGAAACCATGTTCGCAATCGTGCGCACGGGCGGCAAGCAATACAGGGTCGCCGCTGGAGACAAGATCGCGGTCGAAAAGCTGGCTGGTGAAGCCGGTGACACGATCACCCTGAGCGACGTGTTGCTCGCTGGCAGCGAGGGCGCGCTGGCGGATGCTTCTGCTGTGACGGTCTCGGCGGAAATCATCGCGCAGGCCAAGTCTGAGAAGGTGATCGTTTTCAAGAAGCGCCGCCGTCACAACTATCGCCGCAAGAATGGTCATCGCCAGCAGATGACTCTGCTGCGTATCCTGTCCGTGGCCTGAGCCTGAAGTTTCGGAGTAGTTTGAGATGGCACATAAAAAAGCAGGCGGCTCATCGCGCAACGGTCGCGATTCGGCAGGCCGCCGCCTTGGCGTCAAGAAATTCGGCAGCCAGCATGTGATCGGCGGCAACATCATCATTCGCCAGCGCGGCACGCGGGTTTATCCCGGTGCGAACGTCGGCATGGGCAAGGATCACACCTTGTTTGCTCTGGCAGAGGGCCGCGTGCGGTTCCACTCGGGCAAGCTCGGCCGCAGCTATGTCTCGGTCGATGCCATGGCGGAAGCTGCCGAATAATCGGATAGTCGCTAACGGGCTATCCTCAAAGGGATGGCCCCGCCGGTCTTTGAAACACTGGCAAATCGAGGGGGAGGGGCCGGGCCCGTCTCCCTTTTTTCTTGTCTCCCTCATGACTGCTTCCTTGGGACGCGGAATTGCCCCGGAGTGTCTCAGTTCAGAGTCAAACTGCGCGAAATGCCATGCACCCGTCACGCCTTCCGGCTAGAGGCCGGGGCATCGGGGCGGCCAGGGAGAACTTGCATGTTTATACGCACCGATCGATTGTTCTTGCGGCCAGGCTGGCCCGAGGAACGCTTTGAATTGGCAACGCTGATTGCCGGGATGAACCGGTTGAGCGATGATGCGCGCGCGCGGATCGAGGCTCCGACCAGCGAGATGTTTCCGCAGCTGTGCATCACTTTGCCCGGCGAGCAAGGGGCGCAGCTGATCGGCGGGATCGAGCTGGTCGATGCAGCCGGCGCGGCCTCGCTCGATTTCTGGATCGCGCAGCCGTTTCGCGGGCAGGGCTACGCCACCGAAGCTGTCCACGCGGTTCTGGACCTGGCCCGGACGTTGGGCCACCGCCGGATCGTCGGCTGGCACTTTGTCGATGATGCCGCCTCAGGCCGGGTGCTCGGCAAGACCGGATTCGCCTCGACCGGGCATATCCGCATGTGCGTCAATCCCGCGCGCGGCGGGGGGGAGCCCGCGCTGGTGCATGCCGTGGCGCTGGCAGCGGACGGCGATTGCGCAGACCCGGATGGCCTGATGCGCGCAGCTTGAGCCGAACGGCCTGAGCCAACCGTCTGAGCGGCGCTTGCCCCGCTGCCGCGCGCGTTCTAAGAGGCAGGGGAGCGGCGATATCCGATGTGCGCGCCGCGATCCGGATTATTCTGTTCTCGTGTCAATTCGCAAACGTCTGAGCCCCGAAGAAAGCCGGATCACGGCGCTGGAAGCCGCCCGCGGCCTGCTGATCGAAGCAGGCCCCCAAGCGGTCACGCTCAAAGCCGTGGCCGGGCGCATCGGGCGCACCCATGCCAATCTGCTGCACCACTTTGGCTCGGCTTCGGGGCTGCAGCGCGAACTGGCGCGCCACCTGGCGGAAACCGTATGCGCGACGATCCGCGAAGCGGTCATTGCCAATCGTTCGGGCATCGGCACCCCGCGCGATGTGGTCGATCTGACCTTTGATGCCTTCGACAAGGAAGGCGCGGGCGCGCTCGCTTCGTGGATGATCGTCTCGGGCAACGAAGATGCGCTCGATCCGATCGTCGATGCGGTCCACGATCTGGTGATCGATCTCGATGAATTCGGCAGCGGCACCCAGCGCACGACCACGCTCGCGCTGACTTTGATGGCGCTGGGCGATGCGCTGCTGGGCGGCCCGCTGAGTGTGGCGCTCGAGCTCCCGCGTGAAGCCGCGCGCGGTCGCGCCGAGCAGATGCTGATCGAAGGCCTGCTGCAGGCAGGGATTACTCCGGTTCAGCCGTAGAGCCTGATGACGGCAGCCAGGCGGGCCGCCATGCGGGATCGATGGCCTCCACGCGCAAGTGATCGACCGCAAGGCCCAGCGCCGGGTAGGCGGCGCGCTGCCGCGCCGGGTCCGACTGGTGGAGCGGGACCACGATCAGCCGCCGGTTGACCTTTTGCCGCCAGTTCATCCGCGCGGTGTTTTCCTGCCCGACATAGCAGCCTTTGGTGAAGCTGACGCCGCCCAGCTCGGCGGCATTGCATTCGAGCCACAGCGTCTGGTCCTGGCCGAGTTCGCCGGCCCCTTCGCACACGCCCAGCGCCAGCCGGTGCGCCAGCCACGCCGCGTCGGCCGGTGTGTCGTCGGCGGCGCTCGGCGCAATCCAGCGCTGCCCCAGCGCGGCAAGGCGCGGGTCCGGGGTGCCCGGCGCGGCGGGATCGGCGGACCAGAACACGCCAAGTTCCGGCGCACGGCCAATCGCAATCTTGCGGCGCAGGCGATACATCGAAAGACGCTTGACCAGCGCGTCGGCATGCGCCGCCTCGGCATCGAGCAGCAACGCCGTGCCATCCGCATCGCGCCAGACGAGGAAATCGAACAACGCCTTGCCTTGCGGGCTGAGCAGCGCGGCCCATACCGGCATGGGCCCGGCCATGTCGCTGGTCACCAGCCCTTGCAGAAACCCGGCCACGTCTTCCTGCGGATCGAGCGGGGCGACGCGGATCAGGGCGCGCTCGAAGAGGCGGGGTGCGTGGGGGCGGGGTGCGGTCATGGGTGACAGATAGGGGGCGATTTGCGTAAGGGAAAGCCATGACGACCACGCTCACCATTCGCCGCCCCGATGATTGGCATGTTCACTTGCGCGATGGCGCGATGCTGGCGGGGATCGTGCCGCATACCGCGCGCCAGTTTGCCCGCGCGATCGTGATGCCGAACCTTTCGCCGCCGATGACCGATGCCGCGGGCGTGCTGGCCTATCGCGCACGGATCATGGCGGCGGTGCCCGAAGGCATGGCGTTCGAGCCGCTGATGACGCTCTATCTCACCGACGAGACCGACCCGGACGATGTCGCGCGCGGCCATGCCGATGGCGCCTATGTCGCGGCCAAGCTCTATCCTGCGCATGCTACCACCGGCTCGGCGCGCGGGGTGACCGATGTGGCGCGGATCATGCCGGTGCTCGAACGGATGCAGGCGATCGGCATGCCGCTGCTGATCCACGGCGAGGTGACCGATTCGCACGTCGATATCTTCGATCGCGAGGCGGTGTTCATCGAGCGCACGCTGGCCCCGCTGGTGGCGGCGCTGCCCGCGCTCAAAGTGGTGTTCGAGCATGTGACCACGCGCGAGGCGGTGCAGTTTGTGGCAGAGGCGGGCGCGAACGTGGCCGCGACGATCACGCCGCAGCATCTGCACATCAATCGCAACGCGATGTTTGCCGGCGGCATTCGCCCGCATGCCTATTGCCTGCCTGTGGCCAAGCGCGAGGAGCACCGGCTGGCGCTGCGCGCAGCGGCGACATCGGGCAGCCCCAGGTTTTTCCTCGGCACCGACAGCGCGCCGCATGATCGCCAGCTGAAGGAAGCGGCGTGCGGCTGTGCAGGAATTTTCAACGCGCCGTTCGCGCTCGAAAGCTATCTTGCGGTGTTCGATGAAGAGGGCGCGCTTGGCCTGTTCGAAGGCTTTGCCAGCGAGCATGGGCCGCGCTTTTACGGATTGCCGCTCAATTCCGGGACCGTGACTTTCGAAAGATCGGCGGTGACGGTGCCCGAAGTTGTTCATGCCGGCGAGACCGCGCTGGTGCCCTTCCACGCCGGGGAGACGCTAGGCTGGCGTCTTCTGCCCTGAGCCGAGGTAGCCTGCGCGCTGCAACATGTCCCAGCTGAACAGCGCAATGGCGATCCAGATCAGCACAAAGCAGGTCAGCCGCACCGCGCCCAGCGGCTCGTGAAAGACGAAGTGCCCCAGAATGAAAACGATCGTCGGGGAAATGAACTGGACAAAGCCCATCACCGACAGATCGAGCTTGCGCGCCGCGATGGCAAACATCAGCAGCGGCACCGCGGTGAGCACGCCGCTGCCAAACAGCAGTGCGACGACGGCGGGCCCCCCGGCTATGCTCGATCCGGCGGGCATCTGTGCGAACCACAGGACGACCCCGATGGCGGGCAGGATCAGGAGCCCGGTTTCGATCGTGAGGCCCGGCACGGAGCCGACCGGTGTCAATTTGCGCACCAGCCCATAGAGCGCGAAGCTGGCGGCAATGGAGAGGGCCACGGCGAAGATATCGGCCGCGCCATAGAGCAGCAGCGCAACCCCGACGGCCGCAAGGCCGACCGCCAGCCACTGTATCCGGTTAAGCCGCTCGCCCAGAAAAACCGTGCCCAGCAGGACATTGAGCAATGGGCAGATATAGTAGCCGAAGCTGCCCGCCAGAACATGGCCGTTGTTGACCGCGTTGGTATAAAGCAGCCAGTTCCCGCCGATCAGCAGCGCGCTGATGCACAAGTTCAGCAGCACGCGCCAGTTGGCCAGCGCGGCGGCGAGATCGCCCCATTGGCGGCGGGCCTGGATGAAGATGAGGCACAGCGGCAGGGTGAAGATGATCCGCCAGCCCACCAGTTCGAGCGCGGGCACGAAGCTCAGCTTCTTGAGATAGAGCGGCAGGAAGCCCCAGATGAGATAGGTGGCAATCGCCGCAGCGAGGCCGCCGCTGCTTTTGCCAGCGATGCGTTGGGCCATGGTCATGCGCGTGCCTTGGCAGGCCCCGGCGCGGGGGCCAAGTGCGAATTGCGATCGGCGCGCCGGTTACGCGGTCTTAACCAGCTGCGCCGCATGAGGGGGATATGGATTTCCCCCGCCGCCTTGCGCTGCTCGCTGTGCTGAGCCTGTCGGCTTGCGCGCCGCAGCCGGGCGAGCAGGGCGGCGACACCGATCCGGCGATGACCGAGGCGATCGAGGGCCAGTTGATGGTCGATCCCGATCTGACGCAGCAGGACATGCGCAATCTGGCGGCGATCCCGGCCGGGCCGGTCGATCCGGCGCTGCCGCTGCCCGATGCGGCCCAGCCGCACTGAGCATGCCGGCTCAATCGTTGCGCAGGCCGATGCCGATGCCGAGGCGCGGCTGATCGAGTTCGATCGATGCCACTGGATAGGCGCATGAATCCGCTGCATAGAACGCGGCCGGGCGGTGGTTGCCCGAAAGCCCGACACCGCCGATCGGCGCGGCCGCCGAAGGATTGATCGTCGGTCGGTTCCAGTTGATCACCCCGGCGCGGACATTGGCCCAGAAGCGGTTGTACTGTTCGGGCGTGCCGCCGACCAGCGCCGCAACCAGCCCGAAGCGGGTGGCGTTGGCCTCGGCGATCGCCTCGTCGAAGTCGTCGACGCGGATCACTTGTACCAGCGGCCCGAACAGCTCGATATCCGGGCGATCGGCCACTTTGGTGACATCGATGATCGCCGGGCTGAGGAATGGGAGGTCCTCGTGGAGGCGCACCATGTGCTTGATCGCGCGGCCGCCGCTCGACAGTAGATAGACGAAGCTTTCGGTGAGGCCGTCGGCGGTCTGGTTGTCGATCACCGGGCCCATGAACGGCAGGGGATCGTCGAACGGCGCGCCGACAATGATTCGGTCGGCCAGCCGCTTCACCTGATCCATCAGCGCGTCGTAATGGGTGGATTTGACAATCAGCCGCCGCGCGGCGGTGCAGCGCTGGCCCGCGCTGGTAAAGGCGGATTGCACCACGATCGCGGCGGCATCGGCGATCTTGGGCGTGTCCCACACCACCAGCGGATTGTTGCCGCCCATTTCCAGCGCCACGAGCTTGCCCGGATTGGCCGCCAGCTTGCGGTTGATCGCGATCCCGGCGTGGGTCGAGCCGGTGAACAGCACGCCGTCGATGCCGTCGTGCACGACCAGCGCCTGACCCTGGCTCGGACCGCCGATCAGCACCTGCAGCGCCGCCGCCGAGACCCCGGCGCGGTGGAAGCAGCGCGCCAGCAGCTCGCCGCTCGCGGGCGCTTTCTCGGAAGGTTTGAACACCACCACATTGCCCGCGATCAGCGCGGGCACGATATGGCCGCACGGCAGGTCGGCGGGCAGGTTGTAGGGGCCCAGCACGGCCACCACCCCGTGGGGCTTGTGCCGCACCGAGGCGGTACCGCTGAGGCCGTTGTCGTGCTTGCGCTGAGAGGTGCGGTCGGCATAGGCGCGCACCGAGATTTCGACCCGCGCCACCACGTCCTCGACCTCGCCGCGCGCTTCCCACATCGGCTTGCCGGTCTCGCGCGCGATCATGGTGGCCAGCTTGTCGGCGTCCTTGCGCACTTCGTTGGCGACACGGCGCATCAGCTCGATCCGGGTGGAATGCGGCTGCGCGGCCCATGCCGGCCACGCCCGCCGCGCGCGCGCGACGCACTCGTCCACATCGCCCACCTTGCCGCGCCACAATTCAGCGCCCGTGGCGGGTTCGAAAGAGACGATCTCGCCGGTGGGCACGGTAATGTGTTCGATCCTCTGGCGGTGGGGGTTGCGCTTGGTTTGGCTGCGGCCCGGTATACTTGTCACCACTTAGTAAAATAACCGGTATCAGGCCAGTCCGTAGGGGCGCATTTTTCGCGCCGGTTCGTCAACCATGGCCAGCAGGCGATGGAGGAGCGCCGTGCGCTTCGCCCATCCGGCGCAGGCCTGCGATTTTGGCATGGAATGCCGACCAGTCGTCATGCTCGGCAATCGGTGCCCAGATCGCTTCGACTTCATCGATCAACAGCGATTGCGGCGCGGCGTCGGCCCAATACGGGTGGGTTTCCGCCACCGGCGTGAACGCGGCGAGCACGTCGCCCAGCGGGCCGCCGCCGCGCGCGGTGCCCCGGCTGGCGCGGTACGCAAAAAAGAACGCGTCGGGGCCCTGGTCCTGTTCGACCATCGCCTGCTCGCAGGCCGCGATCAGCCGCGCGTCCTCTTCAGCCCCGCGCGAGGCCACGCCCAGCCGCCAGCACCAGCGCCGCGCCGCCGCAGCATGATAGAGCGCCGGGAAGCGTTCGAGCGCGGCGATCAGCGGCGGCGCTTCCTCGAGCGTGCGGAGCGCGACTGCGAGCTGGCCGCAGTTCCAGTTGATCGCTTCGGCCTGTCTGCCGAACGCATAAAGCCCGGAGTGATCGAAATAGGCGGCGGTGAAGCTGCCGTCCCAGCTTGGCAGCCAGCGCCATGGCCCATAATCGAAGCTTTCGCCGGTCACGTTCATGTTGTCGGTATTGAGCACGCCGTGGACAAAACCGGCGACCAGATAGCTGGCGGCCATGTCCGCCATCCGCTCCACCACCTGATGCAGCAGCCGCGCGGCCGGGCTTAGATCGGCGTCATGCTCGCTGCCGGGAAAGTTGGCGAGGCAATAGCCGACCAGCTGCGCCATCTCTTCCGCCGCTTCGAGCGCGGCGAGCCGTTGAAACGTGCCGAAGCGGATATGCCCATGGCTCAGCCGCACAAGCACCGCGGCGCGCGTCGGCGAAGGTTCATCGCCGCGCCACAGCGATTCGCCGGTCTCGATCACAGAAAGCGTGCGGCTGGTGTTCACCCCCAAAGCGCCAAGCATCTCGGTCGCGAGCGCCTCGCGCACCGCGCCTTTGAGCGTGAGCCGTCCATCGCCCTGGCGGCTCCACGGGGTCTGGCCCGAACCTTTGGTGCCAAGGTCCATCAGCCGCCCGCGCGCATCGAGCAGCTGCGCATAGAGAAAGCCGCGCCCGTCGCCGATTTCGGGATTGTAGACGCGGAACTGATGCCCGTGATAGCGCAGCGCCAGCGGCTGCGGCAGGTTGCCCTCCAGCGGTTCGAAACGGCCCATGTGCCGCAGCCATGCTTCGTCCGAAAGATCGGCGAGGCCCACTTCGGCGGCGGCCGGATCGTTGCGAAACCGCAGGATGGTCTCGGGAAAGTCCGCCGGGCGGACGGGATCGCCAAGCCAGGGGGCGAGTGCGGCAAGGCGCGGGGCCGGGCGGTAGATCGTATCTTGCGGGAAAGGCGTCATCACGCGATAGTGGGGACCGCGACGGCGCGGCGCAAGCGCGCTGCCTTGCCATGGGGCGGTTTTCCCGCCATCGCGCGCATGGCGGTGCAACCAAGAGGGCAGGATTTCGAGCCATGACGCAGTTTGAGGATCGCAGCTGGACAAGCCGCGACGGGCTGCGGCTGCATTTCCGGGACTATCCTTGCGCCGAACCCGGCGCCGCTGCTCGCCCGCCGCTGCTGTGCCTGCACGGCCTCACCCGCAATGCGCGCGATTTTGAAGATCTGGCGGCGCGGCTCAGCGCGCAGTGGCGCGTGATCTGCCCCGATCTGCGCGGGCGCGGCGACAGCGACTATGCGCGCGACCCGATGACTTATTCGCCCGCGCAATACTTCGATGATCTGGAGGCGCTGCTCGAGGACCAGGCGATCACGCGCTTTGTGGCGATCGGCACATCGCTAGGCGGGCTGCTGACGATGATGCTCGCGGCGCGCGCGCCAGAGCGCGTGGCGGCGGCGGTGCTCAACGATATCGGGCCGGAAATCGATCCGGCAGGCCTCGCCCGCATCCGCGAATATGTCGGGCAGGGCCGCAGCCACGAGACCTGGGTCCACGCCGCGCGCGCGCTGCAGGACACGTTCCGCGAGGCTTATCCCGACTATGAATTGCCCGATTGGCTGCGCATGGCCAAGCGCGTGATGGTGATCGGCAGCGGCGGGCGGATCGTGTTCGATTATGACATGAACATCGCGGTCCCGTTCGAAGCGCCGGACAACGCCGTCCCCGCGCCCGACATGTGGCCGATGTTCGATGCGCTCGCGGGCCGGCCGGTGCTGGTGCTGCGCGGCGGCCTGTCGGATATCCTCTCGGCCGACACGGCGGCGCGGATGGCGGCGCGCGGGCCTGATATCGAGCTGGTGACGCTCCCGGATGTCGGCCACGCGCCCACGCTCGACGAGCCGCAGAGCGTCGCCGCGATAGACCGCCTGCTCGCGCGCGTTTCGTGAACGATCCGGCGGGGGCTAAGGCGGGGGCGGGTCCTTTGCGCGTCCTGCATCTGCATTCCACGTTCAACGCCGGGGGCAAGGAGCGGCGCAGCGTCGCGCTGATGAGCCAGTTCGGCGCGGGCATCGATCACAGCGTGGTTTCGGGCGAGCCGGGTGCGCTCGGTGCGCGCGCGCTGATCCCGCCCGCCATTTCCGTGCATTTTCCCTTCGGCTTTCCGCCGCTGGCGGGGCGGTTCGGGGTGCGGCGGCTGCAAACACTGGCGCGCGCGATGCGCGGGTTCGACTTGATCCTGACGTATAACTGGGGCGCGATGGATGCCGCGATGGCGCATGCGCTGTTCGCGCCCTCGCTCGGCCTTGCGCCGCTGGTGCACCATGAAGACGGCTTCAACGCCGACGAGGCGCAGCGGCTCAAGCCTGCGCGCAACTGGTATCGCCGCATCGCGCTGGCGCGGGCCAGCGCGGTGGTGGTGCCGTCGCGCCAGCTTGAGGATGTCGCGCTGCGCGTGTGGCATCAGCCGCGCGGGCGGGTTCAGCGCATCGCCAATGGCATCCCCACGCGCGCCTTTGGCAAGAAGCCCCGGCCCGATGCCCTGCCCCGGCTGGTGAAGCGCCCCGGCGAGTTGTGGCTGGGCACCTTGGCTGGTCTGCGCCCGGTCAAGGCGCTGCCCCGGCTGGTGCGCGTGTTTGCCGGATTGCCCGAGCATTGGCAGCTGGTCATCGTGGGCGAGGGCAGCGAGCGCGCGGCGATTCTGGGCGAGGCGGCGCGGCTGGGGATCGAACACCGGGTGCATCTGCCGGGCCATGTCGATGATCCGGCGGTGGCGGCCGGGCTGTTCGATCTGTTTGCGCTGTCTTCGGATAGCGAGCAATTTCCCTTGTCGGTGATCGAGGCGATGGCAGCGGGCCTTGCGGTGGCCAGCCCGGCGGTAGGCGACGTCAGCGAGATCGTGGCGGCGGAAAACGCGCCCTACATCACGCCCGCCGGCGACGAGCCCGCGCTGGCCGCCGCGCTTGCCACGCTCGCTGCTGACGAAAGCCTGCGCCGCCGCATCGGCGCGGCCAATCGGGTGCGCGTTGCCCGCGAATTCGACGAAGCCGCAATGGCGCAGCGCTATGGTGCAGTTTATGGCGCGGCGCTGGGCCGCAATTCGTTTCCGTAAACCGCGCATTCAGCGGGGGACACCCATTGCTATTCGGGTTGAATTGGTGCGCCCTTTCGCTAAACACCTGCAAAACCCGAATATTGCAGATCCGTTCATTGCATCTTTGAAAGCGTAACATTGGCTTTGAAACCCGATAACCCGCCGACGGCGACTGGAAAGGCCGGCGCCGCCAATGCCGCGCAGCAAGACGTTTTTGTGCGCGAGGTCGACGATGCGATGCGCGAGGACCAGATGCGCACCGCATTTCGCCGATATGGCGTCCCGGCCGGTGCCACCGTGCTCGCCGGATTGCTCGGCCTTGCGGGCTATCTCTGGTACAGCGAGCATCAGCAATCGGTCGCGGGCACGCAGGGCGAGAAGTTCGCGATGGCGCTCGATCAGGTCGAGGCAGGCCGCGTTCAGACCGGCAAGGACAGCCTCGCTCCGCTCGCCAAGGCGGGCAGCCCCGGATATCAGGCCGCGGTGAAGCTGGCCGAGGCCGGCATTCTGCAAGAGCAGCGCAAGGACGCCCAGGCGGCGGCGATCTTTGCCGCTCTGGCAGCGGATGCGAGCGTGCCGAAGCCTTACCGCGATCTGGCTGTCATCCGCGAGATCGCCACCAAATTCGATGCCATGCCCCCCGGGCAGGTGATCGATCGGCTGCGGCCGCTCGCCGTGCCCGGCAATCCCTGGTTCGGCAGCGCGGGCGAGCTCGTCGCGATCGCTTATCTGAAACAGGGCAAATCGGCCCAGGCCGGGACGTTGCTTGCCGCGATGTCGAAAGACAAGACCATGGCGCCATCGCTGCGCCAGCGCGCGCGGCAATTGGCCGGACAATTGGGCGTGGATGCCATCGACACCGCCGAGATCGCCCGCATGAGCGCGCCGCAATGACAAGGACAGTTTTGATGAACGGCAGCAGCCGATATGGTCGGGGCGCGATTGCTGCCGCCCTGGTGCTGGCGCTCGCGCTGGGCGGGTGCGGCATCGGCAAGAAAAGGGCCAAGTCGACCCCGACAATGGGCGAGCGCATCCCGGTGCTCTCGCGCATCGAGGCCGGCACCAAAGTCGATGCCGGCATGTCGGTGATGGAAGTCGTGCTGCCGCTGGCCGAAGCCAATGCCGATTGGCCGCAGGCGGGCGGCACCGCTTCTAAGTCCTATGGCCATCTCGTGATCGGCAGCGCGCCGCGTCAGGTGTGGAGCGCGCATATCGCTGGCTCTTCGCCCAAGCAGCGGCTCGCAGCCTCGCCGGTGATCGGCGCAGGCCGCCTGTTCGCGATGGATAGCCAGGGCATCGTGCGCGCGTTCGATGCGCAATCCGGCCGCGAGATCTGGGAGCAAAGCTTCCGCCTGCGCGATAGCGCGACCTCGTCGTTCGGCGGCGGCGCGGCTTATGACGATGGCAAAGTCTATATCACCACCGGCCTTGGCGAAGTCGCCTCGCTCGATGCGGCGACCGGCGCGATCAAGTGGCGGGTCAAGCCGGCCGGGCCGCTGCGCGGATCACCGACGATCGGTTTCGGCGCAGTCTACGTGATGACGCAGGACAACCAGATCATCTCGCTCAACGAGGCGGACGGGGCCTCGCTGTGGAATGAATCCGGCTCTGTCGCGCAAACCGAAGTGTTCGGCGTTGCCGCCGCGGCCGCCGGGCAGGGCACGATCGTGGCCGGCTACAGTTCGGGCGAGCTGGTGGCCTATCGCTATGAAAATGGGCGGCAGCTGTGGTCGGATGCATTGGCGCGCACCAGCATCGCCACCAGCGTTTCGACACTGACCGACATCGATGCCGATCCGATCATCGAGCGCGGGCGGGTCTATGCGCTGGGCCAGGGCGGGCGCATGGCCGCGTATGAACTGGTGACCGGGCAGCGCGTGTGGGAGCTCAATCTCGCGGGGATTTCCACCCCGGCGGTGGCGGGGGAATGGATCTTCACGCTGACCGACGAGGCCAAGCTGCTGTGCATCGCCAAGAGCACCGGCAAAGTGCGGTGGATGACCCAGCTCAAGCGCTATCGCAGCGTCAAGAAAAAGTCCGGCCCGATCTTCTGGACCGGGCCGGTGCTGGCGGGCAACCGGCTCTGGGTGGGCAACTCGCTGGGCCAGATCCAGACGGTATCGGTGACCGAGGGCACAGCCGCGCCGTTCGCCAAAGTCGGCTCGCCGATTTCGCTCGCACCGGTGGTCGCAGGCGCGACGCTCTATGTGCTCGACGATGGCGGGAAAATCACCGCGTATCGCTGATGCGGCTGGCCCGGGCGCGGGCCTTCAACACTTTGCTCACGGTTGGCTGCTAAACCCCGCAGCATGAAAGTGATCCCGCCGCGCCCGCACAGCGATGTTTCCGCCGGTGTCGGCCTGTCCGGCCTGATCGGGCTGGCGCTGTGGGTGCTGGTCTGCCGCAATTGGGGCGCGATCGGTGATGCATTGGCTTTGCCCGGCCCGCACGCGCCGCTGGCCGGACCCAATGCGGCGCTGGCGGCGGTGGTTTTCTCGGGCACGCCGATGGTGCTGTGGTCGCTGATCGTCGACAAGGTGCACTTGCGCGCCTCCACCGGGATCGATTGGGCGAATCCCCGCCCTTTGCGCGATGTCATCGATGGTTCGATCACCAAGATCGCCGGGCTCTGGGCAACGTGGTCGATCATCGCCTTTCTCTATTGCCTGTGCCGCTGGTATTGGCGCGGGCAATATCTGTTTGCGATGGATCTGCTCACGACGATTGCCCCGCTCATGTTTCTGGGGGCAATCCCCTATGTGCTGTGGCTCGACCGCGTGCTGGTGAAGCCGCGCGACGGCGCGTGGCATTTCGGCGCGATGATGATCGGCCGCGAGGCATGGGACCCGGCGGAAGTCGCCCATCATGTGCGCGCCTGGGCGGTGAAGGGCTTTTTCTGCGCGTTCATGATCTCGATCCTGCCCGGTGGGTTCATGGCCGTGGTGGCGATGGATTGGCGGCAGGTGATCGGCAATCCCGTCGCGCTCGGCAATGCCTTGATCGAGACGATGTTCATGGTCGACGTGCAGATCGCGATGGTCGGCTATCTGCTGACGATGAAGCCGCTCGATGCGCATATCCGCTCCGCCAATCCCACGCTGGCGGGCTGGCTTGCGGCGCTGATCTGCTATCCGCCGTTTATCCTGATGGGCGCGGGCGATGTGCTCGATTATCGCACCAATGGCGCGGAATGGACCCACTGGCTGGCGGGTTACGACATTCTGCTGTGGATATGGGCCGCGCTGCTGCTGGTGCTGACGGGCATCTATGCCTGGGCGACGGTCGCCTTCGGCCTGCGCTTTTCAAACCTGACCTATCGCGGGGTGCTCACCAATGGCCCTTATGCCTTCACCCGCCATCCGGCGTACCTCTCGAAGAACATCTTCTGGTGGTTCGCCTCGCTGCCTTTTCTCACCACCACGCATTCGCCGGTGGATGCGGTGCGCAATACGGTGATCCTCGGCCTCGTCAGCGCGGTCTATTATTGGCGCGCCAAGACCGAGGAGCAGCACCTGCTCGGCGAAGACGCCAGATACCGCGAGTATCATGCGTGGATGGAGCAGCACGGGCTCATCACCAGCCGCCTCGCGCGGCTCGGACGGCTCACCGCGCGCGGCGGGCCGGTGGTGCAGCCGGCCGAGTAGGCTTAAACCGGTTCGCCTTCGCCCGCTTCGAAGATGCGGATATCGCGGCCGAACAGGCCCAGGTCACCGCGCTCGGCGGCCCACGTCTGCATGTGCGCGCTATGGAAATGCGCGGTGAGCGCGGCGCGGTCGCGCCATTGCTCGCTGACATGGATCACTTCGGGATCGAACAGATCGCGCGAATAACTGTAGGCGATGCAGCCATCCTCGGCGCGCGTGGCCATGACCACCGCTTCCGCCATCGGCAGCGCGCGCTCGAGATTCTCCACCGGCATGCGGAACGTGCCCATAACGATGATCATAGCGTCCTAACCCCCTCTTATCCGGCTCTTGTGCGGCTCTTGTTCAGAAACTTTTGGCGGCATAGATGCGGCTGACATCGCCCGCCCATTCCCCGCGATAGAGCGCGAGCAGGCGCTCCGCCGGGGTGATCCCGCTGCTGACGATCTCGTCGAGCGGCTGGAGATAGCCGGTCTCGTTGTCGCCTGCGCCATTGAGCCGCGCCCGCGCCGCCAGCCCGCCGCGCGCGATGGCCAGCACTTCGGCCGCGATATCGCGCAGTTTTCCGCCGCCCGGCAAAGGCGCGTCCAGCCCCAGCCGGGGCACGCTGGCGCGCAACTCCTCGCGCCCGGGCATGTCCCAGTCCTTCACCAGATCCCACGCGGCATCGAGCGCGCCTTGATCATAGAGCAGGCCGACCCACAGCGCGGGCAGCGCGCAGATCCGGTCCCACGGCCCGCCATCGGCGCCGCGCATTTCAAGGAAGCTCTTGAGCCGCACTTCGGGAAACGCGGTCGACATGTGGTCGATCCAATCCGACCGGCGCGGCTTTTCGCCCGGCAGGACCGACAGCTTGCCATCGAGGAAATCGCGGAACGACAGCCCCGAAGCATCGATGTAGCGCCCCTCGCGAAACACGAAATACATCGGCACATCGAGCATATAGTCGACATAGCGCTCATAGCCGAAGCCCTGGTCGAACACGAACGGCAGCATGCCGGTGCGCGCCGGGTCGGTGTCCGACCAGATGTGGCTGCGATAGGAGAGCATGCCGTTGGGCTTGCCCTCCAGAAACGGCGAGCTGGCAAACAGCGCGGTCGCCAGCGGTTGCAGCGCCAGGCTCACGCGGAATTTCTTCACCATGTCCGCCTCGCTCGCATAATCGAGATTGGTCTGGATGGTGCAGGTGCGCAGCATCATGTCGAGGCCCATCGTGCCCACGCGCGGCATGTGGCGCAGCATGATCTCGTAGCGCCCTTTGGGCATGATCGGCAACTCGGCGCGGGTCTTGTCGGGCCACAGGCCGACGCCGAGATAGCCGAGGCCAAGCTTGTCGCCGATGGCCTTGACTTGCGCGAGATGACGCCCGGTCTCGGCGCAAGTCTCGTGCAGGTTTTCCAGCGGCGCGCCCGAAAGCTCAAGCTGCCCGGCGGGCTCGAGACTGACCGCGCCGTCCACGCCGCTCATCGCGATGACTTTGGGGCCATCGGGGCCATCTTCCTCGATCGGTTCCCAACCATATTCCGTAAGCGCCATCAGCAGATCGCGGATGCCGCCGGGCTCCTCATACGACGGCGCGTGGTGATCGGCGGTGCGATAGACAAACTTCTCGTGCTCGGTGCCGATGCGCCAGGCCTCGCGCGGCTTCTCGCCGCGCTGCATCGGCTCGATCAGCTGGTCGCGATTTTCGATCAGCGGATCGGCCTTGGTCGAAACTTGTCTCGTGCTCATGAACGCCCGTTAATCCTTAGCGCGTTCAGGCGCCAGCCGAAAACAAACAGAGCGATGCCGGTTCCGCTAGTCGAGCGCGCGCGGTGCCCAATCACCGACCGTGCCCATCCACAGCGCCGTCCCGGCAACGGCGGCGGTTTCGGCGCGCAGGATGCGCGGGCCCAATGTGATGGCGACCGCGGCGGGATGCGCGCGGATCGCAGCCCGCTCGGCGTCGTCAAACCCGCCTTCCGGGCCGATCAGCAACGCGGCGGGGCCGGGGAACATGCCGAACGCGGCCGCCGCGGGCACGCCGCCCGCCTCGTCGGCGAAAAACAATCGCCGCCCTGCCGGCCAATCCTTCAGCAGCGCATCGAGCCGGATGGTCTCCTCCAGAGCGGGCAGCGCGGTGCGCGCGCATTGTTCGGCGGCCTCGGTCATGATCGTGCGCGCGCGCTCGGGGTTGAGCTTGTCCGCCACGCAGCGCCGCGTCAGCACCGGGTGCAGCGCCGCAACGCCGAGCTCGCTGGCCTTTTCCAGCACCAGATCGAACGCGGCTTTCTTGAGCAGCGCGGGGCACAGCCAGAAATCGGGCACATCCTCGCGCGGGCGCAGGCGCTGCTCGACGGTGAGCACCACATCGCGCTTGCCCGCCTCGGCCACGCGCGCCACCCATTCGCCGGTCAGGTCATCGCACAGGATCACCGCATCGCCGGGCGAGACGCGCATGACTTTGCCGAGATAATGCGCCTGCCCGCCATCGAGCGGCACGGACGCGCCCTCGGTCAGCGGACCGGGAACGAACAGGCGGGGGGCCGATCTGGGCGGCCAGGCAGGGGTGGCGGTCATGATTGCGACCCCTAGCCGATTGCGCACGGCAGAGCTATGCCGCGCGCCATGATTGCCGATCCAGCCGCACCGATCGTTCCCGATAGCGAGCACAAGGGGCTGGTGGCCCTGTTGCCGCCGTTCCTGCGCGATCTGGCGCTGCTGGCGCGGTTTGACCGGCCGATTGGCTGGTGGCTGCTGTTCTGGCCCTGCGCGTGGGGTTTGTTTCTGGCGGGCGGAACGGGGCGGTGGGGCGTGCTGGCGTGGTTGCTGCTCGGCTCGATCGCCATGCGGGGGGCGGGGTGCGTCTACAACGATATCGTCGATGCCGATCTCGATGCCCGCGTGGCGCGCACCGCGGCGCGGCCTGTGGCGAGCGGGGCGATTTCGAAGAAGGCGGCGTGGGTCTGGCTGCTGGCGCTGTGCGGCGTGGGGCTGGTCGTGCTGCTGCAATTGCGCTGGGAAGCGCAAGCGGTGGCGCTTAGCAGTCTCGGGCTGGTCGCTGCTTATCCCTTCATGAAGCGGATTACCGGCTGGCCGCAGGCCTGGCTGGGGCTGGTCTTTACCTGGGGCGCGCCGGTGGGGTGGATCGAGGTGACGGGGTTTGACCGGTTCGCCCCGCTGGCACTGCTTTATGCCGGGTGCTGGGCTTGGTGCATGGCCTACGACACGATCTATGCGCTACAGGACCGCGAGGATGACGCGCTGGTCGGCATCGGCTCGTCCGCGCGCTCGTTTGGGCGGCATGTGCGGGCGGGGGTAGCGGGGCTCTATGCCTTGGCGCTGGGCTGCTGGGCAGGGGCTGTATGGCTGGTGCGGCCCGATCCGCTAGCCTTGCTGGCGCTGCTGCCGGTGGCGATGCACGTGGGCTGGCAGGGCATGACCTTGCGCGCCGACGATGGCGCCAACGCGCTCGCGCGGTTCCGCAGCAACCGGTTTGCCGGCGCGCTGATGGCGGCGGCGTGCTTCGTGGTCGGCGCGGCCGCTCAGGCATAGCTGACCACTTCGAACTCGATGCCGTCCCAATCGAAGAAATAGAACCGGCGGCCGGGTTCGTAGTCCGCGTGATTGAACGGTTCGAGCCCCGCAGCAATCACGCATTGCTCCGCTGCTGCAAGGTCATCCACCACGATGCCGATATGCTGCAGCGGCTGGCCTTTGGCAAAGCGCCCCGGGAGCGGCTCCTCGCTCCTGTAGAGCGCGATGTAGTCGTGCTCGCCGCCGAGATGGATGGTCCAGCCGCCCAATTGCGACGCCCCGCGCCAGCGCTCGTGCCAGCCGCATAGCTGCGCGAGAAAGGCCGCGGAGCGATCGGGATCGCTGACGCTGATGTTGACGTGCTCGAGTTTTGCCTGTGCCATTGATTTTACATTTCCTCGCTGGTCCGAATCGGGAGTTTCCCTTATGCGACCTCAAGCTCACTTGAGGTCAAGAGTCGTAAGGTCGCTTTTTCGATGAATCGCAACGATGCTATCCCGATCGGCGTGTTGGCGCGGCGCACCGGCCTCGCCGTATCGGCGATCCGCTATTATGAGGAGCGCGGGCTGATCACCTCGCTGCGCACCAGCGGCAACCAGCGACGCTTCCTGCGCTCGGATATCCGCCGCCTCAGCTTCGTGCTGATCGCGCAGAAACTGGGGCTGGGCCTGGGCGAGATCGAGCGCGAGATGGCCTCCTTGCCCGCGGGCCGCACGCCCACCGTGCTCGATTGGCAGCGGATCAGCCGGTCGCTGCGCAAGGAGATCGACGGGCGCATCCAGCTGCTCACCCGCACGCGCAACAAGCTTGATGAGTGCATCGGCTGCGGCTGCCTCAGCCTCGATCGCTGCCAGCTCTACAACAAGGAAGACCGCGCCGGAGCCGCCGGGCCGGGGCCGAGGTATGTGCTGGATCAGGCGGTGCCTGACATCGCTCGGCCCGCACCTACCCCGCCGCCAGCAGCTGCTCCGCGCCGCCAAGATCGACGCTGACCAGCCGCGATACGCCCGGTTCGACCATCGTGACGCCGAAGAGGCGGTGCATGCGGCTCATGGTCACCGCGTTGTGCGTCACGATCAGATAGCGGGTGCGGGTCTCCTCCACCATGGCATCGAGCAGGTCGCAGAAGCGCTCGATATTGGCATCGTCGAGCGGCGCATCGACTTCATCGAGCACGCAGATCGGCGCGGGGTTGGTGAGAAACAGCGCGAAAATCAGCGCCACGGCGGTCAGTGCCTGCTCGCCGCCCGACAGCAGCGTGAGCGATTGCAGGCGTTTGCCGGGGGGCTGCGCAAAGATCTCGAGGCCCGCTTCGAGCGGATCGTCGCTGTCGATCAGCGCCAGATGCGCCTCGCCGCCGCCGAACAGCCGCGCGAACAGGCGGCGGAAATGCCCGTCGACCGCCTCGAAAGCGGCGCGCAGCCGCTCGCGGCCTTCGCGGTTGAGGCTGCCGATCGAGCCGCGCAGCCGGTGCACCGCCTCGATCAGTTCGGCCTGATCGCTGATCGTGGCGGCCAGCGCGGCCTCTGCCGCCTCCAGTTCGCTGGCCGCGACCAGATTGACCGGTCCGATCCGCTCGCGTTCGGCGGTGAGCCGGTCGTGATCGGCGGATTCTGCTGCGGCAGTCCCCACCGCGGCGGACGCAAAGGCGAACCGTTCGGGCAGCAGCGGCGGTGGGCACTGAAAGCGCTCGCCTGAAATCGCGGCCATTTCCTGTCGCCGCGAGTCCTCGTTCTGCGCGCGCGCGGCGGCTCCGGCGCGGATCTCGCGCGCGCCGGCAAGCACTTCACCGGCGGCGGCGAGGTCGCTGTCGGCCGCCCGCGCCGCTTCCTCGCACGCGCCGAGCGCGGCTTCGGCCTGGCCAAGCGCGGCGGCAAGATGCGCCGCGATCGGCCCGCCGGCCGCGATCTCGCGCTTGAGGCCTTCGGGTTTGGCGGCGAACACCGCGCGCTCGCCCGCCAGTTCGTCGGCGCGGCTGCTCATGTCGGCAAGCCGCCGCGCCGCTTCGCCCGCCCGCCCCTGCCAGCTGCGGATTTCGCCGCGCAGCGCGGCCAGTCGCTCGCGTCCTACCGCCAGCGCCTGCTCGAGCGCGGCCACCGCTGCCATTGCCGCCTGCAAAGCTGTGCGCGCTCGATCATTCGCGGCCCGCGCGGCATCGACCGCCGCGCGCCCTGCCGCTGGATCGGGCAGCGCGGCGCGGCGGGATTGCGCCGCGCTGTGATCCGCCCGCGCCGCAGCGCCTTGCTCTGCCAGATCGGCGCGCGCGCGCTCCAGTTCGGCGCGGCGGGCATCCATCCGCGCGCGCGCCGCCTCGGCCTGGTCGAGGCCGCGCAAGGCCGCGCGCTCACCGTCCGCTGCGGCGGCTACGGTGCGTTCCGCCAGGGCCAGCGCGTTCTGGACTTCGGCCAGTGCGCTGCGGGCCGCCTCGCTGTCGCGCTCGGCCTTATCTGCTGCAGCGCGCCGCGCGGGCAGCGCCTCCGCCAGCTCGGCCAGGCGGTTCTCGGCTTCGAGCACAGCCGCTTCGGCCGAGCCCTCGCCGCGCGCGACAAAGCCATCCCAGCGGCGCAGCTGGCCCGCATGTGTCACCAGCCATTCGCCCGGGGCCAGCGGCTGGCCTTCGTCCTGCGCAGCCAGGCGCACCAGCGCCAGCCGCGCGGCCAACTCGGGCGGGCATTGCGGGACATGGTGCGCCAGCGAGTCGCCGAGAAGCGCGGGAGTGGCCGCTCCGGTCCAGAATCGCCCTGATGCATCCGCCGGCGCAGGCCCCAGCGGTGCGTTTGCGTCAATGCCAAGCACCGCGGCGAGCGCGCGTTCAAAACCCGGCGCGACGCGCAGCCCGGCGATAGCGCTTTTGCCTTTGCCTTGGGCGGCGGCCTTGCCGCGCGCCTCCTTGTCGCGGGAAAGTGCTGCGGCCTCGCGTTCGATCCCGATCAGTTCGGCGCGGGCCATCGCCAGCGCGCCCGCTGCGCTGTCGCGGGCGCTGCTCAGCAGTTCGCGGCGCTGCATCAGCGCGCCGCGAGCTGCGTGGGCTTGCTCCAGCGCCGCTGCGCACTGCGCGCGGCGCGCCTCCGCCTCGGCTATTTGCGCGGCGGGATCAGGTTCACGGGCGAGCGCCTCGGCCACTGCGGCCTGCCTCGCCATCTCCGCGTCGATCCGCTGGAGCCGCTGCATGGCATTGCTCAGGGCGGCCTCGGCTACCCGCCAATCGGCCTCGATCCCGGCCTGGTCGGCCACCTTGTGCGCAAGGTGCAACTCGGCGGCGCGGGCCGATTGATCGGCGGCGTCCTGCGCGGCCAAAACGCCAGCGCGGCGCGTACTTTCTGCCGCTTGTATCCGCTCTGCCTCGGCGATGGTCACATCGAGCTTCGCGGCGGCCGCCGCAGCATCGCTGGTCAGCCGGTCAGCTTCGCCGCGATCGCTCTCGATCCGCTGCAACTGGCGGTCGATATCGGTGAGCCGCTGCTCGGCGGCCTCCAATTGTGATGTGAGGCCTGCCAGGTGCTGAGCCTGCGCTGCTACTTTCTGCCGCTGCTCGAACACCATGTCGCGCGCGGCCGCGAGGGCAGATGCTGTTTCATGCTGCTTTGCCGTGGCCGTTTGCACTTGCGCCTGCGCCGCGCTGACTCCGGCCTCGGCGGCTGCTGCCTCGGTGCGCGCGGCCTGCGCCGCATGTGCAGCATCGCGCCAGCGCGCATAGATCATCCGCGCCTGCGCCAACTTGATGCGCTCGCTCACCGCCTTGTAGCGTTCAGCCGCGCGGGCCTGTCGGCGCAATCCTGCAGCCTGCGCCTCCAATCCAGCGAGAAGATCGGAAAGGCGGCCAAGGTTGGTCTCGGTCGCGCGCAACTTGGCCTCGGCATCGCGGCGGCGCACATGCAGCCCGGCGATCCCGGCGGCCTCCTCCAGCATCATCCGCCGTTCGGTGGGGCGGGCGGCGATGACTGCGGCGATCCTGCCTTGGCTGACGAGCGCCGGGCTGTGCGCGCCGGTGGCGGCATCGGCAAAGGCGAGCCCCACGTCCTTGGCGCGCACATCCTTGCCGTTGATCCGGTAGGCGGAGCCCGCGCCGCGCTCGATCCGCCGCACGACCTCGAGCTCGCCGTCAAGCTGCCCGTTTGCGCCGGTTTCGGCGGTGAGCATCACTTCGGCGAAATCGCGCGCCGGGCGGCGCGCGGTGCCGGCAAATATCACATCTTCCATCCCGCCGCCGCGTAGCGAGCGGGCCGAGCTTTCGCCCATCACCCAGCGGATCGCTTCGAGCAGATTGGATTTGCCGCAGCCGTTGGGGCCGACCACCCCGGTCAGACCCGGCTCGATGCGCAGCTCGGTGGGCTCGACAAAGCTTTTGAAACCCGACAGTTTCAGGCGCTTGAACTGCATCGGTGCGGGCTGCGCCATGCCCCCGGCGTGGTCCCGCGCGACCTCAGCCGCGCCGGATCACCGCGCGCCTGCCTTTTGCAGGATAGGCTCAAGGCTCTCCCACGCCGCCACTTCGATATTCGTGCCGTTCAGGATGAAGCTGGGGGTGCCGGTGATATTGTACTTGTCGCTGGCGGTCTTCACTCCGTCGGCCAGCTTTGTGGCCGTTTCCGCTTTGGCCAGGCACATCGCGGCCTGATCCTTGGCGATGCCGCGCGCGGCGAAGAAATCGACCAGCCCGCCGCGCGTGCCGATGATCGAGAACACCTGACCCTGCGGTACATTGGCGTTCTGCAGCGCCTTGCTGACCGGGCCGAGACCGTTCAGGATCGCCGCCTGATTGGCATAGACCTGCTCGGTCAGCGCAAAATAGCTTTCGGGCGAGCCGCAGCGGGTCAACATGGCCATCGTCGCATCGAACGGATCGCGGATGAAATTGCGAAACTCGAGGCTCACCCGGCCCGATGCAATATAATCATCGCGCAATCTCGGCATGCCCTTCTCGGAGAATTCGGCGCAATGCGAGCAGGTGAGCGACGCGAACTCGATGAGTTTGAGCGGTGCCTTGGGATTGCCCATGACATAGTCGCCGTCGGCCGTCTGCGTGATCACTTCCGCCCATGCCTTGCCCGCAGGCGGCGCGATCTTCGCAATCGGCGCGCCGCCGCTCACGGCAGCAGCGCCTTCCTCCTTCTGGCCGCAAGCGGCAAGGCCGAGCAGGAGCGGAGCTGCGAGCAGGATGAGAGCGGATTTCATAAACGTGTATGCTCCTGATACGGGAACGAGATCAACGGCGCTGGATTAGCCGATAGCGCCTGCGGATTGAAGAGCGCCGGCGGCGTTACCGCAGGCGCGCCTCCACTTGCGGTTTCAACGTTTCCCAGTTCGAGGTTCCGGCCAGCGGGAGACCATCGAGCAGGAAGCTCGGTGTGCCGGTGACGAAATCTTTTTCGGCGGCATCCTTGGTATGCTTGGCCAGACGGTCGGCCAGCGCCTTGTCGGCGAGGCATTGGTCCACCATCGTGCGGTTGAAGCCGCGCCGCGCCATGATGTCGTAGAATTTGAGATCGCTGGCAATCGCGCGCATGCGCAGTTTGAAATCGGGACTGGCCCAGCGTTCCTTCTGGCCTTCGGTCAGCGCCATTGCGGGAGCAAGCCATTTGGCCTGGGTGCGCAGGAACGCCGCGTGGGTGCCGAAGAATTTGGCCGGAGGGCCGCAATGGGTCAGCAAGGAAACCGCCAGATCGACCGGATCGCGCAGAAAACTGCGCACTTCGAGCGAGCCCTTGCCCGGCGCGATAAAGCCCAGGCGCAATTGCGCGTCGGATTCGGTTTCGAAGTGCGCGCAATGCGAGCAGGTGTAGCTGATATAGGCAACCAGCTTGACCGGGGCCTTGGGGTTGCCCAGGACATAGCTGTCGAGCGGGGTGCGGGTGACCGTCTGGTTCCAGTTTTGCGCGCGCGCGCCGGGCTTGGGCGGGGCGGCAAGCACCGCCGCGCTGCCCAATGAAACTGCCAACAGCCCCATCGTGGTGGCCAGAGTTTTCCAGTGCGCGCTCATGTTGAAACCTTCTTTCCCGCCTCGAACGGTGCATCAGCAGTGCAATAGCGCCCCATTAGCACCCCATTAGCGCGGCATTAGCGTTTGCCGTTTGCCGCGCCAAGGCTGCGCGCCAAAGATTCAAGCACCGTCCGCAGTTCCGGATCGCCGATATCGCGCAGGCTGTCGCCCAGCTCCAGCGGGATCGGTTTGAGCGACGGCGGCGCTCCGGTTCCGCCCGGGCGCGCGGTCGGCGTAGCGCCCGGCGCCTGAACCTCGCCTTGCCGCAGCTTGACCCGCGCCACCGCGCTGTAGCCGAAAAAGCGGTTCACCCGTTCGATGATCTCGGGCACGACATGCTGGATCAGCGGCGCGTGGGCGGGGGTTACCACCAATTGCAGGATGCCATCCGCCTTCTCGCCGGGCGGGAAGCGGATCGATTCGGGCATGCAATGGCGGGCATGCGCCGCGCCGACGATCTCGGGCCAGCGGGTGACCACCGAGCTTTGCACAAAGCCGAACCGGCGAAACGCGGTGCGCCCGATCGCGGGCATCAGATCGGCGATCTGGCGCGCTTCGCCGCCGCGCGCGCGCTCGTAAGGCTTGGGCGCGACCTTTTGCGGCGCAGTTTTGCGGGTGGGGGTTTTTGAGGCCCCTTCGGGCGGTTCGCTTTTCATATCGCGCATCGCCATGCCATAGCCGCGCAGCACAGACCATAGCCGCGCAGCGCAGACGAGCGCCGGGGAGAGCAAATTCGGTGGTGAATGAACCGGGCAAGATCGCCGCGCTGCTGCTGGGCTGGTACGATGTCCATGCCCGCCGCCTGCCTTGGCGCGCGTTGCCGGGCGAGCCGCGCTCCGACCCTTACAAAGTCTGGCTGTCCGAGGTGATGTTGCAGCAAACGACAGTGGCGGCGGTCGGGCCCTATTTCGCGCGGTTCCTCGGCACCTGGCCCACAGTCGAGGCGCTGGCGGCGGCGGCCGATGCCGATGTGATGGCGGCATGGGCGGGGCTGGGCTATTATGCACGCGCGCGCAATCTGCTCGCCTGCGCCCGCGCGGTGGCTGCGCGCGGCGGCTTTCCGGACAGCGAAACCGAACTGCGCGCCCTGCCCGGGGTGGGCGACTATACCGCCGCGGCAGTCGCCGCGATTGCCTTTGGCCAGCGCGCAGTAGTGGTCGATGCCAATGTCGAGCGCGTGGTCGCTCGGCTCTGCGCCATCGGCGCACCGCTGCCCGGCGCGCGCGCGGCGATCCGCGCGGCAACCGATGCCATCACGCCGCAGGAGCGCGCGGGCGATTTTGCCCAAGCCATGATGGATCTGGGCGCGACTGTCTGCACGGCAAAAGCGCCGCGCTGCCTGGTCTGCCCGCTTGCGGTGCCCTGTCTCGCCCGTGCGGCGGGGGAGCCGGAACGGCTGCCGGTCAAGGCGGCGAAGAAAGCCAAGCCGCTGCGCCGGGGCTGCGCTTTCTGGATCGAGCGCGATGGCCATGTCCTGCTGGTGACGCGCCGCGACGCGGGCATGCTCGGCGGGATGCGCGCGCTGCCCGATGATGGCTGGGCGGCGCGCGCCGATGGCACCGGCGCTGCGTCGCTTGAGGGCGCGTGGCAGGCGGGCGGCGTGGTGCGCCACAGCTTCACCCATTTCGATCTCGAATTGCAATTGATGCTTTGCGCGCGCGCCGATTTGGGTAATCTGCCAGCCGGAGAATTCTGGCCGCTCGAGCACATCGAAGCGGCGGGGCTTCCCACCGTTTTCGCCAAAGCCGCCCGCCTCGCCCTCGCAAACAGGTAAACTATGCAAAATCTTGAATCGATGTTGTCCCGCCGCGCGCTGCTGCGCGGTTCTGCTGTGCTTGGCGCAGGGTTTGCCGGATCGATCGCATTGCCGCGCTGGGCCAATGCGAGCGCGGCGGCCGAGGCGCAGTTTCCCAATGTGGCGCGGCTGGCCAGCGATTACGTGAGCTCGGGCAAGCTGGCCAACGTGGTCGCCGCGATCGGATTAGGCAGCGCTTCTCCGCTCGAAGTGGCGCGGGGCAATCTGGCGCTCGATAGCACCCGGCCGGCCGATCTCGACAGCCTCTATCGCATCTATTCGATGACCAAGCCGATCACCGGCATGGCCGCGATGATGCTGATCGACGAGGGCAAGCTGCGCCTGGATCAGCCGATTGCCGATCTCATGCCCAAATATGCCAGGATGCAGGTTCAGGTGACGCCTGATGGCTCGATCACCGAGCTGAAACCGGCGCAGACCCAGATCACCGTGCGCCATCTGCTGACCCACACCGCCGGGCTTGGCTATTCGATCATCCAGAAGGGCCCCTTGAAGGATGCCTACGAGCAGGCGGGGCTGCTGCCGGGGCAGGTCACCCGGCAGGCTGTGCCCGGAATCTTCGCGGGGAAACCCGTGCCCAGCCTCGCCGAATTTGCCGACAAGCTGGCGGACATGCCGCTGGTTTACGAGCCGGGCACGCGCTGGTCGTATTCGGTCGGGCTCGATCTGCTCGGCCGGGTGATCGAGATCGCCTCGGGCAAGCCGTTCGATGCTTTTCTGCAGGAGCGGATCTTTGGCCCTTGCGCGATGGCCAGCACCGGTTTTCGCGTCCCCGCCAACGAAACCGGCCGCCTGACGACAAACTACGGCGTGTTCAACGGGGCGCTGGTGCCGATCGATCCCGCAGCCAGCTCGATCTATCTCGATGCCCCGGCGTTCCCGTTCGGCGGCGCGGGGCTGGTGTGCAGCCCGCGCGATTACGACCGCTTCCAGATGATGCTGCTCGCCTATGGCAAGAGCGGCCCGGTCCGCGTGATGAGCGAGGCGGCGGTGCGGCTGGGCACGAGCAATTTGCTTCCTGCGGGCACGGATATGTCCGGCACCTGGGTTGCAAACGCCGGATTTGGTGCGGGCGGGCGCGTTGGCCTGGGCGCGGATGCGGGCACCTTCGGGTGGTCGGGCGCGGCGGGCACCACCGCCTTTGTCAATCTCCGCGTCGGGGTGCGCGCCGGGTTCTACACGCAGTACATGCCGTCGAACGCCTATCCGACCTCGGAAGAATTTCCCAAGGCGCTGCTCGCCGATGTCATGATGAAGAAGGCGGCGTGATGGCAACCTTGGCTCCTCCACCGAAGGCGCCGATCGCGTTTGCCGGATCGACGATCGATCGCGCCGACCATATCCGCTCGGCGCCCGACAAGCTGGCCGCGCTGATGGATTGGCGCGCGCGGTTGCTGCTGCTCGATGGGCTCGATCCGGTGATCGGCGACGATGGGGGCCTGATGTGGGGCACCCTGGCCGATGCCGACCCGCAGGCCGAGCTGGTCTTTCTGGGCCTCAATCCCGATGGCCGGGGCTGTTTCGCGGCGGTTTCGCCTGCGCTGATCGGCAGCGTGGCCCCGGCCAACCCCCGGCTCTGGGCGGCGATGGCGCAATTGCCGCCCGCTGATCTTGCGACCTATGGCGGGGCCAAGGCGCTGGTCGATTGGCACGCGCGCCACCGTTTCTGCGCGCGCTGCGGCCAGCCCACCACGCTCGCCAAGGGGGGCTGGCAGCGCGGCTGCACCAGTGCGGCGTGCAAGGCCGAGCATTTCCCGCGCGTCGATCCGGTGACGATCATGAGCGTGGAGTGCGACGGCATGTTGCTGCTGGGCCGCCAGCCACGGTTTCCGGCGCGGCGCTATTCCGCGCTCGCCGGTTTTGTCGAACCTGGCGAATCAGTCGAAGAAGCGGTGGCCCGCGAAATCTTCGAAGAGGCGGGCGTGCGCGTGCGCGATGTGCGCTATGTCGCCAGCCAGCCCTGGCCGTTTCCCTCCTCGCTGATGATCGGCTGCCATGCCTATGCCGATGATCCGGCGATCGTGATCGACAAGACCGAGCTCGACGACGCGCGCTGGTTCAGCCGCGCCGAGGTGGAATATGCCATGAACGACCTCACGGTTGGCCGCGAGGACGGCGCTTTTCTTGCCCCGCCACCCTTTGCTGTGGCGCATCACTTGCTCAAATGGTGGATCGAACAATGAACCAGCCTGCTAAAGTGACGATCGACATCTGGTCCGATGTCATGTGCCCGTGGTGTGTGGTCGGCGTGCGCCAGCTCGATGCCGCGCTCGCCGGGCTGGAGGGCGAGATCGAAGCCGCGGTGCGGTTTCATCCCTTCGAACTCAATCCCGACATGCCGCCCGAAGGCGAAGACCAGCGCGCGCACATCATGCGCAAATATGGCCGCACCGCCGAGCAGGCCGCCGACGCCAGCGAGCGGATGCGCGCCGCGGCAGACAGCGCGGGCTATTCGTTCAGCTATTCCGGCGAAGGCGAAGCGCCGCCCGCGCGCATGTGGAACACCCGCGCCGCACACCGGCTGCTCGCCCACGCCCTGCGCGACTATTCGCCGCAGATGCAGGTGCGGCTCAAGCATCTGATGTTCGACGCGCATTTCCAGCAGCGCCGCATCATGAGCGATCCCGCCGTGCTGACCGATCTTGCCGCGCAGGCCGGCATGGAAAGCGAGGCTGCCAGAACCGCGCTGACCGACGCCGATCTCGACGCGATCGTCGAGGCGGGCGAACAGCAGGCATGGGACTGGAACATCAGCGGCGTCCCCGCGATGGTGGTCAATGGCAAGTTCATGATCCCCGGCGCGCAGGACCCGCAGACTTATGCCTCGGTGCTGCGCAAGGTGGTCGAGCGCGAGGCGCAGATGGCGCTTTAGCGGCGGCTGTTGCGCCAGTCACGCTAACTTCAGTCAGCGTGACTTGTGCCGATATAACTGCGCTCAGATTGCTGGCGGTTTTGCTGCCATATCCCAGATCATTTCGGTCCGACCGGCAAGCGTGGTTTCGGTGGGGCCGAACAGGTCAAGGACGATGACTTCGTTCGCGCCCACCTTCAGCCACGGGGCCGGAACGAAAACGGCGCGTTGCGGACCGGTTGCCCAGTATCGGCCGAGATTGTGGCCGTTCACCCAGACATAGCCTTTGCCCCAGCCGCGCATATCGAGAAAAGTGTATCCCGCCTCGGCCATGGTGAAGGAACCGCGATAGAAGGCGGGGCCAGACTCCGAGCCGCGACGTGCGGCAAACACGAGCCTGCCCGGATCTTCGAGCAGCACCGGGCGATGTTCCCAGCCTTTCAGCTGCGTGCCGTTCACGGCGACCGGGCCGATCAGCCCTTTCTGGTCCTTGCCGACGCCCTTGCCGTAATTGGCATGGCCCATGGCATCGACAAGCACTTCGATCATGGCCCCCGCCGGTGCGTCGATCGCAAAGCCGGTGTCATGGCGGCGGCGGTCGAGTGTCGCTGCGGGCTTTCCGTCGATGCTCACTAGCGCCAGATCGCGCACTTCGGTCAGGCTAAGCTGTCCCGCCGCCTTTTGCGCAAGGCGATGCCGATAGTGCAGCATGCCTGCCGTCCGGCCGCAGCCTTCGAGCGTCTTGGGATCCTCGGCCAACCGCGCGGGACCCAGCAACTGCGAGAGCGGGGCCACCTCGCCAAGCGCGAAGGGCGCGACGGTCAGCGCCTTCTCTGGAGGCGGCAGATCGTGGAAGCGGTCTGCCGGAAGATAGTCCGCCAGCAGCTTGCGCACCGCTGCGTACTTTGCGGTTGGCCGGCCCGCCTCGTCGAGCAGCGCGTCGTAATCGTAGCTGGAGATATCGGGCTCGAAGACGTTCTTCTCCACGTCGAGATTGGCGCCCGCCCAGGTCGCGAACGACGTGCCGCCGTGGAACATGTAGAAGCTCACCGACATCTTGCGGTCGAGCATCCATTTCAGATTGGCGACGACATTGTCCGTGCTCGTCACCGCGTGCGTTTCGCGCCAGTGATCGAACCAGCCGGCCCAATATTCAGAGCAGAAATCCGGACCGGTAAAGCCCTTTTCGGCGCGCTCCTTGAACGCGCGCTCGGCCTCGTCGCGGGTAAATGTGCCGAAATTGATGCCCGCCGGAATGCCAGACAGCGATCCCCTTTCGAGATCCTTTGCGCCGTCGACGGTATAGAGCTGGCCGCCAAACCCGGCCGCGCGGGTCGCGTCTCGCAGCGCCAGCAGATAGCGCTGGTCGCTGCCGAAGGCGCCGTACTCGTTCTCGATCTGCGTCATGATGATCGGGCCGCCGCGGTCGATCTGGAGCGGCGCAAGCTCCTCGCCCAGCCGCCCCAGCCAGCGGGCCGTGGGCTTCATGAACTTCGGATCGAGCGCGCGCGCTGCGGTGCCGGTATCGGGGAACAGCCACGCCGGAAGGCCGCCGTTGTCCCATTCCGCGCAGACATAGGGCCCCGGCCGCAGCAGCACGAGCAGACCTTCCTCCTGCGCCGCGCGCACCCAAGCGGCGACATCGAGATTGTCGGTAAAGTCATAGCGGCCGGGCTTCTGTTCGTGGATGTTCCAGAATGTGTAAGCGCTCAGCGTGTTGAAGCCGAGCGCGCGCATCTTGCGCAGCCGATCACGCCACAGCGCGCGCGGGATGCGCGGATAGTGCATCTCGCCGGCGAGGATCTGGAACGGCTTGCCGTCCAGCATGAAGGCGTTGCCCTTCACCTGAAATCGCGACGGGGCGGGCGCGGCGAGGCCCGGCACGGCCAGCGTGGCGAGACCGGCTGCGCCAATGCCCATGGCTGTACGGCGATCGAAGGTCATCAGGCAGGTCCTTTGTCGGAGAATCGCGGCGAATTCAGGGGACAGGTGACCACATTTATATGATTTATTTGGTGCAGCCAAATTGTCAGGCCAGCCCCAGTTTCGCCAGCTCGCCCGCAAGGCTCGGCGGCAGCATTTCCGCGCTCTCCCCCTCGGCCAGATCGCGCGGCGCGTCGGCTTCTTCCAGATAGCGCCAGCCTTGATGCGCGCGCTTGGGCTTGGGGTGGACGTCTATCAGCTTGGCCCTGATCACGATTTCGGTGCGACCGTCCGGCGAATCCTCGAAGGCGAGGATTTCGCTGCGCGCGACCAACTGGTGCTTCAATATCCAGTAGACCGAGCCGCCGATCATCTCGGCGTGGCGCTTGGGCAGATAGCGCGTGGTGAGGCGGGCGGACTCGCGGCGTGTCTTGAACCAGCCGTGGAGGTCGTCGAACGAGGTCGCGCCGAACGCGACTTTGGTCATGCTCAGCGGCATGGGGGTCAGCCGGCCAATCCGCTTAGCACGGCAAGGCCGAGGAACGAGAAGAAGCCCATCACGTCGGTCGCCATCGTCACGAACACGGCGCTGGACACCGCCGGATCGACTCGCAGCCGGTCGAGCGTGACCGGCACAAGGATGCCCGCCAGCCCCGCGACCAGATTGTTGATCACCATGGCCGTGCCCAGCACCGCGCCGAGCAGCGGGTTTTGGAACACGAGGCCGGTGCCGGTGCCGATCAACACACCAAGCGAAAGGCCGTTGGCGAGCGCGATGCGAAACTCGCGCAGGATCATCCGCACGGTATTCGAACTGGTCAGCTGGTTGGTGGCAAGCGCGCGGACGACCACCGCCAGGGTCTGCGTGCCCGCGTTGCCGCCCATGCCCGAGACGATCGGCATCAGCACCGCCAGCAGCGCGAGCTTGGCAATCGCGCCCTGAAACAGACCGACCACCGACGAGGCAAGGATCGCGGTGCCCAGATTGACCACCAGCCATGCAAGGCGCGTGCGTACGGTCAGCAGGATCGGCTCGTTGATGTCACCGTCGCCCGCGCCCGAGAGGCGCAGGATATCCTCGCTCGCCTCTTCCTGGATGATGTGGACGACGTCGTCCACAGTGATTTGGCCCACCAGCCGCCCGCTTTCATCGACCACCGCGGCGGAAATCAACGCGTATTTCTGGAAACGCAGCGCGACTTCTTCCTGATCCATGGTGACCGGGATCAGGGTCTGGTCGCGCTTCATCACATCGGTCAGCGCGATGGCGCGCGGGGTGCGCAAGATCCACGAGAGCGCGCAAGTGCCGACCGGATGATGCTTGGGATCGACGATGAACACTTCCCAGAATTCGGTCGCGAGATCCTGATCCTCGCGCATATAGTCAATGAGATCGCCCACGGTCATGTGCTCGGGCACCGCGATCAGATCGCGGCTCATCATGCGACCGGCCGATTCTTCAGGATAGGACAGCGCGCTTTCGATCGCGGCGCGGTCTTCCGGTTCCATCTCGGCGAGGATGGCCTGCTGGTCTTCCTCATCGAGATCGCCGATCAGCGCGACCGCGTCGTCGGTCTCCATCTGCTCGGCGATTTCGGCGACTTCGTCGGGATCGAGCTCTTCGACCAAGGCGTCGCGCACATAGTCGTTGAGCTCGGCGATCACCTCGCTGCTGAGCAGATCGTTGATCGCGCGGGCCAGATCGACGCGGTAATCCGCGCCGATCAGCTCGATCAGATCGGCGATGTCGGCGGGATGGAGCGGCTCGACGAGATTGTAGACCGTCTCCTGGTCTTCGCTGTCGAGCGCTTCGGTAACCCGGCGGATGAAGCCGGGGCGCAAGGTATTGTCCTCATCGTCGAGGCTCTGCGCATTGCGCGCCTCGAGCGGGCGCGAGAATTCGTCTGGCGCCAGCGTGTCCATCCCGACACCGCTGCCGCCAGCGAAAGGGTCATCCATCCGCTCGTCATCGCGCTCCATCATCGCGGGGATAAGCGTGCCCGCATCAAAAGCAACTGTCCCGGCGCGCATGCTGTCGACTTTGTCGCGGGGGCGGCTATATCGGCGCTGAACCGAGAGGAATGAGACGACATGGCTGACGACAAACTGGTGCTTACGCTCGATGGCGGCGACGTGGTGATCAATCTGCGCTCCGATCTTGCCCCCGGGCATGTGGCGCGGATCAAGGAACTGGTGAGCGAAGGATTCTATGACGGGGTGAAATTCCACCGCGTGATCCCCGGCTTCATGGCGCAGGGCGGCTGCCCGCAAGGCACCGGCATGGGCGGATCGTCCAAGCCCGATCTCAAGGCCGAATTCAATGCCGAGCCGCACGTGCGCGGCGTGTGCTCGATGGCCCGCACCAGCGCGCCCAATTCGGCCAACAGCCAGTTCTTCATCTGCTTCGACGATGCCCGATTCCTCGACAAGCAGTATACCGTCTGGGGCGTGGTCGAGAGCGGGATGGAACATGTCGACGCGCTGCCCAAGGGCGAGCCGCCGCGCGAGCCCGGCGTGATCCACAAGGCGGCGATTATCGCTGCCTGATCGGCGCGCGATGGCACTGATCAAGACAAAGGGCGGGGGCCGGCTTCCGCCCTTTTTTGATGCGCGCTCCAGCGGCGCGGCGTGCCCGCCCCTCTTGTCAAGCCGCGCCCGGGCGCGCAAACTTGGCCGATAAAAAGAACGGGAGACGATGCCGATGCCACCCATGTCGCGCTGCGGCGCATTTCGCCTGGCCTGCGCCGCGCTTTCGGTCTGGGCGCTTGGCGCGGGGCCGGGTGCCAGCGCGCAGACAGCAGCGGCGGCGGACGATCCGGCGCTCGCGCCCAAGCCTGCGAGCGCAGCGACGATCGCCGCGCACAAGGCCGCCGCGCTGGCCTTGCCCGCCGAAGACGGGCGCGATGCCGAATTTGCCAGCCGTGGTTTCATCGCCAGCGCCGCCGATCCGGTGATCCGCGATTCGGGCGGCAAGGCGGTGTGGAACATGGCGGCTTACGATTGGATGCAGGGTGCCGCGCCGGCCACGGTCAATCCCTCGCTCTGGCGCGAAGTGGCGCTGCTGCGCCGCCACGGCCTGTTTCAGGTGACCGACGGGGTGTGGCAGGTGCGCGGGTTCGACGTCTCGAACATGACCGTGATCCGGGGCGAAACGGGCTGGATTCTGGTCGATCCCTTGACCACCCGCGAAACCGCCGCCGCGGCGCTGGCGCTGGTCAATGCGCAGCTTGGGGCGCGGCCGGTCTCGGCAGTGATTTACAGCCACAGCCACGCCGATCATTTCGGCGGGGTGCGCGGGGTGGTCAGTGAGGCCGATGCCGCCGCCCGCAAGATCAGGATCGTCGCGCCCGCGCACTTCATCGATGAGGCCGCGAGCGAAAACGTGATGGCCGGGGCGGCGATGTCGCGGCGCTCGAACTATCAGTTCGGGGCCGGGCTGGTGCCGGGGGCGCAAGGCCAGCTGGGCAGCGGCATCGGCGTGGCGGTTTCGGCGGGCACGATCACGCTGATCGCTCCCACCGACAGCATCGAACGCACCGGCGAGACGCGCACGATCGATGGTGTGACGATGGAGTTCCAGATCGTTTCGGGCAGCGAAGCGCCGAGCGAGCTCAACCTCTTTCTTCCCGCGCACAAAGTGCTGCTCTCGGCCGAGATGAGCACATGCTCGCTGCACAATATCCTGACCCCGCGCGGCGCGAAAGTGCGCGATGCGCGCGCCTGGGCGGGATTTATCGATGAGGCGCTGCGGCTCTATGGCCCCCGCACCGAGATCGAGATCGCCTGCCACTGCTGGCCGCGCTTCGGGCAGGCCGAGGTGAGCCGCATGCTTGCCAGCCAGCGCGACAACTATCGCACGCTGCACGATCAGACGGTGCGGCTGATGAACCGGGGCGAGAGCCCGGCCGAAATCGCCGAGCAACTGGTGCAGCCTGGAGCATTGGCGGCCGACTGGTTCAACCACGGCTACTACGGCACCTACAGCCACAATGCCAAGGCGATCTACCAGTTCTACCTCGGCTGGTACGATGCGGTGCCCGCCAATCTCAATCCATGGCCGGGGGCGGAGCGTGCAAAGCGGCTGGTCGCGGCCATCGGCGGCGCGGCCAAAGTGCTGGCGCAGGCAAAAACAGCGATGAAGGCGGGCGATTACCGCTGGTCGTCCGAGCTGCTGAGCGCCGCCGTGTTCGCCGATCCCGCCAACCAGGCGGCACGGCGCGCGCTGGCGGACAGTTATGAGCAGCAGGGCTATCAGGCCGAAAGCGCGATCTGGCGCAACCAGTTCCTTGTTGCCGCAAACGAACTGCGCCATGGCCGCAGCGGGGCCGGAACGACCACGCAAAGTCAGGACATGGTCGCGGCTGTGCCGACACAATTGCTGCTCGATTCGGCGGCGACACGGATCGATCCGGCGAAGCTGGCCGGGCGGCGGATGACGTTCAATGTGGTGATGCCCGAACGCAGCGAAACCGCTGCCATCGAACTGACCGGCACCACCATGCTGGCGCGGATGGCGGCGACCGCGAACCCGCAGGCAACGTTGACCGGGCCGCGCCGCCTGTTGCTCGGGCTGCTGTTCCTCAAAGTGCCGTTGGCAACGCTCGAAGCTGCGGGGCTCAAGGTCGAGGGGGACCGGGCGGCAATTGAAGCATGGCTCGCGGCGCTCGATCCGATGCCGGGCGCGTTCAACATCGCGGAGCCTTGATGATCAACGCTGCGTGATCGTGACCCGCGCGACGTTTGATCTCGTCTGGCCATAGCTGACGCAGACCTCGTATGTGCCCGGGATCAATTTGTGCGGCAGATAGCGCTGGGCGTCGAAATAGAAATAACTCTCCGAAACCTGTCCCTTGAAACGATTGGGGTCAATGGGTTGCCGCGACATGGGATCGGGAACTTCCGGCTCGTTGTCGCCCATATCAGTCACGACTTTGCCGGAAATCGGCGGCAAGGGGTGCGCTCCGACACCGCGCACGTGGATGTGGATTTCGGCGCCCATCACCAGCGGGCCAGTGGGTAGCTGATAGTACCCGCAGATGGGCACGATGATCTTCTCGCTGGCTGACGCGCTGATGTGATCGGGTATCCGAATGGCGACACCGCTGAAATGCGGATCGGCGATGCGCGGCGCGCATGCGGCGGGCGCGATGGTTCCATAAGGAACGCTGGCGAATTCGGGAGGCTGGAAATCCATGCGCTGTCTCTTTCCCGTCAGAACCCGCTGCCGATATCGACCTTGGTCACGGCGGGGCCGCAGTTGCCGCAGAAGGTGTTGTGCGCGGTGATCGTGCCGAACATCACACAAGTGGCGGCAGCGACATTGGGCCCGGTGCTGTAGTCTGCTTGTCCCGCGGGCGCGCCGTTGTGGCAATGGCTGCCAACATGCCCGGCGTCGTCATATTGGGTGGCGATGCGATCCGGCTGCTTGCCAGTGCCGCTGACCACCATTTGGACTTTGTGGCCTGCTTCGTGGATAACCGTGCCAGCCTGTTCGGATTGGCTCTGCGCTGACCACCACGCAATCGTGCAGACGCAAATATTGGCCGCACCACCGATGGCGAGGCCAGCGCGCATACGGTCAACCACATTGACAAATACGTCGATGGTGCCCGTTCCGGCGGGGAGCCCGCTAACATCGACCAATAAGTCGCGAAAATGGGGGCCATCACCTGGTGCCGTCACTTGTGCGGCGGCAATCGGAACGGCTGCACCCCCGCCATCGGGCTGATAAGACGCCGAAACGAACCAGCTCTCGCCGGTAACGAGATTGTTCCACAGTGATCGCGCGGCAACCGTGTTGGGCGGCCGCAAACCTGCGGCCGTGACGCCGATCGCCGCTGCGGGTTGTCCCGGGCCAACAGTCACCCCCGTCAGACGCTGCCGCTGGTTTGGGTTCTTGACCGCAAGATGGTCGGTGTAGGAAATACGCAGCAGATGTGGTGCCTTTGCTGCGGCAGTGGCATTTCCTGCAATGGCGCTTTCAACATTGGTCGCCATTGTGGCCGAATCCGTGTTGTTGCCAATGTTTTCCTGCCGAGGGATGGCAAGATCAGGCAATTGCTTCAACACCATGTGATACTTTGCGAATTCGGCTTCGATCGATGCCGTGCTGGTGAGGGCATTGGCCAGACCGGTCATCGGCAGTTCGACGTACCAGAACAATCGCTTGGTGGTGATGATGCCCGACAGCACGGATTTTTCTTTGTCGTCCTTGGCTTCGACCTGAAACGTGTAGCCTCCGCCCGCAACGAGCTGGACATCGTCGATGATGCCCTGGCCGTTCGAAACCGAACCAGAGCTCCAGTCGCTCGGCGAGGCCTTAAAGTTGGCGTTGCGGCCTTCCTCGGTCGCCGTGTAGGCTGGCGAACCGCCCGCGAAGGGCACGATCCGATAACGGAAACCTGCAGAAATCGGCTTGTCGAACTTGACCAGCAGGCGCGGCTTGATGCTCAGCCGGTCGATATTGGCAATGCCGCTATCGGCCAGCCATTTGGCATCACGCGGCAGGTTCACGAATTGCTCGCAATTGCCGATAACGGTGGTGTCATCGCCGTGCAGCCACTCGACCGACACGATGTTGTAATCTTCGACCGGCGGGGGGTTATCCCTTCGCGGCGTGGGACCAGTGCCGCCGCCGCCATTGCCGCCGCCGCCGTTGCCGCCGCGCGGGCAAGGTTGGACTGCGCCGCCGCTGAGCAAGCGGCCAAACGCGTCGTAGATGGCCTGGAAGCCGCTTATCACCCTGTCGAGCACGCGATTGATCGCGCGATCTCTCGCATCGATGACATAGTCTACAATACCGGTAACGGCGTCGATCGCGCGATCAATGGCATTGTTTCTGGCGTCAACAACCGCATTATAAGCAGCTGTGGCGGTATCGGCGATAGCATTCGCGCCTGCCCGCGCGGTCTCGGTCGCTGTGTTCCACGCATCCGAGAAAGTGTCGCCCCAGCCCATCGTCAGCTCTGCAACCGTTTCAAGAGGATAACCGTGAACGCTGAGAGCAATTCGGCTTTCTCGTCCTCGGAGGTATCCGCATACAAGATCTGCCGCGCGCCGCGAAACCGCTCTACGAAATCGAGGCCGAGAATGGCGGCGGTCATAGCGAATGCAGCAACCGCCTGCTCGCTGCGCATATCAAAGCTGAATGCCTTATCCTTGAGCAACTTGCACTGGAGGAGCATCGCTTCTGGGGGCTCGCTCGCCAGCGACGGCACTTTTTCGCGCAAGAACGCCGCGAGCTTGGCGATAAAGCGCTGCTCCGCCTCGCCTTCGAAACGCGACACAACCTGGCCGGAAATCTCGAACATGAACCCAATTACCCCGCTACCGCCGATCCTGCCACAAGCGGCTGCTTGCGCAAAGTCCTGATGCGTCCGGTTTTTGACAGGCAGGATGACTTTGCTGCGCTAGTAGTGCGCTTGATCCTGTTTTCTCAGCCGCGCCGCCGCAACTGCGAATTGCCGCCTATTAGCACCGCCAAGGTCCTGAGCGATACTGCAATGCTGCAGAAATCAGCGGGCTTTTCCCTTCACATCCAAAAGTGTCCAACTTATTGGACACTTTTGGATGTGAAATTTATTTGACACATCTGCTTGACGCACTGATAACGGCATTGCCCGGAGTCTGGCTTGTTTGGATGCTTGCCGTTCGCAGCAGCGCTGAATGCAGGTTTCGTGCGAAAGCTGGGCAAGCTTCTCGCGATGCTTGCATGGCAAACCGCTTCGGGAGGGAGTTCCGGAGCGTTTCAGTACAATAGCATCTCGGAAAGGGGATCGAAATGACTGATGATATGGTCTACCCATCAGGGTTGACAGAAAAACAAGCGATCGAGGTCAATGAAGGCCTGAAGTGGGGCACGCGTATCTATGGTGCGATTGCCGTGATGGCGCATATTCTTGCGTTTATTCTCACACCCTGGCTGCGCTAAAGGAGGCCTGAGTCATGAATGAAGGTCGTTTATTTCTCTATGTGAGCCCAAAGGTGGCTCTTCCGGGCATGTTCCTGCTGCTGGTGATCACCTCGCTGCTGGTGCATGCTTCCATTCTGACGCATACGACGTGGTTCGCCGCGTTCTGGCAGGGTTCCGGCAGCGAAGTTGCCGCCGCGCCCGCCGCCAAAGCCGCGGCGGCAGCAGCTCCGGCCGCTGCAGCATCGGCAGAGGCCACGGCGGCTCCTGCTCCATAAGCAGGAGGCCAGACCCGAATGCTGCGCGCATCCGCGCGCGGTCAAGCAGGTCTGATCGCGCACAATGAGGGGCCTGTTCGCAAGAACGGGCCCTTTCTTTGTCGCCGTTCAGCGAAGCGGGTGGGCTGAGATTGTGCTGCGCAGCATCGGCAGCATGATCGCAAGCGTTATCGCCAGAAGCAGGATCTCGAGCACATAGACCGCGATGTAGCCGTTGGCGATCCGGGGCAGGGCCGCAAAGAGCACGAAATCGCCGGCAAAATCGCGCAGCAATCCGCCCAGCGCCGCGCCGATGCCGGCGGCGGTGGCCTGCACCGCGCCCCACGCCCCCAGCGCCATGCCGACCTGATCGGCCGGGGCATAGCGCATGGTGGCGGTCAGCGTGCCGTGGCTGAACAGGCCCGCCCCGCAGCCGATCAGCAGCACGCCGATCGAAAACAGCGGCGCAGCCTGCAGCGGCGCCGCCGCAATCACCATGGCAAAGGCAGGCAGGCCGAGCAGCGCGCCAAACCCCGACATGCGGACGGGATCCCCGCCGCGGCTCAGGATTTGCGAGGCGAGGGTAAAGCCGACGAGGCTGCCGCCTGCGAAGATGGCGGTCAGCTTGGTCGTGGCGCCGACCCCCAGGCCCAGAACCTGCCCGCCATAAGGCTCGAGCACGATGTCGGACATGGTGAAAGCCAGCGTGCCAAAGCCGATGACCAGCAGGCGGCGCAGCGCCTGGTGCTGGACAATGAACCTATCCCAGCTTTCCCGGAATGTCGGTTGCGGTGGCGGCGCGGCGCTGGCGCTAGGCGGACGCAGCGCTTCCTGCTTCCATGTTGCGAAAATGTTGAGGAAAATTGTCACGACCGCCGAACCTTGCACGACCTGGATCAGGCGGCCCGGGGTGAAATCGACCAGAAACGCACCGAACGCGAGCGCAGCGGCGATCGAGCCGACCAGCAGGCTGACATACATCAGCCCGACCACATTGGCCTGCTGGTCCTTGCGCGCGAGATCGGTGGCGAGAGCAAGGCCGACCGTCTGCGTGATGTGCACCCCCGCGCCCACCAGCAGGATGGCAATGGCCGCGCTGATCTGGCCGACCCACGCCGGGGCCGCCGCCGCGTTCAAAGCCTTGGCAAGCACCAGCAGCGCAAACGGCATGACCGCAAGCCCGCCGAATTGCAGCATGGTGCCGCGATAGATGAACGGCACCCGTCGCCAGCCGATCGCCGATTGATGCGTGTCCGAGCGAAACCCGATCAGCGCGCGAAACGGGGCGAACAGCAAGGGCAAGGCAAGCATGACCCCGACGATCGTCGAGGGAACCGCGAGCTCCACGATCATCACCCGGTTGAGCGTGCCCACCAGCAAGGTGAGCGAAATACCGACCGAAAACTGGATGAGCGATAGCCGCAGCAGCCGCGACAGCGGCAGATCGTCGCTGGCGACATCGGCAAACGGCAGCACTTTGGTGCCCCAGCGCGACCACACGCCCATCAGCTTCCTGTCGAAGCGGTTCATGGTCTCGCATCCCCCAATGCGGCTCCAATACCGGCGATATCGCAGCCTTCCCTTTGGTACGACTAGCCAAGGCAGCATTGATCTGCAAGCGGCGGCGATTCTCGCGCAGGACCGCGGGAAAATGTAGGCAGCCTATTGAATGGGCGCGGAAAATTCGGATCACTCTGGTTGGAGCCTTTTTTGCGCGCGTGCTGCGCTGCAAAGCATCTTTGCACCAAGGGGCAAGAGCGGAGCGGCTCATCAGCGCGGCTTTGCTTAGCGGGAGCAGGTGTGGCCGGAATGCTGCCCGCCAGTGGCGGCGGGCACCTTGGCAAGCCCCACGATATGATGAAATATCAATGGGTTGCATTACATGAAAATTGCTGCGCCTGCGCAGTGCATCCGCGCGGCGCGGCAAATTTGCCACAGTGTTCGGCAATAGTTTCAGGTGGGCTATACAACGATTCGATTTTGCCCGAAATGTTACGCAGCCAAACGGTGTCGGCAGGTTGAGGGAAGACCAGCCGATGTCGCGACATGCTATGCAGCTTCATAACGAGCGTATGGAAAAGGGTTTCTATCAATGAAAATTTCGAACAATCGGCGTTTGCTTAACGTCGGGATCATGGCGTCGGTCGCCGCCGCCGCTCTGATTTCCGCGCCTGCCGCGTTCGCGCAGGCCGCCCCGCAAGCCGCCGAACCGAGCGATGACGCGGCAAACGCCGCGATCGTGGTTCTGGGCACACGCCGCACCGACCGCTCGGTTACGGACACCGCTTCGCCGATCGACGTGATCAGCTCCAAAGACCTGGTCTCGCAGCCTACCGCGAACCTGATCGACACGGTCAAGAACCTCATACCGTCCTTTACCTCGCAATCGAATTCGATTTCCGACGCATCAACGTTCGTTCGCTCGCCTTCGCTGCGCGGGCTTTCGGCGGACGAGACGCTGGTTCAGCTAAACGGCAAGCGTCTGAACCGGTCGGCGCTCGTGCAGGTCTATTCGGGCGGCGACACCGGACTTAGCTATGGCTCGCAGGGTGCGGACATCGGTTCGATCCCCGCGATCGGTATCAAGAGCCTTCAGGTCCTGCGCGACGGCGCCACTGCGCAATATGGCTCCGACGCGATTGCCGGTGTGATGAACTACGGCATCCGTGACAACAGCGATGGGATTGAGGTTCAAGGGCGCTATGGCCAGTTCTACGAAGGCGATGGTCAAAGCTACCAGATCGCCGCAAATGCCGGCTTCAAGCTCGGCGACCGCGGGTTTATCAATATCTCGGGCGAGTACAACGACGATGCTATCACCAGCCGCGGGGTGACGCGTCCGACCGCGCTTGCTTTTGCCGCGCAGAACCCGACCTCGGCAAGCCAGTTGCCGTACTTCCCGCTGCCAGCTCAGGTCTGGGGCAACTCGCCTGCGCGCGGCTGGAAGATCCTGCTGAATTCTGCTTTCGAGCTGTCCGACAACGCAAAGTTCTATATCGTCGGCAATGCTGCACGCAGCAAGGCGCGGCAAAGCTTCAACTATCGCGCGTCCACCGCTGCCATTCTGGACTCAACCGGAAGCACATTGCAAACAACCCGGGGGCCGGGTGACATTGTGTTGTGCCCTAACAGAAACCTTAACTTCAATCCGACCCCGGGGGCTGACGCAAACGGTTGCTCGACGACTCAGGACCCTTATTTCAGCAACCTCTATCCGGCTGGTTTCACGCCTATCTTCATCGGCGTTGTAAATGAGCTGTGGGGTGCGGCCGGGATCAAGGGCAATTTCGGCGACCTCACCTATGACGTCTCGGCATCAAGCAGCCGGAACACGCTCGATCTGAGCATGGTAAACTCACTGAACTTTGCTTTCAGCCCGAATAATCCGGCATCCCCCGCTCGGACCAATACTCCCACACAGACCAGCTTCGATTTCGGTCGGCAGTCGCAGCAGGAAACCAACGCCAACCTCGATTTGACCTATCCAGTCGAGGTCGGTTTTGCCAGCCCGGTCACGCTTTCGAGCGGTTTTGAGTATCGCAAGGAAACCTACGCTCTGACCGTATCCGACTTCCAGGCTTACGCGCAGGGCGGTGCCTCTGGTTATGGCGGGGTGAGCCCGGAGCAGGCTGGCAAGTGGAGCCAGAGCAACATCGCGGTCTATGTCGGCGCTGAAACCGACATCACGAGCAACTGGACTGTCGGCATTGCCGGTCGCTACGAGCATTACAACACGTTCGGCTCGGCAACGGTTGGCAAGATCAACACACGCTACGAAGTCATTCCGGGTTACGCAATTCGCGGTACGGTCGGTACAGGCTTCCATGCGCCCTCGCCGGGCCAGCAGAACAACTCGACCCTGACCACCACCTTTATAAACGGCGTTTCGGTCCAGGCTGGTACGTTCCCGGTTGGCAGCGCAATATCGCAGCTCTATGGGGCAAGGCCGCTGACGCCCGAGAAATCTACCAACTTCGGTATTGGCTTTACCGCGCAGCCGGTTTCGGGACTGTCGCTTACGGTCGATTACTATAACATCAAGGTGCGCGACCGCATCTTCGTCACCCAGCCGTTCCCGATTGTTGATGCGGCCCACCCAGATGGCCAGATCACCGCAGCCGATATTGCAGCCAATCCGGTGTTGGCGGCTGTTGGCGAAGGCGGTACGGTCAGCTTCTTTACCAATGGTCTCAGCACGCTGACGCAAGGTGTCGACGTTGTCGCCTCGTACGCGGCCAAGGCCTTTGGCGGTGATCTCAATGTCGCGCTGGCCTACAACCATAACAACAACAAGGTCTCGTCAGCGAATGCCAACGTGATCAACGGCGCGCAGATTGCCAACATCCGCAATCTCGCTCCTAACGATATCGCGCACCTCACCGTGGGCTATTCTGCCGGCAAGTTCTCGGTGACCGCGCGCGGGCACTATTATGGCTCGTTTGTAAACGCGACCGACTACGGCAACACTGCCGGTACTGCGGGTTCGAATGGCGGGCCGCTGCAGAAGTTCGGATCCAGAGCGACGGCTGATCTCGACATTACCTACAATCTGTCTCCTGAGCTGGCGCTGAGCGTAGGTGCAAACAATCTGTTCAACACCTTCCCGGAGAGGCTGAACAACAATTCGCTGCAGATATTCCCGATCACCGGCGGTTCGGCCGACGGGCAGGTCTATCCGCGCAACGGCGGGCCTTTCGGGTTCAACGGTGGGGCCTGGTATGTCCGGGCCCGGGTGAAGTATTGATCCCAGGCGAAAGCCACCTAAACAGCGGGGCGGGGAAGCATCGGCTTTCCCGCCCTTTTGTTGTCTGGGCCATGCGCGGGTGCGGTGCATGGCCGCGCTGGAACGAGCCCGCTGATGCCGATGAAACGACTGCTCCTGATGGCCGGTGCGCTTGTGCTTGCGGTGCCGCAAGGGGCTCCGGCGCAGGAGGCGAACCCTGTTATCATCGTCACCGCGCCCGGCGATGATGCCGACGCCGATGATGCGATCGCGGTGGATCGGCGCGCGCTCGGCCGCACGCCTGCGGCCAGTCTGCTGGGCACCGTGGCGCGCGAGGTGGCGGGCGTGTCGCTGTCGAATGCGCAGGGCAACCCTTGGCAGCCCAGCCTGGTCTATCGCGGTTTTGCGGCATCGCCTTTGCAGGGCAACGCGCAGGGGCTGGCGGTCTATGTCGACGGGGTGCGGTTTAACCAGCCGTTCGGCGATACGGTGAACTTCGACCTCCTGCCCGACAGCGCGATCGAGAGCGTGACGATCAAGGATGCCAGCCCGGTCTATGGGCTCAATGCGCTGGGCGGGGCGGTGGTGCTGGCGACCAAGACCGGGAGGAGCGCGCCGGGGGTGAACCTCTATGGCGCGATCGGCGATTATGGGCGGCGCGAAGGCGGCGGCGAGGCGGGGTGGTCGCGCGGGACGTTCAGCGCCTATGCGGCGGTGCAAGCGCGGCACGAGGCAGGTTGGCGGCGCTTCTCGCCCTCCACGCTCACCACCGGCTTTGCCGATATGGGATGGGATGGCGCGCGTGCAGGGCTCCATATCAAGTTTAGCGGCGCGGACAGCAACCTGACCGGCAACGGCTCGGCCCCGGTCGAGCTGCTTGCGGCCGATTACCGCGCGGTATTCACTTTCCCGGACCAGACCGTGAACCGGTTTCACCGGGTCAGCCTGCATCCCTGGATCGCGATCGGCGAGCACAGCCGCATCGAAGCCAGCCTCTATGGCCAATGGCTCAAGCAGCGCACGCTGAACGGCGATGCCGCCGATATCGAGGAGTGCGAGGACGCCGCAGGCTTCCTCTGCCTCGAGAACGCCGCGAGCGGCGAAGAGAACCCGCTGCGCACTGCGCAGGGCGCGCTGATCGCCGATACGCTGGGCGGCGAAGGTTACGGCGTGCTGAACCGCAGCGAGACGGTAACCGGCGGCACCGGCGCGTTGATCCAGTTCGTCGACAAGCGCGCGCTGCTGGGCGGCGAAAATGCGCTGATCGTCGGGTTTTCGCTCGATCGCAGCCGCACGCGCTTTGCTGCAAGCACCGAGCTGGGGGCGCTGACCGCGCAGCGCAGCGTGACCGGGCTGGGCGCGGTGATCGCGCAACCGGACGGCGCGATCGCGCCGGTCGGGCTGCGCACGGCCACGCAGTACACCGGGCTGTTCGTCGCCGAGAGCCTGCCGCTTGGCCCCGATCTTACCGCCGAGATCGGGCTGCGCTGGAACGAGGCGCGGGTAAAGCTGATCGATCAGCTGGGCACTGCGCTCAATGGCAATCATGTGTTTCGCCGGTTCAATCCCGGCATCGAGTTCGATTACCGCGTTTCCCCGGCGCTGACCCTGCGCGCAGGCTATGCCGAGACCAACCGAGCGCCGACCCCGGCAGAGCTATCCTGCGCCGACGAAGCCGCGCCGTGCAGCCTCACCAACTTCTTCGTCGGTGATCCGCCGCTGCGGCAAGTGGTGGGGCAAAGCTGGGAAGCGGGGGCTTCGGGGCGCATCGCGGGGCCATGGACGCTGCAATGGCAATTGTCCGCTTATCGCACGACCAGCCGGGATGACATCCAGTTCATCGCGGCGGCCACGCGCGGCCGCGCGTTCTTCCAGAATATCGGCACCACCCGGCGGCAAGGCTTTGAGCTATCGGCCAGCATGGCACGCGGGCCGCTCAGCTTGCGCGCGGGCTATGCGCTGACCGACGCAACCTATCGCTCGCCGCTGGTGTTCAATAGCCCAGACAATCCCTCTGCCGCTGCCGACGGCACGATCACGGTTGCCCCGGGCAATCGCATCGCTTCGGTCCCTCGTCACCGGGGCGTATTCTCGGTGGATTACGAGACCGACCTCTTCACGCTGGGCGGCGATGTGCAAGCGCAGTCCGGCCAGGTCCTGCAAGGCGACGAAGGCAACCGCGAAGCGCCGGTGGCAGGTTTTGCCGTGGTCAACTTGCGCGGCAGCGCGCGCCTGTTTGGCAAGATCAGCCTGTTTGCCGAAGTCAGCAATTTCTTCGACCGCCGCTTTGCTACCTTCGGCACGTTCAGCGAGACGTCCGAAGTCGATCTGGCCGAAGCGCCGGGCGCGGCCAATCCGCGCAGCCTTACACCGGGTGCGCCGCGCCGCTGGTTGATCGGCATGAAAGCGCAGTTTTAGCGGCGGCGGAGCACTTTGGGCATCGTCGCGCCGAGCATCGCCAGCATTTCGGCGGCATAACCGCTGCTATTGGCCTCGAATTCGGCCTGCGCGATGCGCTGCGTTCCCTGCGCGCCGAGCAGAACGACTTCGTCGCCGCTGCCGATCCTGTCCTGCCAGCCGGTCACGTCGGCCATCAGCGTGTTCATGGTCACGCGGCCAACGATGGGGAAGCGCTGGCCGCCGATCAGCACCGCGCTGTCGTTCTTGCTTTCGGCGGGAAACTCGGCGCGGTTGGCGTGGCTGAAACCGCGCCGGATGCCGTCGGAATAGCCGATCGGGATATTGGCCAGCCAGCTTTCGCGCGACAGCCGGAACGTGCGGTCGTAATTGACCGTTTGCCCGGCAGGATAGTGGTTCACCGCCGCGACGCGCGCCTTGATCGCGGGCACCAGCGCAAACGCGCTGGTCTTGACCGTGCCGGGATCGCCATAGATCGCGCCGCCGATGCGCACCATGTCAAGCCGCGTGGCGGGCTGGGTCAGCGCGGCAAACGTGTTTGCGGTGTGGCGCGTGATCCCGGCGGGATTCATGCCCTGCTCGGTCAACCATGCCACATTGGCATTGAACTGCGCCAGCTGCCCGAGAATGTCGGCAGCCTCCTCGCTGGGATAGTGCGTCATCGCGCCGACAATGCGCAGATCCTTCAGCCCCAGCATCGCGCGGGCATCGGCTTGGCCATAAGGCGTGGATAGCTCCAGTCCATTGCGGCTCATGCCCCCGGCGTTGAGCGCCAGATGCACGCGCAAGGGCCGCCCGCGCCGCGCCGCCATGCGGGCGAGCCGCGCCGCGGTATCGGGATTGCCGATCAGCTCTTCGAGCGCGAACGGCAGCCCGTCTTCCATCTCGTCGGGCGTGGCGGCGCGAATGCGCAAGAGCCGCCCGCGATAGCCGAGCGCGCGCGCCACCCGCGCCTCGTCGTTCGATGTGATCGCCACATCGGCGATGCCCAGCTTGATGATCGAGGGGATCAGCAGCGCGATGCCGTTGCCATAAGCATCGGCTTTCATCACCGCGCAGAGCCGCGCCGGGCCCAACATGCCGCGCAGCGCGGTGATGTTGGCTTCGAACGCGGCGGCATCCACCTCGATCCAGCCATTGCGCCGCGCCGCCTTGCTGGCGGTCAACCCGAAATTCTTGGCCGAAAGGATCGGCGCGGCCCGCGCGCCGGTCACGCCCCAGCCCGCCAGCAGCGCGCCGCCCGCGATCAGTTCGCGCCGCCGCACTAAAGATTGCCGCGTGTCAGGAACCGGCCCGGTGTGGCTCCGGTCGTCTTGTCTCGGTCCCATACCAGCGTGCCGTTCACCATCACTTTTTCGACCCCTTTCGCCAAGGCATTAGGATTTTCGATCGTGGCCATGTCGGTGATCCGGGCGGGATCGAAGAGTACGAGATCGGCCTTGTCTCCTGGGCGGATGCGCCCGCGCCCCTTCAACCCTTCATTGTCTGCGGTAAGCGATGTCATTTTGCGCACCGCCTCTGCCAGAGTCAGCTTGTGCTGTTCGCGGACATAGAGCCGCAGCACCCGGGGAAAAGCGCCGTAGCCGCGCGGGTGGCGTGAGCCGATGACGCCATCGGAGCAGATGCTCGTATGTTTCCAGGTAAGGAAGTCGGCGATATCGTCCGGCGCCATCGATGTGCCCATGACCGATTCAACATCTTTGACGCCCGGATGTGCCGCTTGCCATGCCTCTGCCGTCTGGATCAGCCAGAGATAGGTGGCAGCCGGTTCTTCCTGCCGATCGCCTGCGATATCGGCGATGGTCTTGCCGGCAAAGGCGGGGTTGGGCGCATAGTTGCCAAGGCGCATGCCCGCCGGGGTGGTAAGCTTCGTGAGCGCGTAGCGTGATGCGGCAATGTCGGTGAAGTCGCGCTTTGGAAACAGCACGGTGAGCGTCGAGTGCCAGAAGTCGTAGGGATAAACGTCCGCCGTTACATTGATACCCGCGGTTCGCGCCGCATCGAGTTTGGCGAGCACTTTCTTGGCTCCGCCCCAGCGGTCCACAATCGCTAGCTTGAGATGAGAAATTTGCACCGGAACCCCGGTCTTGCGCCCGAGGTCAAGCAATTCATCGAGCGCGGCATCGAAATTGGCATCCTCGCTGCGCATGTGGCTGATGTAGCGGCCACCGCTGGTTGCGGTGGTTTGCGCAAGGGCGAGCAGTTCGCCGTGGTCGGAATAGATTCCGGGATCATACTCCAATCCGGTGGAAAGGCCGAGCGAGCCCGCCTTGATATCGGCGGCAAGCAGCGCCTGCATTGCGGCGACCTCGGCCGGCGTGGCAGTGCGCTTGAAATCCTTGCCCATCACCGTATCGCGCACGAAACCGTGACCGGTGTAGGAGGCGACGTTGATTGCCGCCGGGCGCGCGGCAAATTTGGCGGCCACTTGCGCAAACGGCGCATCGCTGTCGCCATCCTGTCCGATGACAATCGTGGTTACGCCCTGCGCCACCAGCGGCGTCATGGAGCGGTCTGCATAATCGCCGCGATCATGGTGGCTGTGCGCATCGATAAAGCCCGGCGCGAGCGCGAGGCCGACGCCCTTGATCTCGGTCTCGCCTTTGCGGCGCTTCAATGCGCCAACGGCCACGATGCGATCTCCATCCACGCGGACCGCCACTTTGCGCGGAGCCGCGCCCGATCCGTCATAGACGGTCGCGCCGGTGATCAGAGTCGATGCGAAGCCGGTGCCGGGGAGCATCCCCAGACCCGCGATCGCCAGAACCAATGCACTTGTGTGCTGCAAACTTAGCCGCCGCATGCCGATTGCTCCCGCCGTGTGCAGGCCGATGTGCCTGCGATTGCATGTAGGAATTGCCCCGTACCAGAACGCGTCACGCGGGCGGGATTGTCAACCGGGTTGTTGCGCGGCAGCGGGCAAAGCATTTGCCCCCTTCGCGGCGGCGGCTTTTGCATGCTAGCGGGAGCCCACACACCATAAAAGGGGATGATGCCCATGCTGCTCCGTTCGCGCGTCCATGCTGTTCTTGCCTTGATGGCCTCCACCGCGCTGGCGCTGGCGCCGCTCGCGGCCGAGGCCGCCTCGCGCGCGCCGGTGGCGGCGGAGCATGGCATCGTGGTCTCGGCACATCATCTGGCGACCGCAGCGGGGCTCAAAGTGCTCGAGAGCGGCGGCAATGCGGTCGATGCGGCGGTGGCGGTGGGCTATGCGCTGGCGGTGACCTTTCCCGAGGCAGGCAATCTCGGCGGCGGCGGGTTCATGACGCTGCGGCTGGCCGATGGCTCCACGCATTTCCTCGATTTCCGCGAGACGGCCCCAGGCGCGGCGAAGCGCGACATGTATCTGGGCAAGGATGGCAAACCGGTGCCCGGCCTCTCGGCGCGCGGCTTTCTGGCGGCGGGCATTCCAGGGACGGTTGCGGGGCTCGAGATGGCGCGCACCAAGTGGGGCACTCGCCCGCGCGCCGAACTGATGGCGGCGGCGGTCGCGCTCGCCTCGGACGGCTTCGTGCTCGATCGCGGCGATGCGGCGATGCTGGCAACGGGCGCGGCGGATTTTGCGAAAGATCCCGCCTCGGCAGCGATCTTCCTGAATCAGGGCAAGCCGTGGCAGCCGGGCGAGCGGCTGGTGCAGGCCGATCTTGGCCGCGCGCTGGCAAGCATCGCGCAGGACGGCGCGCCGGCGTTCTACAGCGGCGCGATCACCGCCAAGATGGTCGATGCCAGCCGCAGGAACGGCGGCATTTTCGCGGCGAAGGATTTTGCTGCCTACAAAGTGCGCGATCTGGCCCCGGTCGAATGCGATTACCGCGGCTACCATGTGATCTCCGCGCCGCCGCCCAGCTCTGGCGGGGCGGTGATCTGCGAGACGCTGGGTATCCTCTCGGGCTATCCGATGGGCGAGCTTGGCTTCCATTCCGCGCCCGCCGCGCACGCGCTGATCGAGGCGCTGCGCCGCGCCTATCATGATCGCAATGTAAACCTGGGCGACCCAGACTTCGTCAAAACCGATGTCGCCACGCTGATCTCGCCCGCGTACACGGCCAAGCTGCGCGCCGGGATCGATCCGGACAAGGCCACGCCGTCGCTGTCGCTGGGCGGCGTCGGGGCATCGCCCGAAGGCACCAGCACCACGCATTATTCGATCGTCGACAAGGCAGGCAATGCCGTCGCGGTCACTTATACGCTCAACGACTGGTTCGGCGCGCGGGTGACCGTGCCGGGCACGGGCATCCTGCTCAATGACGAGATGGACGATTTCTCGGCCAAACCGGGCGCGGCCAATATCTATGGTCTGGTCGAAGGCTCGAACAATGCGATCCGCCCCGGCGCGCGGCCCTTGTCCTCGATGACACCGACGATCGTGACCCATCAGGGCAAGCTCGCGGCGGTGCTCGGCACGCCCGGCGGCAGCCGCATCCCCACCGGCGTGGTGCAGGTGTTGATCAACCTGATCGATTACCGGATGAACTTGCAGGAAGCGATCGATGCGCCGCGCCTTCATCAGCAATGGTTGCCCGATGTCACCTATTACGAGCGCTTCGGGCTTTCCGCTGAAACGCTGGCGGCGCTGAAAGCCAAGGGCCATGCCCTGACCGAGCGGCGGCACGGCAACCACATCGCCGCGATCGTGACCGGCGGCGCGAAGATCACCGGCCTGCCGCCCGAAGTGGAAGACGATGAAGGCGTGCCGATCCCCCCTGCGGCGCTGTTCGGCGCGATCGATCCGCGCCTGCCGATGGGCAATGCCGAGGGCTATTGACCATGGACGCGCCCGCGATGTTGATCCTCGATGGCGGCACGGGCCGCGAATTGCAGCGCATCGGCGCACCATTTCGCCAGCCCGAATGGTCCGCGCTCGCGCTGATCGAAGCGCCCGAATTCGTTGGCCGGGTCCATCAGGCCTATATCGCAGCCGGGGCCGATGTGATCACCACCAATTCCTATGCCGTGGTGCCGTTCCACATCGGCGCGGAACGGTTCGCATCGCTTGGGCCAGCGCTTGCCGACTTGGCGGGAAGGCTGGCGCGCGAGGCGGCGGACGGGGCCGGGCGCGCGGTGCGGGTGGCGGGATCGCTGCCGCCGGTATGCGGCTCCTACCGCCCCGATCTGGTCGATCTGGAACGCGCGCGGCATGTGCTGGGCGTGCTCGTCGCGGGCCTCGCGCCGTGGGTCGATCATTGGCAGGCAGAGACGCTTTCGACGCTCGCGGAAGCCGAATTGGTGGCGGAACTGGTCGCAAACACGCAAAAGCCGCTGTGGCTGTCGTTCACCCTGCAGGACGAAATCCCCGGCGCGCCGCCGCAATTGCGCTCGGGCGAGCCAGTGCGCGATGCGGCGCTAATGGCGTCTAAACTGGGCGCTAATGCCCTGCTATTCAATTGCAGCCAGCCCGAAGTGATGGAAGCCGCGCTGGCCGAAGCGCGCACCGCGCTGGGCACGGGCGCGATGCGGCTTGGAGTTTACGCCAATGCCTTTCCGCCAATGAGCGCGCAGGCCGAAGCCAACGCCGGGCTCAGCCCGATCCGCGCGGACCTCACACCCGCAGGATATGGCGCATTTGCGCGGTCCTGGGCGGCGGCAGGAGCGAGCATCCTGGGCGGCTGCTGCGGGATCGGACCGGAACATATCGCGGCGCTGCGCGGCCAGACCTAGCTTGACTGGCGGACCACGAGCTGCGGCTCCAACACAATGGATGCCGTCTTCTCTCCCGCCAAACGGCGAAACAGCAAGTCGACCAGATGCGCCGCGCCCGCACAAAGATCCTGCCGGATCGTGGTGAGCGGCGGAACCGTCTGGCTGGCGAACGTCAGATCGTCATAGCCGACAAGGCGCACGTTTTCCGGCACGGACACGCCGTGTTCGGATAGCGCCCGCAACGCGCTCATCGCGATCACGTCGGATGCCGCGATAATGCCGTCGGGCACGATCTTGGTCTTGTCGAACCATTTGCTGATTGTCGGATGCGCGGTTTCGGCGGTGAGATGCGCAGGCAGAACGGTCAGCGCGCCGCTGATCCCGGCCTCGGCCAGGGCCGTGCGGCAACCTTCAAGCCGTTCTGCAATCTCGGGCGCGACCGGATCGCCAAAGAATGCAAATGTCCGCGAACCGCGTTCGATGAGGTGTCTGGTGGCCAGTTCGCCGCCCCGGCGGTTGTTCGAGCCGACCGAACAGTGGATCTGGCCTGGCAGGTTTGCGCCCCATGCCACCATGGGCAGATAGCGCTCGGCGAGCCGATCGATGACGGCCGACTGGTCCGACTGGCCGATCAGGATCAGGCCGTCGACACGGCCCGAATCCGCCACCCGGCTGAGCCAGTGGGGATCGGCCGGGATGACCCGCGAAAGCAGCAGATCGTAGCCCCGCTCGGTCAAGGCATCGGCCAGTTGCCCCAGCAGGGTCATGAAGAAGGGGTCCGAAATGTGCTGCCCGGTCTCATGACCGAGCGGCACCAGAACGCCGATGGCGCCGGCGCGTTTGATCCTCAGATTGCGGGCCATGATGTTGGGGCGAAAACCATGCTCGCGCGCGATCGCCTGAATCAGCTCGCGCGTTTTGGTCGAGATCAGCTGCGAATCGGCGAGCGCCCGCGAGACCGTTCCGGGAGACACCCCGGCAAGCTTGGCAAGGTCGGTAATGTTTCTGATCCGCCCCTGTTCATTCATGTAGATTCCTTCGAGCGGTTGTGCGGGGTCGTACGTCCGCCAAGGCAAGACTGAAAGAAATTACCCAATTCAAGCGCATGTTGCAATCGCGATTGCCAATATCGGGTGTTTCATCACCCGAAGAAAGTGCGGGGCATTGTTGCGTTGGGCCGGTAGCGATTATTGTCTGTGTAGACTAAAGGCGGAAATCATGGCGTTGTGCGTTATGCGGTCGCTTGCCATCTTGCAGCATAGCGTCAAGCCACGAAGCAAGCCCACCTTGCCTCGATTGCCCGTATGTCCCTGCTCAAGACCGCTCCGCCGCCAACCGCGCCCGAAAAAGCAACGCCAGCGCCCGATCTAAAGATGATGCGGCTGAATGAAGCGGATCTGGCGGAGACGGAGGGATACAATAAATACTGTAATAAAAACATAAATTTTCAAGAAATCGAATAAGCCATAGTTTTAGCCATAATTTTGTCTGCGCACCAAAGAGAACCGCGGGGAACTGGTGCGAACTGTTAGTTGTCAAAATCTGAAGCTTGTTGCCCGTCCCGGCAAAGGCAGCAGCCGACCAGACCTAGTCCTTCACGTCAGCCACACCTAATGTCTGCTCCTGACAGAAGCTGCCGATGCGACGCCCCGAAGCGGCCGGTCAGCAAAGCGCTCTAGTTAGCGTTATTCAACGCATTGAGCGGTGTCTCCAAAACCTGCCGTTCATTCACGCGCTACCATGCCTCAAGAACAGTCCGGAGTTCTAGACGTTGCCGACGAACCGCTAATGTTTGAGCGATAGCATTCTGGCATGAACTCGATGCGACATTCCTATTCCCGTTTGCACACGCGATCATAGAGAAGGCGATCATTCTGGTGACCCGCCTCAATGGAGATTGACCCATGCTCGTTCGTCCTATCCTTCTCGCCATTGCCTTGGCTGTCAGCGGCAGCTCCGCCAAAGCGCGAGAATCTGCCCCCATCTCACACTCCTCGCCTGTCAAGGCTGACGGTGTCGTCCGCGTCCGCAGCAGCCATGGGTTTGAAGAAACAGTAACCCGGCTAAAAGCTGCGATCGCTGCAAAAGGCGTGCGCTACTTCGACGCGATCGACCAGCAGGCGCTGGGCGCTGAGGCCAATCTTGCGATTGCCAAATCGGTCATTGTCCGATTTGGCAATCCGCCGCTTGGGACGCAATTCCTGCAAGCCAATCGCTACGCCGGACTTGACTGGCCGGTACGCATGCTGGTCGTCGAAGAGACTGATGGCAGCACCTGGCTCGCGTGGACCGAATTCAAATTCATAGCCAAGCGCTATGGCATCACCACGCAGGATGCCCAGTTCAGGATGGCCGCCGAAGTCGCAGGGGCCATCGCCCACGATGCCGCCAACTAGACACTATGACCATGCCGGTTGCCTTCGCGAGCGTTGCTTTTCTGATCGCGGTGATCTGCGCCGGGATCATGGGCTATGCCATCCAGCACGGTGCGACGTGCATGGTCGCGGCTGTCGATGAAGTACTGACCAAAGGCAGCGCCTGGCGCATTCTCGGGCTGCTCGAAGCGGCGGTCTGGGTGGCCGGCGGGGTGCTCGTCTGGCGCATGCTCGGCGGCCAGGAGATGCTCCCCATCGGCTATCCCGCGACATGGGCGACGGTTGCAGGCGGACTGCTGCTCGGTCTTGGCGCTCTCGTCACCCGTGCGTGTGTCTTTGGCGCCATCGCGCGGTTCGGATCGGGCGACTGGGCTTATGTGCTCACACCGGTCGGCTTCTTCATCGGCTGCGCCAGCATCTGGCCGCTGATCGGCAAGTTTCCGCAAATGCACGTCGCCTCGCTCTTGTTCGATGCGAGCTGGCTGCTGGTGTTGTTCGCACTGTTTGTCGTCTGGAGGGTGCACGAAGCGTTGCGCGCGGGCCGTGCCGGCAGGTTGGCCGTGCACGTCTGGAGCCCGCACCGCGCAACCGGAGTGATCGGCATCGTTTTTGTGATCTCGCTTATCGCCATCGGACCTTGGGCCTATACTTATGCTCTTCTCGCGCTTGCGCAGGGCAAGACCGGCGGTGTCGCGATCAAGCTGGTCCTTCTCTTCGCGCTGTTTGCAGGTGCGCTGGTCGGAGGGTGGACAGCAGGGCGCCTGAAACTGACCAGACTGGCGCCCAGGGTGATGGTCCGCTGCCTGATCGGCGGCGTGCTGATGGGCTGGGGCAGCCTGTTGATCCCTGGCGGCAATGATGAACTGTTGCTGCTCGGTCTTCCGCTGTTGCAGCCTTATGCTTGGGTTGCCATCGCCAGTATGGCGCTGGCGATTGGCGTGGGCCAGACCATCGAACGGCGATTTTCGCTCCGCTTGCCAGCTATCTAGGCCCTCGCTATAGCCTAGCCGACTTCGCAGGGAACAGGGCCGCATCCGATGGAAATGCAACAGGTCCGCTATTTTCTGTCGGTTGCCCGCACGCTCAATTTTACGCGCGCCGCCGAAGAGTGCAATATCACCCAGCCTGCGCTGACGCGCGCGGTTAAGCAGCTCGAGGATGAACTCGGCGGCGATCTGATCCGGCGCGAAGGACGAAATACCCATCTGACCGATCTGGGCAACCGGATGCAGCCCTTGCTTGAGCAGTGCTACGGCCTAGCGTTGTCGGCAAAATCGCTCGCTACCAAAATCAAGAAGGGCGAGGTGCCCACGCTATCGCTTGCGGTCTCGCGCACGCTCGACCTCGATTATCTGATGCGCCCGCTCGGCGAGATGCACCGCGCCTTCGCCGGGCTCCAGCTCAAGCTGCGGCGCGGCACCGGCGCACAGATCGCCGCGATGCTGAAGAACGGCGAAGTTGATCTGGCAATCGGCGGAGCGATCGGCGAAAGCTGGGACCGGCTCGAGACCTGGCCGATGTTCAGCGAGGCGTTCGATCTAGTGGTCGGAGTGGATCACCCGCTGGCGATGAGCAATGAGATCGACCTTGCTGTCGAGCTGATCCGCGACACGCGGTTTCTGGTCCATGCTGGGACCGATCTGGCAGAGTTTGACACTGGGCGACTGGATGCGGCGGGCGTGAGCCTCGACCATGCGCACGAGGTCGATTCTGACCGCGATCTCGAAGCGCTGGTCGTGGCTGAATTCGGCGTTGCCATCATGCCGGCCAGCGCCATGAATTCTGCGCGCGTCCGCCATCTGCTGTGCTCGGGCCTCGATTTGAAGCGGACAGTGGCGATCTATTCGGTGGCGGGCCGCGCACGCTCGCGCGAGGCATCGGCGCTGCTCAATCTGGTGCGTTCGGCCGATTGGTCACGCCGCCTGGGTGCCGATGCGCTCGAGAACGCCTAACAGATCGGCGAGTTCCATCCGGCGCCGGTAGTCCGGATCGACATGGCGCGCGATCACCCGCCCATCGGTTCCCACAACGAACACTGCGGGAACCGGCATGATCCAGCCCTCGGTGCCTTGGTATTCGGGAATGTCGAGCCCCGATGAAGCGATCAACCGGGCCATGGCATCGTCTACCCAGATCGCAAGATCAAGCGACAACGCGTAGCCGCTACCGACATCGCTCAGGAACGGGAAATCAGCGCCGGCATCGGCCCTCAGTTCGCGGGTATACTGCTGGCGCTCTGGCGAGATCGCGACGAGTGCATGCGGTGTGATCCGCGCCTCGATCTGCGCCATTCCCGACATCGTCAGGCGGCAATAGGGACACCAGTGTCCGCGATGAAACACTAGCACGGCCGGCCTGTCCTCAAGCAGTTCGTCGAGCATGACCATACGCCCATTATGATCGGGGAGCATGAATCCGGGCATGACATCGCCCACTTGCGGCGCGCTCGCCCCGGCGTTGACACGTTCTAGGCGCTCCACAAAACCATCGACGGCTTCGGCATAGGCCGTGCTCAGTTCGCGGACCCGATCCGCCACAAAGCGCAGACGCGCGCTGAGCGTCATGTCTTGATCTCGCACTTCGACAACGGCGGCATCGAGCGCAGTGACGATCGGGCTGGACATCTGGAAGCTCCCTTACACTTGGACCTAGCACAGCTCGCTGCCCTATACATCGGCCACGCTTCTATACGGCAGCGGCGGCGTTGGTCTCGATCATTTCCCCGGCGCAGGCTTCGTGGAGCACAAACCCCTCGCTCGGATCGACTTCGGCGCGCCATGGCGCTTTCTCGAGCGTTTCGCAGGTGTGGCGATAACCCGCTTCCCAGCGCTTGCGAATGCCATCGGCGCTGAAATCGATATCTTTGGCGTGATCCTCATAGTCAAGCGCTGGCGCAAGCAGGCGGATGACGTGCATCTGAGTGGTGCAGCCATAGCCGGTCAAGCCGCGTTGTTTCATGCCCTCGAGCGCCTCAGCGGGGAGGAGCGCCGACAGTTCGGAGATGATATGGCGCATTTTGTGAAGCTGGCGCTGGCGCTTGATGTGCCCGGCGGCGCGGCTTGAGTATTGCACGTCCTTCTGGCGGTTCATCACGTCCCAGATGGTTTCGGGCTCAGGGCCATGCGGGTTCCAGAGGTGGACAGCAAAGACCATCGCGTTCTTGCGCGGGTTGTCGTCAAACACGACTTCGACTGGGGTATTGGAGAGGATGCCGCCATCCCAATACAGCTGATCGTCGATCCGCACGGCGGGAAAGGCGGGCGGCAGCGCGCCCGACGCCATGATGTGGCGCAAGTCGATCGTCTGATCGCGGCTGTCGAAATAGGTCATCTCGCTGGTCTGTACGTTGGAGGCACCCACCGTCAGGCGGATCGGACCCTTGTTGATCTGTTCAAAATCAACGAGTTCGCCCAGCATCTCGGCGAGCGGCGCGACCGAATAGTAACCAGCGCCTTCAGCCCCCAGCGGCGCATGCGAACTGACAAAGGCCGCCGGATTGGGGCGAAAAAACGATGGCACGCCGGTGGTGACCGCCATCATGTTGCGCGCGGCCGCCGGAAACCAGCTGGGCAGGGGCATGCCCATGAACTTGTCGTTCTCGACACGCTTCCAGAAGGCGCGGAGCCGGTCGAGGCCTTCGCTGGCCGGGCCGCCCGCAATCAGCGCGGCGTTGATCGCGCCGATTGATGTACCGACCACCCAGTCGGGGGCAATCCCGGCCTCGGCCAGTGCCTGATAAACGCCGACCTGATACGCGCCAAGCGCACCGCCGCCTTGCAGAACCAGAACGATCTGGCCGTAGCTCGAAATCTCGTCGTGAAGGGTTTTCATGATGCTGTCTCCTGATGGGTAAGTAAACGCGTCCGCCGGGTGTGATGGGGCGGCCGCCAGATATTATTGCGCGGTCCAGCCGCCCTCGACGGGCAGCGCCGCGCCGGTGATCGAGGCAGCACCTGGGCCGCAAAGGAACACGGCAAGCGCGCCAAGCTCCTCAACCGTGGCGAACCGCTTAGTCGGTTGCGCTGCAAGCAGGACGTCGCGGATCACCGCTTCACGGTCGATGCCGCGAGCCTGGGCGGTGTCGGCAATCTGGTTCTCCACCAGCGGCGTCCATACGTAGCCGGGGCAGATCGCGTTACAGGTGACGCCGAATTGCGCGCCCTCGAGCGCAACCGTCTTGGTCAACCCGAGCACGCCATGCTTGGCGGCAACATAGGCGCTCTTAAACGGTGAAGCGACAAGCGCATGCGCCGAAGCGACATTGATGATGCGGCCATATCCAGACGCTTTCATCGGCGCGAAGGCCGTGCGGATCGTGTGGAATGCGGCCGACAGGTTCAGCGCGATGATCGCGTTCCATTTGTCGATCGGAAAATCCTCGATCGGCGAAACATGCTGGATACCGGCATTGTTGACGAGGATATCGACGTGACCGAACTGAGCGATGCTGTTTTCGACCAGCCCTGCGGCCCCGGCGGCATCCAGCAGGTTTGCGCCGTCATAGACTACCCGCCCGCCGTGCGCGGCCAGATCGGCGCGTGTCGCCTCGATTGCGGCACCATCGCCTAGGCCATTGATGACGAGATCGGCGCCGGCTTCAGCCAGTGCGTGCGCGATCCCGAGACCGATACCGCTGGTCGATCCGGTCACGACGGCGACGCGTCCAGTGAGTGGTTTGGAGGCGAGCGTTTTCGGAGCGGCGGGCGCGTTAGCTGGCATTTCCATGATGGGCATCCTTGATGGGAACAATGTCCGTAAGCTGGCCAATCTGGCGCGCACATTGAAATGCCGTTTCTGCATGAACTCGATACGGCAAAGAAATTGGGCGGCAAACCGGACCGCGCCTAAATCAGCATTGCGTCAGCAAGCCGGTCCTTTCGGTTTTGCCGACCTCATCACCAACGAGCAGGATAACCGATCATGACCAGAACGACCCTTCGCAGCGCCTTGTTCGCGCTGCTCGCAGCAACCACTTTCGCCGCTCCCGCTTTCGCTGGCGAATGCCCGGCGGGCAAGAACGAGGCTAACGCGCTTGCAAGTGCGCCGACCATGCCCAAGGGCGTGACCGATACCGTGATCGGCACGGTTGATCTCGGCGTCGAAATCAACTTCCCCGATCATCAACTCCGCACACGCCGCCTCGTCGTCCAGCCCGGTGGCATCGTGCCGCTGCACAGCCACAAGGACCGTCCGGCGCTGATCTATACCGTGAGCGGCCAGATCACCGAATACCGCAGCAGCTGCACCGTGCCGATCCTGCACAAGGCCGGCGACATTGCCCGCGAAGCCGACGGCATTTCGCACTACTGGATCAACAAGGGCAAAGTGCCAGCCGTTTTGCTTTCTTCCGACGTCCATCACGGCAACTGATCGCCCGCCAGAGTGGTGAGCCCCGTTCGCCAAAGCGGGCGGGGCCGCTTCGCTTGCGTTGACTGCGGAAAAGCCGCACGCACGGACGGCTGAAACCGACAGGTGAAACGATGTTGAAACTGCTTGTGTTATATGGATCTTACCGCCGTGACCGCGTCGGCATCCGCTTTGCGAACTATTTGCGCCGGGAGCTCGAGGCCCGCGGGCATGACGCCCAACTGATCGACGCCAAGGCAATCGATCTGCCGATGCTCGACCGGATGTTCAAGGAGTATCCGCCCGGTCAGGCCCCCACGGCGATGGCGGATCTGGCGGCGAAAATCAGCGCGGCAGACGGCTTCGTGTTCGTCACCGGCGAGTATAACTGGGGCATGCAGCCTGGCCTCAAGAACTTGACCGATCATTTCCTCGAAGAATGGTTTTGGCGGCCAGCTGCGATCGTCAGCTATTCGCCGGGACAGATCGGCGGCGCCCGGGCAGCGATGGCCTGGCATCCGACGCTCTCGGAAATGGGTATGGTCGTGATTTCGAGCACGATCGTTCTCGGCAAAGTCGGCGAGGCGCTGGACGCTGATGGCCTCCCGCAGGGTGATGAAGGCAAGGTGCTCGACCAGCGCTTTCCGCGCTTTGCCGCCGATCTTGAATGGTGGGCCTCTGCGGCAGCACATCAAAGGACCGTGCAAGCCACACCATATTGAAAAGAGGTGTGCGGCAACGACGGCCAAAGTCCACCAAAAGACAAAAGGTGATGAGCCGTCTCCCGCACTGATGAGTTTAAGACAATTTCCGTGATCATGGATCCGCCAACCGTTGATCCGTTATGTCAGCGAGACCAGAAATGCGGCTCTGGTCGGTTTTGATGCTTTTACCGCCACCCCAACGCCAAGAATGTATGCCTGTTTTCCATAGGTCGATGGCCAAAACCCGACATTCAGCAACTGGTCCAGCTGCTGCCGCAATGCGGTGTCAGTCGAATGAAAGTTGGTTGTCAGCTTTTGGCAAACCCAGTCATTCGATATGACGCTTGGGAACGGCCGCTTCGTCCCACTTTCAGACTGCCAGTAAATCTAGCCGGGCGGAGGTGGCTAGAGGGGAGGCAACTACTGGAATGACCGAGAGTGGGGCGCGTAGCTGACGTCGAACGCAACGACGACTGAAGTCCGCTATCCGCATTCAAACCTCAATCCTGCTGTTCCGGCTTGTTTGCAAACCCGGCCACACAGGTCGCCCACTTAAGCCGCTAAAAGTTGCGCTCGGCGCGCTGAATTGCCGACCGACTGACCCCGAACTCCTTAGCCAAAACGCCAAGCGACGCACCATTCGCATGTCTCCCACGCACGGCTTCTAATTGCTCGGCGGTCAAGCTGCTTGGACGCCCTAGCTTCTTCCCTTGAGCCTTAGCGCGGGACAGACCTGCTTGGGTTCGCTCGATGAGAAGGTCACGCTCGAATTCGGCCACTGCCGCGATCACCGCCATGGTCATTTTGCCAGCCGGGCTGGTCCGGTACAGCAGAGTTCGCCGCCGAGACACCCGTGCTTTCATACTCGATTAGACCGCTAGTTGGGCAGGTCTCGCAGTCCAGGCAAAGTGAGCTGCTCATTCGCTGCGGTGTTGAGCAAACTGGTTAGTTGGTCGGCCAGCAGTGCTGCTTTGAGTTCGAACGCCCCGTTGAAGCTTTTTGTTACAGGGCTTTGGAAGAGGCTTGCTTCGGTGTTGGAGACCGATCGAAAGACTGCCTCATTGAGATTATCCTCGATAAATACTCGAAGGGTACTACCCGGCCGATACCCCCAGAGCAGTATTCTGCGTGCGGCGCGAAGTAGATTGCCTTCAATAGACGGGTTGCGCTTTGATCTTGGTCTTGGCTCGCTCAGCGCGGGGATCAACGCCATCGATCAGCATTGCGCGGATTTGTCCCGCCCGCTCCCGCGCCTTGGCCAGCGTGACATCGAGCGCCGAGCCGAGCCCAAGTTCGATTCGCTTGCCATCGAGGGTGCCGATGTAAAACCAAGAGCGCCCGGAAGAGCGAACGCGAAGGTAGAGACCGCCGCCGTCAGAATAGACGTTGGGCTCCATGAGCGTGGCCACTTGCCTAGAGTTTGTCCTGATTAGATTGAGGCGTATCCGCTGTTTCGGAGGTAGTTT
>CAZGWR010000008.1:41429-147820 GCA_964529505.1 uncultured Novosphingobium sp. | reverse complement strand
ATCAATCCCGCTTGGGAATCCCCTATCGATTCAGTCTCATCAGGACAGACTCTAGTCGGGCGGGATGGTTTGGGTTGCGGTGAACGAAGTCGTCAACGTCACGCAGCCGTGTCGGTAGAGGCTCAACCTCGGTCGATCCAACTGACCAAAAGCGAAAACCATGCCGCCATAGCGCTTCGACCTTCCGCCACTGTTCAGCGTCTGTCTTCTTCGGTGCTTTGAAAGCTCGGCCCATCTCAAAGAGCGGGGCGGCGCATTGCGGGCAGACCGCATCGGTGGCGGCGCGGACTTTCCATGACTTACGGCACTCGAAGCAAGCGTGCGCGATTAGGTATTCAGGCCCGCATGGGACCGCCTTCAGCAGGGGCTCTCGACGGATGCCCATCGAACGCTGCATCACCATGCGACGAGCTTTTCCCAAGCGCTTACCATCACGTCATTATGACCTCACGGATGAATGTCCGCAACTGGGGCGTGTCCGGACATATAGGCTTTGATCTCGGCAACGCAAAAGCTGCCGCCGACGTCAGGCTCAAAACTGCCAAATCCGCCCTAATCCCAATGCTTCACTTCCTCGCCCGCAACGCTCGTCCACGGGTGCATGCTCTCCTCGTAGACTGAGAAGCGCGGCGGGGGGAAGGTCGGGTCGGCGAAGGCGCCGACGGGGACGGCGGTGAAATCGGGCATGCTGGCCGAAGCGAAGGTCAGCGTTGCGCCGCAGGTGGGGCAGAAACGGAAGGTGGTGGGTTTGCCGCTTGTCCCCACGCGGGTCCATTCGTGGAACGGGCCGGTGAGTTCCACCTGATCGTGCGGCCAGCGCGCCTGCACGGAAAAGGCGCTGCCGCTGCGCTTCTGGCAGGCGCGGCAATGGCAGACCGAGACGCGGACCGGTTCGCCGGTGCAGGTGGCGGTGAGCTGGCCGCAGCGGCAGGTGGCGGTGCGGGTGGTCATTCGGCTCGTGCCCCTCCACCACCTTCGGTGGTCCCCCTACCCGTTCCGGGGAGGGATTGGATTACTTCTTTTCGGGCACCACGGCCACGCGCCAGGCTTTGCCCGCGACCAGATAGCGGGCGGCGAGCGCCTGCATCCGTTCGGGGGTGGTGGCGCCGAAATCGTTGAGGATCGAGCGGATGTCGTCGAATTTGCCTTGTTCGAGCGCGCCGCCTTCGAGCTGGTACATGTAGAACCCATTGCCGGTGCTGGCGCGGGTGACGAGTTGCTTCATCGGTTCGGTGACGCGCGCGATCTCGTCCGCGCTGGGCGGGCTGGCGACGAGTTCGGCGGCAATGCGGTCGGCTGCGGCGAAGAACGCGGGCAGATCGCCGGGGCGCAGCTGGGTCGAGGCGGCGACATAGCCGCCCGAAGGCAGTTCGAGCGGCCAGCTCGAGGATACTTGCGGCGCGTAGCTCGCGCCGATCCGTTCGCGCATCGCGTCGAACAGGCGGATGTTGAAAATTTGCGCGAGCAGCTCGAGCTGGCGCGATTCGTGGATGCCGCCGCGCCCGCCGCCGGTGGGCCAGGCGACCATCGCGGCGGCGGTATTGGCATCGCCGCGATGGGGCAGCAGCAAAGGCTCGGCGTTGGGCGCCGGGATGCGCGGGGCAAAGCCGGTCTGCGGCAAGGGATCGCGCGCAGGCAGCGCGCCGAACGTCCGCTCGAGCGCGGCGATGGCGTCCTCGCGCTTGAAATCGCCGAACAGATCGACCTCGACCGGCCCCTGCTTCAGCAGCGCCGCCCAGACCCGGCGGAATCCTTCGGGGGTGGCTTTGGCCAGTTCGGCCGGATTGGGCGTGGCATAGCGCGGATCGCCATCCTTGAGCAGCCACGGCACATCGCGCTGAAGCACCGAGGATGGCGAGGCATTGGTCGAATCGTATTGCAGCCGGGCGGCGGCGCGCGCGCGCGCCACCGGTTTGTCATCCCAGCGCGGCATGCCGAGCTTGGCCGCGAAAAGATAGAGCTGGTCGGCCAGATCGGCCGGACGGGTATCGGCGGAAAACTCGAAAACGGTGTCCTTGATCTCGAAATCGAGGCTCAGCTTGCGGCCCGTGGCCAGCCGATCGAGATCCTCGCGCCCCACCGCGCCAAAGCCGGTGTCCATCAGCGCGGTCTCGCCCAGCGGGCCATAGACCGCGTCGCGCGGATCGATCACCGCATAGCCGCCGCCGAAGCGCACGCGCACGATGACGCGGCCCGGCTCTGCCTGATTGGACCAGAGCAGCGCTTTCACCCCGTTAGAGAGGGTGATCCGGTCGATCCCGAGCAAGCCGGTCTGCTCGGTATTGGTCAGCATGCCCGGGGTGCCGATCGGCGGCAGGTCGGAAAACTTGAGCGATCCGGCGGCCAGGCGGCTGCCCGAAGCGGCATCGACCGGTGCAAGCAGCGCGGCGCGCACGTCTTCGGCGGTGCCCGCGCTGGCACGCGGCGCGAGCAACACGGCGCGGGTAACGCTGCCGGAAAACACTGCTCTGGTATGCGCGAGCACGGCTTCGGGGGTGAACAGCGGGATGGAGCTTCTGAAAATCTTGTAGACCGTATCGGGATTGGCCACGGTTTCGCGGATATCGACCGCATCGGTGATATCTTCGGCCAGTTTCGAACCTGCCAGCGTTTCCTGCGTTTCCACCGGAACCTTGAACGCCACGTCGAACTCGGCCACTTCGCGCGCGATTTCCTCCGCGCTGGGGGGCGTTGCCAGAGCGTCGGCAATCACTGCGCGGACATCCTTGACCGCCGCTTTCCAGTCGTCGGTGAGCGGGGTTACCGTGACCAGCGTGGCATCGGCCGAGCGGCTGATGCGCTGCCCGTTGACCGAGGCCGCCAGAAAGCTGCCACCGGCGCGCGCGCGCCCTTCGAGGCGGCGGTTGATCAACGCGAGCCCGAGCCGATCGATCATCAGGCCCTGATTGTAGACGATGGTATCGCGCATCTGCTTCCACGGACGCAGGATCGCGTAGTTATAAACCAGCGGCAGATCGGCCTCGACCAGCACGCGCGCCTCGCCCACCGGATTGGCCGGGTCCGCTCCGGGCGGAGCGAGCGGCTGGCCGAAATCGGGCTGCGGCGGCTTTGCGCCAACCTTCTTCCAGCCGCCGAACCAGGTAACAACGCGTTTTTGCAGCTCTTCCGCAGCGATATCGCCGGTCACCACGATCACGGTGTTATCGGGGCGATACCATTTGGCATGGAAAGCGCGCACGCTGTCTGCCGTCGCGGCGTTGAGCGTTTCGGCGGTGCCGATAGGCGAACGCGCGGCCAGCGGCTGCCCGGCGAAGAACACCGCGCGGGTGCCATCGACCACGCGGGTCTGCGGCCCCGTGCGCTCGCGCATTTCGGCCAGCACGATCGGCACTTCGGTCTTGACGCCCACGGGGGTGAAGATCGGCGCGGTGATCATTCCCGAGAGCAGCCGGAACGTCTCGTCGAGCTTGGCCGGGGAGATATCGGGCACGTCGAGCTTGTAGACCGTCTGCGTCGGGCTGGTTTCGGCGTTGGTATCGCTGCCGAAAGTAGCGCCCAAGCGTTGCCACGCCGGGATCGCTTCGCCCGCTTTGAGATACTTGGAATCGCGGAAGGTGAGATGCTCGATCAGATGGGCATAGCCGCGCTGCGCATCGGTTTCATAAAGCGAGCCGGCATCGACCAGCACGCGCACCGAAACCTGCCCAGGCGGCACGCCGTTGCGCCGCACCGCATAACGCAGGCCATTGGGCAGAACGCCGAACACCCACGCCGGATCGTGCGGAACATCGCTGCCCTTGTAGAGCCAGGGCACCGCTGCCGACGCTGCGGCTTTCGGCGCGGCAATCGTATCGCCAGCGCCGGCGCAGACCAGACCGAGGACAACGGCAGCCGACCAGACAGGGCGCTGCACGGAACGGAAAAATGCCCGGAAAGATGATTTCATGATGCCCCTATAACGCAGCAAGAAATGAAGCACCAATGAACAAGCGTGACGGCTGGCCCGGCGTTCCGGCCCGGGGCATGTTCAGCGCGGCGGCGCGGACTTGGTCGCCGGTTTTGGCGCAGGCGGCGGCGGCGCGCTTTCGGCCGGAGCTTCGGCCGCGGCTTGCGCTTCGGCCTGACGCGCGGCTTCGGCGTTCAGTTGCTCTACTTCGGCCTGGGTCTTGAAATCGATGAGCTCGACCTGGAATACGAGATCGGAATTGGGCGGGATAACGCCGGCGCTCTTTTCGCCGTAGCCGATCGCGGCCGGGATGCAGAGGCGCGAAACGCCGCCGCGCGCCATCAGCTGGATGCCCTCGGCAAAGCCGGGAATGACACCGCGCAGCGGGAACGCCGTGCCCGCGTTCTGATCGAACACTTTGCCATTGGTGGCGAGATAGCCAATGTATTTGACCAGCACGAAATCGTCTTTTGTGGGCTTTGCGCCGTCTGCGGCCTTCAGCGTTTTGGTGCCGAGCCCGGAAGCCAGCTTGGCGCTGCAGGTCCGCAGATTTTCCGCCACGATGGGCAGCAGCGGCACTTCGATCAGTTCGGCGGAAGGGAGCGCTGCGGCCGCAGCCGCGGGCGGCGGCGGGGGTGCGCTGAGCGCGGGAGCCGCCATCATGGCAAGAGGAAGGACGAGGGCGATTCGGCGGGGCGCACGGCGGGGAATGGTCATGGTCTCTCCCCATAGTAGCGTTGCGCGCCGCATGCCAGTGGGCAAACCGCCACCGCGCCTGCGCGGGGCGCTACGCGGCAATACGCAGCCGGACAAACGGCAAACTTTAGCCGTGATGGCGATAGAACAGGGCATGGCAATCAGCAGCGATTATTCCGCGCCGGTGCGGGTCAACGGTTTTGCGTGCCGCAATTGCACCGAAGTTGACCAGGCCAAGCGCAATATCGACCCGGCCAATCCGGCTGCGGGGCCGTTCGGGCTCAATGATCCCAAGCATGTCACCAAGAACCGCTTTTCCGCCGAGGCCCGCCAGCAGGATCTGATGGAAGAACTGCACCGGGCCCAAAGCAAGCATGCCGGCGCGGGTCTATCGGCAGCGGCGGCTTATGGCACCGCGCAGGGCCATGCGCCGGGCAGTTTCGTCAATCTTTCGGCCTGAGCGGGCCTTTTTGGCGCGAAAGGCCGCGTATCGTGCCTCAGCGCCCTTGACCATGACTGCCATGCGATTACATGATTGGTCATGTTTATTGAAACCGAGACCACGCCCAACCCGGCCACGCTGAAATTTCTTCCCGGAGAGCAGGTTATGCCCTCGGGAACGCGCGAGTTCACTTCGATCGAACAAGCGGCGGCCTCGCCGCTGGCGCAGGCCCTGTTCGGTCTGGGCGATGTGACCGGGGTTTTTTACGGGCGCGATTTCGTGTCTGTGACCATCGCACCGGGCGCGCAATGGAGCGACAACAAGCCGCAGGTGCTCTCGCTGTTGCTCGATCATTTCGTGGCGCAGACGCCGTTGTTTGCAGGCCAGAGCGCAGACTTCGCCGTGCCGGCGGAAGACGATGACGCGATGATCGGCGACGATCCCGCCGATGCCGATATCGTCGAGCAGATCAAGGATTTGATCGAAACGCGGGTGCGGCCTGCCGTGGCCAATGACGGCGGCGACATTACGTATCGCGGATTTCGCGAGGGCGTCGTCTATCTCAAGATGCAGGGCGCCTGCTCGGGCTGTCCTTCGTCCACCGCAACGCTCAAGCACGGCATCGAATCGTTGCTGCGCCATTATGTGCCCGAAGTGCAGGAAGTCCGCGCCGCCTGATCTTGCCGGAAATCCAGCCTGCCACCGCTTGAAGAAAGCAATCAGCCCGTGCCCCAGCCCGATACCGCCCTGCCGCTCGACGATGCCGCGCTCGACCGGATTTTCCGGACCGCGCGCAGCTACAACGGATTTCTCGATCATCCAGTGACCGAAGCGCAGCTTCACGCGATCTGGGACCTGATGAAAATGGGCCCCACTTCGGCCAACCAGATGCCGGCGCGGTTGATCTGGTGCGTCTCGGCCGAAGCGAAGGAAAAACTCGCCGTCTGCACCAGCAGTACCAATGCCGGCAAAGTCCGCGCCGCGCCGGTCAGCGTCATCATCGGCATGGACCTCGATTTCCACGAGCAACTGCCCTGGCTCTTTCCGCATACCGACGCGCGCGCATGGTTTGTCGGCAATGAAGCGCTGCGCGAGACTTCGGCGATGCGCAATTCGTCGCTGCAGGGGGCTTATTTCATCGTTGCGGCGCGCGCGCTGGGGCTCGATACCGGTCCGATGTCGGGCTTTGACAATGCCGCGGTGGATGCCGCTTTCTTTGGCGATACGCCGCGCGTGAAATCGAATTTTATATCGACGCTGGGCTATGGCGATCCGGCGACGATTTTCGGACGCAGCCCCCGGCCCGATTTCGCCACTTTCAATACGCTGGCCTGACACGCAATCATCATGCGCCTGCTGGTTATCGACTGCGCGACAGAGGCCTGTTCGGTAGCCCTGTTCGAAGACGCGCGGCTGATCGGCGGCGCTTTTGCCATGCTTGGGCGCGGGCATGCCGAGAAACTGATCCCGATGATCGAAGCGCTGCCGGACAAAGGCCGCGCAGAACGGATCGCGGTGGACGCAGGGCCGGGAAGCTTCACTGGTATCCGCGTGGGCCTCGCGGCGGCGCGCGCGCTGGCGCTTGCGTGGGATGCGGCGGTCGAGGGATACTCGAGTTTGGCGCTGGTCGCCGCGATGGCGCGCGCGCGGCATCCTGGACAACCGATCGACGCGGTGATGAACGGCGGCCATGGCGAGTGGTTTTTCCAGGCGTTCGATGAACGGAGCGAAGCGCGCGCGCCGTGCGCTTCACTGTCGCCCGCGGCAGCGGCAGCAGCTTCGCGGGCGGCGCTGGTGGCGGGCAGCCAGGCCGAGGCGCTGGCGGCGCTGCGCGGCATTGCGCCGCCTGGCCAAGCATTGGCGCTGCCGCTTTGGCCCGATGCGCGCGCGCTGGGTGACCTGCCTGCAACAGCGCTGCGCCCCGATCCGCTTGCCGCCTATGGCCGTGCGCCCGATGCACAATTGCCCGCGGCCCTTGCCCCCGCCGCGTCATGACGGGTGCCGCGCCTGCCATGCAGGATGATCTCGACCGGATCATGGCGGTGATGGAATGCGCCTTCGCGCCCGAATACGGCGAGGCATGGAACCGCCGCCAGGTTGCGGACGCGCTCGTGCTGACCAGCAACCGTTACTGCCTGATCACGCCCGCAGGTTCGTTCCGCCCCGCCGAAGATGACGTTACGGCGGGCTTTACTTTGTCGCGCAGCGTGCTCGATGAAGAAGAATTGCTGCTGTTCGCCATCGTGCCGCAATATCGCGGCCAGGGTCTGGGGCGCAAGCTGCTATGCCATTGCATAGAACAGGCCCGCGAGCGCGGGGTTCGCAGAATGTTTCTGGAGATGCGCAAGGACAATCCCGCCGGCCTGCTATATGCCGCACAGGGTTTTCGCGTAGTGGGCCTCCGTCCGCAATACTACCGAGTATCAGGTGGTGCGCGGCTCGACGCGATTAGTCAGGAACTTGTGCTGGTTTGATGAACGACACGCGTTCAACTCGCAAAAAATCGTCAAAATCTTGAGAATTGAGTCATTTTATGCACAGCGGTCGGTTGTTTCCGCAAATTTAAGGCTTATAAATAAATCCACCCCGACGCAGCCATTGTCCCTTCGGAAAGTCTGCAAGTTTGAGGTGTATTGTAAAAAAAGAAGGTCGGTTCGCTATGAGTGAAATTGAAAATGATATGCGCGAAACGCTGATTACGCTTGCTGCGGATATCGTCGCTGCGCATGTGAGCAACAACAGCGTTGCTGTAAGCGATTTGCCAGTGCTTATCTCCAATGTCTATACCGCGCTGGCGGGATTGACGCCGGGCCAGCCTGTCACCGAACCGCTGCCGGAGCCTGCCGTCTCGATCCGTTCGTCGATCAAGAACGATCATATTGTCTGCCTTGAAGACGGCAAGAAGCTCAAGATGCTCAAGCGGCACTTGATGACGCGCTATAACATGACGCCAGATCAGTATCGCACGCGCTGGAACCTTCCTTCCGATTATCCGATGGTCGCTCCGGCTTATGCCGAAAAGCGCCGCGAACTGGCCAAGAAGATCGGCCTCGGCCGCAAGCCTGCGCCCAAGCGCGGTCGCCCGGCCAAAGTTGCTGTCTGAAGCGCGCTGCCGGGTCTGCTGACCCGGCCGTGCTGTCATGGGTAGCTTGCATGAAGCGGCCCGGCCTCACCGCCGGACCGCGATCATGCAGGACCCGCCTGGCTGAAACACGATGCGCAGGGCAATAGCGGCCGCGATATGCCTTTCGCCCCCATTGCTTCCAGCCCTAATCCTGCGGTTGAAGATTTGGCGCAGGGGTTTATGATCGGGCGCGAACTAGGGTGAGAGTGGCCGCCGGTGCAGCAACCAATCGATATCGAGGCGCTCTGCGCCGAGCGCGGCCTGCGGATCACCGATCAGCGGCGCGTGATCGCACGGGTGCTGTCCGAAAGCGATGACCATCCCGATGTGGAAAAGCTGCACGAGCGCGCCGCCGCCCGCGATCCGCGCATTTCCATCGCCACCGTGTACCGCACCGTGCGCCTGTTCGAAGAAGCGGGCATCCTCGATCGCCATGATTTCGGCGATGGCCGCGCGCGCTATGAAGCGACGCCCGAGGCGCACCATGATCACCTGATCGACGTGGAAACCGGCGGGGTCATCGAATTCGTCGACCCGGAGCTCGAAGCGTTGCAGCGCCAGATTGCCGAACGGCTCGGCTATCGGCTGGTCGATCACCGAATGGAGCTCTATGGCGTCAAGCTTGATCGCACGGCGTAACGCCCGTCGCAAAGTCGGTCCGGAACGCGGGGCTCCGATCTCATGGATGGGATGGAGCCGCATCGTTTTGCGCCTGCTGTGCCTCGCGCTTGCGCTTCTGGTCTGCGTGCCGCTCCATCTGGCCTATCGCAAGATCCATTACGGATCGCCTTTTCCGCGGCTGTTTCTGCTGCTCGCCGCGCGCTCGGTCGGCGCGCGCGTGCGCGTGCACGGGGTGCCGCTGCGGCGCGATGTGTTCTACATTTCGAACCATCTTGGTTGGGTGGATATCCTCGCGCTGGGCGGTGCGAGCGGCACGGCCTTTGTTTCCGCCGCCGAGATCGGCAAGGCGCCGGTGGTGGGCTGGCTGGCGCGGATGAACCGCACCGTGTTCATCACGCGCGAGGACCGCATGGGCGTGGCCGACCAGATCAACCGGTTGCGCGAAGCCTTGGCGGACAACTGGTCGATCACCGTTTTCCCCGAAGGCACCTGCACCGACGGCCAGTCGCTGCTGCCGTTCAAGACCCCGATCCTGCGCGTTCTCGAACCGCCGCCGCCGGGCGTGCTGGTGCAGCCGGTGGTGCTCGATTATGGGCGCGTGGCGGAATGGATCGGCTGGATCGGCACCGAGACGGGGCTTGAGAATGGCAAGCGTGTGCTTGCGCGGCGCGGCTCGTTCCGGCTCGAAGTGCACTTCCTCGAACCGTTCGATCCGCGCGACTTTCTGGGCCGCAAGGCCATCGCCGCCGAAGCGCGCAGCCGGATCGAGCCGGCGATCGAAGCTGCCCTTGGCAAACCGCTGCGCCCCTTTGGCCACGATGCCGGCTCGGTGCGCTATGTGGCAAAGACGGCGGACGCGGCCTGAGGGGTGGCTGGCCGCGCGAGTGATAGGGGATTACGGTGTGGGTGACGGTGGGATTACGGTGCGGGATTACGGTGCCACTCTATTAAATCCCGAAACTTTCCCGGTCAAAGCCCGCCCCGATCCCGATCAAGCCCAGTGACAACCGAGCACCGCGCACTCAAGGGTAAAGGGCTTTGCCGGTGAGGATGGGGTAATTGGTGTATTTAGTAAACTGGCACCGTAATTCAAAGAAGCAACATACGAGTTCCTCCTGGAAAAGTCATGGCGCACAGGCGAGGTTTTGAAGCCAAGAAAGGCTTTATTTATCAGCATAGCGATCTTCAGGATATCGATCTCCATAAGCTCCAACACAAGTATGAAGGGTACTAACATGGCGTGGGTTCTGAAAGAGAAAGAGAAATCCACAGTATCCGCCTTAGATGGACCCGCCCGCTATGATTATTTTGTTAGAAGAACTGCGGACGAAAATCGGGTGTGGAGTTTGTGGAGTCAGGGATGGGTACTAGCTGGTGAGAGTAATGGTCGCCAGGTAGTCCCAGTTTGGCCTCATGCCCAGTTCGCAGAAATGTGCGCGCAAGGTGTTTGGGTTGGCCATGAAGCGAGAGAAATCGAGATGGATGCATGGCTGAATCGATGGCTTCCCGGCATTAAGAGAGACGATCGTTTGATCGCGGTTTTCCCGACTGCCGACGACAAAGGAGTCGTAGTTGAATCGGAGCGGTTGGCGTTCGATCTTGCGAACGAATTGCAGAATTACCATTAGGGTAGAATTACGGTGTCGAATTACGGTGTCAGGTGCATAAATCCCCAATAGGGTTACGGTGCCACTTTACTAAATACACCAATTGTCCCAAGCTCCGTTAATGGCAAGACTCCCCCGTCTGGTGCTTCCCGGCATCCCCTATCATGTCACCCAGCGCGGGAATCGCCGCGCGCAAACGTTCTTTGAAGCGGGAGATTATGCGCTCTATCGCGATCTGCTGGCGCAGGCAGCGGACAAGGCAGGCGCGCAAGTCTGGCCTATTGTCTGATGCCGAACCATGTCCACGTAATCGTGGTGCCCGCCGATGAAGACGGCTTGCGCACCCTTACCCCGGCCAGCCTCCCTCCGGCCAGTCGCGAGCGGTGTGGATGACCCGCAGGATCGATACGGTCTGGTCGGCATCGGCCAGGGTGTAGGCAATGATATAAGGCAGGCGTCGCACGGACTTTTCGTACACGCCCTTCACCCGGCCAGGGCGGCCGGTGGCGAATGCACCCAGTGCATTGCCTACCTCGCGGATGGCTGCAGCGACGCGCCGTGCTGCATCTGGATTGTCTGTAGCTATATGTTCGGCCTGAGCGATAACGTCTGCGAGTGCAGACCGGGTCCATTCGACCCGGCGCATTATCCTTTCGCAGCCGTTACGCGCGCAATGGCAGCGTCCAATTCCGCCATGGCGTGATCATGCGGCACCACGCGCCCCGCCGCCACATCGGCAAGTCCTTGCTCGATCCCCTCGATGATCGATAGCTCACGCTCGACATAGGCGGCGACCGCCTCGGCGGCGAGATACGAGCGGCTGCGGCGGGTGCTCGCGGCGATGCGCGAGAGCCGCTCGTGGACTTCAAGTGATAATCGCATCGTCATGGTGGTGCTGGTCATATGATGCCCTGTGGTTGATTGTGTACATATTAGCACGGTTGATCCTGCCGTGAAAGCGAGTTCGCCCGGCCCTTTTCTCGCAGGGCCTCGACACCAAAGGACGGAGGACTCTTCATTCCCCCGCCATTCTGGCGTAGGGAGCGCGGCTTATGGCCGCATCCCCTCCCCCCCGCACCTTCCATGTCAAAAGCTTTGGCTGCCAGATGAACGTCTACGACGGCGAGCGGATGACCGAGCTGCTGACCGCGCAGGGCATGACTGCTGCGGACGAGCGCGCCGATGCCGATCTGGTGGTGCTCAATACCTGCCACATCCGCGAGCGGGCGACCGAGAAAGTCTACTCCGACATCGGCCGGATCGTGAAGGAAGCGCGGCGCGGCGATGGCGCAGATCCGGTGATCGCGGTGGCGGGGTGCGTGGCGCAGGCCGAGGGCGCCGAGATCATGGCGCGCGCGCCGTCGGTGCGGGTGGTGGTCGGTCCGCAATCGTATCACCGCCTGCCCGAAATGGTGGCGCAGGCCGCCGCCGGGGGCCGCGCGCTCGAAACCGACATGCCCGCCGAGGCCAAATTCGCCGCGCTGCCGGTGCGCCGCAAAACGGGGCCTTCCGCGTTTCTGACGGTGCAGGAAGGGTGCGACAAGTTCTGCACCTATTGCGTCGTGCCCTATACGCGCGGGGCCGAGCTATCGCGGCCCTATGCCGATCTTGTGGCAGAGGCGCACCATCTGGTGGCTGGCGGCGCGTGCGAGATCACGCTGCTGGGGCAGAACGTCAATGCCTGGCGCGGTGAGGATGGCAAGGGCCGTAGCGTTGGACTGGCAGCTCTAATGGACGCGCTCGCCGTGATCCCCGAGCTGGCGCGCATCCGCTATACCACCAGTCACCCCGCCGACATGGACGACGCGCTGATCGCGGCGCATGGAAGCAATCCCAAGCTCATGCCGTTTTTTCACCTGCCCGTGCAATCGGGCAATGACCGCGTGCTCAAGGCGATGAACCGGAGCCATTCGGTCGCCAGCTATATGAAAGTGCTCGAACGGATGCGCGCGGTGCGGCCCGACATCGCGCTGTCGGGCGACTTCATCGTCGGATTTCCGGGAGAGACCGAAGCCGAGTTTCAGGATACGCTCAGCTTGATCGATGCAGTCGGCTATGCGCAGGCTTTCAGCTTCATGTTTTCGCCGCGGCCAGGCACCCCAGCGGCGGCGATGGACGGCCAGGTGCCTCCCGCCATCATGGAAGAGCGGCTGCAACGGCTGCAAGCGGCGCTGCAGCGCAGCAGCCTCGCGTTCAATCAGGCCAGTGTAGGAAAGCGCTGCACTGTGCTGGTGGAACGCAAGGGCCGCCGCGAAGGGCAATGGCTCGGCAAGTCACCTTGGCTGCAATCGGTGCACTTCAGCGGCCCGGCAGCGCTCGGCGATCTGGTCGAGGTCGATCTGATCGACGCGGGGCCCAATTCGCTTTCGGCAACGCCCGTGGCGCAGCCGGCCATCTAAGGCTGGCTGCGCCGCAGGGTGGTCGATTACAGGTGGCGGCGCTGCCATTGGCGGCGATAGCGGCGCAGATCGCGGCGATCCTCACGCAGTTCGCGCAGCGCAAGACGCTCCTGGCGCACATTGCCGGTACGGCGGGCCTGATGCAGGCGGGCGAGATCATACCGGATCTCGGCGCGCTCGCGGTGAATGCGATAAGGTTGCGCCTGCGCCAGTCCCGGCAGCAGGGTGGCAGCGGCGAGTGTGGCGATCAAAATCAGCTTTCGCATCAATTTGCTCCTTCAAAGGGCGATTCTCAGACCCTGCACTACGGATTATAACGAGCTTGCTGAACGCTTTGCGAACCATAGCTTCATCGCTGTGCAATGTTTGTCGCAAGTTCTCCCACTTGCGCCATTGCGCCACACCGGAAGGCAAATCGACACGCCCTTCACGATTTGCGGGCCATCTGTCTTGCGCCTGTCGCATCGCGGCCTAATCTGGCGCAGTTCAATCTGAAAGGAGCGCATGGCCCGCAAATTTTCCCGCTCGCACGACGAGACTTCGCGCGAATCTGGCCGAGATGGTGGCCGCGAGAAAGGCAAGGAGCGCATCGAGCAGCGCCCGGATATCCACCGCCGCGCGCGAGTCGAATTGGAATTTGACGAGCAGACGGTGCTCGGCGCCTTGTTTGGGCAGTTTGATACCAATCTGGTACTGATCGAGAACCGGCTCGGGGTCTATATTTCGGCGCGCGGCAATCGCGCGGTGATCGAAGGCCCCGATGATGCGGTGGCGCGCGCGCGCGATGTGCTGAAAGGGATGCATCAGCGGCTGCTGGCAGGGCACGATATCGATCCGGGCGCGATCGAGGCGTTGATCGTGATGTCGAACGAACCGACATTGGAAGGCATTATCACCGGCGAGCCGCAAGGCGTGCCCCCGATCATGATCCGCACGCGCAAGAAAACCATCGTGCCGCGCTCGGCCACGCAGATCGAATATATGCGCGCGCTGATCCGCGACGATCTGATTTTCGCGCTCGGCCCGGCAGGCACGGGCAAGACCTATCTCGCGGTGGCGCAGGCGGTCGCCCAACTGATCAGCGGCAGCGTGCAAAGGCTGATCCTCTCGCGCCCGGCGGTCGAAGCAGGCGAGCGGCTGGGCTTCCTGCCCGGTGACATGAAAGAGAAAGTCGATCCCTATCTGCGCCCGCTCTACGACGCGCTTTATGACTGCATGCCACCCGAACAAGTCGAGCGTCGACTGGCCTCGGGCGAGATCGAGATTGCGCCGATCGCGTTCATGCGCGGGCGCACTTTGGCCGATGCATTCGTGATTCTCGACGAGGCGCAAAACACCACGCCGGGGCAGATGAAGATGTTCCTCACCCGCTTTGGCCAGAACAGCCGAATGGTGGTGTGCGGCGATCCCCGGCAGGTCGATCTGCCCGGCGGCCCTGCCGCCAGCGGTCTTGCCGATGCGGTCACCCGGCTGGAAGGCGTGGCTGGCATCGGCACGGTGCGCTTCACCGTGGCCGATGTGGTGCGCCATCCGATCGTGGGGCGGATCGTCGAGGCTTATGAAGGCAAGGAGCCGTGAGGCTGGGGCTACTGAGGCGCCAGCATCCGTCGACAAGCTCAGGATGAGCGAGGGTTTGTAGAGAAGGACAGATGACCGCCCCCTCGTTCGATCTCGATATCGACCCCGTCTGGGGCGACGCGACCGATTGGGAGGCGCTGACTCACCGCGCCGCCGCGGCCGCCGGGCAGGTCGCGCCCGAACTGGCGCACGAACACTTGCTCGCCAGCCTCGTCTTGGCCGATGACGAAGAGGTGCAGGCGCTCAACCAGCAGTGGCGTGCGAAAGATCAACCCACCAACGTGCTGTCGTTTCCGATGCTCGGGCGCGCCGAAGTGCTTGCCGCGGCGGCCAACCCCGATGCGCCGGGGATGCTCGGCGATCTCATCCTGGCGCACGGCGTCTGCGCGCGCGAGGCGCAGGCCAAGGGCATCACGATCGATGCGCATGCCGCCCATCTGGTGATCCATGGATTGCTTCATCTGGCAGGCTATGATCATGAAACGGGCGATGCCCATGCCGCCGAAATGGAGGCGCTTGAAACGAAGGCGCTTGCGTTGATGGGGCTCGCCGACCCATATGCGGATTCTGACTAGCAAGGGAGCAATGACCAGTGCCTGAGGTGGGCGCGTCCGGCGGTGAAAGCCGTTCGGGCGAAAGCGACAGTAGAAGCGCGCTATGGCGCGCGATCCGGACGTTTTTTCGCGGTCCTGATCACGATCAATCGCTGCGCGCGGCGATCGAGGAAGCGATCGAAGAGCATGAAGGCGAGCCCGGGAACCACGGCGGTGCCAATGGCGATCTGATGCCGATCGAGCGCCAGATGCTCAAGAATCTGCTGCATTTCAGCGAGCATGACGCCGACGACATTGCCATCCCGCGTGGCGAGATCGTGGCCGTGCCCGCCGCCGCCACGTTCGAGGAACTGGTCGGCGCCTTTGCCGAGCATGGCCACAGCCGCTTGCCGGTCTATGCCGATTCGCTTGATGAAGTGGTCGGCATGATCCATATCAAGGACCTGTTTCCGATTGTCGCGGGCATGGCATTGGCCGGGAAGCCCGCCCCGAAAGACTGGGCCGGGCTGATGCGACAGCCGCTGTTCGTGCCCCAGGCGCGAAGCGCGCTCGATGTGCTGGCCGATATGCGCGCCAGCCGCACCCATCTTGCCGTGGTGATCGATGAGTATTCGGGCACCGACGGGATCATCACGATCGAGGATCTGGTCGAGGAGATCGTCGGCGAGATCGAGGACGAGCACGACGATGCTCCCGAGGCCATGCTCCGCCAGACCGATGACAGCACGTGGGAAGCCGATGCGCGCGCCGAGCTTGACGATGTCGGCGAGATGATCGACCCCCGGCTCGCGGTGGTCGACGAAGATGTCGATACGCTGGGCGGCCTCGCTGTCGTGCTCGCGGGCGAAGTGCCCCCGGTGGGCCGAATGCTCGAGCACGAAAGCGGCTGGTGCATCGAGGTTGTTGCAGGCGACGAGCGGCGGCTGACGCGGCTGCGGCTGCATGCCCCGCAGGCCGCAGACCGCAGGGAAGGCTAGACCGGCCGATGATCCGCAGGCTCCCCCCGCTGCGCTCGCTCGAAGCCTTCATCCGCGTGGTGCGATCGGGCTCGGCCAAGACCGCAGCCGCCGAGCTCGCGCTCAGCCCGTCCGCGCTTTCGCGGCGTCTGGCCGCGCTCGAGGATTTCATGAGCAAGCCGATGTTCGAGCGCAAGCACCAGCAGCTCAAGCTGACCGAGGATGGCCAGGCGCTTTATGACACCGTCTCGCCGCTGATCGACGAGATGGCCGACCGGATCGACCGGCTGATCGATACCGGCAAAGTGATGCGGCTGCGGCTGGGCGTGCTGCCGCTGTTTGGCGGACAGCGGTTGTTTCCCCGGCTTGGCGAGCTGCGCAAGCTGCACCCGCAACTGCACATCGATATCGATTCCTCCGCCGCCGCCGAAGCCAAGCTCGGCGATACGATCGACGCTGCGATCATCCTGTCGGAAGGCCCCGACGCTTCGCTCCATTCGGTCCGGCTCGATCATAACCGGGTTCATGCGATAACCTCGAAGGCCTTGGCCGAAGAGCTGGGCGAGCGCCCCGATCTGGCGCTGCTCAACAAGCAGACGTTCCTCATCCACAACGATCTGCCGATGAGCTTCGAGGCGTGGAAGCGCACGCTACATCTCGAAGCATTGCAGCCCGCCGCGATCGACCATTTCGATTCGGGCCAGCTCCTCCTCGAAGCCGCCGCACAAGGTCTGGGCATCGCGATCATGCACGACGATCACTTCATCCGCAGCAACGACCCGCGGCTCGCGCGGGTGTTCAATGTCGATGTCGACAGCCCTTACAGCTACTGGTTCGTCTGCCGGCCGCGCGCGCTGCAATCGCGCCCGGTGCGCCTGTTTCACGACTGGATGATCAAGGCGGGCTTGTGAGCGGTCCTGCCGCTGCTCCTGCAGCCATGCGCGATGCGCTCGCGGTCAAGATCCACTGCCCGATCGCTCCTGCCACGCTGGCTGCTTTGTTGGCCGGAGACGCCGCCGCGCTCGACGCCGACCCGGCCGCCGCCGCGCTGATGAGCCTCCTTCGCGCCGGGAGCCCGCTGGGCGATTTTGGGCTTTATCATGGGGTGGTCGAGATCGCGCCGGGCTGGGAACATTTCACCCCCGCCGCCGGTGCCAATCCCACGCTCGGCGCGGCGAACACGGCCAGCCTCTCCCCCACCGTGATCCTGACGACCTATGCCCCCGCCGATGCCGATATCACAGGCGCGCTGGCCGCGCTGATGGCGGCGCACCCATGGGAAGTGCCGGTGATCGAGGTGCAGCAGACACGGCTGTTGGTGCGCGGCTGACACTGCCCTTTCTGCCCCCGCTAGTGCAGGTGCGGCCATCGTGATATCGTAAGGCCAGATAGGGAGGGACTCAGCGATGCGCGTTCTTTGGCTGGCAGCATTTTCCGGTTTGGTTCTCGCAGGGCCTGTTCTGGCCTCGGGCGGCGGCGGTGGCGGCGGCAGCATCCCGCAATCGCCCAGCGCGAGCACCCCGCAATACGATCCGGCGGCCGAATACCGCGCCGGGGTCGCCGCGCTCGAAGCCAAGGATTACAAAAAAGCCAAATCCTCGTTCGACCATGTGCTCTCGGTCACTGCCGGCGATGCCAATGTGCAATACCTCGCCGGTTTTGCCCGCACCGGGCTGGGCGATCTCAAAGGCGCGCGCAAGTATTACGCCAAGGCGGCCAAGCTTGACAGCACGATGGTCGCGGCCTGGCGCGATCTCGGTCTGACCGATGCCGGGTTGGGCAACGCGGCCAAGGCCGAAGCCACGCTGGCCACGATCCGCAGCCAGCGCAGCGCTTGCGCCGAAACCTGCGCGTATGCCGCCGATCTCAAAGCGGCTGACGAGGCAGTGGCGGCGGCGATCGCCGGCGCGGCGGTGCCTGCAGCGAAGGATGGCAAGCCGCTGGGCATGGCGGTGCCGCCGGCCAGCCTGCTCTTTGCCTCCGCCGGATTTGGCGACGACCAGTATCTGACGGCGGTCGCGCTGATCAACGAGCGGCGCTACGAAGACGCGATCAGCGCGCTCAAAGCGGCGCAGAAGGTGTTTGGCGCGCACCCCGATATCCTCACGTATCTCGGCTTTTCGCACCGCAAGCTGGGTCGTTACGACGCGGCGGAGACATACTACCGCGCCGCACTCGCGGCGGCTCCCGGCCACCGGGGCGCGACCGAATACTTCGGCGAGTTGATGGTCGAGCGGCGCGACATGAAAGGCGCGCGGCGGATGCTGGCGGCGCTCGACGCGCAGTGCCGCTTTGGCTGCACCGAGGCGGAGGAGCTGCGCGGATGGATCGCCGCTGGGCATTCGCCGCACTCGCTTTAAGCGCGGCATCGGCGGGCGCCGCCCCGGCCGCCGCTCCGGTTTTGCGCGAACTGCGGTGGATTGCGGCAGATACGCCGCGCGCCGATATCGTGCGGTTGATGACCACGCGGCCCGCAGAATGTCTCGCTCCGCCATCCGATGCCGCTACCGCCGATCAGATAGCGGTGGGCCGCGCGATGTTCGCGGCCCCCCTGCTGCTGGGCGGACAAGCCGCGCGCGCGGGCCTTTCGTGCGCTGGCTGCCACGTCGGAGGACGGGGCAACCCACAGTTCGTGTTTCCCGGTGTTTCGGGCGTGCCGGGCACTGCCGATGTCACCAGCTCGCTGTTCAGCACCCGGCGCGGCGACGGGATCGTCAACCCCAAGCGCATCCCCGATCTTGCCGCCGATCCGCCCAATGTCAGCCGGGATCCCACCAGCCCGGCGCTGCGCACGTTCATCCGGGGGCTGATCGTCGAGGAATTCGACGGCCTCGAGCCGCCGCCGCACGTTCTCGATGGCCTCGCCGCCTATGTCCGGGCGCTGCGCAGCACGTGCGGCACTGCCGCCGTACCGCGCACGGGAGCCGAAGAAGCGGCGGACGCGATCGCGGCGGTACATGCCGCGCGCCGCGCCCAGGCCGAGGGTGACCATGCATCGGCACGCCTGCTGCTCGGTGCGGCGCGATCGGCATTGGGCCGGATCGACGAACGCTTTGCCGGCAACCGCGCGATCGCCAGCCTGCTGGCGCGCCGCGATGGCGAGCTGCGACGCTTGCAGGCAGACCTTGCTGGCAGCGGTTTGGCAGGCCCGGCGCTAACCCGCTGGGCCAAGGAAATGGCCCGCGACACCGCCACGTTGCGCGCCGCCGAGCCGGGTTCGCTTTATGCGTCGGGACCGCTTGAACGCGCGCTGGTCCGCGCGGGTATGCGCAGGTAGCCGCGACTGTCAGCGGAGCGTCGAAAAAAAGTGGTGTCGAAGCGGGTAACGATTCGTTAACCATGCTTCATGGTTCGATCATTGGGGACGATTCCGGTTACCATCGGTGGTGTGCTCACCCTGTGTGGGTGCGGGGTGCTGGCGCATGCTTCGCTGGCGGAAAGCCCTGCGGCCCCGGCGCGCGATCGGGTGGCAGGGTTTGCCAATCCGGTGGCCGCGCCGCCGCCGCAGTGCGGTCCGGACCCCGCGAGCGACCGGCCCCAGTTACGGCCGCCGGGCCCGCCATCGCCGGGAGAGGCGCTGACCAAGGGCGTGCTCGTCGTGGTCAGCATCCCGACGCAGAAGATGTTCGTATTCAAGGATGGCCTGCCTTGGGGATCGACCTCGGTTTCCACCGGCCGCGCGGGGCACGGTACACCGGCGGGCGTGTTTCCGATCCTCCAGAAACATGTGCGGCACCGCTCTACGCTCTATAACAACGCCTCGATGCCCTATATGCAGCGCCTGACGTGGGGCGGCGTGGCGCTGCATGCCGGGCATGTCACCGGTCGCCCGGCGTCGCACGGCTGCATCAGGATGCCATGGGGCTTCGCGCGCGATCTCTATGCGATCACCAATCCGGCTTCGACATCGGTGCTGATCGTGCGCGAGCCGCTGCAATACGCCGCAGACGCTCGCGACGTCGTGGTCGGGGGCGCGCGCCCGGCGGCCTATGCCGCGCAGGCGCGCCCTGCTCCCGCCTCGCCCGGCAACGCAAATGAGGGCGAGGCGCAGACCATCCAACTGGCCGCCACGCCCAGCCCGCAAGACGCTGACGCGCTGTGGCAACAGCTTGAGCAAAGCGAGCCCGAACTTCAGGACCTGAACCCCGTGATCATCCCGGCCACGGTGCGTGCCATGCAGGTTTACCGCCTGCGCGCCTCCGGAACACAGGCGCATGCGCTGTGCGGCCGGCTGATGGCGCGGGGCGTGGCGTGCATGAAAATCTACAGTTAGGGCAGGCCTGCGCCTTATCGCCCGATCAGGTCCAGCGCATGCTTGATGAAGGCGTCACGGTCGGTGACCCATTCAGCCCCAGCGGGCAGGCGCGGGTTTACATACGTCCAGCCTTCGTTCGAGAACACTTTGGCCAGCGTGCCCCTGGTTCCGAACGCGAGCGCCACGGCGCGCTGTTCGGCGCGGGAAGTGAGCCCTGCGCCCAGCACCGTTGACGTGCCCGGCTCGAAGCCGCGCCCGGATGGTCGCAGCGCGAAGACATAGGGTTCGGTGCGGAAGCTCGCTACCGAGGTATTGAAGAACACCGACAGATAGACCTGATCGAGCGCACCCAGCGGCGCGGCGGGCATGCGCCAAGCGCTGCTGGCGACCACATTCCAAGGGTAATGTTCGGGGTTGCCGTAGAGAATTTCGCTGCGCAGATCGACCAGCGCCTCGCGCGGGGCCTGTTGCGGCTGCACGCGGCGGATCTGCAGATTGTCGCTCCAGGTAAACCCATAAGCCGAGGCATCGATCAGCGGCATGGCCGATGGCGCCGCGCCGTTGGGCGCGTTCGACACGGTCAGGTTCTCATAGACGCGCAAGTAGGCCTTGTCCTTGAGCTGATGACCGCTCGCCACGTCGATCCAGCCATGCTGGCCATGCCAGCGCACGTTGCGGAAATGCGAGACCAGCGTGCCGTTGATATAGGTGCCATGTTCCTGATCGGAATTGGTGCCGACGTTGCCGTCGATCTCGCTGTCCTCGATATAGAGCATGGTTTCGCCGCCAGGCGCGAAGATGGCATTCTTGCCGCCGAAAATCTTCGAACGGCGCACGACTGCGGTGAACAGGCCGGGCTTTGCACCGCCGTATGTTTCGAGATGGAGCGCGCCCATCGCCTGGATCGCGCCGGGGAAATCGAGCTCGATGTCGCGCATTTCGAAATGGATGCGGTTGCGCGCGATTTCGAGCCCGCGCATGTTGATCTTGGCCCATTCGTCATTGGTGCGGAACGTGACCCGCTGCCCCGGGATCGACGAGCGGAAGATGTACTGGGTGCCGTTCAAATTGCCGATGATGTCGGGCTGATAGGGCGCAAAAGGATAGACGCAGGGCCGACCGGCCGCGTCCAGCGCCTCGTAGACGAATTCAAATCCGCCTTCGGCGCGGCCATAGAGCGAGGCGGCGTCCTGCCCCTTGTAGACTTCGCGTCCAGCAGCGCGCGAGGCATCACATTTGATGAACAGCCTGATCGCCGGGCGGCGAAGGCCGGACATCGGCATGTAGAACGGATAGAGATTATCGTGTGCGGCGAACTCGGCCGTGGTGCGCGGCGCGGCAGGCTCATCGTGCAGCGCGGGCTGCGAGGGCAGCGGCGCAGGAGCAGCGGCGGGTGCGGCGGCGCGCTGGCTGGCCTGCGCGCCGAATTGCCCACCAGATTGGCCGCCCGATTGGCCATTCGCCCCGCTGCATCCGATGATGCTCAGAACGAGTAGCGGGAGGGCCGATGGCGCGATCCTGCGGGCCATGGTCAACTGGCCAGCCGCAGCCCCGCCGCAACCGGAGCGTCGCCCGGCTGATCGGGCCAGATGCCGCGCGTGTCGTAAACCACTTTGCCCGTGCGCTCCGCCAAAGGCACCACGCGAAACACATCGTGATCGACGAGCACGATGAATACGTCGCAGGTTTCGAGCGCGGTATCGATGTCGATCAGGCTGGCACCGGTGTCGGTGAACTCGATCGGCAGTTTGGCGGCGTATGGCTCAACCACATGGATCCGTGGACCAAATTTGCGCGCGAGGCTGGCGGCGACATAGCGCGCCGGACTCTCGCGAAAATCGTCGATGTTGGCTTTGAATGCGAGGCCGAGGCAGGCGACTCTGGCATGGGGATGCGCCTCGACCAGCGCGGTCGCGCGCGCGATCACATGGTGCATCTTGCCATCGTTGGTCTGACGCGCGGTGCGGATCAGCGCGGTGTCTTCAGGCGCGCCGTGGACGATGAACCACGGATCGACCGCGATGCAATGGCCGCCGACACCTGGTCCCGGCTGGAGGATGTTGACGCGCGGATGCCGGTTGGCAAGGCTAATCACCTCCCACACGTCGAGCCCCATCCGGTCTGCGACCATCGACAGCTCGTTGGCAAAGGCGATGTTGACATCGCGGTAGGCGTTTTCGACCAGCTTGGTCATTTCCGCCGAACGGGCATCGGTGGTGACGCAGGTGCCGCGCACGAAGCGCTTGTAGAATGCAAGCGCCTTGCGCGCGCAGCGCGGCGTGATGCCGCCGATCGAGCGATCGTTGTTCGCCAGCTCTTCGAGAATGCGGCCCGGAAGCACGCGCTCGGGACAATAGGCGATCGAGACATCGGGCGTTTCGCGGGTAAGCCCCGGAAACTTGAGATCCGGCCGCAGCCCGGCCATGAGATCGCGCATCTGCTCGGTGGTGCCGACCGGGCAAGTCGATTCGAGAATCACCGTGTCGCCCGGCTTGATCACGCCCGCGACTTCGGAGGCGGCGGCCAGCACATACGAGATATCGGGGGTGTGATGGCCGTCCTTGGCAAACGGGGTCGGCACCGCGATGACGAACACATCGGCAGGTTCGATCTGGATGGAGGCGCGCAGCAGGCCGCGCTGGACCACGCCGTGCACCAGCCCGTCGAGATCGACTTCCTCGATATGGATTTCGCCGCGATTGATCGTATCGACCACGCTCTGGGTGATATCGAGCCCGAGCACCGGGCATCCGGCGCGGGCGATGATCGCGGCGGTGGGAAGGCCGATATACCCCAGGCCGACGACGCAGACCTGCGGTTTCAGTTCACCCTGCATGCCCCAAAAGCTCCGCGATACGATGGGCAGCGCGGCCATCCCCGAAGGGATTGTGCGCGCGCGCCATGGCTGAATAGGCAGCCTTATCGTCGAGGAGGGTAAAGATTTCGGTAACGATGCGGGCGGTTTGCGTGCCCACCAGCCTGGCCGTTCCGGCCGCGATGCCTTCGGGCCGTTCGGTCGTCTCGCGCATCACCAGCACCGGTTTGCCCAGCGCAGGAGCCTCTTCCTGCACCCCGCCGCTGTCGGTGAGCATGATCTCGGCAATCGAGAGCAGGCGCGCGAAATGCGGATAATCCAGCGGCTCGATCAGCGCGACGTTGCCAAGGCCGCTGAGTGCGCCTTCCATCACTTTGCGCACGTTGGGATTGGGATGGACCGGGAAGATCAGCGCGACATCGGGACGCTCGGCAATCTGGCGAATCGCCTCGGCTATCGCTTCGAGGCCGCCGCCGAAATTCTCGCGGCGATGGCTGGTCACGCCGATGATCCGTTTCCCGGCAAAGCGGGCTTCGAGTTCGGCGAGTCCGCTGGCGAGCGCGGGGGCGGAGGCGATCCGCGCCGAGACCCATTGCAGCGCATCGATGACGGTGTTGCCGGTGACATGGATGGCATCGGCGGCCACATTTTCCGCGCGCAGCGCCGCTGCCGAAGTCTCCGTCGGGGCAAAATGCAGCGCGGCGATCGTGCCGATAATCTTGCGGTTCACCTCCTCGGGCCAGGGGTGATAGATGTTATGGCTGCGCAGCCCCGCCTCGACATGCGCGACCGGCACCTTGCGGTAATAGGCCGCGAGCGCGCCGGCCATCGCAGTCGCGGTATCACCCTGCACCACGACCCAATCGGGCTTTTCGGCGTCCATCACACCGCCAAGCCCGGTCAGCAGCGCGGCGGTCAGGCCGTCGAGCGTCTGGTCGGGCTTCATCAGATCGAGATCGTGATCGGGAACGATCCCGGCGATCGCCAGCACCTGATCGAGCATGCCGCGATGCTGCGCCGAAACGCAGGTCACCACGCGGAAAGCCGGATCGGCCGTGAGCGCGTGGACCACGGGGAACATCTTGATGGCTTCGGGACGCGTGCCGAAGATCACGAGGATAGTCTTTGCCATGGCCCTGCCCTTTAGCGCTGCCGGGTTAAGGCCCGCATAATCAGACGGCCGGCATCTGCTGGCTGGAGCAATGAAAGCCCCCGCCGCCAGCCAGCACTGCGTCGGCCATCAGTCCGATCACCGCACGGCCAGGAAACAGCTCGGCAATCGCCGCTACCCCATCCTCATCATGCTGCGTGCCGAACACCGGCACGATCACCACCTCATTGGCAATCACGAAATTCATATAGCTGGCCGGCTGGACCACGCCGCCCTGTTCAACGAGCCCCGGTGAGGGCACCTCCACCACTTCAACCCCGAAGTCCCGCGCGCGCGCAGCGGTGTTGGCATAGATCGCCGCGTTGGGATCGGCCGGGCCGGTCGCGCGCGGCACCGCCAGCCGGTTCGGCCCGACAAACCGTGCGAGATTGTCGACATGGCCATCGGTATGATCATTGATCAGCCCGTCACCCAGCCACAGCACACGATCATAACCCAGATCGCAACGCAACCGCGCTTCGATCGCAGCGCGGTCGAGATGCGGATTGCGGTTGGGATTGAGCAGACATTGCTCTGTCGTTGCAACCAGCCCGGTGCCATCGCCGTCGAGCGCGCCGCCTTCGAGCACCCAGTCGCAGCGATCGGCGGCGAGGCCGGCGCTGTGGGCCAGATCCGCGCCGATCACCTCATCACCAGGCATCAGGTATTTTCCGCCCCAGCCATTGAAACCGAACAGCCGCGCGCGCGGCTGCCCCGCCCCATCGCGCACCACCAGCGGTCCGGTATCGCGCAGCCAGACATCGCCATATACCCGCTTTTCGAGCGTAACGGCAGCGCTCACGAGCCGCTCCGCGCGCGCCGCATTGGCGGCATCGCGCACGATTAGCCGTACCTCCTGCCCCGACTCCGCCACCGCGCTGGCAAACGCCGCGATCTGCTCCTGCGCAAGGTCGATCACCCCGCCCCACTCCTCGGCAATATGCGGAAAGCCGATCCACAGCCATTCCTGCGGGTGCCATTCCGGGGGCATGAGCAAGGTACTTGACATTAGTACTCCTTAATTTACACACGATGCGGATTGCAGGAGGAATTAATGAGCATATACCAGCCATTGACCCACCACCTCAAGGCCCTTCCCCACGGCGTATGGAATGCCAGCTTTGCCGACATCGAGCGTGTCATCAGCCGCGCGCTCCCGCGAAGTGCGTATGAACACCGTCCTTGGTGGGCGAATCAGCGCAATGGTAATCATAGCCAGTCGAAGGCCTGGCAAGACGCTGGCTGGATAACTCGCGACGTCGACCTTGCGCACCGCAATGTTACCTTCGAGCGGGTGAAGAAGGACAACAATGGCGACTCTGACCATCTCACTACGCCGGTAAAACCGGTTTCTGGCGACGGATTGGAAGTACTCATGCGCCGTGCGTCGGAAATGACCGGCATCGAAGATCGCGACCTCTTGTTGCGAAAGGCTCTGACCACGCTGATTCAGCGCGAAGCAGGACTCCAGCTTGCCAAGATGGGCGGCACCATGCCCAGTGCCGAGGCAGCACCGAGAGAACGGCCTTGGGGCTGATCTTGATCGACAGCTCGATTTGGATCGATCATTTGCGCCAAGCATTGCCATCGCTGGGTTTCTACCTCGCCGAAGGACGAACCTTGCAGCACCCGATGGTGACAGCAGAGATCGCGCTCGGATCAATCCAGAACCGGGATCAGATGATCGCCCTGTTGCTGAAACTTGAGCAGGCGGTGCCGGTCGATGACCCCACATTTCGGCAGCGGGTGGACGAATGGAGCCTTGCCGGCACCGGCATCGGCTTTGTGGACGCGCACTTGCTGTGCAGCGCAGCCGAGCAACGCGCCGCCATCTGGACCCGCGACCGTCGGTTGGCTGTGCAGGCGGAGCGGCTGGGTCTGTACTTCGCACCCTGAGCGCAAATCCCATTCACCTTTTGCAAACATTTGCCAGATGCATCTCGGCGAACTTGCCGCCTTGGCCGCGAACGGGCATCGCAGGGACGTGAGCAATCATGGGTGACTGGAGCGCGGCCATCGCGCGTGCGAAAGCGAACGCACCGTTTCTGGCGCGCGCGCTTGGGCGCCAGCCCGCGCTGGCGGCGATGCTTGCTGCGGGCGAGATCGAGCAGGCGCTTGCTGCGGCCATGCGCGCTGGCGACGCTGCCGCCGATCAGGGGATTGCGCTGCGCCGCGAACGGCTGGCGCTGGCGCTGGTTCTGGCAATCGGCGATTTGGCCGGCGCGTTGCCCTTGGCGCGGGTGATGCAAGAGCTTTCGCGCTTTGCCGATGAAGCGCTGCACCGCGCGATAACCGCCGCGCTCCGCCGCCGGGTGCCCGATGCCGACCCCACCGGTTTTGCAGGGATAGCGCTGGGCAAACACGGTGCCGGCGAACTCAATTATTCCTCCGACATCGATCCCATCCTGCTCTACGATCCCGAAACGCTGCCCCGCCGCCCGCGCGATGAACCGGCCGAAGCGGCGCAGCGCGCGGCGCGCGGCGTGGTCGAGCTGCTCGGTGCGGTGACCGAGGAAGGCTATGTCTTCCGAGTCGACCTGCGGCTGCGCCCCGCCAGCGAGATCTCGCCGCTGGCGATCAGTTTCGACGCGGCGATTTCGCATTACGAATCGAGCGCGCTCGCCTGGGAACGCGCCGCCTTTATCCGCGCGCGCGCCGCTGCCGGGGATTTGGCTGCGGGCCGCCGGTTTCTCGAGACGATCCGCCCGTTTGTCTGGCGGCGCAGCCTCGATTTCGGAGCGATTGCCGAGATCGGCCGGCTGACCACGCGCATCCGCGATCATTACAGCGGGGGCCAGGCCGTCGGCCCGGGCTATGACCTCAAGCGCGGACGCGGCGGTATTCGCGAGATCGAATTCTTTGCGCAAACGCATCAGCTGATTCACGGCGGTCGCAATCCGGCGCTGCGGCTGCGCGGCACCCGCCCCGCGCTTGATGCATTGGCCGACGCGGGCATTATCAGCGCCGAGGACGCAGCGGTGCTCGGTGCGAGCTATGACCGGCTGCGCACTATCGAACACCGGCTGCAGATGATCGCGGACCAGCAGACGCACAGCCTGCCGGGCGACTCGCAGGCGCTGGACGCAGTGGCGCGGCTCGACGGCCTGTCCGGCGGAGCCGCGCTTGTCACCGAGCTTACGCAGATTTCCGAAACGGTGGGCCGCAGTTTCGATGCCTTGATCGAAGCCTATGCCCCGACCGGGACGGTTGCGGTGGCGGCAAAGCCGCTGGCAGCCGAACTGGCCGCGCTGGGTTTTGCCGATCCCGCCGCGCTGGCGGTGCGGATCGAAAGCTGGGAGAATGGCCAGCTGCGCGCTTTGCGCAGCGCCGAGGCGCGCGCCGCCTTCGCCCGGGTGCGCGCGCAATTGCTGGCGGCGCTCGCCCGCGCGCCCGATCCGGAGCGCGCGCTTCTGCGCTGGGAACAGCTGCTGGCGGGGCTGCCCTCTGCCATCAATGTCTTTCGCCTCCTCGAAGCGCGCCCGGGATTGCTCGCGCTGGTGATGCGCGTGCTGGCGCATGCGCCGGCGCTGGCCGACGAACTTGCCCGGCGCAGCGATCTCATGGATACCCTGATCGATAGTTCGGCGTTCGACCTGCCCGGCTCGGTAGACGAGGTCGCTGGAAGCATAAGCCGCTGCGAGCAGGGCGACGATTATCAGTGCCTGCTCGATGCGGTGCGGCGCAAAGTAGGCGAGCTGCGCTTTGCGCTGGGGGTGCAATTGATCGAGGGCCAGCGCGATCCGCTCGCCGTGGCCGGGGCGCTGTCGCGCGTTGCCGAAGCCGCGATCGGCGTGCTCGCCGACGCCACGATTGCGGAATTCGAGCGGGTGCACGGTCGCGTGCCTGGAGGCCGGTTGGTGATTCTGGGGCTTGGCCGCCTCGGCGGGGCGGCGCTGACCCATGCCTCTGACCTTGACCTGATCTTCCTGTTCAGCGGCGATCATGCGCTCGAGTCCGATGGCCCACGGCCACTTGGTGGCACGCTCTACTTCAACCGGCTGGCGCAGCGCGTGATCGCCGCGCTTTCCGTGCCGACAGCGGCGGGCGCGCTGTTCGAGGTTGATGTGCGGCTGCGGCCTTCAGGCGCGCAAGGACCGATCGCGGTCAGCTTAGACAGCTTCGCGCGCTATCAACGCGAAGATGCCTGGACCTGGGAACACATGGCGCTGTGCCGCGCGCGGGTGTTGTTTGGCAGCGGGCCGGACCGTGCGGCGCTGGCGGCGATCATCGACAGCGTTTTGCAAACCCCGCGCGATCCCGCCAAATTGCGCGCCGATGCGCTCGCGATGCGCGCCGAAATGGCGCTGCACAAGCCCGCCAAAGGTCCGTTGGATGTAAAGCTGGCGCGCGGCGGACTGGTCGATCTGGAATTTATGGTCCACCACCTGCAATTGCGGACGCGCTCCGCGTTCGATCCGCAACTGGCGCGCGCCATCGCCGATCTTGCCACCGCCGGGCTGTTGTCGCAGGACATGCGCGCCGCGCACGATCTGCTCACCCGCTTGCTCGTTGCGGTGCGGCTGGTTGCCCCCGATGGCCTCTTCCCGCCCGCCGCCAGCCGTGGCATCGTCGCGAGCGTTTGTGGCCAACCCGATTGGGAATGCTTGCTGCGCGCCATCGAGACGACTCGGCGCGCCATCGCGGCAAACTGGATGCAAGTCTTTGACGAGAAGCTGGAGATAGTGGAATGAGCGAAACCATCGGCATCGGCAGCACATTGCCCGACATCGCGATGACCAGCCCGGATGGAACAGCGGTGAAGCCGTCCGATTTTGCCGGGCAGAAGCTGGTGCTGTTTTTCTACCCCAAGGATGACACACCGGGCTGCACCACCGAGAACATCGACTTTTCAGCGCTGGCCCCGCAATTTGCCGCCGCAGGCACGGTGCTATTGGGCGTGAGCAAGGATCCGCCGAAAAAGCACGCGAAGTTCATCGAGAAGCATGCGCTGGTCGCCCCGCTTGCCAGCGATGCCGAAGAGAACGGCCTCTCCGATGCGCTGGGGGTGTGGTGCGAAAAATCGATGTACGGGCGCGCTTACATGGGCATGGAACGCACCACCTATCTGATCGGCGCCGATGGCAAGATTGCCCGCATCTGGAACAAGGTGAAAGTAAAAGGACACGCGGCCGAAGTGCTGGCCGCCGCCAGCGCGCTTTGATCCATGGCTGAAACCGCCGTCTCCGCGCATGCCAGCGTGGCGGCGGCGATCCGCGGCGCGATGCTGACCGCCGATCCCGCCGCCAAAGTGAAAGCCACGCGCAAGCTTGTCCGCGACTGGACGGCGGGCAGGCTTGCCTGGGCCTTTGATGCCGCGATGCCCGATATCCCGGCGCGGCCTGCCCTGCCCGTGCTGCAAGCCCCGACAACGATGCGCAAGCGCGGACGCGCCGGCTCGGAGCGCAGCCGGATCGCGCTGATCCATGCGCTGGCGCATATCGAATTTGTGGCGATCGATCTTGCGCTCGATGCAGCGGGCCGGTTCGGTGCGGCGCGCGGGGCGGATTTCGTCGGCGACTGGCTGTCGGTTGCCGCCGACGAGGCGATGCATTTCTCGCTCCTTGCCCGCAGGCTCAAGGCTCTGGGCAGCTTCTATGGCGCACTCCCGGCGCACGATGGGCTGTGGGATGCGGCGCGCGAGACCGCCTACGATCTTGCCGCGCGCCTGGCCATTGTGCCCATGGTGCTCGAGGCGCGCGCGCTCGATGTCACGCCGAACATGATCGAACGGTTTTCCGCAGCGGGCGACATGCGATCAGCACGTATCCTCAAAAGAATTCTTGACGACGAAATCCGGCACGTCCGTTTCGGCACAACCCACTTCGAAACGGTCTGTCATGAGCGCTCGGAATCGCCCGTCGAGCTTTGGAAAAGCTTGATCGCGCTCCATTTTCGCGGCGCGCTCAAGCCACCATTCAACGACTCGGCGCGGCGATCAGCCGGTTTATCGTACAAAATGATGACAGGGGTTGCGCACGTTTAACGCATGACCGTACGCGTTGTTCCACGAAATGGGTGGGGGGCTTCCAACCAATTTCGCAAGGTTGTCATGGCTGGTTGCGGGGTCGCTGCAATCGAGTGTCCGGCGCCTTGGCTAAGAACGAGCTTGGCAGTGCAAAGCGTTTGATTCACGCAGCATCGCCAGAGCAAAACGGGTTGGTCGAAACATAATGTTGAATGTTAAAAGCCTGAGAATTGCTATTGCTACCTTCGCGGCGGCAATTTGTTTCACTTCCGCGCCGGTCATGGCCAACAATGCCGCATCAGCCGATATCGCCGCTCCCCTGCGCGCTGCCGAAGCCGCCCGAAACGGCAACGCGAGCAGCGCCAGCAACGCCGACGAAGAATTCCAGCAGTTGTTCGCAAGCTGGAAGGCGCTTGAAGCGGGTCCGGTCGCCTTGGCCGCCGCGCGCGCCAATCGGGTTTCGATCCCCTCGCTCTTCCCGATCACCACCAGCCGCGCGATGAGCAGCAGCTACGGTATGCGCGTGCATCCGGTTCTGGGCCGCATGCGCATGCACAAGGGGATAGACCTGCCTGCCTCCACCGGAACACCGATCCGCGCGACCGCCGACGGAGTCGTCGAGAAGGCGGACTGGTTCGGTGGTTACGGTCTGTGCGTGGAGCTTGGACACGGCGCCAATATGGAAACGCGCTATGGCCACATGTCACGCATCGCCGTTGCCGAGGGCCAGACCGTTCGCAAGGGCGATGTGATCGGATACGTTGGTTCGACCGGGCGCTCGACCGGCGCGCATCTCCATTACGAAGTGCGCATCGGTGGCGAGGCGGTCAATCCTGTTCCCTATATGCAAGCGAGCGCAGCGAGCGACCTGCTGGCCAGCAACTAACGCGATCACGCGCGCGGCGGCAAACCCGCCGCCAGGCGGGCGATTTCAGAGATCTTGGAGAGGATGGGAAAAAGGCGGCGGAAACGCCGCCTTTTTCTTGCCCGCGGTCATGCCCCCGCACGCCTTCGCCTCCGATTCCAGTTGCGCGCCTTAATCGATCGGTTAATCTCTGCTCCCAAGCGGACAGCGATCCGCGAGGTAGAGAGGCGGCGCATGCAATATCATCCCAGTTTCCACGCGCAGACCTGGCCCGACCGACCGGCGGTGATCATGACCGGCAGCGGCGAAATCATGACCTATCGCGAGCTCGACGCGACGAGCAATCGCTTCGCCCAGCTGCTTCGCGCGCGCGGGCTGCAGATCGGCGACACGGTCGCGCTGTGCTTCGAGAACCATCCGATGTTCTTCGCGCTGTGCTGGGGCGCGCAACGTGCCGGGCTGGTTTATGTCGCGATCTCCAATCGGCTGGCGCCGCCCGAAGTCGCCTATATCGCGCAGGACAGCGGTGCCGGGCTGCTGGTCGGCTCGGGCCTGCTCGCGCCGCTCCTCGATCAAGTCGCGGCGCTTGCTCCGGGCGTGCCGCAGCTGCGCCTTGGCGGGCACGGCGCGCACGATCTTGCCGCCGCGCTCGCCGCGATGCCGGCCACGCCGATTGCGGATGAACGCGCCGGTTGCGACATGCTCTACTCTTCCGGCACGACCGGCAAGCCCAAGGGCGTGCGCATGCCTTTGCCCGAGGTACCCGATATCGGCGATTCACCGTCGCTGGTCAAACTGACCATCGGGGTGTTCGGGTTCTCGTCGGATACCGTCTATCTATCACCCGCGCCGCTCTATCATGCCGCGCCGCTGCGCTGGTCGATGGGTGTGCAGCGGCTGGGCGGCACGGTCATCTGCATGGAAAAATTCGATCCGGAAAAGGCGCTCGAAGCGATCGAACGCTACCGGATCAACGCCAGCCAGTGGGTGCCGACGCATTTCGTCCGCCTGCTTAAGCTGCCCGCCGAAACACGCGGCCGCTATGATGTGTCGAGCCTTCGCGCCGCGGTTCATGCTGCGGCCCCCTGCCCGGTTCCGGTCAAGCAGGCGATGATCGCGTGGTGGGGGCCGATCCTGCTCGAATACTACGCGGGCACCGAGGGCAACGGATTTACCTATATCTCGAGCAACGAATGGCTCGCGCGACCGGGGTCGGTCGGCCGCGCGCTGGTCGGAACGATCCGCATTTGCGATGAGCGCGGCGACGAGGTTCCCCCCGGCACCGAGGGCCAGGTGTTTTTCGAGGGCGGCGGGCAATTTCGCTATCACAACGACCCCGACAAGACCCGCGATGCCACCAACCGGCATGGCTGGACCAGCCTTGGCGACATTGGCCGGATCGACGATGACGGTTATCTCTATCTGACCGACCGCAAGAGTTTCATGATCATTTCGGGCGGTGTGAACATCTATCCGCAGGAGATCGAGAACCTCTTGATCGGCCATCCCAAAGTGGCCGACGTCGCGGTGATCGGCGCGCCCGATGCCGACATGGGCGAGCGGGTTGTGGCGGTGGTGCAGCCGGCGGACATGGCCGAAGCGGGGCCGGCGCTGGCCGAGGAGCTGGCGGCATGGCTTGGCCCGCAGCTCTCGCGGGTCAAGCTGCCGCGCCAGATCGATTTTCGCGCCGAACTGCCGCGCGAGCCGACCGGCAAGTTGTTCAAGCGGCTGTTGCGCGATGAATATCGCGCCGCCGCGAGCGGGGTGGAAAGCGTCGCCTGAGCTTGCTTGCGGCTGCGCGCACAGGCCTTCCGCCGCAGCGGATCGCGGCCGCTCAGCCCTGCGCGAGCAGCCGCTGCATGATCGCGCGCACGTCGTCGGCCATATCGGGCCGCTCGAGCGCCAGCGACAGGGTCGCCTCGACAAAGCCGGCCTTGCTGCCGCAATCGAAGCGCCGCCCGCCAAACGTCACCGCGTGGAAGGGCTGCGCGCCGATCATGCGGGCCATGGCGTCGGTCAACTGGATTTCGCCGCCCGCGCCGGTTTCCTGCCCTTCGAGCGTACGCATCACTTCGGGCTGTAGAATATAGCGGCCCGAAATGATCAGATTGGACGGCGCATCCTCGCGCCTGGGTTTTTCGACCAGACCGACAACCTCGGTGAGCTTGTCCGAAATGCGCGCGCCCGGTGCGATCACACCGTAGCTCGACACTTCGTTTTCAGGCACTTCGAGCACGCTGATCAGATTGCCGCCCACTTCGTTGTAAGCTTCGACCATTTCCTTCATGCAGCCCGGCGTGCCGATCATCAGCTCATCGGGAAGAAAAATGGCGAAGGGCTCATCGCCCACGATCGCGCGCGCGCACCAGATCGCGTGGCCCAGCCCCATCGGCACCTGCTGGCGCACGGTGACGAGATTGCCCGGCAGAATGCGGGTCGGTTCCAGAACCTCGAGGCTTTTGCCCCGGTCGTGCATTGTCCGTTCGAGTTCGAAAGCCGTGTCGAAATGTTCGACAATCGAGGTTTTGCCGCGCCCGGTCACGAAAATCAGCTGCTCGATCCCCGCCTCACGCGCTTCATCGACGGCATACTGGATCAACGGACGGTCGATGATCGGCAGCATCTCCTTGGGGATGGCTTTGGTCGCAGGAAGGAAGCGTGTGCCCATGCCGGCGACAGGGAAAACCGCTTTGCGGATGGGCTTGCGCGTGGTGCTTTGAGTCATGGCTGGGTGTTTCTCATTCAATTGTTAAAAAATGCTGGCAGACCGCCTTACAAATGCAATGCGAAACCCATGCCCCCGTTGCGCCCGTCTGCAAACTGGCTAAACGACCGCGATGGATAAAATCATCATTCGCGGCGGACAACGCCTTTCTGGCACGGTTCCGGTCTCGGGGGCCAAGAACGCTGCCTTGACCCTGCTTCCCTGCGCGCTGCTGACCGATGAGCCGGTTACTTTGCGCAATTTGCCGCGTCTTGCCGACATCGACGGTTTCCAGCATCTGCTGAACCAGTTTGGCATCTCAACCTCTATCGCCGGTGCGCGGCCCGAAGATTTCGGCCGGGTCATGACGTTGCAGGCGACCCGGCTGACCTCCACCGTTGCGCCTTATGATCTGGTGCGCAAGATGCGCGCGTCAATCCTCGTGCTCGGGCCGCTGCTCGCCCGCGCGGGCGAGGCGACGGTCTCGCTGCCCGGCGGCTGCGCGATCGGCAATCGTCCGATCGACCTGCATCTCAAAGCACTGGAAGCGCTGGGCGCGCGCATCGAGCTGGCGGCCGGCTATGTCCGCGCGGTCGCGCCCGATGGCGGGCTTCCCGGCGGCACGTACAGCTTCCCGATTGTCTCGGTCGGCGCGACCGAGAACGCAGTGATGGCGGCGGTGCTCGCGCGCGGGACCAGCGTGTTTCACAATGCTGCACGCGAACCCGAGATCGTCGATCTGTGCAATATGCTGGTGGCGATGGGCGCGCAGATCGCAGGGATAGGCACGTCCGACCTCACCATCGAAGGCGTCGCGCGCCTACACGGCGCAACCTATATGGTGATGCCCGACCGGATCGAGGCAGGAAGCTATGCCTGCGCCGCCGCGATCACCGGGGGCGATGTGACTTTGGCCGGCGCGCGGATCGAGGAAATGGAAGCCACGGTTCAGGCGCTGCGCGATGCCGGAGTCACCGTGGAAGCCGTCAAGGGCGGCCTGCGCGTGGCCTCCGATGGCGACCTGCGCCCGGTGACGCTCACCACGGCGCCCTATCCGGGCTTTGCCACCGACATGCAGGCGCAGCTCATGGCAATGCTGACCATGGCCAAGGGATCGAGCGTGCTGACCGAAACGATTTTCGAGAACCGCTATATGCACGTGCCCGAACTCAATCGGATGGGCGCGCGGATCGAGACCAAGGGCCGCACCGCGATTGTCCACGGGGTCGAGCGGCTCACCGGTGCCGAAGTGATGGCGACGGATTTGCGCGCTTCGATGAGCCTGGTCATTGCCGGTCTGGTGGCCGAAGGCGAGACACAGGTTCACCGCCTCTATCACCTCGATCGCGGTTATGAGCGGCTCGAGGAGAAGTTCGCGCTGCTGGGCGCGGATGTCGAGCGCGTGGGGAGCGATTGACCGCGTCCGCTCCGCCTGCGCTCACTGAGCTGACGCGGGTGTTTGCGCGGATCGGTTGCCTCAGTTTTGGCGGGCCTGCGGGTCAGATTGCGCTGATGCAGCGCGAAATCGTCGAACAGCGCGGCTGGATCGAGCAAGGAGCGTTCCTTCGTGCGCTCAATCTGTGCCACCTGCTCCCCGGCCCGGAGGCACAGCAATTGGCGACCTGGATCGGCTGGCGGCTGCACGGGGTACGCGGCGGGCTGATCGCGGGCTTGCTGTTCGTCATCCCGGGCGCGCTGGTGATGCTCGCGCTCTCGCTGCTTTACATCGCGGCGGCGGGGTTGAGCTGGTTTGCCGCGCTGTTCCTCGGGATCAAGGCGGCGGTGCTGGCGATTGTGGCGCAGGCGCTGATCAGGGTGGCGCGGCGCGCGCTGGGCACCCGCTTCAAGCTGGCGCTGGCATGTTTGGCAGGCGCTGCATTGGCGCTAGGCCGGGTGCCCTTCCCGGTGGTGATCGTAACCGCAGGGCTCGCGGGAGCAGCGGTCGCGCGGTGGCGGCCGGCATGGCTGGAAGCGCTCCACGCGCCGGGCGGCGCGCCGCCCGCTGCCAGCCGCCGACAGCTGGCGGCCGACACGGCCAAGACAATTGCGCTTTGGCTGGGCATCTGGGCTTTGCCGCTGATCGCGGTGTACTCAATTCTCGGCCCGACCCATGCGCTGTGGCAGGTCGCGCTGTTCTTTTCGCGACTGGCCATCGTGACATTCGGCGGGGCTTATGCGGTGCTGGCCTATATGGCGCAGGCAGCGGTGAGCGGCTACGGCTGGCTCAGCCCGGGGGAAATGGCCGACGGGCTCGGTCTGGCCGAAACCACACCCGGTCCGCTGATTATGGTAACGCAGTTTGTCGGCTTTCTTGCCGGGTTTCGCCATCCCGGAATGCTCGCGCCGCTCACTGCCGGATTGCTCGGTGCCGCCATCACTACCTGGGTCACATTCGCGCCGTGCTTCCTGTGGATCTTCGCCTGCGCCCCATGGATGGAGCGACTCGAACACGCCGAGCGTTTGCAAGGGGCGCTGGCCGCGATCACAGCGGCGGTTGTCGGCGTGATCGCCAATCTGGCGCTGTGGTTCGCGGTCCATGTCGCGTTCGCGCAGATCGGCCCGGGCGGCATGCCGATCTGGGCGAGCCTTGATTGGCGCCCATTGCTGATCGGCCTGGGCGCGGCCGTGCTGCTGTTTCGCGCCAAGCTCGGCGTCCTGCCGGTGTTGGCGGCAAGCGCGCTGGCTGCACTGGGTCTATCGTTCTTCTGACCAGCGCAGAGCCAGCCACAACCGGATCGCGCCTGCGAGACCAGGCGGGGTCGGACTGGCGATGCGCTCCACATCGATCCGCGCCACCAGCGCGTTGATCGGTACCCGCTCCGCTTCGGCCGCCCGGCGCAGCTGGTCCCAGAACAGCGGCTCGAGGCTGATCGAGGTTTTGTGCCCGGCGATCTCGACCGAGCGTTTGACGGGAGGATGATAGGGCGACATCGCGGTCACCCTATCGCCATCCGGGTGATCAATACATATGTTGACCGCCGTTGATCGACATGGTCGATCCGGTCACGAACCCGCCATCTTCCGAAGTAAGGAATGCCACGCCGCGGGCGATTTCGTCGGCCTGGCCCAATCGGCCCACGGGGATTTTGGCAACGATCTTTTCCAGCACCGGCGGCGGTACGGCGGCCACCATGTCGGTATCGATGTAGCCGGGCGCGATGGCATTGACAGTCACGCCAAACTTCGCGCCCTCCTGCGCGAGTGCCTTGGTAAAGCCGTGGATGCCAGACTTCGCGGCGGCATAATTGACCTGGCCATACTGACCAGCCTGCCCGTTGATCGAACCGATATTGACGATCCGGCCCCAGCTGCGCTCGCGCATGCCGGGAAAGGTTGCCTTGGCCATGTTGAAGCACCCGCCGAGATTGATGCGCATGACCTCGTTCCAATCGTCGAACGACATCCGGTGGAGCACCCCGTCGCGGGTGATCCCGGCATTGTTCACGACGATATCGATCGGCCCGACTTCTTCCGTGATCCGCGCGCAGTTTTCCATGGTTGCCTCGTAATCACCGACGTCCCAGCGATAGCTGACAATTCCGGTCTCGGCGCAGAACGCCCGCGCTTTTTCTTCATTGCCGGCATAGTTCGCCACCACAGTGCGGCCCTGCGCCTGGAGCATGCGGCAGATCGCACCCCCGATCCCGCGGGTTCCGCCCGTCACCACTGCAACACGGTTCATCAGCATGCTCTCCCATTTTTTAGTCGTTGTTCGGGGGGATGATAGTCAGGAGATTTCAGCGCGACAAGCGACCTTGCACTGCGCGAGCACAAGGTTTTTGGACTGTTGAGGTCTTTGTCGCTGGTGCGCGGGAAATACGGGGGATCACACGAAAACGAGCAGGTCACCGCCCGGCAGGATCAGAAGCGGAATTTGGTTCCGACGTAGACCGCCTGGCTGTCCTGCTTGCCGTCGGTCAGCGGCCGCAAGCGATCGCGCTCCGATGAATAGCGCACGCCCGCCGTAACATCGAGGTTGCGGCTCAGACGGTAGCTGCCACCGAGATCGAGCTGATAGTCGCTCTGGCTCTCGAGCGTGCGGGGCAAACGGCCCAGGCGCTCTTTATGATCGAGCTCCACGCGCGGGGCGAGCCGGGCCGGTGTGCTCGCAGGGGCAGAACCGCCGACAAACTTGCTGCCGATGGCGCGCAGATCGGGAGCGTCGAGACGCTGTATCTCGCTGGGCAACGACGCAGCCGAACCAGCGGCCGGCGCGAAGCTTTGATACCCGCGCGCCATGCCAAGATTGAACACCGAAGGCGCGATCCGCACCGGCGCGGCACCCGGCGCGCTGGCCGAGGCGGGAAGAGCGCTGCGCACCGAAAGCGCTTGGGGATTAAGATCGCCCACGCGCACCACCACGGTAACCGCGCGATCCGGCCGGGTTTCGGTTCCGGCAGGGGTGAAGCGAAACACCATCCCGCTGCCCAACGCGCGCTTGGCGATCTGCGCCGAGAGCCGCGGATCGACCGAGGCCGGGGTGAATGAACCGATACCGCCGCGCGCCGCCAAGCTGACCGGCGCGGCGTTGAAATTATCGGCCAGGGCATTGCTGACCGCAGGGGCAACGAGCATCCCGATCGCGGCCGATGCGCCGAAGAGCAAAGGCACGCGCGGCGACCGAAGCGCTTTGCGCTCCTTGCCTGCACTGTTGCGTTTGCCGATCATGGTATGCCTCAAAACCCTCTGCTAGCCGATTGCCGGGCATAAAGAGGCCCTTTGCAACCGATTCTCCAAGGCTGACATAGATTGCATTGCACGGCGTTACCAGCATGACCGCAGATTTTTCGCGCTTGAGCGAAACCTGTTGCGCATTGTCCACAGGGCGGCAGCCCTCAAAAATGCTTGCTATGCAAACGATGACACTGCGGGCAGCACCGATCAAGCTTGCCGCGCGCGCCGCCGGGGTGATAGAGGCTTGCGCGTAGCCGCTTGAGCGCGGCCCACTTTTACCGGATAAGGGGCGCTTATGCGACCCCTCCGCGTCAGTTAAAGACAGGATTGCAGTGACGACAAGTACACTTCGCGCGCCCGGGTCGACTCGCCGGATTTCCGCTCTGGCGACGCTTGCCATCGCCGCGCTGGCATTGACAGTCAGCGGCTGCGGCAAGAAACCCCGCCCGATGCTCGATCTGGCTGCCAGCAAGGTCACCACGATCGGCGTCAACGCCTATCTTTGGCGCGCCAGCCTCGAAACGCTGTCGTTCATGCCGCTGCTTCAGACCGACAGCAATGGCGGGGTAATTGTCACCGACTGGTACACCAACCCCAAGAACCCGGGCGAGCGCGTCAAAGTGACCGTTTCGATCCTGGATCAGGACTTGCGCGCCGATGCGCTGCGCATTGCCGCAAGCCGCCAGACGTCGAAATCGGGAAGCTGGGTCGAGGCGCCAGTCCAAGCCGCAACCGTGCAAAAGCTTGAGGACATCATCCTTACCAAAGCGCGCGATCTGCGCCGTCAGGCGATCCGCGGCTAAACTCTTGCGCCCGCCGCGCGTTGGAAGGACGTTGTTCGAGATCCCGGTTTTGCGGGTAAGCCCGCGCCGGGCGGTTGCACCGCGCCGCGCCGCTCCTTAGAGAAGCGCGCATGAGCAAGGAACGCGCCGAACCCACCCGCTTCGATCCCGCCAGCGCCGACGTGCACTGGCAGAGTGTCTGGGACCAGCGGCAGACTTTCCGCGCCGATGATGCATCCCCCCGCCCGCGCAGCTATGTGCTCGAAATGTTTCCCTATCCCTCGGGGCGCATTCATATCGGGCATGTCCGCAATTACACGATGGGCGACGTGCTTGCACGCTACAAGCGGATGCGCGGATTCGAAGTGCTGCATCCGATGGGCTGGGATGCCTTTGGCATGCCGGCTGAAAATGCCGCGATGGAGCGAGGGGTGCATCCCGGCAACTGGACCCGCCAGAACATCGCCAACATGAAAGCGCAGCTCAAGCGGCTGGGCTTCGCGCTCGATTGGAGCCGCGAACTCGCCACCTGCGAGCCGGAGTATTATGGGCAGGAACAGGCGCTGTTCCTCGATCTCTATGCCGCGGGCCTGGTTTATCGCAAGGAAAGCGCGGTGAACTGGGACCCGGTCGATCAGACCGTGCTGGCCAACGAGCAAGTGATCGATGGGCGCGGCTGGCGCTCGGGCGCGGTCGTTGAAAAGCGCAAACTGAGCCAGTGGTTTCTCAAGATCACCGATTTTGCCGAGGAACTGCTCGACGGGCTGGGCAAACTCGACCAGTGGCCTGAGAAAGTGCGCACGATGCAGGAAAACTGGATCGGCAAATCGCAGGGCCTGCAATTTCGTTTCAACCTCTCCGATGGAGAGAGCCTCGAAGTCTATACCACCCGTCCCGACACGATTTTCGGCGCGAGCTTCGTGGCAGTCGCCGCCGAGCACCCGGTGGCGCAGCGCGCGGCGGCAGACAGCATCGCGGCGCAAGATTTCATCGCGCTGTGCAAGCAAGGCGGCACCACCGCCGCCGAGCTGGAGACCGCCGAAAAGCTGGGGTTCGATACCGGGATCACCGCGCGCCATCCGTTCACCGGGGCCGCGCTCCCGGTCTACATCGCCAATTTCGTGCTGATCGAATACGGCACCGGCGCGATCATGGCGGTGCCGGGGCACGATCAGCGCGATTTCGATTTCGCGACCAAGTACGGCTTGCCTATTCTGCGCGTGGTTGCAGCCAGCGCAGACGATGCAACCAAGACCTTCGCGGGTGAAGCTGAAGCGGGTGACGGCATTTTGGTCAACTCGGGCATGCTCGACGGCATGGCGGTGACCGAGGCCAAAGCGGAAGTGATTGCGCGGGCCGAGGCGGAAGGCTGGGGCGAGGGCAAGACCGTCTGGCGGCTGCGCGACTGGGGCGTATCGCGCCAGCGCTATTGGGGCACCCCGATCCCGTTCATCCACTGCGAGGTGTGCGGCGTGGTGCCGGTGCCGAAGAAGCATCTGCCGGTGGTGCTGCCCGAAGATGTGGACTTTGCCACCCCGGGCAACCCGCTGGTGCGCCATCCCACGTGGAAACATGTCGATTGCCCGCAATGCGGCCGCGCGGCGCGGCGCGAGACCGATACGCTCGATACGTTTGTCGACAGCTCGTGGTACTTCCTGCGCTTCGCCAGCCAGCCTGAGGACCGCCCGTTCGATCCGGCGGCGATCCGCCTGTGGCTGCCGGTGGAGCAGTATATCGGCGGGATCGAGCACGCGATCCTGCATCTGCTCTATGCCCGGTTCTGGACCCGCGCGCTCAAACGTATTGGCAAGATCGATATCGACGAGCCGTTTGCCAGCCTGTTCACGCAAGGCATGGTGACGCATGAGACGTACCAGCGCACCGACGCAAACGAACCATCACCGATGGACGAGAACAGCGCGTTCGATGCGGACAACAATCCGGCCAGCAAGTGGCTCTCGCCCGAAGAAGTCGAGCGGCGGGATGGTGGGGTGTTCGAGAAGACAACCGGCCTTCCGGTCGAAGTCGGCCGCGTCATCAAGATGTCCAAGTCAAAGAAGAACGTGGTCGATCCCGACGCCATCGTCGCGAAGCACGGCGCCGATGCGATCCGCTGGTTCATGCTGTCCGACAGCCCGCCAGAGCGCGATCTGCCGTGGTCCGAGGCCGGGATCGAAGGCTGCGCGCGCTTCGTCCAGCGCCTGTGGCGGCTGTTTGGACAACATGATGACGCGACCAGCGGCGAGGACAAGGCGCTCGACCGCAAGCGTGATCAGACCGTCCATGCCGTGGCACAGGACATCGAAGCGCTCGGTTTCAACAAAGCCGTCGCGCGGATTTACGAGCTGACCGCCGCGATCGAAAAGGCTCCGCCTTCGGCCAGCCGTGCAGCTGCGATCCGCGCGCTGCTCGCCATCGTGGCGCCGATGATGCCGCATTTGGCCGAAGAGGTGCACGCCGGGCTCGGCGAAGGGCTGATTGCCGACGCACCGTGGCCCGCGGTCGATCCGGCGCTGCTGGTCGACGATGAGGTGACCGTGGCGGTGCAAGTCAAGGGCAAGCTGCGCGACACACTGACCGTCGCCAAGGGCACTGCCAGCGATGAGCTTGAGCGCCTTGCCCTCGCATCGGACAAAGTGCAGCGTGCGCTCGATGGCGCAGCTGTGAAAAAGGTGATCGTGGTGCCCGACCGGCTGGTGAACCTTGTCGCCTAAAGTCTTGCTCATGGCCTTTGCCCCACTGGCGCTGGCAGGCTGCGGCCTCTCGCCGATGTACGCGGGCGGCAGCCAGGGTGTGGTGGCGCGCGGCCTCAGCGATGTTCAGGTGTCGTCGATCGACGGCCAATCGGGCTGGATCGTGCGCAATGCGCTGATCGATCGACTCGGCAGCGGGACAGCCGCCGCCCGCTACCGGCTCGATGTTCGGCTCGATGAGCGCTTGCAGGGTCTGGGCTTGCTCGCCGATGACGCGGTTACGCGCGAGCGGCGCACTTTGCGCGCGCGCTATCAGCTCGTCGAACTGGGTACCGGCAAGATTCTGCTCGATGCAACGGCGGGGGCCGATGCCGGGATCGACATCGTATCGAGCGAATATGCGGTGATCGCGGCCGAGCAAACCGCGCTGGAAAACATTGCACGCGAAGTAGCCGGGCAGATGGCCACGCGGATCGCCGTCCGGCTGCAGCAGCCGCGCTGATGGCAGCCGGTGCGGCGTGAAAGTCACCCAGAAGACCTTTGCCGCCAATCTGGCGCGAACTGCGCGCGAAGCCGCCGTGTGCTACTTCTGCGGACCCGACGAGGCCGGCGCGGCTGATGCGCTGGAAGCGCTGTCTGCAGAACTGACTGCTGTGTCGGGTGCAGCGGAGAGAATCGAGCTGGCCGGCGCCGATCTGAAGCGCGATCCTGTTCGTCTTGCCGACGAGGCCCGCTCGGTATCGCTGTTTGGTGACAAGCGGCAGATCCACGTGCGCACAACCGGCGATGAAGCGCATGATGCGGTGGAGATTCTGCTGTCGAGCCCGGTAGCGGGCTGGCCAGTGCTCATTCTGGCCGCCTCGGCGACGGACAAGTCGCGCATCGCCAAGCTCCTGGCGGATCGGCCCGATGCCATGGTCGCGATGTTCCATCCGCCCGAACTGAAATCTGTCGCGCAGGCCGTGCGCACGATGGCTGACAGCGCGGGGGTGAAGATCGCGGGCGATCTCGCCGAACGCATCGCGCGTGCTTGCGCGATGGACACGCGGCTCGCGCGGCGCGAAGTCGAAAAGCTGGCGCTCTATCTCGATGCAAGCCCCGAATCGCCGCGCAGCGCAGATGCGGCAGCGTTCGCGGCGATCGGCGCGGCGAGCGAGGACGATGGCTTCATGCCTGTCGTCAACACTGTGCTGAGCGGCGAGACCAAGCGGCTCTCCCGCGAACTGGCGCGCATGCACGAGCTTGAGCTCAACCCGGTCGGACTGCTCTTGGCTTTTGAACGCCGCGCCGCGCAGTTGGCGCAACTCGCCGGGCGACTCGGTCCGCGCGGCGATGTGAGCGAGTTTCTGGAAGCGGAAATCTCCGCCCGCCGTGTATTCTTTCGGGACAGGAGCGATCTCTCGAACCAATTGCGACGCTGGCGCGGGCGCCGACTGGAACGGCTGGCGGAACGTTTGATTGCGCTACACCGCGCGCTTCTGGCAGATAATCGCAATGGCGAACTGGCGCTTCGGCAAGGGCTTGCCGAGATCGCTCGGGCAGCAGCGCGCTCGCACGCGTAAACTAGATCGGTCGGCAAGCGTCCGAACCAGCGTGGTATTGAAGGCCGGCAACGCATTGACTTGCCCGGCGAACAAAAATCTGTAGGGGTCTCGTTCGAGTTACCACCAGAACGGCGCTAATCTTTGCGGGTCGCGTTTTTCGGGTTCCAAGCTTCAAATGTCAGGATCAAGAGGGGGAGGCGATCTTTCGGCATGCCCACTGTTGAACATGAGCGCAGCCGGGTGTCTTCGTTCGACGTGTCCACGCCGGCACGGAGGATACTCAAGCTTCCCCTTGCACCTTCGCTCGAGAAGCGACGGTTGCAGACCTATTTGATATTGATGGTGCTCGATGGCCTGACCATAGTCGGTTCATTGCTGGCAATTGCGTTTGTTTACATCGGCAATGCGAGCGAGCCTGCGACATGGGCGCAGATCAATCTGTTTGTACCGCTGTACTGGACAGCGGCGCTGGTGATTCAGGCTTATTCGATCAAGGCGCTGACTTCACTGCGCTTCAGCCAATTGCGCGCGATCATGGCGATTGCCTGCGCTTTCACCCTGACCATCTTTGTCGCTTTCTTCACCAAGTCGAGCGACGAATTCTCGCGCGTCAGCTCCGGGCTCAGCATTATCGTTATCGCGGTCGCGCTTGTTTGGGTGCGAGCAACAATCCAGCCGCTGATTCGCGCCTGGTTTGGGCTGACCGCGCAGAACGTGCTGATCATCGACGATGGCGGCGCCCCAGTAAAGATGCCGCACGCCTGGCATGTGGATACGGCGGAACACAGACTTCGCCCCGATTGCAACGATCCGCATATGCTCGATCTGCTCGGCATGTTCATGACCAATATGGACCGCGTGATCGTCTCCTGCCCACGCGACCGGCGGATGGACTGGGCATTGGTTTTCAAGGGATCGAGCATCAGCGGCGAAATTGTCGATCCGGAAGTCGAGGCGATGGGCGTGCTGGGCGCGCGGCGCGATTATGGTTTCGGCTCGCTGGTCGTCTCGCGCGGGCCGCTTGGCCTGCGCGAGCGGGCGGCGAAGCGCGCGATCGACCTTGCGGTCGCGGGAAGCGCGCTGGTCATTCTGGCGCCGGTGTTGCTGTTGGTGGTCATTTTGATCCGGCTCGAGGATGGCGGGCCGGTGCTGTTTCTCCAACAGCGACAGGGACGCGACAACCGGCTGTTCTGGATTTACAAATTCCGCTCGATGCGGGTTGAGCGGCTCGACCCGACGGGAGCTCGCTCAGCAAGCAAGGATGACGACAGAATCACCCGTATCGGACGGTTCATCCGCCGATCGAGCATCGACGAACTGCCGCAACTGCTGAATGTCTTGCGCGGTGATATGAGCATCGTCGGGCCACGGCCCCATGCGATCGGCTCCCGCGCGGGCGAACGGCGCTTCTGGGAAATCGATTCGCGCTACTTGCTGCGACATTCGCTCAAGCCTGGCCTGACCGGCCTGGCCCAGATTCGTGGTCTGCGCGGTGCAACCGATTCGGAGGCCGATCTGACGAGTCGGCTGCAGGCCGATCTCGAATATCTCGATGGATGGTCGATGCTTCGCGATCTGCGCATCATTTTTAGCACCTTGGGCGTTTTGACGCATGAACGCGCATTTTGACGGTGAATTGGTGCGAGTGCGCGATAAACCGCACAGTGTGCCTGTGACCACCGGGCTCTAACGTCTTTTTTTGGCGGAAATGGGCATTCTGTATACGCAGAATGACTGACGCAGATGCAAAAACTTCTGCTCGCTGATGCAACAGCGCTCTTGCAATGCTTAGTAAAATAACGTAAAAAAATCGCGTACGCAGATTGCCCGGGGATTTGACCATGAAAGCTTCCAAAATCGCATTATCTGGACTTGCAATCCTGGCGTTGACCGCCGGCTCGTTCGCGCAGGCTGAATCGATCCGCGCGGGCGCATCGCTTCCGACAGCAAAGGCTGCCAAGCTTTCGCGCAAGACTGCGAAGAAGGGCGTGGAACTTAACGCCGTTGATGGTACGACCGCAGGTGTTATTGCTGGCGTCGCTGGTCTTGGTGCCGGTATTGGCATCGGCGTTGCTGTGACCAGAAAGTCGCCGTAATCGTTTGATCCTATGATCAAGATGCGGGCCTGGAGATTGATCTCTGGGCCCGTTTTCATTTGGCGATTCGGGCTGGCAGCAAGGCTGTTCCAGAAAGTTGCTTCAAGCCGGGCCGGAAAATGCCCCGCGATGCAATTGCGGGGGGTAGGCCTCGAAACTGATCAGCGCGATCTGACCAGTAGGCGGGCAAAGCGCAGCATTCGAGGCCAAAAACCTTGGGTGTGTCCGATCCGGATCTGGTTTGAATCTCTTCCTTCTTGTTGAATTCACGTGCCAAACTCAGCCATCTTTGGTTAGATGCATTCTGCATTGCTCAGCGCAGCACGGGGGCGCGCGGGCAGGAGCCGTGGGGGTCACAACCGAATGATGTATATGACCAACCGCGTCGAATCGTCGCCTGACGCTTTATCCGGCGTGCGCGCTTGATCCGCGATCTTCCTCGAAGGAGCGGTTATGCGCCGGCATTGGCCCGGCACCCCGAACCGTTGCGCATGGCAAAGCCGCTGCCCGGAGCGGCGCTGATTATGGCAATGACCGGCGCTGCGATGATTCTCGGCGGCGGCGGCGTCTATAACCCGCAGACCGAAATGCTGCTTCAACTCGTCGTGGTCGCGTGCATGCTCCCGCTGTGCATTTCCACTTCCGCGCAGCGCGGCCTTGGCGGGATATCGCCGCTGGCGTGGCTGCTCGCTGTGATCATGCTGTGGCTTCCGCTCGCGCAGCTCATCCCGCTTCCCCCTGCGATTTGGCAATCACTCCCCGGTCGCGGCGTCGAGTTGAAATCTGTGGCGCTCGCCGGCATGGCGGATCGGTGGATGCCGCTCAGCCTTGCGCCGGCCCGCACGTTCACCGCGCTGCTGTCGATGATTTTCCCTGCCTTGCTGATGCTTCAGGTATCGCGCCTGTCGATCCGCAGCCGTAGGTGGCTTTGCGCCACGATAGCACTGTGCGGCGCGCTTTCGATGCTTCTTGGCATGTTGCAGGTTTCGCGCACCGGGGGTGCGACGTGGTCGCTCTATCCCTTTTTCAGCGAGGGGTATTTGTGCGGTTTCCAGGCAAACCGCAATCATCAGGCGGATGTCCTGCATATCACCTTGCTCGCCATCGGTGCGCTGATCGCCACGCGGCTGGCGGACGGGCAGCGCCACATGTTCAGCTGGATCGCGGCGGCCGGGGCCATCGTGAGCTTGCTGATCGGCGTCCTGATGACGGGCTCGCGCACCGGGATTGCGCTGAGCGGGATCACGCTGGCGCTGCTTCTTGCGATGTTCTGGCCTGCGATGCGCAAGCACTTGCCTACCATTCCCTTGCTTACCGCCGGAGGACTGGGATTGGTCGGCTGCATCTTTGCACTGGCGCAGCTGAGTTCGGTCCGGCGGGTTTTACTACATTTCTCTTCTGCCAACGATAGCCGCTGGGATCTATGGCTCGACGGGTATTATGTGCTGCATCAGGTCTGGCCGTTCGGGGCCGGTATCGGGACCATCGCCCCATTGCTCGAAGCCGCCGAGAGGCTCGAAGTTCTAGCCCCCGAATTGCCCAATCGCGTGCACAACGACTGGCTCGAGTGGGCAATCGAGGCCGGCGCGCCGGGGATTGCCAGTTTGGCGCTGGCCTTGCTGATAGTCGCGGCGATGGCAGTTCGCGCCGTACGCCGGGCTGCCCGATCAAATGGCAATGCGGCATTGCGCAATCAGACGATCTTCGCGTGCGGCGCGCTGCTTATTCTGGCGCTCCATTCGATTGTCGATTACCCGCTGCGCACGATGTCCCTGGCAATGCTGGCCGCACTGGCGGCAGGGTTGCTGACCTTGCCCGCGGCACCTCGGCAATCGGCTGCGCGATGAGTTTGGCGACAAACAGAGGCGCCGATGTTGCACCGCGCCGCGGAAGCTGGCAACGGACGGGCGAGGTGCTGTATACCGCATGGCAGGAGCGAAAGTCCCAGTGAGACGCGCAGCAACAACAGCGATTGTTACGGCGGGGCTTGCCCTCGCAGGATGTTCTTCATCACTTTATCGTAACTTGCCCTATGGGCAGCCTGCCGCGGCGAAATTCCCGGCCATTGATCGGACTGCCCCCCCCGATGCTTATCTTATCGGGCCGGGCGATGAATTGGCGCTTTCTGTATTTGGCGAGCCCGACATCAGCTTTCAAAAGATACGCGTGGATGATGCCGGTAACATCCAGGTGCCGCTCATCGGGCAAGTGCAAGTGCTGAACCTTTCGCCCGGTGCCGCCTCAACGCTGATTGCCGACAAACTGGGCGCGCGCTTCCTGCGCAACCCCCAGGTAACTGTCAACGTGACTATGCAAAACGCGCAGGAAGTCTCGATCGAAGGCCAGGTTACCAAGGCTGGCGTTTATCCCGTATCGAATGCCACCACCCTGCTTTCGGCGATTGCGCTCGCGCAGAGCCCGACCCGGATCGCCAAACTCGATGAGATCGTGATTTTCCGGACGATCGCGGGCGAGCGCATGGCGGCCCGCTTCAATCTCGAACGCGTTCGCGCCGGACTGGATCCCGATCCCAAGATCCTTGGCGGCGACGTTGTTGTGGTCGGCTTCTCGCAAGGCAAGAGCATCTACCGCGATATCATTGCGGCGGCACCGCTGTTTAATATCTTCACCCGTTTCTGACGTGGGCATCCCTATGCAAGATCAGACCAGCATTCCGAGCGCGAACGGCCAGACTTACGCAGTCGATGCTGCCCCATATGGTTACGAGCGGAGCTACGACAACGGGGCACCGGGGATTGATTTACGGCAGATCTTGGCGATTATCCGCGCCAATCTCGTCCTGATCGGGGTTGTCATCGCCGCCGCGCTGGCTTTGGCAGGGGTCATCACCCTGCTGCAAACACCTTCGTTCACAGCCAAGACCACGCTGCAGATCAATGATCAGTCGGCGCAGGTGCTGGGCAAGCAGGACGATATCGCGCAAGAACAGGTGACGTCCGCTTTCGACAGCGAGCGCTTTCTGCAAACCCAGATGGACATTCTGGGCAGCAATGCCATTGCGGAACGCGTTGCGCAAAAGTTGCGGCTTACGGGCAATGCGCAGTTCTATGAAGCGATGGGTATTCGGCAGCCTGCCGCCGATCTGAAACCGAACGAGATCAAGGAACTGACTATCGAGGCCCTGCTCGAGGGCAAGGAAGTTACGCTACCGCGCAATTCGCGCCTTGCCACGATCAGCTTTACCAGCACGGTGCCGACCTTCTCGGCCCGCATCGCCAATGCCTGGGCGGACGAATACATTCAGGCAAACCTGCAGCGCCGTTATGACAGCTCCTCTTATGCGCGCGAATTCATTTCGGGCCAGCTCAACGATGCCCGCGCCAAGCTTGAGGCATCCGAACGCGATCTCAACGCCTATGCCCGCGAGGCTGGCCTGATCCGGACGCACGACAGCAACGGCGGCAACGATGCCAACCGCGATTCGGGCAGCGGAAATTCGATCACGACAGCCAGCCTGCTCCAGCTCAACATTCAGGCCAATCAGGCGCAAGCGGCGCGGATCACCGCCGAGCAGCGCTGGCGCTCGATCTCGTCCGGCCCGCTGCTGAGCTCTCCGGAGGTGCTGGCGAATGTGGCCGTCGGCTCGCTTCTGGCGCAGCGTTCGGTTTCCACCGCTGAACTGGAGAAGGAGCGGGCGCGCCATCTGGAGGACTACCCTTCGGTGGTTCAGCTCAAGGCGCAAGTTGCCTCGATCGATTCCCAGCTCCAATCGGTTGCGCGCAACATTCGCGCCTCGGTGAAGCAGGCCTACGATAGCGCGAGGGAGGCCGAGGAGGCGCTCAAGCAGCAGGTCCTCGGGCTGAAGTCATCCTCGCTCGCCGAGCAGGACCGGCTCGTGCGGTATAATCTGCTCGCGCGCGAGGCAGACACCAATCGCACTGTGCACGACGGCCTGTTGCAGCGTTACAAGGAGCTTAACGCTGCTGCCGGGATCAGTTCGAGCAATATCTCGATCATCGACAAGGCCGATGCGCCAACCCGGCCGAGTTCCCCCAATCTCGTGGCCAATCTCGCGATTGCCTTGCTTGCGGGGCTGATGCTCGCCGGCGCAATCGTGTTCCTGCGCAACCAGATCGACGATGCCGTGCGCATTCCCGAAGATATCGAGAACAAGCTCAATCTGCCTTTGCTTGGGGTTATTCCGCTGTCGAAAGCGGTCGATATCGATACGATCCTCGAGGATCCGAAATCGGCGATCAGCGAAGGCTACAATTCGCTGCGAAGCTCGCTGCTCTATTCTTCGGCCAATGGCCTGCCCAAGACGATGCTGATTACCAGTTCGCAGTCTTCGGAAGGCAAATCGACCACCAGCCTTGCTACTGCAATCGGTCTTGCCCGCCTTGGTCGCAAGGTTGTTTTGCTCGACGTCGATCTGCGCCGCCCTGCGCTCCACCGCATGCTCGGGCAGAACGGCGGCGACAATGCTTACGGCATGTCGAGCCTGCTGACGTCGCAAGGCGCGATCGACTTGGCGCTCAAGCCCACCGAGTATGAGAACCTTACGGTCATTACCTCGGGGCCGATCCCGCCGAGCCCCACCGAACTGCTCAGTTCAGGGCGGATGGAGCAAGTGCTGGAAGAACTGTGCGGACTGTTCGACGTGGTCATTCTCGACAGCCCGCCAGTCCTGGGCCTCGCCGATGCGCCGTTGATGTCGGCGCTGGTCGAAGGGGTAGTGCTGGTCGTGCAGTCCGACCGCAGCCGGCGCGGCTCGCTCAAGTCGTCGCTGCGGCGGCTGCGCGGCATGCGCACAAACATCCTCGGAGTGGTGCTGACCATGTTTGACGCCAGCAAGACGGGGAATGCCTATTCCGAGTATTATGGGTATAATTACTACCAGTACAGTTCGAAGACGGATGATTGATCCGTGCCAGCGGGCAAACCGACAAGCTGGTGGCTAAGGCTCAAGCGTTATGCCGCGGGCGCTGCTTTGGTGGCATTGGGCGTGCTGGCAGCATTGAGCGGAACGGACCGGATTGCGATCGACACCATGCGTTCGCCCAGCGTGCAAGGCTGGCCTTACGATAACGGTGCCTCGCGCTCGCGCGCCGCGCAAGTGCTGATCGGCAATGGGCCCGCCAGCGCGGTGCATCATATCCAGCGCGCGATTGCCACTGATCCGCTGGACGCGCGGGTTGTCGGGCTGCTGGGGCGGGCCTGGCTGCTGGCAGGGCAGGATGCGCCAGCCGAGGCGGCCTTCCGCGTTGCCGGGGAATTGGGTTGGCGGGACCCCAACACCCAGATTTACTGGATGAGCAAAGCACTGCAAGTCGGCGATGCCAAAGTCGCCGCCGAACGGCTCGATGCGTTGCTGCGTCAGTTTCCCAATTTCGAGCAGCGCGACCGGCTGATCGAGGCTTTGTTCAAGAACCCCGACGGCAAGTCCGAACTTGCCAAGCGATTGAAACTGGTCCCTGCATGGACCGAAGTTTTCACCAACCCGCCCAAAGAGCTGCCTCCCGCACACATCATCGAGCGCGGCGAAGTCCTGCAGCTGGTCGGACAAGGCGTGATCGAATGCGGCAAGGTCGCGCGATTGGTCAACCAACTGATCACGCTCGACAAGCTGCGTGAGGCCACTGCGCTCTGGCGCACCGGCTGCCTTGGCTCGGCATCGCTCATCTATGACGGCGGATTCGAGAGAATCGACACGACCCAAAGGACGAGCGGCTTTGACTGGCAACTATCCGGCCGCGGCGATGTGGACGTTCACCTGGAGGAGCCGACGCCGGGCAACCGCCGCCTGCAAGCCACGGTCAATGCCGCCAATACCGTGCCCATCCTGGGGCAGCTCGTGGTGCTCGCACCCGGACGCTATCGCCTTTCCTGGCGTATGCCCGAAACCGATGCGCAAGCTGCCCGTGCGCTGTCCATCGCACTTGATTGCAAGGGCAGCCTCGCCAAGGCGGTGCAAGGCCAGCCTGCGGACGGGAAGGATGGCTTTGCCGTCGACTTTACCGCCGACACCGCCTGCGCCGCCAGTTCGCTCAGGTTCTGGCTGAGGCCGAAAGTCTCCGTGCGGCTGGACGATGTGCGCCTTGCCCCGATTGCCGCCAACTGAGCCGCAGCCCAAAGCTAGAAAGGGCTGCGCCGCCGTCGCGCCTGCCCGGCAACCGGGCCGGCGCGAAGAGGGTCTCAGACGAACAGGAAGTCTGCAATCTGCACCGAGCCCGGCGCGGTCAAAGTGCCGAGGTCGGCGATCTTGACTACATCGGTGCTGGTCGTGAAGCTTGCATCGAGCGCGTGGTAAAGCACAGTGTGGCTCGCGCTGTCCTGGCCAACGATAAACACCCCTTCGCCGACGGTGCCACCTGTTGCCAAGCTCAGGTAGTTTGAGACATCGCCGGTGGTGTCGAGGTTGGCACCGGTGTAGATAACCAAATCAATGCCGGTAATGTTGCTCGCGGTGGAACTGGCCGCGAGGCGGCTGGCGAACGCTGCACCGTTGAAGTCGAACGCGCTGGCGGTAAAGCGCAAATCGTCGGCCGAGGCGAGGAAGTCGGTGATCGTGTCGGTCGAGCCATCGCGCACCTTCCAAACGAACACGTCGTTGTTTGCCCCGCCGGTCAGAGTGTCGTTGCCGCCTGCACCTTCGATGGTGTCGTTCCCCCCGCCGCCGTCTATTGTATCCGCCGATTGGCTGCCGATGATTGTGTTGGCCCCGCTGTTGCCGGTCGCGGTGAGGCCGTAGGAGCTTGCGCTCCAATCGAGGCTCTCGAAGTTCCTGGCCACGACCGTGTCGCCAATCGTCTGGTCCGTCGCCGAGGTGAGATCGACCATGTCAGCGGCGCCATAGTTATAGCTGTAGACCAGCGTATCGGTGTCGGCCCCGCCGTCGAGCACAGTAGTATACAGGCTGTAGCCATATTCGATCCGGTCATTGCCCGCATCGCCGAACACTTGCGTGCCATCGGCCCAGTAACCGCCGGTGCTCGTCGGTGCGCGCAGCGTGTCATTGCCGCCATTACCGTGGATCACGGTGGCGATGTTCGGCCCGATGATCGTTTCGTTGCCGCCTGCGCCGTTGATGGCGAGGGTATCGTTGGCGTCGAAAAAACCGGTGCTGATCGCCGACAAATCCACCGTCGTGCCCGAAGCGACATTGATGATGAAGGCTTCGGCGGTCGTGCTATAGTTTCCGTTCGCGTAAATGGCTGTCAAGCCTGCTGCCTGTGCGCCGGTAAGTGTTACCGTCATGCCTTGCTCAAGCGGGTTGCCAGCCGCATCGGCGGCCGTTGCATAGAGGTACTCCAGGTTCGACAGTGTTCCGACCGTAAAGTCCGTGGTCGCGCGGACGTAGAGATTATCGGTGTTGCCGCCGCCGTTGATCGATTCGCCCGCCGCGAAATCGCCGGAATTTAGGAAGAAATTGTCCTGCCCGACCCCTCCGACTAAGATATCCGCACCGCCATTGCCAATGATAAACGCACCGAAATCGCCTGCAGTAAGCGTGTCGGCTGCGCTGCCGCCGCTGAGCGTGCTGCTAAAATCATTTCGCCCTGTCGCGGTCACCGCCGCTGTGGATGCCGAGGCATTGACATCCTCGAACCCGGTGACCACGGCGGTATCGCCGCTCGTCTGGTCGGCGTTGTTGAGGTTGATCGTCGCCGCGCCGACAACCCGCAGCGTGTCAACACCGTCTCCGCCACCAATGGAGCTTGCGGTACCGCGATAGGTGATCAGGTCGTCGCCGCCCTGACCGTCGATCACATCCAGCCCCGCGCCGCCATCGATCATATCGCCCGCCTGGCTGCCGATGATACCGTTGACGCCACTCGTGCCGGTAGCCTGGAGGCCGTAGCTACTGGCGCTCCAATCGAGGTTCTCAAAATTGATGACCTCGGGGGTGTCGCCGATGGTCTGGTCGGTCGCCGAGGTGAGATCGATCACGTCGGTAACGCCATAGTTATAGCTGTATACCAGCGTGTCGCTATCGGCGCCGCCGTCGAGCGTGAAGATATAGTCGCGGTAGCCATAATCGACCCGGTCATTGCCCGCATCGCCAAACACCTGTGTGCCTGCGGCCCAGATTCCGGAAGCTCCGCGCAGCGTGTCATTGCCGCCATTGCCGTGGATCACACTGGCGACGCCCGGCCCGGTGATCGTCTCGTTGCCGCCTGCGCCGTTGACGGCGACGCTATCGATGGCGTCGAAGTTGCCATAAGTGGTCGCCGACAAATCTACGGTCGTGCCCGATGCTACGTTGATGATGAACTCTTCGGCCGTGGTGCCAAAGAAACTGCCATTCGCGTAGAGCAATTGGAGCCCGGCCGCCTGCACGCCAGTCAGAGTTACAGTCATTCCTTGATCTAATAGAGTGCCGGCCGCATCGGCCGCCGTGGCAAAGAGATACTCGGCATTTGACAGCGTGGCGCCGGAAAAGTTGTTCGTGCCGCGCACATAGAGATAATCGTTGTCGCCGCCGCCGTTGACCGATTCTCCCGAAACGACATCGCCAGCGTTGAAATAGAAACTATCCGATGCGGCCCCGCCGGTCAGCGTATCTGCCCCGCCATTGCCGGTGATGTCCGCGCCGAAAGTGCCTGCGGTCAGGGTATCGCCCGCGCTGCCGCCGATGAGAATGCTGCGCACATCGTTGCGGCCAGTCGCTGTGAACGCTGCAGTCGCGGCCGAGCCGTCCACATTTTCGAATCCGCTGACCACCGCAGTGTCGCCGCTGGTCTGGTCGCCGTTGGCAAGGTTGATCGTCGCCGCCCCGAGCACTCGCAAGGTGTCGGTGTCCGTTCCGCCGCCGATGGTGCTGGCGGTGCCGCGATAGGTGATCAGGTCGTTGCCGCCCTGACCGTCGATCGCATCCAGCCCCGCGCCGCCGTCGATCGTATCTGCGCCTTGGCTGCCGACGATGCTGTTTGCGCCGCTGCTGCCGGTCGCGGTGAGGCCAAAGGAGCTTGCGCTCCAATCGAGGCTTTCGAAATTCCTGACGATGACCGAGTCGCCATTCGTCTGGTCCGTCGTAGAGGTGAGATCGATCTGATCAACGACGCCTTCGTTGTAGCTGTTCACCAGTGTGTCGGTGTCGGCCCCGCCGTCAAGCGTGACAGTATACAGGCGGTAGCCGTAATCGATGCGATCATTACCCGCATCGCCGAACACTTGCGTGCCATCGGCCCAGTAGCCGCCAGTGCTTGTGGGGGCGCGCAGCGTATCATTGCCGCCATTGCCGCGAATGACGCTGACTATGTTCGGCCCGATGATGGTTTCGTTGCCACCAGCACCGTTGATGGCGAGGGTATCTGTTGAGCTGCTATTCTGCCAAACGACTGCCGACAGATCGACTGTCGTGCCCGAGGCGACATTGACGATGAACGCCTCTGTCGTACCGCTAAAGTTCCCGTTAAAGTAGACTTGCTGGAACCCGGCGGCCTGCGCGCCGGTGAGCGTAACAGTCATCCCCTGCTCAAGCAGATTGCCATTTTGGTCGGCAGCCACGGCATGGAGGTTTTCGAGGTTCGTCAGCGCGGCGGAGGTGAAGTTGGACGAACCCCGCACATAGAGATAGTCGGTGTCGCCGCTGCCATTGATCACTTCGCCTGCCACGACATCGCCAGCGTAGACATAAAAGCTGTCTGAAGCGGCCCCGCCGGTTAGCGTATCAGCTCCGCCATTGCCGGTGATATCCGCGCCGAACGCGCCTGCCGTGAGTGTATCGGCAGCGCTGCCGCCGATCAGCATGCTGCGGAAGTTGTTGCGCCCGGTCGCAGTGAACGACACGGTCGATTCCGAACCGTTCACATGCTCGAACCCGCTGACCACAGCGGTGTCGCCGCTGGACTGGTCGCCGTTGTTGAGGTTGATCGTCGCCGCGCCAACTACCCGCAGAGTGTCGGTGTCCGCTCCGCCGCCAATGGTGCTGGCCGTCCCGCGATAAGTGATCGTGTCGTCACCGTTGCCGCCCGTTACCGCATCGAGACCGGCCCCGCCGTCGATCCAGTCGTTGCCATCATTGCCGGCGATCGTGTTCGCGCCGGAACTGCCGATCAGGCGGTTGTCATAGACATCGCCGGTCAGGTTCAAGGCTGCCGAAAGCGCCGAGGCATCGACGTTTTGGAAGCCCCCGACCGTGACCGTGTCCCCCAAGGTCTGGTCGGCATTGCCCAGATTGACGGTGACGGCAGCCGCCAGAACCAGCGTGTCGTTCTGTACAATGTCGGATACGGTGCCCGCATAATACGCGTTCACTTCGACTTCGCTGCCGCGATAGGTGATTGTGTCCGCGCCGTCGTTGCCGAACACGCTGTCAGCACCGCCATTGCCATCGAGCACGTCGGCGAAGAAGGACCCGTTGATCACGTTGGCACCGCTGCTGCCTTTGGCAGTGCCACCGACCGTGCTGTTGACGCTATAGCCTGAGTTAGGGTCGTAGGCTTGCAGGAGGTTGATGTTCTCGAACCCGGTTGTGTTGACGCTGTCACCAAGGCTTTGATCGGCCTGGCTGAGATCGAAATTACCGCCGGTGGTCGAGAACAGCGTATCGGTATCGGCACCGCCCGCCACCACGGCATCGCCCGCATGCCAGACCACGCTGTCGTCGCCTGCTCCGCCGTTCGAAGTGTTGGCGCCGCCCTGCCCGTCGATGAAGTCTGCGCCGCCATTGCCGTTCAGCGTATCATTGCCGCTGCCACCGAACAGGCTGTCATTCAGCGCGTTGCCGTTGGCCGTCTGCCCGCCGGCACCCAGCCTAATTAGGAATTGATCGCCCGCGAACTGGCCGTTGACGGTAAGCCCTGCTGTATCGTTCGCGTTGAAAGTGGAATAGCCACTGCCGGTGACCGTATTGATGAGATTGACGATCTCGAAGCCCGTGACCGAGACATCCATGTTGGCCGTATTGTTGAAGTAGTTGTCGACTTCGATAGTGTCCGTGCCCGCCCCGCCGGATAGGATCAACGCCCCGTTGAAGGATGAATTGACCACCTTGAGCGTATCATTGCCGTTGCCCAAAGTGCCTGAGATCTGCGTCGGTGCCGGACCGTTGTAGAGGCCGAAGCCGGGATCGTAGGCGCTGAGGATCAGCGTGTCGCCGCCCTCGCCAAGATCAACCTGTACCACATTGCCCGCGTCTGCGACCCGCTTGACATCAAGCGTATCCGCGCCGGAGCCGGCGGTGACCAAGAAACTGGTGTTCTCTGCGGTGGAAACCAAAGCATCGTCGAGCAGGATCGTGTGGTTGGCGTTATCGGTCGTCAGCGCTTCGATCTGGGCAATGTTGCTCCCCGAAAGATCGATCGTGCCCGCGCCGGTGATAGCCAATGTATCGACCACTGCGCCGACGCCGCCGTTCACCGTGTCGCTGCCATCGAGATTGGCGGCAATGAACCGGAACGTATCCGCGCCTGCACCGCCGAACAGGGTGTCGTTGCCGGCCCCGGCGGTCAGATCGAGCCGGTTGCCGGCCGTCACCACATCGCCGCCGTTGATCAGGTCGTCGCCGGTTCCGCCGTTCACCGCCAGCGTGGTGTTCGCCGCCGAAGATACCATCGCATTGGTCACGCTGAACACGTTGGTGCCGTTTGCCAGCACCACGACCTCGATGCCAGAAACACTGGCTAGATTGGGCGCCGTTACCGTGCCGGCTGTGGTCAGCTGCAATGTGTCGAGAGCCGCACCGCCGCCGCCGGCAACCGTATCTGCGGAAGTGAGGTTGGCGACAGCGAATTGGAATGTGTCGGTGCCGAGGCCGCCCCTTAGGGTGTCGTTCCCGGTTTGCGCCACCACATTGAGACCGCGCGTGGTGAGCGTGACTGCACTCGCATCTACGGTGTCGCTTCCGGTCGTGGCCACGATCAGCACAGTCGCCGCATTGTTGGCCAGCGCCGCATTGTTGAAAGTGATCGAGGAGCCTGAGCCGCCCAGCGTGAATTGTTCGAGCGTCGCCGTGCCACCGAGCTGCGCGGCCGCGATCGTGCCAGCGGCATTGAACACTACCGCATCAAAACCTGCGCCGCCTCGAACGGTGTCCGAGGCAGTGAGTTCGGCGGGGGAAAAGCGGAATATGTCGTTGCCTGCGCCGCCGGTGAAGCTTTCGTTGCCGGTATTGGCGCTGACATCGATTCGGTTGGCCGCAGTGGTGACCGACGCAGCGTCGATCGTATCGTTACCGGCGGAGCTGAACACCGTCAGCAGGGTGTTATTGGCCGAGCCGACCATGGCATTGGTCAGCGTTACAGCGTTGCCACCAGCGGCGAGCGACAGGGCCTCGATCCCGGAGACATTGGTGAGGCCTGCGGCTTCGACGGTGCCTGCCGTCAGCAAGACAATGGCATCGCTCGAGGCACCTGAGCCGCCCTGCACGATGTCGAGCGAGGTGAGGTCTGCGGCATTGAATCGGAAGCTATCCGTGCCCAGTCCGCCTCTGAAAGTGTCCCGACCAGCCAGCGCGGTGATCGAGAGTCCGCGCGTGGTATCGGTCACGGCCGAGGCATCGACGGTGTCGTTGCCGCTGGAAGCAAACACCGCGAGGCTCGCCGCGTTGGCGGCGGCCACCGTGTTGTTGAGCGTCATCGTCACGCCCGAGACGCTGAACACGATCTGGTCGATCCCGCTTACCCCGGCGAGCTTCGCTGCGGTCAGCGCCCCGGCATTGGAAATGATCAACTGGTCAGTCCCGGCCCCGCCCGCGACCAGGTCGCTGCCGTCCAGCCCATCGACCGAGAAGCGGAAGATGTCGTTGCCCGCGCCGCCGCGCAGCGTATCGTTGCCAAGGCCGGTATAGATCTCCAACCTGTTCGCCCCGGTCAGCGAAGAGCCGTCCACCGTGTCATCGCCCGAATTGGTGAAGATCGTCATCGCGCCGCCGCTGGCGGTGCTAACCAGCGCATCGGTGAGTGTCACGGAATTAGTGCCTGCGGCAAAGGCCAGCCGCTCGATGCCCGAAACACCCGCAAGATTGATCGCACCCGCAGTCAGGAAGTTGATCGCGTCAATCCCGGCTCCACCGCCGCCCGACACCGTATCGGCACCGGTCAGATCTGCTGCGTTGAACCGGAAGACGTCGTTGCCGGTGCCGCCGCGCAGCGTGTCGCTGCCCGCGTTCGCGGTGACCGAGATCGCGCGCGTCGAGGTTACGGCTGAGGCGTCGATGGTGTCGTTTCCGCTTGATGCGAACACCACAAGCACACCGGCATTGGCAGCCGCGACCGTGTTGTCGAAGGTCAGGCTAGAGCCTGCCGCATTGAGGTTGATCTGGTCGATATTGCTGACCAGCGCCAAATCTGCAGCGCTGAGCGCATCGGCGGAGGAAATGATCAGCGTGTCAAAGCCCACACCGCCATTGACCGTGTCGCCGGCGAGATCCGGCCCGGCGAAACGGAAGGTGTCGTTGCCCGCAGTGCCGAGCAGCGTATCGAGCCCAGCACCCGCGGTCACATCAACACGTGCCGCTGCGGCCAGCAAGGTGGCGCTGATGCGGTCGTTGCCCGTGCCGCCGAACACCTGGATCAAGCCGTTCAGCGGACTTGCACCCATTGCGGCGGCGAGCGTGATGTCGTTGGCGCCATTGGCGAGGATCACGCGCTCGATACCACCGACATTGGCAAGGCTGGCGGCGGTAATCGTGCCTGCCGTTTCGAAGATCAACTGGTCGACCGTCCCGCCGCCGCCTGCCACCGTGTCCGCCGCGGTCAGATCGATCGCATTGAAACGGAACACATCGTTGCTGGCCCCGCCGCGCAGCGTGTCGGCACCGGCCCCTGCTACGATATTGAAAGAGCGCGTCAGGGTGACGCCGGAATAATCGAGCGTGTCGTTCCCCGACGAGCCGGTGGCCGCCAGAATGCTGCCATTGGCCGCCACGACCGCGTCGTTGAAGGTGACCGAGATCCCGCCATTGCCGAAAACCAGCGCCTCGACCGAGGTCATGCCTGCAAGGCTGGCCGCCGCTACCGCGCCCGCGCCGGTCAAAACAAGAGTGTCGGTGCCGCCGGCACCGGTCAAGGTGTCTGCGCCTGTAAGGTCCAGAACCGTAAAGTTGAACGTGTCTGGCCCGGCCCCGCCGACAAAAATATCGTTCACCCCGGGATTGCTTGTAAACACCGCCATTACACACACCCCTGTGTAGTTAACGTAGTACTACTAAGTACGAGTCCCCGAAAAGTCTAGAGCCTAGAATCGAGTTGAGTCACATTTGCGCGATGCGGTGCGTACGTTCATAAATATGCAACAAATTTGACTTGATGATTTGAATACCGGCGAACCTGCGACTCATGCAGAAAGGTGGCCTTTGGCCATCTAATGCCCCAATATATCAGATAAATGCGAATGATTACTTGGGCTGTACAGGCCATTTTGGCCTCCTCGGATGCCCCAGAGTCGCCAAATTGGATATCACGACTCGCATCGCGACGTCGCCGACCAAACGATTGCCCCGCTGATAATCCGCCAGCAAGCGAGGAGCCACGCGCGCTTCCCTGCCAGCGCCATAGGCCCTTATATAACCTATTTGGTTTTTTTGTTGACATTTTATAATTATTTTGGCACTTAGCCGCGCAGCAGCAGTGATTTTCGGCACGGTCCGATACGGCGCGACCTCAGGTTGGTGGTGCCTGTGCTGTAGCCCCGGGAAAAACCGGTCCGTTCCGACAGGAGAGCGCAATGCCTGACACGACTTATCTGACAATCGGCAACAACATGAAGAAATTGATGGATATTGGCGGAAACACTTTCGCAGAAGTGGTCGCGCTCCCAAACGCTGGGCCAGCAATCTGGCTACCGTCCAACAGTTTCAATGCGCAGATATATTCCGACGTGGAGATTCAGATCGTCGGCACCCCGTCCACTGCCTACATATTTCAGGATTGCCTCGACGGGATCAACTTCAACGATTGCAACGCCGTCGACAAGAACGGCATGCTCATTGCGGCAGTCGCGACCGCTGGACGATTTCGGCTGCCCGGCAACTGCTTCCTGAAAGCACGCCAAGGCGCCGGTTCGACCATCTACATCCGCGCAGGGAGCTGAAACCATGCCAGTAGACGCATTTGCACGCACCATCGCCAACTCCGGACTGCAGATCATGAAGCGGACCGGGGTCTGGTTGACCGATCATCCGGGCGCAGACGCAACGGGCACCGCGGACAATGCGGCCGCCCTGTTGCAGACAGCGACCGAAGCGGCCGCTACCGGGCGGCATCTCATCATTCCCAAAGGAACCTTCAGGACCACGCAGGTCAATCTGCCGGCCAACCTGATTATCGAAGGTCAGGGTGAGGACACCCAGCTTTTCGTCGGCGCGAACAACGCCAATATCTTTCAGGCATCTTCGGGCGGCAAACTTACTCTACTGAACATGCGGCTAACCGGCGATGGCACCGCAAATTCCTCGATCAACGGCATGGCGCTTTATGCAGTCAATTTGGCAGACTTGCTGATGGACCGCATCTGGATGGATAATTTTGCCGGTTCCGGCCTGTTCTTCAATTCGTCCGATATCAACCGGGCCGTGGAATGCCGCAACATCCGCGCGACCGGGATGCTGTCATGGGCCACGACGCGCGAAGACGCGGCATTGAAGCTTTATGGTTCGTTGGCGCGCTTCCACTTCGAAAACATCCTCATCGAGTCCGCCGCGGGCAACGGCACCACCCAGTTCCCGCTGACCAACGGCGTGGTCGTTTCCTCGCCGCTCGCAGCAAGCCAGTACTGGACGTCCGGCACCATGCGCTCGGTCCGTGTTGCCAATGTCTCCAAGCGTGGGGTGTCCGTTTCGCACGAATTGCCTGATCCGACCTTCCGTGTTGGTATCCTCACCCTCGACGATATCCGCGCGGTGGGTTGCGGATGGAGCGGGATCAAGTCCAAGTATGTGGACCGTATCCGAGGGACGAACCTCTATTGCCAGGACTGCGAGCAAGGCTCGACTTTCGAGAGCGCGGGGAACCTGCAAGGCTCGGTCTACATCAACGGATGCGAAGATCTGGCGCTCGCCAATGTCCAGATCATCAACGCCGGCACGGATGGGATGCGGCTCAACGGGCGAAACACGCCTTGGTCCCCGGCTGATCTGGGCAGCGATGCGGGTGGCGGCCAGGCGCGGCAGATTATCAACGGGCTGCAAATCAGAGGGAGCAAGACCAACGCTTTGGCGACAGTGGGCGCGGGTTTCCAGCTCGTCCATTGCGCACAGGCAGTCGTGCTGAATGGCTTTCAGGCATATGATTGCTTCCGCGGGATCGAAGTCACGTCTGCTGCAGGCCTTTCGCCGCCGCGCACCTTCATTGCGAACAGTCCGATCATCCGGCGCGCGGTTCAGGCCGGTGTGAGCATTGCGGGACTGGCCGGTAATCAGGTTGGCCGGGTGCAGATCAACCAACCCGACATTTCCGAAAGCGGGCGAAACGGCATCCTGTGTAGCTATTGCGATCAGTTGCAGGTCAATGGCGGATCCATCACGGATAGCGGCACCGCCGCCGTGGCCGGCAGCCAGAGCGGTATCGGCGTCTCCAACACCACGCGCATCACCATTCGCGGGCTTCGTTCGGGCAATGTCGTCGGGAACAGCCAGCAATATGCAGTGTTCATGAGCAGCGGGATCGGCTCGATCGTGCTGCATGACAACGACATTGATGGTAATACGGTCAGCCCGGTGCGCTATGCCGCACCGACCAAATTTCGCGCGGCCAACAACTCGCCGTGGCTGGAGGCAACATCAACCTCGTTCGACCCGCCTTCGCTGCCGCTGGGCGCTTCGACCGTGCTCCAGACGCTGACGGTCACCGATGCCCAGCTTGGCGACAAGGTTGATGTGGTATGGTCGGCGGACCTGCTGGGTGCCGAGATCAAGGCCTATGTCTCTGCCGCCAATACCGTGCGGTGGTACATCACCAACTCGGCGGGAGCGAACCCGCTCGATCTGGCGGCGGGGGTTGCTTCGGTAACACTTAGCAAGCGATTGGGTTAGCCGGAGTGCGTGCCGCGCCATGGTGCGCGGCACGTTCATCGCGCTATAGGTCGAATACGCCTTTGATTGCTGCCAACGCCTGATTGTTCAAGAGGATCGCCGCAGCTTCGCTGTCAGCCTCGGTGTAGCAGCGCAGTTCGGGTGCATTGCCGGATGGGCGCAGATGGATGACAGCGGCGCTGCTGAAGGTGGCGCGGATGCCATCGGTCAGGTCAAGCGTGGTGGCCGCGCCGGCAAAGCCGCCGAACAACTGCGTCTGGCGCGCGAGCCGGGCGGCGGTGTCGCCCTCGAGCAACAGGCCGAGGAGATGTTCGCTGGCGGTGCGCGCAAACGGCGCGATCCGGTCGCTGAACGTGAAACGCTGCGGCAACGCTGACAGCTGCGCGGACACGCTGCTCGATGCAGCAGTCAGCACGGACAGGATCGGCAGCACGGCATCCCGGGTCGGCAAGGCCGGGGTGGTCACGCCGTCCGCGCCGGGAATGCTGCTGCCGAGCAGAAAACCGCCGTTCGCCTCATAGCCGCATACCCGCGCCGATCCCGCCGCGAGTTCTTCGGCCATCGCCGCGATAACGTAGGGCGAGCCGATCCGGGTGCGTCTGCAGGTCGCAAAGAGCCCGCTGCGTTCGAGCGCGGTGTTGCTGCTGACCGGCGTCACCACACTCGTCGCCCCGATGCGCGCAGCGCAGAGTATGCCCAGAACGTCGCCGCGCAACCATTTGCCAGTTTCATCGGCGATCAGCGGCCGATCCGAATCGCCGTCGGTGGAGATGATCGCATCGAAGCGGCCATCGGCGGCCCAATCGCGCGCCAGCGCGATGTCCTCGGGCCGGATTGCCTCGGTATCGACCGGGATGAAGGTTTCGGACCGGCCGAGCAGTGAGACCTCCGCCCCCAGCGCGCGCACAATGCGCGCGAGCAGATCGCGCCCCACCGCTGAATGCTGGTAAACGCCGATGCGCTTGCCGGAGAGCGCGCCCGCGCCGAAATGCGCGACATAGCGGGCGAGATAGGCGTCTTCCACGTCTGTCACCGGCGGCAGCGGCTCGGCCAGGGCAAGATCGCCGTTGTCGGCAAACGTGCCCGGGCGAAAGTCGATTCCCTGACGCCCCATGCCCGGTTCATCAGCTTTGAGCACTTCACCAGCCGGGCGATAAAACTTGATGCCGTTGCGATCGGCCGGAATGTGGCTGCCGGTGACCATCAACGAGGGGATCGCCTCAGCAAAGGCGAAGAGCGCCAGCGCCGGGGTTGGCACATAGCCACAAAAGACTGGCACCCCGCCCGAATCGCGAACTGCGCGCGCGCAGGCGGCGAGGATGCGCGGCGTGCTCGGGCGCAAATCGCCCGCCAGCGCGACCCGGCCGCCAGGAGCGAACTCGCCCAGCTCGGCAAGATACGAGAGAAATCCGCTGGCATAGCCATAGCACACGCGGTCGGTCATCGCCGAGACTTCACCCCGCGCACCGCTGGTTCCGAAAGCGACGCCGCTTTCCGCCATCAATTCCCGAACAGTGATCATCGCCATTGTGTCTCCAATTTCAACCCGGCGATAGCACAAGCCGCGCTGGTTGCGGAATGCGTTGCGGGGGCTATGCCTTTGTCACGCCCCGCAAATCCTTTGCATCGGCCGGTTTGCGCCATTAAGAGCCCCATGGGGAAATGGAGGCTCGTGAGCATCCTCTGCTTGTATTGGCGAGACTAGCCTTTGAGTCCGTGAGGGGAATCCACAAGGCGGATGGTTCGCGGCGTCAGAACGCTGTAAAGTGTAGCAAGCAAGGTGTTTTTTGAAAAAGTGAGCAGAGTTTGCAAAGTAAGTGATTACCAGTCAATAATTTAGCTCCTTGGTCAATAATTTGATCGAAAACGCCAGCGCCTTATACTAAAAAGGGAAACGTTGATGAGTGTCGATGACCGCGAAGCCATAACATGTCCATGTTGTAGTTCTGGCACTTCGACTGTTTGGGCGTTGGAAAACGGCTACACAGCCGTCAAGTGCGCTGACTGCGGATTGGTCTATGTCAATCCGCGGCCTCGCGAAGAGGTGATAACTGAGGCAAATAAGGTAGGTGTACATCAGGGGGAAGATGGCGCGCTGGACGTCACAGCGCGCAGAGTCGCTGCCAAAGTTCCCTATTACAGCGCCATCTTGTGTGAGATGTTTGAGCGCGAGCGAGTCGAAAACAAACCTTTGCGATGGTTGGATGTTGGCGCGGGGTATGGCGAGTTTGTTGAGGCGGTAATCTCTACAATGCCCGCCGGAACTGTTGCCGAGGGCTTGGAGCCTATGGCACCAAAGGTCGAGGTAGCAAAAAGCTTGGGAATCCCGGTCGATAGCAGGGATCTCAAAGATGTTGGCACAGGTTATGATGTGATTTCGTTGATCAACGTCTATTCGCACATTCCTGATTTTGATGGTTTTGGGCGGATGCTGGTTGAAAAGCTAAATTCAGGCGGCGTACTTTTCATGGAGACGGGCAATGTCGCTGCTCTATCGCGAGAGCAGTTTCCCGATCTGCTGTATTTGCCGGACCACATGGTATTCTCGAGCTTGCCGCAGATGCGAATTATAGTGGATAAGCTTGACTTGGACCTAGAGTTGCACAAGGAATTGCCAATCGACAATATTATTTGGTGCCTAAAGAGCTTCGTAAAAGGGTTGAAACGCGGGAAAATCGATATTCATTTGCCGGGTCAGTCTGCTTTTCGGACGGTCTTTTATAAGGCCCGGCGACGGGATTGATCTAGGTTGGCCCGTCGACCATTGATTACATCGGAGAATACCAATGAGGTGAAACTCGTGTGATCAAGTATTATAGCTATACATTTATGACATTGAAAATTTAGTCTTTTTTGACAGCCGTTCTATAGGTTTGCGCGTCATATACAAATGCGCAGATCGTTCATCGGTCAGACAACAGGCTGCCATGGTTGCCGTACGCTGACGTTCTCAAGGGTGCAACGTGACTGAATCTTCCACTGCGCCGGTTGCCATTTTTGCATTTAATCGACCGGACAAGCTGCGCAGACTGATTGACAGCCTGCTTACTTGCGAGCTGTCAGACCGCACGCATTTCGTTTTCTTTGTGGACGGCCCCCGAAATGATCGAGACGCGCCGTTGGTAGCCGAGGTAGTGGCAATTGCCACAAGTTCCGGCTTAGCTTCCAGCGAAGTCCGTGCCAGCACGATAAACATGGGCCTGCGACGCTCGGTTTACAACGGCGTGGGTATTCTTGTGAAAAACTATGGGCGTGTAATCGTACTTGAAGACGATTTGATCTTATCCCGTATTGCTCTTCGTTATTTCAACGAGTCGCTTGATCGCTACGCTCATGAGGAGAGCATCTGGAGTATTTGTGGCTATCTTTGGGATGTACCGAAGATCGCTAACTATTCAAAGGCCCTAGTCTTACCTTTAACGAACAGTTGGGGCTGGGCGACTTGGCGGCGGGCTTGGGACAGGTTTGAACTTGATGCACGTCCGTCACAAGTAAATTTGGATTCCGTGACATTTAAAGACTTGTTCGATTTGCATGGTTTGTACTTATTTACTGACATGATCAAAGCATCGATTGCGAAACGGGTCAACAGCTGGTACGTGCACTGGAATTATACCGTGTTCAAGCATGGTGGGCGGTCAATTTTCCCGCCGCGACGTGTGCTTGACAATATAGGAATTGGCGCTGGTACACATGGTGGAGCTCTGAACCCGTACCGTTTCTTGGTTAAAGAACCACCTCCATTACTTGACACCATGCCTGAGTTGCCTGATCCTTCAGAGGTCGATTATTGGGCGTTAGACGCTCTGCGCGATTGCTGGGAGCTAAAGGTGACCCGCTTTATCGCGACTGCCGGTTCACTTAAGCGCAAGCTCAAGCGTATCAGATAACTCGCGAAGCAGCCGAACGGGCGAACAGCAGGTCGGCCTGGATGTTTACCCCTTCGTCCGAAAACGTCGGATTGTAGACCCCCGCCATCTCGAACCCGTTGGCCTCAAGCCACGCATGGATCTCGTTGGCCAGCGGCTGGCCGGTGTAAAGCGTCATGAAGGACACTTCGACATAGACCCAGCTCGCCCGCGCGAGCAACCTGGGCATCCCCTTGAGTGCCTCGAGCTCGAACCCCTGCACATCGAGCTTGACCAGAATGGGGCCCGCGAGCGTATCCACGGGCAGCACATCGTCGATCCGCTCGACCCGCACCTCTTCGACCGAGGCTTTCTGGGTTCCCGGAAACAACTGCGACTGCCGGTCCGAGATCGGCAGGAGCGATGAGCTGTCGGGGTGATTCGAGACGTTGATCTGCGTCGTCATCGCGCTGGTGCCGGCCGCGCAGCGATGCAGTATCGTTTTTGCATCCCCGGCAAACAGCCGCTCATATGTGGCGGCCATGGCGCTTAGCGGTTCGAACGCATGGATCGTTGCGTCAGGATGCAGCTTGCGTGTCAGCAGCGAGAACTGTCCGATATTGGCGCCCACGTCGATCAGTGTGGTGAACGCGACCGAGCGCATGGCTCCCTCATGTTCTACAGCTGCAGCTACACCGAGCTTCAGTCCTTTGCGATAAGTGGCGTCGGGCACGAGGAGCTGCAGCTTGTTCGCGCGGCGGAGCAGGGATCTCAGGGACAAACGAGACACTCCTAAAGGGATCGGGGCGGGGCGTTGAGAGGTAGCGGCAGCCATGCGCCCGTCAGGCTGGCGTCGCGACGTTCTTTTGCATGAAGATCAGCAACGTCGGCCGAAACCAGCGCGGCGACAGCGCATGGATAACCTTGAATGTGCCATAGATCATCGCACTGTTGAAATGATATGCCGGATCGCCGGTAGCGGTATAGGTGACGATCTTTGCGGCATGGCCGAAATAGCGCTTGATCTGCTTGTCGGTATTGAGCCGATAATGTGTCGGGAACACGTCGATTTCTTTGCGCTGCGGCTGAATTTTTTTGAGCAATGTGGTGTGGAGCTTGTTGCTGATCATCCGCGACGCGATTGAAATATAGCCAAATTTATTCGGCGTGATCGCGCAGATATAGCCACCCGGTTTGAGCACCCGCAACAGTTCCCGCGCGACGGCATCGGGAAATTCGACGTGTTCGAACACCCAGTTGGAATAGATCAGGTCGAACTGGTTATCGTCATAGGGGAGTGGCCGGTCGATTTCGAACATCTTGGCCGAATCGAGATAGGGATTGCTCATCACCCCATCGTCGATGTCGCAGCCCTCGACATGGCTGACCCTTCCTTTGAACGTTTTCAGGAACCGGCGGTAGGGGACGATGTCTTCGGCGATCTGCGCTCCGCGCCCTGCCCCGAAATCGAGCACGACATCTGTCGGTTTGAGCAGGGCGGCGATCCGACCGTAAAAATCCATGGTGGTATCCCCTTGCGAGAATCCGCCAAAATGCCCTTCCGGATTGAATTTCAGACGCAAGCTATGGTGGGTATTGCGTGCCATAGTCCCTCGGTTCTCTTCCAATGCAACACGGACAGCCAGAGGCAGCCCTGCCATGCTTAACCCGGCCCTGCCGTCGTCCATTTGACCCGACAGAGGTCGTGCCCCGGTGCGGCGCGCGGCCTACCGGGCAACACGCTTGGGCCTTGCCGCAGTGCAACACGAAGGTGCGCATAACAGAAGCGGCGTGGCTCGACTATGCCTCAAGATCAATTGGTTGCCCATGGCGCAGGATATCCGGTGCGGGAATGGGTACGGGGGCACACCGGATCGGATCATGACCAGGGCTGCGCACCTTCAACGTCGAGCGACCCCGCGTGGGTCGCTTTGCCTCGCGCGCACAAAGCGGCGAGATGATAAATTGCGAGGCATAATAAATCGATCCAGCATAAACAGCGATAACGGAATAACGATTATTCCGTAAGTTACCAATGTGGTGGGAGCCGAAAGCGTCGCGAAAAAATTCACCTGCACAATCATGATGGAATAATAGATTGTGCGTATCAGCGGGCTACGCAACTGAGTTAAAATGTAATCTACTGCAAAAATTATGAGAGTTACTGCAACAGTAAAAATAAAAACACCGAGAAATCCGAAAGTGGCATAAGCGTTTCCGATAAAAATCGTCGGAAAGGTGGTTAGAAGACCAATAACCGGACCAAGGTAGGCGATTGCCACCTCCTGATCCAATGCTCTGGTTTGGACGCCAAATATGGGAGCGATTACCGATGCAGCGACCCCAACATCGCCATTGGGGAAAGTGGAAATATACTGAAGAAGACCACCATAAGTTGCCACGAATACGCGAAAGAACGCGAGTGAAAATGCGCGTGGGATCGCGTCGGGGCCACGCAACTGCTCGCCATACTGAAGAAAATAAATGCCCGTCAGCAGAACGAGCAGAAGGCCAAGCGCCACCCCGATGCCGATGATGGCGGTCTGGGCAGTGAATGGTCTCCTGACACCCTTGGTCAGCATGACGGCGATCACGAAGTAGGCCAAGAAGATAACGACAGGTGCCTTGGAGAACGACGCTGGCCCGGCCACGAATGCCAAGGCGGCCACCAGAATTCCGCTGGCTAGCCCCCCCCGCCGCAAGGCCAGAAGCGCAGTTGCCACGAAGGCCATCGGGTAAATAGCGAACCTCAGTCGGCCGACAAAGCCGATGATGAAGTTGTTATCAGCGAATGTAACCCTTCGGGCGAGCTGATAATCATTTTCATTAATCTGACCTAACAAAAACTCGGTCACTTGAAGTTTGTAGACAAAATAAGGCGGATAAAGCAACAATACGAACGAAAGCCCAAAAATCAGCGCCGCGCTTAACCAAAAAAACTGGTTGGAACGTCGCTCGCTTAACTTCCTTTGCTGCTGGCCGAGCGGTGGACCAACATAAACCAGGTCAGGGATCTTAAGCTTAGGCCTTAGCAACCACAGCGACCCGAAGGTGAAGAACATGATCGAAAGCGCAATCAGGACCCGGCTGATGTCCGTATCACTGAAATTCGTTGGCACGGCGAACTGAGAATCTGCGTGCAGATTGACAAACGGAACAATTCCTGCAGTCAACAAGCATAGTATAAAGAAGATGTCGCTCGGAAAGAGCCACTTTTCCGGACGCCTCATGATCCATGCAGCAGTCGCAAAAACAACTGCGAAGGCAAGCAATATGAGGAGAAAATAGACCACTTCATTCCCTATTGGCGTCAAAATCGTTGGCTAGCACACAGAAAAATAGCTCGGATCTGAAACGCGCTCTATTTAATTGATTCGCTAATCGGCTGCCGGACGTCCGTCAACGTGTTTGTATCGAAGCGGGTTCCGGTCGAAGGGTGGACGCTGCCAGCAAAGTGCCATCGAATTGTGCGACCGTCAGTCGCAGGTAGCAGTTTGCCGTCTGATCTGTCGAGGGTCCTGACAAAATCGGGTTCGGCGGACCCTGTCACGCCGCCGCTTCTGGTGCAGAAGAACAGCCAACGCATGTTCATCGGCCTCACGCAAGCACCGTCTTTGACACGTACCTTTGGAGCCCAGATGCGCGCGTAGCCTTCGGGATAATCGGCGAGGTGCATGCCAACGGCAAGGTTCGCGAGGACGTTGCCATAAAATCTGTTGTCCTTTCCGCCGTAGATCGCAATCCCGGCGGATCGGCGCGCGCCATAGCCTGCGGCACCGGGCTCGGCCGTAATCGTGTTGCCGGTGAATGTGTTGCCATCCGCTTCGATGACGAGGAAGCCCGAACCGCAATTGGTTGCGTTGCCGTAAAACACATTGGCGGTACTGCCAAAATCGACGGTAATGAAATAGTACGGTGGCGGGGGCCCGGCCCCACACTGGGTGCGCATCCCGCTGAACCGGCCGTCGATGGCATGGGCGACCTCGATCCTGGTACCGCCGCCATCAGCCGAAAACCCTTTCACTGCCGGCCGCAACGTTCGGTAAAGCCGCAAGGCAAATGCGCCGGGTCCGGCGGTCGGGCCAAGCTGGCTGTGGACATCCCTGATCTGTGGCTCAATCGCCCCGCTGACATACAATGCCGTGGGGTTGGGGCTCATTGTCTCGTCGACGATAGTCAGGCCCGCAACCTGAGTTCCGAGCGTCAGGCTTGGCAGTGTTATCCAATACGCGCGATCGCAGCCTTGGGCCGCGTTTCGGCATGAGGTCGCTATGGTATTGTAAGTGTTGACGAAAGGTTCTGTTACCCAAACTGTCGCGTCCTTGACCTTGGCGATCTGTTTCCATTCATACTGCTGAAAATCGGCAGCACCGTTCCCGGGGTAGCGGTGCATGTTGCCGACAAGTATCCACGTGCCCTCCTGCAGACCGCGGATTCGAGCGGGATCGCGCACCACGAAGTTGCTGGTGCCAGGCAAGATCACAGGTCCAGCGATGAGATTGTCAGCGGGATCGGGCGCAAAAAGATCGGGTACGCGATTAGGCTCGTAGTGCGCGAACACCATAACCAGACGTCGATCAGCCCGTTTCCCGGGGTCCTTGATGAAGTGCAGGCGGGTTTTTCCCGAGCCCGCTCCAACCAGCCCCATGCCGCCGGTTACGCATGTCGAGCCTGATTGGCTGCCCCTGCAATCAGCAGGTGAAGCGCGGAGCAGAACACTCCCGCTCAGCCGATAGTCGCCCTCCCCGAGTCGTATTTCGACTGGCTTGGCGATGGCGATCAGGTTCTGTGGGCCAAATCCGTCAAGGTCCAAATCTGAACCGCGCTGGAGCTTGGTTGCATCAATGATGCAGCCTTGCAGGCATTGCGGTGAGTCGTAAGCGGCGCGGATCTTTGCTCCGCCGGTTATCCCGGTGGCAGCCCTTGCATCGATGATTGCCCGGTCTTCGGCACGTGCGGTTGCCGCCGGGACGAGCAAGAGTGCGGCCGCGATGAACCTCAAGTACACAAGAGCAGCTCCGTTTGCGTCACGCTCCGACTCGTTGGTACCAGAATCAAGCCATCTCGCCTACTGAGCGGCAACAATAACCCATTGGCTGGACAGCTTGCCGACCGTCGCACGGGGCTTGCGCTTCAATGATCTGTTGCAGCCGTGAACAAGACTCGGCAAGGGGATCACGCGGAAGAAATGCTGCATCGCAAAAACTCAGGCCAGCGGGCAACGTATGAAAAAGCTGTTTCTCGCGTTCCTTGCCACCGGCGTTGTTCAGCTCACCAATTTCAGCAGCGGCATTATCCTGGCCCGCATGCTCGAACCCTCGGCGCGCGGTGAATTCGCACAGATCATCGCCTGGTTCGGCTTTATCACTTCGATTCTGCTGTTCGGGATTAACGACAGCATCACATACTATCGCTCGCGCAATCAAACCGAGGGAGCGGAAGCCATGTGCGCTGCCTTGTTGATCTCGGTCCCGCTGATATCGGCCAGCGTCCTGCTGTGTATCGGCGTAATCACGATCGTTTTCGCGCAGATGAGCCCGGCGGTGTTGGACGCGGCGTGGCTGTTTCTGCTTTTTCCGCCGCTCTGGCAATGGCAACAGATCTTCTATTCGTACTTTCAGTCCGGATCGAGCCCGCTGGTCTGGACCGTCGTGCGCGTGATCCCGGGCTTGATCTACATCGGCGGTCTGGTCCTGATTATCCAGATCGGCCTGGCCAGCCCGGCGCATTTCATTGCGGCAAACCTCTTGGGAATGGCGGCCGCGCTTGGCGTGTCCATCGCCATTCTGTTCGGATCGGGCGACCGGCTCAAGCGCCCGTCGGCAGCGCTCACCCGGCGGGTCATCTGGTTCGGCCTGCCGGTGGTGTTCCAGCGGATCGCGCTGGCCTGCCGCGACACGCTCGATCGGATGGTCTTGCCGTTTTTTGTCACCAGCGCCGCGCTCGGCCATTATGTCGTGGCTTCCTCGGTGGCCTATCTGATTTATGTCGCCGGCATGACCGTCGATATGGTCGGCTTTCCGGCCATGGCCCGGGCCGCCACCGATGAGGCCCGCCGCGCGATTGCCGAGTTCATGATATCGATCACATTCTGGGCACTCGTGCTGCTGGTCATCCCCCTCATGCTGATCCGCGAGCCTGTGGTGCTGCTGCTGTTCGGGCCTGACTATGCAGCCTCGATCAGCCTCGTCCCCTGGTTTCTCGTGGCCGGGGCGGCGCAGGCGCTGCGCATCGTCGTCGGGGGGGCGTTCAAGGCGTTCAATCTCAGCCGGTCGATGGCCCGCTTCGAATTTGTCGGCGCCGGTATCATGGCCGTGGTCATGATCGGCAGCGCTACGTCGCTGGGTGAGTTCTCGGGCGCGCTGGCCCATCTAATCAGCGCCCTGGTCTCGCTGGCGATGGGACTGTATGCCTGTGTCACAGTGCTCAAACTGTCACCGCGGCACCTGTTCATGCCGCGCCGCGCCGATCTGGTGCGGACATTGCACGATGTGCAGCGTGCGTTGAGGCCCGCAAAGCCATCCTAAATCGTTCCGTTGACCAGCTTGAAGCGGGGCGCAGCCCGGCAGATGGCCTGCATCTCATCGGCATCGCGCAGAAAGATGGTGTTCTTGGCATCGGCCTGCAGCGACGCGATGGTCCGCGTAAAGGGGGCATAGCCATAGGGCGTGAAGCCGAAACTCTGCACCTGGCTCGTCAGGTCTGCGTCGTCCACGCCGAACTTGGCGCCCGAGTAGTTGGTTTCCATCAGGATGGCTTTGAGACCAGGACGCGCGAGCACCGCCGCGCCGCCGTCGACAACCCACTGCTCACCACCGCCATCCGCCCGGCAAAGCGCGGCGGCAAGTCTTCCCTTTGCGTCGTGTTTGCCAGTGGACGCCTTCACACAGCGGAGGGACTTGCGCCATGGATAGGTTGCTGGTCGAGAACTCGATTGAGGTTCATCCACAGTTGAACCAAGTTGGCGCGATTATGCCGCCACGTCGCGCGCGTCCGCCGCCTCGATGCTCAGGCGCACGGCTTCTGCCGCATGGCGCGCGCCGAGCTTGCCCATCATCTTCATGCGGTGAATCTCGACTGTGCGCGGGCTGATCTCGAGATCGCGCGCGATCGCCTTGTTGCTGCACCCTTCGGCGAGCCGGTCGAGCACTTCGCGCTCGCGCATCGACAGGCGCGAAATGCGTTGCCGCGCTTCGGCGGCGCGACCGCGCTGCAGCCGCTGCGCGTCCGCCTCTCGTGCAGCGCGCGCGACCGCTTCGTTCAACGGGCCGATCTGCTCGGGCACATTCAGATAATCAAGCGCGCCGGCCTTGATCGCGCGCACAACGGTGGAGGTTTGCGGGTTTTCAGCGATCGCGATTACCGGCAGCCATTGGCCCGCCCGCATCATCAGGCTGACAAGATTGCAGATGCCCTCGCCCACGGGTTCGTCCTGCGCGAGAACCAATCCGCCAGCCGGAGTATGCGTGAGCAGTTCCTCCGCGCTCGCATAGATCTCCGCATGATGCCCGGCGGCAAAGGCGAGGCGAGCGAGCTGCGCCCGTCGGGCAGAGTCGCTATCGAGGATATGAAGGGTCATGCGCTCTATCATGGAGGCAGAATGACCATGCGATGCGCGTTAACGCTACCGCTGTTTGTTTCGTTCTGAACCAAAAAGTTCCCTTGCGGCGACTACTACAGCAAGGCACTAAGGGTTTTTTCCTCGATAACGGATCATGTTGCCGAACCGGCGATTAAAATATTCGACCGTCTTTGATCCAGCTACGCTTCTGACACAGAGAAATTACTCACCGCTTGCGGAATTCGCTTAATGCAGCTCCGACATGAGCTACGTATTTTCCCTTATTATTTTGGCTGATCGGCCGACGTTCCCGATGGGTCGTCAAAAGTGTAATCGGGCAGCGAATGGAAAGCCTGACGCAACGCCTCGCTCCAGCTCGACGAGATCTTGTTGAAGTAAGGGTCCGTTGCCAGAATGCGCTTGTGATGGAGCGGCTCGAAATGGTCCCGCTCGATCACCATCAGATCAAACGGCAGGCCGACCGAAAGATTGGCAGCCAGCGTCGAATCGAACGAGACCAGCAAGAGCTTGACCGCATCCTCGAAGCTCATCTCCTTGTCATAGGCGCGCACCAGGATCGGGCGGCCATACTTGGTCTCGCCGATCTGGAAGAACGGCGTATCGAACGAGGCCTCAATGAAATTGCCTTCAGGATAGATCAGGAACAGGCGCGGCTCCATATCGCGGATCTGCCCGGCAACGATCATCGAGGCGGTGAAGCGCGGCCCCTCGCTTTGCATCCCGGCCTCCTGGCGGCCGCCGATCACATCGCGCAGCAAGCGCCCGACTTCGGTCGCGACCTGAAACATCGTCGCAGCATCGAGGATCGAGGGGCGCCGCTCGTTCGGGGCCTTGGTGCGCTCCTCGATCTGGCTGATCACCGCCTGCGTGGTCGCCAGATTGCCGGCGGTCATGATCGTGATGATCCGCTCGCCCGGCACCGACCAGAAGAACATCTTGCGAAACAACGAGATGTTGTCGACACCAGAATTTGTGCGTGTGTCGCTCATCAGCACGAGCCCCTTGTCGAGCACCATTCCCACGCAATAGGTCATCGGCTGTTCCCTCTTTCCCCTTCTGCGCAGCGCGTGCGCCCGCGCCTCCGCCCCCGTCCGCGCGATGCCAGCCCCGCAGCGAATCGCGGGCTTATTGTTCGGCGCGCTGTTGCTGGACGGCAAGCGTTACGTGCATGGATTCGGTCTGCGCGCCGTATCGGATACCGGTAATCGGGGCCGCATCGCGATAATCGCGGCCCGTGGCCACGCGGACATAGCGCGGGTCGGGCGAAATGCTGTTGGAAATGTCGAAGCCGACCCAGCCCAGCCCCTCGACCATTGCCTCGGCCCACGCGTGGCCCGCGTCCTGCTCGATCCGGTCGTCCATCATCAGATAGCCGCTGACATACCGCGCCGGAATGCCCATTGCGCGGGCCGCGCCGATGAACACATGGACATGATCCTGACAGACCCCGCGCCCCGCCGCGAGCACGCCCTCGGCATTGGTCGCGGAGTCGGTGAATCCCGGCGCATATTCCACGCTGGCGCGCACAAGCCGCGACAGCGCGTGGAGCCGTTGGAGCGGGGCGGGATCGCCTCCCAGCCCCGCCAACAAAGTGCGTACGCGCGGTCCCGCGACAGTAAGCTCGGTTTGCTGGAGAAAATGCCACAGCGGCAGAAATCCGGCATGGCGCCCGACAATCCCGCTTTCGTCGTTGGTCTGCACCACGCCTTCGCAGCGGATCATCACGTCGCTGGTGCCCGGTTCGAACGAGATCAGCGTGACGTGGTTGGCGTTCTGGTCGTCGTATTCCACCTGCCGGCGCGCGCCTTCGAGGTGGATCTTCCAGGTGATAATCGATTGCCCGGCGCTGGTCTTGGGGGTCAGTCGCAGCCGTTGCAACCCCTGCGCGACCGGGCCGGAGAACCGGTAATGCGTGGTATGATCAATGGCGAGGCGCAAGGGTCGAGCCTTTCCTATTCGGCAAACCGGTAGTCGCGCTGGATCTGCTGCGCGAGCCGGGTGTTGCGAGCGATGAACCGGCCGATGAACTGATGCAGCCCCTGCTCGAAAATCGCCTCGATCGTCAGCGCGCTGATTTCGTTTCCCGCCTCGCGCAGGATCTGATGCGACGCCATCTCGCCGCCATATTCGCGCGCCAGATGGGCGAGGTTGGATTGCAATTTGCCATAGCAGAACGCCAGGCTGCGCGGGAAACGCTCGTCGAGGATCAGAAACTCGGCAATCCCGCGTGCTTCCATGCGGCCGGCGTTGAGCCAGCGGTAGGCCCGCTCGCCCGCCACCGAGCGCAGCACGTTTTCCCATTGCACATTGTCGAGGCTCGACCCCACATAGGACACAGAGGGGAGCAGCACATAATATTTCACGTCGAGAATGCGCGCGGTGTTGTCGGCGCGTTCGATAAAGCTGCCCATCCGCGCGAAGTTGTAGATCTCGTTGCGCAGCATGGTCCCTTCCATCGCGCCGCGTACTTGGGTTGCCTGGCGGCGGATCGTGTCGATCACATCGCCCAGCCGCGCCTCGGTCACCGGACGCGCCAGCCGTACCCGCAAGTTCATCCAGCTGTCGTTGACCGCTTCCCACAGCTCGCGGGTGATACCCGCGCGCACCATCCGCGCATTGGTGCGCGCCTGCTCGCTCATCGCCAGCACATTGCCGGGATTGTCACGGTCGCGCAGCACATAGTTGAACACTTGCGGGCCTGAGTATTCCGGGCCGAACTTGCGTTCATAGGCTTCGCGCAAGCCCAGCGTGACGATCACCGAGCGCCATTCATCGCGCGCATCCAGCGCATCGCGGGTAAGCGCCATGCGAAAGCCGGCCTCGACCAGCCGCGCAATGTTCTCCGCCCGCTCGAGATAGCGGAACAGCCAGAAAATGCCGTTGGCAGAGCGGCCTAGCATGGGAACCGGGCCGCCATCAGTCGTCCAGCACCCAGCTGTCCTTGGTGCCGCCGCCTTGCGAGGAATTGACCACAAGCGAGCCCTTCTTGAGCGCCACGCGGGTGAGGCCGCCGGGGGTAATGTCGATCCCACCGGGCGATACCAGCACGAACGGCCGCAGATCGACATGGCGGGGGGCCAGCCCGGCGCGGGTCAGGATCGGCACGGTCGAAAGCGCGAGGGTCGGCTGCGCGATATAGTTGTCGGGCCGCGCGCGCAGCTTTGCCTCGAACGCGGCGAGCTCTTTGCGCGACGAGGTCGGGCCGATCAACATGCCATAGCCGCCCGAGCCATGCACTTCCTTGACCACCAGTTCCGCCAGATGCGCCAGCACATATTTCAGCGCCTCGGGCTCCGAACAGCGCCATGTCGGCACATTCTGCAGGATCGGCTTCTCGCCGGTGTAGAATTCCACGATCTCGGGCATGAACGAGTAGATCGCTTTATCGTCGGCGATGCCGGTGCCCGGCGCATTGGCGATCGTGATCCCGCCCGCGCGGTAGACGTCCATGATCCCCGACACGCCCAGTGCGCTTTCGGCCTTGAATGTCAACGGATCGAGGTAATCATCATCGACCCGGCGATAGAGCACATCGATCGGCTGATAGCCGCGCGTGGTGCGCATCGCTATCCGCCCGTTTTCCACGCGCAGATCGCTGCCCTCGACCAGTTCCGCGCCCATCTGATCGGCGAGGAAGGCGTGCTCGAAATAGGCCGAATTGTAGGTTCCCGGGGTGAGTACCGCGACAACCGGCTTGTGCCCATGCGCGGCAGGCGGCGCGCAGGCGGCGAGGCTGCGCGCCAGGCGGCGCGGATAATCCGAAACCTCGCGCACCCGCACGCGGGTAAACAGTTCGGGAAACATCGCCATCATCGTCTCGCGGTTCTCCAGCATGTAGGAGACCCCCGATGGCGTGCGCGCGTTGTCTTCGAGCACCATGAAATCATCTTCGCCGGTGCGCACCAGATCGATTCCGACGACATGCGTATAGACCCCGCCCGGCGGGCTGAAACCCACCATATGCGGCAGAAACGCGGCGTTCGTTTCGAGCAGCCGCGCCGGCAGCCGCCCTGCCCGCACAATCTCCTGGCGGTGATAGAGATCATGCAGAAAGGCGTTAAGCGCGCGGACCCGTTGATCGATCCCGCGCGATAGCCGCCGCCATTGCTGCGCGGTGATGATCCGCGGCACCATGTCAAACGGGATCAACCGCTCTTCGGCGTCCTCGCTGCCATAGACATTGAATGTGATCCCCGTGCGCCGGAAAAAGGCCTCGGCCTCGTTCCCCTTGCGCCGCAGCAGTTCCGAAGGTTGTTCGGCCAGCCAGCCGCAATAGTCTTCATAGCCCGCACGCGGCGAGCCGCTGGCGTCGTGCATCTCGTCGTAGCACGAGGGAGGAGGGGCTTTTGTGGTCATCCGTTCAAGCCACTATTGCTTGCACAGCCCGCACGCTTTGCCAAGCACCGTGCTGCATCTGCGAATTTTAATTGTGCCACCGGCGCCCGGAGCGCCCCGCTTCGCGCTTGCCTTCCCCGCGATGCAATGACACCTTTAACCGGTCGGCTAAGTCCGCCGCCCAAAGGGAGGGAATGCCTTGGCGCAGATCCATCATCGCACCTGCCACATCTGCGAGGCCAATTGCGGCGTATTGGTCGAGATGGAAGGCCGCGCCGTGCTATCGATCAAAGGCGACCCGGACAATCCCCTCTCGCGCGGGCATATCTGCCCCAAGGCAACCGCGCTCGAAGACCTCCAGAACGACCCCGATCGCCTGCGCGTCCCCCAAAAGCGCGTCGGCGAAACTTGGCTCGCCATCAGCTGGGAGACGGCGCTGCGCGAAATCGGCGAGAGTACGCGGGCCATTCTGGCGCGCGATCCGGCCAGCACCGCCACCTATATCGGCAATCCCAATGCGCACAGCTATGGCAACGCGCTCAACGCCCATCACCTGACCAAGGCGCTGGGCACAAAAAACCAGTTTTCCGCCAGCACGGTCGACCAGATGCCGCACCAGGTCGCCAATTTGCGGATGTATGGCCATGCCAGCATGTTCGGCATCCCCGATATCGACCGCACGCAGACTCTGGTGATCATCGGCGGCAATCCGATGGCTTCCAACGGCTCGGTCTGGACCGTGCCCGATTTCCGCGCCCGCGTGCGCGCTCTGAAAGCGCGCGGCGGGCAATTGGTGGTGATCGATCCGCGCCGCACCGAAACCGCCAAGATCGCCGATCGCCACGTTTTCATCCATCCCTCGACCGATCTCTATTTCCTGATCGCGCTGCTCAAAGCGGTGTTGGCGCGTGGGCCGGCCCATCCCATCGCGGCGTACGTTACCGGCCTCGATGACGTCGCCGCGCTGCTTGCCCGCTTCGAAGCTGGCGCCTGCTGCGCAGCGGCAGGAATGGACCCCGATGACATCGAATGGCTGGCCGAGCGGCTGACCAGCGGCCCCGCCGCGCTTTATGGCCGGCTGGGCATTGCCACCCAGCGCCATGGCACGCTCAACGCCTGGCTGATTGCGCTGATCAACATCGCTGCCGGCCAACTCGATCGCGAGGGTGGCACCGTCTTTCCGGTTCCTGCGCTAGATACCCTGGCGATGCTGCCGCGCGGCTCGATGGGCAAGTATACCTCGCGGGTATCAAGCCACCCATCGGCGCTCGGCGAGTTTCCCGCCGCCGCGCTGGCCGAAGAGATCGAAACCGAAGGTCCGGGCCAGATCAAGGCGCTGTTTGTGGTGGCCGGCAATCCGGTGCTCTCCACGCCCAACGGCCCCCGCCTCGATGCCGCGCTGGCCTCGCTCGATCTGATGGTTTCGGTCGATATGTACCGCAACGCGACCAGCCGCCGTGCGCACTACATCCTGCCGCCCACCGGGCCGCTCGAACGCGATCACTATGGTTTGTTCCTGCTGCCGATGGCGGTGCGCAATGTCGCGGTCTATTCGCAGCCAACTTTGCCGAAGGAAGACCTGGAGGCGCTGCACGACTGGGAAATCCTGCGCGCGCTCGCGCAAGCGATCAGCGGCGCGCCGGTGCAGGCCCCCACCCCGCGCGAAGCGCTCGATGCGCTGCTGCGCGCCGGACCTTACGCGGTCTCGCTCGCCGAAGTCGAGGCCGCGCCCTCCGGGCTCGATTTCGGACCGCCCAAGGCTGGCGTGCTGCCGCAGCGTCTGCGCAGCGACGATCACACCGTGACCTGCGCGGTGCCGTCGTTCATCGAAGCCCTCGCCGCCATTGAAGTTCCACAAGCCCAGCCGCGCGAAGGCAAGCTCACCCTGATCGGGCGGCGCCATGTGCGTACCAACAATTCATGGCTCGCCAACAGCCATCGGCTGACCAAGGGGCCCGATCGTTGCACCATGATGATCCATCCCGAAGACGCGGCCTTGCTGGGCATCGAAGACGGCGCGCTGGCCACGGTCCGCTCGGTCTCGGGCGCGGTAACTTTGCGCGCCGAAGTGACCGACGACATGATGCCCGGCACTGTCTCGATCCCGCACGGCTGGGGCCACGATCTGCCCGGCATGGCGATGGCGGTCGCCCGCGCCCACGCCGGGGTCAGCGCCAACGCACTCACCGAATCCGGCGCGCTCGATCCTCTGTCCGGAAACGCGGCGCTGTCGGGCGTAAGGGTCGAGATCGAACCTGCGGCAGCTTAGCTTTCGGCGTCTTCTTTGCCGGTGCATTCGCCCGCGCGCTTGGCGGTCATGCTCATCGTCATGTTCATCGCCTGCCCGCCCGCGCGCTTGCCCTTGATCGACATCGTCATGGCATAGGTTTCAGGGGTATAGACGCCGTTCATGGTCATCTCCTGCGTGCCCTCGTCGTCGTTGCACGATAGTTTCGCATCGATCCGGCCGCCGCCCATTGTGAAGCTGTCGTACTTGCACTTATTGTTTTCCTGACCGAAAAAGCTGCTGCCGGGTTTCTCGACATCCGCTTTGGTCAGGCAGCTGGCAAAGCTGCGCTCTTCGGCCATCGACTTTTCCATCATCGCCGCCATTTCGGGCGGCAGGCCGGGCATGTCGAGCTTGCCGAACTTCATCTGCGATTCCCAGCGCCCGGGCAGGAAATGCGGCCCGGAATTGCCGACTTTGGCGACAACGTCCGCCACGCTCTCGTTCCGCACATCAACGGTCTTCTGCTCGCCGCACCCCGCAAGAGCCAGCAGGCCGGCAAACGCGATGGCGGAAACGATAAGCTGGCGCATGACTGAAAATCCCCTCCCGTGATACGCATGGAAGCTATCATCATGGCGACGTGAAGCCAACACAAGCGTGTTTGCCAATTGCATGGACGCGCTTTGTTCTCCATATTCCACCTATGGCCGAACTCGTTATCCGCAGAGGGCTGGAAGAGCCCGATACCTCGGGCACCTTTGTGCCGCACAAGCCCGCGCGGCCCGACAAGATCGAGGGTGGCCGCCCGTTTCGCATCGTCTCGGAATATGAGCCGGCAGGCGACCAGCCCACCGCGATTGCAGATCTCGTCGCCAGCGCGCTGGAGGGCGAGCGGACGCAAGTGCTGCTCGGCGTCACCGGCTCGGGCAAGACGTTCACCATGGCCAAAGTGATCGAGCAGCTGCAGCGACCTGCGCTGATCCTTGCACCCAACAAGATCCTCGCCGCGCAGCTCTATGGCGAATTCACCAGCTTCTTTCCCGACAACGCGGTCGAGTATTTCGTCTCGTACTACGACTACTACCAGCCCGAAGCCTATGTTGCGCGCTCGGATACCTATATCGAGAAGGAAAGCTCGGTGAACGAGGCGATCGACCGGATGCGCCATTCGGCCACCCGCTCGCTGCTCGAACGCGACGACGTGATCATCGTCGCCTCGGTCTCGTGCCTCTATGGCATCGGCTCGGTCGAGACCTATTCGGCGATGATCTTCGATCTCAAGGTGGGCGACACGGTCGATCAGGGCGAGATCATCCGCAAGCTGGTCGCGCTGCAATACAAGCGCAACGACACCGCCTTCCAGCGCGGCTGTTTCCGCGTGCGCGGCGACAATCTCGAACTGTATCCCTCGCACTACGAGGACATGGCGTGGCGCGTGTCGTTTTTCGGCGATGAGATCGAGGCGATTTCCGAATTCGATCCGCTGACCGGAAAGGCCGGATCGCGGCTCGAGAAAATCCGCGTCTACGCCAATTCGCACTATGTCACCCCCGGGCCGACGATGAAGCAGGCCGCCGATGCAATCCGCTTCGAGCTTACCGAGCGGCTCAAGGAGCTGGAGATCGAGGGCAAACTGTTGGAAGCGCAGCGGCTCGAGCAGCGCACCAATTTCGACCTGGAAATGATCGCCGCCACTGGAAGCTGCGCGGGCATCGAAAACTACTCGCGCTTCCTCACCGGCCGCCTGCCCGGTGAGCCACCGCCGACCTTGTTCGAATACTTGCCCGACAACGCGCTGCTGTTCGTCGATGAAAGCCACCAGACGGTGCCGCAGATCGGCGCGATGTCGAAAGGCGATCACCGCCGCAAGATCACGCTCGCCGAATATGGCTTCCGCCTGCCCAGCTGCATCGACAACCGCCCGCTGCGCTACAACGAGTGGGATGCGATGCGCCCGCAAACGGTGTGCGTTTCGGCCACGCCCGGCCCGTGGGAAATGGAGCAATCGGGGGGTGTCTTTGCCGAACAGGTGATCCGCCCCACCGGCCTCATCGATCCGCCGATCTTCATCCGCCCGGTCGAGGATCAGGTACAGGATTGCATCAACGAATGCCGCATCACCGCGCAGAACGGCTACCGCACGCTGGTGACCACCTTGACCAAGCGCATGGCCGAAGACCTCACCGAATTCATGCACGAGGCGGGCCTGCGCGTGCGCTACATGCATTCGGACGTCGAAACGCTCGAGCGCATCGAACTGATCCGCGATCTGCGCCTTGGCGTTTACGACGTGCTGGTGGGGATCAACCTGCTGCGCGAGGGGCTGGATATCCCCGAATGCGGGCTTGTGACCATCCTCGATGCCGACAAGGAAGGCTTTCTGCGCAGCGAAACCTCGCTGATCCAGACGATCGGCCGCGCCGCGCGCAATGTCGATGGCCGGGTGATCCTCTATGCCGACCGCATGACCGGCAGCATGGAACGCGCCATCGCCGAAACCGACCGCCGCCGCGAAAAGCAGCGCGCGTTCAACGAACTCCACGGCATCACCCCCACCACGATCAAGCGCGACATCCAGGATATCGTCGCCCACACCGCCAGCCGCGACGGCGTGCTGATCGAGATCGAGGCGGACGGGGCCAACAACCTCGTCGGCCACAACTTGCGCGGCTATATCGAAGACCTGGAAAAACGCATGCGCGCGGCGGCGGCAGATTTGGAGTTCGAAGAAGCCGGCCGCCTGCGCGACGAAATCCGGCGGCTCGAAGCCGATGAACTCGGCCTGCCCAAAGGCGACGCGAAAGCGGCGATTGTGGGACGTTCGAATGAGGGGAAGCCGGGGACGCGCAAGACGCGGTATGGCAAGCAGCAGAAGAAGTGGGGGAAGTGAGGTTTTTTGCGTAAGTTCCGTATTCACTGATGACGCGTTTCTGATTCACGGGCGTCGCGAAGTTAACTATCGAAAAATCCGCCAAAAATCGAGTCAGTCATCTTTTTTCTTTCCAGGAATAGCGTAGCCACTATTTCCACTTATTATGGTGCGGCCAACTGCAAATGCGTCATTGGTTTCCGGCGGGAAGGAGGGATCTGAAGCCCCCTTGGTCGTTGTCGCCAACTCGGGGACTGTGCAGATATTGCCAGCAAATTCAGGATCAACGCCTCGAAGGGCAATCGGCATAATGAGCTTTGAACTGACAGGCTCTACGCCGATCTTCGTCATTGTTACCGCCGGCTCCGTCCCGCCCCAGCGATAGACGCGCCACCCTTTAAAATAAATGTAGTTTCCAAAGAGCGAGTAGCGTAATTGGTTAAATATGAAATTATTGCGAATATACAGCCGCTGGTAATCTTGCTCGTTGGGGCGGCAAAACCGAAGACGACGATCAATCTTATTCCAACCAAGAATTTCCTCAGCCTGTTCCAGATTTATTTTTGTCGCATCGAGGCAGAACGGGGATTCTGGGCCTGCAATAATCATCGGACCTTTATCGTCCCATGGCACCATATCAGTTGCAGACTTTGACTCATCATCTATGGTTGCAGTATGGATCATGCCGGGATTCAGCAGAGCGGCCAGTGCGCGGCCGCGAGGCTTCCGCTTGACCTGTTGAAACTGATACTCATCTATTGCATCGAGTTGCGCGAGCGTAGGTTGATCGTTCGAAATCACGTCACCCCATTTGCTTAGGCCAGGTGCACCATTGTTCTTGAACTCACCCAGAATGATGTCCTTTGGCATAAGTTCATTGACGACGAGACCGCCCTTTTCCCTGCAATACCGATGCGCGGCTGCTAACGCCTGCCACTTTACAATGAAGGCGATGCCAAGTGAAACGCCGCAGATAACAAGTGGTGCGCGCACGAGCCACCAAGAGGTCGGGCGAGGTTTGGGCAAAGGGCGTTCAGGCAGCACGATTGTCACCCCTCCCTTCCCGCCTCAACGAAAGGCCAATGAATTTCAAGGAATTCCTATGGCGATAGTGGGAGTTTCGCGCAGCAGCAACTGCTCTCTTCCAAGTTCGCGAATTGGTTGAACTGATTGAGCGATACAGCCTATATATCGCCGGGTGAGCGAACCCCATTATCATATCAACTTGTTCTGATCTGCCGAGGACGATTGCATTGAAGGTTTTCCCGTTTGATCCAGCCAACTATCTCGAAACCGAGGAGGACATCCTCTTTTTTCTCGAGGCGGCGATGGAAGGAAATGACCCCAAGCATATCGCCAGCGCGCTTGGTGATGTCGCGCGCTCGAAAGGTATGAGCGAGATCGCCCGCAAATCAGGACTTGGCCGACAAGCGCTTTACAGCGCGCTGTCCGAGAACGGTAACCCCACACTGGAAACCCTTATCGCTGTGCTGGGCGCTTTGGGCCTAGAGTTGACCATCCAGAAACGCGCCGCCGCTTGAAGCCTCTGGATAAAGTGTTACTCGCAGGCGATGCACCGCTGCAAAGCTTTCCTGCTCATACCTTTAGCGCTCGCCGCATGTTCCAAGCCCGCCTCGCCTGATCCGCGCGAAGGCGCGCCGCTGGGTGCGGTGCGCTTGGCGATGCCCGCCAGCGAGCCGCTTCCCGGCCAACCCGCGCCAGGCGCGCGGGCCGACTGGGTCGCCTCGCCCGATGTCCGGTTCGCGCGCTATGGCTTTGCCGGGCAGGGTCCGCTGCTGTCGCTCGAATGCCGCGCCGGGGTCGTGATCGTGTCGCGCCATATCGCCGCCGAGATCGGAGCGCAGGCGCTATTTGCGCTGCAAGGCGGCGGCCGGATCCTGCGCTTGCCGGTGGATGCCACCTCGGTGCCGGGCATGCGCGGCTATCTGTGGCAAGGGACGCTGGCGGCGGGCGATCCCGGTGCCAGCGTGTTCGGTGCCCGCTTCAGCGGCACCTTGCCGGGCGGCGGGCGGATCGAAGTGAGCGCGAGCGACATCCCGCGCGTGCTGTTCGAGCGATGCAAAGCGGCCCCCGCAGCGGCGGCCCAGGCCAGCATGGGCGCGCCCGAATAGCGGTCAAAGTTTGCCGAACGTGGCCTCATAGCCGGCAATATCGCCTGCGCTCAGAAAGCGGCACTGCTCGATCCAGTTGTCGCGCGCGGCGCGGCCGGCAAATGCGCCGAGCTGCGCGTCGATCGCGGCCATATCCTCCTCGCTCCATGCCGCAATCTGCGCGTAATGCGTCACGCCCAATGCGCGCAGCGCCGCGCTCAGTTTCGGGCCCACGCTTTTGATCCGGGTCAGGTCGTCGCCGCCAGTTGCCGCCGGAGCATTGATCGGCGCGGCGATCGGCGCGACGGCGGCGGCGGGCGGCGCGTCGATCAGCGCGCTGTTGCGCGCCGCCGGGGCCGCGCCTTCGCTCAGCACATCGCGGTAATCCCGCGCCACGGGGCGCGACTTGCGCCGCCCCAGCAGCAGCCACAGCGCCAAAAGCACAAGCAGCGCGCCTGCGCCCAGCACGATCCAATTCGCGGCGATCCATTCCATTGTCACGGCACCTTGATGTTGCGCTCGAAGCCCTTTGCCTTACCCGCCGCCGCGCCGCTTTGCCAAGAGCGGCGCTGGTCTGGCGATCCGTGCTTTCAAGCGGCTTGCTTGCGAAACAGCACCCGGTCCTCCGGGCCAAAGCCGCGGCGCCAGATCACCGCCGCATAGACGGCAAGAATCGCGGGCGCGCCGATGCCCACTTCGGCCCATTCAGGCAGGAGCTTGAACAGAAACCCGGTCGCCACCGCCGGAATCGCCGCCCACGCCAGCGCCCAGCGCCAGCTGGTGATCAGCTCGCCCAGAACGCTGCGCAGCAGGTTCGATTTGAGCACCGAACACAGCGCCAGCGAAATGGCCATCGCCAGCGCCGCACCGGTCGCCTGCATGAGCGGATCGAGCCCATAGCGCCGGGCAAGCGCAATAAAGCCGATGGTCAGCACCGCTTGCAGCGCGATCATCGCGAGGCTGATCCAGAAGTTGCGCAGCCGCGCGATGTAGATCAGCGCCGCTTCGCTCACGACGGCTGGGGCTGCCACCACTTCGGCCGCGAGCAACAGCGCCAGCGCGCCCGCGCCCGCGGCAAAGCCGGGGCCGAGCAGACCCATCACCCCTGCGCCGGGGATGCCCAGCGCCAGCGCGATCCCCGCCTGCGCGGCAATGATCCAGAAACCGACCTGGCACACCTGCCGCGCCACCGCCGGGTAATTCTGTTCGTGCAGATTGCGCGCGATCACCGGGCCAAGGATCGGCTCGAAGCTGGTCTTGAGCGCTTGCGGCAGCGATGCCACCTGCTGCGCGACATAGTAGATACCCACCACCGCGGGCGGTGCAAAGCTACCCAGAATGAACAGATCGAGCTTGCGCGAACCCCATTCGATCGCGTCGGCCCCGGCCAGCGGCAGATTGAGCCACGCGAGGCGGAGCATGCTGCCAAGCCGGGGCGACCATGCGCTCGGCAGGCCATAGCTGCGGATCAGCGGCACGAACGAGGCAACCCCAGCCGCGAAGATCGACGCGACATAGGCAAAGATCAGGCCGCTTTCGCGCAGGCCCGCCACATAGGCGCCGAGCAGCCACAACCCGCCCGCCGCCAGCGACAAAGTCCAAGGCTCGATTACCGCCCGCGCGCGCACGGTCGCCGCCACATCGAACCGATAGGCCAGCGCGGCCAGCGCCACATCGCTCAGCGCAAGCGGCACCACGGCCAGCGGCAACAGCCGCTGGAGCGGCGTGTAATGCCCGCTGGGAAACATCGGCGCCGGAAATATGTAGAGCAAACCCGCCAGCAGCGCGGCGGCAAAGCCCGACAGCAGCAGAGCATCAGCCACCACGCAAGCGGGCGGCCGGTCATCGCCGCCCGCCAGTTGCTGCGCCAATCCGCGTTTCTGGCCAAACGTCGCGAGCTGCGCGGCAAGCTCCACCGCGATCATGGCCGAGGCAAAGCGCCCCAGATCCTCGGCCCCGTACAAGCGCCCGGCGATGAACAGAAACGGGATGCGCGCCACCAGCCGCAGCAGGAAGCCGAACACGTTCGTCCGCCCGCCCTTGGCCAGCGCGGCGATGTCCTGCTGCTCGGCAGAAAGGCGCAAACTCTCAGCCAAGCGCGGCCTCCGCGCGCAAGGGGCGGGCCAGCAAGTGCGCGGCCATGTCCTGCGCGCTGGCGTCGCCGCGCAGCAGCGCCGCCACGGCATCGGCAATCGGCATGGCAATGCCGCGCGCCGCAGCCAGCGCGGCCAGCACCGGCGCGGTAAAGGCGCCCTCGGCCACAGTCGCGCGCTCAGCCAGCAACGCTTCGGCGCGCGCGCCCTGCCCCAGCGCCGCACCCAGCGCAAAATTGCGGCTCGCGCGCGACGAACAGGTGAGCACGAGATCGCCCAGCCCTGAAAGGCCCGCCAGCGTCTCTGCCCGCGCGCCCATGGCGAGGCCGAAGCGCTGCATTTCAGCAAAGCCCCGGCTGATCAGGGCAGCCCGCGCGCTTTCGCCCAGCCCCAGACCATCGACCACGCCGCAGGCAATCGCCAGCACGTTCTTGACCGCCCCGCCGATTTCCGCGCCGATCACGTCGTCGGAATAGTATGGACGGAACGCCGGGCGCGCGATCACCGGGGCCAGCCGCGTCCATTGCGCCGCGCCGCCCGCGCAGGCCAAAGTCACGGCAGCGGGCTGTCCGGCGGCGACTTCGTGCGCAAAAGTGGGGCCGGAAAGCACCGCCAGCGCGGCATGCGGCGCGGCGGCGCGCGCAGCTTCGGCCATCGTCCGCCCGGTTGCCGCCTCGATCCCCTTGGCGCAGAGCACGACATCGCCGCCGCCGGGAGCAAGCGCGCCGAGCGTTGCCGCCAGATGCTGCGCCGGCGTGACGACCAGCAGCACAGCAAGGCCGCGCAACGCGCCGAGGTCGGACGTCGCGCGGATGCTCCCGGCCAGTACCGCAGAGGGCAGGAACGCGCGGTTGCAACGCCGGGCATTGATCTCCTCGGCCACGTCTGCCTCGCGCGCCCACAGCAGCACCGGACGGCCATCGCTCGCCAACATCTGCGCCAGCGCGGTGCCCCAGGCGCCCGCGCCGACCACGCCCACCGCTGCCTGCGCGTCGCTCACGCCTTCACCCCCGCTCCGCGCACCGGCGGCGCATCGGCATCGAGCGGCCAGCGCGGCCGCGCCGCCACGTCGAATGGGTCAAACTGGCCCGCCGCGAAGTGTTCGCCGCCGGCCCAGCCGATCATCGCCGCGTTGTCGGTGCACAGCGCGGGCGGCGGGGCTACCAGCGGCAGAGCGGCCTCGCTGGCCAGCGCGATTAGAGCTGCCCGTAGCGCGGCATTCGCCGCCACGCCGCCCGCGACCACCAAGGCGGTGACCGGACGGGCGGCTTTGAGCGCCAGCCGCGTGCGGTCGATCACGCAATCGATCGCCGCTTGCTGAAACGAGGCGGCGATATCGGCGTCGGCGTGCAGCCCCGATTGCTTGGCCCGCAGCACTGAGCTTTTGAGGCCCGCAAACGAAAACTGCGGATCGCCGCTGCCCACCAGCGGACGCGGCAGCGCCACCGCGCGGGGATCGCCATCCCGCGCGGTCCGCTCCACCGCCGGCCCGCCGGGATAGCCGAGCCCCAGGATCTTGGCAGTCTTGTCGAAGGCCTCGCCCAGCGCATCGTCGATCGTGGTGGCGAGACGGCAATAATCACCCAGCCCGCGCACTTCGAGGATCTGGCAATGCCCGCCCGAAACCAGCAGCAGCAGATAGGGATAGCGAAGCGCCGGATCGGCAAGGCGCGGCGAGAGCGCATGGCCTTCGAGATGATTGACCGCGATCAGCGGCTTGCCCGCCGCCATCGCCAGAGCTTTGCCTGTCACCAGCCCGACCATGACCCCGCCGATCAGCCCCGGCCCGGCAGTGGCGGCAATCGCGTCCATATCCGCCAGCCCCAATCCGGCATCGGCCAGCACCGCGCGGACCATCGGCGCGATCACTTCGGCATGCGCGCGCGCGGCGATTTCGGGCACCACGCCGCCATAGGGGCGGTGCGCTTCATCCTGCGAGGCGATGCGCTGCGCGACGATGCGGCTCTCAAGCGTCGGCGCGTCGCTGTTGATCACAGCAACCGCAGTTTCATCGCACGAAGATTCAAGACCAAGAATGAGCGCCATCGGGCCCTTCCACTTAAAGATAATCCCGTTTACGGCAAGCCGCGCATGAGCCAGCCCATCTTGACGCCGCTGCTGATCATCCGGCCCGAACCGGGCAACACCGCGACCGCAGCCGCCGCGCGGGCGCTGGGGCTCACGGTGCACGCCGCGCCGCTGTTTGCGATGGCAGCGGCGCCGTGGGACGCGCCGGACCCGCAGGGCTACGCCGGGCTGCTTGCGGGCAGCGCCAATGCTTTCCGGCTTGGCGGGCCGCAGCTCGCCCGGCTTGCCGCCTTGCCGGTGCATGCGGTGGGCGCTGCCACCGCCGAAGCCGCGCGCGCGGCGGGCTTTGCGGTGGAGCGGGTGGGCGAGGGCGGGCTTCAGCCGATGGTGCTCGATCTGCCGCCGGGGCGCTATCTGCGGCTTGCGGGCGAGAAGCATCTGCCCCTGGCGCTGCCCGCGCAAGTCGGCTGCGATGATGTGGTGGTCTATGCGGCAAGGCCCGTCGCGATGCCCGAAATGCTTGTCGGCGCGCTGCGCCACCCGTCGGTCATCGCGCTCCATTCGGGCGAAGCGGCGCTGCATTTCACCGCAGAAATCGGGCGCCTGGGCATTCCGGCCGCCGATCATGCGCTGGCCTGTCTCGCCCCGCGAATCGCGAAAATGGCTGGAACGGGTTGGCATAGCGTTGAAATCGCGCCAAAGCGCACCGACGAAGCAGTGCTGGCGCTAGCCCGGCAAATGTGCGAGAAACTGTGGCTTCCGGGTCACTGACAAAGCGAAAAATCTGCATGCCAGAAACGAGTGTTGATCAGCCACCGGCAGCGCGCGCGCCTGTTCGCCGCCTGTCCTGGGCGCTGGTCATCCTGCTTCTGGTGCTCGCCGCAATCGCGGCGGGCGCATGGTATGGCTGGCAATCGGGGGCGTTGCGGCTGATCCTGCCCGGCAGTGTGCCCGCGCCGCTGCTTGCTCCGGCCGCGCTGCCCAGCCAGTCGATCGCGGCGGCCACGGCCAACGCCGCCGCTACCGATGCCGCGCTCACCAGCGCGGCGGCCAAGCTCTCCGCGCTCGAGCAGCGGCTTGCCGAGCTCAACCAGCAAGCCGCCGCTGCCGCCGGGCAGGCGAGCCATGCCGAAGCGTTGATGGTCGCCTTCGCCGCGCGCCGCGCCATCGAGCGCGGCCAGCCGCTCGGCTTTCTCGAAGCGCAGCTGCGTGTCCGCTTTGGCGATAGCCAGCCCAACGCGGTCAATCAGGTGATCGCTGCCGCACAGCGGCCGATGACCGTGCCGATGCTCAGCGAGCAACTGGTCCGGCTCGAGCCTCAGCTTATCGGCGGCAGTGCAAGCGAGGGCGGCTGGGAATGGCTGAACCGGCAGATGAGCGAGCTGTTCGTCATCCGCCGCGACAGCACGGCCTCGCCTACGCCCGAAAGCCGCGTGGAGCGCGCGCGCGAGGCGATCTCGGGCGGACGTATCGCCAGCGCGATCGCCGAGGTGGAGCGCATGCCGGGCAAGGACGCGGCGACCGATTGGCTCGCCCGCGCGCGCGATCTGGTGGCGACGCAGCGCGCGCTCGACCAGCTGGAAAGCGCCTCGCTCTCGTTTCCGCTGACGCCGCCGATCGTGGCTCCGGCAGCGCCGGCCGCACAAATCGCGCCCGCGACAGTGCAATAGCGAGCGGTTAAGCCCGCAATAGCGCCGGAAGAGCGCCGCTCATCCCGCGCGCTTCCTGCATGAAGAAACGCTTGAGCACCGGGCTGCGCTGCACGCCTGCCATCCCCAGCCGCCGCGCCGCCGAAGGCAGCCGCCCGGGCAGGCCGAACAACCGCGTGAGCACGTCGGTCGCCGCCGAAACCATGAACGTGTCGCTCGCCCGCCAGCGCTCATAGCGCACCAGAAGCTGCGCATCGCCAACATCGAGGCCGAGCCGCAGCCCTTCGCTGAGCACTTCGACCAGCACCGCCACATCGCGCAGGCCGAGATTGAGCCCCTGCCCCGCGATCGGGTGCATGCCGTGCGCAGCATCGCCGACCAGCGCCAGCCGCTGCTCGACCACGCGCACGGTGTGATGGAAATTGAGCGGCCACGATGCGCGCGGGCTGGTGAGCCGCAGCGCGCCGAACATGCCGCCCATGCGCGCCTCCACCGCGCTCAGAAACGCCCGCTCGCCCAGCGCGAGCACGCCCGCCGCGTCCTTTTCGGCCACGGTCCAGACCAGCGCCGAACGGTGCGCGCCATCGGCATCATCGAGCAACGGCAGCAGCGCGAAAGGCCCCGCCGGATAGAATATCTCCCACGCGACATTGTCATGCGGCTTGGCATGCGCCAGCCCCGCCACGATCGCCCGGTGGCCATAGCCCCAGCGCGCCGGGACAAAGCCCGCCTCGTCGCGCGTGGGCGACTGGCGCCCTTCCGCGCCCACCAGCAGCCGCCCCTTCACAATGCGGCCATCGGTCAGGGTAATGCAAACGCCGTGCTCACCGCGCTCGCGCGTCGCCACATTGGCGGACGGCAGGAAGGTGATCGCCTCCTCGCGCGCGGCGGCGGCGTACATCGCCAGACGCAGATCGCGGTTGGCGAACATGCGGCCGAGCGAGCCGTCTTCGGGCGGCGGCTGGAAGTCGATCCGCCCCGGCTTCATCCCGTCGGTGACCGCGATCTTCTCGATCGGGCAGCCCAGCGGCGCAAGTTCCTCCGCGAGGCCGAGGTGCGTGTAAAGGTTCCAGCTGGCGGTCGAAATCGCCGATGCGCGCCCGTCGAAGCCCTCCGCCGTCTGCGCCGCCGGGTCGGAGCTGTCGATCACCACGCTGGCGATCCCCGCCTTGGCCAGCCCGATCGCGAGCGTCATGCCCACCAGCCCGCCGCCGATAATGACCACCTCGGTATTGCTTGCGTCCATCATTTCGTCCCGCACATGTCCCCCGGCCCGCTATCCAGATCCAGGCAGCGGCCATCGAAAGCGCCGCCAGGCACTTTGAAACCGAGCCATGCGGCAAGCGTGGGGGCGATGTCCACCGTCTCGACGGGCGATGGCTGCTCGAACCCGCCCATCCCCGCGCGCCAGAACAGCATCGGCACGCGCCGGTCATAGTCCCACGCCGAGCCGTGCGTGGCGACGTAGCCGGGCCCGCCCGCGACTATCGGCACCACCCCGCGCGCCAGAATCACATAGAAATCACCCGAGCGCGGCGCATAGAACGAAGCCCGCGCGCGCTGCGCCAACGTCCACGTCTCGGGCGAGCCGGCCGGCATCGGCATGGCGGCAAGCTCTGCGGCCGACAGCACGGCCGCGACCTGGGTGTTGGCGGCGAGCTCGGCCTTGGCCGCTTCGATCACTTGAGCTTTCTGGTCCGCGCTCACATCGCGGCGCACCCAATAATCGCCGGAAGCACCGTCGGAGAGGAGCAGCCCCTTGGGATCGAGGCCGGTTCTAGCCGCGACCGCCTCGCTCAGCTTTTGGGGCAAAAGTGCTTCGCCCACCCGCTGCGCGGCGGGCAAGGCCTGCTCGTCCAGCCGCTCGGGCAAATCGAAGCCGCCATGATCGGCGGTCAGCACCACGGCATAATCGATTTTTTCCTGATCAAGCGCGATCATGAAATCGCCGAGCGCCAGATCGAGCTGCTGCATCTGGAGGCACATCTCGGTGCCTTCGGTGCCGAAAGCATGGCCGACATAATCGGTCGCCGAGAGGCTGACCGAGAGCACATCGGGCGCGGCGCCCTTGCCCAGCTTCATCGCGCGCACCAGCTCGCTCGCCAGATCGAGCGTCGCGCGGTCGAGCCGGGGTGAGGCGCGAAATGCGTTGCTGTCGCCGCGCGCCAGCGCATAGCGCCCAGTGCCGACGGCAAAGCCGCTCGCAGCGTTGACAGTGACGGCACGGTCGCGCGGCGCGCACCACGCCGGCAGCGGCAGCGCGGGCGCTCCGTTCGCCAGCACCTCGCCCAGCGCCTTGTTTTCGTTGACCACGGCAGCCGCCAGCGGCCGTCCTTCGAGCGAAGCAAAGCCGCGGCCTTTCCACCAATAGACCTCATCGATCGCATGGCCGCCCATCATCAGCGCGCCTCGGTCCTTCCCCGATACCGCCACGTTGCGGCTGGCAGGCATTGCCGCCTTGAGCCGATCGCCCAAGGTCGGCACCAGCAGATGGCTGACCGAGGCGACATAATCCTTGGGATCGGCAGCCGTTCTTGTCTCGTCCTCGGCGCAGTAAACCTGTTTCGTGGGTCGCGTGACCGCCTGGTCGATCCAGTTGTTGGCGATGATCCCGTTGCGCGCGGGATGCGTCCCGGTCATGATCGTCGAGTGCCCCGGGCAGGTTTCGCTCGCCGCATGCGATTGATAGCCCGAGGGAAATACCGCGCCTTTCGCCAGCCGGGCCAGACCGCCGGTGTAATGCGCGCGGTATTGCGCAAACAGATCGGCCGAGAACTGATCGACCGCAATCGCCACGATCAGGCGCGGCGGGCCTTTGGCGGGCACCGCACTGGGCGCGGTTGCGGCAGGCGCGGGCGCGCGGACCGGCGCGCGCCGTGCCTGCGCCGCGAAGGGAGTCAACACACTAGCAGCGGCAGCGGCCAGCAGGATTGTCTTGGCGCGAACGGGCATAGAGAGGGCTCCTTTGCGGTGCGGGCATTCGGTAGACTTGGCCCCCAAGCACGCTTAGGGATCGGTGTGGTCTTGCAGCGCTTGCGGTGCAAGAGGGTGCGCGCGTTGGCGGCGCGGCCATGGAAGATTTTCGAAGACGTGTAAGGCAGAAAATGGGCAAGACACGGGTTATGGTTTCGTCGACAATGCTGTCCTGGCGCAGATTGACCGCGATTGTTACCGCATTGTGGCTGGCGTGCGGCCTCTTCGCCGCCCCCGCCGCCGCGCAGCACATCCGCGCCGCGCTGATGGCCGAACGCCCCGCGCTCGCGGGCGAAACCATCTCGCTCGCGGTCTTGATGAAGCCGGAAAAGGGCTGGCACGGCTATTGGTCGAATCCCGGCGATGCAGGCTTGCCGATCGCGCTTGATTGGACCCTGCCGGGAGACGCCAAAGTCGGCGCGCTCGAATTCCCGGTGCCGCAGACGCTGCTCGTGGCCGGGCTGATGAACCATATCTACGAGCACGATTATGCCGTGCTGGTCCCCTTCACCCTGCCCAAGGATGTGCGGCCCGGCGCCGCGATCCCGGTGCGCGCGCGGGCCCGCTGGCTGGCCTGCAGCGATGCGATCTGCGTGCCCGAAGAGGCCATGCTCGAAGCCACAGTGACCGTGGGCAGCGGCGCGGCGGACGCGCGCTTCGGTCCATGGCGCGCGGCCTTACCCGCTGTGCTCGATCAATCGGGCACGTTCACCGCAACGCCCAAAGGCTGGCGGATTGGCGTGCCCTTTCCGGCCAGCGCCAAGATCGATGATCCGCATTTCTTCGTCGCTGCCGAAGGCGTGGCCGATTATGCCGCGCCCCAAGCATTCAGCCGCAACGGCGACAGCCTGATCATCACGCTGGCGCGCAGCCCGGTCGATTCGGCCGAACAACCCACCTTGATCTCGGGCGTGCTGTCGTTGGGCGAAGGCGCGAGCGGGATTACCTTCACCGCCAAGGCCGGGCCGGTCCCCGCCGATGGCACGCCGATCGGCAGCAATGCTCCAGCGCCGTTCTCGCTGGTCACGCTCGCGCTCGCCGTGCTGGGCGCGCTGGTGGGCGGGCTGATTCTCAATGTCATGCCCTGCGTGTTCCCGATCCTCAGCCTGAAAGCGCTCGCGCTGGCGCGCGGCAACAGCGAAAGCGCGCATATCGAAGGCCTCGCCTACACGGCCGGCGTGATGCTCGCCTGCCTCGCGCTGGGCGGCGCGATGCTGGCCTTGCGCGCCGCAGGCGAGGAAGTGGGCTGGGCGTTCCAGTTGCAAGACCCCGGCGTGGTCGCGCTGCTGCTGCTGCTCGCCACCGCGATCACCGCGAACTTTGCCGGGCTGTTCGAGCTGCCGGGCCTCACGCTGGAAACCACCGGCGAGAAGCAGGGCGGCTGGGTCGGCGCGTTCGGCACCGGGCTGCTTGCGGCATTTGTCGCCACCCCCTGCACCGGGCCGTTCATGGCCGCTGCCGTGGGCGCGGCGCTAATCCTGCCGACATGGGCGGCGCTGGCGGTGTTCGCCGCGCTCGGCCTTGGCCTTGCGCTGCCGTTCCTGCTGCTCGGTTTCGTGCCCGCATTGCGGAAGATGTTGCCGCGCCCAGGGCCTTGGATGGAGCGGTTTCGCCGCGTGATGGCGGTGCCGATGGCGCTCACCGTGCTGGCGCTGGTCTGGCTGGCGTGGCGGCTAGGCGGCGCGGGTTATGCAGGCGCAGCCGTGGCGCTCGCGCTCGCTGTTGTCGTTCTGCTCGCGATGATTGGCTGCGCGCAGCGGCAAGGTCTGGGCACAGCGCGCTGGGCGGTGCCGGGCGTGGTGGCGCTCTCCGCGCTGGCGCTGGTGGGCGCGCCGCGCCTTGCGAGCGCGGGCAGCGCGCTCGACGCCGGGCTGCTCGATGCCAAACCGTTCAGCGAAGCCGCGCTGGCGCAGGCGCAGAAATCGGGCAAGCCGGTGTTCGCCTATTTCACCGCCGACTGGTGCCTCACCTGCAAGGTCAACGAAAGCGTCGCAATCGAGCGCGAGACCACGCGCGCCGCGTTCAGCAAAGCAGGCGTAACGGTGCTGGTAGGCGACTGGACCCGCCGCGATCCGGCGATCACCCGCTTCCTCTCCGCGCAGGCCGCAGCGGGCGTGCCGCTCTACTTGTGGTATCCCGCAGGCGCGAGCGGCCCGCAGAAACTGCCGCAAGTGCTCAGCGCGGAGATGCTGGCGGGGCTGCCGGGAGGGAAGTAAGACGGACCGAAAATAGGGGACAGTCCCCATTTATCCATCCAACGATTAAATGGGGACTGTCCCCTATTTTCATGTTGTCGGGTGGGGCATAGCAGCCTGCGCTCCCCGGTAAAGGCCGGGGCCTCAGTCAGCGAAAACGTGGCGCCGGCGGCAACAGTCATCAGGCCACAGTCTGCGCCTGGTGCGCGGCGCGCCTGTCCTAAGAACCCTGCCTGTCATCGGAAAAAATAGGGGACAGTCCCCATTTATCCATCCGATGATTAAATAGGGACTGTCCCCTATTTATGTCGCCTATCTAAGGACGCCCGGTTTTCAGAGGCTCTGCCCGTCATCGACCGAAATATGCGCGCCGGTCGTCTGGCGCGAGGCGTCCGAAGCGAAAAACAGCATCAGCGGATCGAGCGCGGTGATGTCGGTCAGGCGGCGGCGGTGCCAGCCTGCGATCTGCGCCTTGCCGCCCTCGGTGTCGAACCATTCGCCGCCGATTTCGGTGCGGATATAGCCCGGCTGGATCGTGTTGACATTGATCCCCAGGCGCACCCATTCCTGCGCCAACTGGCGGCCCAGGTGCGCCACGCCGGCCTTGCTCGCGGCATAGGCGGCATCGCCCTGTCCGGTCATCTCGGCGGTGATCGAGCCGATCAGGATGATCCGCCCGCGCTCGCTCTGCTTCGAACCTGCCGCAATCATGCGCCGCGCCCCTTCGCGCGCGGTGAGGTAGACGCCGACGAAATTGGTGTTTAGCACGCTGCGAATATCGCTGGCGGCAAGATCGATCGCGCGCCCCGGAATCACGATTCCGGCATTGGCGACCACCACATCGGGCGCGCCAAACTTCGCCTCGGCCGCATCGAATGCGGCGATAATCGATGCCTCGTCGGTCACGTCGAGCGATACCGCCAGCGCGCGCCCGCCGCCAGCCTCGATCTCGGCGGCCAGATCGGCGACCCGCTCGGCGCGCCGCGCGCCGATCACCACCGCCGCGCCCGCCGCCGCATAGAGCCGCGCGAAATGCGCGCCGAGGCCCGATGATGCGCCGGTAATCAGCGCGATGCGTCCTTCAAGTTGCTTTTCCGACATCGTCATCCCTTTCAAAACTTGTTGTCGCGCGGAAAGCCACTCGGCGGCATCCGCCCCGCCGCTCCGCGCGCGGCCTTCCACGCGAGCAGATCCTTCTCGGTGCGGGTGCGCCCGCTGTCGCCGCCCATCGCCCATGACAAGCCGTCTTCCAGCCGCAAGGTCACCGCATCGGCCATGCCGCCATCCTTGTAGCGCTGCAAGGCCACGCCCTGCCCTTTGGCCAGCACCGGCACTTCGCTCAAGGCAAACACCACCAGCTTGCGGTTGTCGCCGATCACCGCGACATGGTCGTGCTCGGGCGCGATCTCGCGCACCACGGTGAGCTTGCCCCCCGGCTTGATCGAAACCACGCCGCGCCCCTTGCGCGTTTCGGCGAGCAGCTCGTCCATCTCGGCGGCGAACCCGCGCCCGTTATCGGCGGCGAGCAGCAATTGTCCGCCTGCGCGGTGGATCAGCAGCGCGACCACGTGGGCATCGGGATCGATATCGATCATCGTGCGCATCGGCTCGCCAAAGCCGCGCGCGCCGGGCAACTTGTCTGCGCCCAGCGTGTAAAACCGGCCATTGCCGACCGCGACGAGCAGCTTGTCGGTGGTCTGCGCATGCAGCGCAAAGGCCGGGCCATCGCCTTCCTTGAACTTGAAATCCCCATCAAGCGGCAGATGCCCCCGCGCCGCGCGTATCCAGCCGCGCTGCGAGAGGATCACCGTCACCGGCTCCTTCTCGATCATCGCGTCCATATTGAATTCGCGCGTCGGCGCGGCTTCGGCGATCGTGGTGCGGCGCCGGCCCAGCGGGGTGGTCTCGGCATAGTCCTTGCGCAGCGCGTTCAGGTCTTTCTTCAGCCGCCGCCGCTGCAGCTGCGGGCTCTCGATCAGCTTGTCGAGCTCGTCCTTCTCGGCCAGCAGCCCGTCGCGCTCCTTGCGCAGCTCCATCTCCTCCAGCTTGCGCAGGCTCCGCAGCCGCATGTTGAGGATCGCCTCCGCCTGCCGGTCGTTCAGGCCGAATTCGGCCATCATCGTTGGCTTGGGCTCGTCCTCGGTGCGGATGATCTCGATGATCCGGTCGAGATTGAGATAGGCGATGATATAGCCATCGAGCAGTTCCAGCCGCGCCGCGATCTTTTCCAGCCGGTGGCGCGAGCGGCGCAGCAGGATGTCGATCTGCGCGATCACCCATTCCTGCAGCATGAGCTTGAGGCCCAGCACACCCGGCGTGCGCCGCGCATCGAGCACATTGAGATTGAGCCCGAAGCGCGTTTCGAGATCAGTCAGCCGGTAGAGCGATTCCTTGAGCAGATCGGGATCGACATTGCGGCTCTTGGGCACCAGCACGATGCGGATCGCCTCGTCGCTTTCATCGCGCACGTCTTCGAGGATGGGCAGTTTCTTGTCGCCGATCAGCGCCGCGATCTGCTCGATCAGCTTGCCTTTCTGGACCATGTAGGGGATTTCGGTCAGCACCAGCTGCCATTGCCCGCCGCCCAGCTTCTCGATGCCGGTCTCTTCCCATACGCCCTCGGCGTCTTTGCCGGTGGAAAAGCGGCCGCGCACCCGGATCGCGCCTTTGCCGCTCTCATAGGCAGCGCTGATCGCCGCCTTGCTATCCACCACCAGCCCGCCGGTGGGCAGGTCCGGCCCGTGGAACACCTCCATCAGCTGCGCATGCGTCACCGCCGGGTTGTCGATCAGCAGCAGCGTGGCATCGACGATCTCGGCCACATTGTGGCTCGGGATATTGGTGGCCATGCCCACCGCGATTCCGCTCGATCCATTGGCCAGCAGATTGGGAAAGAGGCCGGGGAAGATTTCCGGCTCTTCCTCCTCGCCGTTGTAGGTCGGATGAAACTCGACCGTCCCGTCTTCCAGCCCCGCCATCAGCCGCATTGCGGTGCGCGTCAGCCGCGCCTCGGTATAGCGATACGCGGCCGCATTATCGCCGTCGATATTGCCGAAATTGCCCTGCCCCTCGACCAAGGGATAGCGCAGCGCAAAATCCTGCGCGAGCCGCACCATCGCATCATAGACCGAGGCGTCACCGTGCGGGTGGTACTTGCCGATCACATCGCCGACCACGCGCGCCGATTTCTTGAACGCGCCGGTCGCATCGAGCTTCAGTTGCCGCATCGCCCAGAGCAGACGGCGGTGCACCGGCTTGAGCCCGTCGCGCAGATCGGGCAGCGAGCGCGCGGTGATCGTCGAGAGCGCATAGACGAGGTAGCGCTCCGAAAGCGCACTGTCGAACGGGGCATCGACGATGGCGTCAAACGGATCGGGAATGTCGAGCGGATCGGGCGGTTGCGTGGTCATGGTGCCATCTGCCCTAGCAATGCGGCGCAGCGAGCGAAACCTGCTGAACTGTAGCGTCCACCGTTCATTATGCCATGGCAATTGCCCCGACCACTGCAGACGATCGTCCCGCGCCAGAACGAGCGCCTGGGGCCGATTCCGATCCGGGCGCGAAGGCACCACAGTTGCGCCAATTCGGGTTCTTCAAACCTGTCTGTGGCATTCTATTTGGCATAAGGTTGAAGCGTACTTTTTCGGCCCTGCAAGACATCTGGTGAGCGATGGACCTCTGTTTTGAATGCACGCAATGCGGAGCTTGCTGCCATGGCCTGCGCCTGACCTTGAGCGCCGACGAGGCCATCACTTGGGCCGAAAATGGTCATGTCGTCGAGATACTGACCGAAGTTTTGCCTACGCAACCTGCGGACGATGGCCAGGATGCGCAGGCGCGGTACGACATGGCCCGGTCCTTTCCTGCGCTCAGCGGCACTATGCCAATCCGGATCGCTGTCGTTCTGGTTGCTTTCCATGAAGGAGCCTGCCCCCACTTACAGCCAGACATGCGCTGCGGAAACTATCCGAACAGGCCGCGCATTTGCCGGATATACCCGCTCGAGAGTCGCCCGTTCGCGCGTCTTTTGCCGGAACGAAAGCTTTGCCCACCTGAAGCGTGGAACGCTGATCGTCCTCTTCTTCTGAAAGGTGATCGCATTGCAGACATAGGTCAGGCGGCCATCGTCGCCGACCACCGCCGCACTTTGATCGAGGATGTGCCGGTGGTAGCCGATGCCTGCGCGGCCCTCGGAATCAATGCGGCCGCCTTCTCGGGCGAGGGTTTCGCCGCGCATCACCCGGCCGGACCTGCGCTTGCCGCCGCGCTTCGCCGGGCCAAAACCGCTGCCGGAAATGGGCCCGCGCCCCAACAATGGACCATCGCGACAAACCGTGAGGCAACCAGATCCATGCTGACGGAGGCAGGATGCACAGCCGCCCTCACCCGCCGAGGCGAGACCTATCTGGGATCATTCGCCGACGCATTCTGACCGCCACGGATAACCGAATCTGCCTGAAAACTGCCATCTGCCCTGGCAATGCGGCGAAGCGAGCGAAACCTGCGGAACTGTAACGTCTACCGTTCATTATCTCCCTGCCCTTTCCCACACCATCGCAGGAGAATCCCCCATGGCCAAGCGCGTCCTCATCATCGCGACCGACGGCTTCGAGCAATCCGAACTGATCGAACCCAAACGGCTCCTTGAACTCGCCGGTTATGAAACCGTTGTCGCCAGCCCCTCTTCCGGCAAGATCAAGGGCTGGAACCATGGCGAATGGGGCCAGTCGGTCACCGTCGATGCCGATATCGAAGAGGTCTCGGAAACTGAATTTCATGCGCTGCTGCTCCCCGGCGGCCAGATGAATCCCGATGTGCTGCGCATGGACCAGCGGGTGATCGAACTCATCGAGGATTTCGATTCGGCGGGCAAGCCGATCGCCGCGATCTGCCATGCGCCGTGGCTCCTCATCGAGGCCGAGATCGTCGATGGCCGCACCGTCACCGGCTGGCCCTCGATCCTCACCGACCTTGAAAACGCCGGGGCCGAAGTGGTCGACCAGGAGGTCGCCATCGACGGCAACCTGATCACCAGCCGCAAGCCCGACGATATCCCCGCCTTCACCCAGGCGCTGATCGATGCGCTGGAAGCTGCCGAGGACGAGGAAGAACTCGAAGAAGACGACGAGGAAGACGAGACCGACGATCACGAAGCGGAGGAAACGGAGCGCTGAGCGAGCGCCCGTCCGACAGGCCTATTCCGTCTCGGAACCCTTCGCGCCGAGCAGCACCCACACCGCCGCCATCAGCGTGATCGCGCCGATGATTGCGGGCACAAAGGCCAGCGCGCCCGCCAGGCTCGCTGGCCCTTGGGCGTTCGCGCCCATGGTCAGCCCGCGATTGGCCGCAAACATGCCAAAGAAGTAAAACGCGAAGTTGCCCCAGATGGCGATGATCGTGCCCAGCGCCACGAAACGCTTGCGCGGCGCGGACAAGCCGACCTTGTTCAGCACGAGGCCAAGCGCGATGGCCATAATGCCATTGGTCAGCATACCGATATGCAAGGTGCGCCACCCCGCCATCGTGCCCGGGATCGCCCATGCGAAAAACACCGGCAGCGGCGACAGCGATATCCCGCCGATCAGCGCCCAGACCAGCCCGAAGCCCGCCACCAGCGCAACCAGCAATGCGGCCAGCCCATGCCGAACGAGCAGCCAGGCCTCAGGCTGCATGCACGCTCGCTTCATCGGCGATGCCCATCATCCGCGCCATCCGCGCGTGATCGAGCTTGAGCACGTCGCCCTCGTTCACAAAATGCCGCCGCCACGCGACCTGAATGGGATTTTGCGCGTGATTGACCAGCGGATGGCGGCGCGGGTGATAGCTGCGGCGAAACACCGGCAGCGCGCGCCACAGCAGGCGGCCCAGCATGGTGTAGCAATATCCCATCTCGCGCACCGCGGTCAAAGGCCCGCGAATCCAGCCCTCGACGCGCGCCATGTGCCAATAGGCGCGCGCCGTCTCCGCCGCGATATGCACCAGCGCCTCGACGATCATCCGGCGGCGATACCATTCCTGCCCCGGATAGAGATGCTGCCACACTTCGAAGGCAACGGCGCCGTGCTCCACTTCCTCGACCTGATGCCACACCCAGATCGCTTTCATCACCGGGTGCGCATCGGCAAACCAGCGGTCATGGTTATCGAGGATGATCAGCCCGGCGAGAAACGTGAACGTCTCATAGCCCGCCGTGAACCCCACCGCCCGGCGCAGCTCGTCCACCTCAGCGCGCTGCTTGAAATCCTCCGCCGCCGCCGTGTCAAAGCGCTCGGCCTCGGGATAGCGCGCCGCCAGCGCCCGGTTCACCTTGAGGAACGTCTTGGCGTGCTGCGCCTCCTGCCCGATGATCGCATCGACATCGGCGCCCAGCCGCGCATCGGTGATATGCGGCCGCGCCTTTGCCAATGCCCGGCACAGATATCGTTCGAAATGCGGCACATGCAGGCCAAGACCATTGAGGAAGGCGGAAAACCGGGGATCGGTCCGGCTCCACAGCACATCGTCCGGGCCAATCTGGTCGACCGGGAAATTGAGCCGGCGCACCGGAATATGATCCATCGGATGCGCGCTCGGCATCTCCGGTCCACGATCAAGGGCAACCATATTGCTCATGGCAAGAGATTGTGCCCGTCCGTCCAATCAAGTCAAGCGTTTCGGGAATGTGGGCCGCGGCGCACCCCTGCCCAAAACGCGAGTGGCCGGGGCGGCGCGGCCTGCCCATGATCACATCCGGCAACACGCAACGAAGGAGCGCGCGATGGATCTGGGGCTCAAGGACAGGAAGGCCATTCTGGTCGGCGCCAATGGCGGCATCGGGCGCAAAGTGGCGCTCGCGCTGGCGGCGGAGGGCTGCCACGTCGCGGTTTGCGGCCGCACGCAGGCCAAGATCGACAAGATCGTCGGCGAACTCGCGCCCAGCGGCGTCACGGTCTTCGCCGAGTCGCTCGACGTGACCGATGCAGCGGCGGTCCCCGCTTTCGTCGATCGCGCCGCCGAAGCGCTGGGCGGCTGCGACATCTTCATCAGCTTTACCTCGGCCAACAAGGGTGAGGACAGCGATGCCGGCTGGGATGCCGTGATGCAGGCCGATATCCTCCCCATGCGGCGCGGCATTGCGGCGGCGAAGCCCTACCTGCTCAAATCCGATGCCGGCTCGATCATCTGCATGAGCTCGACCGGCGCGGTCGAAGAATTCATGGGCGTGCAGCCTTACAATGCGCTGAAAGCGGCGGTGATGGTCTATTCGTCCGACCTCTCGCAGGCGCTTGCGCCGCAGGGCGTGCGTGTCAACTGCATCACCCCCGGCCCGGTGATGACCGAGGACGGCCCCTGGACCTATATCAAGAACAACATGACCCCGTTCTACGATGCTACCATGGCCAAGATCCCGATCGGCCGGATGACCACGGGCGAGGAACTGGCCCGCACGATCGTGTTCGTCGCGTCCCCGGCCTGCCAGGCGATGACCGGCGCGAACATCGTCGTCGATGGCGGCTATACCAAGCGCGTGCAGTTCTGAGCCGAGGGGCGCTGCCGGTCAGCCCTGCATCGCCAACACCGCCAGCATCAGCAGGTGCAACGCGCCGACCAGAGCGCCGCCGAAGATCAGGCTGCGCGAGGCGCGGCTTGCAAAGTCGTACAGCACGTGCCCGGCAAGCCGGTAATGGATGGCGGCGTGCGCGATCATGAACGCGTCCAACGCCGCCTGCGACGTCAGCCGCACGGCGGGCGCCGCATGCGCAAAGAGCCACAGCAGGACCGCAACGAGCGGCACATGGACCAGCACGAAAGCCTCGCGGGCGATCTCCTCGGGCATGCGCCGCAGCACGAACAAGAGCCGCCACTCGCGCGCCCGCACGGCATCGAGCTCGTGCGCAAGCAGGATCGACAGGCCGAGCCAGAACAGCCCATCGGCCCACATCGCGCCGCTGGCGGTCAGCATGGCACGGCGCTGCGGGAGGCGCGTTCGCTTGCTATGGCGAGAGAGGGCTTGGCATTCGCGAGCGGTTCAGTTGGATACATCGGTCGGGGATCTTGCGAGCGGTGCAGCGACAGCCCGGCTCTAGCATAATGTAGCACTTGCTACAATATGCGTTAACGAAACCAGGTCACACCAGATCGTCGATCCCGATCGCTATTCCGATTTGGGGGTTATTGCACGGGGCACCGTACCCTCGTTTTGGGCAGGGGCGTTCTGGTGGCAGTGACAGAGCTTTGCTTCTCTTTTCACACAATAAAGTACACTGCCACCATAGCCTTAGGTCACTCCTGCTAACGTGCAGGCTAACTTCTATTGCCTATACGTTGATTAAGCTGCTGCATGTGCAGTTGAAGCAAGCTTGCGCCTACGCATGGCTCCGCCCACGATGCCGAAACCTAGGATCATCATCGCCCATGTAGAGGGTTCCGGCACAGCCGCTACGACAGGGTTAGGATCGACGTATGTTGCGAACAAAAGGTCCCCCGAGGTCCCAACCGGGTTGCCCCAGGCAGCAGTGCTAGTCGATCTTCCAAAAGCAGCACCGCCCGCATACGGCGTGGTATCAGGACCCGCCCATCCAGCAAAAATCGTGGACGGAGAAGAGAGCGACAGAGCATATTGCTGGCCGACAGTGACCATCAGTCCGGCTGAAGAAATATCAAATGACGAAATGGGATAGAAAGGATTACCCCACGCCGGCGAGGTAATGGAAAAGCTCGCCAGTGCATTTGCATCATTCGCATCAACCACCCCTGCATTCACAGACCGGATCATCAAGGTCATGGGCTTTGCTGCAGTTCCACCAATAAGCAAATCAACTTTGCTCAGCAAACCCGACAGGCCTACTGTAAAGGTTTGAGCAGCTTCAATGCTTCCAGTATTTGTTTTGTAAATCTGAGCACCAGCATAGAAACCCGGCGGCGCTAGATTGTCCTGGTCGATCGTCACCGCGGCGTTACTCGCCGTCGAAAAGAGCATACACCCGGCAAACAGCATCTTTTTAATCATCGATCTACCCTCTAGACAGGAAGCAAATGGCTTCAAAAGGCGGGTTGCCACAGAAATTTTCCGCAAACAAGATAGGCGCCATGGCAGTAGCTTGTGTCTTCCGACATTTTACATTTACGTCCCATTTTGCGGCACATGAGTTTCAATCGCCGACCAAAAAGAACCCACTATTAGTGCGCGAATTCAGTACCTTGCGGAGTTACGGTGCAGCGTTACGGTGACAGGTGCGACAGGAGTTCCGGGGACAGTACAGGAGTTCCGGGGACAGGGACAGGGAGTTCTGGGGAGTTCCGGGGACAGGATACTTGAGTTCCGTGGACAGTATACTTAATTTCTGCCATCGTCGGCCTGTACACTCCTGACGCCGTCAATTAAGTTTACTGTCCCCGGAACTCCCTGTCCCCGGAACTCCCTGTCCCCGGAACTCCCTGTCCCCGGAACTCCCTGTCCCCGGAACTCCTGCTGTCCCCGGAACTCTCTGGAATCAGGCTATATGAAAAAACCCCTAAAGGCATTGTTCCCTACGAATCCCGGAGATTGGCATGGTATGGACGGAGAGTGGATTTGGGTTGAGGCCAGCGGACATGGAAATTTTAAAGTTTTAAATATTCCATTATATACTTATGGAGTGAGCTACTTAGATGAAGTGGTTTTGAGAAAGGAAGATGGAGTTAATAAATTTGATCACGTTTCAAAATCAAGCGGAAATCATACCTATAGAATATTATTACGGCGTGGAATTGAGAGGGTAAAGTTTGAGAATCGGTGGCCTGCTTTCGCGGTTCAAGGCTGCGAGTACGAAAGCTCTAAAGATCCTGAGGACGTGTTTGGCATCAATGTTCCGCCGCAGTCTGATGTAAATGCTGTGTACGCACTTCTGGAAGACGGTCAGAATGACGAGATTTGGTATTTTGACGAGGGAAATTTTTCGCAAATGGCATCCTGATTCGTTATCAGGCCCATTCACCGGATCCCGCCCCTAAGAGTTCTGGGGACAGTATACTTAATTCCTGCCATCGTCGGCCTGTAAACTCCTGACGCCGTCAATTAAGTATACTGTCCCCGGAACTCACTGTCCCCGGAACTCACTGTCCCCGGAACTCACTGTCCCCGGAACTCACTGTCC
>CAZGWR010000008.1:40729-41329 GCA_964529505.1 uncultured Novosphingobium sp. | reverse complement strand
CCGGAACTCACGCAACGTCACCGTAATCCCACTTTATTATTATTTTCCATGCGAAACTCTTATGATTTTTCCATCAAGCTTAGATATTTCAATTTCAAATGTCCCGCCTTTTAGGTGAGACCCGCTATCGGATGCACTTCCTCTAACATACCAAATATTGGAGTTTAAGGAAATATAGAAAGGTTTTTGTTTCTCAATTTGTGAATTTCCATAAATTTCCTTCGCAACCGCTTCTGCAATTTCAAAAGCAACTCGTGAGGATCTAACGAACCCATTTTTGTTATCAATACCATATTTACTGAAATTCGACTCATCGTAATCAGAAATTATATATTGATTTTTCAATTCACCTTCAAAATCTCCCATTACTGAATAGTCTTGGGTGCATGAAGTGAGTGACATGGCTAATATAATATATTTCATATTGAAATCTCACCCAATGAGTTCCGGGGACAGTATAATTAATTCCTACCATCGTCGGCCTGTAAACTCCTGACGCCGTCAATTCAGTATACTGTCCCCGGAATTCCCCTGTCCCCGGAATTCCCTGTCCCCGGAATTCCCTGTCCCCGGAATTCCCTGTCCCCGGAATTCCCTGTC
>CAZGWR010000008.1:0-40629 GCA_964529505.1 uncultured Novosphingobium sp. | reverse complement strand
CCCGGAATTCCCCTGCCCAATATACTGTCCCCGGAATTCTCCATTCTTGCAAGTAGAGAAGGTATCTCGATGATTTTATCATATCTTGCGGCTGCAGCTCTCGCTTCCACCTGCCCGAATGGTACAGTTCAAGAAGCGGCAACATCCGTTCTTAATGACCTACGTAACGTAGATTTCTCCTGCATAGGTGATATAATATTAAATAAAGATTTGAAGTTCACCGATGGGAAAATAGATTCATCGGTGATGGAAAGTCTAAATTTCAAGCCAAAAGGTAAAAATAGTTATATGGATATAATAAAAGATGGAGTTTTCATCGCATATTCTGCAGGAAAAGGCGAGATTTCTGCATTTTACATATCCAAAAGATACGCTCATGAATTCAGAAACAATGAGAAGGAATTTAAAAAGAAATTTTATATGAAGAAATATTTTGTTTGTAATTTCAAAAAAGTTAATGGTGCGTGGCGCTTGACAGAAGACTTATGTTTCACAGAGGGGGAAATTGACTAGCCTATGGGTTTGTGGCGATCTGGGAATTACAGTGCCAGTTAAAATTACGGTGCCAGTTTACTAAAAGCACCAAACCCTCCCCGCCAAACCGCACGCACTTTCTGAATTGCACAGACCTCAAGGCAACCGCGCGAAATCCACGATGCCAGTTCTACCACCCCCAAAACAACTTTCCTACATGCCGCGTTCCCGGCATAGGCCGCGTCGCTCTTTGAACCGTGGTTTTTGAAGCCGCACCGTCCTCCGCCCGCACGGCGGCATCGCCTGCTCCTTGCGGCAGGGCGGCGCTGTGGCCGTAGGGTCGTCTCCAACAGGCCGTGTTCTTCGCGGTCTGGCTGGGATGCGGCGGGACTGGCGCGATTGGGCGGTAATATATTGAATATCTTACAAAAACGCCGACCACCCCGGCCTGCCGAGTTTTTGCTCAGGACTGTGTCAACTATGTCAACTTAGCCTCTCGCTCCCATCATTTTCCGCTCGCGCCGTAGCCGCCGTAGAGCGTGCCGAAGAAGTCGCCCTTGTTCCAGCTTGGCCGCGCCGGCATGTCGGCGAGCTCGCGGGCGATGGCCAGATTGAGCGCCACGAACCGGGTGGCCGCGCCCCATTTGAACGGCAGCTTGGTGTCGTCGGAGGGCTGATGGTAATGCGTTTCCAGAAACGACGCCATCGCCGCCGCGCCGTCGCCGCCCGGCCCGGTCACGAGGAAGACCGCCGGGATGCCCTGCTGGACAAAGCGGTAGTGGTCCGAACGGGTGAACAGGCCTTGTTCGGGCTGCGGATCAGGCACCAGCGCGACGCCTTGCGTCGCCCCGGCGCGCGCCACCGCCGGCCCGATCGACGAGCGCTCCGCCCCGAACGCGACGACATCCTTGAAGTCATAGGTGATCAGCGGCATGTCGAGATTGACGTCGGCCACCAGATTGGCCTTCGGAAAGGTGGGGTTCTGGGCGAAGTAATCCGAGCCGACGAGCCCCTTTTCCTCGGCGGTGACCGCGAGGAACAGCACCGAGCGCTTCGGCTTCGCCTTCAGATGCTTGAAGCCGTGCGCCACCTCGATCATCGCGGCAATGCCCATCGCATTGTCCATCGCGCCGTTGCACAGCGCATCGCCCTTTACTTCGGGGCAGGCGCCGACATGGTCGAGATGCGCGGAAAGGACCACGACCTGCTCCTTGAGCGCCGGGTCCGATCCTTCGAGCAGGCCCGCAACATTGGCGCTCATCACCCGGCTGATCTCGGTCTTGAGCGCGGCGCGCGCGGTCATCGGCAAGGGCATCCGCTTGATGGTCCCCGCCTTGCTTTCGGCCGCCGCCATCACCGCGTCGCTGCCGCCCTGCTGGCCTGCGAAAAGCTTGCCCGCGCCGGCCAGGCTGATCGTCGCCAGAATGGGCGCGGCGGCGCCGGGAAAGTGCGGCGCGCCGTCGCTGTGCGCCCAGGTCGCCCCGAGACTGCGCCAGTTGCGGGCGCGCTTGGCGAAGGGATAGACTTTCTCTCGGGTCGGCGTATCGACCAGCAGGATGCCGAGCGCGCCGCGCTTGGCCGCCTCTTCGCGCTTGGTCGCGCCGTTGCTGTAATGCGCACGCTCCTCGGTCGGCAGCGAAGCGGGCGCGCCCGCCAGCAGCACGACGATCTTGCCCTTCACATCGAGCCCGGCATAGTCGTCGCGCTTGAACGTGGGCGCAACCACGCCGAAACCTGCGAAGACGAGGCCTGCATCCTTGGTCAGCTCGGCTGCCACCGGGCTGGCCCCCGGAAGGTAATCGGTCCCGAATTCGAGCGCGGTCTCGCTCTTGCCGCGAACCAGCGCGACGCTGCCCTTGTCGGCGGGGCGGAACAGGACGAGCGGCACCGGCTGAATATAGCTGCCCGCTGCGCCCGCGGGCTTGAGGCCCATCGTCTCGAACTGCGCGGCGACATAGCGCGCGGCGATGTCATACGCGGGCGTGCCCGCCTCGCGGCCGTTCATCTCGTCGCTGGCGAGAAACCCGACATGCGCGCGCATTGCCGCCTCTTCGGGTTGCCAGGTCTGCGCCGCGACCGGCGAGGACAGCGCGAGGGACAAGAGAACGGCAGGTCTGAACATGGCAACGGCTCCTCGCAAGAATGGTTTTGAGCTCAACGCCCCTGCATGTCGCGCGCTTCGCTGGGCACCCGCACTTCGAGGCCATCGAGCGTTTCGGTCAGCGTGATCTGGCAAGCAAGGCGGCTGGTGCGCGTGACCCCGGCGGCGAGATCGAGCATGTCCTCCTCGTCCTCGCTCGCCTCGGGCAGCAGGGCAAACCAATCGGGCGCGACGATGACATGGCAGGTCGAGCAGGCCATCTGGCCCTCGCATGTGCCTTCGAGCGGCAGACCCGCGTTCTGGCCCACTTCGAGCAGGCGTGTGCCCGGCGCGGCCTCGGCCTCGATGCGCTGGTCCTGCGCGGTGACAAAGGTGACTTTGACCATGGCTAGTCCAATCCCTGAGCGCGCGCCGCCGCGCCGATCGCGGCGGCCGCTTCTTCCAGTTCCCCCACCCTCGTATAGCGCCCGAAGCCAAGCCGGATCGCGGTTTTCGCCTCTTTGTCGCAAAGTCCGATGGCGTGCAAGACATGGCTCGGGCGGCCCGAGCCGCTGGCACAGGCCGACCCGGCGGAAAACGCGATGGTGCGGCAATCCGACATCAACCGCGCGACATCGAGACCTTCGCGGCGCAGGTTGAGATTGCCATGCCAGCGCAGCTCGGCGCTGCCATTGAGCGTCCACCCGGCAAAAAGTTCGCGCGCCCGCGTCCAAAGGTTTTCCACATGCCGCGCATCGCTTTCCCGCAAGCTTATGCACAGGGCAGCAGCCGCGCCGAACCCGGCGCAGAGCGCGGGGCTGAGCGTGCCCGAGCGCAGACCTTGCTCCTGCCCGCCGCCGTGGATCAGCGGCGCGAGGTGCAGGGCATCGCGCACCCACAGCGCGCCGATGCCCTTGGGACCATAAAGCTTGTGCGCCGAAATCGCGATCAGGTCGGCATCGGCGGGCGCGGCGAGCTTGCCCGCGCCCTGCACCGCGTCGCACACAAACAGGCCGCCTGCGGCATGAGCCGCGTGCGCCAGCGCATCGACCGGCTGGATGGTGCCGATCTCGTTGTTGACCTGCATCACCGCGAGGATCTGCAGGCCTTGCGGCAGGCGGACATCGGCGGGCACAATCCCATCCGCGCCGACAGGCAGGACATGGACCTCGCTGCTCCCCCGCATCGCCTCGGCGCAATCGAGCACCGCTGCATGTTCGATCGCCGAGACCGCCAGAACGTTCGTGCCGTCCGTCCGCGAAGCCCCGCGCAGCGCCAGATTGAGCGCTTCGGTCGCGCCCGAGGTGAAGATCACGCGGCCCCCCGGCGGGAAGAGCGCGGCGACCTGCTCGCGCGCTACCTCCACCGCCGCCGCCGCCGCGCGGCCCGGACGGTGGGGGCTGTGCGGATTGGCGAAACTCATATCGTCAGGGCCGCCCAGCCAGCGCAGCATCGCCTCGCGCGCTTCGGGCGCAAGCGGCGTGGTCGCCTGATAATCGAGGTAGATCATGCGGCAATCTCTGCCCAAGCGGCAAGGAAGCGGTCAATGTCGGCGGCGCTCGTCTCGCGCCCGATGGAAACGCGGATCACTTCGGCGGGGTGCGGGTGGCCCATCGCGGTCAGCACCGGGCTGGCCTTGAGCGAGCCCGACGAACAGGCGCTGCCGGCCGAGACGGCGATGCCCATGGCATCGAAGCGGATGAGCTGCGCGTTGGAAGAGCGGCCGGGCATCCGATAACCGGCGATAGTGGGCAGGCGCGGGGCTTCTGCGGCGACGACTTCTCCGCCTGCAGACACGATGCCTTCATCCAGTTTCGAGCGAAGCTGCGCGGCCTGCTCCAGCCAGTCGCTCCCCGCCTCCAGCGCGGCCGCCATGGCGAGCGCCCCTGGCAGGTTTTCAGTGCCGCCGCGATAGCCGCGCTCCTGCCCGCCTGTCGGTTTCAGCATCGCCCAATCGCGCACCAGCAACGCGCCCACGCCGATCGGCCCACCGAACTTGTGCGCGCTGATGGCGATCATGTCGGCCATGGGTAGGGCGATCTTGCCCGCCCCTTGCGCGCAATCGGCGAGCAGCAGACCGCCTGCCAGTTTCACCGAGCCCAGCAGCCCGAGCAGCGAATGCATGACGCCGGTTTCGTTATTGACCTGCTGGACCGCAACAAGGCCGCTCAGATCGACATTGCCTGTCCCAAGCCATCCCTCGGCATCCACCGGCAGGCGCGCGGCATCACCCGCCCAGCGCATGACGGCCTCGTGCTCCACCGCCGAAACCGCCGCCAGAGGCAACGCGCAGCGCGTGATCGCCAGCGCCAGCGCCTCGCTCGCGCCGCTGGTGAAGATCAGCTCACCGTCCCAGCCCAGCGCCGCCTTCACCCGCGCGCGGGCATCTTCCAGCGCGGCGCGGGCGGCGCGGCCGGTGCGGTGCGGGCTTGAAGGATTGGCCCAAAGATCGAACCCGCACAGCATGGCCTCGCGCGCGGCGGGCAACAACGGCGTGGTCGCGGCATGATCGAGATACAGCATCGGCCCTGGCAATGGTATCGATAGGGGCATCGGTACAGGCATTTTTGTGGCTGCGGCAGCAATCGTTGCTTTTGCGCCGCTCGTTTCTATATACCCGTCTCTCTCTTTTCCCAGCCCCGACATATCCGGCGTCCCGCCGCCTGTTGGTGCAGGCCATTCAGGACAAGCGATGCCCGCAGTCATTTTTCCCGGACCCGATGGCCGTCTCGAAGGCCGTTTTCAACCCTCGTCGCGCCCGCGCGCGCCCGTTGCGATGATCCTGCATCCGCACCCGCAGGCGGGCGGCACGATGAACGACCGCATCACGCAGGCGATGTACCGCACTTTCGTGAGCCGCGGGTTCGCGGTGCTGCGCTTCAATTTTCGCGGCGTGGGCCGCAGCCAGGGCAGCTTCGACAACGGCATCGGCGAGCTGTCCGACGCCGCCGCCGCGCTCGACTGGGTGCAGTCGATCCATCCCGAAGCCACCAGCACGTGGATCGCGGGGTATTCGTTCGGCGCGCTGATCGGCATGCAGCTGCTCATGCGCCGGCCCGAAATCCGCGGCTTCATCTCGGTCGCGCCGCCCGCCAACATGTATGACTTCAGTTTTCTGGCGCCGTGCCCGGCATCGGGCATTGTCGTGCAGGGCGCCGCAGATACGGTGGTGACGCCGAACGCGGTGCAGAAGCTGGTCGACAAGCTGCGCACCCAGCGGCACATCACGATCCATCACGACGAGATCCCGCGCGCCAATCACTTCTTCGAAAACGAGCTGCCCGAGATGATGCGCGCGGTCGACAATTACCTCGACATGCGCCTCTCGCCCGATTGCCCGATCAAATAGCACGGCAAGAGGGCACGCGCGCCGATGCGCGTGCCCTTTCCGCGCGGCTCAGTTGCCGAACAGCCCTTTGGTCAAGCCACCCAGATCGTTGAGCGGATTGCCGTCGCCGTCCTTGTCGATGAAGCCGGTGACCATCTTGAGCGCATCGGGGCTTTGCCCAAGCATCGAGGCGAAATTGCCGAGCGAGCCCTCGCCGCCGATATGGCCGACGATCTGCTGCAGGATACCGGCATCGATGCCCGATTTGGCCGACGCCGTCGCCACGGTGTCGGTGGGTGCTTGATGCCCAGCAGCCAGCGCGGCGATCGCGGTTTCGGCCATCGACGGATCGATGCCGACTTTGGCGGCAAGGTTCTTGATATCGACGTTGCCACCGACCTGGCTCAGAATCGTATCGAAAATGCTCATTTGGCATGCTCCCTTTTTGCCCGACCCAGATGAGGTCCCCGCAGCGCTTCTAGCGATTGCGCAGGTTTGTGACCATGGAATGAATCGCTTGGTGCGGCGCAACTCCGCGCGCGGCGGGGCCGGGCGATCAACCGGCGTTCGCCGCCCTGATCAATTGCCGATCGATGTCCTTTGATTCAAGATACTTGGGCCGGGCGCGAAACCTTTCGGCATAGGAAACGAAGGCCGCGCGCGCCGGAATCGAGCCAAAATTGAGCCCCCAATCGACCTGGCTGCCCAGATATACATCGGCCATTGTAAAGCGCGCGCCGCAAACCCAGTCGCGTCCGCCGAGCAGGCCTTCGAGCGCGTCGATCGTGCGCTCGTAGCTGCCGAAACCGGCCATGCCCTGTTTGCCCTCGGGCACTTCCCAGCCCATCGCGCGCGCGACGACTGCCTGTTCGAGCGGACCGGCGGCGAAGAACAGCCAGCGGTGATAATCGGCCTTTTCTGCGTCCTGCGGCAAAAGCGCCGCTTCGGGATGCACATCCGCCAGATAGGCGCAAATGGCGGCGCACTCGGTGATCACCCGGTCGCCACCGGGCGCGTGGTGGACCAAGGTCGGCACTTTGTTCATCGGGTTTGCGGCAACGAGCGCTTCGGGCCGGCTCGCCCATTCGACCAGCACGTGGCTATAATCTGCGCCGACCTCGTGCAGCGCCCAGCGCGCGATCTGCCCGCGCGACATGGGAACCGTGTAGAAAGTGTAGTCTGCCATGGTCAGTGTGCTCCTGGCCCGACAAGGCCGAATAGCGCCCCCTGCGGATCGCGCGCGATGATGTTGCATTCACCGCCGGGGATTTCGTGTGGTCCGAACAGGATCGTGCCCCCGCCCTCCGTGATGGCCGCAGCGGCGGCGTTGATATCGGGCACACCGAAATAGAGCGTCCACAGCGGCGGCATGTCGGGGTCTTGTCGCTGCATGATCGCGCCGTGCCTGAGCTCGCCCTGATCGAAAAAGCAGTAATCGCCCATCTCGCCCATGGGCATCACTTCGTTGAATGCGAACCCGAAATGTCTGGCATAAAACGCCTTGGCGCCCGCAAGATCGGGGCTGGAAAGCTCGTTCCAGCGGACATGCTGCGGCTTGTCGGGCGAAAAAACATCGCTCGCGGCATCGGGCCGGCCGGCAGGCGGAGCGGGCTGCATCAGATAGAACGGCGTGCCGAACGGGTCGGCCACCATGGCGAAGCTGCCCTCGGCGATGTCGGTGCGCGGGCTGAACCGGCTTCCGCCGTCGGCAAGCACCGCCGCCACGGCCGCGTCGAGATCCGCCGCATGGAGATAGGGCACCCACGCGGGAAACGCGCCCTCCGCCGTCATCCCGGCCGTCAACTGCAGCACGCCGCCCTGCCCGCCGCCATCGCTGCGGGTGATGTGGCGGTAGTCGACAGGCGAGGCTGGATCGGGGCGGGAAAAGGTCCAGCCGACCACGCTTCCATAGAAAGCGGCCGCCGCATCGGCGTCATCCGTCATCAATTCGTACCAGATGAACGAGGCTGGAGGGCTCATGCGCGTTCTCCCATCCACAGGATCTGTTCGAAGCCGCCCATGATCATGCGCCGCGAATTGAACATGATCATGTCCCCCGCCTCGGCCATCCGCGTGTCTTCGAATGCGGATTTGTGCCCGGCGGCGGCCACCTCGCGGCTAGGCCAGACGATCAGCGAGAACACGATGGCTTCGCCCGGTTCGGCCGCGACAGCACGGTAGAAATCGGTGAGCGTGCCGTGCGGCACATCCGCGCTCCAGCTTTCGATCACTTGCGCCGCGCCGTGATCGAGAAATATCTGCCCCACTTTTTCCGCCATCGCGGTATAATCGGCGCGGCGCGCCTCGGGCACAGGGATCACAAATCCGTCAATCCAGGACATGCTCGCCTCCTTTCGGGCCGGGTCGCTCAGCTTACCTCCGCCGGCAGAAACCTGCGCATGACCGCGCTCTCGCGCTCTGCCACGCTCTGCCATGAGGGCCGCGCCGTCACGCGGGCATGCCACGCCGCCGTTTTCGGATAGGCCGCCGCATCGGGACCATACCCCACATACGTCAGCGTGCAGAGCACCGACGCGACCGTGATATCCGCTATGGAGAACATGCCGCCCACCAGCCAGCCTTCGGCCGGAGCAACGCTCTCGAGGTAATCGAAAATGCGGGGCAGTTCCGCCTCGCCTTCCAGCGCCAGCGCCTCGTTGCCCTCCTGCCCCAGCATTTTCGGGCCGACCAGCCGGTTGAACAGGACCTTGAGGCCCGAGGCCGCGAAGATCGTGTCGCCGAATTCGTCAAGCCACAGCGCCTGCCCGCGCGCCTTCGGGTCGGTGGGGATCAGCGCGGGATCGGGATACTGCGCATCGAGATAGACCACGATGGCGGTCGAATCGGGCAGGATAAAGCCGTCATCGTCGATCACGGGGATCTTGGCGAAAGGGCTGACGGCGAGAAACTCCGGGTCGCTGCTGCCAGGGCCGCCGCGTTTCGGTTCATAGGCCAGCCCCTTCTCCGCCAGCACCACAGCGACTTTGCGCACAAACGGCGAGAGCAGCGCACCATAGAGTTTCATCGGATTTTCCTCCCGGATTCGATAGGGTACGCAAAGGTTATTGCAGGCCTGCGCGCGCGCGTATAGGCGCACTATTGATGAACGAGATAGCCAACATGCAAGCCAGCCCCAGCGCCGCCACCGCCCTCGCCGCGCCAGACATCACGATCAGCGTACGCGAAACCTTTGGAATCGGGGTGGATATGACCGTCCCCGCGTTTTCCGTCGCCGACGAGCGGGTGCCCGATATCGATCCCAACTATGTGTTCGATCCCGATACCACGCTGGCGATTCTGGCCGGCTTTGCGCACAACCGCCGCGTGATGGTGCAGGGCTATCACGGCACCGGCAAATCGACGCATATCGAGCAAGTGGCCGCCCGTCTGAACTGGCCGTGCATCCGCATCAACCTGGACGCGCATATCAGCCGCATCGACCTCATCGGGCGCGACGCGATCGTGCTGCGCGACGGGCTCCAGGTCACTGAGTTCCGCGAAGGGCTTTTGCCCTGGGCTTTGCAGACGCCGACCGCGCTGGTGTTCGACGAATACGACGCGGGCCGCCCCGATGTGATGTTCGTGATCCAGCGCGTGCTGGAGACCGAGGGCAAGCTGACCCTGCTCGATCAGAACCGGGTGATCCGCCCGAACCCGTGGTTCCGCCTGTTCGCCACCGCCAACACCGTGGGCCTCGGCGATACCAGCGGGCTTTACCATGGCACGCAGGCGATCAACCAGGGCCAGATGGACCGTTGGAACATCGTCGTGGGCCTCAATTATCTGCCCACCGCGACCGAAATCCGGATCGTCACCAGCAAAGTGCCGGGCCTTGACGAGACGACCGCGGGCAACATGGTCCGCGTCGCCGATCTCACCCGCAAGGGCTTCATCAACGGCGATATTTCGACCGTGATGAGCCCGCGCACGGTGATCAGCTGGGCGCAGAACGCGGCGATTTTCACCGACGTCGGCTTCGCCTTCCGCCTCTCGTTCCTCAACAAGTGCGACGAGACCGAGCGGGTGCTGGTGGCGGAATATTACCAGCGCGTGTTCGGCAGGGACTTGCCTGAGAGCGTGGTGGGGAAGGCTTAGGCCCGCATTAGCGGCATGCAGGCACGGGCAATGGCCTCGACATGCCGGTGATCGGTGCCGCAGCATCCGCCCAGCACGCACAAGTGCGGTAGCGCGCCGAGCAAGTCCCGGTGTTCGTGCGCAAGCTCGGCAGGATCGCCCTCGTCGAGTTCGGTTGCCTCATCCAGCTCGGCGTGGCTCATCCGCGAGGCATTGGCGCGCAGCCCGCCGATCCGCGCCGCCAGTTCAGGGTCGTCCAGAACTGCCGCGAAATGCGAAGGGTGCGCGCAGTTGATCATGTAGCAGGCCACATCGCCGACGGCATCGTCGGTGCGCCGCACCGCCTCGGCCAGCGTCATTCCGGTCGGCAACCGGCCATCGGTCTCGACCGTGAACGAGACCACTGCCTTCAGCCCGCACTCGCGTGCGGCAGCCGCAATGCCTTGCGCCTCTTCAACATAGGTCATCGTCAGCGCGGTAACTATTTCGGCGCCCGCCTCAGCCGCCACACCAACTTGCCAGGAATGATAATCGCGCGCGTCGGCCGCGCTCATCATCTGGCCCGGGGCATAGCCATCTCCGCGCGGGCCCACGGGCAGGTTCAAGGCAACGGCGTTGGCGCCGCTTACTTCCTCGCGTAACCCTGCGATCAGCTCGATTCCGGCGCGATTGGCCTTGGCCAGCCTGGTCCGATCATAGCCCAGCGCCGCGCCCCAATCGGGACTGGCCCGCCAGCTAGGCGCATCGAGCACGAACCCCGCGCCAAGCTCATCCGCAAGCATGAGGAACTTGCGGTAGTAAGCCGTCAGCCCCTCGGTCCCGCGCGGATTGTCAAGCAAGGTGAACGCTGCGAATTGGGGCAGCTCAAATCCACCGTGAAAGATCAGGCAGGTCTCCAACCCGGCGTCCGTCAGGAAAGGCGTACCGCCGAGTTCGGGGAGTTGGGCCATACCACGCTCCGTGTAATGCAGCGCGAAACGCGCTGCTGATGCAAGACCAGTCCGCTCACCGCGAGGCTATATTTCACGCCTTGGGCGGTCAATCGGCCATGTAGTTCACGGCACCACCAGATACTTCTCACCTGTCCGCCGCGCGTTGTACTCGCTCACCGCTTCCTTGGTGAGCATGCCTTCGAGCGAGACGTGCGCTTTGTAATGGCTGGCGAAAGTCGTGGTGAGATCCTTGGCCACGCGCGCGCGCATTTTGCCCACGATCTCCATCCCGGCCTTGGCCATGAACGGAGTGAGCAGCCAGCCGCCCAGATCCCAGGTAAGGCCGAACGCGCGGTTGAGGATTGTCGGCCCCATATCAAGCCCGCCGTAGATATAGACCTTCTTCGGCACCGATGAGCCATAGCGGCTGAACGCGGCGCCCCGGCTGGCGGCGGATTCCATCGCCGCGAGCAGCTGGCCCGCCAGCGTGCCGCCGCCGATCGGATCAAAGCCGAGCATCGCCTTGGTCTCAAAGATCGCGTCGGCCAGTTGTGCGCCGAAATCGGCATCGGTCATGTTGAGCACGTGGGTCGCGCCGATGCCCTTGAGCAGCGCCACCTGCTCGGCGCTGCGCACCACGTTGACCAGCGGGACACCATCTTCGAGGCAGATCTTGACCAGCATCTGGCCCAGATTGGAGGCAGCAGCACAGTGCACCAGCCCGGTAAAGCCTTCCAGCTTCATCGTTTCGACAAAGCCAAGCGCGGTCATCGGGTTGACGAAGCTCGAAGCCGCCTGCGCCGCGCTCACGCTGTCGTCCACGGGCAGGCACATCGCGCTTTCGGCATAGGCGTAGCTCGCATAGGCGGTGCCCGGCACGCAGGCGACCCGCTTGCCGATGAGCGCCTGCGCGCCCGGCGCATCGCCCGCCGCGATCACGATGCCGGCCGCCTCGTTGCCCGCAGGCATCGCCATGCCATGCCGCGCGGCCATGAAGCGCGTCGCGGCATCGGGCATCCGCGCGACAATCCTGCCCGGCGTGTAGACCGCGTTGGCGGTGTGGGCAGAGGCAAAAAGCAGGCCAAGGTCGGAAGGATTGATCGGGCTGGCCTCGATCTTCACCAGGACTTGTGAGCCGGTCGGCGCGTCCCAGTCCTTGTCGTTCAATTGCAGCGTCAAAGTGCCGTCTGCATCGAGTTGGGTAGTGAGTTGCTTGCCGGTGAATGCCATGATGATCTCCCGAATCCGTTCACTGCGCCTCGCGCAGTTTCATTCTGCTACCTAAGCGATCAATCGCCGGGGTAAAGCGCGCCGACGAAATAGAGCCCCGCCGCCGGGGCATTGAGCCCGAGCACCTGACGGTTGCGCGCTGCCAGCGCCTCGGCGATCCGGCCCTCGTGCCAGCGGCCCAGCCCGACCAGCACGAGGCAGCCGACCATCGAGCGCACCTGATGCTGGAGAAAACTGCGCGCCGCCGCCTCGATCGTGATGAGCGCGCCCTCGCGCCGTACATCGAGCCGATCCAGCGATTTGACCGGGCTGGCCGCCTGGCAATGCGCCGAACGGAACGTGGTGAAATCGTGCGTGCCGATCAGGCTTTGCGCGGCGCGGTGCATCGCCGCGGCATCCAGCGGCTGCGGCACCTGCCACGCCCGGTTGGCCTCCACAGTCAGCGGCGCGCGGCGATTGACGATGCGATAGCGATATTCGCGGCCAAGGCACGAAAACCGCGCGTGCCAATCATCGGGCACCACCGCGCACGCCGTCACCGCGATCGGCTGCGGGCGCAGCAACGCGTTCAGCCCCTGCATCAGGCGAAACGGCGTAATCTCACGCCGTACATCGAGATGCGCGCGCATCGCCAGCGCGTGCACCCCGGTATCGGTGCGGCCCGCTGCATGGAGCGTTGCAGCCTCGCCAGTGATCGCGAACGCCGCGTCTTCGATGGCGCGCTGCACCGTGCGTCCCTCCGGCTGGCGCTGAAAGCCCACAAACGGCGTGCCATCCCATTCCAGCGTCAGCGCAAACCGGGTCATTCGGCGAGACGGGTCCCCGCCGCAATCGGCCGCCCGCGCAGCAGCGCCGGCGCATCCATCGCCGGCTTGCCCGCACGCTGGACCATCAGCGGGCGCAGCGCGCCGCCGCCGCACGCGATCGTCAGGTGTTCATCGAGCACAGTGCCGGGCGCCCCATCGGCTTCGACGATTTCAGCCTCGAGCACGCGGAAGCGCTCTCCCTCAAGCTCGAAGAACGCGCCCGGCGACGGAGCAAACGCGCGGATCTGGCGCAGCACGGCCTCGGCGCTCTGCGCGAAATCCAGCCTGCTCTCGGCCTTGTCGATCTTGCGGGCATAGCTCGCCTCATCCTCGGCTTGCGGTACCAGCGGAAAGGCATCTGGGTCGGCCAGCACTTCGACCATCAGCTGCGCGCCCATTTCGGCCAGATCCCGGGTCAGATCGCCCGCATTGAGATTGGCGATCGGCATGGCCCCCATCGCGCGCATCGGCCCGGTATCGAGGCCGAGCTCCATCTGCATGATGGTCACCCCGCTCATGGTATCACCCGCCAGAATGGCGCGCTGCACCGGAGCCGCCCCGCGCCACTCCGGCAGCAGCGAACCATGCACGTTCAAGCAGCCCAGACGCGGCGCATCGAGCACCGCCTGCGGCAGGATCAGCCCATAGGCGGCCACCACCGCCACATCGGCGTCGTGCGCGGCAAAGATGGCTTGCTCTTCGGCGCCTTTCAGGCTGAGCGGCGTGTGCACCGGAAGGCCAAGCGCCTCGGCGGCCAGTTGCACCGGCGAAGGCTGAAGCTGCTGGCCCCGCCCCGCCGGGCGCGGCGGCTGGCTGTAGACTGCAACAATCTGGTGCCGCGCAGCCACCAGCGCCTCAAGCGTTGGCACGGCAAACTCCGGCGTCCCCATGAACACGATCCGCATGCCTGAAAAAGCCCCCCACCGAAACCGCGAACGGCCAAACTGCTCCCCGCCAAGCCACTTCCCGTTTGCCCCGCGCAGCCCTATCTGCGGAGCGATGGCATCGCAAGAGATCGAAGCGCTGGCAAGCGCATTGGCCCGGCTTCCCGGGCTTGGCCCCCGTTCGGCGCGGCGCGCGGTACTCTGGCTGATCAAGCGGCGCGAGACCGCGCTCACGCAATTGGTCGATGCGCTGGCAGCGGTGGGCGAACGGCTGGTCGAGTGCAGCACTTGCGGCAATGTCGATACCGCCAACCCTTGCGGCATCTGCGCCGATCCGCGCCGCGATGCCCGCGCGATCTGCGTCGTGGAAGAAGTCGCAGACCTCTGGGCGCTCGACCGCGCGCGGCTGTTCACCGGGCATTATCATGTGCTGGGCGGGCGGATGTCCGCGCTCGAGGGCATTCGCCCCGAAGACCTGACCATCGCCAGCCTGCTCGCGCGCGTTGCGGCGGGCGGGATCGACGAGGTGGTGCTGGCAATGAACGCCACGCTCGAAGGCCAGACCACCGCGCATTACATTGCCGAGCGGCTCGAAGGCTTGCCCGTACGCGTGACCCAGCTCGCGCATGGCTTGCCCGTGGGCGGCGAGCTCGATTATCTGGACGAGGGCACATTGGCGCAGGCGCTGCGCGCGCGCCGCCCGGTGGGCTGATACCCTGGGCTGACACCCGTTTCGGCAACGCTTGCGAAGCGTGCAATTCCTTCCTATTTGCCGCTCATGGCCATCCGCGACATCATTGAAGTTCCCGATCCGCGCCTCAAGCAGATCTCCGCGCCCGTCACCGCGTTCGATGCCGACCTGCGCGCGCTCGTCGCCGACATGTTCGAGACCATGTACGACGCGCCTGGCATTGGCCTTGCCGCGGTGCAAGTCGGCGTGCCGCAGCGCGTGCTGGTGATCGATCTCCAGCCTGAAGACATGGACGCCGAGCCCGAAGTCTGCACCGCGCACGGCGATCATCACCACACGCATCGCCCGGTCAAAAAAGAGCCGCGCGTGTTCATCAATCCCGAAATTCTCGAGCCGTCGGCCGATCTGTCGGTCTATTCCGAAGGCTGCCTCTCGGTCCCCGAAATGTACGCCGATGTCGAACGCCCCGCGCGCATCCGCGCCCGCTGGCAGGATCTGGACGGCAAAGTGCACGAAGAAGCGATGGAGGGCCTTCTGGCCACCTGCCTTCAGCATGAAATGGACCACCTCGAGGGCATCCTGTTCATCGATCACCTTTCGCGGCTGAAGCGCGGCATGGTGCTCAAGAAGCTGGAAAAGCTGCGCAAGATGGCTTGATTAACGCGGCTTTGCCGGTTAAGTTCACGCTTCGTTCTCGATCGGAGCAGGCGTGGAAATCTCTCTTGTCCTCATCTTCCTGATCGCAGCGCTTCTGCTTGGCCTGGCTATCGGCTGGTTTCTGGGCGGTAGGCCGGTTGCCGAATGGAAAACCCGGTTCGCGGCGCGCGACGCGGAAGCGCGCGAGCTCGACGAGAAATTTCGCCGCGCGATCACCGAGCTTGCCGCCGCCTCGGTCAAGGCCGCGCAGCTCGATGCGCTGATCGACCAATCGGTCACAATCCGCGAGGAGCGCGATGCGCTGGCTACGCAGCTGGCATCGGCCAGCGAGCGTGCGAGCGATGCCGACCGGATCAGGGCGGAACTGGTCGCGATCCGCGCCGAGCGCGACAATTTCCGCGCCGAGCTGGTCGGCCTGAAAGCCGATGCGGCCAATTTCGACGAGCAGAAGCGGCTGCTGCTCGAAGCGCAGGAGGCACTGCGCAAGGAATTCGAGAACGCCGGCAGCAAGGTTCTCGAAAAAGCGCAGGACGCCTTCCTCGCCCGTGCCAGCGCGCGTTTCGAAGAGAGCGAGAAATCGAGCGCCGAGCGGCTGTCTGCCCTCCTCGCCCCGGTCGATCAGCGGCTCAGAAGCTATGAGGAACAAGTCGGCCTGCTGGAAAAGCAGCGGGTCGAGGGTTTTGGCCAGCTGACCGGGCTGATCGAGGGAATGCGCAAGGGCCAGGAGGAGGTGCGCGCCGCCGCGGCGCAGCTGGGCAACAGCTTGCGCAACGGCCCCAAGACGCGCGGCCGCTGGGGCGAATTGCAATTGCGCAACGTGCTCGAACAGTGCGGGCTTGCCGAACACACCGATTTCGTCACCGAGCAATCGGTGGCGACCGAAGAAGGCCGCCTGCGCCCCGATGCGATCGTCCGCGTGCCGGGCAACAAGTTGCTGGTGATCGATGCCAAAGTCTCGCTCAATGCCTATCAGGATGCGTTCGAGGCTGCCGACGACGAGACCCGCAAGATCGCGCTGATCGCGCATGTCCAGTCGATGCGCAATCATATCCAGACGCTGGGCGCTAAAAGCTATCAGAGCCAGTTTCCCGAAGCCCCCGATTATGTGCTGATGTTCGTGCCCGGCGAGCACTTCATCGCCGCGGCGCTCGAGCAAGACCCGAAGCTGTGGGACTATGCGTTCGAACGGCGCGTGCTGCTGGCTTCTCCCACCAATCTCGTCGCCATCGCGCGCACCATCGCGCAAGTCTGGCGGCAGGACGAATTGGCCCGCGAGGCACGCGAGATCGGGCGCATGGGCGGCGAGCTTTACGAACGGCTGGCGGTGAGCGCCGAGCACCTCAAGCGCATGGGCTCGGGGCTCGACAGCGCGGTCTCGCATTACAACAAGTTCGTCGGCAGCTTCGAGCGCAACGTGCTGTCGGCGGGCAAACGTCTGCGCGACAAGGGCATCGAAGTCGGCAAGCGCGAGATCGAGGATGTGCCGCTGATCGAGACCCAGCCGCGCCATGCCGAGCGCGGGATAGGCGCGCTGGCCGAGCCCGAAAAACTGATCGCCGAACACCCCTGAAAAATCGTTAGCGCGCCCTCCGGCAAAGCCCTTTCTTTGACAACGTGTTAACCCTCCCGGCGGTAAGCGGGTCGGATGGCGAAGAGTGCACCCCTTGTCGGCGCGGCAGAAGAACGATGGCGGTGGCCGCGGCGCATCGCGGCGATCGCGCGCCGCACCTCGCGCCATTGGCGGCAGCGATCGGGCGATTCGTTCGTCCGGGCCTATGCCCAGAGCATCTCGCACCGCCTGCCGCTGCTCTATCTGGCGGTTGCCTTCAACATCGCGGTGCTTGCCTTGCGGTTCGCGGGCAAGGCGCCGGTCGTGCTGCTCGCCGCCGCGCCCGTGCTGATCTGCTACGCCGGTGCCCGGGCGATCCATTGGCTGCCGGCGCGAACGGCGCGGCGGCCGCTCGCCGTGCGGCGCGCCGATCTGGCTAATCTGGGTCGGCTTGCCGGGCTTTCGGCGTTCGCGTTTGTCGTGTGGACCTTGGCGCTCTATCCCTATGGCGACGGCGATGAGCGCGCGGTCATTCCTTTCGTGCTCGGCATCACGATGGTTTCGGGCATCCTCGGCATGGCTTACTCGCCACCGGTGACATGGCGGCTGGCGCTGGTCTATCCGCTGCCCACCAGCATCTATCTCATGGTCGCCGGGCATCCCGGAGCGATTTACATCACCATGATCCACGTGTTCGTCGTCGCGATCCTGCTGGCGATGGCGCAGGGCCATCACCGCGATTTCATCCGACTCGAACTGTCGCGCCAGATGCTCGCGCGGCGCGAACAGCAGACCGCGCTGCTCGCCAGCGCAAACCACCGGCGCGCCACCATCGACCACGTAACCGGCGGCATGAACCGGCGCGCCATTCTCGCGCGGCTCGAGCATGAACTTGCGCAAGCACCGGATTCAAGGCCGTGGCTTGCGCTGGTCGATCTCGATGGCTTCAAGCATATCAACGATACGTATGGCCATGCCGCGGGCGATCATGTGCTGCGCACGGTCGGCACGCGGATCGGCGCGGTCAGCGGGGTTCTGGCGCACGGCCGGCTCGGCGGCGACGAGTTCGCCATCCTCCTTGATCCCGGATTGAGCGCCGAGGCGGCAAGCGCGGCCGCGCAGCAGATCGCCGCTGCGATCCGCGAACCGATCAGCCACAATGAGGCAAACTTGCGGCTGTGCGGCTCGATCGGCCTCCATCTGGCGAGCGAAGCCACCGTTTCGGGATGCCTCGAACGCGCCGACACCGCGCTTTACAAGGCCAAGGAGCAAGGCGACGGCGCGCTCGTGCGCTTCGAACAGGCCGACGAAGCTCTTCTGCTGCGCCGCATTGCCATGACCCGCGCGTTCAACGACTGCACGCTCGAGAACCAGATCAAGCTGCTCTACCAGCCAATTCACGATTGTCGGACCGGGCAGGTGCTCGGGCTCGAGGCTTTTGCCCGCTGGTCGCCCGATGGCTCCGAATGGCAAAGTCCAGGCACGTTCATGGCGATGGCCGAGGCAACCGGCCGTACCGGCGAGCTCACGCTGATGGTCCTGGCGCGCGCGCTGGCGGAGTGCCGCCCGTGGGAGACCGGACTGGACGTCTCGATCAATCTCGCCCCGCGCGATGTGGTGCGCGAAGGCGTGGTCGATGCGGTCACGCGGATCGTCGAGGCGGCGGGTGCCAGCCCGTCCTCGATCATCCTCGAGGTGACCGAGCGCGCGTTGCAGCTCAATCCCAAGCGCGCCGCCGCGCAGCTCCATGCCTTGCGCGCGCGCGGTTTCCGCATCGCGCTCGATGATTTCGGGGCGGGCTGGTCCAGCCTCAACCAGTTGCGCAATCTGCCGCTCGATCTGATCAAGCTGGACCGCACGCTGGCCGCCGCGCTGGCCAACGACCCGGGCGCACGCGCGGTGACCGGCATGATTGTCGCTCTCTCGTGGCAGCTGGGCATCGCCTGCTCGATCGAAGGGGTGGAGACCGCGCAGCAGGCCGAAAGCGCGCGCGGCCTCGGCATCCATCTCATGCAGGGCTATCACTTCGGCCACCCCGAACCCGCCCCGGCGGCCTTTGCCGCGATGGGCCGCGCGGTGGCGTGAGCTTTCGCTAGCCCTGCCACTCCACCCATGCGCCATGCGCGTGCGCGGTGCCCAGCAGCACCGGCTCGGCCCCGCCCGGCCAATAACGCACGGTCAGCTCGTGGCGGAAAGTTGCGCGGTTGGTCTCGAGCATGATCCACGCCAGCCGCCGCTGCGCATCGGCGCGCGCGCCTGCCTCCGCCATCGCCGCCTCGATCCGCGCGCGTGTTGCAGCGGGCAGATATTGCCACACGATCGAATGATAGAGCACGCGCGTGGTATCGGCGTCCTGCGGCGCGCGCAGGCGCATTTCCGCCCAATCGGCGGCATCGCACGCATCGATCCGCGGGGGCTGCGCGCTGGCCAGCGCGATCGCCGCATCGATCCGCGCCAGACGCGCGCTCACTTCGGCCCAGACATAGCTTTTCAACCGCAACGCTTCCTCCGGATCGGCAAGGTTCACCGGCGCACGGTCGCAGCCCTGAATGCCGGTGATCTCGATCCGCGCCGGATCGGGCGCCGGTCCGCGCCATTCGGGCACGATCCGCATCGGCGAGTCCGCCGGGCCCGTCGTGGTGCCCCCCAGATCGTAGGAATAGCGCTCGATCATGGTGTTGACCCCCGCGCTCGCGCCCAGCTCGTTCATCTCGAAGCGCGCACCCACGCGCGGCGCAAGCCACAGCAGCGCCGCCATGATGCTCGCCGAGCGAGCCGCTTCGTTTGTCTGCGGCGGGCCATCGAGCCACGGCAGCAGCGCCGCATCGTGCTCGCGGGTCATTGCCATGACCAGCGCGTCGATCGCCGCCTGGTCGGTCACCTCGCCGCGATAGACCGGCTCCAACCGCCGGTCCGCGCCGCTCAGCGCCAGATGGTGAAATCCGCCCGCCAGCCGCAGCGGGAGCGCGTCTTCCAGCGGCTTGCCCGGCCAGCGCGCCAGCCTCTCGCCGACGGTCGTCGCGCCATCGAGCAGCGTCAGCTGCGCGCGGATCACCCGACCGGTGCACGGCGCGCCATTGTTAGCGGCGTGATCGGCCTGCCACGCGATCGCCTGCGCTACCTCGCCGATTTCCATCAATGCTTCCACGAGGTTGCCCTTTCCGGCCCTTTGCCATAGGGGCTGGGACGCCATGATCGCTCCCTCCCCGCTCATCTTCGCGCTGCCCAAAGGCCGCCTTCTGGACGAAGCCCTGCCGCTGCTCGAACAGGCAGGGGTTGTGCCCGACCCCGACTTTTTCGACAAGGGATCGCGCGCGCTCAGCTTTGCCACCAGCCGCGACGATGTGAAAATCATCCGTGTGCGCGCGTTCGATGTCGCCACGTTCGTGGCCCACGGCGCGGCGCAAGTGGGCATTGTCGGCTCGGATGTGATCGACGAGTTCGATTATGCCGATCTTTATGCGCCGGTCGATCTCGATATCGGGCATTGCCGCCTCTCGGTCGCCGAACCGGCCGCCGCTCCGGGCAGCGCGGCGAATGTCGGCGAAAGCCACGCGCGGGTCGCCACCAAGTATCCCAGCCTCACCCGCCGCCATTTCGAGCGGCTGGGCGTGCAGGCCGAAGTGGTCAAGCTCAACGGCGCGATGGAGCTTGCGCCGTCGCTGGGCCTGGCCAGCCGGATCGTCGATCTGGTCTCGACCGGGCGCACCTTGAAAGACAACGGCCTGGTTGAAACCAGCCGGATCATGCCGGTTTCGGCGCGGCTCATTGTCAATCGCGCCGCGCTCAAGACCGACAGCGCCCGGCTCGGCGCGCTGATCGATGCGTTTCGCGCGCTGGTCGCGCAGCGAAAGGCCGCTTGATGCAAAGGCTCCGCACCAGCCAGCCCGATTTCGCGCGTGCCTTTGCCCGCATTGTCAAGGACCGGCGCGAAAGCGACGAGAACGTGGCGCGCGATGTGCAAGTGATCATCGAGGATGTTCGCCTGCGCGGCGATGCGGCGCTGGCCGACTATACCGCCAAGTTCGACCAGCATACGCCGGCCGACGATGCATGGCAGGTCGATGCCGCAACTTGCCGCGATGCCTACGAGGATCTGGCCCCCGATCTGCGCGCCGCGCTCGAACTGGCGGCGCAGCGCATCCGCCTGTGGCACGCGGCGCAATTGCCGCAGGACCGCGAGAGCACCGACGAGGCCGGGTTGCGGCTCGGCGCGCGCTGGCGCGCGGTCGATGGCGCGGGGCTCTATGTGCCGGGCGGGCGCGCGGCCTATCCCTCCTCGCTGCTGATGAACGCGATTCCGGCCAAAGTGGCGGGTGTCGAGCGGCTGGTCGTCGTCACCCCCGCGCCCAAAGGCGTGATCAACCCGCTGGTGCTGGCTGCCGCGCATCTGGCGGGCGTCGATGAGGTCTGGAAAGTGGGCGGCGCGCAGGCGATTGCCGCGCTCGCTTATGGCACGCAGCGCATTCGCGCGGTCGACGTGATCACCGGCCCGGGCAATGCCTGGGTCGCCGAAGCCAAGCGCCAGCTCTATGGCGTGGTCGGGATCGACATGGTCGCGGGGCCATCGGAAATCCTCGTCATCGCCGATGGGCACAACGATCCGCAATGGATCGCCGCCGATCTGCTCAGCCAGGCCGAGCACGATCCCGCCGCGCAAGCGATCCTGATCACCGACGATGCCACGTTCGCCGATCAGGTGGCGGACATGATCGGAGTAGAGCTCGCCCTGCTGCCCACCGCGCGCGTCGCCAAATCGAGCTGGGACGAATACGGCGTGATCATCGTGGTCGATTCGCTGGACGAGGCGCCCGCGCTGGCCAATGCGCTGGCGGCCGAGCATGTCGAGATCGCGACCGCCGATCCCGAAGCACTGTTTGCGCAGATCCGCCATGCCGGCTCGGTGTTCCTCGGGCGGATGACCCCCGAGGCGATCGGCGACTATGTCGCGGGGCCGAACCATGTGTTGCCCACCGGGCGGCGGGCGCGGTTTTCCTCGGGGCTGTCGGTGCTCGATTTCATGAAGCGCACCAGCTACATCGCGGCGAACGAGGCGGCGGTGCGCGCACTTGGCCCCGCCGCCATCGCGCTGGCCGATGCCGAGGGCCTCGCCGCCCACGCCCGCTCGATCGAATTGAGGCTGGGCATATGAGCCGCAGCACGGCGGCGGCGCGCTCCGCCGCGCGGCTTGCCGCGGTGCAGGCGCTCTATCAGTTCGAGATGGAGGCCACCCCGATGGCCGGGCTGCTCGATGAGTTTCATCAGCATCGGCTGGGGCGCGAGATCGAGGACGATCAGTATATCGACGCAGATGTGGTGTTTTTCGATGATCTGGTGCGCGGCACGGCGACCCGGCGCGACGAGATCGATGCGCTGCTCGCCGCCAATCTCGCCGCCGGCTGGTCGATCGCGCGGCTAGACCGCACGATGCTCCAGATCCTGCGCGCCGGCGCTTACGAGCTGCTGGCGCGCGCCGACATCAGCGTGGGCACGGTGATCAGCGAATACCTCGACGTGGCGCACGCCTTTTTCGATGCGCGCGAGACCAAGTTCGTCAACGGCCTGCTCGATGCGGTGGCGCGCGACGTTCGCTAGCGCGTGCTACAACCGCTCCGCATGCCAGCGGATGTGGTCTTCCATGAACGTGGAGATGAAATTGTAGCTGTGGTCATAGCCCGGCTGCAGCCGCAAGGTCAGCGCGATCCCCGCACTGTCGCACGCGGCCGCCAGCAATTCGGGGCGGAGTTGTTCGACCAGAAAACTGTCCGCGTCGCCCTGATCGACCAGCACATCGCCCGCTGGACGCTTGCCATCCTCGATCAAGGCCACCGCATCGTGCGCGCGCCAAGCCGCCGGATCGGCGCCGAGATAACCGCCCAGCGCCTTGTGCCCCCATGGCACCTGCCCCGGCGCGACGATCGGCGCGAAGGCGGAGAGCGATTTGAATTTGTCGGGATAGGTAAGGCCCAGCGTGAGCGCGCCGTGGCCGCCCATCGAATGCCCAGTGATCCCCATCCGCGCAGGATCGGCAGGGAAATTCTCCTCGATCAGCACGGGCAGTTCCTGCGCGATATAGTCCCACATCCGGTAATGCGGCGCGAACGGCGCTTGCGTCGCGTTCACATAAAAACCCGCGCCGAGCCCGAAATCGTAGGCACCGGCCGGATCATCGGCCACATCATCGCCGCGCGGGCTGGTGTCGGGCGCGACGAAAATCAGCCCCAACTCGGCGCAGGCGCGGCGGTATTCGCCCTTGTCGGTGACATTGGCGTGGGTGCAGGTCAGCCCAGAAAGGTAGAACAGGACCGGCAGCTTCGCGCCTTGCGCCGCATGCGGGGGCAGAAAGACCGAAAAGGTCATCTGCGTCCCCGTTGCGGTCGAGGCATGGCGGTAAACGCCCAAGGTGCCGCCATGCGCCTTGGCGGACGAAACGGTTTCCATGGTCATTTGCCCGCCACTCCCCGCGTCTGTCTCAGCTGCCGATGACGTTGAGCGCGCAAAGCTTGTTGCCGTCGGGATCGCGCAAGTAAGCGAGATAGAACGGGCTGCCTTCGCGCGGACCCGGGGGATCTTCGCACGCCGTGCCGCCGCTGGCCGCGCCCGCCGCATGCCAGGCATCGGCCTGCTCCGGGGTCATGGCAAAGCCGACCGTGCCGCCGTTGGCGCAGCAGGCGGGTTCGCCGTTGATCGGAACCGTGAGGATGAACATGGCGCCGTTGTGGGCATAGATCAGCCGGCCCTTGGGATCGAGAAAGCCCTCAGGACCACCAAAGGCGGCAAACGTGGCATCGTAAAACACCTTTGAACGGGCGATATCGTTGCTGCCGAGCATTACGTGCGAAAACATGCGCTCTCCTCTTTTATCGGGTTGATTGCGGTCCGCACCGTGTGCCCGGTCCACCCCCTCCCGGTCAAGCTTTGCACGCGGCGCGTGACACAGTTCTGACAGATGCGGCGCGCACCCGGCGGGACAAATGCGGTTGATTTTTTCGTTCCATCCAATATGGATGAATACGTAGGTTAACATATGCGGGTGCGCCCGATTCCGATCGGTAAAGGGGACCGAAACGAACGCGAACAGTGGGCGAAACGGGGGGCTATATTTATGAAATATATCAGTATTTCGTCATTTTCCCGCATAGCCATGGTGGTGGCTGCCAGCGCCATGACCGCAGCCCCGATCGCGGTGCTTGCCGACGCGGGTTCGCCGTCGCTGCACCGCGCGCACAAAGCCAAGTCTGCCAAGAAACATCGCCGCGCCAAGCGCCGCCCCGTGGCGGTCGCCAAGCAGCCCCCGCAGCAGGTCGCCAGCGTGGTGGCGACGCCGGCACCTCCGCCCCCACCACCTCCTCCGCCGCCTCCGCCTCCGCCGGCACCCGTTGCGGCGACCCGGGCCGCAGCCTCGCTGCCCGCGCCCCGGAGCGGGATCCCGCTCGTGGCGTTGGCAGCTGGCGGGCTGGCGCTGGGCACGGGTCTGGGTGCGATCATCGGGTCGAGCACGAACCGCAAGCTGCCGCGGCCGGTCAGTCCTTAATGCGCGGCGCGCTCTAATCCATCAGCAGGATCGACATGCGCCGGTTGCGCGCATCGGCCGGGTTGGCGACGATCAGCGGTTCCTTGTCGGCCACACCTTCGATCCGGCGGAAGCGCCCCTCGCCCACCGCGCTGCGCATCAGCGCCTGCCTTGTGGCTTCGGCGCGGCCGGCCGACAGCGACCAGTTGTTGACCGTATCGCCGGGCTTCCATTGCAGCGAATCGGTATGGCCGCGCACACTGATCCCGCCCGCATCGCTGCTGATCGCCTGACCGATCGCCGAGAGCAGTTGCACCGCGTCGGGTGTCAGGATCGTTGTGCCCAGCCGGAACATCGAGAAATTGGCATCATCGACCAGATCGAGCCGGATACCTTCGGGGGTCATCTGCATGCGCACTTGCGGGGCCAGCTTGCGCAAGGTCGCGCTGGCCGCCAGCTTCTGCTTCAGCCGCTGCGCAATCGTCGCGGTTCGCTTGGCTTTCGATCCGCCATCCTTCGCCCCGCCGGTCGCATCGCGCGGCACGGTCAAGGTCTTGGTGCCGGTCTGCCCGGCGCGGAACTGGTAATTGTCGGCATCGGTTAGCGACGAGCCGCCGAGCAGCCCATAGGAGCCCGCACTGCCTTGCCGGGTCTTGACCAAGGTGGGGGTAAAGTAATCCGCGATGCCCTTGCGCTGTTTCTCGGTGGTCGCGCCGAGCAGCCACATCAGCAGGAAGAACGCCATCATCGCGGTCACGAAGTCGGCATAGGCGACTTTCCACGCGCCGCCATGATGACCCCCGGCGACCACCGTGATCTTCTTGACGATGATCGGCGGCAGCGGACCGTTCTTGCCTTTGGCGGGGGGCTTTGCCACCGGTTAGCGCCCGCGCAGCGCGTCGAGCAGTTCCGAAAGGCCGGGACGGAACGCATGGCCCAGCCCCGAGCGGGCGCTCTCGACCACCAGCGGCTGCGGCCAGCCGTGCAGGCTGGCGATGATCACTTGCTTGACCGCCTGAAAGATCATCTCGTCCTCGTCGAGCACTTGCTTGAGCCGTCCGGCCAGCGGCGCGACGATGCCATAGGCGAGCAGCACGCCCATGAATGTGCCGACCAGCGCCGAACCGATCATCGCGCCCAGAATCGCCGGTGGTTTGTCGATCGATCCCATCGTCTTGACCACACCCAGCACCGCCGCGACGATGCCCAGCGCAGGCAGCGCGTCGGCCAGGTTCTGCAGCGCATGCTGCGGCTCGGTGGATTCGTGGAAATGCGTCTTCATCGCGTGATCCATCACGTCTTCCACCGCATGGACCTCGAGCGTGCCCGAGGAGACCACGATCAAGGTCAGCGTGTCGCAGATCAGCCCGATCAGCGTGCCATGCGCCAGAAGACGCGGAAACTCGGCGAAGATCGGCGAATTCTTGGGGTCCGTGACATGGCTTTCCAGCGCCACCGGCCCGTCGCTGCGCAGAATTTTCATGAGCCGGGTGCACAGCACGATCGCGTCGACATGGTCTTGCTTGTTGTGCCGCGGACCCTTGAACACTTTCATGAAGCCGCCGCCCAGCGCTTTCAGCCCGTGCAGCGAATTGCCCGCCACCACCGCGCCGAGCGCGGCGCCGCCAATGATCAGCATTTCGTGCGGGATGGCTTCCATCACTGGCCCCAGTGCCCCGCCGGTTATCGCAAACCCGCCGAACACCATAACCAGGAGGATAACGATACCGATGCCAGCATACATTGCGCGGTAGTCCTAACAGGAGCTCAGTTGATCAGATCGAACAGCGAAAGACCGGCGAGCTTGGCAAAGCTGGCCTGGCTCGCTTCGAGCACGGTGGAAAGCTGTTGCAGGCGGGCCAGCGACGAAGCGAGATCGGGCGCGCCGATGTCCGCCTGCTCGGATGTGCGCGCTTCCTCCATCGCTTGCTGGCGCTCGGTCGAAAGATCGATCCAGGTGAGGCGCGAGCCGACTATGGTCTGCGCGGTCGTGATCGCGTCAAGCCCGTTGGCGAGCGAGCCCAGCGCAGTGCTTGCCGCCGCCGCCGCGCCTGCGCCGCCGGCCTGCAGCGTATCGGCCAGCGCTTTCATGACCGCGAGGAGATCGGTGGGATTGCCCGCCGGGTCATTGAAACTGAGAAACTCGGGGCCGGTCAGGCTGCGCGCCACGCCCTGGTCATCGCCCAGCGAGAGCGTGCCCGCCGCGCCGGTGCCGATATAGCTCGCGCTGCCCGCCGCATTGAGCTGGTAGGCATCGCCCGGGCTGTCGCCGCCGAACAGCGCCTTGCCGGCGCTGTCGCGGGTATTGGCAAGGGTCACCAGACCGCCGTGGATCTGCGCCAGTTCCGCTCCGATGCTGGCGCGCTGGTTGGGCGAAAGCGTGCTCGATGCCGCCTGCGTCGCCAATTCCTGCGCGCGGATGGTATAGTTGGCAAACTGGTTGAGCGCGGTGTCGACCAGATTGAGATCGACCGTCGCGCGCTGCGCCGCGGCATTGTCGATCTTGCCCAGTGCATCCGAGCGCGAGAGCGTGCGCAGCCGTGAGGCGGCGAGCGGATCGTCCGACGACGTCGTCAGCTTGGTACCCGAGCTGATCTGGCCCTGCAGCTTTTCGGCCTGCGCGCGCAGCGAGGCAAGGTCGATCGTGGCCCGGTCGAAGAAAGCACTGGTGCTGGTGGATGCGATGGTCATGCGCGCGGCCCTATCTGATCTGCAGCAAGGTTTCGAAAATCGAGGAGGCGACCTGCATCACCCGGCCAGAGGCCTGAAACGCTTGCTGAAAGCGCAGCAGATTGGCCGCTTCGGTATCGAGATTGACCGCCGACTGCGAAGACAGCGTGATGCGCGCCGAATCCGATATCGTCGTCAGCGCATCGCGGGTGACCACACGGCCGGCCACGGTTGCCGAGACATCGAACAAGATGCCGTCCATCCGCCCGGCCGGGCTGGTCGAGGTAAGCGCCGTGCGCAGCACATCGAGGTTGCCCGTATCGCGGCTCTTGGCAGGTGAGCCAGCGGGCGCGGTGGCGATCCTGGTGCCATCGCTGGTGGCCAGCGCAAAGTCTGCGGCGCCGGTGCCGGAAAGAAGGTTCTGCCCGGCGCTTCCGTCCAGCGCGACGCCGCCGCCATTCGCGGTGTTGACCGTCGTGATGATGTCGCGCGCCAGATTGTCCAGATCGCTGTGCAATTGGGTGATCTTGTCCAGCGCCAGCGCCCGGCCGGCCAGCGAACCGCCCGTAAGCGCCGCCGCATTGCCATCAAGGGCAAAGCTGATGGTGCCGTTGGCGGCAGTGACCATGGTCACAGTGCCCGAGGTGCCGCCGGTGACCAGCGCCGGGGTGGTCAGCCCGCCAAGGCGCACTTCGACCGTGCCGTCTGCGGCAAAGGTCGTGTCGATATTGCCGTAGTCGCTGAGGTTCGAAAGCAGGCGGTCGCGCTGATCGAGCAGCGCCGTCTGGTCGCTGCTGGCATCGGCGGCGCGGGCAAGCCGCAAGTTCGTGCGGCCGAGCTCGGCGGCAATCAGCGTCACCTGATTGACCCCATCGGTCGATTCAAAGCGCAGCCCGCCCGCCACAGCATCCAGCTCTTGCGAGGCAATCTGGAAGGTAGCGGTCATCGTCCGCGCGCTTTCGATCACCGAGGCGCGCAGTGCAGTGTCGGTGGTATCTTCCTTCAGCCTTTGCACCGCAGATTCAAAGCCGAGTATCGAGGGATAGATATTGGATCGTTCCAGCGCGGATTCGGCGTTCTGGAGGCCCGTGACTTCGGCATTGGCGCGCGCGGTATCGGCGCCGGTCCGGCGCACTTCGGCCTGGCGAAAGGCATCGACATTGCGCACCACCCGGTCGACCCGCACGCCCGAGAGCGAGACATCGCGCGGGTTCTGGTTGTAGCCGGTCGCGCCGACTTCGGCGAAACCGACGCTGCGGCGGACATAGCCCTCGGTCGAGGCATTGGCGATGTTCTGGCTGGTGACATCGAGCGCGCTGCGCGCCGCCTTGGCGCCGCTCAGGCCGATCGAGAGGAGGTCGGACGACATCGCGCTCAGCCTTTCCCGGGCATGGGTTCAGGGGTTGCCCCGGAAGCTGGACCAGCAGCCGGGAGCGCCCGCGCCAGTTGCACCTCAAGCTGGCGGGCAAGGCCGAATGCGCCCGTGCCCGAGGCAATCTCGGCGAACCGATCGTCGCGCAGCTGGGTGAACGTCTCGCTCGCCTCGCTGCCGAACAGATCTTCGCCGCCAAAGCTGGTTTGGCGGGCGCTGGCCAGAATCTGGCGCAGGAAGATGGCCTCAAAACCTTGGGCGGCCTTGCGCAGGGCGGCCGCCTCGGGGGTTTTCGGAGCGGAAACCGCGTTTGCGGGCGAAACCGGGCTCATATGATTTCCATTTCGGCACGCAGCGCGCCTGCTTGCTTCAGCGCTTCGAGGATCGCGACAAGATCGGAGGGCGTCACTCCCAGCTTGTTGAGCGCATCGACCAGCGAGGAGAGGCTCGCGCCCGGCTTGAACAGCGCGACATGCGCGGGCTGCTCGTCGAGCGCGATCTGGCTGGCGGGGGTCACGACGGTCTGTCCGCGGCTGAGCGGGCCGGGCTGCGATACTTGCGATTTCTCGTCGATCTTGACCACCATCCGGCCATGGCTGATCGCGGCGGGCGAAAGCCGCACCGCGCTGTTGATCACCACCGTGCCGGTGCGGCTGTTGATGATGACCCGCGCCGGGGTTTCGGCGGGGACAACCTCGATCATTTCGATCGCAGCCATCATGCTGGCGCGGGCATTGCTGCCAGCCGCGAGCTTGAGCGCGAGCGTGATCCCGTCGTCGACCGTCGCGGTGCCGGGAAAGCGCGCGTTGATCGCATCGCGCACCCGCGCGGCGGTCATGAAATCGGCGTTGAACAGGTTCCAGCGCAGGGTTTCGCTGCTGTCAAAGCCAGTGGCGACCGCGCGTTCGACACTGGCACCCTCGGCAATCCGGCCGACGGTGGGAATGTTGATATTGACCGAGCTGCCGTCCTTGGCGCTCACGCCCAGACCGCCGACCGCAAGATTGCCTTGCGCCATCGCGTAGATCTGTCCGTCTGCGCCATAGAGCGGCGAAAGGATCAGCGCGCCGCCGCGCAGCGACTTGGCCTTGCCGATGGTCGATACGGTCACATCGATGCGCTGACCGGGCTTGGCGAAAGCGGGGAGATCGGCGGTGATCAGCACGGCGGCGGCGTTTTTCAGCCCCGGCGAGACGCCTGCGGGCAACTGCACGCCGAGCCGCCCTGAAACGCCGCGCATCGCCTGCGTCAGGTATTCCAGATTGTCATCGCCGGTGCCGGGCAGGCCCACGACCACGCCGTAGCCGGTGAGCTGGTTGGTGCGCACGCCCTGGAACGCACCGAGATCGCGCACGCGATCGGCGAACGCGGCCTCGGGCGCGAGCAGCAGCCATAGCGCGCTGATGATCAAGCAAAGCGAGCGGGGGAGATGGACCATTGCCGGGCTCAAAACGGTGAAATCATGTTGAAGAACTTGCTGAACCAGCCTTCGCGGCTGGCGCGCCCGACCGATCCGTTACCCGAGTATTCGATCCGCGCGTCGGCCACCTGGGTCGAAGGCACACGGTTGTCGGTATCGATATCGCCGAGCCGGACGATCCCCGATAGCTGCACCCATTCCTGACCCTGACTGAGCGACAAACGTTTTTCCCCTTTGACAACGGCGGTGCCGTTTGGCCGCACTTCGGCAATCGTGACCGCGACTTCGCCGCCCAGCGTGCTGGTTTGCGAGGCATTGCCCTGACCATTGAACGACGAGCCGCCTGAAGCGTTAAGGGCGAGGCGGCTGAGGAAGGAGGCGATCCCGGTAGCGGGCGGCACGATATTCACCGCGCCGTTCTTCTGGGTTTTCGCCGCCGCCGTTTTCGAGCTGCTGAGCTGTTCGATCAGCACGATGGTCAGCGTATCGCCCACCGTATGCGCGCGGCGGCCTTCGGCCAGGCCGGCATACCCGGCAGCGACATTGAAAATGCTGCCATCGGCGGCGCGCGGCGGCGGCGCTTGCGGCAGTGTGGCGGCAAAGCCGGGGGCAGGCCGGCTGCGCGGACTGGCCGGAGACGGCAGCACCAGCACGAGCGCCAGCACGGCGCGCGGCAGCAGCGCCAGCCAGCGATGCCGCTCGCCCGGCGCGCGCTTGCGGCCTGCGGACCGCAGCTTGGCATCGAACACAGCGTCAAATGGCGCAAGATGAAGGGTCATAGCGTCTGGTTCGCGTTCTGCAGCATTTCATCGACCGCCTTGATCATCTTGGAATTGATTTCGTAGGCCCGTTGGCACTCGATCATGTCGACCAGTTCCTCGACGACATTGACGTTGGAGCCTTCGAGAAAGCCCTGCCGGATGTGGCCGCGTCCCAGTTCGCCCGGCGCGCCGACTTGCGCCGCGCCGCTCGCGGCGGTCTCGCGCAGAAAGTTGTCGCCGGTCGATTGCAGGCCCGATGGATTGGCAAAGCTGGCGATGGTGATCTGGCCAAGCTGGCTCGGCTCGGTGGTGCCGGGAACCAGCGCGGAGACCGTCCCGTCGGGGGCAATGGTGATCGCCCCGGCGCCTTCAGGCACGGTGATCGGCGGCTGCACGATATAGCCTTGCGCGGTCACCAGCTGGCCTTCGGCCGAGCGGCTGAAATTGCCCGCGCGGGTATAGCCAAGCTGGCCGCCCGGCAGCGCCACCTGGAAATAGCCCTCCCCGTCGAGCGAGAGATCGAGTGCGTTGCCCGTGGTTTGCAGCGTGCCTGCGGTATCGATCCGCGTGGTCGACTGGATGCCCACGCCGGTGCCCAGATTGAGCCCGGTGGCATAGGCGGTCTCGCCCGAAGACTGCTGCCCGGCAACCCGCGCGTCTTGATAAGCCAAAGTAGCGAAATTGGCCCGGTCCCGTTTGAAACCGGTGGTGCCGACGTTGGCAAGGTTGTTGGCGATCACGCGCATGCGCGTGTCCTGCGCTTCCAATCCGGTGCGCGCGACATGCAGAGCTGATGAAGGCATTGGCGGTCTCTCTCTTCAATCGGGGCGGTAATTTAGGTGATGCGCATCAAGGACATGCTGCTCTCGTCGATCTCGCGCGCGGTCGCGACCGATTTGGCGCGCATGTCGAACAGGCGCTGCGCCTCGACCATTTCAACGAGCACGCTGGTCGGATCGACATTCGATTGCTCGAGCGTGGCGGACTGCACCTGTGCCTCCTCATCGGCCGGGAGCACGCCGCCGCCGACCACGCGGAACAGCCCGTCCATGCCCTTCTCGATCCGCGATCCTGCGGTCGAGGCGATCTTGATCCGGGCGAGCACTTGCGGCGGCTGGTCCGGGTTTTCCGGGCTGCTCGCCAGAACGGTGCCATCGGGGCTGATCGAAAGCTTGGCCCCGGGCGGCACGGTGATTGGCCCGCCATCGCCGACAACCGGCCTGCCATCGCCATTTTCCAGCACGCCGGTCGCGCCGATCGAGAGATCGCCGCGCCGCGTATAGGCCTCGCCGCCATCGGCGGTCTGCACGGTCAGCATGGTCTTGCCGGTCATCGCGATATCGAGCGGATTGCCGGTCGATATCAGCGAGCCCTGCTTCATGCTCGCGCCGCGCACTTCGCCTTCGGTCATGGCCCGCGCCTCGAGGCTCGGACCTTTCAGCGTCATCGGCATGGCATTGAGCATTTCCTGCCGAAATCCGGTGGTCTGCGCATTGGCCATGTTGCTGGCGATGACGCGCTGGCGCACCATCGATCCGGTCATGCCGGAATAGGCGGTGTAGATCAGACGGTCCATGTCAGCCTATCCTCAGCTGCGCAGGTTGATGATCGTCTGGGTGATTTGGGTCGAGGTATCGATCGCTTTGGCGTTGGCCTGGAAATTGCGCTGCGCGGTGATCAGGCCGACCAGCTCCTCGGCAATATCGACATTCGAACGCTCGATCGCGCCCGACAGCAGGCCGCCGTAAAACCCCGCATCGGGCTGGCCATAAGCCGGGTTGCCCGAAATGCCGGTGGCAACCCAATTGGAGGAGCCTTCCTGCCGCAGCCCGCCGGGCGAAATGAATGTGGCAAGGGCAACTTTGCCGACCACTTCGTTGGTGCCATCGGCGAAAGAGACCGCCACGTTGCCGTTCTTGGCAATCGTCACGCCCGCAAATTGCGCACCTGCGGCATTCGCGGTCGGGATCACCGCATCGATCAGTGTCGTTCCTGTCACCACACCCGCCGCGTCGGTCGGGAAAACCTGCAGCCGATTGCCCAGCCCGCGTTCGATGAAGCCGTTGCCATCCACCGTCAGCGAGCCGTTGCGGGTGTAGAGCGTATCGCCGTTTACCGACGATTTGGTGGTAAGAAACCCGTCGCCGTTGATCGCGATATCCAGTGCGGCCCCGGTCTGCTCGATCGGTCCCTGCTTGAAGTTCTGGTTGATCGCTTCAACTGTGGCGCCGATGCCCTGGATCAGCTTGGGATTGGTGAACGCGCTGCCCGCGACGATATCGGCAAACGCGACGGTGCTCTTCTTGAAGCCCACCGTTTCGGCATTGGCGATATTGTGGCTGAGCACGCCCAGATCGGTCTGCGCATTCTTGAGGCCATTGAGCGAGGTGTAGAACGACATCGGCGGTATCCTTTGCTGGAATTAAGACGGCGAAACCACGTCGCCCGGCAGCAGCCGGTCGAGCTTGCCCGAAATCGCAGACAGCGTGTCATTGATCGAATTGGTGGCCGAAAGGCTGGAGAACTGCGCGAGCTGCGCGATCATCTGGCTGTTGTCGACCGGCTCGGTCGGGTCCTGGTTGTTGAGCTGGGTGGTCAGCAGCTTGATGAAATCCTCGCCGCCGAGCCCGCCGAGGCCGCTCTTCTTGGTCGCACTTGCCGCTACGTTCGTGGCGCTGCCCAGCGCGCTAAAGGGATTGATTGTGGTCATTTCATCCTCATCGTTTCGAGCATCAGTTGTTTGGCCGTCTGCATGGCTTCCACCACGTTCTGGTATTGGCGCGAGCTTTCGAGCATCTCGATCATCTCGGCGTTTTCATCGACGGGCGCGGCCCACACATCGCCATTGGCATCGGCGAGCGGATGATCGGGATTGTGCGTGCGGATCGGCGCGGCGGCTTCGCGCATCAAGCTGCTGACGCGCACGGTCGAAAGGCCGGTCCGGGCATCGAGCTGCTCGGCAAAGACCGGGCGCAGCGGGCGATAGGCCGCCTCTTCGCTGGATGAAACGGTGCCCGCATTGGCAAGATTGGAGGCCGACGCGTTCATCCGCACGAGCTGCGCCGACATTGCGCGGCCCGCCACCTCGAACAGGGTCATCGGATGCGAATTTACGGAATTGCCCATGGCTTATTCGCCCTTGATCGCGCGGGTGATCGTCTCGACCCGGCCGCGGATGAACGACAGCGTTGCGGAATAGCCCACCGCGTTGTCGGCAAAGGCGGTTTGCTCGGTGGAAATCTCGACCGTGTTGCCATCGAGGCTGGGCATCACCGGCACGCGGTACAGCGTGGCCCCGCTGATCGCGCTGTCCTCGCTCTTGCCCTCGGTGCGCGCCTTCAGAGCGGCGGCAAAATCGATGTCCTTGGCCTTGAAGCCCGGCGTGCCGGCATTGGCGATATTCGACGTGAGCACGCCCATGCGCTGCGCGCGCAGCTCGAGCGCCATGCCGTGAATGCCAAACAGGCCCTCTTTCATTGTGCGTGTGCCTTGCGATCGGTGTCCATGGCGAAAGACTAAGCAACGGCCATGCCAAGTGCCGAAAACCGGGCCGCGCCGGGCATGCAGGCCGGCGCGGCGGCAAATCGTTGCCACCGGGCGGCAAAAATCGGCCAAGGGGCTGAAATCTGCCGCATGTGCGCCGTTCTGATGGGTCAGGAGGCCGCGCCAAACCCATGCAATCCCCGCATCTGCTCGATCTTCTGTCGGCGGCGATCGTCGTTGGCGGCACGGTTTTTGCCACCGCGCTGCGCAGCGGAATCGAGGATTGCCGCCTGACCATGGCAGCTTTGGCCGCGTTGCCGCGCCCGGCGTTCAGCGCGCCCGATGTCCGCGCCGTGATCGCGCCGATGGCCGCGCGCGTCCGGCAGGATGGCCTGCTGCGGGTGCAGTTTCGCGCGCTGGGCGACCGGGCGTTCGACGAGGCGCTCGCGGTGCTGGTGCAAACCCGCTCGATCCCGGCAATGGCCGAGCATCACGCGGCGGCGCAGGCCTTGCGCCTGCGCGCGGCAGCGGCGGCCACCCGCACTTTGGCGCAAGCGGCGGAACTGGGGCCGGTGTTCGGTCTTGCCGGCACGCTCGTCTCGCTCAGCCAGCTGCCCGCCGAGGGCCTCGCGCGCGGCCTGTTCATGGGCGCGATCTCGATGGCGGTGCTTTCCACGCTTTATGGCCTCCTGCTTGCCAACATCGTGTTTGCACCGCTCGCGCGCGCGGTGGAGCGCCGGGCCGAAAACGAGGAAGAAGCGCGCCAGGCGCTGTTCGATTGGATGGTGAACCAGCTCGAGCCCGAGTTTCCCGCCGAGCGCCGCTTTGTCGATCGCGACCATCCGCCGCGCGTCGTGGCATGATCGGCCCGGCGCTTCCCCGCAAAGGCACGGCCCCGACGGCGCAAGGCGGATGGCAGATCATTCTGGCCGACCTTGCGCTGATCCTGTTCATGATCACCGCGGCCGCGCTCGCCAACGCGCCCGAAGGTCCGCAATCGCCGTTCAAGCCCAGCGCGGCCAAGGCAATGAAGCCCGCGCCGCAGATCGCGCCGTCGCTGCGCGGCGAACCAGTCAGCGTCTGGACAGACAGTCCCGGCGCGCCGCCGCTCGCCGGATGGCTGGCCAGCGAAGCACGCGACGCGCGTCTGCGCCCGACGATCAGCGTGCGCTTCATCAAGGGCCATCAGGCCGCCGCTTTCGCCCGCGCGGCGGCGCTGGCCGCTGCAGCCGGCCCGCGCGCCGCCGCCGCGCGCATCGTTGTCGAAGCCGGCCCCGCCGACGGGGCGATCGTCAGCCTTGCCTATGATCTTGAGCAAATGGCACGGTGATTGCTTTGCGAGCAGAGAACTGCCCCGCTTGAAAGCCTGACCGATGCCCCCTTCACCCCTTGTGATCCTGACCCTTGTTCTGGCGCTTGCCGCATCGCCGGTGGCGGCCGCGCCCGGCGAATTTGCCAGCCTCAGCGCCATCGACAACGCAGTCGCCGCCTTCACCGGCCAGTCCATCGGTGTCTCGGGCGGCGCAGCGCTGCCGGTCGATCGCCGCTTGCGCCTCGCGTCCTGTTCGGCGCCGTTCGTGCTGGCCTGGCACGGTGCCGCGCATGCCAGCATCAGCGTGTCTTGCCCCGATGCAGGGAGCTGGCGCATCTTTGTGCCGGTCAGTGCCGCCGCACGGCAAGAACCCGCCGCTGTTGCCGTAGAGCGCGGCGAGAACATCACCGTTGCGGTTGTCGGCGATGGTTTCACCGTCTCGCAGCCCGGCGAAGCGCTCGACTCCGGGGCACTCGGCGCTTGGATCCGGGTGCGCACCAATCCCAAAACGAGCCCCGTGCGGGCCCGTGTCGTGCGCCCGGGCCTTGCCGAAGTGCCGGTCGAGTAGCGCACCCGGCAAAAATCCGCCGCCTGCCCTTAAAGGCCCCTGCGCCTTGCCGTCCTATCTGGTGTGCAAGTGTAGGAGCGGTCCCATGTCATCTTTCGAAATCGGTGCAACGCGCCCGGTAGGCGCGGTGCAGGTCAAACCAGCAGGTTCGGGTGTCAACGCGGCAACGCCCAGCGTTGTGCCCCCCGAAAACCCTACGCCAACAAGCTCGTCTTCCGTAACTGCGCCGCAGATTGCCACGAGCGACGCGGTCAAGGCGGGGGAACCCCCGGTCGATGCCGAGCGCGTGCTGACCATCCGCCGCGCCATCGAAACCGGCAAGTATCCGATTACCCCCGCCAAGATTGCCGACGCGATGATTGCGGCCGGCATTCTCTTGAGGAGCCCTCAGTGATCCCACAAGCTCAGCAACACATCGCCACCGCCGCGCCGATCCGCCGGCCCATCGAACTGCGCGATACGCTGCGGCAGATGCTTGCCGTGCTCGAGGACGAGCGGCATGCGCTTGCCGGATTGGACGTCGATGTGATCATGGGTTGCACGCTGGACAAGAGCGCGCTGTGCGGCAGGCTTGATACCACCGCGCCCGAAGCGGTGGACGAGGAATGCCGCGGCCTGCTCGATGCCGCGCGGCGGCTAAATGAGGCAAACCGGCGCGTGCGCAATCTGATTGCCGCCAATGTCGCGGCGCGGCTCGATGCGATCACCGGCCAGCCCGCGATTTACCGCGCGCATCCGGCGGCCGCACGGATCGGCCGAATCCGCTGATCGGCTGACCTCCCCGCGGCTTCGCCTGATGCATTTGGCACGGTGTTTGCTGTTCCCCTTTAGATCGCTCGTTTCGGGCGGATCGAGAGGGGCCTGTCTTGAGTTCGCCAACCTTCACGTCTCCAGCCTTCAATGCGGGCGCGCCGCGTCCGCAACCTTCGCCTGTCCGCGCCAGCGGCTCGGGTGAGGTTCGCAGCGCCATCGCCCGCGCCGCCGCAGCGACCGGTGTGGATTTCGATTATCTGCTCGCGCAGGCGCGGCTCGAATCCGGCCTCGATCCATCCGCCCGCGCCGCCACCTCGAGCGCGACCGGGCTCTATCAATTCACCGGCGCGACCTGGCTCGATACGCTGGGTCGCCACGGCGCGGATTACGGCCTCGATCCTGCTGCGATCACCGCACCCGGCATGCGCGCGCAAATGCTCGCGCTGCGCCGCGATCCGGGGCTCTCGGCGATGATGGCGGGCGCGCTGGCGGGCGACAACCGTGACGTGCTGACCGGAGTGCTGGGCCGCGAGCCTGATCATGCCGAACTTTATCTGGCGCATTTTCTCGGCGCTGAAGGGGCATCCAAACTCCTCGCCGCGCTGGGCAGTGATCCCGGGCAGAGCGCCGCCGCGCTGCTGCCCAAAGCCGCTGCGGCCAACCGCGCGATTTTCTTCAACGGCAATGCCCCGCGCTCGGTCGGTGCGGTGATGGAATTGCTGCGCGGCAAAATGGATGCGGCCATGGGCGCCACATCCTTTCCGGGCGCGCCGGCATTCGCCGCCGACCCCGCGAGCGCGGCCACGTTCACCGGCGGCCCCATCGCGCAGGAATACCAGGCCGCCGCCGCAGTCTCCGCCAGCAGCCCCGCCCCGCGCGCCACATCCATGGCCGATACCTTGCGCACCGCCTTCTCGCTCGGTGACGGCAGCACCGCTCCCGCCCATGTCCGCGCGGCCTATGGCCAGCTGCGCGCGCTCGGGATCTAGCGGCGGTGCTCAAACGCTTCGGCAGTCCCCGCGCGCTCGCGCTCCCGACCGGCATTCTCACGCTCATCGCGCTGATGATCGTGCCGATCCCCTCGTTCATGCTCGACATGTTCTTCGTGCTCAACATCGCGCTGTCGGTCGCCATTCTGATGGCCGCGATGAACGCCGAAAAACCGCTCGATTTCTCCTCGTTCCCCTCCGTCCTCCTCTTTGCCACCCTGCTGCGCCTCTCGCTCAATGTCGCCTCTACCCGCATCGTGCTGGTCAATGGCCACGAAGGCGGCGCGGCGGCGGGGCAGGTCATCGAAAGCTTCGGCGAGTTTCTGATCGGCGGCAATTTTGCGGTCGGGCTGTTCGTGTTCATGATCCTGATGATCATCAACATGGTCGTGGTGACCAAGGGCGCGGGCCGCGTCTCCGAAGTGTCCGCGCGCTTCACATTGGATGCCCTGCCCGGCAAGCAGATGGCGATCGACGCCGATCTCGCTGCGGGCATCATGGGCGCGGATGAAGCCAAGGCCCGCCGCGTCGAAGTCGCGACCGAGGCCGATTTCTACGGCTCGATGGACGGCGCGAGCAAATTCGTCAAAGGCGACGCGATTGCCGCGCTGCTGATCCTCGCGGTCAATATCATCGCCGGGTTCTGCCTCGGCATGATCAGCCACGGGCTGACCGCCGAAGAGGCCGCGCAGCGCTACATCACGCTCGCCGTCGGCGATGCGCTGGTGGCGCAAGTGCCGTCGCTGCTGCTCTCCATCGCCGCCGCCGTGATCGTCACGCGCGTGTCCGATGCGCGCGATCTCACCGGCCAGATCGGCGGCCAGTTCGCACAGGCCAGCACCTGGCTCCCGGTCGCGGTCATTCTCGGCGCGATCGGCATGATCCCGGCGATGCCGCAGATGGTGTTCCTCCCCGCCTCCGGCCTCGCCTTCTGGCTGTGGTGGACGCTCAAGAAGCGCGCCGACCGCCCCGCCCCCATCATCGTTGCCCCCGTCGAAGCCATCGACCCTGCGCGCATCCTGCTCGATGACGTATCCGATCACACCCTCGTCACCATCGAGCTGGGCTACGGCCTCGTCCATCTCGTCGATGAGAAACGCGGCTCGCCGCTGGTCTCGCGGATCACCGGGGTGCGCAAGCAGCTCAGCCAGTCGTTCGGCTTCATCGTGCCGCAATTCCGCGTGCGCGATTCGCTTGAACTCGCGCCCAATGCCTATCGCATCCTGCTCGGCGGGGTGATGCTGGGCGGAGCAACGATCCGCCCGGAAAAGGTGCTAGCCATCGATGCGGGCGAGGCGCGCACAAACCATGGGCTGCGCGGCGAGGAAACCCGCGACCCCAGCTTCGATTGCCCCGCCATCTGGATCGATGCGGCGCAGCGCGATCATGCCATCGCCGAAGGCTTCCTCACCGTCGATGCCGGCACCGTCGTCGCCACCCATCTCAACCAGCTCCTCGGCGATCGCCCCGCCGCGCTGCTCGGTCCCGATGAAGTGCGCACTATCCTCGAGGCGGTGCGCGAACGCGCCTCCAGCCTGGTCGAGGCGATCCATCCGCAGCCGCTCTCGCTCGGCGCGCTCACCCGGCTGCTGCGCGCGCTGCTCGAAGACGGCATCAGCATCGCGCATCCGCTGCCGATCCTCGCCGCGCTGGGCGAAGGCGTGCTCCAGACCACCGACCACGAACGGCTGGTCGATCTGGTCCGCGCCGAGCTTGGCGGCCTTATCACCGCGCGCATCTGCGGGCCGAATGAACGGCTCGGCGTGCTCACGCTCGAGGCCGGCCTCGAGCAGATGATCGTCGGCGGAATGCACGATCCCACCACCGGCCAGCCGGTGATCGAGCCCGATCTGGCGCGCGCCATTGCCGAGCGCATCGCCGACATTCTCGCGCAGCGCGGGGCCGGCGCGCCGCCGCTTGCGCTCATCGTCCAGCCGCGCGCGCGCCGTGCGCTTGCCGCCTTGCTGCGCCAGCGCACCCCGCAATGCCTTGTGCTGTCCATTTCCGAACTGCCGCCCGCCCAGCCGATCGAAGTCATCGACGTGATCGGTGGGGAAACTCCTCCGCAACACGATCTGCCCGCATTGGCGCACCAGCCGATGCCGCAGCCAGAGGGCCTTGCCGCATGAACTACAATCACCGCAGCTTCGCCGCGGCCCGCGCCTATCAGGGCGGCGCGGCAGACCGCATCCGGCGTTTTCTGCCGATGGTCCGGCGGCTCGCCTGGCATGTCCACGGTTCAGGGCGCGCCGGGATGGAGATCGACGATCTGGTGCAGGCCGGGCTCGTCGCGCTCACCGAATGCGCGCAGCGCCACACCGGGCCGACCGAGGATGGCTTTGCCGCCTATGCCAAGCTGCGCGTGCGCGGCGCGATGGTCGATCTGGTGCGCCGCTCCACCCCGCTCTCGCGCGCCGCGTCTGACAAGCGCAGGCTGCTGCGCGATCAGGCCGCAGCGCTCGCGGTCAAGCTGGGCCGCGAGGCGACCGACCCCGAGCTTGCCGCCGCGATGGGCGTCACCGCCACCGAGCTTGCCGATCTGCGCAGCGCGAGCGAGCCCTTGCGCTTCGAAACCATCGACGACGCCTATTCGGAGAGCGACATGGCCTTTGCCGACAGCCGGCCCGACAGCTTCGCGCTGCTGGCCGATCAGGAAACCCGCGAGCATGTGACCGATGCCATCGCCAGCCTGCCCGAACGTTTGCAGATGGTGGTCCAGCTCTATTTCGTCGAGGAGCTGAACCTCGCCGAAATCGCCGAGACCCTGGAAGTCAGCGTGCCGCGCGTGCACCAGCTCAAAGCCCAGGCGCTCGACAAGCTGCGCGCCGCGCTGGGCGAGGCTTACACCTTGCTGTAGCCTTCCAGCCTTCAAACCCGTAGCAACCCCGCTCACCCTGAGGCCTGAGCTTGTCGAAGGGCGAAGGATGCAGGCCGGGCCGTCGTGCTGGCATGCTCCGAAAAGGCGATTGTCTCGCTAGCAAACGCGAATGCCGGAATGACCGGGATTGGCGGGAAGCAGACATCTGTACAAACACCCTGTCCGTCGCCCCGTGCTTGACACGGGGCTTGGCTTCCTTCGCAGC
>CAZGWR010000007.1:68011-154789 GCA_964529505.1 uncultured Novosphingobium sp. | reverse complement strand
AAAATGAGAGGGCGGCGGTGAATTCTGCGGCATTGCACAAAACCAAGACGATTGGTCGCCCCGCCCGAAATTCTCAGCCATCGGCTCGAATCCTGCGCCTGCCAGTCAGCAGAAACCGGATGACGCTCAGATAAAGACGAAGTCTGCAAGTTGGGTCGCGTTTGGCGAAGTTGACGCACCCAGATCGGCCACTTCTACAATGTCGGTGCTGGTGGTGAAGCTGGCGTCGAGCGCGTGATAGAGCACGGTGTGGCCGCCGCTGTCCTGACCAAGGATGAAGATGCCTTCGCCGTTGCTCCCGCCCGTCGCGGAGCCGAGATAGCTCGCGACATCGCCAATGCTGTTCAGGTTGCTGCCGGTGTAGATGACCAAGTCCTGGCCGGTGATGTCGGTGGCGGCCGAATTTGTCGCAAGGCGCTGATCGAACGCCGCACCATTGAAGTCGAACGCGCTCGCCGTGAACTGCAGCCGATCGGCGGCGCCGAGGAAATCGAGGATTGCATCGGGTGCGGTGTAGCGCGTCCTCCACACAAACAGGTCGGTGCCGCCCCCGCCAGTGAGCGTATCCGCGCCATCGCCGCCCTCAATGGTATCGTTCCCCGCCCCGCCGGTCAGGGTATCGGACCCGGCCCCCGCGTTGACCGTGATGCGATTGGTCGCAGTAGTGACCGCTGCGGCATTGACGGTGTCGTTTCCGGTTGATCCATTGACAGTTACCAGCGCGTTGCTGGCCGAGGCAACCATCGCGTTGGTGAGTGCCAGCGAGATGCCGCCGACCGCGAGCGAGAGCACTTCGATCCCGGAGACATTGGCAAATGCAGCCGTGGTGACGCTGCCCGCCGTGAGGAACACGATCCCGTCGCTTGCCGTGCCGCCGCCGCCCTGCACCGTATCGAGGCTGGTGAGGTCGGCAGCGTTGAACCGGAACGTATCGGTGCCAAGGCCGCCCCTGAAGCTGTCGTTGCCGCCAAGCGCGGTCACCGAAAGCCCGCGCGTGGTATCGGTCACCGCCGAGGCATCGACAGTGTCGTTGCCGATCGAACCGAACACCGCGAGGACGGCCGCGTTGGCGGCGGCGACCGCGTTGTTCAGCGTCATCGTCACGCCCGAGATGCTGAACACGATCTGGTCGATCCCGCTGACCCCGGCGAGCTTGGCGGCGGTCAAAGCCCCGGCGTTGGAGAGGTTGAGCTGGTCGAACCCGGCACCGCCCGCGACCAGGTCGCTGCCGTCCAGCCCATCGACCGAGAAGCGGAAGATGTCGTTGCCCGCGCCGCCGCGCAGCGTGTCGTTGCCGAAGCCGGTGTAGATCTCGAGCCTGTTCGTGCCGGTCAGCGCCGAGCCGTCCACCGTGTCATCGCCCGAATTGGTATAGATCGTCATCGCCGCGCCATTGGCCGTGCTGACCAGCGCATCAGTGAGGGTCACGGAATTGGTGCCCACAGCTAGAGCAAGCCGTTCGATGCCCAAAACGCCGGCAAGGCTCGCCGCCGTGACCGTGCCGGCCGTCTGAAAGTTGATCGCGTCGATCCCGGCCCCGCCGCCGCCCACCACGGTGTCAGCCGCGGTGAGGTCTGCCGCGCTGAACCGGAAGGCGTCGTTGCCGGTGCCGCCGCGCAAGGTGTCGCTCCCCGCACCGGCGGTGACCGAGATGGCGCGGGTCGAGGTCACGGCCGAGGCGTCGATCGTGTCGTTGCCGCTTGACGCAAACACGACCAACACACCGGCATTGGCGGCCGCGACCGCATTGTCGAGCATCAGGCTTATGCCGCCTGTATTGAGATTGATCTGGTCAATACTGCTCACCAGCGCCAGATCCGCCGCAGTGACCACATCGGCGGACGAGATGATCAACGTGTCGAAATCCGCCCCGCCATTGACCGTGTCGCCAGCCAGATCGACCCCTGCGAAGCGGAATGTGTCCTTCGCGCCGCTGCCAAGGAGCGTGTCGAGACCAGCGCCGGACGTCACATCGACGCGCACGCCATTCGACAGCAGGACGGCGCTGATGCGGTCGTTGCCGGTGCCACCGAAAACCTGGATCAGGCTATTGAGCGGCGAAGTGGCCATGCCCAGCGACAACGTGATGTCGTTGGTACCATTGGCGAGGATCACGCGCTCGATCCCGTCGACATTGGCGAGGCTGGCCGCAGCGATCGTGCCTGCCGTATCGAAGATCAGCTGGTCAGTCGTCCCGCCGCCGCCCTGAATCGTATCCGCCGACGTCAGCAGGCTCGGCGCAAAGTGAAAGATATCGTTCCCCGCTCCGCCGCGCACGGTGTCGCTGCCTGCGCCCGCAGTCACGTCAATCGCGTTCGCACCGCCCAGCCCCGATCCATCGACGATGTCATTCCCGGAATTGCCTAGCACCGCGATCCTCGGCCCCGTCACGCCGGCAAAATTGCCCGCGCTCAGGGTAAGCGCGTTGGATCCGCTGGCGAGCGTGATCGATTCGACCCCCGCAATCCCCGCCAGCGCGCCCGACACGCCGGTGCCAAGCACGATCTGATCCGTGCCGCCGCCCGCGAGTTCGGTGATCGCAGCGCCGGCATTGCTGATATTATACGTGTCATTGCCCGCACCGCCCGCCAGCGTGTCGATGCCCGGCCCGCCCCCGTCGCTCAGGATATTCGCAATGCCGTTACCGGTAAGCGTGTCCGCGAAGCTCGAACCGGTCAGATTCTCAATGCCGATCAACTGATAGTTGCCGTTCGCGCCGCTCGCGCTGCCACTGGCAAGACTGGCATTGACCGCAAAGCCCAAGCCGGCAAACGATACGGTGTCGATGCCCGCTCCGCCGTCGAGCCGCTCCCAGCCCACATTCGCCAGCAGCGTATCGTTGCCGCCGCCGCCTTCCAGCCAGTGGTTGATCACGTTGGTCAGCGATACCTGTAGCGTGTAGGCACCGCCCGCCGGAACGGGGTTATGGTCGCCATAGGGGCCGAGTGTGCTGTCCTGCACCTCGATCAGATATTCGCCGCCGGCCGCGAACGTGAAGCTGAGGCTGGTGCTGCCTGAGGTCATTGTCTGCGATGCCAGCAGCGTCCCGTCAGCGCTGAAGATCGAAACGAAGGGGGTGAAAGCGCTGCCGGTACTGGCCGCTTGAATCGTGACGACACCGCCCGGGTCCACGACCGAGAAGGCGTAGAATTCGTTGCCGCCGTTGGTGCTGGCGACTACGGTTGCATGCGGTATCGTCGAGGAATTGGGGACCGCCGCGTCGCTTTTGATCCGGAATGCACCATCGAGATCCACAGCCGTATCGACGTTCAGGTTCTGCGTGCCCACCGGCTTGATCAGATCGCCCTGATTGAACGCCGTGCCCGGCCCTGCCGTTATGGTATCGTTGCCCCCGCCCCCGCGCACACGTTCGATCGAGACCAGCGTATCGCTGTCGGCACCGAGGATGGCCGTGCCGTTGACAAGGTTGATCGTGCGCCCAAGCACATCGGCGGAATAATCTGCGGTATCGAAGCCCGGCCCGCCATGGAGCAGGTCGTTGCCCGTGTCGCCGATCAAGGTATCGTTGCCGGCCTGGCCATAGAGCAGGTCGTTCTCCGACCCGCCGTTGAGCACATCGTTGTTGCGGCCCGCGACGATATAATCCTCGCCGCCAAGCCCCAGCAGCGTGCCGGAAAAACTTCCGTCGCCGTAGATCGTATTGCCCAGCGCATTGCCGGTGCCGGTGAGCGCGACACCAAACAGCTGAAGAGTCTCGACATTGGCGGACAAGACAAAGTTGGAGCGGGCGCGGACGATATCATTGCCGCCGCCTGTCGGTGTTTCTATCACCTGATCGGTCGCGTCATCGACCGAATAGCTGTCGTTGCCGTCGCCCCCGCTCATGGTGTCGACGCCCGGGCCGCCATCGAGATAGTCATCGCCCGTGCCGCCGGTCAGCGTATCGCTGCCATTGAGACCGAACAGGCGGTTGTTGCCCAAGGTCGCCGTGATCACATCGGTCACCGAGGACCCGCGGATCGTCGCTCCGCTGGCTGCGGCGGTCTGCGTGAGCGTCTGGGTGGCCGCGTTCCAGTTCCACGCCGAGACCGCATTTGCCCCGCTGGTGCTCGCTGTCACCACCTGCCCGCCGCTCGCCCCATAGATGAACGCGGCGGCATTCCTGTCGAGCGTGAGCAGGTGCGGATCGGTGTTGGCCGGATCGCCGACCGTTGCCATGATGGTGCGTGTGGGATCATTGCCAGTATCGAGCACTTGCTCGTGCGCGGCGCCGGGGCTGTAGACCACCTCGGTGGGATGCTTGAGGCCGATCGCGTGGCCGATCTCGTGCAGCAGCGTTCCGTAGTTGACCGCGCCGCCGCTCAGGAACTGGCTGTTCATGAAAACATCGCCAGACGAATCGAGGCCGCTCGAATAGCTGGGGTAGGTGAAGTAGTCCCAATTGCCGAATGGGCTGAAGGCGATGCCGCCAGGGCTGCCGTAGCTCGACGTACTAAGATCAACGACCTGGAAGTTGATATCGCCAGCGCCAGGCGAGACTTCGACAAAAACGAGGCCCGACGCCGCCGCCCACTCCCCCAGCGCCTGCCTTGCCTGCGTCTGCGCGGTGGCGGAGAAGGCCTGAAAGCTGGCGACGGTCGATGCCGTAAAGCCTTGAACGAGCAGATCGTATGCGGGCGCCGACGTCGGAAAGGAATAGGTGACGATGACCGGTTGTCCCGTCGCTTCGATACCGTTCCAGTAATAACCACTCAGCAGCGCTGTGAAGTCAGACACCGTAGTCATCGAAGCTTTCCTTCCCGGTTCAACGGTCGCAGACGACAATACCGCAACTTCTCAGGTGTCGTCACGGCCGAATCGCGGGCGCACCGCGACGTGCTTGCCTGAAATGGAACCGATCTTTGGTGGAGTCCGACTCGAAGGAGTCCGATGAAAATGCGCAGCAGCGCAGCGTGGTCGGCATGAGCCGCCGCGTGACCCGGTATTGAATGTCGCGTCCGGACAATCGTCGTCTGCGGCAACGATGGCTAGCGCTTCGGCTATTTTCTGGCGCGGGAGGGCATAACGCCCAAACACAAGAAGCTGCTGCGAATGTATCACTCGGAGAACCTGCGGATCTGTCGCTGCGCCGGTCGTAAGCGCGGCTCGGGCACCAGGGCACCGATGGTGCTGCCGATTGGGCCGAACCAGCGCTAGTCGCTGGACTTCGTATCCGACACCCTGACGTGCAGCCGCCTGTTATGCATCCTGTGCGCGGGGCAGGTGTCTTTAAAAACTCTCGCCGTCAGCAAGTCTGCAAATATTGGTATCGGGGAAAATTTACACTACTTCGGGGTAGCATTGGGGGTATCGCGCAAAGCGAAAGCAGAGAATATCGCTATGTGCTGCCGATTAATCGCAATATTCGCTGCGCATCTCGTCTGTCAGCTTTTTGCCTAACTTGCGCGCTAAAAATAACAAGCGATAGAGGGCGACTTTCAAACCAAGCGCATTGTCCCGACACAGCGCTATTCAAAACTGCGCCTGAAGCGGTCTCGGGAGGCAGAGACATCGCGGCAAATTCCGCGCCTGCCCTACTTCGAATAAAAATTCTTCATCGACTCAGCGTTCTTGAAGAAAGCTGCGCCAAGGCTCTCGAATGCTGTGTAGTGCGGTGAGAAGTATGCTTGGTCGCTGGGTGCTCCGTCGCTTACCAGCACGATGACGCGCGGCGTTCCCCGGTCTTGCTGTTGGCCATAACTGGGCATCCCGCCAACATCCTTTTTGACATACCACTCACCTGGCTTTGTCAATGGGAGCTTGGGCTCGGTATAATTTCCATAGTATTGCTTCCCGGCGCTGGCTTTGGTCAAATCTCCTTTGATGACCCGCCCGAGAAGCTCACCCAAAGCAGCGATGATCATTTGATCGTCGCGATTTCCGATGTGTTTTCTTTCAGGCATCACCGAATCTCCCACCAAACCTGATGTGAAGGAGGCCATTTATAGCAGGCGGAGTCAAGGCAGTGACACCGCCTTTAGTTTTCGTGACGCACAGGGCCTGGCGCTGGGAAGCGCGCTCAAACTCAAAGGTGCCGGAAACCTGTTGCCACCCGGTTTCACGTGTTGGTCCTGGTCCAATGGCCCGGCGGAGCAGAAGCGCAAAAAACTTTTGCATAGCTCCGCCATGCGATGTAATCCTTTACATGCAACTCGAAAGGGCGATCATGCGTCTGACCGTAATGTTCACAGCCGTTGCAGCGCTGCTGCTTTGTCTCCCGAACGCCGCGCTCGCGCTCGATGAGCTGAAGTTCGAAGGGTCCAAACCCGCTCTCTTGGCAGCGCCGCCGATGGGCTGGAATTCGTGGAACCGCTTCAAATGCTCGATCAACGAGTCGACCGTGAAAGCCATGGCTGATGCGATGGTGTCCTCGGGAATGAAAGATGTGGGCTATCAGTATGTCAATCTGGATGGATGCTGGGCTTCGGGCCGCGACAAGGACGGCAATGTCCTCGTCGATACCAAGAAATTTCCCAGTGGGATCAAAGCGCTGGCTGACTATGTCCATGACCGCGGGCTGAAATTCGGGATCTATTCCGATGGCGGCAGCCACACTTGCGACGGCAGCCCCGGCAGCGCAGGCTACGAGTTTCAGGATGCACGTACTTATGCCTCGTGGGGCGTGGATTACCTGAAGTATGACTGGTGCTTCACCGGGTCGGCAGACGCGAAAAGCTCCTATATCATCATGGCAGCCGCGCTGCGAAAAACAGGCCGCGATATCGTTCTTTCGATCTGCGAATGGGGCCTGACCAAACCTTGGCTATGGGGCAAGGATGTTGGCCATCTATGGCGCACCACCGGCGATATCGGTGATTTCTGGGAAGGCCAGAATGCTTACGAGCAGGGGATGATGAATATCCTTGATCAGCAAGCGGACCTTTGGAACCACGCCGGATCAGGCCACTGGAACGATCCGGACATGCTGCAGATCGGCAATGGCGGGATGAGCCTCACCGAATACCGGTCGCATTTCAGCCTTTGGGCGATCCTCGCCGCACCGCTTATCGCGGGCAACGATCTAGCGAAGATGACCCCCGAGATCCGCGAGATCCTTACCAATCGCGATGTCATTGCGGTCGATCAGGATCCGCTGGGCGCGCAGGGACGCCGGATCACCAAAGCGAACGACACCGAAATCTGGACCAAGCCGCTGCAGAACGGCGACTGGGCTGTGGTCCTGTTCAATCGTGCGGCCGAACCGCGCAAACTTGCGGTCAATTGGCCGCAGCTGCATATCGCTGCAGATACACCACTGGTGGTCACGGATCTCTGGACGAAGAAAGTCACGCGCGCCGTGGTCAAAGAGTATGGCGCGACAGTGCCATCGCACGGGGTCGTGATGATCCGGGTCAGCAAGCCTCGCTAGATCAAGCCTTCGCCAGCTGATCCAGACACCGAACCTGCCTCAAAGATAGAAATCAGTCGCCGCAAGCGCAGAGTTTGCGGCAAGCGCGATCGCGAAGTCGGCCACGCCGTTGCCGTCGATATCGCCCAGCACCAGCGCGCTGGTGCCAGAGGCGACATAGCGCAATTCGCCTGCGTGCTTGGTGAAGGCAGCGGTGCCGATCCAGGTGAAAGCCTCGTTGATGGCGCTGGTGGCCTTGATTGCGTCGATCGCGCCAAGGTCGATACGGTCGCCCTGTGCACGGTTGAAGTCGATGATCTGGTCGGCAGCGGCGGCGGTGCTCCCCGCTGCTTCGCTGGCGAGCGCGAAGATGAAAGTGTCGCTTCCGGACCCGCCGGTCATGATATCGCGCGCCGCGCCGCCGATCAATCGGTCGTTGCCGCCCCCGCCGTTCAGCGTATCCGCGCCGGCGCCGCCGTCGAGCGTGTTGGCGCCATCCGATCCGGTGAGCGCATCGCCGCCATTGCCGCCGATCAGCGCCTCGATCGCCGACAGCGTATCGTTGCCGCCGCCGCCGGTCGCCTGAATGCCTGTCAAAGCGAGGCTCACGCGCACCGCGGCGCTGAGCCCCGCGTAACTGGCGATGTCGAACCCATCGCCCCCCTCCAGCTTGTCGTTGCCCGCGCCGCCATCGAGCCGGTCGTCGCCAGCCCCGCCGACCAGCGCATCGTTGCCGCCGCTGCCGACAAGCGTGTCCGCTCCGGCCCCGCCGTCGATCCGGTTGGCGGTCGCATTGCCCGTGATCGTGTCAGCCCCCGCGCCGCCGATGGCGTTTTCGATCACGCAGCCAAATGCGATGCCGATGTTGCTGGTCAGGTTCGCGCTGGTATAGGCAAGGCTTGAATAGCTTCCCGCCCGCAGATCGATTGTGCAGCCGTTGCTGAACGCTGCAACGCTGATCGTATCGCTGCCGCCTGCATCCCAGATCGCTTCAAACGAGGGCGCATTCGGGGAAAACGCATAGACGTTGTCACCGGTCTGGTACTTCATGTTCGCGCCGTAGATCTTCTGGATCGCCTGAATGTCGTAGACCATCGGCGTCTTGATCAGATACTGCGCCGCGCCTGTCGCCGGGTCGCGCCACCACACACCGGCAGGATCGGTGTACGACATGATCGTGTAGCGCCGGTTGTCGAGCCCGGTCGAAATCTTGGGCGCTTCGAACGGGTGCTTGAGGCCGAGCGAATGGCCGATCTCGTGCATCATCGAGTAGTAATTGTATGTGCCCACGGCGAAAGATTGGACGCTGATGCTCGGGTCGATCCAGATGTCGCCATGCGCGTTGCTGGCACCATCCGAGACGCCCAGCGAGTAACCCCAATACCCTGCCGAGACTTTCGACGAGAAGCCGATGCGAATGTCCCCCACCTGCCCCGCGCTCGTCTCGTTCACCCGAGCAAAAGCGACATTGGCAACATTGCTCCATGCGGCAAAAGCGTCGGCGATCTGTGCGGCCTGCCCGGCATTGACCGCTCCGGTCATCGCGCGGTTCTCACCCAGCCCATAATTGTCGACAAACCGGCTGGAGACGGTGTCTGTCCCCGGGAAACTGTAAGTGACTTGTGCAGTACCTGCGGTCTTGGCCGACCAGGCCACGCGGTAATAGGCCTGCGCGTTGAACAGCGCATCGACATCCCTGATCCCGCTCAGGTTGAACCGAGCAACCGGCGATTTCTCGTTGTAAAGGGCCATGACGCCTATTCCTCGGGCATGCGCGGAAAGCTGCTTTGCCTTGCAAGGATGATCTACGGCGCGAGTGCTATGGATCTGGCTATTTGTGCGCTCCGGTCAAACCCTCAGGCCTGGACCACGGTAAAGCGGGATAAACCATCGTTACTGCCCTGCCCGTTGCCACGCGATGGTAAACAAGAATTCAGCCCAGAACTGGCTTGGTTTGGCCCTACCCTGCGCGGCCCCGCGGCACGCGCTGCGATGCGCGCAGCGTCAAAGCGCCTGTGCCGCCGCATGGCCGCTCGCCCAGGCCCATTGGAAGTTGTAACCGCCGAGCCAACCGGTGACGTCGACCGCCTCGCCGATGGCATAGAGCCCGGGCACCTTGCGGGCTTCCATGGTCTTTGACGAAAGGTCCGCCGTGCTGATGCCCCCGGCGGTGACTTCGGCCTTGGCATAGCCCTCGCTGCCATTGGGCACGAATTGCCAGCGGGCGAGTCGCGCTTCGGCGGCATGCAAGGCCGCATCGGGCGTATTGCCAAGCTCTGCGGTCAGCCCGAGCCGTTCGGTAAGTCCTGCAGCAAGCCGCTCGGGCATGCATTCGGCGAGCAGCCGGGGCAGGTGCGCGCGGGGCCGCGTGCGCTTGGCCAGCGGTAGCCAGCCCGGTGCGCGGTCTGGCAGGAAATCGACGGTAAGGCTCTCTCCATGCCGCCAATAGCTCGAGGCCTGCAGGATGGCAGGGCCGGACAAACCCCGGTGTGTGAACAGCGCCGCCTCGCGGAACGAAGCTTTGCCCGCCGTCGCCACGACGTCGGCCGAAACCCCCGAAAGCTCGCGGAACAGGTTTTCCTCCTGCGGCAATGTGAGCGGCACCAGCGCGGGGCGCGGTTGCACGACCTTCAGCCCGAAGCGGCGCGCAAGGTCATAGGCAAAGCCTGTCGCACCCATTTTGGGGATGGCAGGCCCCCCCGTCGCGATGACCAGCGCGCGCGCCGATACAGTCGCACTGCCGAAGGTTACCCGGAACAACCCATCTCCATGATCGACCGCGCCGATCGATTGGCCGCAGCGCCAATCGACGCTGCCGATCCGGCATTCCTCGAGCAGCATCGCCACGACCTGCTTCGCTGACCCGTCGCAAAACAGCTGTCCCAGCGTCTTCTCATGCCAGGCGATGCCGTAGCGTTCGATCACATCGAGGAAATCGGTCGGCGTGTAGCGGCTGAGCGCCGAGCGGGCAAAATGCGGATTTTCCGAGAGGTACCGTTCCGGCGCGGTGTGCAGGTTGGTGAAATTGCAGCGCCCGCCGCCCGAGATCAGGATTTTCTTTCCCGGCGCCTCGGCATGATCGAGCAGGACGACACGCCGCCCGCGCTGTCCGGCCTTGCCTGCACAGAACAGACCTGCGGCCCCTGCACCGAGAATGATGACATCATGAGTGGCCTGCATGGCAGTTCCTTAGGCCGGAACCTGCCGCGCAACCAGCGCCTCAGATGTGCAGCGCGCGCCCGTACGCCGCGAGCACCGATTCGTGCATCATTTCCGAAAGCGTCGGATGCGCGAAAACGGTGTGCATCAGCTCGGCTTCGGTGGTTTCCAGCGTCTTGCCCACCACATAGCCCTGAATGAGCTCGGTCACTTCCGCGCCGATCATGTGCGCGCCGAGCAACTCGCCGGTCTTGGCGTCGAACACCGTCTTGATGAAGCCCTCGGCCTCGCCCAGCGCGATTGCCTTGCCATTGCCGATGAACGGGAATGTCCCGACCTTGAGCTCGTAGCCGGCTTCCTTTGCTTTCGCCTCGGTCAGGCCGACGCTGGCGACTTGTGGGTGGCAGTAAGTGCAGCCGGGAATATTGAGCCGGTCCATCGCGTGCGGGTGCACTTCGGTGTTGCCCAGCGCCTGCGCGATGGCTTCCGCCGCGATCACGCCCTCATGGCTCGCCTTGTGCGCCAGCCACGGCCCGGGCGTCACGTCGCCGATCGCCCACACGCCCGGCACGTTGGTGCGGCCATAGCCGTCGATGGCGATGATCCCGCGCTCCGCCTTCACGCCCAGCGCTTCCAGACCAATATTCTCGGTATTGGGCACGATGCCGACCGCCACGATGACATGGCTGAAATCGTGCTCGGATACCGCACCGTCCTTGCCCTTGATCTTCGCCTTCACGCCGCCCGCGCTGGTGGCGATGCTTTCCACGCCCGCGCCGGTCAGGATCGTCATGCCCTGCTTCTTGAGCGCCTTTTCGAGGAACGCCGAAACGTCGGCATCTTCCACCGGCACCACCCGGTCGAGCATCTCGACCACAGTCACTTCCGCGCCCATGTCGTTGTAGAAGCTCGCAAACTCGATACCGATCGCGCCCGAACCGATGACCAGCAGCTTGGTCGGCATCACGGGCGGCACCATCGCGTGGCGATAGGTCCAGATGCGGTTGCCATCGGCTTTGGCAAACGGCAGATCGCGCGCCCGGGCGCCTGTGGCCACGATCACATGCTTGGCGGTCAGCACTTCGGTGCCCTTGTCGCCGGTCACCTCTACCGCGCCCGCGCCCTTGAGCACGCCCGTGCCCATGTGCACCGTGATCTTGTTCTTCTTCATCAGGTGCGTCACGCCCTGATTAAGCTGCTTTGCCACCCCGCGCGAGCGCTTGACCACCGCATCGATATCCGCGCGGATGTTGTCGGCGGCAAGGCCATAGCTTGCGGCATGCTTCATCTGGTGAAACACTTCGGCCGAGCGCAGCAGCGCCTTGGTCGGGATGCAGCCCCAGTTGAGGCAGATCCCGCCGAGCAGCTCACGCTCCACAATCGCTACCTTGAGGCCCAGCTGCGCCGCCCGGATCGCCGCGACATAGCCGCCGGGGCCCGATCCAAGGACGATGAGGTCGTACGATTCTGCCACGCGATTGCTCCTTCAGGCCGATCTCTGCCAGCAAGTCTCTAGCGCCGCGCCAGATGCGCGCTGCTCATGAAAATGTCAGGCCACCAGCGACAGCGGCGCTTCGATCAGGCTCTTGAAGGCCTGCATCAGCTGCGCGCCTTCCGCTCCGTCGATGGCGCGGTGGTCGAAACTGCCGGTGGCCGACATGACGGTGGCAATACCCAGCGCATCATCGATCACATAGGGCCGCTTGTCACCCGCGCCGATCGCCATGATCATGCCCTGCGGCGGATTGATCACCGCATCGAACTGCTTGATGCCGAACATGCCGAGGTTCGAAAGGCTGGCGGTGCCGCCCTGATATTCGTGCGGCTGCAATTTGCCCAGCTTGGCGCGCGCGGCCAGATCGGCCATGTCCTTCTGGATCGCCGAGATCGACTTCACATCCGCCCCGGTCACGATCGGGGTGATCAGCCCGCCCTCGATCGACACCGCCACCGCGATATCCGCGCGCGAATAGCGGATCAGCTGGTCGCCCGCGAAGCTGACATTGGCATCAGGCGCTAGGATCAGCGCCTTGCCCAGCGCCTTGATCATCAGATCGTTGACCGAGAGCTTGATGCCTTGCGCGCCCAGCGCGCTGTTGAGCTCGGCGCGCAGCTTGAGCAGCGCATCGAGCCGGATATCGACCGTGAGGTAGTAATGCGGAACGGTCGCCTTGGCCTCGGTCAGGCGGCGGGCGATCGTCTTGCGCATGCTGGAGAGCTTGACCGCTTCGTGCGGAATATCGGTTGCGAACGGCACTGGCTGAGGTGCAGCCGCCGCAAGCTGGGCCGGTGCGGCAACCGCAGCGGGCGCTGCTGTCGCGGCGGCAGCGGGCCCGGCAAGCGCGCTATCGAGATCGGCTTTCACGATCCGCCCGTGCGGGCCGCTTCCGGCAATCCCGGCCAGGTCGATGCCCTTGTCCGATGCGATCCGCTTGGCCAGCGGGCTGGCGATGATCCGCTCGCCCGCCGGGGCCGGAACCGCAACAGGAGCCGCCGCGACCGGGGCTGCAGTCTCCGCGACCGGGGCCGCCGCCGGGGCTTCCACAACCGGTGCGGGCGCCGCATCGGGAGCCTTCGCGGCAGGAGCAGGAGCCGCCGCGCGGTCGTCATCGCCCGCGATCGTCGCGATCACCGTGCCGACTTTGACGCCTTCGCTGCCCTCGCTGACATCGAGCGACACGACCACGCCCTCGTCCACCGCCTCGAATTCCATTGTCGCCTTGTCGGTTTCGATCTCGGCCATGATGTCGCCCGAGGATACCCGGTCGCCTACTTTGATAAGCCACTTGGCCAGCGTGCCTTCTTCCATCGTCGGCGAAAGCGCGGGCATCTTGATCGTGATCGGCATGAGCGGTTCGTTTCCGTTCTGGTCGCTTGACGCGTGGGTTCGGCGCGTCAGGTCAATGGCATCCGGCTCTCGGTGCAATGCCGCAGCATTGCCCGGTGCGCCAGTCCTGATGCACGCTTTGCAGGTCTTTCGCCAGCGGGCCGTGCCGGGTCAAGTGGCTTGGCGCTTGCCCTGCATACGAATTATGCCATTACCTATGATTAGCCTGAATAAGAAAACGGCAGTGGAGGGGCAATCGGATGGACAGAGCGCAGCGTGTCTATCTCGTGATCATGGATGAAACCGAGGAAGCCCGGCGCGCCTTGCGCTTTGCCGCGCGGCGCAGCGTGCGCACAGGCGGCACGGTCCACATCCTCGCGCTGGTACCCCGCCAGGAGTTTGTCGTGTTCGCCGGCATCCAGGCGACCATCGAAGCCGAAGCGCGCGAACGCGCCGAAGTGCTGGTCACCACTGCCGCCGGCAGCCTTGCCAGCGAATCCGGCCTGACCGCGGTGATCTCGGTGCGCAATGGCGATGGCCCGCAGATAGTGCGCGCCTATCTTGCCGAACATCCCGAAGTATCCGCACTCGTCCTCGGCGCCGCCGCCGAAGGCAACCCCGGCCCCCTGATCAGCTATTTCGCCGGAAACGCCGGAAGCCTGCCTTGCGTCCTCATGATCGTCCCGGGCCTGGTTGATGAAGAGGGTATCGACGCGTTCAGTTAAGCTACTTCCGCCGTCCCTGATGGCGGATGTTGCCCGGCCGTCCGCGCGCGCCGCTGGTGTATTTGCCTGCTGGCTTCGGACGCGGCTCGTACCGCCCTTCGTTCCGCCCGCCGCGCGCCTCGATCCGCTGGCTGCCCTCTGGCAGATCGACCGGCTCGAATTTGAGCGCGCCGGTCAGCGGATTGGCTTCGGCGAGGCGCAGCTTGAGCATCATGCCCATCGCGAAAGTCTCGCCGGTCTGCTCGCCCACCAGAATCTGCGCCTTTTCGTCATAGCCAAACCGCTCTGCGCCCAAGGTCGAGATCGGCACCAGCCCGTCGCCGCCGAGGCCAATGATCGTGGCGAACAGGCCGAACTTCTGCACACCGGTGACGCGCGTATCGAACACTTCGCCCACCCGCGCCGAAAGCCACGCGGCGACATAGCGGTCGATCGTGTCGCGCTCGGCTTCCATCGCGCGCCGCTCGGTCATGCTGATCGCCTCGCAAATGCGCGTTAGATCCTCGCGGTCACGGTCTGAGAGGCCCGAGGTCGGCGGAATGCTGTTTGCCGCCGGGCGCGGCTGCTCCAACTGCCAGCCGTCGACCAGCGCGCGGTGCACCAGCAGATCGGAATAGCGCCGGATCGGTGAAGTAAAATGCGCATAGCTGCCCAGCGCGAGGCCGAAGTGCCCGGCATTGCGCGGTCCGTAATAGGCCTGCGTCTGGCTGCGCAGCACCGCCTCCATCACCAGCGCACGCTCGGCATCATCGGTCACATCCTTGAGCATGCGGTTGAACAGACCCGGCGTAACCACCTGCCCCAAGGCAAGCGATTTGCCGAACGTCGCCAGATAGTCCTTGAGCGCCACCAGCTTTTCGCGGCTCGGCGGCTCGTGAATCCGGTAAACCACCGGCGCGACTTTGGCCTCGAGCGCCTTGGCCGCCGCCACATTGGCCGCGATCATGAAGTCTTCGACCACGCGGTGCGCGTCGAGTCGCTCGCGCAGCGCGATCTCGGCGATCTTGCCGTGTGCATCCAAAACAACGCGCCGCTCGGGCAGTTCGAGCGCCAGCGGATCGCGGTCGTCGCGGGCCCGCGCGAGCAGCCGATAGGCCGCCCACAGATTGACTAGGTGCGCCGCCGCCTCGCCCACATCGATCCGCCGCTGCGCTTCTTCATAGGCCAGCACTTCCGCAATGCGGACCAATGCGCGCGTGAAGCGCCACGCCGAAATGCGCCCGCTCGAATCGATGGTCAGGTGGCAGGCCATCGCCGCACGATCCGCGCCCACTTTCAAGGAGCAGACATCCGCGCTCAGCACTTCGGGCAGCATCGGCACCACCCGGTCCGGAAAGTACGCCGAATTGCCCCGCTTGCGCGCTTCGCGGTCAACCGCGCTGCCGGGGCGGACATAAAAACTGACGTCTGCGATGGCGACCACCGCGCGAAATCCGCCCGCGCCGTCGGGCTCGGCCCAGATTGCGTCGTCGTGGTCGCGCGCATCGCTGGGATCGATCGCGACGATTGGCAAGGCGCGCAGATCCTCGCGCCGCTCCTCACTGAGCGGAAGCTTTGCCGCGATCGCGGCCTCGGCCAGCGCTTCTTCGGGAAACACGAAAGGAATGCCGTGCTTGTGGATCGCAATCAGGCTGAACGCGCGCGGTGCCAGCGGATCGCCAAGCACCTCGGTCACCTTGTAACCCGCGCGCAACGAACGTCCAGTCGGCTCTGCCAGCACCAGCTGGCCATTCGCCGCTCCCCCCATATCCGAAATCGGCACGGCATTGCGAACGCGCTTGTCCACCGGTGCCAGCCAGCCCTTCCCCGCGCCATCGAACTCAACCACGCCCAGCACCTGCTCGGTGCGCGTAGGGAGCTTCTTCATCGGGTGCGCGATCAGGCCCCGACCGGCGTCTTCGGTGCGCGCCAGCACCCTGTCGCCCACTTTGAGCGCGGCCTCGCGGCTGCGCGCTTTGCCCTTGGGCTCGACAATTCGGAGGCGCGGCGGCGGCGCGCCGTCGTCGGGCTGCCAGCTATCCGGGATCGCCAGCGGTTGGCCGTCCTCGATCTCCATCACGCGCAGCACGGTGACCTTGGGCACCCCGCCCATGCGGTGAAACGCGCTGCGGTTGCCATCGATCAGGCCTTCCTCGGCCATATCCTTAAGGAGCGCCTTGAGCGCGATTTTCTCGGTGCCTTTCAGCCCGAACGCCTTGACCAGTTCGCGCTTGCCCGCGGGCTCTTCGGCCTGCGCCAGAAAATCGAGCACCTGCTGGCGCGAAGGGAGCCCGTCGGGGCCGGCGGGTGTCAGTTTGTGAGCCATGCCGCGCGTTTGAGCGTTTGCGCTCCGGTTGGCAAGCGGGCCACCCGGCAGGTCAGGGCTTTGCCGCCTCCAGCGGAGCAAAGTCGCCGCCCGGCAATGCCGCCGCGATTGGACTTTGCGCGCCATCCGCCGCGCGGGCGCTCACCCCGAATATCCAGTCATCGCCGCGCACGCCGTCGAGCCGCAGCCGGGTTGCCGCCGTGGTCTCGCCCACCTTTTCCTCCCACCCCGGCGCATCGGTGCGCCGCCGCCACACGGCATACCCCGCCGCGCCCGCCACCGGGCTCCAGGCAATGTCGGTAAACGTCTGCACGGCGGCCGCGGCAGTTGCCTTGGGCGGCATCGGCGCCGCCGCCAGCGCCGCCAACGCGCGCACGTTCAGCGCCGTCACTTTGGCAAGGTAAGCAAAATCCATCCGGTCGATGGTGTCGCCATAGGCCTTGCCATTTTCGGTGCGCACATCCTGGTGCTGGTAGTCATAGTTTTCAACCGCGACAGTGAAGCGCACCGCCGGATAACCCCGTTGCTGAAACGGCAGATGATCGCCGCCTCGGCCCATCCGGTCCGCGCGCCACACCTGCCGCACCGCCAGGCCGCCCGCGTCCGCGGCTGCCAGCCCCGCAATCCAGCGCGACAGGTTGCGCGATGGGCTGTCGTTCTCGCCGCCATCGCGTCGCTGCGCGCTGCGCAGGGCATCGCTTGCATCGGCGCGCGGCCCTTCGGAAAACACGCGCACGTGCGCATCATCGATCAGGCCGTCCGATCCGCGCGTATTGCCGACGATGTCGTTGTTGAGCACCGCCTTGACTTTCCAACCCTGCGCAGCGGCATAGTCAGCCAGCAGCTTGCCGCCATAGAGCCCCTGCTCTTCGCCCGAGAGCACCGCATAAACGATCGTGGAGGGAAATTTGCGCTGCGACAGCACCCGCGCCGCCTCCAGCACCAATGCGGTCCCCGAGCCATCGTCGTTGGCCCCCGGCGCATCGCGCGCGGCATCAAGCGGGTCGGAGTTGCGGCTATCGATATGGCCTTGGACGATCACGACTTCTTCGGGCCGCTCGCTGCCCTTCTGGATCGCCACGACATTGACAATCCGCACCGGCGTCTTGATCCGTTCGCCCGAAACCATCCGGTCGGGCAGCACGATCTCAAGGCACCCGCTGCAAGCCCGTCCCGTTTTGCGCAGTTCCGCCTCGGCCCAGGTCCGCGCCGCGCCGATGCCGCGCTTCGGGTCGGTTTGCGAGGAAAGCGTGTGCCGTGTGCCGAAGGCGACCAGCCGCGCCACATCAGCCTCAAGCCGGGCCTGCGAGATCTCTTCGGCAGGCCCGGCCAGGACCGGAAGAGGGGACAAGAGGGCGATCAGCGCGAGGCCAGACAGTATCTTCATCGGGCAAACAATACCCCAACCCTGGCGCGTGTCGAGAAAAGTCGGAGCGCAATAAATGGGGACTGTCCCCATTTATCTATAAATGGGGACAGTCCCCATTTATTTTCAGTACGCCCGCGCGACCAGAATGCGCTCCACCGCCGGCTCCCCGGTGAACGGGCAACTGCCCGAAACCGGCACATCGCTCATCGGCGTGTTGCGGATCGTAAGCTTGAGCGCCTTGAGCTGTTCGACCACCTTGTCCAGCGCCGCGCCCGTTGGCCGCGACCAGCCCAATTCGACCCAACCCGGGAATTGCCCGCCTCTCCCCGATCCGTCCTCGGCGAAATATGCCTCCAGCTCCGCAACGCTGGCGATATCGCGCACGATCTGCGCATCGCGCCGCGCGCGCGCCTCCTCGAACAGTGCGTGCTGAATCGCTTCCAGTTCGCCCGGAACCGATGCCACAAAGTCCTCTTGCGGCATGCCGACGAAGTTGGCCTTGCCATCCTCGCGCCACAGGCGGTCGCGGCGCAGCACCGAAACCTGCCCGCCTTCCGCATCCCGCCCGCCGATCTCGAGAATCAGGGGCACACCCTTCTTGACCCAGCCCCAGCGCTTGGCGGTGGCCTTGCCGGGCTTCTTGTCGAGCAGTACGCGCACCTTCTCGCCAAACACCACGTGCCCGGCAATGGCGCTGCGCAGCGCGGCGCAATATGCGAGCAGCGCCGCATCGCCGTCGTTGTCGCGCAGCATCGGCAGGATCACGACTTGCTGCGGCGCGAGAAGCGGCGGGGTGCGCAGGCCATCATCATCGCCGTGCGTCATGATCACACCGCCGATCAGCCGCGTCGAAACGCCCCAACTGGTGGTGTGGCACAGCGCCTGGCCGCCGTCCTTGTCCTGATAGCGGATACCCGCCGCTTGCGAGAACGTGGTGCCCAGATAGTGCGATGTGCCCGCCTGCAGCGCCTTGCCGTCCTGCATCATCGCCTCGATCGAATAAGTCTCGACCGCGCCGGGAAAGCGCTCGTTCTCGGGCTTGGCCCCGGCAATCACCGGCATGGCGAGCACGTCTTCGGCAAAGCTGCGATACATCTCGAGTGCCCGCAGCGTCTCCTCCACTGCGCCGGCTTCATCGGCATGCGCGGTATGGCCTTCCTGCCACAGGAACTCGCTGGTGCGCAGAAACATCCGCGTGCGCATTTCCCAGCGTACCACGTTCGCCCACTGATTGGTCAACATCGGCAGATCGCGCCACGACTGGATCCACCGCGCCATCGCCGCGCCGATCACGGTTTCCGAAGTCGGCCGCACGATCAGCGGTTCTTCGAGCTTGGCCTCGGGATCGGGGATGAGCCCGCCTTTGCCGTCGCCGATCAGCCGGTGGTGCGTGACCACCGCCATTTCCTTGGCAAAGCCTTCGACATGCGCGGCCTCGCGCGTGAAATAGGACAGCGGAATGAACAGCGGAAAATAGCAGTTCTCGACGCCGGCGTCCTTGATCCGCTCGTCCATCAGCTTCTGGATGCGCTCCCAGATGCCATAGCCCCACGGCTTGATCACCATGCAACCGCGAACGCCCGATTCCTCGGCCAGTTCGGCCTCCGCAATCACCGCTTGATACCACTGGGCAAAGTCTTCGGCGCGCGTGATCGGCAGCGCATGCTTGATCTGGGGCTTGGTCATCGTTGCCGGTTAAGCGGCAAACGGGATTCGGGCAATCCGCTCAATGCGCGTGCCCTGTACCAAATCTTCTACTTCGCCAGTTGATCGAGCTTCTTTTGCATGTCGGCCATCTGCTGACGCAGCGCTTCAAGTTCGCTGCTTTCGCCCGCCGCAGGCTTGGGCTCTGCCGACGAGGCGGCGACTGGTGCGCCGGGCACGAACGCGGCGGCCGCAGCCTTGAACATTTCCATATTGCGCTGGGCAATTTGCGCCAGCGGGTTGGCACCGATGCTCTCCTCGATCGCCTTGCGCAGCTTGATCTGGTTCTCGCGGAAATGGTCCATGGAGGCTTCGAGGTAGCTGGGCAGCAGCGCCTGCATCGAATTGCCGTACATCGAAATCAGCTGGCGCAGAAAATTCGTCGGCAGCATCTGCTCGCCGTGCTGCTCTTCTTCCATGATGATTTGCGTGAGGATCGTGTGGGTGAGATCGGCCCCGGTCTTGGCGTCGATCACCTTGAAGTCGGTGTTGTCCTTGACCATGTGCGCCAGGTGATCGAGCGTGATATAGCTCGACGTGCGGGTGTTGTAGAGCCGCCGGTTCGCGTATTTTTTGATGATGACGGTCTCGCCATCCTTAGCATGCTGAGCCATGGAATATCCATCCCGTCGATCTGGTTAATGACCGAATAGCAGATGCGGTATGTGCAGCGCAACATGGGTGAGCGATTGCAGCAATAATCAGACCTTTCGGGCAAACCTTATCCCCAGCAATGTCAGCAATTCGTATTGCGAGAGGCCGCTGGCGGCTGCCGCTTCGGGAAGCGCGTAGTCCAGCGCCACCCAATCGCCCTCACCGCAGCCCGGCGCTTGCGACAGGTCTATCACCGTCATGTCCATCGAGATGCGCCCCAGCACGGGCAAGCGCTGGTCCTGCCATGAAAAAGCACCCCGCCCCGCCCAGCAGCGCAAAAAGCCATCGGCGTAGCCCAGCGAAACCACCCCGACGCGCATCGGCGCGGCGGCGGTGAAGGTCGCGTTGTATCCCACTTGATCGCCGGCCTCGAGGTTGCGCACCTGCATTACGCAGGCTTGCGGATGCGCCACTTGGGCGATGTGGCCCGCCAATTCGCCTCGCGAAACCCCGCCATAAAGCGCAAGGCCGGGGCGCGTCAGCGCAAAATGATAGTCCTGTCCAAGCGCTATCCCGGCGCTGTTGGCCAGGCTGTAGCGCTTTGCCGCAACCGCCGCCCGCACTTCGCCAAACCGCGCCAGTTGCAACGGGTTTTGCGCGCTGTCTTCGTCAGCGCTGGCCAGATGGCTCAGGCAGCAATCGATTTCGAGCGCGGCGATCGCGGGATCAGCCATATCGCGCATCGCCAGACCCAACCGGTTTATCCCGGTATCGACCATGAGGTCGCAGGGGCCGCCGCCTGCGGCCAGCCAGCGCTGCACTTGGGGAAGCGAATTGAGCACCGGGCGAACCCCTGCGGCGCGCGCATAAGCTGCATCGGCTGCCTGCATCGGTCCGTGCAACACCGCGACCTGCGCCGCTGGCACATGGCGCAGCAATTCGGGCACTTCCTGCCAATGCGCGACGAACCAGTCGCTGCAGCCCGCCGCCGCCAGCACAGGCACCACATGCGCCGCGCCCAGTCCATAGGCATCGGCTTTGACCGCTGCGCCCGCAGCCGCACGGCCGGAAAGGCGATCCAGCGTCCGCCAGTTGGCGGCCAGTGCGTCGCGATCGAGCCTCAACCGCAGCGGCGATTGCGGCTCAGCCTGCATCATCGGCAAAATCGCGCGGCATCCCGCCCTTGAGGCCCCACGCGGCGACCAGAAACGCGATCACCACCACGACCCAGGTGTACCACAATCCAGCATAGGGGTCGCCCGTCCGCGCGATGATCAACGCCGATATGAAGGGCAGGAAGCCGCCGAAGTACCCCGTGCCGAGATGATAGGGGATCGACATCGAGCTGTAGCGGATGCGCGGGGGAAACATCTCGGCGAGCAGCGCCGCCACCGGTCCATAAGTCGCGCCCGATAGCGCCATCAGCGCCACCAGCCCGAGCACGATTATCGCTGCGCGGCCCAGATCGGGCTTCACTTTGGTGAAATCATGCCCGGCGCGTTCCAGCAGGCTGCGCACTTCCTTGGCCCGCACCGGCCCTTTGGCGTCCCATGGATAGCCTTCGAGCGGCAGTGCGGCGCGCCCTGCCGAAAGCGCAAGGTGGTCCCCCTGCGAAAGGCTGTAGGGCACGCCCGATGCGCTCAGGTCTGCCAACAGCTTGCTGCAATGCGTGGTCTGTTCGGCGGCAAATGCGCTGTAGGCGCAGTCAGGCCCCTGTACCGCGACCGGCGCGCGGCGCGCCATATCGGCCAGCGCCGGATTTGCCGCACCGCCGATCAGCCAGAACGCCGGAAACAGCAGCAACAAGGTTGCCAGATAGCCCAGCACGATTGGCCGTTTGCGTCCCACCTTGTCCGATAAATGGCCAAACAGCAGATTGAACGGCATGCCGATCACGCAAGCGATCCCGACCATGATCTCGGCGGTGGTATCATCAACCCGCATCGCCGATTTCAGAAACGACAACCCGCTGAACATCGCGGTATACCAGATCACGGTAAGCCCGGCGGCCACGCCGAACAGCGCGATGAACAGGCGGCGCGGGTTGCCGGGATAGGTCATGCTCTCCACAAACGGATTGCCCGCGAGTTCGCCACTTGCCTTCATCGCCTTGAATACCGGGCTTTCCGAAAGCTTCAGCCGCATCCACAGCGATATCGCGAGCAGCCCCAGACTGAGCACGAAAGGCACCCGCCAGCCCCAGTCCTTCCAGGTATCCTCGCTCATCAGCGCCTTGCACGAGAGCACCACCAGCAGGCTCAGCACAAAACCACCCATCACGCTGGCCTGGATCCAGCTTGTATAATAGCCGCGCCGTGCGGGCGAGCAGTGCTCGGCGACATAGACCGCAGCGCCGCCATATTCACCGCCAAGCGCGAGCCCCTGCAATATTCGCAGCAGGATGATCAGCGCGGGCGCAGCATAGCCGATCGTCGCCGCAGATGGCACGAGACCGACACCGGCAGTCGCAACCCCCATCAGCATGACCGTCGCCAGAAAGGTATACTTGCGGCCAAGCCGGTCGCCCAGATAGCCGAACAGCACCGCGCCCAGCGGACGGAAGCCGAATCCAACCGCGAACACCAGCCAGAACAACAACATTTCCAGTGTCGCATTGCCCGATGGAAAGAACGCTTTGGAAAGGATCGCGCCGAGGGTGCCGTAAATAAAAAAGTCGTACCATTCGAACACGGTGCCGGCGGAACTGGCCGCGATAACGAGACGAATGTCGGCAGCGCTTGGCTCGGGCAGCGGTGCGCCGCCAGTATCGATCGTCGCGCTTGCGTTCATTCCTCGCCCCCAGTTCGGCTTATGGTCTGCGGCCTTAGCGAAGCCGCGGCGCACGGGAAAGGGGCCACCCTCTAGTCAAGCGCCGCCAGCGCCGCATCCCACGCCAGCAGGATCGCGCCGTGCCGGGCGGGGTAGGCGCGGGCCGGCGCGATCAGCTCGATACCCGGCCATGCCGGCGCAGCCGCCTCGCCCGATAGCCACGCCGCAAGATTCTGTCGCTCAGCCGCAATCTCTGCACGGGTGCGGCCTTGCACGCCCGATGCAAAGACCTGTGCCGCGGCCTGTCCCACCGCGCAGGCGTGCGGCCTTATTCCGATCCGCTCGACCAGCCCCGCCGCATCGATGCGCAGCGCCATTGCGACGGCGCTGCCGCAGCTGCGCGAACGCGCCTCTCCTCGGAGCGGCAGGGTCTCGTCCCATGGGAACTCGGCAAGGCCCGCGGCAGCACCCAGAATGGCAGGCGAATAGAGCGGCGGCGCGCGCGTTGCCAAGTCAGGCTTCCACTGCAGCAGGCTTGCGTTTGGCTTTGTGCTTGTTGCGCTTGGCTTTCGCTTTGGGCGCGCTTTCCTCGCTCTTGTCGGCAGCCGCCGCTGCTGCTTCGGCGCGCCGCGATGCGAGCAATGTCATCAGCTCTTCGCTGGCGGCATTGAGGAAGGGGTAAGTCCGTGCCTGCGCAATCCAGGTGGGCCGACCGTCTGGACCCCAGACGATGTCGTAGGCAAAGACCACGAGCGAAAACGCGAGGACCATCATGACAAAGCCCTTCACCGCGCCAAATCCGAAACCCAGCACGCGGTCGATCGGCCCGAGCAACGAATTGCGGCTAGCGCTCCCCATCGTTCGGGCGGCAAACCGCGCCGCGAGGAACGGAATGATCATCAACAGCGCAAAAGCCAGCAAGCCCGCGCCGGTCTCGTTCTCGAGATAGGGGGCAAGCCACAAGGTCAACGGCTCATGCAGCGTGTGCACCGCGATCAGCGCGATGCACCATGCCGCCAGCGACAGCACCTCCTCGACAAAGCCCCGGAAGAATCCGCCGATCGCGCATACCGCGATCACCAGCAGCACTACATAATCAAAGCCTGTCATCGCTGTTGAATCTAGGCCCCCGCCATGACCCGGTCAACGAGATTTGGCAGCAGGCGGATGGGCGCGTAGTTCAGCCCCGGCACGTCCTCGCCTTTGGCGTGGTCGGGCCCGTGCGCCTTGCCGAAGCCAAGCTTGGCCGCTTCCTTGATGCGGATGCCGGCGTGCGCCACGGGGCGCACCTCACCCGCCAGCGAGACCTCGCCGAACCAAACCCCGCCGTGCGCCAGCGGCCGGTCTGCCAGCGCCGAAACCAGCGCCGCGGCCACCGCCAGATCAGCTGCCGGATCGGTCAGCCGGTACCCGCCTGCCACATTGAGATAAACCTCTGCGCTGGAAAAGCTGAGCCCGCAGCGCGCTTCCAGCACCGCCAGCAACATGGCGAGGCGGCCGCTGTCCCAGCCCACCACCGCGCGGCGCGGGGTGGCTCCGCTGGCCAGCCGCACCGTCAGCGCCTGAATCTCGACCAGCACCGGCCGCGTGCCCTCGAGCGCGGGAAACACCGCGCTGCCCGCCACCGCTTCCGAGCGGCCCGAGAGGAACAGCAGCGAAGGATTGCCGACTTCCTCCAGCCCCGCCCCGGCCATCGCGAACACCCCGATCTCGTCAACCGCGCCAAACCGGTTCTTGAGCGCGCGCAGGATGCGATATTGGTGGCTGCGCTCGCCCTCGAAGCTCATCACCACATCGACCATGTGCTCGAGCACGCGCGGCCCTGCGATCGAGCCATCCTTGGTCACATGACCCACCAGGACCAGCGCCGCACCGGTTTCCTTGGCATAGCGTATCAGCTCGAACGCGCAGCCGCGCACCTGGCTGACCGTGCCCGGCGCGCCCTCGATCTGGTCTGAATGCATCGTCTGGATCGAATCGATCACCAGCAGTGCAGGCGGCGGCATCGCGCCCAGCGTGGTCAGGATATCGCGCACCGAGGTGGCCGCCGCGAGCCGCAAGGGTGCTTTGCCCAGCCCCAGCCGGTCGGCGCGCAGCCGTACCTGGTCCGCCGCCTCCTCGCCGCTAATATAGATCGCATCGCCGCCCGCCATCGCGATCCGCGCGGCAGCCTGCAGCAACAAGGTGGATTTGCCGATGCCGGGATCGCCGCCCATCAGAATCGCTGAACCGGGCACCAGCCCGCCGCCCAGCGCGCGGTCGAACTCTGCCAGCCCCGTCGGGCGGCGAACCGGCAATGTGACCGGCGCATCGAGCGATGCAAACGCGAAAGCGCGGCCACCGCCAGAAAGATCATGCTTGGCCGAGAATACCGTCTCGGGCACGTCCTGCACTAGTGTGTTCCATTCCGAACAATCCGGACATTGCCCCTGCCAACGGAACGACACCCCGCCGCAAGCTTGGCACACATAGCGTTGTTTAGGTTTGGCCATGACGCATGATCTAACGCGAACATAAAGGGAACGCAAGCCGCGCCCGGCTTTGAAATATCAGCATCATACGGAATGGTGCCCCTGGCCAGACTTGAACTGGCACGTCTCTCGACAACCGATTTTGAGTCGGTCGCGTCTACCATTCCACCACAGGGGCACGCTTTGCCGCTTAGCGGCTTGACCGGCGTTGTTCAAGATCAGGCGGACCTAATCGCGCCCACCACCATTTTGTGCAGCTTCGAATGCAGCGCGTCGTTGCCCGCAAGCACGGTCTCGTCGCAGATCGGCTGCGAGCGGCCGCGATAATCGGTCACGAACCCGCCTGCCTCGCGCACCAGAAGGCAACCGGCGGCGGTGTCCCACGGCTGGAGCGCGCTTTCCCAGAAGCCGTCGAACCGCCCCGCCGCGACCCACGCCAGATCGAGCGACGCCGCGCCATAGCGGCGGATGCCCGCCACGCGCGGGCCGATATCGTGATAGATCCGGGTCCATTCGGCCATGTCGCCGCGTCCGGAAAACGGAATGCCGGTGGCGATCAGCGATTCGTCGAGATTGCGCCGTGCCGACACGCGCAGACGCCGATCATGAAGCCATGCGCCGCTGTTCTTTTCGGCCCAATAGCTTTGGTCGGTGATCGGCTGGTAGACGATCCCCGCCGTCACCTCGCCCCAGGCCTTGCCATCGAGCGTGCGCTCCTGCACCGCGATCGAAATCGCGAAATGCGGGATGCCGTGAAGGAAATTGCTGGTGCCATCGAGCGGATCGATGATGAAGCGCGGCTTGCCCTCTTCGCCAGGAATCTCGCCGCCTTCCTCCATCAAGAAGCCCCAGCCCGGGCGCGCGGCGCGCAGCTCGTCCCACAGCGTGCGCTCGGCCGCCTGATCGGCCTTGGAGACGAAATCGGCTGGACCTTTGCGGCTCACCTGCAAATGCTCGACTTCGCCGAAATCGCGGCGGAGCCGCTGCCCGGCCTTGCGGGCAGCCTTCTCCATCATGCGCATCAGGCCGGAAATCGCTGCCATGCTGGATCAGCCCACTTTGCCGACGTAGCTGCGCTCATAGACGTCGACGATGATGCGCGTGCCGCTGGCGATGAACGGCGGCACCATCACGCGCACCCCGTTGTCGAGAATCGCGGGCTTGAAGCTGGAAGAAGCAGTCTGCCCTTTCACCACCGCGTCGGCTTCGACGATCGTGGCTTCGACCTGCTCGGGCAGCTGGACCGAAATCGGCCGCTCGTCATACATTTCGAGCAGCACGGTCATGCCGTCCTGCAGAAACGCCACCGCATCGCCGATGAGATCGGCGGGCAGCGTGATCTGGTCATAGGTTTCCACATCCATGAAGATCAGGTCGTCGCCTTCCTTGTAGAGGAACTGGAAATCCTTGGTATCGAGCCGCACGCGCTCGATCGTATCCTGGCTGCGAAAGCGGACATTGGTCTTGCGGCCATCGATCAGGTTTTTCATTTCGACCTGCATGAACGCGCCGCCCTTGCCGGGCTGCGTGTGCTGCGTCTTGGCAACCTTCCAGATGCCCTTTTCGTATTCCAGGATATTGCCCGGACGGATGTCCACGCCGCTGATCTTCATGATGGAAAGAGCCCTGCTGTGATCTCGAGAACGCGGCCCTTAGCGCCAAGTGCCGATTGCTACAAGCTGCGGCTGCATGCTAACCGCTTGCGCCATGAAACGGATGCTCCTCCTATTGCTGATGGTGCCGCATTCGGTCAGTGCGTCGCTGGCTGCACCGGGAGGTTCGATGAACACGCTGGCCATGGGCCGCTGGGCCTGCGAGCTCCCTGGCGACGCGGCGGCCCCGCCGGTGCGCCAGCCTGACGAAGATTTCGAGATCGTGCCGGATTCAAGCTACCGGGTCGCCGATCGGCAGCGCGGCACGTATCTGCGGCTTGAAGATCGCTTCACAATGACCTCGGGCCCGTTCGCGGGGCGCAGTTACAGGCTGTACAGCCCGACCGAAGCGCAGCGCCTTGATGGCCAAGGCATGCCCATGCCGCTGCGTTGCATCAGGACCGGGTCCGTGCGCGGTTCGCGCGCTGCGCTGAACCACCAGTAAGCGCAGCCGGTCAGGCGCGCTCGGCCAAAGCAGCCGCGATTGCGCGATCGAGCGCGCGCACCGCCGCCGCCTCGTCGCCGCCCCACACGGCATGGCTCACCGCCAGGAAATCAGCCCCCGCGCGCACCAGTGCCGGGCAGTTCTCCGCCGTCACCCCGCCGATCGCGACGCACGGCAATTCGAACAACGACGACCACCATTGCAGCAGCTCCGGCTCGGCGCGGTGCTGCGTATCCTTCGTGTTGCTCGGAAAGAATGCGCCGAACGCGACGTAGTCCGCCCCGCCCTCGCCCGCTTCCATCGCGAGATGGCGGCTGGCGTGGCAGGTCACACCGATCTGCGCATCGCGCCCGAGCCTCGCCCGCGCATCGGCCAGATCCCCGTCGCCTTGCCCCAGATGCACCCCGTCCGCGCCCAGGCGGTGGGCAAGTCCGATCGAATCGTTCACGATGAACGCCACCTCGCGGTCCGCGCAAATGCGCTGCAGCGGTTCGGCCAGCTTGGCCACAGCATGGTCGTCAAAATCTTTGATCCGCAGCTGAAACGCCGCGACCGGCGCGGCGTCGAGCGCGCGCGCGAGCCGATCAGGAAACGCGCCGCCCACATCGAGCGGCGAAATCAGGTAAATCTGGCAAGGAGGGACGTTCATCGCCGCGCTTCTAGCCCGGCGCCGCCGCCCTCGCAATCGTCAGCCAAGCTTGACCGTTGAACCGCCATGGATCTCATCGATCGCGCCGCCCAGCGAGGCATCGAACTCGGCATCGCTCATCGATGCGCGCAAGTCTTCGAGCAAAGCACGGCTGAAGCTGGCGATGATGCCGTGATTGCGCGCGAGTTCGGCGCAGGCGTCAGCGCGGCTGTACCCGCCCGACAGCGCCACCACGCGCAGCACATTGGGATGAGCGATAAGCGGCGCGAACGTGCCCGGCATCGCGGGCAGCGAGAGCTTGAGCATGACCTGCGTGCCTTCCGGCAAGGCGTCCAAGGCCTTCAGTATCTCTTCCAGCAGGATGGTGTCGCATTCGCCCCGAGTGGCGCTCTTGATGTTCACCTCCGGCTCGATGATCGGCATCATGCCGTGCGCGAGAACCTGCTTGCCCACCTCGAACTGCTGCGCGACAACCGCGGCAATGCCCTCGCGGTTCGCCGTGCTGATCACCGAGCGCTCCTTGGTGCCAAACACGCCCAGCGCCTTTGCCTTGGTGAGCAGCACATCGAGTTCGGGCATCGGCTTCATCAGCTGCACGCCATTCACCTCGTCCTCAAGGCCTTTGTCGATCTTGATGAACGGCACCACGCCAAGCTCGATCAATGCATGCGGCACCGGCTTCTCATCAAGATGCCCGTCCATCGTCCGTTCGAACAGGATCGCGCCGAGCACCTTCTCGCCGCTGAACGCGGGCGAGCGGATGATCCGGCAGCGCATCTCGTGGATCAGCGCATACATGTCGTCTTCCGAAGCCCACGCGCCTTCATCGATGCCATAGCCCTTGAGCGCCTTCGGGGTCGATCCCCCGCTCTGGTCGAGCGCGGCGATAAAGCCGTTTCCGGCGGCAATCTTGGCGGTCATGTCGGCGTGTTGCATGTCAGTCCCCCGGCGTATGCATTCGAATGCGCGTCTGCCCTTAGTCAGGCACGCGCTGCGCTGCAACATTCAATACCATACCCGCGTACCGATTTGATCCGGATCAGCTTTCGAGCGCGGCAACGCCTGGCAACACGCGCCCTTCCATCCATTCGAGGAACGCGCCGCCGGCGGTGGAGACATAGCTGAAATCATCCGCCACCCCCGCCAGATTGAGCGCCGCCACCGTGTCGCCGCCGCCCGCCACCGAAATGAGCGAGCCTTCCTTGGTGAGCGCCGCCGCCGTGCGCGCAAGCGCGACCGTGGCCTTGTCGAACGGCTCCATCTCGAACGCGCCCAGCGGCCCATTCCATACCAAAGTGCGGCAGGTCTTGAGCACGTCGGCCAGCGCCTCGACCGCAGCCGGCCCGATATCGAGGATCATTTCGTCAGGGGCGACCTCGTGCACGTTGCAAATGCGCAGCGAGGCGGGATTGGCGGCAAATTCCTTCGCCACTGCCACGTCATAGGGCAAATGCACGGTGCAGCCGGCCTTGTCGGCATTGGCCATGATCTCGTCCGCCGTGGCGGTCAGGTCATGCTCGCACAGCGATTTGCCCACCGCCACGCCGCGTGCCGCCAGAAACGTGTTGGCCATGCCGCCGCCGATGATCAGGTGGTCGACCTTGTCCACCAGATGGCGCAGCACATCGAGTTTGGAGGAGACTTTGGCTCCGCCCACCACCGCTGCCACCGGCCGCTCGGGATGGTCCAGCGCCTTGCCCAGCGCGACAAGCTCCGCCTCCATCGCACGCCCGGCGAACGACGGCAGCACATGCGCGAGTCCCTCGGTCGTGGCATGCGCGCGGTGCGCGGCAGAAAACGCGTCGTTGACATAGAAATCGGCATTGGCGGCAATCGCTGCGGCAAGCGCCGGGTCGTTCGCTTCCTCGCCCTTCCAAAAGCGCGTGTTTTCCAGTATCGCGATGCCGCCCGGAGGCAGGATGCCGACCACTTGCGCAACCACCGGCCCCGCGATCTCGGGGCAGAACATCACCTCGCGGCCCAGCACCCGCTCCACCGTGCTAAACACCATGCTCAACGACTGGGTCGAGCTGCGCTCGCCCTTGGGCCGCCCGAAATGGGCGAGCAGCAGCACTTTGGCCCCTGCGTCGGCCAGTTCGAGTACCGTCGGCGCCGCCGCGCGCACGCGGGTGTCGTCGGTCACCGCGCCGTCGTGCATCGGCAGATTGAGATCGATCCGCACCAGCACCACTTTGCCGCGCACATCGCCCCCATCCAGCGTATATAGGTCGTCTAGCGTTCGGAACTGGGTCATGCTTCGATCCTTATCGCATCGCCAAGCGCGATCTCGCCGCCCGTAATAACGCGCGCCAGCACACCGCCGCGCCAATCGGGCAGCAGCGCCGCGCGCAGGCCCGGCGCAATCTCATCCATGCGGCTGCACGGATCGCACTCGCAGGTCACCATCATCCGCAGGCTGTCCCCGATGGCGATGATCGCGCCCGGTTCGCGCGGCAGGCGCATTCCCGCCACCAGCAGGTTCGCGCGCCGCACGTGCCAGAGCATGTCGAGGCCGAGTTGGGCCATCGCCGCGTCCCAGCTGTCCTGCTCGATCAGGCTGACCTGGCGGCGGCCCGTCTTGCCCGGGGACACTTTGCCGCGCCCATTGCCCGCCACGCCCTCGTCGATGCTCACGCTGACGCGGTCAATGACCTCGATCGGTCCGCGTGGCTTCGCATGCCGGGCAATCCCGGCCAGGTGCGCCGGCACGTCCATCAGATCAGAGCAATCCCGCCATCACTGCCGCTGTATCGACCATGCGGTTCGAAAAACCCCATTCGTTGTCGTACCACGAAAGCACACGCACCAGCTTGCCATCGATCACTGCGGTCTCAAGGCTGTCGACGGTCGAGGAGGCTGGATCGTGGTTGAAATCGATCGAGACCAGCGGTTCGGTCGTGTACGCCAGCACGCCTTTCATCGGGCCATCGGCGGCGGCCTTGAGCAGCGCGTTGACTTCCTCGGCGCTCGTGTCGCGCCCCGGCTGGAATGTCAGGTCGATCACAGAAACGTTAGGCGTCGGCACGCGGATCGCCGAGCCGTCGAGCTTGCCCTTGAGTTCCGGCAGCACTTCACCCACCGCGCGCGCCGCGCCGGTGGTGGTCGGGATCATGCTCATCGCGGCGGCGCGCGAGCGGCGCGGGTCGGAATGATATTGATCCAGGATCTTCTGGTCGTTGGTATAGCTGTGGATCGTGGTCATCAGCCCGCGCTCGATGCCGATGGCATCGTTGAGCACTTTGGCCACGGGCGCGAGGCAGTTGGTCGTGCACGAGGCGTTGGAGACGATGGTGTGCGCTGCGGTCAAGGTTTCGTGGTTCACCCCGTAGACGATCGTCACATCGGCGCCCTTGGCCGGTGCCGAGATCAGCACGCGCTTGGCACCGGCATCGAGATGCTTCTGTCCGCCCGCCCGGTCAGCAAAAAAGCCGGTGCATTCCAGCGCGATGTCGACGCCGTTCGCAGCGTGCGGCAGATTGGCCGGATCGCGCTCGGCGGTCACATGAATGCGCTTGCCGTTGATGATCAGGTCCTTGCCATCGACTTCGACCGTGCCGGCAAAAGCGCCGTGCACGCTGTCGCGCTTGAATAGCTGGGCATTGGCCTTGGCATCGCCAAGATCGTTGATCGACACGAGCTCGAGCCCGCAATCGGGGCGCTCCAGGATCGCGCGCGCCACATTGCGGCCAATGCGCCCGAAACCATTGATTGCAACCTTGGTCGCCATTGCCTTAATCTCCTGCTGAGTTCTTTGCGAGCCGCTCGAGAATGAGCGGCGTAATCTTGGCCTCGGTCAGGCCAAAGTGGTCGAACAAGACATCGGCGGGGGCCGACGCGCCAAAGCTGTCTATCCCGATTGTCAGGCCATCGCCGACATATTTTTGCCAGCCCAGCGTCACCCCGGCCTCGATTGAAACCTTAAGAACATCAGCGGGCAGAAGTTCCGCACGATAGGCGCTCTCCTGCGCGTCGAACAGTTCCCAGCACGGCATCGAAATCACATCGGCTCCGATCCCCTGCGCCTCGAGCGCGGCGGCGACATCGGCGGCCAGCGCCACTTCGGAGCCGGTCGAGAGCAGCACCACCTTGCGCGGTGCGGTGGCGGCGCGGAGGCGATACCCGCCCAGCGCAGTGAGATTTTCCGACGGTGCATTGCGCAGCTGAGGCAGATTCTGGCGCGTCAGCACCAGCAGGGACGGACTATGTGCCGCCTTGATCGCCAGCTCCCAAGCCTCGGCGGTTTCCACTGCATCGGCCGGGCGAAACACGCGCAGCCCCGGGATCAGGCGCAAGCTCATCACATGCTCGACCGGCTGGTGCGTCGGGCCGTCTTCGCCCAGCCCGATGCTGTCGTGCGTCATCACATAGATCACGCGGGCGTTCTGCAGCGCCGACATGCGGATGGCATTGCGGGCATAGTCCGAAAACACCAGGAACGTGCCGCCGAAGGGCACCAGCCCGCCATGCAGCGCGATGCCGTTCATCGCCGCCGCCATGCCGAACTCGCGGATGCCGTAATTGATGTAGTTGCCCGCGTAATGCCCTTTGGCGAAGGGGGTGGCGGCTTTGATCCGCGTGTTGTTCGAACCGGTCAGATCGGCCGAACCGCCGATCATCCATGCGTGCTGCAGCGCCTCCAGCGCATTTTCCGATGCCTTGCGGGTGGCGATCTTGGCCGGCTTGTCCAGCAGCGCGGCGATATAGTCCTGCGCCGAAACTTCCTGGCTCAGGCTGTCGTCCATGCAGTTGCGAAATGCGTTGCGCAGCGCCAGCTCGGCATTGTCGTAGCGCTGCTGCCACGCGGCATGCGCCGCGGCCCCTTGCGCGCCGAGGCTGCGCCAATCCGCAAGAATCGGCTCCGGAATCTCGAACGGCGCGGCATCCCATTCCAGATGCGCGCGCGCGGCGGCAATCTCGGCGGCCCCGAGCGCCGCACCATGGACATTGTGCCCGCCCTGCTTGTTTGGCGCGCCCTTGCCGATGATCGTGCGGCAGGCGATCAGCGAGGGGCGCGGATCGGCGGCAGCTTCGCCCAGCGCGCGCGCGATATCGGCATAATCATGGCCATCGCACGCGGTCACATGCCACCCGGCCGAGCGGTAGCGGGCCGGGATATCCTCGCTCGACGAAAGGCTCACATCGCCGTCGATGGTAATGCGGTTGTCATCCCACAGCACATTGAGCTGGCCGAGGCCGAGGTGGCCGGCAAGGCCGATCGCCTCGTGGTTCACGCCTTCCATCAGGCAGCCATCGCCCGCGATCACCCAGGTGCGGTGATCGACCAGCTCATCGCCGAACGCGGCATTGAGCCGCCGCTCGGCAATTGCCATGCCAACCGCCATCGCCAGCCCCTGGCCCAGCGGCCCGGTGGCGCATTCGACGCCCGGGATCAGGTGGTTTTCCGGGTGCCCCGCGCACACGCTGTCGAGCTGGCGGAACTTGCGGATGTCGGTCATCGTCGGCGAAGCATAGCCGGTGAGATAGAGCAGCGCATAAATGAGCATCGAGCCATGCCCGGCCGACAGCACGAACCGGTCGCGATCGGGCCATGCCGGATCGGCGGGATCGTACTTCAAAAACCCCGACCACAGCACCGTCGCCACGTCCGCCATGCCCATCGGCATGCCGGGATGCCCCGAATTGGCCGCTTCAACCGCGTCCATCGCCAGCGCGCGGATCGCGTTGGCCATCGGGCGAAGCGTGGTCTGATCGCGCAACATATCCAGATACTGCCCTTCGGAGCCGCGCGCCGGCGCGATTGGTGACGATTCGAAGCGCGGCTTCTTTGGGAGCAGCGCCATCCACCGTCAAGCTTGCGGGAGGCGCGCGGGCCGTTTGCTGTACAAGGCTGGGGAATGTCCGCCTACGGCGGCTTGCAGGCGGGCGCATTTGTGCTAGCAAAATGGGCCATGGCGAACGAAGCTTTGGACACCGCCGAGCGCGGAACGGTCGATCAGGCGCTGGATCGGATCGAGCAGGCCATCGGCAGGCTGGAAGCGGCGGCGCAGCGCATCGGCGAGGCAGACACTGCCGCGCTCGGCGAGATCACCTCGCGGCACCGCAAGCTCAAGGACAAAGTGACCAGCGAACTGCGCCAGCTCGATCTGCTGCTCGCCAATCTGCCGCAATGAACCCGCTGCGCGCCCACCCCACCAGAGTTGCGAAAGCGAAGCCATGAGCAATGTCAACCTGACCATCGGCGGCCGGGTCTTCACCGTGGCCGCCACCGACGGCGAAGAGAGCCACATCGCCATGCTCGGGCGGATGATCGACGAGCGCGCCGGGCGGCTGAATGCCGGGCCGGGCCAGAGCGAGACGCGCATGCTGTTGTTCGCCGCGCTGCTTCTGGCCGACGAACTCCACGACGCCCACCGCAACGCGCCCCCGCCGCCGAGCGAAACCGCTGCAGCCGAGGCGGCCGAGGCCGACCTCCCCGGCCCTGAGATCGCCGCCGAAGTCGCCGCACGGATCGAGGCGCTGGCCGCCCGGGTGGAAAAACTTGCCGCGCATCTCGAGCAACCGGCCCCTTGAGAAATCAGTGCGGGTGGCCTAGATAGGACAGCGACGGGAACTGCCCGGCACGTGCCGCATGAAATCCCTGAGGCTATAAGCAAATCCTTGGGGGCTGTCCCTGCGCAGGCCCTGGCCTGCGTACATGGTCCCCACCTGACGTGAGCGCGTCAGAGGATTCTCCCGGAAACGACCCATGGTGGGCCCGTCACCCCCCTTTCCTGAACGAGCAAACCGGAGAAAGCAGCGTGCAAGGCGTCGAACCCGCGCTGATCAAGTCGGCGCTGCGCAAGGAACTGCGCGCCGCGCGCCGCGCCCATGTGGCGGCGCTAGATCCGCGCATCCGCGCTCTCACGTTTCTGCGCCCGCCGTCGCCGTTGCTCGCGCTGGTGCCGACAGGTGCGGTGATAGGGCTCTATTGCGCTGGCCCCGCCGAAGCGCCGGCGGGCGCCTATGCGCGCCATTTTTACGATGCCGGGCACAGCATTGCGCTGCCGTGGTTCGCCTCGCGCGGCGCGGCAATGGAGTTTCGCCTGTGGCGCTCGCCGCATCTTGAGGAATTGCTCGAACCCGGCCCGTTCGGCATCTTGCAGCCCTTGGCCGGGGCGGAACCTGCTGTTCCCGCATTCCTGTTGCTGCCGCTGGTCGGATTCACCGCCGAGGGGGCGCGGCTTGGTCAAGGCGGCGGGCATTATGATCGCTGGCTGGCGGCCCATCCGGGCGTTCCGGCCGTCGGCATGGCGTGGGATTGCCAGCGTGTCGAAAACTTGCCCGACGAGGCGCATGACCGGGCCTTGACCGCTGTGGTAACACCGACCCGGTTTTTTGGCCCCTTTAAGGCAGGACAACGATGAACGATCCGGACAAATACCTGCCCACGTGGCGCAAGCCGGCGGGCGTTATCGCGCTTGTGCTGATGCTGGGCGGCTATTGCCTGATCGTGGCGGGTCTGTCTTCGCCGATCAGCTCGTTGCCGGTGCTGGTGCAGACTTTGGTCTACATCATCCTCGGCACCGTCTGGCTGCTGCCCTTGCGGCGCTTCCTGATCTGGATGGAAACCGGGCGCTGGGGCTGAATTTGGCCCCCGTGCACGGCGGCCCGACAAGCCGGAGGGCAAATTCCCAAGCGAATGGCGCGAGTGACGGGACTTGAACCCGCGACCTCCGGCGTGACAGGCCGGCACTCTAACCAACTGAGCTACACCCGCAACTCGCTTGGGAGCAGCGCAACTATGGCAGGCTTCCGCCCCTGTCAACAACGCGGCTCCAAGTTTTTTCGGCTTGCTCCGCCCGGCCCGTCAAATTGCCCGGATTGCCCAGACGCACTGCGGACAACCCGCGTTAACCAGACTTTATCCACATATGTGCGAAACCATCCAGCGGCGCGAAACTGCGCCTTGGGGCAAAAACTGCATGAATACGCCGCTTCGCCGCTCCATCGCGCTCGGCCTTGTCAGCGCTGCGGCCATCGTGCCCTGCACCGCAAACGCCGCCGGACCGGTGCAGTTTGCCAGTGACGTGTTTGTCGAGCGCTTCCAGCCCGCCCCCGGCGGCCGGATCGCGCGCACGCTCGAACGCGCCGAGCGGCTGCAGCCCGGTGATCGCGTCGTCTTCGTGGTCAACTGGAAATCGGCGCGCACCCGCGAATTCACCGTCACCAACCCGATGCCGCGCGCCGTCTCGTTTCAGCGCAGCGCCGCGGGCGACGAGGAAGTCTCGGTCGACGGCGGCCGCTCGTGGGGCGATCTTGCCGCGCTCACCATCCGCGAGCGCGACGGACAGCTGCGCCATGCCGTGCCCGAAGACGTTACGCACTTGCGCTGGCGCATCCCCGGCGCCCTCGCCGCGCAAGGCGAAGGCCAGATGATCTATCGCGGGATCGTGCGCTAACCTGTGATCAATCGCTCAGGATCAGCACCGGAGTCTCGATCAACCGCTTGAGCGCGGCCACGAAGCTGGCCGCATCCCAGCCATCGACCACGCGGTGATCGCAGCTAATCGACAGGTTCATCAGCTTGCGCTTTTCCACGCGCTCCCTGCCAAGACCATCGGGCACGAACATCGGCCGCTCGACAATCCGGTTGGGGCCGATGATCGCGACTTCGGGCCGATTGATCACCGGAGTCGTCACCACCCCGCCCAGCGCACCCAGCGAAGTGATCGTCAAGGTAGAACCCGAAAGCTCCGCCGAGGTAGCCGCTCCGCTGCGCGCGGCCTCGGCCAGGCGCACAATCTCGGCAGCAAGCTGCCACAGGTTGCGGTCCTGCGCATCGCGGATCACCGGCACCATCAGCCCAGCCGGGGTCTGCGTCGCCATCCCCAGATGCACCGCGCCATACCGCGTCACCACGCCCGCCTCGTCGTCGTAACGTGCATTGAGCATCGGGAATTGCGGCAAAGTGCGGCAGATAGCGCGGATCAGCAAAGGCAGCATGGTGAGCTTGGGTTTCGTGCCCCGCGCCTCGTTCAATTGCGCGCGCATGGTCTCCAGCGCGGTCACGTCGCACTCTTCGACATACGTGAAATGCGGGATGTGCCGCTTCGAAGCTGCCATGTTCTCGGCAATCCGGCGGCGCAGGCCAATCACCCGCACAGTTTCGTCCGCCCGCACCGCCGCCGCCGCGCCGTAACCGCCGGCGGCATTGTAAGCGAGAAACTGGTCCAGATCGGCGTGGCGGACGCGCCCCTCCGCCGAGGGCCTGACCTGCGCCAGATCGATGCCCAGGTCCGCCGCGCGCTGGCGCACCGCCGGGCTGGCAAGCACTTTGGTCGCAGGCTGGGCCGCCGACGAAAATAGGGGACTGTCCCCTTTTTCTCCGGCTGGCGATAAATGGGGACTGTCCCCTATTTCCTCACGCACCTCTGCGTGCGCGGCAGGCGCCGGGATCGCTTCGGGCGCGCGCGCCGCCAGCGGCTCGGAAAAAGGGGGACTGTCCCCATTTTCCTGCTCCGTCTCGATCACCACCAGCGGCGATCCGATCGCGATCACATCGCCGACCGCACCCGCCACCGCGATCACCGTGCCCGCAACCGGGCTTTCCATCTCGACCGTCGCCTTGTCGGTCATCATGTCGGCAAGGCGCGCGTCCTCATCGATGCGGTCGCCGACTGCGACATGCCATGCCACGATCTCGGCCTCGGCGATGCCCTCGCCGATGTCAGGCAGGCGAAAAGTGAAAGTACCCATGGCGTCAGTCTTTCAAAAGCCGGTCGACGGCCTCGCCGATGCGGACGGGGCCCGGGAAATAAGCCCATTCGAGGCTGTGCGGATAGGGCGTGTCAAACCCGGTCACGCGTTCGATCGGCGCTTCGAGATGGTAGAAACAGCGCTCCTGCACCAGCGCGGCAAGCTCGGCGCCAAAGCCGGAAGTGCGCGTTGCTTCATGCACGATCATGCATTTGCCGGTTTTGCGCACAGACTTCTCCACAGCCGCGATATCGAGCGGCACCAGTGTGCGCAGATCGATGATCTCCGCGTCCACGCCCTTTTCGGCGAGCACCGCGCTCACCACATGAACCATGGTGCCGTAAGCCAGCACCGTCATCGCCTCGCCTTCGCGCACGATCCGCGCCTTGCCGAGTGGAATGGAATAGTACCCTTCCGGCACGTCGCTGCCCGCATGTTTGGCCCAAGGCTCGACCGGGCGGTCGTAAAACCCGTTGAACGGGCCGTTGTAGATCCGCTTGGGCTCGAAAAAGATCACCGGATCGTTGTCCTCGATCGCGGCGATGAGCAGCCCTTTGGCGTCATGGGGCGTGGCGGGCACCACTGTCTTGAGGCCCGCGACATGGGTGAACATCGCCTCCGGGCTCTGGCTGTGCGTCTGCCCGCCGAAAATCCCCCCGCCAAAGGGCGAGCGCACCGTCATCGGAGCGATGAATTCGCCCGCCGAGCGATAGCGCAGCCGCGCGGCCTCGGAGACCAGTTGATCGAGCCCCGGATAGATGTAGTCGGCAAACTGGATCTCGGGCACCGGGCGCAGGCCATACGCGCCCATCCCCACCGCCACGCCGATGATCCCGCATTCGCTGATCGGCGTGTCGAAAACGCGCGTCTTGCCGTATTTCTTCTGCAGCCCGGCGGTCGCGCGGAAAACACCGCCGAAATAACCGACATCCTCGCCCATCACGACGACATCGGGATCGCGCGCCATCATCACGTCAAGCGCCTCGTTGATCGCCTCGATCATGTTGAGGCGGCGGACAGGTCCCTCGTTCATGGCGCTTCCCGATCGTCGGTCCACTCAGGCCACTTCGTTTTCCGTTCGCGGATCGCCTGCTCGCTCTGTTCCTTCAAATGCCAGGGCAGCTCTTCGAACACATCCTCGAACATCGTGCGAAACGGATGATGCAGTCCGTGGCCGAGCGTGCCATTCTGCTCCGCCTCGCTCGTCGCCGCCTTGACCTCGTCGAGCAGCGCCGCATCCATCGCGGCGTGCGCCTCGAGCGACCATTCGCCCAGCGCGATCAGGTGCTGCTGCAGCCGGGCTATCGGATCGCCCAGCGGCCACTCGCCCCGCTCCTGCACCGAGCGATACTGGCCCGGATCGTCCGAAGTCGAATGCCCCTCGGCGCGGTAGGTGAAATGCTCGATCAGCGTGGGTCCGGCGTTGGCGCGGGCACGGTTGGCGGCCCAGCGGGAGGCCGCATAGACCGCCAGCGCATCGTTGCCATCGACCCGCAGGCCAGCCATGCCATAGCCGATGGCCCGCGCGGCAAACGTCGTCCGCTCCGCTCCGGCAAAGCCTGAAAAGCTCGAGATGGCCCACTGGTTGTTGACCAGATTGAACACCACCGGCGCGTTGTAGACCGTCGCAAAGGTCATCGCCGAATGAAAATCGCCCTCCGCGCTCGATCCCTCGCCCAGCCAGGCGGCGGCAATGCGCGTATCGCCCTTGATCGCGCTCGCCATCGCCCAGCCCACGGCCTGGGGAAACTGCGTGGCAAGGTTGCCCGAAATCGAGAAGAACGCCGCCTCGCGCGCCGAATACATGATCGGCAGCTGGCGGCCTTTCAGCTTGTCGGCGCGGTTCGAGTAGATCTGGTTGATCATCGCCACCATCGGATAGCCGCGCGCGATCAGGATGCCCTGCTGGCGATAGCTCGGGAACACCATGTCGTCGTCGGCCAGCGCCATGGCGGGCGCGATCGAGGTCGCCTCCTCCCCGGTGCATTTCATGTAGAAGCTGGTCTTGCCCTGCCGTTGCCCCCGGTACATCCGTTCGTCGAAAGCGCGGGTCAGCGCCATGTTGCGCAGCATGCGGCGCAGCGTATCCGGATCGAGCCGGGGGTCCCATGGCCCCACCGCGCGGTGATCTTCATCGAGCACACGCACCAGATCGAGGCACAGCGGATGCGTCTCCGCGGCCGCGCAAATCTCGTCGGGCCGCGGCTGTGCGCCCGCGGCGGGGATCGCCAGATGGCTGTAATCGACCGGATCACCGGGGCGGAAACGCGGTTCAGGCACATGGAGTGCGAGGCGCGGCAGATTGTCTGGCATTTCCGGCAGCGCCTCCGTTCGTCGTGCCGCACAACCGCACAGCTCGACAGTTTGTTTTCAATACGCGCAATATTATTGCGCGCTCGAGAGCGAGTCAATCAGCAGCCTGCGCCTTTCCCGCTCACACGACTAGCCGGGTGGCCGCGCACGAGCGGGTCAGCCCGAGCCCGCGCTTGATCGCCGGATAAGTGCGCACGCTCGCCGCCGTCATGGCCATTTCCAGCCGCGCGGTGCGGCCATGCAGCGCCTCGATCGCATCGCCCAGCGCAAAGGCATCGGCCCCTTGCGCAGCGATCGCTTGCCCGAATGCGAAACCGGTCTGCAGATCGCCCGCAGGCACCTGGCCCGCAAGCGCCGCATTGACCAGGTCGCGCGAAACTCCGTCGGCCAGCGCGCCTTGTGCCGCTGCCAGTGCGCAGGCGCCGCAATCCTCGGCCAATGTCGCGCCGATCCGCGCCATGTGAAATATGGCGGCGGGAGCGGCATGGCGGTGCGTCGTCACCGGCATGAAATGCACGAATTTCTCGAAGGCATGCCCCGGCGCGCGGGCGATCTCGTGGAGATAGGCCGCCTCACCCGGCGAAAGCCGCTCGATCGCGCCCAGCACCATGGTACGCGGCAGCCCGGCCGGCACGATCCTCTGCCGCAAAATCACGATGGCAAGCGCGGCCCAGACCAGCGCCGGTGGCACCACCACCGCAGGAAAATCCTGCCAGAACACCGTCGGCGAGCAGATCCCCGTCGCCACTTCATAGGCATGGAAGGCGCCGTGTGCGCTCAGCCAGAGGTTGCCAGCCACCACGCCCAACCAGCGGCCCTGCAGATTGAGCGCGCCATAGCCGAGCATCAGCGCCGTGAGCAGATAGGCAAGCGCGATATCGCGGATGAAATGCGGATTGGGCGGCCCCGTGAAGCGCACGGTGGGAATGGCCTGATACCAGCCATAAGGGTCGCTGAGCATGACCGCGCCATTGCTCAGAGCGATCAGCGCAACGAGCGCGATCAGCGCCTGCGCCACCCGGTCCAGCGCATCTAGTCTGCCCAGCATCGTCGCCTCTCCCTCTCGCCGCGCCGCCGGGGCCGCGCGGTGTTGCGGCTATACCGCCACGGGCGCGGCGATATGCGCCTGCGGCGTGTAGCCCGTCACTTCGAAATCCTCGATCCGGTACCCGAAAATGCTCTCGGGCCGCCGCGCGATGGCAAGCTTTGGCGCGCCTTCCGGCACCCGCGCCAGCTGCGCTTCGACCAGTTCGGCATGGTTGAGATAAAGATGCGTGTCGCCGCCTATCCACACCAGCTCGCCGGGCGCGAGATCGCATTGCTGCGCCAGCATGCGGATAAACAGCGCCCCGCCCCACAAGTTGAACGGCAGCCCCAGCGCGACATCGCAGCTGCGCTGCGTGAGCAGCCCGGAAAGCCGCCCGTCCGCGACATGGAACTGATAAGTCTTGTGGCATGGCGGCAGCGCCATCCGGTCCAGTTCGGCCACGTTCCAGCCCTCGACGATATGGCGGCGGCTGCCCGGATTGCGGCGCAGGCTCTCGACCAGCTCGGCCACCTGATTGATCCCGTGCGCCCGCCGCGCAAACAGCCCCCCGCCCGCCGGTTCATACACCGGCCAGTCGGTCCACTGCTTGCCATAGACCGGGCCAAGCTCGCCCCAGGCGCGCGCAAAATCTTCATCCGCCACGATCCGCGCGGAAAAATCGGCGCGGCTGATAGGATCGCCGGTTTCGCGCCGATAGCGGTCGAGAGGCCAGTCGGTCCAGATCTCCACGCCCTGCTGGCACAATGCGCGGATATTGGTGTCGCCGGTCAGGAACCACAGGAATTCGCGCGTCGCGGTCTTCCAATAGACCCGCTTGGTGGTGAGCAGCGGCATTAGCCCGTCTGCCAGATCAAACCGCAACTGCGCGCCGAACACCGAGCGCGTGCCGATCCCGGTCCGGTCGATCCGCTCGTCGCCCTCATGCCAGATGCGCCGCATCAGATCGAGGTATTGCTGCTCGGGGTGCGCAGGCGCGGCGGAGTCGGCGGATCGGGCGGGGCTGGCCATGGCTTCATCCTAGAGCGGCTTGACCGTGGGCGAAAGGCCCAGAGCCCAAGACCAACGTGCCCAAAAACAGATGACGAAAATTGGTTTACGCATTTCGACGTAGGCCCGGGTCGCAGGTTCGCACATCCTGCCAATTTATATGATAGTTATGAAGTCCGTACCCTGCATTCCCGCTCCCCTGAACCGGCTCGCCGCGACATGTCAGGTGTCGCTGCTGCTGCTCACACTCTGCGCGGCGATCGCTTGGCCGCGCGCGGGCCAGGCGGCCTTGCTGCTGCCGCTGGAGCCTTCGCGATCAAGCGAAGCACTTCGCTGGCTCACAGCCAACGACGCGACACTTCTCGGCCCGGCGCGCATCGGCAGCGGGCTGGTGCTGCGGCTCGGCCACAATGAAACTGCCTTCGCCGCGCTGAAACGGGGCTGGCTGCTGATCGCCGTCCCCGAAGCGGCTTGCAATCCCGACAACGCAAACTCACGCAGGACTTGAACACCATGAACGATCTCGATCTGCTCCGCCGCAAGGGCATGTTTGCCATGATGCTGATGAGCTGGCTTGCCACCGGCCTGCTTTTTGGCTGGGCGGCCATTGGCGGACTTGGGATGATGCCGGCGATGCTGGCGGCCGCGATCAGCCTGATGCCCACCTGGCTCGAACGCACCGGCAAGACAGACGCGGCCTCGCGTCTGCTGGTCGGCGCAACCTTTGCGCTCTATCCGGCGCTTTTCCTGATGCAGGCTGCAGGCTCGGCGTGGATCATCGATTTCCACATGCTGTTCTTTGCGACAATCGCCATGACCGCGCTGCTCGCTGACTGGCGGCCTGTGGTAGCCGCCGCTGCCGTGACCGCGGTACACCACCTCGCCACCAATTTCCTCGCGCCGAGCCTTGTTTTCAACAACGGCCCGGATCTTGGCCGCGTCGTCTTGCATGCCGTGATCGTCGTCGTGGAAACCGGCGCGCTGGTCTATCTCTCGCGCGGCCTTGAGCAAATGGTGCTCGGGCAGGCGCTCGCTCGCCAGCGTCAGAGCGATCTCGAAGCGGCGGCTGCCGCCGAGCGCCAGCAGGTCCAATCCGACCAGGAAGCTGTCATTTCCGCGCTTGGTCAGCGTCTTCAGGATCTGGCCGACGGCGATCTCGCCACCCGCATTACCGAGCAGTTCCCCCACAGCTACGAGCGCCTGCGCGCTGCGCTCAACAACGCCACCGGCAACCTCGAATCGATGGTCCGCGCTGTCGACGCGACCGCTCGGCAGATCGCCGTCGGTGCGAACGAAATCCGCGCCGCCTCCGATGATCTCTCCCGCCGAACCGAACATCAAGCCGATGCGCTCGGCCGCAACAGTCAGGCCACCTTGCGGCTCACCGGCGAGATCGAGGCGACTGCCCGCAGCGCCGGCGAAGTCGATACCGAAATCGGCAAGACGCAAGCCAGCGCATCGGAGGGTGCGACAGTTGTCGGCCGCGCCGTGGAAGCCATGAACGGCATAGAATCCTCGGCCCGCGAGATCGGCCAGATCGTCTCGCTCATCGATGGCATCGCTTTCCAGACCAATCTGCTGGCGCTCAATGCCGGGGTCGAAGCAGCCCGCGCCGGCGAAGCGGGGCGCGGGTTTGCCGTGGTCGCCAACGAAGTGCGCGCGCTTGCCCAGCGTTCCGCCGATGCCGCCAGCACCATCAAGGGGCTTGTCGCGGCATCGACCCGCCAGGTCGGCGAAGGCGTCGCGCTGGTCGGCAACACCGGCCAGGTTCTCAACGGCATCAGCGATCAGGTGTTCGGGATCGGCGCCGCCATCGGCACGATTGCCCGGACCGCGCAAGAGCAGGCGAGGGAACTGGGCCAGGTGAGCGAAAGCTTTACCCAGATCGACAAAGTCACCCAGCAGAACGCGGCGATGGTCGAGCAGACCAATGCCGCCGCCCACAGCCTCTCGCAGGAAGCCGAAGCGCTGGCGCAGCTCGTCGAGCGGTTCCACACGAGCGGCGGCGAACCGGAGACACTGCCCGCGCCGCGCCTCGACCGCATGGCCGCCTGAGCACGAAGGGCACCTGCACATCGCCGCTTGCCACGGTCATTTGCGGTGCCTATACGGCGCGCCTGCCTCGGCGCCGGGAGACCGGCTGGCCGATCGGTCGGGGAGTAGCTCAGCCTGGTAGAGCACTGTCTTCGGGAGGCAGGGGCCGGAGGTTCGAATCCTCTCTCCCCGACCAATTTCTCAAACTGGCCCCTGGCTTTGCGCCACATAGCCAATCGCGATCGTCAGCGTGCCAAGGCCGATCGACAGATCGCGCCGCAGCCGCATCCAGCCGCCGGGCTTGAAACCTATCGCCCGATCGACCAGCGGCGAGAACAGGATCAATCCTCCGATCGCCATCAATTCCGGCCCCGGCCAGCTCCAGCCTTCCATCCACGGAAACCACAGCGCCAACCCGATCAGGCTGGGCATGACCGCCGCCAGAAAGATCCAGCGCGGCGTTTCCGGCTTCGCCAGTCCGATGCCCCACCACGCCCCGCCGATGAAGCTGAAAATCAGCGCCGCATAGCCATACGCCAGCGCCATCGCCGTCCAACTGATCGGACCGCCCTTGATCACCGCCAGCAATGCCGCCGCCTGCGGGAGCAGCCCGGCATAGCCCAGCGCGCGCGCGGATTCGGGAACCTGTGCCATCAACTCGCTCCTTGGACCATCAACCGCCGCGCAGGAGCTGCACACCCCAATCGCGCTCGAACAGATACAGCAAAATGCGCGCCGCTTCCCCGCGCGGGCTGGAGAGCCCGCCATCGCGCTCCATCAGCAGCCGCGCATCATCGTGCGCCATCGGCAATAGCCGCGCGATCTGCTCGAAATCAGCTACCTTGAAGGGCGTGTCGCCCGATTGCCGCGTGCCGAGCAGCTCGCCGCCGCCGCGCAGCCGCAGATCCTCCTCGGCCAGGCGAAACCCGTCCTGTGTCTCGCGCATCAGCGCCAGCCGTTCGCGCCCCACTTCGGACAGCGCTTCGCCGCGCAGCAGCAGGCAGGTCGAACGCTGGCTGCCGCGCCCCACGCGCCCGCGCAGCTGGTGCAGCTGCGCGAGGCCAAAACGCTCGGCCTGCTCGATCACCATCAATGTGGCGTTCGGCACATCGACGCCCACCTCGATCACCGTAGTCGCCACCAGCACGTGCGCATCGCCGCGCGCAAAGCGTTCCATCGCCGCGTCCTTGGCCTCGGGCCGCAACTGGCCATGCACCAGCACCACCGTATCGCCAAACCGCTCGCGCAGCGCGGCATGGCGCGCTTCGGCGGCGGCAATGTCGGCGGTCTCCTGCTCGCGCACCATCGGGCACACCCAATAGGCCTGCCCGCCCGCCGCAATGTGGCGGCCGATGCCATCGACCACTTCGGCCATCCGCTCGATCGCCACCACCCGCGTATCGATCGCCTGCCGCCCGGGCGGCATTTCATCGAGCCGCGAGACATCCATCTCGCCGTATTGCGCCAGAGTCAGCGTGCGCGGGATCGGCGTTGCCGTCATGGCGAGGCAATGCGGTGTGCGCTTCGCCTTTTGTGTCAGCAACAATCGCTGGCCCACGCCGAAGCGGTGCTGCTCGTCGATCACCACCAGCGCCAGATGCTTGTACGCCACCGATTCCTGAAACAGCGCATGCGTGCCCACGCAAATCTGGATCGACCCGTCGATCAGCCCCATCAGGATCGATTCGCGCGCGCGGCCCTTGTCGCGCCCGGTCAGCAGCGCAATCGTCACGCCCGTGCCCGCTGCCATCCGGGTCAAGGTCTCGGCATGCTGGCGCGCGAGGATCTCCGTCGGCGCAAGCAGCGCCGCCTGCGTCCCCGCCTCGACTGCAATCAGCATGGCGTGCAGCGCGACTGCGGTCTTGCCGGATCCAACATCGCCCTGCAGCAGCCGCAGCATCGGCGCACCTTGCGCCACATCGCCCTCGATCTCGCCAATCGCGCGCTTCTGCGCGCCGGCAAGCTCGAACGGCAAATTGAGCCGCGCGCGCAAGTGTCCATCGCCGGTCAGCGGCGTTCCGGTGCGCGAGCGGTTGCTGGCGCGCACCAGCAGCAGCGCCAGACTGTTCGCCAGAAGCTCGTCATAGGCCAGCCGGTCGCGTGCCTCGGCGTTCGCGCCCTTGTGCGCCTGCGTCAGCGCGGTGCGCCAGTCCGGCCAGCCCGTCCGCTCAAGCAATCCCGGCTCGATCCATTCGGGCAGCGCGGGCAGCGTGCCCAGCGCCTGCTGTACAAGCCCCTGAATGCGCCCCAGCGTCATCCCTTCGGAAAGGCCATAGACCGGCTCGTTGAGGCTGCCGAGCAGCTCCGCGCTATCCGTGCTCACGTGATCGGGATGCACGATCTGCAGCGACTGGCCGAACTGATCGAGCCGCCCCGCCACCCAGCGCGTCTCCCCCGCCGGCAGCTGCTTCTTCGCGGTGAACGCGGCGCGCCCGAAATAGACCAAGGTCACAAAATTGCCGAGGAGGTCTTCGGCGATGATCCGGTATGGCCCCCGCCCCGAAGCGCCGCGATGCTCTCGCACACTGAGCGAGACGACAATCTGCTCGCCGACCGTTGCCTCATCCAGATTGGCCACCGCGCGCCGCGCTACAAACCGCTCGGGCACATGATAGGCCAGATCGCGCACCCGCAGCAGCCCCAGTTTCTCGAGCGGGCGCGACAGCCCGGGGCCAACGCCTTTGAGGCTGGCGGTTTCGGCAAACAGCGGATTGAGCACTTCGGGACGCATCGCTGCCACGCTTAATCGCAAGCCTGCCAAACCGCCACCATCCCCGTCCAATTTGACATGGGACAGGGAACTATCGGCTCTGGCCGAGGTTTTGGCAGGTTCGCAGGCAGAATGGGACCAGACCACATGTTGATACCGCACGGTACGATCATAGCAGTTGCCGATGGCCAGCACCTCACGCTGCTGCGCAACAGCGGGACCGAGGCTGCTCCCCAACTCGAGGCTGTCCCGGCTCCCTCGCTCGACGAGCGCAACCACAGCGCCGGTGGCCATCATACCCCGACCGCCTCCGAACCCTCGCACCACCGGATGGAGGAAGATACGCATTGCGCCGCCGTCGTGCGGTGGCTCAATCGCGAGGTTCTTGAGCACCGGATCAGCGATCTGGTCATCGTTGCCCCGCCCGCCGCATTGGGCGAAATGCGGCCGCATTATCACAAGCAATTGTCAGCGGTGCTCCGCCACGAGCTCGCCAAAGAGCTTAATGGTCGCAGCAACGCGGAAGTTCTGGCCGCCTTGCACGCCTGAGCGGTCCTGCCGCGAGGGGCAGGGATCGGGCTTGCCGAGCGACCTTGTTTGGTCCTATCGGCACCGGTCATGACCAGCCCCGCCCTGCTCGATCCCGCCCGCGTCGCCCGCGCCCGCTTCCGCGCGTGGCATCGCGGCACGCGTGAAGCGGATTACATGATCGGCTGTTATTTTGATCGCTATCATCTGGCATGGGGCGAAGCCGACCTGGCTTGGTTCGAGCGCCTGGTCGATGAAGACGACGTGGAGATCATGGCCTGGGCGCTGGGCTCGCAAGCGGCACCCGCAGCTTACGCTGGGCCGCTGATGGACCTCATGCGCCGGCTCGATTACGTCGACATTCCGCGCTGACCCGAAAAGCCTGTACCCCGTCCCATGCCCGATCTTGACCGCATCCTCTCGGCCACCGGCCCGCTGACGCTATCGTCGGTGGCGCGCGGCGCGCAGCCGCTGGTGCTTGCCGATCTCGCGCGCGCTGCGGGGGCCAGACCCGCCAAAGGCCGCGCGGTGTTCGTCGCAGCCGATGAAAGCGCGATGCGCGCAATCAGCGAAAGCGCCGCGTTCTTCGCGCCCGAGCTCGATGTCATCGAATTTCCGGCATGGGATTGCCTGCCCTTCGACCGCGCCTCGCCCGCGCTCACGGTCAGCGCGCAGCGCCTCGCCGCGCTCCAGCGGCTCCAGCAAAAGCGCGACGAACCGCAATTGCTGGTCACCACGATCAACGCGCTGCTCCAGCGCACGCTCACCCCGTTCCGCATCCGCGAGTCGGTCCGTCTGCTTTCCCCCGGCATGGAAATCGGCCGCGAGAGCCTGATCGCGCTGCTCCAGCGCCAGGGCTATGCGCGCACCGATACGGTGATCGACAAAGGCGAATATGCCGTGCGCGGTTCTGTGTTCGATCTCTATCCCAGCGGGCTCGATCACGGCCTCAGGCTCGATTTCTTCGGCGATGAGCTCGAAACGCTCCGCCTGTTCGATCCCGCCACCCAGCGTTCGGTGCAGCCGGTGGAATCGCATCTGCTGCTCCCTGCGTGCGAAGCCTTGCTCGATGAAGACTCCATCAAGCGCTTCCGCACCCGCTACCGCGAGCGTTTCGGCGCCAATGCCACCGGCGATCCGCTCTATCAGGCGGTCAGCGACGGGCGGCGGCTGGCGGGCATGGAGCACTGGCTGCCTTTGTTCGAAGACCGGCTGGTCACGCTGCTTGATCATCTGGGCGAGCACGACCTCGTCCTGATCGACGCCGCCGCTGCCAAGGCCGCCGAAACCCGCCTGTCCGACATTGCCGACTATCATCAGGCGCGCACCGAAAGCGCCGCCCGCTCCCCGGGAAGCTATCGCCCGCTCCCCGAAAACGCGCTCTATCTGGCAGGTGACGAATTCGAGCGCGCGCTGGCCGGCTGGCCGGTCCACCGCATGACCCTGTTCGCCGAGCCGCCGGGCGAGCGCGTGCTCGATTTCGGCTTCACCAGCGCCCGCGATTTCAGCCCCGAGCGCGCGCAGGGCGCGAACATCTACGAAGCCGCCGCCAGGCATCTCGCCGCGCTCGGCACGCGCGGCCTCAAACCCATCGTCGCGGCCTACACCGCCGGCTCGCGCGCGCGCCTCGCCTCGCTGCTCGGCGACGCAGGCAAATCCGCGCCGATCTTTGCCGAGAGCTGGCAGGAAGCGCTCGGCCTCGCCGCCAAGGGCAAGCCGGTTGCGGTCGTCCTCCCGCTCGAGCAGGGCTTCGCCGCCGCCGATCTCGAAGTGCTCACCGAGCAGGACATTCTCGGCGACCGCCTCGTGCGCCGCAAGCGCAAGCGCAAGGACGCCGACGCCTTCCTCGCCGAGCTTGCCGCGCTCGGCCCCGGCGATCTTGTCGTGCACATGGAGCACGGCATCGGCCGCTACCTTGGGCTAGTCCCCACCACGGTCGGCGCCAGCCCGCACGATTGCGTGCAGCTCGAATACGCGGGCGGCGACAAGCTCTATATCCCGGTCGAAAACCTCGACGTGCTTTCCCGCTTCGGCAGCGAGAGTGACGGCGTCGCGCTCGACCGCCTCGGCGGCGAAGCATGGCAGCGCCGCAAGGCCAGGATGCGCGAACGCATCCTTGAAATGGCCGGCCAGCTCATGGCCACCGCCGCGCTGCGCGCGCTGCGCGAGGCGGATGTCATGGAAGTCGATCCCGCCAGCTACGGCCCGTTCGTCGACCGGTTCCCGTGGGCCGAGACCGAGGACCAGGAGCGCGCGATCGACGATGTGCTGCACGATATGGCAGGCGGCAAGCCGATGGACCGGCTCGTCTGCGGCGATGTCGGCTTCGGCAAGACCGAGGTCGCGCTGCGCGCCGCCTTTGTCGCGGCCATGGCGGGCAAACAAGTCGCGGTCATCGCCCCCACCACCCTGCTCGCGCGCCAGCACTACAGCAACTTCGTCGAGCGCTTTTCCGGCTTCCCCATCAATATCGGCCGCCTCTCGCGCCTTGTCCCGCCCAAAGAAGCCACCGAAACCCGCGCCCGCCTCGCCGACGGCACGATGGACGTCGTCATCGGCACCCACGCGCTCCTTGCCAAGACCATCGAGTTCAAGCGCCTCGGCCTCGTCGTGGTGGATGAAGAGCAGCGCTTCGGCGTCACGCACAAGGAAAAACTCAAGGAGCTCAAGACCGACGTCCACGTCCTCACCCTCACCGCCACCCCCATCCCGCGCACGCTGCAGATGGCGATGTCGGGCCTGCGCGAGCTCAGCACCATCCAGACCCCGCCGGTCGACCGCCTCGCCGTGCGTACTTATGTCATGCCGTGGGACGACATGGTGATGCGCGAGGCGCTGATGCGCGAGCACCAGCGCGGCGGGCAGAGCTTCATCGTCGTCCCCCGCATCGCCGACATGCCCGATGTCGAGGACTGGCTGCGGCTCAACGTCCCTGAAATCCGCGCCGTCTCCGCGCATGGCCAGATGAGCCCGACCGAGGTCGAGGAGCGCATGGGCGCGTTCTACGAGAAGAAATACGAGGTCCTGCTCTCCACCACCATCGTCGAATCCGGCCTCGATATCCCCAGCGCCAACACCATCGTGCTCCACCGCGCCGATCGCTTCGGCCTCGCCCAGCTGTACCAGCTGCGCGGCCGCGTCGGGCGCGGCAAGCTGCGCGCCTATGCCTACCTCACCTATCCCGAAAACCAGGCGCTCACCGAAATCGCCGAAAAGCGCCTCAAAGTCCTCAGCGACCTCGACTCGCTCGGCGCAGGGTTCCAGCTCGCCAGCCACGATCTCGACATCCGCGGCGCGGGCAACCTGCTCGGCGACGAGCAATCCGGCCACGTCCGCGAAGTCGGCTTCGAGCTTTACCAATCCATGCTCGAAGACGCGATCCTCGCCGCCAAGGCCGGCGATTTCACCATGGCCAAAACGCGCGACGCGTTGAGCCCGCAGATCACGCTCGACGCGCCGATCATGATCCCCGAAGACTACGTGCCCGATCTCGCCGTGCGCATGGCGCTCTATCGGCGCATGAACGACGCCGAAGGGCCCGACGCGGTCGAAGCCCTCGCCGCCGAAATGATCGACCGCTTCGGCCCGCTCCCCGGCCCCACGCAAAACCTGCTGCGCCTGATCGAGATCAAGCGCCAGGCGATCGAGGCCAACATCGCCAAGATCGACGTCGGCCTCAAAGGCGCGCTGGTCTCCTTCCACAAAGACGACTTCCCCGACCCCCTCGGCCTCATCGCCTACGTCGAACGCTTCAACGGCACCGCCCGCCTGCGCCCGGATAACAAGCTGGTGATCAACCGCGCCTGGAGCACGCCGGAAGCACGGCTGAATGGGTTGGTGCAACTGACGAAGGGGCTGAGCGCGATTGCAAGGCGCGCGGAGAAGCGGGCGGCTTGAGTGGAGGGGCAGTTCTGGAGAATGCAATGTAGCAACATAAATCACTTCGCCGTGGGGCGCTGGGGTGTGCCAAACCAACCTACTGATTTAACCAGAATAAATGATGGGCTACTGGAACCCAGCCTGCAATCAAGCACCAAACTTGTGTCAAATTTTGTATAACAGTGCTTGACCGTTGCCTTTGCCACATGCGACTTTGCATTCTAATGCAATGTTCAAGCTGAGATGGCGGACCAACCTTGTCAGAGAGCAGCGAAAAAGTAGACGAGCAAAAGCGAGCGACAAGTACGCTGCTTTTATCGGTTGCATTTCTCTGGCTCTCGGTTGGGACTCTCCTTACAATCACCAAAGGCCTGCCGTACATTGATTACGGAATAAATTGGTTTTGGAGATATCTCATATTCGCCGCTCCCGCAGTAGTGCTTGCGGTTATGAGCGGATACTTACGAATTGCCGACCTTCGCTCATTGGTTAAGATGATACCGAAAGTCAAATTCGAATCTCGCTCAACTCCAGTTGAGGAGGACAAAAAATGAAAATTAAAACATCAGTAAATCTGACTTCAGTTGTTTGGCTTGCTACAATAGCTATTTTTGGCATTAGCCTTTCATATTTTTATAGCCTTTCGAAAAGTATAGATGATTTACAGAAACAACGGGACAACCTCACAAAAGTCAACGTTGAGATCAAGAAAAGCCGCGACGATCTTCAGTCTAATTCAATTCTTCTCAAAAATTCGCTTTATGCTTATGGAGAATATATAGATTCAGCGAAGAATATTATGTCAAATGGTTGTGATTCTGATTGGGCCGTTAGATGCCTTCGCCTTGCGCGATACTCTGACCTACTCGCATTTCACTCCCGTACACTTATTCTTCGGGTGTCAGCAGACGGAGAAAGCGATTACGTCGAACTAAGTAAAAGATACAAGGTCACTCCTGCCTATATAAACAATGTGTCTTGGATGAATCGATCAGAAAAGCAGCGTTGGCTCGCAATTTCATATGAAGGCGAGGCGTATTCGGATTGGAAGGTCGGAGATCTGAATGTCGCAAATAAAAATATCAATTTAGCCAAAAATTTATACGGCGGATCGCCTATCATTGTATTAACCGATTTAAAGATTCGCTGTACACTTCGAGAGAGTAACGACAGTATTTCAAATGACTATCGGATTTTTAAGGAAGAACTTCGCAAAAGAATGATCGAGAAGCAATCCCAAAACAACATTGATGAGGCTAACAGCAACAAAACTGCCTATAATCTCTTTGTAAGCGACCGCGAACTCATCAGAACTTGTAAAGACGCACGCCTAAACTAAAATGGCTTGGATTACGGTGGCACGGATTACGGTGACAGGTGCGAAAACCGCCATATTTCAAACGCCACCCCCTCAAACCAAAACCTGCAACCCATGCTTCTGCACCACGGCGAGCAGCTTGCAGGCCATGCCGCTGGGGCGCTTGGCACCGGTTTCCCACTTTTCGACGGTGGACTCGCTGGTGTTCAGATAGCGCGCAAACACCGGCTGGCTCATAGTGTTCGCCTCGCGCAACTGGCGCACCGCCTCTGGCGTGAACGCGGGCGGCACCGACAGACACGTCGCGTCGAAATCGCGCATCGTCGCCTTGTCGATCGCGCCCACTTTGTGCATCGCCTTGGCCGAAGCATGGATGGCGGCGAAGGCGTCGCTCTTGGTATCAGCTTTGCTCATCATGCGGTCTCCATACCAGAACCTCCCCTTCAAGAGGAGGGGGACCGCCCGCAGGGTTGTGGAGGGGTGCGTGCGCGGGGTGTGGTGCGAGGCCGCACCCCGTCCGCCATCACTATGCGGTGCTCAGAAAGATATTTCGCGCAGAGCCCGCAGAGAGCGCAGAGAGAGCAAGGGGAACTGCGGCGGCGCTACCGCATCGGAGAAATGGCTGGCTTTCAGGCGGGCGAGAAGGCCTGCGGCGCAAGGCAACCTCTTTGCGTTCTCTGCGAGCTCTGCGCGAACCACCTTCCTAAATGCGCCCCCTCACCCCGCAACCGCAATAACATCGATCTCGATCATCAACTCCGGCAACGCCAGGCTCTTCACCTCGACGATCGTATCCGCCGGATAGGGGGGCGTGAAATAGGTCCGCCGGGCTTCCATGATCGCGGGAAAATGGCCCATGTCGGTCAGGTAGATCGTCACTTTGACGATCCGGCTGCGGTCGCTGCCGCCCGCTGCCAGCACGCGGTCGATATTGGCCATCACCTGCACCAGCTGGGCACCGAAATCGCCCACACCGACCAATTCGCCCGCCTCGCTGATCGCGGCCTGCCCCGATAGGAACAACAGGTTCCCCACCTGCCAGCCCGGCGCGATAGCATAGGGGGCCAGCGGATCGGGCTCCATGCTGATCACTTTGACGGTCATGCGCGTTCTCTCCCCAGACTCCGGCAGTGCTGCCATACCTTGCGACATAGTCTGCCAAGGGTGCGCGATGTTTACAAAGGGAGTTTCGCGCAGAGCCCGCAGACAACGCAGAGAGCCTAAGGGCACCGGCGGCGCCGCCACACGCCAGCCATGCTTCGCTTTCAGGCGGCTATGAAGGTCTGCGGCGCAAGGCAACCTCTTTGCGTCCTCTGCGGGCTCTGCGCGAACCCCCTTCCTGAACGCTGCCCCTCACCCACGCGCCGCCAGATAAATCCACGCCGAGACTACCCCCTCCGCCGTCTCCACCGCGACTTCGCTGCGCCGGTACTCCGCCCCCTCGAACGCATCGAGCCGGGCCCAGTGCGCGGGCAGGTCGGGCGAGGTGAACAGGTGGACGGCCACGGCCTCGCCGCCCGCATCCAGCACCAGCGCCGGATAACCCAGCGCAGCGCCCCAACCTTCCACGACCAATCGGCCCCGGATCGTGCCCATCGACCACGCCCCGCTGAGCGCTGTCAGCTGGTGATGGTTGGGCCGCCCGGGCGCGAGCGTGCCATAGGTAGCGAGGCGGTGGTCGGCGGTCATGCGGGTTCCAGCAATAGGGTCTGCGCGCGCACAACCTCCAGTCCGGCGAAGGATCAGACGAGCGAGCGCAGTATGGTGCTTAGCAACAAACCGCTGTCCTACAAACCACGCCTTGCGATACACAACGGGCGTGCATCCCGATCCTCGCCCATCCCGCCAAAGGCCGCAGCAAACGCGCCGGTTTCCGAGCCGTGCATGCCGCTTGGCTGCCGCGCAGCGCCCGCGCAAAAGGGCAGCGGAGTTTGTTCTCAGGACTGTGTCAACTATGTCAACTTGGGTTGGAAACGAGGCCCGCTGGCCCCGCCATCGATGCCGCCCACAAAGGCACGCAAGGGGCTCCCGAATTTGCACTCAGGACTGTGTCAACTTCGTCAACTTGGGTCTGCGGCCTGCCCATCTCGCGGCGCGCCAAGGCCCCCGGAGTTTGTTCTCAGGACTGTGTCAACTATGTCAACTTGGGCTCTCGCCGTGCGCATCGGCCAGCGCTGCAAACGCCTCCGCCGCAATCGGCCCGGAGCGCAGAAAGCCCTGAAACAGATCGCAGCCTTCGGCCTCGAGAATCGCCAGCTGGCTCTCGTTCTCCACGCCCTCGGCAATCACTTTGAGGTCCAGCGCGCGCGCCATCGCCGCCATTGCCGCCAGGATGGCGCGGTCGCGCGGGTCGCCGGCCACGTCTTTCACCAGCGAGCGGTCGAGTTTGAGCGCCTGCAGCGGCAACGCTTTGAGCGCGCGGAAGTTGGAAAAGCCGGTGCCGAAATCGTCGAGCGCCACGCTCACGCCGATCACCGCCAGATCGCGCAGCGCGGCGGCGCAGGCCTCGAAATCGGTGATCAGGGTCTGCTCGGTGATCTCGATCGTTAGCCGCTCGGGCGCAAAACCGGTCTCGGCGATGATCCGGCGCATCGTCCCGGCAAAGTCGCCCACCGCGAAATCCTCAGCGGTGACATTGAGCGAGAGCCGCAGCGGCGCGGGCCAGGTGGCGGCGATGCTCAGCGCGCGTTTGGCGATATGGCGCGAAAGCTGCGCGACATGGTCGCCCCGGTCGGCCACGGCAAACAGCGTTTCGGCGGAGATCCGGCCAAAGGTGGGATGCTCCCACCGCGCCAGCGCCTCCGCCCCCGCCAGCGCGCCGCCCCGCACGGTGAATTGCGGCTGAAACAGGATGGCGATCTCCTCCCGGTGCATCGCCCCCAGCAGGTCGCCTTCGAGGCTGGCGGCGCTGCGCCCGCGCGCCGGATGGCTGCCATCGGCCCACAGCACCCGCCGCCCGCTGCGCCGCTGCAGGTCGCTGGCAACCTGCTCCAGCCGGTCGAGCAGCGCCGCGCCGCTCTCCCCCGGCCGGCCGCGCAGCAACGCGGTGCGCGGTGCGAGCGACAGCCGCTCGCCCTCCAGCGCCAGCGGACGCGCGATCGTGCGGCCGAGCACTTCGGCGAGCCACTGCCAGCGCTCGCGGCTCAGCGCCTGGCGCGAGGCGACGAGGAACTCCCCGCCCGCGGTGCGTGCCACCAGCGAATGGTCCTCGATCTCGGCGGCCACGAAATCGGCGATGCGCCGCGCCACTTCGACCAGCGCCCGGTCGCCGCCCACTTTGCCATAGGCTTGGTTGACCGCCTGAAAGCGCGGCAGGCTGACCAGCATCGCCTGCACGAACCCGGCAGCTCCGGCATCATCGAGCCAGGTCTGGGCGGCGGCGATCCCGGCAAGCCCGGTAAGCACATCGCGGTCCCCCGCGGGCAACAGAACGCTTGCATCCATCGCCGCAGGGCATAAGCGATGTGGGTAAGGAAATCATCACCGCAGTTCCCACCGGGATTGCGCCACTTTGGGGCGCTTCCCAAGGTGCCCTGCAAAAAAGACAGACCATGCCCGATTACGAACGCCTTGCCCTGATCGCCTCGCCCACCGACCGCGCGCAGGAGGCCGAAACCGCGCTGCGGGCGGCGCATGCCTGGGTGGGGCTCGATGAGGCCGACGCGGTGGTCGTGCTCGGCGGAGACGGGCTGATGCTGCAGACCTTGCACACCATGCTCGACAACGACCGGGTCGTGCCCGCGTTCGGCCTCAATCATGGTACGGTCGGCTTTTTGATGAACCGCGCCAGATCGGGCCGTCCGCTGCGCGAGCGGATCGCGCGGTCGCGCAGCATCGCGGTCTCGCCGCTGCTGATGGAAGCGACGACCGGCACCGGCGAAACGTTCGCTTCGTGGGCGATCAACGAGGTCTCGCTGCTGCGCGAAACCCGCCAGACCGCCAAGCTCGAAATCTCGGTCAACGGCAAAGTGCGGATGGCCGAGCTGTCGTGCGACGGGGTTCTGGTGTCCACGCCGGCCGGATCGACCGCGTATAACCTCTCGGCCAATGGCCCGATCCTGCCGCTGTCGAGCGCGATGCTGGCGCTCACCCCGATCAGCCCGTTTCGCCCCCGGCGCTGGCGCGGCGCGATCCTGCCGGAGACATATGACATCGTGTTCCGCGTGCTCGAAGCGGTCAAGCGGCCGGTTTCGGCGGTGGCGGACCAGAAGGAAGTGCGCGATGTCAGCCAGGTGCGGGTCCGCGCCGCGCGCGAGCACGAGCTGACCCTGCTGTTCGATCGCGGCCAGAGCCTCGAGGAGCGCATCTTCGCCGAGCAGTTCATGGTGTGAACCGCGCGCTATAAGCGGCAAACAGGCGCTTGCCAAACCGCCGCCGCCTGCTATTAGCGCCCTCCTGTCCCGGCGAACCGGGAATGGTCCCTGATAGCTCAGCGGTAGAGCTCTCGACTGTTAATCGAGTGGTCGTAGGTTCGAATCCTACTCAGGGAGCCACCGTCAAACCTGTGGCGCAGCAACTCGAAAATTGCCGAACAGCAAAAGCCGCCGGGCGATCGGCACGGCGGCGCGGCTGGCGATGCCAGTGGTTGGCACAGATACCCTTCCCGGTGGCGGGCTGGCCTTGGTTCCGCGTCGTCCCGAACGCCCAAAGCCATGCCCTATCCGCAGGGGAGCTTCCCTGCGGCTACCGAAAAGTCAGGCCTCATTCGGACTTGATACAAGCCCGGCTGAGAGGCTTTTTAGAGCTTGCCGTCCGAAGCGTTGTTCATGCGGCCCGAAACGAGCGTGAACGTGTTCGACAGAGAATTGCCCAGCGCGCCCATCGCCGAGATCGCGGCAACCGCGATCAGCGCGGCGATCAGACCGTATTCGATGGCCGTAGCCCCGCTCTCATCCTTCAGCACAGACTTGAAAACAGACATTGGTAGAACTCCCGGCTCACGTCGATGCAAGGTCACTCGCATATTTATCCTGCCAAAATGTTAACGCTCAATATCCGCGCACAGTCCGAAATGCCGATCCGGCCGCGCCGTTGCTGCGCTCCGGCTCAATGCAGACGGCCGGTCCGGCCATCGATCACCGCGTCGAGTATAGCGGGATGGAGCGGCGCATCGAAGCGCAGGCCGGCGGTGAATCCGGCGCTCCATTCGACCACCGCGTGGCGCGGCTCGAGCCCGGGCAGCGTGAGCCAGATGGTCGTGCCGGGCCGCAGCGATTCCATTGTCGAAATGCGTGCGGAACAAGACGTTAGGTCGGTCAGGCTGACCTTGGCGCGGAGCACGCCGCGGCGATAACTTGCCTCGATCATGTGGCTGAAATGACCGGAATCCCAAGGATTTACCGCTTCACTTCCCATGTGCTTCACGAGCATGGCAGGCTTGTCCTTCATCCGCGATCTATGGATGGAAGGACGGCGCAATGACCGTGGAATTCAGCGCGCCGCATCCACAAAGCTGCGTCCGGGGGTTATACCTAGCGCGCACGCAATTTTTTATGCGCCGACCGGGCCTGCCCGCTCGGTGCACCAGCGCGGGTCAGGCCAGCGCTCCATGGCAGTGCTTGTACTTCTGACCCGAGCCGCAGGGGCACGGCGCGTTGCGGGCGATCGCCATGGTTGCGTAGGGATTGTCTGCTCTGGTTAACGGTGCGAACGGCGGGGCATCGCCCGGCTGGCGCAACAGCGATTGCGAATCATCTTCGCCGGTGAACGGGTCGATATGGCTGGTGAGAAAATCGGGAAGCTCGGGTAGCTGGAACTCCTCGGGCTGGCGCATGCGGATCTCGCTGGTCATCAAAATGCGCGTCACATCCTCGCGGATCGCGTCGAGCATCTTCTCGAACAGCCCGAATGCTTCCTGCTTGTACTCGTTGATCGGTGTCTTCTGCGCGTAGGCCCGCAGGAACACCACCTGCCGCAAGGCATCGAGCGTGGCGAGATGCTCCTTCCAGTGATGATCGAGCCGCTCCAGCAGCACCGATTTCTCAAGATTGCGCCATGCCGCCGGATCGACCTCAAGCGCCTTGGCGCGCATATGTTCATCGGCCAGAGCAGCGATGCGCTCTTCGATCACCTGCGGCTCGAGCGCCTCTTCCTCGAGCCACGCGGCCAGCGGCACATCGATCCCGAGCACGTCGCGCACCCGCTCGCCCAGCGCGGGGATATCCCACTGCTCCGGGTAGGATCCCGGCGGGCAGGCATCACCCACGATGACATTGACCGTGTCCTGCCGCATATCGAGCACCACATCGTCGACCGCATCGGCGTCCATGATGTCGGCGCGCTGTTCGTAGATCACCTTGCGCTGATCGTTCATGACGTTGTCGTATTCGACGACCTGCTTGCGCGTGTCGTAGTTGCGCGCCTCGACCTTCTTCTGCGCGGTCTCGATCGCTTTGGAAAGCCAGCGCGAGCCAATCGCCTCGCCATCGGCAAGGTTCGAATTCATCATCCGCGAGAACAGCGTGTCGGGGCCGAAAATGCGCAGCAGATCGTCCTCGAGGCAGAGATAGAATTTCGAGCGGCCGGGATCGCCCTGGCGGCCCGAACGTCCGCGCAGCTGGTTGTCGATGCGGCGGCTTTCGTGGCGCTCGGTGCCGATCACGCACAGCCCGCCGACTTCGAGCACTTTGGCCTTGCCCTCGGCCACTTCCGCCTTGATCCGTGCCACCGCCGCGTCGCGCTCGGGGCCCTCGGGCATGTCGCCAAGCTCGTCTTCCACGCGGAATTCGAAATTGCCGCCAAGCTGGATGTCGGTGCCGCGCCCGGCCATGTTGGTGGCGATCGTCACCGCGCCGATGCCGCCTGCCTGCGCCACGATCCGCGCTTCCATCTCGTGGAACCGGGCATTGAGCACGCTGTGCTCGACGCCTTCGGTCTTGAGGAATTCCGAGAGCAGTTCCGACTTCTCGATCGAAACGGTGCCCACCAGCACCGGCTGCCCGGTCTCGTTGCGCTCGCGGATCAGCCGCGCAATGGCCTGAAACTTGTCGCGCGTGTTCTTGTAGAACTCGTCTTCCTCGTCCACGCGCCGCACCGGCACGTTGGTCGGGATGGTGACCACGTTCATCTTGTAGATGTCGAAGAACTCGGGCGCTTCGGTGGCGGCGGTGCCGGTCATGCCCGCGATCTTGGGATACATGCGGAAGAAATTCTGGAAGGTGATCGTCGCCATCGTCTGGTTCTCAGGCTCGATCTGCACGCCCTCCTTGGCCTCCACCGCCTGGTGCAGCCCGTTCGACCAGCGGCGACCCTCCATCATGCGGCCGGTGAACTCGTCGATGATGATGATCTTGTCGTCGTTGACGATGTAATCGATGTCGCGCTTGAACATCACATTGGCTTTGAGCGCCTGATCGAGGTGGTGCACCACCATCGTGTTCTCGACATCATAGAGGTTCGAACCGACGAGCAGACCGGTCTCTTCCAGCTTGCGCTCGACCCATTCCACGCCTTCCTCGGTCAGCGTGATGTTCTTGGTCTTCTCATCCGCTTCATACAGCTTGGGGTCGATCTGCTTTACCACCGCATCGACCGAAACATAGAGATCGCTGCGGTCGTCCGAGGGCCCGGAGATGATCAGCGGGGTGCGCGCCTCGTCGATCAGGATCGAATCGACTTCATCGACAATCGCAAAGTTGAACGGGCGGTGCACCATCTGCGCGCGCTCGTGCTTCATGTTGTCGCGCAGATAGTCGAAGCCCAGCTCGTTGTTGGTGGCGTAGGTAATATCGGCGTTATAGGCATCGCGCCGGGCATTCTCGCCCATATTCGGCACGATGATGCCGAAAGTGAGGCCAAGGAACGTGTAGATCTGGCCCATCCATTCGGCATCGCGGCGGGCGAGGTAGTCGTTGACCGTGACGACATGAACGCCCTTGCCCTCGATCGCATTGAGATAGACCGCGAGCGTGGCCACCAGGGTTTTGCCCTCGCCGGTGCGCATTTCGGCGATCTCGCCGCGGTGGAGCACGATCCCACCGACCATCTGCACATCGAAGTGGCGCATGCCGAGCACGCGGCGCGAAGCCTCGCGGCAGGTGGCGAAAGCTTCGGGCAGAATATCGTCGAGCGTTCGTCCGTCCGCCAGCATCGTGCGGAACTTTTGCGTCTGCGCGCGCAATTCCTCGTCGGTCAGCGCCTGCATCTCGGGCTCGAACCCGGCGATGGCGCGCACGATCTTGTCGAGCGATTTGACATAACGGTCGTTGGACGAGCCGAAGATGGTGCGGGCAAGGGCGCCTAGCATGATGGGAATTCCTGATATGGGGATAAGGCGAAGGGCGCCGGGCCAGAACGGCACGGGCCGGGACAGCTGGGGATCGCGGCCAATTGCCGCGAACGGCCGCGCGCTATTCGAGCGGGCGGTCTGTCAGCGCGATGCTGCAGGCTGTTGCCGCGACGGCGACTTCCGGCAGCGGCGCGGCGGTACGAAGAAGGCGGGGATGGCCAGGCTGTGGCTTGGCGCGGCGCGCAAGGCACGCTTCCTGCCGCGGCGCGGCGACCTGCTCCTCGTGCAGTGTAGTGCCCATTCCAGCCACTTGCGCGCGCGTTGCTCCTGCCATTTGGGGCAGGACAAGGCCGCTCAGGACAGCCAGCAGGACGAGCAGAAATCGCATTGACCCCGCAGATAGGTGTTTTGCGGGCGGTCGTCCACCGCATCGTGCGGATATATTGGTGCGCGCTCCAACGGCAGCGGCTAAGGGCGTGAGGATATGACCGAGACCACCTCCCCGCTCGCCGTGCCCTTCCCCGCGCTTCCGGCTATTGTCGGCGTCACGCTGCGCATCGCGCGTGCCGGATACAAGAACTGGGGCCGCTGCGACCTGACGTATATCGAGCTGACGCAAGGCACGGCGGTTGCCGGCGTCTTCACCCGCAACGTGTGCTGCTCTTCCGAGGTCGAACTGGGCAGGGAAAGCGTTGCGCAGGGCGAGGCACGGGCGCTGGTGGTGAACGCGGGCAATTCGAACGCTTTCACCGGCTATCGCGGACGCGAGGCGGTCGAGGCGATCATGGCCCAAGTGGCGGCACATCTGTCCTGCCCGCCCGAGCGGGTCTTCGTCTCCTCCACCGGTGTGATCGGCGTGCCCCTGCCCAAGGACAAGGCACGCGCCGGGATCGAGGCGGCCTTGCTGGCCGCGCCCTGCTCGTGGGAAGAAGCCGCCAACACCATCGGCACCACCGACACTTTCGCCAAAGGGGCGGCGGCTTCGGCAATGGTCGGGGGAACCCGCATCGAGATCGTGGGGATTATCAAAGGCTCAGGCATGATCGCGCCCGACATGGCGACCATGCTGGGCTACATCTTTACCGACGCCGCGGTCAGCCCTGCTTTCCTGCAGCATTGCCTGAGTGCGAGCAATCGCCGCACATTCTCTTGCATCACGGTCGACAGCGATACTTCGACCAGCGACACGGTGCTGGCTTTTGCCACGGGCAAGGCGGGCAACGCGCCGATCACCTCGTTCGCCGATCCCGGCGCCGATGCCTTTGCCGCCGCGCTCGACGATGTCTGCCGCCAGCTTGCGCATCTGGTGGTGCGCGACGGCGAAGGCGCGCAGAAGTTCATCGCCGTGGCGGTTACCGGCGCGGTCAGCGACGAGAGCGCGCGGCGCATCGGTCTTGCCATCGCCAACTCCCCGCTGGTCAAGACCGCTATCGCGGGCGAAGATGCCAACTGGGGCCGCGTCGTGATGGCGGTCGGCAAGGCGGGTGAACCGGCGGACCGCGACCGCCTTTCGATCGGTTTTGGCGGCACCTGGGCCGCGCGCGATGGTCAACCGCTGGCGGATTATGACGAGGCGCCGGTGGCCGCGCATCTCAAAGGGCGCGAAATCTCAATCGAGGTCGATCTGGGGCTCGGGCAAGGGGCCGCGACCGTGTGGACTTGCGATCTCACGCACGGCTATATCGCCATCAACGCGGATTACCGGACATGAGCAAGCTCGACACCGCCGTATCCGCGCTGATGCGCGAAACCGCGCGCAAGGTTATCCTGCCGCGCTATCAGCAGCTGGCCGCGCACGAAGTGACCGCCAAGGCGGTGGACGACATGGTCACGATCGCCGACACCGAGGCCGAGGCGATGCTTTCCGAAGGGCTGGCCAAGCTGCTTCCCGAAGCCGCCATCGTCGGCGAGGAGGCCACGCATGCCGACCCCGCGCTTGCGGACCGATTGGGCGACAGCTTGTGCTGGATCATCGACCCGGTGGACGGCACCAACAACTTTGCGGCGGGCCAGCCCCCTTTCGGCATCATCATCGCGCTGGCCGAAGCGGGCGAGACCATCGCGGGATGGATCTACGATCCGCTCTCAGATCGGTTGTGCAGCACGGGGCGCGGCAGCGGAGCATATATCAACGGCCAGCGCATCACCGCGCGCGCGACCGGGCAGGAACCGCCGGTGCTGGCATCGAGCAGCCTGTTCCTGACCGAGGCGCAGATGGCGATCCGCGACACCTACATCGCGCCGCACTATACCGTCGTGGGCATTCCGCGTTGCGCCGCCGAGCAATACCCGCGGCTCGTGCTGGGGATCAACGATCTGTCCAGCTTCCAGCGCACTTATGCGTGGGATCATGCGGCAGGAGCGCTGTTCGTCAACGAGGCCGGGGGCAGAGTCGCGCGGCTCGACGGATCACCCTACCGCGTCGACGAACATGGCAGGCCCGGCCTGATCGCGGCGGCCAGCCCTGCCCTGTTCGACGCTTTCGCCGCCCGGATATCGGCGATCCCGCGCGGCTAGACCTGATTAAAGAGCGCCTTCGAGCCAGGCCTTGAGCTGGCTCTTCGGCGCTGCGCCGAGCTTTTGCGCGACAGGCTTGCCGTCCTTGAACAGCACCAGCAGCGGGATCGATTGCACGCCCATATGGCCGGGCGTGTCGGTGTTCTCCATGATGTCCATTTTCATGATCGTGACCTTGTCGGCCAATTCCTCGCCGATCTCCTCCAGTGCCGGAGCAATCATCTTGCACGGGCCGCACCATTCTGCCCAGAAATCGACCAACACCGGCATTTCGGACTGAAGGACATCGGCGGCGAAACTGGCATCGGTGACGGCTTTGAGCGACATGGGGCAAACTCCTGTTCAATCTGAACCGAATGTAAGCAATTGGCCGCGCGGCGCAACCGATCAAGGCAACAAGCTTTCCTGCGCGGGCTGAACATTCAGCTTGTGCGGTGCAAGCATTTCATCGGGCAATACGAAGAGGCGCGGCGCATGGGTGAACAGCAGCGCGGACTCAACCCGCTGCCCCGGATAAATGACAGCAAGTGCCTGCACATAGGCAGCCATTTGGCGCAAATAGGGCACGGGAATTGCGCCAGGTTCGGAAGGTGGGCGGCGACCGGTCTTGAAATCGACGATGCGGATCACGTCGGGACGGATCAGCAGGCGGTCGATTGTACCGCTCACGATCCGTTCGCCCACCAACGCGGCGATAGGCACTTCGGCGAGCGAGTCGGCACCAAAGACATCCTGCCATGCAGGCTCATCCAGAACCGCCAGGACGGCGGACACCATCGCCCTGTGCTCATCACGAGGGAGGCCCGGTGCGGCGGTTTCGAGCCAAAGCAGCGCTGCGGCAGTGCGCTCATCACTCGCTAATTCGGGCAGGCGCTCGAGCAGCTTGTGCATCAATGTGCCGCGCTGCGCGGCTGCGGCCGCGCCGGGGCCGGGCCGCAGCGGCGGATCGGCGGCGTTTTCCTCGCCCAGCGACGACGGCGCAAGCGGGCGCGGCGGGCGCGGTTCGGGGCCGATAGCGTGCCGATAGCAAGCAGGTAGCGCCGCATCAGCAGGCTCCGGGCTGGATGCGACACCTTCGGCAGGCGGCGCTTTTCCGAGATCGCCGATCCGGCGCACCGTGCCCCAGATCGAGTCCAGGCGCGGGGGAACGGTGTCGAACAGCGGTGCAAGCTGCGCATACCAGCTATCGAGCGGCAATTCGGACTTGCCCTGCCCCAACGCTCCGGTGACGAACAGCGCTTCCTCGGCGCGGGTCATCGCTACATAGAGCAGCCGCCAGTGCTCCTCGCGCTCCTCGCGTTTGGCCATCTCCTCTGCGGCGCGCACCGGCCCCGCCTTCTCCGCCTTGCGCAAACCGGGCAGCGGCACTTTGCGCTGTGTGCCCAGCACATCCTCGATCAGCTCGAGCCCGCGCGGCGGGGACAGGTCTGGGTTATCGGCGGCATCGGCGAGGATCACGATGGGGGCTTGCAGGCCCTTCGCGCCGTGGACAGTCATTACCCGCACCAAACCTTCGCTGCGCCCGGCCTCGCGCTTCAGCTCGCCCTCGCCTGCATCGAACCATTGCAGAAAGCCGACAAGGCTCGGCGTATGCGCGCTGGCATAGCCGAGCGCGGCGTTGAGCAGTTCGTCGAGCGGATCGTTGACCTCCGCGCCAAGCCGCTGCACCAGCTTGCGCCGGCCCTGCCACGGCCCGACCAGCAACCAGTGCAGCAGCGCGGCGGGCGGCTCGAAGTCGGCCCGCGCCAGAAGCGCGCGCAACTGTTCCATTGTTTCGTACGTCGATGGCCCCTCGCCGCGCCGCAGATGCTCCCACAGCCTAACGCCCTCCTCGCGGTAGCCGTGCGCCAGCAGTTCCTCCTGACTCCATTCTATGAGCGGCGAGACAAGCAATCCGGCGAGATTGAGGTCGTCCCATGGCTGCGCGCAAAAGCGCAGCGCCGCGACCAGATCCTTGACCCCGAGCGGCGCACCGAGCCGCAGCCGATCGACCCCGGCCACCGGCACACCCGCCGCATGAAGCCGCGCCACGATCAACCCGGCCAGCTCCTTGCGCCGCCGCACCAGCACCATGACGTCACCCGCGCCGGCCCGGCGCAAACCGCCCTTGTGCAGCGCAAAGCCATCGCGCAGCCATGCCTTGACCTGCTGGGCGATCTGGTCGGCCAGCTTGCGGTCGCGGCGCGACAGCCAGACTTCGCCGGGATCGGCAGGGTCTTCGCCCGGAATACCGTCCGGCTCGTCGCCGTCCTCGCTGGCATCCTGCGCATCGGCAAAGCCAACCGGCTGCCACAATCCGACGACACCGGGCCGCCCGGCATCGCCCTGGTGCAGCCCCGGCACCTCGCGCAGCCCGAAACGGGCGGGGCCGATGGCGGCAATCGCGGCATCGACAAATTCGAGCACAGTGGCCGCGCTACGATACGATTGGCCGAGGCCAAGATCGAGCAGTGCGCGCTCCGGCTCGTCGAGCACCGCCGCCACGTCGCGCAGCTGGCGCTTGACCCGCGCGCGGGCGGCGTCGAAGTTTTCCGGGCTGGTGCCTTGAAAGCGGAAGATCGCCTGCTTGTAATCGCCCACCACGAACAGCGTGCGCAACATATCGCCGCGCTGGCCTTCGCCGGTGAAGAAATCCTCGACCAACCCATCGAGCACGATCCGCCATTGCTCGGCGTTGGTATCCTGCGCTTCATCGACCAGAATATGATCGAACCGCCGGTCCAGCTTGTAGCGGATCCACGCCGCGCTGGCCTGCTCGGTCAGCAATGCGGCGGCGGCGCGGATCTGGTCGTCGAAATCGATGAAGCCTTCGCGCTCCTTCGCCGCAGTCCACGCCAGTGCAAAGCTTCGGCCCAGCGTGAGTGCGGGACCCAGCCGCGCGGCAAGATCGACCAGCGCCTGCCTTTCGCTGACAAGCTCCAGACACGCGATCACCCGCGCCTGATACTCCCCATAGCCGGGCTGCTTCTTCTCGATGTTGGTGGCCGAGAGCGGGAGGTTCTTCTTGGTCAGAAAGCACAGCGCGAAGTCTTCAAATCCAGCAAGCCGTCCTTGCAAAGAGGCTTCGAGCCAGTCGTGCATAATGCTTGCACGGTCGAGGCCAGTCTTGGTCGCCCATGCGCGATTCATCGCCATGCATCGCCGCACCGCGTCCAGATCGAACGTCGCATCGCCGACCAGATCGGCAATGCCGGAGCCATCCTCGTCCGCCGCCAGCCCCAGCATCTGATTGATGCGCGGGCGCAGCGGCGGCTGCCACGCGCCCGGCCCTTCCCAGAGGTCGCGCGCCTCGGCGCAGCGCATCAGAAAGCTCTCGATGTCGCGCTGGCCCATTCGGAGGCTGAGCGCGGAAAGCGCATCGAGCAGCGCATCATCGCCTTGGCGCTCGGCATCAATCAGCACATCGCCCAGCACTTGCCGCATCAGCAGATCGCGGTCGCGGTCCTCCATCGCGCGGGTGCCCGGGCGCAGCCCCGCCTCGATCGGAAAGACCGAGAGCAGCCATTGCGCAAAGCCGTGGATCGTGCCGATCCGCAGGCCCCCGCCCGGACAATCGAGCACGGCGGCAAACCGGCTGCGCGCGCACTCCAGCGTATCCGGCCCAATGGTCGCGCCGACCGCGCCAAGGTCCTTGGCAAGCGCGGCATCGTCGAGCCGTACCCAGCGGGCCAGCACATCGTTCACGCGCGTCGCCATTTCCGCCGCGCCCGCCTTGGTGAATGTCAGGCACAGGATCTGGTCAGGTTCGACCCCATTTTGCAGCAGCAAGCGCAGCACGCGGGAGGAGAGGACCTGCGTCTTGCCCGTTCCCGCCGAGGCGGACAGCCACACGCTGCGCGCGGGCGAGACCGCATCGCGCTGTTCGCCCTTAAGCGGATGAAGCTTGCTCACAGGTGCTCACCGCGCGCGGCGCGGCCCTGCCACTCATCGAGCCGCATGAGCTGGTCGTAATCCGAATAGACCGGTAGATCGGGATTGAGCCGCGCGGTAAACGGCTCATTGCCCAAAATCCACCGCGCCATGGCTTCGCGCAGATAGACTTCGGTCTCCGGTACAAACTCTTCGCGCTTGAGCCCGGTCTTCTTGGTTCCCTCCAGCACGGGCTCAACCATTTCGCCAAAGCCATCGCTGCCTTTGCGCTTGCCCAGCGACCAATATTCAAAGCCCGACGCCTTGCCCGCGATACCGGTGAAACCGCCACGTTCGGCCATCAGCGCCAGCAGCCCCAATTGCAGCGCAAATCCGTTTTCGACCTGCCTGGCAGATGGCGGCGCGCCGGTCTTGTAATCCACCACCGCGAGCGTGCCGTCCTCCTTGCGATCGATCCGGTCGGCGCGGCCATGGATGGAGATGCCGTCGATCTGGATCGCGCCCTGAAGCTCGGAACCCAGCACGCTCCTTCCCTGATAACGCAAGGTGCTCGAATGCTCCTCGACCCATTCGAGCGCCGCGATGAGGCGCGGCCGCCACAGCCCGCGCATGAAGGGATGCGCGCTCATCGCATCGAGCATGGTCCGGGCCAGCGGGATCAACGTGCCCGGCGCGCCGCCCGCCTTGTGCCACGCGTCCAGCACCGCGTGCACCGCCTCGCCGCGCCATGCCGGCGTGGGATCGGCATCGAGCGGATCGAGCGCGCTCAGCCGCAAGATGCTGGACGCATAGAACTGATAAGGATCGCCGCGCAACCGGTCGAGCCCGGTTGCCGAAATGCCCACCCGGCGCTGCGCCGCCGAGGGCATCGGCTGCGGGCGCGGATAAGGCGGCGCGGCGGGTGCATGGTCCAGCGCGCGGGCATGGCGCACCGCCTCGTCTTCGATGCGCACCTGTTCGCCCAGCATGGCGCGCAGGCGCAGCACGAGCCGCGAGGGGATTGCCGGGCCCGCAGCATCGCGAGCCGCATAGCTCAGCACCACTTCGGGCGCGCCCAATGCGGCGGCGAGATCGTGTGCGGCGAGGCCAATGCGAAAATCGGCGCCGGGAATGCCGAGCGCGCGCAGCACCGGCGGCGCGAGCAGCGGATCGGCGGCCGGGGCGGCGGGCCAGCTGCCCTCGGTCATCCCGCCGCAGATCACCAGATCGGCGCGGCTCATCCGCGCTTCGAGCAAACCGTAGATCGCAAGGCGCGGATGGCCGCCATAGGGCGGGCGCACCGCCACCTCGTCCATGGCATCGCGCAGCAGCGCGGGCAGCTCGCGCGGTTCAAGCGCGAGCGCGGCCTCGCTTGCCGCGCTGCTCCATTGGGAGGTCCATGCCGCCAGCGCGCGTCCGTCGGCCTGCGCCCAGATCGCCTCGCCGCACAATGCCTCGGCGACTTGCGTAAGCCGCGCGAGCGCTTCGCCGAGCGGGAGGCGCGCGGGCGCGGAGTCGTCGGCCGGAGCGATCGGCGCGAGCAGCGTTTCCACCCCGCGCCACCAGTCATCGAGCCCCGGCCATGCTTTGCGCCTGGCCTGCACCGCGCTGCGCACCGCCGCCAATCCCGGCCCGGGCCGGGGGCCACGCAGCGCCAGATCGAGCTGCCGCACCCGCTCAAGCCAATCGGCGCGGGGGCCTTCGCCCTGCACCAGCGGATGCCCCAGCAACGCCAGCAGCGGCACCGGCGCGGCGCTCTGTGCCCAGACCTCGGCCAGTTGCAGCATGAGCCGCCCGGCGGTGGTCTGCGGCAGCGGTTTGCCCGCGGTGTCGTCTGCCACGATGTTCCAGCGCGCCAGATGCCCGACAAGCCGCTGCGCCAGCCCGCGATCGGGCGTGATCACCGCCACGCGCCGCTCCGGCACTTCAAGCGCCGCGCGCACCAGCAGCGCGATCGCCTGCGCCTCTTCGCCCGGATGCGCGGTTTCCATCAGCCGCACCCCGGCCATGCGCCGGTCTTCGGCGGGCAAGGTTGCCCAGATCGTGCTGGCCGCAGGCGGCAGAAACAGGTTCGAGATCGCGCGCGCGCGCGCTGGCGGCGCGGCTGACAGTCCCGAACGGTGCCACGGCTGCACTTCGCCGCGCGCGATGCCCATGCGGCCCAGCAGCAGCTTGAGGTGATACTGCGGATGCGTCACCGCGTCGCCGCGCGCGAACACCGGCCCGCCGGGCTCCGCCGCCATGCCGGCCGCTCCCAGCGCATCCCACACCTCGCCTGCCAGTGTGAGGTCGAGATCGGGCAGGATCACCGCGCCTTGCGGCATATAGGCCACAGTGCGCAGCAAACGGGCGACCGCGGGGGCGGCCGAAGTGACACCCGCCGCGATCACGGGATGCGCCGGGGGATGCTCCAGCCAGCGCCGCGCGACATGCTCGAGCAGCCGGTTGCGCCGCTCGGGAGGATCGAGTTCGCCCCGCGCGGCCAGTTCCGCTTGCCAGAACTGGAGCACACGGGCGAACAGTAACGTGCTTTCCTGCCAATGCGCGGAAAGCTCGTGCACCAGACCGATGACATCCGGATCGAGCAGCTGGCCGGCGGGCACGTCTTCCACCGCCATGCGGTCCATCGCCTGTGCGATCATCCGCGCCTGCCGGAGAAGCGCGGCCTCGCCCGGCGCTTTCTCTGCGAGTTCCTCGCGCAGCCTTTCCGCCAGCCTCAGCACCCGCTGCACCGGATCGGCCGCGCGGAGGATGCCCGTGCCTGCGCCCAGCGGATCGAGCAATGGCCCCAGGGCTTCTTCCAGATCGAGATCGCCCACGACGACCATGCGCGGCAGCAGCAAGCCCGCGCCGCTGGCGCGGACAAAGGCCTCGGTGACCGTGCGCACCGTGCGGGTGCTGGGCAGCAGCAAGGTCAGCCGCGCGAGGCCAAACCCTTCCTCGCGGTAACGCGGGAGCAGGCCCGCCACCAGTGCGTCGGCAAAGCCGCGGTGCGCGGCAATGGAATAGATGGTCGGCAAATGCGCCGCCGCAAGGCGCGCGCGTGCCTCAGCCACTGAGCAGCGCGGCTTCGGTGGGCGCGATCATGTGCGGCGCGCCGACTTCGAACCACAGCCCGGTGTGCGAAATGCCGAAAAGCCGCCCCTCGGCAATCGCCCGGTCCCATAGCACACCGGTGGAGAACGCACCCGCCGGTGCATCGCGCAGCAAGCGCTGCGATACCAGCTGGATGCCGGTGAAGATAAACGGCGCGACCCGGCCCGGCTTGCGGCGCTTGATCCGGCCAAGCGGATCGAGCTCGAAATCGCCGCGCCCATCGTGATTGAAGGCGCGGGCATGACCGACCAGCAGGAGCAGCGCGTCCATCTGTTCAGGGTCCCAGGCATGGCTGAGCGCGGCAAACGCATCGGTCGGCCCGTCGAGCCAGATATTGTCGCTGTTGATGCAGAAAAACGGCTCGGCCGCGATCAACGGCAGCGCCTTGACCATGCCGCCGCCGGTCTCGAGCAGCGCGCCGGTCTCGTCGGAGATGACCACGGCCGGCGCGGCGCGGCCCGCCAGATAGGCGATCATCTGATCGGCCATGTAATGCACATTGACCACCGCGCGCGCCACGCCCGCTTCCTTCAGCTTGTCGAGCGTGTAATCGATCAGCGGCTTGCCTGCGACGCGCACCAGCGGCTTTGGCCGCGACGCGGTCAGCGGGCGCATCCGCTTGCCCAGGCCAGCGGCCAGCACCATCGCCACATCGCTGGCCAAAGCGCGGCTCATCGCGCCCAATGTCCGCCGTCCGCCGCGCGCAGCTGCGCCGGGATGTGCGCATCGAACCAGCGCGCCACCGGGGCCAGCGCGGGATGCGCAAGGTCGCGCTCGAGCAACCGCCAAACGCGCGGCACATAATCGAGATAGCGCGGCTTGCCGTCGCGCTTCCACAGGCGCACGAAGATCCCGACGATCTTGGCATTGCGCTGCGCGCCGAGCCGCGCATAATCGGCGCGAAACTCGCTCCCTGCCCCGGCCTGCGCGATGTAGTAATCGAGCATCGCCTGTTCGAGCGCGGGATCCACATCGCGCCGCGCATCTTGCAGCAGCGATACCAGATCATAGGCGGCATGGCCCACCAGAGCGTCCTGAAAATCGAGCAGGCCCTGCTTGTCGAGATCGCCCAGCAGCATGATGTTCTCCGCGTGATAATCGCGCAGCACGGTCACCCCCGGGCGCTGGCGTGCCAGCAGCGATCCCAGCACCTCTTCCCATGCGACAGCCCAGCTTGGGCCATCAACATAGAGCCCTTGCGCGGGGCAATACCAATCGACGAACAATTTGGCCTCGCGCTGATATTCGGCCAGCGAATAGTCGGTGAACGGTCCCGGCGGCAGGCGGTGGAGCTGGCGCAAGGTATCGATCGCATGGCGGTAGACCGCTTCGGCATCCTGCGGCCAGGCATCGACATATTCGCGCATGCGCACGTCGCCAAAATCCTGCAGCAGCACGAACCCGCGCGGCGCATCTTCGGCCAGAATGACCGGCGCGCGCAGGCCATTGGCATCGAGCCATTTCGCCGCCCGCAAGAACGGCACGGGATCTTCGGCGGGGGGCGGCGCATACATCAGCATGGCCGAGCGCGCGCCGTCCCGGACACGGAAATAGCGGCGAAACGACGCATCACCGGGCAAAGGCTCGATCCGCGCATCGCTCCATCCGGCTTTGGCCAGAAACGGAGGGGCGCTGGCGGGGATGCTCAAAACCATTCCGCGCGCTCTAGCCAATCTTTGCCGGGTTGGACAATGGCCGTGCGCCCGTTTTCCAGCGTCTCGAAGCGGATCGACAGGCATCCCGGCTCGTGGGCAAAGCCGCCGGCGTGTTCGGGCCACTCGGCAATCATCGCCGCGCCCGCGCGGTAATCGTCCAGCCCGATCTCGGACAGTTCCGCCGGGTCCTCCAGCCGATAGAAATCGGCATGCACCAGCGGCAGCCGCACTTGCGGCGGCTCGTACAGTTCGATGATCGCAAAGCTCGGCGACGGCACTTCTCCGGAATAGCCGAGCGCCGCGATGATCGCGCGTGCCAGCGTGGTCTTGCCCGCGCCCAACGGACCGGAAAGCGCGATCACATCGCCGGCGCGCAAGGCGCGGGCAATCCGCTGCCCGAACAGCCTGGTCGCGGCAAGATCGGGCAGTTCGGCAATCATGGCAGGCGGATCACCGCGCTGGTACCTTGCCCGGCTTCAGATAAAAGCTCGAACGTGCCCGAATGCGCCTCGACCAACTGGCGCACCAAGGGCAGGCCGAGCCCGGCACGGCGTTCGGTGGCCTGGGCGTCGTCGCCCACTTTGAGGCCATCGAGCGCGCGCGCGAGCCCCGCCGCGTCCATCCCCCGGCCATTGTCGGAGACGACCACCTGCACCCCGCCGCTGCCGGCCGCGCCGCCTTGCCCCGCTTCCTTGATCCGCGATGCCTCGATCAAAATCCTGCCCCCGCTCGGCGTTGCCGCCATCGCATTGTCAATCAACTGGCCAAACACGCGCAGCAGCCGCCGCCGATCTCCGGTCACCGCGCCGATCGCGGCCGGGCACCGCAGATCGAGTGTAAGCCCTGCCGCCGACAACCGCTCGGCGCGTTCGCGCACCGCATCGCTCAGCATCGCGCGGACTTCGACCGGTGCCTGCGCCAGCGGCAATGTGCCCGCCTCGCTTTGCGAAAGGTCGAGCACATTCTCGATCTGCTCGCCAAGCCGCTCCACCGAGGTCAGGATCGCCGCGACATATTCCTGCGCCTGCGGAGTGATCTCGCCGGCAACCCCCGCCGCCAGCAACTCCGCAAATCCGCCGATCGAAGTCAAGGGCGTGCGGAATTCATAGCTCATGTTGGCAATGAACCGCGTCTTGACCGCATCGGCCTCGATCAGCGCCGCGTTGCGTTCGCGCAAGGCGGCTTCGGCTTTGTGCGAATCGGTCACATCGAGCACGGTGAGCAGGCCATTGCCATCGGGCAGCGGCACCCCGGCAAAGGCCAGATAGCGCCCGTCGGCAAGCGCGAGCCGCCCGGTTTTCTGCTTGCGCTCGAGCGTCGCCGCCTGGATCACCTCACCGATCGAGCCGACTTGCGCCGGACGCTTGAGCTTGCCCGCAATCCGCCCCAGCAGGATGTCGGCGCGCGGGTGCCCGCTCAGAAACTCCTCGTCGAGCTCCCAATCTGCGGCAAACCGGCGGTTCCACAGCTGCAACTTGCCGTCGGGCCCGAATACTGCCAGCGATTCGAAGAGATTGTCGAACGTGGCGGTGCGCGTCCGCAGCAGCGTGTCGCGGGTCGCCGAAAGCTGGAGCTGCTCGGTGCGGTCTTCAAAGATCATCAGCAACCCGCCATCGGGCATGGGTTGGCCGACCACGCGCAGATGCGTGCCATCGCTCAGCAGCCAAGGCTCCTCGCGCGGTTCGCGCGCCAGAAACCAGCCCTGCCGCTCGCGCCGCCAATCGGGAAAATCGCGCACTTCGGGCAGCCGCCCGCCATCGCGCAGCCGGTCGAGCACGCGGTCGAACGGCGGCGCATCGACCACCCAGGCCTGCGACACCCCGAATATCCGCAGGAACGGCTGATTGGCGAAAACCAGCGTGCGCTTCTCGTCAAACTGCGCGATTCCGGCCGAAAGCGTATCGAGCATCTGGCGCTGCGCGCCGCGAAAGCGGCGAAATTGGCGCTGCAGTTCCTCGGTTTCCTCGATATCGACCCCGTACCCGGCCACGCCTTCGCTGCCCAGCGGCAGGTCCGAGACGCGCAGCGCGCGCCGTTGGCCGCCGATAGTGGCCGAAACGGTCCGCTCGATCGGCGTGCGGCGGGTCTGCGCCTGCTGCGCCACTTGCGCCGCGCTCAGCCCCCCTTCGGGCTCGACCAGCTCGATGCCCGCCGCCACCACATCCGCGCCGCTCTTGCCGCCCACCGCCTTGACGTAGGCGGAATTGACCAGCCGCAGCTTCATGTCGGGCGCGCGAAACCACATCGGCAATGGTGCCGCCTCGATCAGCCCGGCGAGCGCCGCAAAATCGGCGCGTGCGCCGGCGGCCTCGGCCCGCAGCGCGCGCAGTTCCTGTTCGCTGTCGCTGAAATCGAAAATCCACACCAGCGCCGCGCCGCCGGGCGAAACTTGCGGATCGGCGAGGTGCCCGCGCACCCCAAGCGTGCGCAGCCCGCCGCGCGCGGTGAGCGCCAGCTGAAACGGGGCGCCGGTCTTCTGGGTCTTGCGCACCGCATCGCCCAGCTGCGAGAGCTGAAATTCGTCCAGCCCGGCATCGCCGGCGTCCAGTTCGCTCAGATACCCGGGCATGGCATCGAGCCCGAACCAGCCGGCCAGCCGCGAAGGCCCCTCGATCCGGCCATCTGCCCGCACCAGCAGCGGCAGCGCGGGGGCTTCCTCCACCATGCGCGAGAGCCTGCGCGCGAGCCGCTGGCTCGCCTCGCTGCGCCGTACGCGCGCCTGCGATGACAGCACCGCCCAGGCCGCCACTGCGCTCCAGGCAGCGAGGACAAGGCCGATGATGACCAGGGCGGACTGCGTGACGATCATGGCGCCATCGCTAGGGCGCGGAGCCGGAAATTACAATCTGGACGCGGCCACAACCTGTGGGCGCCCCGCATATGAACCGCCGCGCCCCAGCGCCGTCGGTTGGGGCCGGAAGTTCCGGCCGGTCCCCGCCTGCGCGGGCACCGGCCAGACGCCGCGATCAATAGCGGTAGTGGTCGGGCTTGAACGGACCTTCGGGCGAAATGCCGATGTAGCTCGATTGGCGCGGCGAGAGCTTGGTCAGCTTGACGCCAAGCTTTTCGAGATGGAGCGCCGCCACCTTCTCGTCGAGATGCTTGGGCAGAACATAGACTTCGTTCTTGTATTGCGCCGCTTTGGTGAACAGCTCGATCTGCGCGAGCGTCTGGTTGGTGAAACTGGCGCTCATCACGAAGCTGGGATGGCCGGTGGCGCAGCCCAGATTGACCAGACGGCCCTTGGCCAGAATGATGATCTGCTTGCCCGCCGCGCCGTCTTCGGCCGGAAACTCGACCAGATCGGTGCCCGGCTTGACTTCGGTCCACTTGTAATTGTCGAGCGCCGAAATCTGGATCTCGCTGTCGAAGTGGCCGATGTTGCACACGATGCTCATCGGGCGCATCGCTTTCATGTGTTCGGCGGTGATCACGTCTTCGTTGCCGGTCGCGGTCACGAAGATGTCGGCGCGGGTCACCGCTTCTTCCATCGTCACGACTTCATAGCCTTCCATCGCCGCCTGTAGCGCGCAGATCGGATCGACTTCGGTGACCATCACGCGCGCGCCGCCATTGCGCAGCGATGCTGCCGATCCCTTGCCGACATCGCCGAACCCGGCAACGCAGGCCACTTTGCCGGCGAGCATCACGTCGGTGGCGCGGCGGATCGCGTCGACCAGCGATTCTTTGCAGCCATAGAGGTTGTCGAACTTCGACTTGGTGACGCTGTCGTTCACATTGATCGCGGGGAACGGCAGTTTGCCATCCTTGGCGATCTGATAGAGCCGATGGACGCCCGTGGTGGTCTCTTCCGAAACGCCCTTGATGTGCGCGACCGACATCGTCAGGTAGCCCGGCTTGGCCTTGATATAGGCCTTGAGCGCGCGCTGGAATTCGATTTCCTCGGCATTGGCCGGTTCGGGCATCGTGTCGCCGGCTTCAAGCCGTGCGCCCCACAGCGCAAACATCGTCGCATCGCCGCCATCGTCGAGGATCAGGTTGGCGGTCTGGCCATTGCCGTTGACGTCCCAATCGAAGATCTTGCCGACATAATCCCAATAATCAGCCAGCGTTTCGCCCTTGATCGCGAACACCGGAATGCCCGCTGCCGCAATCGCGGCTGCGGCGTGGTCCTGCGTCGAATAGATGTTGCAGGTCGCCCAGCGCACATCGGCCCCGAGCGCGGTCAGCGTCTCGATCAGCACCGCAGTCTGGATCGTCATGTGCAGCGATCCGGTGATGCGCGCGCCTTTGAGCGGCTGCGACGGGCCAAACTCTTCGCGCAGCGCCATCAGGCCCGGCATTTCGGTTTCAGCAATGCGGATTTCGGCGCGCCCGAATTCGGCGAGGCCGATATCGGCGATCACGTAATCTTTCACTGCGTCATGAACACTGGCCACCAAGACTTCTCCTGCGATTGGAACGATCAAACTGCCCGCCGGGAGGGGGCCTCTGGTGCGCGCTCTTAGCCGTTCCGGCGGTAGTCCGCAAATGTTATATAAAGATACCTTTATATGGCCTTCATTTTCCAGCCGGACCCGCGCGTGCCCGGTTGTGCTGCCCCATCCCCGGACTATATTGATGGCAAGCGCGCAGATTCCCTGCCCATCAAGAGGACTTTTCGAATGACAATCGCGGTTGGAGACAAGCTGCCTGACGTGAAACTGGTCAAGGCGACGGCAGACGGCATCGATGCGGTGCAGTCGGCGGAATATTTTGCAGGCAAGCGGATTGCCGTGTTCTCGGTTCCGGGCGCGTTCACCCCCACTTGCTCGGCCAAGCACCTGCCGGGCTTCGTCGAGAAGGCCGACGCGATCCGCGCCAAGGGCGTCGACGAGATCGTGTGCACCGCCGTCAACGATCCGTTCGTGATGAAAGCGTGGGGCGCGGCCAGCGGTTCGGCCGATGTGACCATGCTGGCCGACGGCAACGGTGATTTCGCCAAGGCGCTCGGCCTCACCATGGACGGCACCGGCTTCGGCCTCGGCATCCGCGGCCAGCGCTTCGCGATGGTGGTGAACGACGGCACGGTCGAACAACTGCACGTCGAAGCGCCGGGCGACTTCAACGTCAGTTCGGCTGAATACGTGCTCGAGCATCTCTGACGCCAGTAAGCTCTTGGCGCCTGTCCCGTTGGATGGGCGCCAAGAGGGCCTTTGGCCAGCCTATCGATTAAGAAGCAGCCCGAGAAACCGGATCACCCGGACTTCCAGCTCGATCCGTTTGTCCGACCAACTGTGGTCGGTGGCGACATGTGCGGCCTGTAGCCTCGTGCCCCCCGCCTTGCGGATTGCGGCAACCAGAGCATCGGTTTGCGGGGCAAGGCCATCGTCTGATTGCCCCTTTTCCGCGGGGCCGGAACACCCCGCGCGCGATCCAGCCTGTCAGAAACCCATCAGGCTGAGCACTTCCTTGCGGCTGCGATGGTCTTCAAGGAAGGTGCCGATCAGGCGGCTGGTGACCATGCCCACGCCGGGGGTGCGCACGCCGCGCCCGGTCATGCAGCCGTGCTGCGCCTCGATCACCACTGCCACGCCGTGCGGCTTCAGGTTGTCCCAGATGCACTGCGCCACTTCGGACGTCAGCCGTTCCTGGATCTGCAAGCGGCGGGCATAGGCATTGAGCACGCGGGCGAGCTTGGAAATGCCGACGACTTTGTCGCGCGGCAGATAGGCGATCGAGGCGGTGCCCGTGATCGGCGCCATGTGATGCTCGCAGTGCGATTGGAAGGGGATATGTTTCAGCAGCACGAGCTCCTGATATCCGCCCACTTCCTCGAACTGGCGGGCAAGATGCGCGGCCGGGTTCTCGTCGTACCCCTGGCAATATTCCTTCCATGCGCGCGCCACGCGCTTGGGGGTATCGATCAACCCTTCGCGGGTCGGGTCCTCGCCCGACCAGCGCAGCAGGACGCGGATCGCTTCCTGCACCTCGTCAGGCACCGGCAGCTTGCCCAGCGCCGCCTCGTCATCGTCGTCCGGCGGGGCAAAGTGCGGCCCCGAGTGCCCGTCGGCAAGCGTATCTGTCATGGCAACAGGCTTTTAATGATGCGTAATGACCAGCTCGTCCGGATGCGCCATGTTCAGATCAGAGCGCAGCAGCTCTCCGACCAGATCGGGATCGGCATGCCGGGGATCGAGCAGATCGACGCGGTTTTTGAGACGATCACGTTCGGCGGTGAGCGCTGCAAGCTCTTTTTCGCGCTGTTCAAGCAGCCGCGCGTTCTCGCTCCACGCCAGCACGCCGCTTGGCCCGACCAGCGCCACCGCCCCAAGCAGAAGCAGCGCCACCAGCGCGAACGATTGCGACAAGCTCTTGCGCGGCAGATTGAGCGGAGAAGGGCTGCGTTTCATTGCCTGCCACAGAATCACACTTGCCCGGCAGGTTCAAGGCAAAACGCACGGTTTCCATCATAAACGGTGCGCGCGATGCACTTTGTCGGTTGCGCGCCGCCCGATCAGTCGGGAATCACCGCCGTCGTCTCGATTTCGACAAGCGCCGCCGCTTCGACCAGCCGGGTTACCCCGACAACGGCCATGGCGGGGAAATTCTTGCCGATGACCTCGCGCCACGCAGCCCCGATGACCGGCAGATGCGCGTGATAGGCGTCCATGTCGGTAACATACCAGGTCATGCGCACGATATGTTCGGGCGCAGCTCCGGCTTCGGCCAGCACGGCCACCGTGTTTTCAAGGCATTGGCGCAGCTGCGCAGGCAAGCCGGCCGGAAACGCTTCGGCGGTATCCCAGCCCACCACGCCGCCGGTCCAGACCGTGGTGCCGCGCGCCACGATGCCATTGGCATAGCCCTTGGGACGCGGCCAGCCCGCCGGAAGCAACGCCCGGTGCACAGTCACGCGGTCAGGCTTTCGGCCACGGCGGCGAACACAGGCAAGGCGCGGGTGACATCGGACCACGGATGCGGGCGCGATGTTTCAAAATCCATCTGCACCACCGTCTGCTGCACCGAAAAGCGCGGCGCGCCTTCAACCGTAACCGCCGTGTGAAAAGTAAGCGAGGTGCGCCCGAGCTTCACCGGCACGATCTCGAAAGTGATCAGCTCGCCAAGGCGGCAAGGGTGCGTGAACTCGACTTTGAGATCGATCGTGGGAATGCCCAGTCGCTCGCGCAAATGGGTCTGCGCGCGGTCCGCCCCGGTCACGTCGGTCATGAAATCCTCGACCGCACCGTCGAGAATTTCCAGCAGACGCGGAAAATAGGCAAAGCCCGCCGGGTCGCAGTGTGCAAAGCGAACGGGATAGGTGTAACGATGGGTCATGCGGCAATCGCTTTCAGAAGGTTCGCGGGCGATGAACAATGCAGCCGTGCCCGTCAATTCCCTTCAAACACCGGGGCACGCTTTTGGGCAAAGGCCTCGTAGGCGCGGGTGAAGTCATGCGTGGTCATGCAAATGGCCTGCGCCTGCGCTTCCATCTCGATCGCGACATCGATGCTCACCGCCCATTCGATATTGAGCTGGTTCTTGGTCATGCCATGCGCAAAGGTCGGCCCCGAAGCCAGCGTCGCGGCCATGGCTTGCGCTTCAGCCAGCACATCGCCATCGACGATCCGGTTGAAAAAGCCCCAACGATCGCCTTCATCAGCCGTCATCACGCGTCCGCTGAACAGCAGTTCAGACGCCCTCCCCTGCCCGATCAGGCGCGGCAGGATAGCGCATGCGCCCATGTCGCAACCGGAAAGACCAACCCGTGTGAACAGGAACGCGGTCTTCGCGCGGGACGTGGCATAGCGCAGGTCGCTTGCCATCGCGAGGATTGCCCCCGCGCCCACGCACACCCCGTCGATCGCGGCTATGATCGGCTGCGGGCAGGCCCGCATAGCCTTGACCAGATCGCCGGTCATGCGCGTGAAGCCAAGCAGTTCGGGCATCGCCATCTTGGTCAGCGGGCCGATGATTTCATGCACGTCGCCGCCCGAACAGAAATTGCCGCCCGCACCGGTCAGCACCACAGCCTTGACCTCGGGCGCATAGACCAGCGTGCGGAACAGATCGCGCAGTTCGGCATAGCTGTCGAAAGTCAGCGGGTTCTTGAGATCGGGCCGGTCGAGCGTGATCGTGGCCACGCCCTGCGCAAAGCTCCAGCGAAAATGGGTCGGCGTATATGTTTCAGGCGTCATTGGCATCCTCCCCGGCAATCGATAATTTGAGCGCGCCCAGCAGGTCGAACAGCATCTCGCGCTGTTCGCGGCTGAGGTTCGACATCATCGCATCGATCCACTCGTGGTGCGCCGCTGCCAGCGTCTCGAAATGCGCCGCGCCGCTCCGGGTCAGATGCACGATCGACACGCGCCGATCCGTTGGCGAAGGCTCAATCGCGACATAGCCATCGCGCACCAGCAACCGGACCAGGGCAGTGACATTGCCATTGGACACCAGCAGCGACGACGACAGCGCCCCCATGGTCATCCCCAAGGGGTGCCGATCGAGCGCGGCGAGCACATCGAAGCGCGGCAAAGTGCCATCGAACTGCTCGGCAAGACGGCGCTTCAGGCGCTTCTCGATCACCATCGTGCACGAGAGCAGCCGCAGCCACAGCCGCAGGTTCATCGTATCGCCCAGCGCGCCGTCGTGCTTTTCCCGGATGGTCGCTACTTGCGTCACATCACTTCTCCGCCTGCCACCACAATCGCCTGTCCGGTTACCGAGCGGTTTTCCGGCAGGCACAGCCAGCGCACGGCAGAGGCCACTTCGTCGGGCTCGATCAGGCGGCCTTGCGGATTGAACCGGGTGAGCGCCGCGCGCCCATCCTGCCCGGTTGCCTGCTCGATCCGCGTGATCGCCTCCTCGACAATCGCCGTGTCGGTGAAGCCTGGACAAACCGCATTGACCGTAACCGATGTACCCGCAAGTTCCGCCGCCAGCGCGCGGGTGAGGCCGATCACACCGTGCTTCGCGGCAACATAAGCCGCCGTGTAGGCATAGCCTTTGAGCCCTGCGGTGCTGGCGATAGTCACGATCCGTCCTGCTTCGGCTGCTTTGAGGTCAGGCAGCGCCGCCTGCATGCAATGAAACGCGCCGTCAAGGTTGACCGCCATCGCCGCCCGCCAATGTTCCGCGCTGGTGCGGACAAATGGCGCCGCCGCCGCCGCACCGGCATTGTTGATCAGTATCCCGATCGGCCCATGCACGCGCCGCGCGCCTGCAAAGGCGGTGGCAATGCTGGCGGCATCGGTTACGTCGGCAACCTCGAGATGCGCGCCAGGCAAAGCCGCGGCGGCCTCGCGCAGCACCGCCTCACGCCGCCCGATCAGTGTCAGGTTGACCCCGTCGGCAGCGAGCGCCCGCGCGATCGCCGCCCCGATCCCGGTGCCGCCGCCGGTGATCACGGCATGAATGCCCGCCAGCATCACGCTTTCATCGCCGGCGCGGTCTCCGCGGCGCGCTGCAGATTGCGCGCCAGTTGCGCTTGCCCCGCGAGATAGGGCGGCGGCACGGTTATCTTGCGGTAATCCTGCTGCGCCGCCGCGCGCAAGGTCCACATCGGGTCGATCAGATGGGCCCGCCCGATCGCGACAAGATCGGCGCGTCCTGCAAGGATTGCCGAATTGACATGGTCGGTCTCGAAGAAATTGCCCACGGCCATGGTCGCGGTGCGCGCTTCATTGCGGATTTGGTCGGCAAACGGTGTCTGAAACATGCGACCATAAACCGGTTTTGCCTGTGCCCACGTCTGCCCCGCGGAAACATCGATCAGATCGGCCCCCGCAGCGGAAAATGCCGCAGCGATCAGCACCGCCTCGTCGGGCGTCACGCCTTCCTCGCCCATCCAGTCGTTCGCGGAAATCCGCACCGCCATGGGCCGCTCGGCCGGCCAAGCCGCGCGCATCGCCGAGAATACCTCGAGCGGAAAGCGCAGCCGATTTTCAAGAGACCCGCCATAGGCATCGCTGCGGTGGTTGTGCAGCGGAGTGATAAAGCTCGAAAGCAGATAGCCATGCGCGGCGTGCAGCTCGATCATGTCGAACCCGGCGGCAATGGCGCGCGTTGTGGCGGCGACGAATTGATCGCGCACCGCGTCCATATCTGCGCGCGTCATCGCTGTGGGCTGGGCATTGCCATCGGTCCACCGTATGTCCGACGCCGATAGCAACGGCCAGTTGCCGCTTGGCAGTGGCATGTCCATGCCTTCCCAGCCCCGCCCGGTCGAACCCTTGGGCCCGGCATGGCCGAGCTGCAGGCAGAATTTGGCATCGCTGTTGGCATGGACGAAGTCGACCACCCGTTTCCAGCCCGCGACATGCGAATCGGCATACATCCCCGGGCAACCGGGCGTGATGCGGCCCTCCGCCGAAACGCAGGTCATCTCGGTGTAGACCAGTCCCGCCCCGCCTTGCGCCCGCGTGCCATAATGGACGAGGTGGAAATCGCCCGGTACGCCGTCTGTCGCCATGTAAGTGGCCATCGGCGAGACGACCACCCGGTTGACAATGCGCATGTCGCGCAGGCGGAACGGCGCGAACATCGGCGGTGCTGCCGTGTTGACCGGCGCGCCGCTGGCCTTTGACAGGAACCAGCGCTCGACGCTTTCAAGCCATTGCGGATCGCGCAGCCGCAAGTTCTCATGGCTCACCCGCTGCGACCTGGTGAGCAGCGCATAGGTGAACTGCAGCGGATCGAAATCGAGATAGCGGTCCAGCGTTTCGAACCACTCGGTCGAATTGCGCGCCGAATTCTGCAGTTTGAGCACTTCGACCGAGCGCTCCGCCTGATACTCGGCCAGAGCGGCTTCGCGCGAGAGCCCCGGCCGGTTGAGCACTTCGGCCAGCTTGATCGCGTCCTCGAGCGCCAGCTTGGTGCCCGAACCGATCGAGAAGTGCGCGGTGTGGGCGGCATCGCCGATCAGGATCAGCTTGTCATAAGCCCAGTTCTCGCACAGCACCCGGCGGAAATTGAGCCATGCGGCAGAGCCGATCAGGTGCTTGGCATTCGATATCAGCGGATGGCCGTCCAGATCATCCGCAAAGATCGCTTCGCAGGCCTTGGCCGTGGCCTCCTGATCCATGTCTGCAAACCCCAGACCTTCCCAGGTGCTTTGCGAACACTCGACGATGAACGTGGAAAGCGCATCCTCGAAGCGGTAGGCATGCATCCAGATCCAGCCATGCGGGGTCTGCTTGAAGCTGAACGTGAACGCGCCGAAATTCTTCGTGGTGCCCAGCCAGACGAATTTGTTGGCGCGGGTCTGGATGTCGGGCTTGAAATGATCGGCATAGCGCTCGCGCAGACGGCTGTTCACGCCGTCGGCGGCGATCACGAGATCATAATCGGCGTACTCAGCCAGATCGCTGCCGAACTCATGCTCGAAATGGAGATTGGCGCCCAGCGCGCGGGCGCGGTCCTGCAGGATGGCCAGCATCCGTTTGCGCCCGATGCCGATGAAGCCATGCCCCGATGAGCGCACCGCCTCACCGCGGATCTTGACCTCGATGTCATCCCAATGCGCAAATTCAGAAGCAATGGTTTCGGCGCTGACCGGATCGTTGCGCCGCAAGTTCTCGACCGTCTGGTCCGAGAACACCACCCCCCAGCCAAACGTGTCGTTGGCCTTGTTGCGTTCGAACACATCGATCTGGTGCGAGGGATCGCGCAGCTTCATTGCGATCGCGAAGTAGAGACCCGCAGGTCCGCCGCCCAAACAAGCAATCCGCATGCCTATCTCCATCAAGATGTTTTAAGCATGAAGCATTTTGCGTTGCCCGACAAGTGGAAAGCGGTGCCCGCAAGGGTCGCAAGTGGTCAAACGCTCCGCAAGCAAAAGCCCCCCGGCGATCGGTTCCGGGGTGGAGCGATTGCCGGGGGGCTGTTTGGTATGGGCGATGGACGGCGCGCTGCGCCGCCGCGATCAGGCCATGATCAGGAAGTCTGCGAAGGTCAGCGAAGGAATGGCTTCCGGGGCGCCGATCGTGGCGACCAGAACTTGCGCCCTGCTGCCCGTACCGTCGGCGTCGTAGTAGAGGTTGCCGGTTGCCTGGTCGTAGATCACCCGGTCGCTTGCATCCAGCGCGCTGGTGCCGTTGGCGAAGGCATTGGCCCCGAGCCCGCCGACCGGGCCAAGCCCGGTGAACGCCGCCCGGCTGAACGCCAGCTTGTCACCGTCGATCCCGCTGAAATCGGTCACGAGATCAGCAGTGCTGCCGAGCGACGAGAAGAGGAACGTGTCCGCTCCAAAACCGCCCGTCAGCGTATCCACTCCGGTGCCGCCGTTCAGGGTGTCGTTCCCGCCCATGCCCAGCAGCGTGTCGTCCCCGCCCGCGCCGAACAGGATGTTCTCGGCACTGTTGCCCGTCAGGATATTGGCCAGGCTGTTGCCGGTGCCATTGATCGCGGCGGACCCGGTCAGGGTCAGGTCCTCGACATTGGCCGAAAGCGTGAACGTGGCCGAGGATTCAACCAGGTCGTAGCCCTCATTGGCAACTTCGCGCACCAGATCCCCGGTGCTCTCGACAATGTAGATGTCATCGCCCGCGCCGCCGACAAGCGTATCGACGCCCATACCGCCGTCCAGAACATCGTTGCCGATGCCGCCGTTCAGGATATCGTTGCCGCCCATGCCGGAAAGCGTGTCGTTCCCTTCAAAGCCGAGCAGGGTATCCACGCCGCCAGCGCCCGTCATCACATTGGCAAGCGCGTTGCCGCTGCCAGTGTTCGCGACCGTTCCGGCGGAAGTGAACGTCAGGTTCTCCACGTTGGCGGAAAGCCGGTACGCTGCAGTCGTGGCCAGGACGGTGTCGGTTCCCTCGTTCTCCCGCTCGATCACAACATCGTTCGCCGCATCGACGAAGTAGATGTCATCGCCGAGCCCGCCATTCATCACATCGTTGCCGATGCCGCCGTCAAGCGTGTCGTTGCCGCCAAGACCGTTCAGCGTGTCGTTACCGCCAAGACCAAGGATGATGTCCGCGCCCGCCGTGCCCGTCAGGTTGTCCCTGACAGCGGTGCCGGTGAAGGTGTCGACCCCATCGGTGACCTCGACCGCCAGCGTCTGGCTGTCGGTCTTGGTGCCGTCGCTGGCAGTGACCACAACATCATATACGTTGTTGGTACCGGCATCGATTGGCGCTTCAAAGTTCGGCGCATTGACAAAGGTAAGCGCGCCGGTCGCCGCGTCGATCGCGAACTTGCCCGCATCCGCGCCGCCGGTCACGCTGTAGGTCACCGTGTCGATCAGATCGTCGCTGGCCACGACCGTCGTCACTGCGGTGCTGTTCTCCGCAACATAGACCGTGGCGTTGGTACCAGCACCGTTCGAGCTGATGACCGGCGCGTTGTTGGTCACCCGCAGCGCGCCGAACTGGCCGCCTTCGACCAGTTCCGGATCGCTGACGCGCAGGTTGTTGTGCACCTGATCGACGAACAGATAGGTCTTGTCGCCGCCGGTGTTGCCCAGGAGATCGCTGATCTCGATCACGCCCGAGGTTTCTTCGTCCTGCGTGATGAAGCCCGGAGCCCCGGAGATGAAGCGCGCCGCATCATGCGTCGCGATCACCACCAGCTTGTCCGTCACCGGATCGTACTGGAGCACGCGGCCAAGGTGCGCGTTGCCGCCCACGTCTTCCTGGATGATGATCTTGCCATCCGAGTTGACAGTCATGTTGTCCATCATCCGCGGACCGACCGTGCTGTTCACCGGCAGATCCGAGCTCGACAGCACCGCCTCGATGGTACCGCCCGTCTCCGGGTTGGTGATGTCATCGAAAGTCAGCTTGTAGAGCCGCGACTGGCCCCCGAAGCTGGCCGTCGTGACAAACCAGAACACGTTGGGGTTGGTCGGATCGAACTGGCCGTCCTCGGGGCGCAGGAAGGAGGTGACCCCCTTCGATTCGCTGAGATCGTCGAGCTCGATGCCGGTCAGCAGCGAGATGTCGCCGCCAGGCGACTTGGGGCCATCCTCAAGCGCAAGCTCGAAGCGGCCATTGGCCGCCAGCGCATCGCTCTCGTTGCCGCTGTTGGCGAGCAGGTTGGTGACCTTGATGCCGTACATCAGGCCATCGGTAAGGCCCGCCTTCTCGACTGCATTGCCGGTGGTCTGCTTCTCGCCGACATACACATAGAGCTGGCCGTTGAGACCGTCGTCGAGGCTGATGTTGATCGTCTTCTTCTGCGCGAACGGCGAGCTGATCGCGTTCTCCCAGGCGAAGTAGCCAAAGTGCGCCAGTTCGAAAGCAACACCCTTGTCGGCGCCCGTTGCCACATAGGCAAACTCACGGCCGCCCAGGATCTCCTCGTTGACCCCGGCGGTCGCCGGATTGTCGCGGCTCGGGCTGAACTCCTCGCCGGTCAGGAAGATGCGTTCCGCCGTGCCGTAGGTCACATCGTCGCTGGTATCGACCGTGCCCCGGGTATCGACCCACTGATAGGCCGAAACCGGTGCCAGATCGGCCGAGCACAGCCGGCTGATCGAGAACGGCGAACCCGCGAGCCAATCGACATTGGCATCGCCGTCGCTGTCGGTGTCGAAGCGGTCCCACAGCCGAACCGTGGTGATCGCATCCTGCACCGAGACAACCGACAGGTCGCTCTTGTTGAGGATCCATTCGGACACGAACGCGCCGTTGCCGCCGTGCGCGCGCACGATGCCCTGGCCGGTGCCGACCTGCTGGCCGCTGAGGTTGTAGGTGTCGCCCACGATCTCGTGGTTCATCAGCACGGTGATCGTGCCGTCGCCGTTGTCGAACGCACCCAGACCATCGGGAATGCCGACCATCCGGTAAGGCGTGCCGTCCGGCTTGAACCCGAAGGCATCGCCCACCGTCGCGATCGGCGTGATGCTCACGTTGCTCACCGTGGGCAGCACATACGACGCGCTGTCAGGAATGCTCGTCACCCGAACCGCCAGCGTCTGGCTGTCGGTCTTGGTGCCGTCGCTGGCAGTGACCACAACAT
>CAZGWR010000007.1:0-67911 GCA_964529505.1 uncultured Novosphingobium sp. | reverse complement strand
TAAGCGCGCCGGTCGCCGCGTCGATCGCGAACTTGCCCGCATCCGCGCCGCCGGTGATCGAATAGGCTATCGTGGTGCCGGCGTCGATATCGGTGGCCGCAACCGTCGTCACCGCCGTGCTGTTCTCAGCAACATAAGCCGTCGCCGTCGCACCGCCACCGTTCGAGTTGATTACAGGGGCAGCGTTGACTTCATAGGTCACGATCGACGCCACATTTGGGCCAACCGTGCCGGTACCTTCGTTCGACACGACATAGAGCGCCTTGCCGGTCGGGCTATCTGCCGCGCTGATGAATACGCCGCCTTCAGGACGCTGGAAGGCGGTGTTGCCGCTCCCAAAGCCCGTGCCGGTGGTGCTTCCGGAGGTAAACGCCGCCGGGCTGCTGGCGAAGGTGACAAAGCTTGGGTCGGTCGGATTGGTAACGTCGTAGACCATCGTACCGGCGAAGCGCTCGAGGCCGATGAAGGCATAGACCTTGCCACCGATCACGGCGGTGGTGACGCCTTCGGGCTCGGAGCCTTTGTTGTCGCTGCGGGTGTCGTCGAAATTGAGCGGCGAGAGCGCGGCGATGGTCACATCGATATGCGATCCGCTGTCGAAGATGAGGTTACCGTTCGCATCGAGGATCGAGAACGAGCGGCCGCCGTAGGTGATGATCTGATCGATATCGCCATCATTGTCGGTATCACCGCGCAGGCCGGGCGCATTGGAAACCGTCAACCTGCCAATACCCGCGGTGCTCTTCAGGAAAGTTTCGTTGGAGAAGATGGTGTTGTCGAGATCATAGCTGTTATTGCCAACGCTCGTGGTCTCGTTGGGGGCGAGGAAATCATCGCGATCATCGCCCTCGTTCGCGATGACGTAATAGACCTGGCCGTTGGCGGCGGTGTAGCTGGCGATGGCATCGGGCTGATAGATGCCGAAGACCGGGCGACCTGTCTGCAGATTGATGAGCGGCGCATTGCTCGTCCCGTCGCGGTCGCTGCCATCGAACGCCAGCGTGCTGAAGTCCTTGAGACCCAGCGGCACGATGCCGGTGACGGTTGCCGAGGCGATATCGACAATGGCGATGCTGTTGGCTTCCTGCAGCGTGACCAGCGCCTTGGTGCCATCCGGGGAGATGGCGATGTATTCAGGCTCGAGATCCTGCGCCACGGTTGTCCCGGCAGACGAAAAGGCAGGGACGGACGTGAACAGGCGAACACCGCTGGCAATCAGCGACGCGGCCTGGCTGTCGTAAGAATCGAACCCGGCGGTCTCTACCGTGGCGGCGGCGGCGCCGCCTGAGATATCGATGATGCTGATCGAACCAACGGGATTGACGGCAAGCTGCGCGCCAGGTTCGATGGTCGATTCGCCCTCGTTGGCGACAAGGATCTTGGTGCCGTCGGGCGTGAACACGAGATTGTCTGGCACTGCGCCAACGTCGATGGTGTTGAGCAGCGTGCCGGCGGTGTCGAACAGAAACACCTTGCCGTTGCTCGTGGCCGTGGAAGCGTTGACGGCGACCGCAACGATGCCGTTCTTGATCGCAACGCTGTTGACGTCATTCGACGAGCCGGGGGTTCCGGTGAACGTGATTGTCTGAATAACGGTCGGGCTGGCCGGATTGGAGAAATCGAGCACGCGCAAACCGGTCAGCGAAGTCACCCAAAGGGTCTTGGTGGCAGCATCGAATGCCGAGATCTCGGCACCCGGGAGGGTCAGCGCGCCAAGCTCGGTAAGGGCCAGAGCGTTCGAAGGAGTTGTGGTCAGCGGCATGAAGTATATCCTCAGCAGATAGGTTGTGTGTGATGTTGCGGCAGGTTTAGGCGTGCTGTCCCCTCGGGACGCGCACGGTTCGGCGAAGGTATGGAACTGGCGGCTGGTTGACCTGGGGTAGGTGCGAGCCTGTTGCGCGTGTCAGCGGGATGAACGCGGGGTTGGTCGTGCCGACCTGCACGATCGAAGTGCCGCCATGACCAACGACGAAAAAGGACTCGGTGTCCCCAATGTGCGCAACGACCGAAAAGTCCTGCGCCAGAAGTCTCTGTGTGGATGCCGCCGTGCGGGTGGGTTCAGGCAAGCCATAGCGCCCAAACCGGACGTCGTTCGACAGAACCATTCTAAAACCCCAATCCCCAGAACTAGTTAGGTGACTTCTTCGTCTAAGCTGGTCTGGTCTATTGATGGCGCAATTAAACAGCGCGCACGAAACACGTGCGCGGACTGCTCCACACGACAAAAAGAAACCCCTGTTAACCAAGAGCTAACCCTGATTCGTGAAAGACCCGTGACACGCAGCGAAACAATCTGCCGAGTCCCGAAAGGGGACAGCCACACACCGAGAACGCGCATAGGCGCGGCCTGATTTTAAGATTTCGCGTTGCGGGAAGTTGGTGCGCCCGGCGGGATTCGAACCCACGGCCCCCAGATTAGGAATCTGGTGCTCTATCCGGCTGAGCTACGGGCGCGCCGCGTTCGCATTAGGCGAGACGCGCAAAGCTGGCAATCCAGCTTCCGGTGCCAAGCGCAGCCGCGCGGCGTCAGTTGGCCCCTTGGTTGGCCCTTTAGTTGGCTTTGCCGGGCGGGGTGATTGGAAACAGGATCGGTGCCACGGCGATGCCCTCTTCCGCGAGGTCCTGCGCCTGTTTGGGGCTGGCCTGGCCATGGATCAGCGCCTGCTCGGCCTCGCCATAATGCATCGCGCGCGCCTGGTCGGCGAACTTGTCGCCCACCCAGGTCGATGATTTGAGCGCTTGCGCTTGAAGCTGCGCGATCGCTTTGAACATGGCTGCGGCTTCGGGCGGGATCGGGCCCGCCGCCATGGCCTGCACTGCCGGTGCCGCCGGAGCCGCCGCTGGCGCTTCGGGCGCGCTGGGCGGGTTCTGCGGCGCGGTGGCGGGCGCAGCCGAGAGGCGCACGGCAAGCTGGTTGCCCTTGCGCGCCAGGTTCGGCGCGGTGATCGCCTTGCTCACCCGTGCCGAGCCACAGGCCGGGCACGTCACCAGCGCGCGCTGTTGCTGGCTGGCAAAATCGTCGGACGATTTGAACCAGCCTTCGAACCGGTGCCCCGAAGCTTCGCATTGAAGATCGAATACAATCATGTCGCTGATAACTTAGGGATGATCTGCCGATTGGCAAGGCTGGGCAATTGGCGGCGCACCTCACTCAGCCGGGCGGGATCGATCACAGCAAAGCCGAGCTGCGCGCCGGTGCCGTCACCCTCCCCCATGTCGAGCAAAACCTCGCCCCAGGGGTCGATCACCAGCGAATGCCCGTATGTCTCGCGGCCGTCGGCATGGCGGCCGGCCTGCGCTGCGGAAATGACAAAGGCGCTCGCTTCCACCGCGCGCGCGCGCTGCAGCAGATGCCAGTGCGCGCGTCCGGTGGGCACAGTGAACGCTGCCGGGATCGCGATCGCATCGCAGCCTTGGCGTCCCAATTCTTCAAACAGCGCCGGAAAGCGAATGTCATAGCAGATCGTCAGACCCAGCTTGCCGACCGGGCATTGGACCGTAACCACCGCGGCGCCCGGCCGATAGGCGGCAGATTCGCGCCAGGTCTCGCCGGTTGCAAGGTCGACATCGAACATGTGGATCTTGTCATAGCGCGCCGCGATCTCGCCCGCGGGATCGATCACGAACGCGCGATTGGCCCACAGGTTGTTCCCGGAAACGCCCTCGGTCTGCACCGCCAGGCTGCCGATATGCACCCACAGCCCCGCCCGCGCCGCCGCCTCGCGCACAGCGCCAAGCACCGGGCTGGCAGCCTCGGGCACGATATGCGCCGCCGCGCGCTTGCGGTCGCGGTCGAGCAGCCCAGACATCTCGGGGGTGAACAGCATCGCCGCGCCTGCATCCGCCGCATCCGCAACCGCCGCCGCCATCGTGGCAGCATTGGCGGCAGGATCGATGCCGCTGGTCATCTGGAGCAGCGCCACGGTAACCGGCGCGGCGGTTACCGCCGGGCTCACCGCAGCAGCATCGTATCAAGCTCGCCCGCAGCCTCGAGCGCAGCCAGATCGTCCGATCCGCCCACGGCCGTCCCGCCGATGAAAATCTGCGGCACGGTCAGCGCGCCCGGTGCCCGCTCCAGCATCTCGGCACGGCGCGGCCCGCCCATGGTGATATCGTGCTCCTCATAGACCGCGCCTTTGCTGTCGAGCAGCCGCTTGGCGCGCGCGCAATAAGGGCAGCCCCACTTGGTGTAGATCTCGATTGTGGGCGTGGACGCGGGTTTTTCGGCTGGCTGATCTTCTGTCATCAGATCCTCTTGAAAAGTCATTTGGCTAACACACATGGTATTTCGTGTCATGCGCCGCAAGCGGGCAAGACACGAAAAGCCCCGGAAGGAGCGCCTCGTCGAGGGCTCCGGAAGGATAACGCAGATTGCTCAAACACGAGGATATTGCCATGAACCATCTCGACTTTACCCCCTATCGCCGCACCACGGTCGGTTTTGACCGGTTGTTCGATCTGCTCGAACGCCAGGCCCGCGCGCAGGCCGGTGATAACTACCCCCCGTTCAACATCGAGCGTCGGGGCGACGATGCCTTTCGCATCACGCTGGCGGTCGCAGGGTTCAAGCCCGCCGACCTTGACATCACCGCGCAGCAGAACCTGCTGGTGGTCAAAGGCAGCCGGACCGAAGCGGAGGACAAGCAGTTCCTCCATCTCGGCATCGCCAACCGCGCGTTCGAGCGGCGCTTCGAACTCGCCGATTTCGTGCGGGTGGATAGCGCCGATCTGGCCGATGGCCTGCTGATCATCGATCTGGTGCGCGAAGTGCCCGAAGCGATGAAGCCCAAGAAAGTGCTGATCGGCGGCCCGAGCGCGCTGACTGTCGTTGAAGGCGACGCCAGCGCTGCGGCCTGATCGCCGGATAGCCGGAGGGGGGCGGATCGCAAGGTCCGCCCCTCTGCGCGAAACTTGACGCTCTGATAGATTGTACCTACAAAATGATGTGATCATTGTTTGGGACGAGCTTAAGCGCCAGGCGAACCTTGACAAGCATGGCATTGATTTTGCCCGAATCGGCACGGAGTTCTTTGCTGGCGCGCAAATTGGTTCAGCGAAGAACGATCGCTATTTCGCCATTGGCGAACTTGACGGAGTGATCGTGGTTATCTTTGCCCCGCTTGGCACAGAAGCGATTTCAATAGTGTCGGCCCGTCCGGCAAATCGCAGGGAAAGGAGCATGCTGGTATGACAAAACAAGCAACCGGCAATCCTGGCTATACGCAGGCCGATTGGGACGACGTCTCGGAAAACCCCGATTTGACCGAAGAGGATATGCGCAATGCGCGTCCTTTCGCGGAAGTGTTCCCGCATCTCTATGCCACTATCAAAAAGCGCGGACCGCAGAAAGCGCCCACCAAAGTCAGCACAACGCTGCGCCTTTCACCCGACGTGATCGCCCGCTTCCGCGCGACCGGTAAAGGCTGGCAGGCACGGATCGATGAGGCGCTCAAGGAGTGGCTTGCGGCGCATTGAGCCTGCGCGAATAGTCGAACTCAGACCAGCCGCGCCTGCTTGACCGACGCGGCGATGAACCCCCTGAACAGCGGATGCGGCTCGAACGGGCGGCTTTTGAGTTCGGGGTGAAATTGCACGCCGATAAACCACGGATGGTCCGGCCGCTCGACAATCTCGGGAAGCAAACCGTCGGGCGACATGCCCGAAAACACGAGGCCGCCCGCTTCGAGCCGGTCTCGATAGGCGACATTGACTTCGTAGCGGTGCCGGTGCCGTTCGCTGATCGCGCCGCTGCCATAGATCTGCGCCGCATGGCTGTTGCCCGCCAGCATTGCCTCATAGGCACCCAGCCGCATCGTGCCGCCCAGATCGCCACCAGCCGCGCGGGTTTCCAAACCCTCCGGAGTCATCCATTCGGAGATGATGCCGACCACAGGTTCGGATGTTTCGCCAAATTCGCTCGAGTTCGCATTGACAATGCCCGCCAGATTGCGCGCGCCTTCGACGCAGGCCATCTGCATGCCGAAGCAAATCCCGAAAAACGGCACCTTGCGTTCACGCGCGAACCGCACGCTGGCGATCTTGCCTTCCGCCCCGCGCTCGCCAAACCCGCCGGGCACGAGAATGCCGTGCATCGGTTCGAGCAGCGCGGCGATCTCGGCGTCGTCCCGTTCAAACAGTTCGGCGTCGATCCAGCGGATATTGACCCTGACCCGGTTGGCCATGCCGCCGTGCACCAGCGCCTCGCTGAGCGACTTGTAGGCGTCCTGCAGGCCGATATACTTGCCCACCACGCCGATTGTCACTTCGCCTTCCGGGTTCTGATAACGATCGACGATGTCGGTCCAGCGGGCCAGATCGGGGGCCTGCGCGCCGAGCCCGAAATGGCGCAGCACCTCGCCGTCCAGACCCTCTCCGTGATATTGCAGCGGCACCGAATAGATGCTCTGCGCATCCAGCGCCGGGATCACCGCTTCCTTGCGCACGTTGCAGAACAGCGCGATCTTGGCGCGTTCGTTTTCGGGCAGCGGATGTTCGCAGCGGCACAGCAGGATATCGGGCTGGATGCCAAGGCCGGTCAGTTCGCGCACCGAATGCTGCGTCGGCTTGGTCTTGAGCTCCCCTGCGGCAGCGATATAGGGCACCAACGTGACGTGGACAAAGCAGGTCGCCTCGCGCCCCATCTCGTTGCGCAATTGGCGGATCGCCTCGATGAACGGCAGGCTTTCGATATCGCCGACCGTGCCGCCGATCTCGCACAAGACGAAATCGAGATCTTCGGTCTCGGCGCGCGCGAACTCCTTGATGGCGTCGGTCACGTGCGGGATAACCTGCACCGTCGCGCCCAGATAATCGCCGCGCCGCTCCTTGGTGATGATATCGCGGTAAATCCGGCCCGAGGTGATGTTGTCGGACTGGCGCGCCGAAACGCCGGTGAAGCGCTCATAATGCCCCAGATCGAGATCGGTCTCGGCGCCGTCATCGGTCACGAAGACCTCGCCGTGCTGATAAGGGCTCATCGTCCCAGGATCGACATTGAGATAGGGGTCGAACTTGCGGATTCGCACACGAAATCCGCGCGCCTGCAGCAACGCTGCAAGGCTCGCCGCCATGAGACCTTTGCCCAGCGAGGAAACCACGCCGCCGGTGATGAAAATGTACCGCGCCATGGGAACCAAGCCTTATCGTCAGAAGCAACGCGCACGCAAGAGAGCACGGCCAGATTTGCCCAGCCAATCCACAGGCCAAGACTTCGGGCATCGGCAAGCTTGCGCGAGGCGCGCTTGCCGATCCGATGTTACCGCATGACGTCGTTATGGTTTGGTGGCGGGTGCCAGCGGGTCGGCGGGCGCAGGCTGCGCCGCCGGATCGGCCGCCGGCCGGGTCTGCGCCGGGCCAGCGGCCGGAACGCCCTGCACCGGCGCGTTTTGCGCCGGAGCCAGCGGGTCCACCGGGATGGCCGGGGCCGCCGGGACAGTGCGATCGAGCGAGGTGTCGATCGCGCGCCCGTTGGTGGTGCGCACGGCAAGCGCGGCCAGCACGATGCTGAGCCCCACGAACATGGTCGCCAGCACGGTTGTCGCGCGGGTCAGGAAGTCGGCCGCGCCGCGCGCCGACATGAACCCTGCCGGGCTGCCGCCGACGCCCAGCCCGCCGCCCTCGGACTTCTGGATCAGAATCACGCCGACCAGCGCCGCGGCGATCAGCGCCTGAACCACAGTAAGGAAGATAAAGAATGACATGCTGATCCTGCCCGAAAGATTGGTGCTCATCTAGGTCGCGCGCGCGGCTTGCGCAAGCCGCGATGGCCACGCGCGGCGCGCGGGCTCAGTCTTTGCCCAGGCTGGCCGCCGCGATGATCGGCAAAAACGCCTCTGCGGTCAGGCTGGCACCGCCGACCAGCGCGCCTTCGACGCCTTCCGCCGCCAGCAGCGGCCCCGCATTCTCGCCGTTGACCGAGCCGCCATAGAGGATGCGCACTTTCGCGTTCCCCTCGCCAAAGGCAGCGCGCAGGCGCGCACGAACAGCGGCGTGCATCACGATCACATCCCCGGTCGCCGCCACCCGGCCCGTACCGATCGCCCACACCGGCTCATAGGCAATCGCCAACCTGCCCGCCGCCATCGCCTCGGCGATCCCCTCGCCCTGCGGCAGCGAACCTTCCAGCTGCGCCGCCACGACCGCTTCCGCATCGCCCGCATCGCGCTGCGCCAGTGTCTCGCCCACGCACAGGATCACGCCCAGCCCCGCCGCCAGCGCCGCCTGCGCTTTGGCGCGGACATCCGCATCGGTCTCGCCGTGATCGCGGCGGCGCTCGCTGTGCCCGACGATCACGAAGTCCGCGCCGATATCGGCCAGCATCGCGGCGGACACATCGCCGGTATGCGCGCCCTTGATCTCGGCATGGCAATTCTGCCCGCCCACGCCGATCGCGCTCACCGCTTCGCGCAGCGCGCCGATGAGCGTGAACGGCGGGGCCAGCGCGATCTCGACGTCGGGATAGCGCTGCGCCGCGCGGTCGATCGAGCGGGCTTCGGCCAGCATGGTCCGGCCGCCATGCATCTTCCAGTTTCCGACGATATAGGGGCGCTGCATCATGGGATCGGGTGTCGTCCTCGAGCTAACATTCAGAAAATGAACGGCGCGATTAACAAACGGTGTGGGCAAAGCAAAGGGGCTTGCCGCAAAACCGTGGATCGTCCCCAAACGAGACATGCGCAGGATGCCGCTGTGCGCGCGGGCTTTCCCTCCGCCGAATTCTGGCGCCGAATTCTGGCCCCATTGCGACAAGCGCGTTTGGCCCCTAATGCGGCGGCGGCACAAATATCACTTCACGATCGGCGCACATGCTCAGCTTCTTTCGCTCCATCACCAAATCCCGCCTCGGCGTGATCTTCACGCTGGGCTTCGTCGGCCTGATCGCGCTGGCGTTTGCCGGAGCCGACATATCGTCGGGCAACTTTGGCGGCGTTGCGGGCGGCGACCGCGCCGCAACGGTCGGTCAGGCGCGGATCGATACCTCCGAACTCAGCGCCAGCATGACCCGCGCGCTTGAAAGCGCGCGGCGGCAAAGCCCCGCGCTGACCATGAAGCAATTCGTCGACGGCGGCGCGATCGACGAAGTGCTCAGCCAGCTGGCCGATCGCGCCGCGCTGATGGAATGGGGCAAGCGCCAGGGCTTTGCCGCCAGCGAGCGGCTGATCGACAGCGAGATCGTCAAGAGTCCCGCGTTCCAGGGGGCCGACGGCAAGTTCAGCGAGCAGGTCTACAAGCAGCTGATCGCGCAGCGCGGGCTCAGCGAAGCGCTCGTCCGCGATGATTTCGCCAAGGGCCTGATGTCGCGCCAGCTGCTGCTGCCCGCCAGCATCGGCGCGCGCCTGCCGCGCGAAGCCGCGCTGCGCTACATCGCGCTGGCCAAGGAAAGCCGCGAAGGCGCGGTCCTGCTGGTGCCCTCGCTGCTGTTCGCGCCCAAAACCCCGCCCACCGACGCGCAGCTTGCCGCGCATTACAAGGCCAATGTCGCGCGCTATACCCGCCCCGAAAGCCGCTCGATCCGTTTCGCAGCGTTCGATGAAAGCGTGATCAAGGATATCGCCCCGCCCAGCGACGGCGATGTGCAAACCCGCTACAAGCTGAACGCAGCGACGTATGCCGCCAACGAAACCCGCACCCTCACCCAGGTGATCGTTCCCACCGAAGCCGCCGCCAAAGCGTTTGCGGCCGAAGTCGCGGGCGGCAAGGCCATCGAGGCCGCCGCCGCCGCCAAGGGGCTCTCGGCCAGCACGCTCGACAAGCAGACCCGCGCCGCGATCCAGTCCGCCGCTTCGCAGGCCGTCGCCGATGCGGTGTTTGCCGCTGCTCCGGGCAAACTGGCCGCGCCCGCCAAAAGCCCGCTCGGCTGGCATCTGGTCCGGGTCGATGCGATCACGCGCAATCCGGGCAAAACGCTCGATCAGGCGCGGCCCGAAATCGTCGCTGCGCTGCTGGCCGAAAAACGCCGTTCCGCGCTGGTCGATCTTTCCGCCAAGCTCGAAGAACAGTTCAGCAATGGCACCGGGCTTGCCGATGTCGCCAAATCGCTCGGGCTCACGCTTGTCACAACCGATCCGATCCTGGCCGACGGCACCGTTCCGGGCAAGCCGCCCGGCGCGCTTGCGCCCGATGTCGCGGCGCTGGTCCAGACCGTGTTCACGATGGAGCGCGAGGGCGAGCCCCAGGTGGCCGAAGTCGTCCCGGGCAAGCGCTTTGCCATTTTCGATGTTGGCCGGATCAATCCCGCCGCGCCGCCCTCGCTTGCCGAAATCCGCGCGGCGGTGGCCGCCGACTTTGCCCGCAGCCAGGGACTCAGCGCTGCCAAGGCGGCTGCAGACAAGCTCGTCGCCGCGCTCGACAAAGGCACCGCGCTGCCCGATGCGCTCAAGGCGCTGGGCACCGCGCTGCCGCCCGCGCGCGAGGTTTCGCTGGCGCGCGAACAGCTTAACAGCATGCAGGGCCGCGTCCCGCCGCCACTCGCGCTGATGTTTGCCATGGCAGGAGGCACCGCCAAGCGCCTCGAAGCCCCGAACCAGGAAGGCTGGCTGGTGGTCAGCCTACGCAAGATTACCCCCGGTCTGGTCGCGCCGAACGATCCGGTGATCGAGCAGGCCCGCACCGAGCTGGGCGGCGCAGCCGGGCAGGAATATGCCTTCGCGCTGCGCGCCGCGATGCGCGGCGAGATCGGCGTGAAGCGCAACGAATCCGCCATCCGGGCAGTCCGCACGCAGCTTGTCGGCGGGCAATAGCGCCGGTGAAGCTGCTTGCTGCCGAACGGGTGAACTTGGACGAGACGGGCCCGGCCAACGCCGCCGCCGCACTGGCGGCGCTCGCATTGGGCAAACCCGCGTTGATCTGGCGCAAGCTGCTCGCCGATACCGAAACCCCGGTCGGCGCGGCGCTCAAGCTGATCCAGCCCGGACGCGGCGATTTCCTGCTTGAATCGGTGCAGGGCGGCGAAGTGCGCGGGCGCTACAGCCTGCTCGGTATCGATCCCGATCTGATGTTCCGCGCGCATGGCCACCGCGCCGAGATCAACCGCGCATGGCAGCATGACCCCGATGCCTTCGCGCCGCTTGCGGGAGACAGCCTCGAAGAACTGCGCGCGCTGGTCACCGCCTGCCGCATCGATGTGCCCGAGGGCCTGCCCAAATCGCTCGCCTGCCTCGTCGGCTATTTCGGCTATGAGACTGTCGGCCTCGTCGAACGCCTGCCGCGCGCGCCCGAGAGCGCGCTTGCCCTGCCCGACATGCTGTTTGCGCGGCCCACGGTGCTGCTGGTGTTCGATCGGCTGTCCGACGAACTGACCGCCGTCGCCCCTGTCTGGCCCGATGGCCGCAGCCCTGCGCAGATCGTCGCGCAGGCCGCCGACCGCATAGACGAAGCGCTACGCCGCCTCGCCGGGCCGCTGCCCGCCGACACGCGCGTCGATGCCAGCGCTGAGGCCGCGCTCACCCCGGTCATGGACCCTGCCGACTACGCGCAGATGGTCACCCGCGCGCAAGGCTATATCGAGGCGGGCGACATCTTTCAGGTCGTGCTGGCGCAGCGTTTCACCATGCCTTTCGCGCTGCCCCCGCTGGCGCTTTACCGCGCGCTGCGCCGGATCAACCCCTCGCCTTTTCTCTATTTCCTCGATCTCCCCGGCTTTGCGCTGATCGGCTCAAGCCCCGAAATCCTCGTGCGCATCCGCGACGGTGAAGTCACCATCCGCCCGATCGCGGGAACCCGCCCGCGCGGCGCGAATGCTGAGGAAGACCGCGCCAACGAAGCCGCGCTGCTGGCCGATCCCAAGGAGCGCGCCGAGCATCTGATGCTGCTCGATCTCGGCCGCAACGATGTTGGCCGTGTCGCGCAGGCGGGCTCCGTCACCGTGACCGAGAGCTACACCGTCGAGCGCTACAGCCACGTGATGCACATCGTCTCGAACGTCGTCGGCAAGCTCGACACCGCCCGCGCCGACTCCGTCGATGCGCTGTTCGCAGGCTTCCCGGCGGGCACCGTCAGCGGCGCCCCCAAAGTGCGTGCCTGCCAGATCATCGCCGAACTCGAACCCGAAACGCGCGGTGCCTACGCCGGCGGCGTCGGCTACTTCGCCCTCGATGGCTCGGTCGACAGCTGCATCGTCCTGCGCACCGGCGTGCTCAAGGACGGCGTGCTCCATGTGCAGGCAGGCGCAGGCATCGTCGCCGACAGCAACCCCGCTTACGAACAACGCGAATGCGAAGCCAAAGCCGGCGCACTGTTTGCGGCGGCGCGCGAAGCCATGCGCATCGCGAGTGAGCCGAGGTTCGGGCAGTGAGTGCCCTCAGCTTCAGAACCTTGTTAGAAGACCATGGACTGAACCCAAAGGAGGTGGCGTTGATCCGCCACCAAAAGAAAGTGGCAGGTCGGCCTACGTCTTTCGGCATATGGGCAAATGACAGGCCAAGTTTCGAAATTTTTCAAGAAATTCAATCACCAAAGAATCGAGCGATTTTTGGACGCCCGTTCTGGGCATCGTTCGTCGTACCGCCGGATGGAAGCACTCTATTTGTAGGAATTTATCAGACCGCATTGGCAGGGCAGGTGCCGCGAGGTTTCATTGATCCCATAACTGGTATGGAGCCTGGCGCTGACAAAGCTGAGCAGGGCTTGGTTTATGATCGCTACCAGAGCGAACTCACTGATAGCCTTGGCGAGTTTATCGGTCGCCTCAAGATCGATTGGGGCAATGCCTATATCCAATGGAAGCAGAAAGCAGACAAACAGGACAAAGTCATTGTGGGGCTTATCCCAGATGAGTACGATCTACCCTTCCCAGACTATCTCAAACTCGTTGTCCCACTCACTCACATCGCAAACGCGCCAAACAGCTGGAAGGTCGCGTTGTCAAAAGTTACTGGGATTTATCTGCTCACATGCTCAAAAACAAATGAGCAATACGTTGGCCAAGCGTCGGGAGCAGAGGGATTTTGGGGTAGATGGCAGGAGTACATTGCAAATGGTCATGGCGGAAACATTGCACTGAAAAATCGTGCTCGCTCTGATTATCAAGTATCCATTCTTGAGGTTTGCGGATCAAGCACAACTCAATTCGAAATCGATGCGCTTGAAGTCCTGTGGAAAAGAAAACTTCAAAGCCGAGAAATGGGGTTAAATAGAAATTAATGATCCTCGTCATCGACAACTACGACAGCTTCACCTGGAACCTCGTCCACTACCTGATGGAGATGGGCGCGGAAGTTCAGGTCGTGCGCAATGACGCCATGACCGCGGCGCAGGCCATCGGCTCGGGCGCGCAAGGGCTGCTCATTTCGCCCGGTCCCTGCACGCCGAACGAGGCCGGGGTCAGCCTTGATCTGGTCGGCGCGGCGGCGGATGCGGGGGTGCCGCTGCTCGGCGTGTGCCTCGGGCATCAGGCCATCGGTCAGTATTTCGGTGGCAAAGTCGTGCGCGGCGGGCTGATGCACGGCAAGACCTCGCCGGTTACGCACGATGGCTCGGGGCTGTTCGCTGGCCTCCCCTCGCCTTTCACCGCCACACGCTATCACAGCCTCGTAGTCGAAGACGTGCCCGAGACCTTGGTGATCAACGGCACCTCGGACGACGCGCACGCTATGGGCTTTCGCCACGTTTCGCTGCCGATCCACGGCGTCCAGTTTCATCCCGAAAGCATCGCCACCGAACATGGCCACGCGCTGCTCGCCAATTTCCTTGGCCTTTGCGGGATCGCAGCGCGGATGCCTGCCCACCTCGCCGCATGACCGCGCTCCCCGCCGTCACACCCACACCGCTGGACGAAGCGGAAGCCGAAGCCGCGTTCGGCGCGCTGCTCGATGGCAAAGTCTCTGACGAAGCGATTGCCGCGTTCCTGATCGCACTCTCGGATCGCGGCGAAAGCGCGGGCGAGATCGCCGGAGCCGCGCGGGCCATGCGCGCGCGGATGATCGCGGTGGAAGCGCCCGAAAACGCCATCGACGTCTGCGGCACCGGCGGCGATGGGCACCACACGCTCAATGTCTCCACTGCCGTCAGCCTCGTCGTCGCGGCCTGCGGCGTCCCCGTCGCCAAGCACGGCAACCGCGCCGCCAGCTCCAAGGCAGGCGCGGCCGATACGCTGGAAGCGCTGGGCCTCAATCTGGACCGCGCGGTCGAAACAGCCGAAGCCACGCTGGCCGACCTTGGCATCTGCTTCCTGTTTGCCGCGCGCCACCATCCCGCCATGGCGCGGATCATGCCGATCCGCAAAGCCATCGCCCGCCGCACGATCTTCAATCTGATGGGCCCGCTCGCCAACCCGGCCAAGGTCACCCGCCAGCTCGTCGGCATCGCCCGCCCGGATTACGTGCCGATCTATGCCGGGGCGCTGCAGAAGCTCGGCACCACCCACGCCATGGTCGTTTCGGGCGACGAAGGGCTGGACGAGCTGAGCCTTGCGGGCGGCAACGCGCTGGCCGAAGTGCGCGGCGATGTCTTGGCGATGAAGCGCGTCGGTCCCGCCGAGGTCGGCCTGCCCGCCGCGCCCGTCACCGCGATCCGGGGCGGTGATGCCGCTTATAACGCCGCAGCCCTGCGCGCGTTGCTGCTGGGCGAGCCCGGCGCATACCGCGATGCCGTGCTGTTCAACGCCGCCGCCGCGCTGATCGTGGCGGGCGAAGTGGATGATTGGCATCACGGCGTGGAAGAAGCAGCCGAAGCCATCGACAAGGGCCTCGCCAATGCGCTGCTGAATTGCTGGATTTCTATGCTCAGATAAATGGGGGGTCGCGCAGAGCCCGCCGAGAGCGCAGAGATGAAGCGCGCGCCGCAGGCAATTTTCCAGTTCAGCAATCGATGCCGGCTAAAGCGGCTTTGCCGCATCGCTTATTCTCTCTGCGTTCTCAGCGGGCTTTGCGCGAACCACCATCTTCCTTTCCCCCAAACGATCCCCTAAGCGGCCCATACAATGACCGACAAACTAGCCGAAATCTGCGCCACCAAGCGCAACGAAGTCATCGCCCGCAAGGCGGTGCTCTCGCTCGCCGATCTTGCCGCGCGCGCTTCGGAACACACCCCGCCGCGCGGGTTCGAAATGGCCTTGCGCGCGCAGGCTGCCACCGGCTTCGCGCTCATCGCCGAAATCAAGAAGGCCAGCCCTTCCAAGGGCCTGATCCGCGCCGATTTCGATCCCGCCGCACACGCCAGCGCCTATGAACAGGGCGGCGCGACCTGCCTTTCGGTGCTTACCGACGCGCCCTATTTTCAGGGCCACGAGGACTATTTCAGCGCCGCCCGCGCTGCTTGTGCTCTGCCCGCGCTGCGCAAGGATTTCATGGTCGATCCCTGGCAGATCGCCGAATCCCGCGCGATCGGCGCAGACGCGGTGCTGATCATCGTTGCCGCGCTCGAAGACGGGGCGATGGCCGAGATCGAGATGGCGGCGGTCGAACTTGGCATGGATGTGCTCGTCGAAGTGCACGACGAGGCCGAAATGGAGCGCGCATCCCGCCTCAAGTCGCGCCTGATCGGTATCAACAACCGCGATCTCAAACGCTTCGTCACCGACATCGCCGCGACCGAGCGGCTCGCCCCGCTCGCTCCTGCAGGCGCGCTGCTGGTCAGCGAAAGCGGCATCAACAGCCACGCCGACCTCGAGCGCCTCGCCCCTCACGCGCGCGCCTTCCTCGTCGGCGAGAGCCTGATGCGCCAGGATGACATTTGCGCCGCTACCCGCGCGCTATTGCGGCGCTAAGTGCCCGCTAAATCCATCAAGATCTGGTTCGACGGCGGCTGCCGGCCCAATCCGGGTGCGATGCAAACGGCAGTCGTGGCGCGCGGCATCACCCATCACCGCCCCGAAATCGGCCACGGCAGCAACACCGACGCCGAATGGCGCGCGCTGCTCCATGCGCTGGAAGTGGCGCAAATGCTGGGGATAAGCGATGTCGTGCTGATCGGCGATTCCGCCTTCGTGATCGCGCAGGCCGGCGGCAGCGCCAAACCGAACCCCGATTACCGCGCCTATCACGCTGAATTCATTGCGCTTGCGGCATCCTTCACCCGCGTCCGCCTGCGCCAGACCAGCCGCGCGCAAAATCTCGCCGGCATCGCGCTGGAACAGATCGCAGCCGGTTTTTCCGGTCAGCAGCGCTTGTCCGCAAAGGAGCACACCGCATGAAAACAATCGGCCTGATCGGCGGCATGAGCTGGGAAAGCTCGGCCGAATACTACCGCATGATCAACCAGGGCGTGCGCGCCGCGCGCGGTCCCTCCGCGTCGGCGCGCTGCCTGCTGTATTCGTTCGATTTTTCCGAGATTGCAGCGATGCAAAAGGCAGGCGATTGGGAAACCCAGACCAGGCTCATGATCGGTGCCGCGCAAACGCTTGAGACCGCGGGCGCTGACATGGTGCTGATCTGCAGCAACACGATGCACCTCATGGCCGGCGAGGTTGCCGCCGCTGTCGGCATTCCGCTGATCCATATCGCCGATCCCGCCGGGCAGGCAATCAAGGCGGCGGGCCTTGCCAAAGTCGGGCTGCTTGGCACCGCTTTCACCATGGAGCAGGACTTCTACCGCGGCTATCTGGCCGAGAAGCATGGGCTCGAGGTGCTCGTTCCCGAAGCCGAGGACCGCGCGCTGGTCCACCGGATCATCTACGAAGAGCTCATCGCCGGGCGCATCGAACCGGCCTCGCGCGAGGCCTACCGCGCCGTCATCGCCCGGCTTGCGGCGCGCGGCGCGCAAGGCATCGTGCTCGGCTGCACCGAGATCATGCTGCTGGTGGGGCCTGAGGACAGCCCGGTCCCGCTGTTCGACACGGCCGGGCTCCACGCCGAAGCCGCCGTCGCAGCCGCGCTCGCCGACCAATAAAGCTGTTGCAATCGCTTGCGCTGGGCACATACTTTGCAGCGATCAATCAAAGAGGATATCAGCAATGAAGCGCTTGATCTGGCTAACCATGGGCCTCGCCGCCACCACCACGGCAGTTTCGGCGCAAGTGATCCATCCGGCAAAAATTCCCGCGGCCGAGGCGAGCGGCGCGATCTTCGATCGCAAGGAAGTGATCGTTGCAGGCGAAGGCGCGAAGCAAACGCGCGATGTGATCACGCTGATGACCACCGACAAGCTGTTCGAAAGCGGCATGTACAAGTCCGGCCCGGCGCACGAAGAATGGAAAGACAAGGACTACGGCGTCGATGAATTCATGCTGTTCGTCAGCGGCAGCGTCAGGCTGACCTCGGCCGACGGACATGTCACAACGCTCGGACCCGGCGATGCCGTCACCCTTCCGGCGGAATGGCGCGGCAAATGGGATACCGAGGGCTATACCAAGTATTATGTCATCCGCTCGCGCGGCAAACCGCTGGAATGATCATCCTCCGGCGTCGATAAGCGCCTGAACCTGTCGGTAAAAAGCCTCGCGCGCATCGCCCTCCGGCCCTTCGGTGGCGCGGGTCCAGTCGGCGTTGCTGGCAATCACCAGCCGCCGTTTGGGATCGATGAAGATGCCCTGGCCAAAAATGCCCTGCGCCGCCACACTGCCGTCGTCATAGGTCCACCACTGGTAGCCATAGCCCTTGCCCGGCTCGCCGATATCCTTCTGCTTGTGCGTTGCCGCCGCAAACCAGCCTTGCGGAACGATCTGCCCGCCTGCGGTTTGCCCATCTGCCAGCACCAGCAATCCCATCCGCGCAAAATCGCGGATCGAAGCCTGAAGGCAGCATCCGGCGATCTCGTGGCCGGTCTTGCCGAGAAGCCAGGTCGCCTTGGCCTCCATGCCCGCCGGCTTCCAGATCTTCTCCTCCAGATACTGCGCCAGCGGCTTCTTCGTTGCCGATGACACCAACACGCCGATCAGGTTGGTTTCGCCGGTGTTGTAATGCCACACCGTGCCCGGCGGATGCGCGCGCGGGAGCTTGCGCATATAGCTAACCGTTGCGTCCACACCCTTGTCGGGCTCGGCCTTGTTGAACATCGCGACGTCAGCCTTGGGATCTTCGTAATCCTCGTTCCACCGTACGCCAGAGCTCATCGTGAGCAGTTGCTGCACACTCACATCGTCGTATGCGGAGCCGCGCAGATCGGGGATGTACTGACTCACCTTGTCGTCGAGGCTTCGAATCGCACCGTCGCGCAGCGCCGCACCGACCAATGTCGAGGTAAACGACTTCGCCACCGAAAAGCTTGTCCAGCGCCCTTTCGCGTCAAAGCCCAGACCATAGCGCTCGAAGCGTACTTTCCCGTCCTGCACAATGACCAGCCCCGCCGCGCGCTGGCCCGCCATATACGTATCGATGCCTGGAATAGCCATTGGCCGGCCCGGCGGCAGCGGCAGCGGCTTGGCCGATGGTGCAATCTCGTTCGCCTTAGCCAGCACTGGCAGGCGGTCCATCGCGCGGAACGCCGCATCGCGCTGCGGCACCGACCAACTCAGCACGTCGGCGTTGGTCGGCAAGGCACCCAGAAGCCCGCGTGTCTCGGCATCGAGGCTGGCATACCAGCCCAGCCCGCCCAGCATCGCCGCCGCCGCTGCGATCAACCCCGCGGTCCGCTTGCGCATCGCTCCCCCCTTTGTGCCCTGCTTTGGCCGCGCAGGTTAGCGATCCGGCAGGCGCTGTCTACCTGCCCGCGCATACGCCCGCGCATTCTGGCGTCCTGCCACCGCTTGAATGCGCCTGGTCGCTGGTCCATGAAAGCGCGCTGCCAAGGAAAGCCCCCATGATCAAGAAACCCTATCTCCTGTTCACCGGCGATGCGGAGAATACCCGCTCGACCAAGACCGCGTTTGGTCTGCGCGATTGGGCACCCGAAGCGGTAATCGGCCAGTGGCGGTTGCCCGAGGGGAAAGTCGATCTTGGCCTGCCGATGCTCGATCCTGCCGCCGCCTATGCGGCCGGTGCGCGCTCGATGGTGATCGGGATTGCGCCGTTCGGCGGCGCGCTGCCCGAAACGTGGATGCCCGGGCTGATCGCGGCGCTCGAGGCGGGCCTCGATCTGGTCAGCGGCCTGCACACCCGGCTCAGCGCCATTCCCGCGCTGGCCGAGGCCGCCGCGCAGACGGGGAGGACATTGCACGATGTGCGCCATTCGGACCGCACCTTTCCCGCCGGCACCGGCGAAAAGCGCTCCGGCAAGCGGCTGCTGGCGGTCGGTACCGATTGCGCATTGGGCAAGAAATACACCGCGCTGGCGCTGGCACGCGGACTGAAAGCGCGCGGCCACGCCGCCGATTTCCGCGCCACCGGTCAGACCGGCATCATGATCGCGGGCGAAGGCATCGCGATCGATGCGGTGGTGGCCGATTTCATCGCGGGCGCGGCCGAAACGCTCTCGCCCGCCGCCGCGCCCGATCATTGGGATGTGATCGAGGGCCAGGGCGCGCTGTTTCACCCGGCCTATGCGGGCGTTACTCTGGGCCTGCTCCATGGGTCGCAGCCCGATGCGCTGGTGCTGTGCCATGAGCCCCGCCGCAGTCATATCGAAGACCTGCCGTGGGCGGTGATCCCGCCGCTGGACGAGGCCATGCGGCGCTATCTCGATGCGGCGCGGGTGACCAATCCGGCAGCGCGGTTCGTGGCGATCAGCCTCAATACCTCGCGGCTGGATGAGGCCGCCGCGCACGCCGCCGCCACAGAGGCCGCCGCCGCGCATGGCCTGCCGGTGTTCGATCCGCTGCGCTTCGGGCTCGAAGGCGCACTCGATCATATCGAGGCGATCTATGGAGCGGCGCGATGATCGTTGATCTGCAGATCTTGCCGCAAAGCTGGGCGATGCGCGAGCCCTTTGCCATCGCGCGCAAGGTGCAGACCGAGCAGAAAGCAGTCACCGTGATCCTTACCGGCGATGACGGCACCACCGGGCGCGGCGAGGGCTGCGGGGTGGACTATGCCGGTGAAACCATCGCCAGCATGACCGCGCAGCTCGAAAGCGTGCGCGCGCAGGTGCTGGCCGGAGCCGGGCGCAGCGACGTGCTCGGCCTGCTGCCACCGGGCGGCGCGCGCTTTGCACTCGATGCGGCGCTGTGGGATCTGGAGGCCAAAGCCGCGCCCGGCGGGATCGCGGCGCTCACCGGCATCGCCATGGCCCCGGTCATCACCGCCTACACCATCGGCATTCGCAGCCTCGCGGACTATGAGACGACGGCGCGGCGCTTTGCCGATTTCAAGCTGCTCAAAGTCAAAGTGAACGCTGAAGATCCTGTGTCGGCCATCGCTGCGGTCAAGCGCGGCGCACCGGATGCGGCGCTGATTGTCGATCCCAACCAGGCGTGGACCCCGGCCATGTTGGCCGCCCATGCGCCGATTCTGAAAACCATGGGTGTGGTGCTTATCGAACAGCCCGTGCCTGTCGGCAGCGAAGCCGCGCTCGATGGCTGGCGCTCGCCGATTCCCCTTGCCGCCGACGAATTGGTCGACAGCGCTGCCGACCTCGACCGTGCGGCGGGCCGTTTCGATGTGATCAACATCAAGCTCGACAAATGCGGGGGGCTGACCGCGGCGCTGGCATTGGCCGACACCTGCCGGGCGCGCGGCTTCGGCCTGATGGTGGGCTGCATGGCGGGGTCGTCGCTGTGCATGGCCCCGGCGCTCGTGCTGGCGCAGCGCTGCGATTTCGTCGATCTCGACGGCCCCTTGCTGCAAGTTGCGGATTGGCCGGATGCGCTGACGTACGATCAGGGGATGGTTGCGCCGCCGAGCCCGGCGCTGTGGGGCTGAGCGCAAACCGGCGGCAAGGCTGAAAAGCGGGCAATCCTGGCATGTGCGAGCGTGCCCTGCGCGCCGCAAAACCGTTTTCCTACAGCGATCCGTGCCGCTATCTGGCGCTGCATCCCCGCGCTCTGCCGAAAGGACGCCGATGCCCCCGCCCCCAGCGCATGCCCCCCTCGCCGCGTCGCCGCGCCCTGACGACCGCTATATCGCCAGCGCGCGCCCGACTTTTCTCTATGTGATCTATGCGATCTTGCTGTGGTCGATCCCGATCGGCGTGCTGGGCGCGTTTTCCCCCGTCGCCGCGCGCAACATGACGGCCGCCATGACCGCCTACTTCGCCGGATTGCCCGAGCCGCTCTACACGCTGTTTGGCGCAGCTTACCTTGGCTATACCGCCGCGCGCCAATGGGGGAAAATGGGTGGTATTGTCGCGCGTCCCGGCGCCCGGCCGGCCAGCACTTCTACCCGGGCCAAAAGCCGGGCTGGTTAGCATCGGGTAACTTTTGCCTGCTAAAGCTCTGCTGGCATGAAACAGACGACTTCCCTCGCCGCCCCCGCGCGCCCCGCCGCACCCGCCTCGTTTCGCCTGGTAACGCTGGCGGGCGGCATCGCGCTGCTGCTCGGCGGCTGCACCGACCAGCGTATTGCCCAGCTTGAAGAGCGCTTGGCGGCGGTCGAAATCAAGGCTGAATCGGCAGACAAGCGCGCCAAGGCCGCCGAGTCGCTCGCCACCCGATCGGTCGAGTCACCCCCAGTGGTGGAACTGCCGCCGCCCAGCGATGACACTCCCGATGGCGAGGAAGAAGGCCTGGCAGAGGCCGGCCAGAACGACGGCACGCTCAATCCGGGTCAGCCCAGCGCCTGATCGCGCGCGCAGCGGCCCTTGCGCCCGCGCGAAGCGCCGGTATCACGGCAAAACCTTTGCAGTTGCTGGAGCCCGCGTGTGTCAAAAGTCGTTTTCGTGCTCAATGGCCCCAATCTCAATCTGCTCGGCACCCGCGAGCCGGAGATTTACGGGACCGACACTCTGGACGATATTGCCGGAATGCTCGAAGACCGCGCCCGGCTGCTCGGGCTGGAGGTCGATGTGCGCCAATCGAATCACGAAGGTCATCTCGTCGATTGGCTGCACGAAGCACAAGCGAGCGGCGCCAAGGCAGTGCTCCTCAATGCCGGTGCTTTCACGCATACCAGCATCGCGCTCCATGATGCGATCAGCGCCATCCGCACCCCGGTGATCGAGGTGCATCTGTCCAACCCGCACGCGCGCGAGGCGTTTCGCCATCATTCCTTTGTCGCGATGGTGGCCAAGGGGACAATCGCCGGTTTTGGCGCGGGCAGCTATTTGCTGGCGCTGGAGGCTGCCAACCGGATCTAATCCGGCCCCGGTCGGGCGCCGATGGCGCAGGTCCGATAAGTGTTTTTGCGGCTTACTTTGCCGCAGCCCCTTGCCAGCGGCGCGCGCGGAAGGCATTGCCCGCAGCTTAGCTTTATTCCCAGCCGCGAGGATAGATTATGGGGACCGAGAACGGCGAAATGGCCGCAGAAAACGCTGCTGACAATAAGGGCTCGCCCATGGCGATCGATCGTGCGCTGGTGCGCGAGCTTGCCGAACTGCTCACGGAAACCGGGCTCACCGAAATCGAGGTCGAAGACGGCAAGCGCAAGATCCGCGTCGCCCGCAACGTTTCCGTCGTGCAGTCAGCGCCGGCGTATGCCTCCTCTTCCGCTGCCGCAAGCGCCCCGACGGCTCCCGCCGCCGCCGCGCCCGCCCCGGTCGATAGCACCGCAGGCGCACTGCGCTCGCCGATGGTGGGCACCGCCTATCTCTTCCCCGAACCCGGCGCGGCAGCTTTTGTGACCGTTGGCCAGGCGGTAAGCGAGGGCGAAACCTTGCTGATCATCGAGGCGATGAAGGTGATGAACACGATCACTGCGCCCAAATCGGGCACGATCAAGGCGATTCTGGTCGAAAACGCGCAGCCGGTCGAATTCGACCAGCCGCTCATCGTCATCGCCTGAGCCCGGCCTCGCCATGGCTATCACCCGCCTGCTCATTGCCAATCGCGGCGAAATCGCGCTGCGCATCCACCGCGCCGCGCACGAGATGGGGATCGAGACGGTCGCGGTGCATTCCACCGCCGATGCCGATGCCATGCATGTGCGCCTTGCCGATCATGCGGTGTGCATCGGGCCGCCGGCCGCGCGCGACAGCTATCTCAACATCGCCGCAATCATTTCGGCCGCCGAAATCACGCACGCCGACGCGATCCATCCGGGTTATGGGTTTCTCTCTGAAAACGCCAAGTTCGCCGAGATCGTCGAGGCCCACAACATCACCTGGATCGGGCCCAAGCCCGAGCACATCCGCACGATGGGCGACAAGATCGAGGCCAAACGCACCGCCGGCGCGTTGGGTTTGCCGCTTGTCCCGGGCTCCGATGGCGCGGTTTCCGATATCAAGGAGGCCAAGGCGATCGCCGAGGCCGCCGGTTACCCGGTGATCATCAAGGCCGCTTCGGGCGGCGGCGGGCGCGGCATGAAAGTCTGCAACGGCCCTGACGAGCTCGAAACCCTGATCCAGCAGGCGGGCAGCGAGGCCAAGGCGGCGTTCGGCGATGCCACCGTCTACATCGAGAAGTACCTCGGCAATCCGCGCCACATCGAATTCCAGATCTTCGGCGATGGCAATGGCAACGCGATCCACCTTGGCGAGCGCGACTGCTCGCTCCAGCGGCGCCACCAGAAAGTGCTCGAAGAGGCCCCCTCCCCGGTGCTGTCTTCCGCCGAGCGCGACCGCATGGGCGGTATCGTCGCCAAGGCCATGGCCGACATGGGTTATCGCGGCGCAGGCACGATCGAGTTCCTGTGGGAAAACGGCGAGTTCTACTTCATCGAGATGAACACCCGCCTGCAGGTGGAGCACCCCGTCACCGAAGCGATCACCGGCGTCGATCTGGTGCGCGAACAGATCCGCATCGCCGATGGCAAGCCGCTCTCGGTCAAACAGGAAGACATCGTCTTCAGCGGCCACGCCATCGAATGCCGCATCAATGCCGAAGACCCGTTCACCTTCGTGCCCTCACCCGGTCTCGTCACCAGCTACCACGCGGCAGGCGGTATGCATGTGCGCGTCGATTCTGGGCTTTACACCGGCTACCGCATCCCGCCTTACTACGACTCCATGATCGCGAAGCTGATCGTCTACGGCCGCACCCGCGAAGGCTGCATCATGCGCCTGCGCCGCGCGCTGGAGGAAATGGTCATCGGCGGGGTCAAGACCACGATCCCGCTGCACCAGCGCCTGCTGGATGATCCTGCGTTTCTCGATGGGGCGTATACGATCAAGTATCTGGAGCAGTGGCTGGAAAACGAGGCCTGACCAATTGATCCTCCCCATTTTCACGAAGTGCAAATGGGGAGGTGGCAGCGGCGGAGCCGATGACGGAGGGGTCTTCTTCTCAAACCCGCCCCTCGATCGCATCCCAGATCATCCCCGCCGTATCGGTCCCGTTGAAGCGGTCGATTGCCACGATCCCGGTGGGTGAGGTCACGTTGATTTCGGTCAGCCACTTGCCGCCGATTACGTCGATGCCGACGAAGATCAGCCCCAGCCGCTTCAGCTCCGGCCCCATCGCCGCGCAAATTTCCTGCTCCTCGCCCGTAAGCGCGGTCTTTTCGGCATAGCCGCCGACCGCGAGGTTGGAGCGGAACTCGCCCTCACCGGGCCTCCGGTTGATCGCACCCGCCACTTCGCCGTTCACCAGCACGATGCGCTTGTCGCCTTCGGCCACTTCGGGAAGGAAGGCCTGCACCATATGCGGCTCGGGCCAGGTCTGGTTGAACACTTCGATCAGCGCGCCCAGGTTCTCGCCCTCTTCGGACACGCGGAAGATCGCCTTGCCGCCGTTGCCGTGGATCGGCTTGATCACGATCGCGCCGTGCCGCTTCTGGAATGCGCGGACCTCTTCCACCGAGCGCGTCACCAATGTCGGCGGCATGAAGCGCCGGTAATCGAGCACCATGACTTTCTCGGGCGCATTGCGCACGCTGCGAGGGTTGTTGACCACCAGTGTCTCGCGCTCGATCCGCTCGAGCAGATGCGTCGCGGTGATATAGCCCATGTGGAACGGCGGATCCTGCCGCATCAGCACCACGTCCACATCGCGCCCCAGATCGAGCCGCCGCGCCTCGCCCGCCGTGTAGTGATCACCCGTGACCTGCTGAACCGTCACCGGAACCGCCCGCGCCGTCAGCCGGTCGTTCTCGTCGAGCGACAACGCGCCAACGTCATAATGATACAGTTCATGCCCCCGCGCCTGCGCCGCCAGCATCAGCGCGAAGGTCGAATCCCCCGTGATATTGATCGAATGCAGCGGGTCCATCTGGACAGCGATACGAAGAGCCATGCTGGAAATCCGTCTTGGTTGATGCGGGGTACGTGGTGCACTCGGGAGGGTTCTTAATGCGAACTTAGCGCTGGTGCGACCACTTTAGCGATGCGCCGGAAGGGCGCTGCACCGCTGCGTGCTTCGACACCACGACGACCATCGCATCCGCGATCAACCGACAAGGGACATACACCATATGCGCAAAACCATCCTGACCGCAGTCGCCTGCGCCGCCACCGTGCTGAGCTTCTCGGGCGCCGCCGTCGCCAATCCGGTTCCCGCCCCGCATCCGACCGAGCATCCCAAGGATGGCGAGCACAAGGATGGTGAGCACAAGGACGGCGAGCACAAGCCGCACAGCTGATTGCTTCCCCGGTTACGCGCCAGGTTGCCACACATTGGCAATCTGGCGCGGCCACTGCCCCGGCGCGATCAGGATCACGTCGATCCGCAGATCATCGCCTGCCCGCGCAAACCGCGGCGCCAGAGCCTCCGCCGCCCGCGAGACGCGCCGCAGCCGCCGGGCATCGACCGCCAGATCGAGCGCCGCGCCGCTGCTGCGCCACTTGACCTCGATAAACGCCACCGTGCGGCCTTTGCGCGCGATCAGGTCCACCTCGCCCACACCAATTTTCTGCCGCCGCGCCAGCACCCGCCAGCCGCGCAGCCGCAAGTACCACGCCGCCAGCGTTTCGCCGCGCCGCCCCTGCCGCTCAGCTTCGACCCGGCTCATGAAGTCAATTCCCGCCTCCATCCCGTTCGTGTCGAGCGAAGTCGAGACACCACGCGCGGCGCACTGTGTCTCGACTTCGCTCGACACGAACGGTGATGAGTGAGCGCTGATGGAACGACGAATATCACCCTTTGAGCGCCATCACGCGCGCATAAAGCGCCTTGCGGTCAAGCCCGTGCGCTTTGGCGACGCGCCCCGCCGCCTGGCTGGGCGGCAGTTCCGCCAGCGCCTCCAGCAATTGCGCGTCGATATCGGCCTCGCCCGGCTTCTCCGCCGCGCCCGGCGGCCCCGCCAGCAGCACGATCTCGCCGCGCGGCGGATGCGCTGTGTAATGCGCGGCAAGCTCCGCCGCGCTGCCGCATCGGCATTCCTCGTGCAGCTTGGTGAGTTCGCGCGCCACCGCGATAGCGCGCCCCGGCATGATCCGCGCCATGGCTTCGAGCGAGGCGACCAGCCGCGGCCCGGTCTCGTAAAATACCAAGGTCATCGGCAGCGCCGCCATCTCGCTCAAGGCATCGCTGCGCGCCTTGTCTTTCGAGGGCAGGAAACCGGCGAACACGAAACGGTCTGTGGGCAAACCGGCGAGCGTCAGCGCCGTGACCAGCGCGCTTGGGCCCGGAATGCTGGTGATCGCGATGCCGCGCGCGCGCGCCTCGCGCACCAGCCGGTAGCCGGGATCGGAAATCAGCGGCGTTCCGGCATCGGACACCAGCGCAACCGGATTTTGGCACATTTCGCCGAGCAGCTGTTCGCGCGCGGCGTCGCTGGCGTGATCGTCATAGCGCCGCATCGGCCGCTTGATCCCCATGTGGAAGAGCAGCTTGCCCGTGACGCGGGTGTCTTCACACGCTATCAGGGCGCAAGCGGAGAGAATGTCGACGGCCCGGCGGCTTAGATCGCCAAGATTGCCAATCGGCGTAGCGACAATATAGAGGCCGGGTTCGAGCGGAGGCGTTTCCATGCGTCTCTCAATGGACCCCGCCATCAGGAGCGGCAAGCGCATGATGAATGATCCCGTGACAGGTCTTGGCCCGATCAACCGCCGTGCCCTGTTGTCCGCCGCGTCTGCTGGCGCGCTGGCGCTGCTTGCCGGGTGTGCGGTGATCCCCAAGCCTGCCCCGCCCCCGCCGCCGCCGCCGCCGGTCGAGGCCGGGCCCGACGCCAATGCGCTGCCCACCGACGCCAATCGCCACCGCGTCGCGCTGCTGGTGCCGATGACCGGGATCAATGCCGCGATCGGCCAATCGATCGCCAATGCCGCCACGATGGCAGTGCTTGATACCAATGCGCAGAATATCCGCATCACGACCTATGACACCGCGCTGGGTGCCGGCCTTGCCGCCAACAAGGCGATCCTCGATGGCAACCGGCTGATCCTCGGGCCGCTGATGGCCGACGATGTGGTCGCGGTGGCCAGCGTGGTGCGTCCCGCCCAGGTGCCGATGATCACGTTTTCGAACGATGTCACCGTGGCAGACCGCGATGTCTTCGTGCTCGGCCAGGTCCCGGGCCAGTCGGTCGCGCGGGTTCTCGGCCATGCCAAAGCCAAAGGCATTCGCAGCGTCGGCGCGATCATCCCCTCGGGCGCTTATGGGCAGCGCGTTTCATCGGCGCTCGCTGCCAATGCGCGAACATTGGGGCTGACGATCACGGCAGTCGAGACGTACGATCGGGGCAACACCTCGGTCGCCAGCGCGGTCCGCCGCATCATGGCCAAAGGCGCGCCCGGCGCGTTGCTGATCGCCGATGGCGCGCGCATCGCGCTGCAGGCCGCGCCGCTCGCTGCGGGCACGCGCCTGCTCGGCACCGAACTATGGAGCGGCGATGGCAGCATAGCCAAGAGCCCGGCGATGCGCGGCGGCTGGTTTGCCGCCGTGGCCGACAAACGCTTCGGCCAGTTCGAAAAGTCCTATCGCACCCGCTTCGGCGCTTCGCCATCGCGGATGGGGCCGCTGGGCTATGATGCCGTGCTGCTTACGCTCAATGTCGCGCGCGGGTGGAAGCCGGGCACGCTGTTTCCCACCGCCAAGCTCTATGGCCGCGATGGCTTTGTCGGGCTCGACGGCGTGTTCCGGTTCAATTCCGGCGGCGTCGCCGAGCGCGCGATGGAAGTGCGCGAAGTGGGTGCGGGAACATTCGTGACGGTCAGCCCGGCGGCCGAGAAATTCGAACTTTGACGGCACGCATGCACGCCCGGTCCTGCACACAAAATCGCGGATAAGCGTGACGCCCGGCTTGCACGCGGATTCGCGTGTCCTATACGCGGGGCCATGTCTGATGATCTGTTCGACAAACTCCCCGCCAGCAGCCCCGATGAAGCCTACAACGGTTCCGCGATCGAAGTGCTCGAAGGGCTCGAGCCCGTCCGCCGCCGCCCCGGCATGTATATCGGCGGCATCGACGAGCGCGCGCTCCATCACCTCGCCGCCGAGGTGCTCGATAACGCGATGGACGAAGCGGTCGCGGGCCATGCCAACCGGATCGAGGTCACGCTCGAGGCAGGCCCCGATGGCACCGCAGGCAAGATCACCATCAGCGACAACGGGCGCGGCATCCCGGTCGACGAACATCCCAAGTATCCCGGCAAATCCGCGCTCGAGGTGATCCTCACCACGCTCCATTCGGGCGGCAAGTTTTCCGGCAAAGCCTATGCCACCAGCGGCGGGCTGCACGGTGTCGGCGTGTCGGTGGTCAACGCGCTGTCGGTGCTTACCCGGGTCGAAGTGGCGCGCGGCAAGGAGCTTTATGCGCAGGAGTTTTCGCGCGGGATAGCGCAAGGCCCGCTGCAGAAGATCGGCAACGCGCCCAACCGGCGCGGCACCACGGTCACTTTCATCCCCGATCCGCAGATCTTCGGCGATGAGGCGCGGTTCAAACCGGCGCGGCTGTTCCGCCTCGCGCGCTCGAAGGCCTATCTATTCGCGGGCGTCGAGATCCGCTGGAAATGCGCCGCCGCCCTCGCCAGCGACGATGTACCCGCCGAGGCGGTGTTCCAGTTTCCCGGCGGTCTGGCCGATCATCTGGCCGAACAGATCGGCACCCGCGAATGCGTCACCACGTTGCCCTTTGCCGGGCGCCAGGATTTCCCGGCCGGGCCGAACGGCGAGGAAATGGGCCGCGCCGAATGGGCGATCGCCTGGCCGCTGTGGTCCGATGGCGCATACTCGTGGTATTGCAATACCATCCCCACGCCCGATGGCGGCACCCACGAAGCGGGCCTGCGCGCCGCGCTGACCAAGGGTATTCGGGCATTCGGCGAACTGGTCGGCCAGAAGAAGGCCAAAGACATCGCGTCCGAAGACATGATCACCGGCAGCGAGATCATGCTCTCGCTGTTCATCCGCGATCCGCAATTTCAAAGCCAGACCAAGGACCGGCTGACCAGCCCTGAGGCCGCGCGTATGGTCGAGTCTGCGGTGCGCGATCATTTCGATCATTTCCTCACCGACAACATGGACCGGGGCCGCGCGCTGCTCGGCGCGGTGATGGAGCGGATGGACGAGCGCCTGCGCCGCAAGGCCGAGCGCGAGATCAAGCGCAAGACCGCCACCAGCGCGCGCCGCCTGCGCCTGCCGGGCAAGCTCACCGATTGCACCGGCGAGGGCAAGGGGGAGACCGAGCTGTTCATCGTCGAGGGCGACTCGGCCGGCGGCAGCGCCAAGCACGCACGCGACCGCAAAATCCAGGCGATCCTGCCGATCCGCGGCAAGATCCTCAATGTCGCAAGCGCGACCATGGATAAGATCCGCGCGAACAGCGAGATCGCCGATCTCGCGCTCGCTCTCGGCTGCGGCATGCGCAAGGAATGCAATCCGGATAATCTGCGCTACGACCGGATCATCATCATGACCGACGCCGATGTCGACGGCGCGCACATCGCCACTTTGCTGATGACCTTCTTCTTTCAGGAAATGCCCGAAGTCGTCCGGCGCGGGCACCTTTATCTCGCGCAGCCGCCGCTCTACCGCCTCACCAGCGGTGCCACCAGCCTCTATGCCAAGGACGACGCCCACCGCGCCGAGCTGGAAGCCACCAAGTTCAAAGGCAAGAAAGTCGAAGTCGGCCGGTTCAAGGGCCTGGGCGAAATGAACCCCGCGCAATTGCGCGAAACCACGATGAACCCCGCCACGCGCAGCCTGATCCGCATCACCCTGCCCCCCGAATATGAAGGCCGTGCGGCAGTCAAAGACCTCGTCGACCGCCTGATGGGCCGCGACCCCGCGCAGCGCTTCATGTTCATCCAGAACCGCGCGGGCGAGATCGATCCGGAGCTGATTGATGCGTGAGAAAGCGGGCCGCTTTGCGGACCGAGCATCCGTGGCATACTCATGGTGTCATGACTGAGCTCGACGGGAGTCTCATCGGCGTGGCGGGGTTTCGTGCGCGCTTGGCTTTCGCAAGCGGATTGCTGCCTGCAGCATTCCCACGACGCCTTGGACGCCAGCCTTGAAGCCTAGCCCGCGATTGCATTCATCTCGGCAAGCACGTCATCCGCCAGAACGACGTCCGCAGCGGCAAGGTTCTGGCGCAAATGCGTCCGCGACGATGTCCCCGGAATGAGCAGGACATTGGGCGCGCGATGCAGCAGCCATGCCAGCGCCAGCTGCATCGCGGTAACGCCAATCCTCGCGGCGATGCCGTCCAGCGCCTCCGATTGCAGCGGCGAGAACCCGCCGAGCGGGAAGTACGGAACGAAGGCGATGCCCTCCTGCGCCAGCCAGTCTATCAGCGCATCATCGGTGCGGTGGATCAGGTTGTAGTGATTCTGCACACAGGCAACCTCGCCAATGGCGCGTGCCTCATCGATCTGCTTGCGGGTAACGTTGCTGAGCCCGATGTGGCCGATCAGGCCCTCCTTCTGCAGCGCGGCTAGCGCGGCAAAGCGCTCGGCAATGCTGTCTTCGTTGGTGCTGAAGGCCTCGCCGACGCGCAGATTGACGAAATCGACTGCCGCAACGCCAAGGTTGCGCAAATTGCCGTGCACCTGCTCGATCAGCGCTGCGGGCTCCGGCGTCATGATCCATGATGCATCCGCCCCCCGGCGCGCGCCGACCTTGGTCACGATCACAAGTTCTTGCGGATAGGGCGCGAGCGCTTCGCGAATGATCTGGTTGGTTACTTCCGGGCCATAGAAATCGCTGGTGTCGATGTGGTTTACCCCGCTGGCAACCGCCTCGCGCAAGACTGCCACCGCTTCGTCGTGATCGCGGGGCGGACCAAAGACGCCGGGGCCGGCCAACTGCATGGCGCCATAACCCATGCGGTTCACCGTGAACTGGCCAAGGGAATACGTGGCTGGGTGCGGCATCGGAGAGCTCCTTGGTGGTTGCGGGCTTAGCCGCCGCAGGCGCAATGTGTGGTAATGAAAGGATCATATCACGGATCGGCGGGGCTGAAAGGCACTGAAGCCAGCCTCACTCGCTCTCGGCAACGGCCGCAGCCTCCTCGCGCTTCTTCGGTCTGAACTCGAAATGGATGCGCACCCAGGTGCCCAACTGCGGTTTGCCGTCCACGCGCGGCGGGCGGACGAGGAATTGCCACGCCGCCTGGCGCAGCGCGCGCGCGGTGCCGCTGCCGCGCGGGCTTTCGCCCAGCTCGCGGCAATCCTCGACATGGTAGCGCTCGATCGTGCGGCAGACGATCTCCGCCCAATCGCCGGGGGACCGGCCCGGCGGGAGATAACCCGCCAGCTCGGCATCGCGCGGCTCGCGGTACCATTCGGCGTTGTAGAGCTTCGCCCCGCCCGGCCCCTCGCCATTGCCCTGCGCGCCGCCGCCGCCCGCGTCTCCGCTGGCGGCGGCGGCCCGCCCCGTGCCCTTGATCTTGCTGATGTCGCCTTTGTCAAGATCCTCGCGGCTCAGCTTGATGAACCCTGGCGGCCATTCGACCTGATTGGGTGAGGGGATCACTACGCGCGGCGGCATCGGCGGCTGCACGGCCGCCCGCGCCGTGGGCGAAGCCTTGGCAGTCTTCTCCTGCTTGGCCGCCGCCTTTTCCTTCTCGCCTTTCGGCCCGCTGATGTTGATGGCGACCAGATTGCCCCCGCCCGGCTCGCCAAAGTCGGTAACCCGGCCCATCAGCATGATGATCAGAAACAGCGCCAGACTGGTGAGCATCGCAAGGATGAACGAAATCCCGCGCCCGCGCCTCGATTGCCCATAGCGGGCGGCGGGAATCGGCGGGTCGGCGGGCACCATCCGCGCTGCCCTACACAGCGCCGCGCCTACCTGCCAGCGCCACTTGCAAGCGCGCATATCCCGGACTATCGTTTAACCATACGGTTAAGAATAGGACAGCCCATGCGTTTTGAAGGCACCGACGACTACGTCGCCACTGATGATCTCAAAGTGGCGGTCAACGCCGCGGTGCTGCTGCGCCGCCCCTTGCTGGTCAAGGGAGAGCCGGGCACCGGCAAGACCGTGCTGGCGCATGAAATCGCCAAGGCGATGAACGCGCCGCTGATCGAATGGAACATCAAGTCCACCACCAAGGCGCAGCAGGGTCTTTACGAATACGACGCGGTCGCGCGCCTGCGCGATGGCCAATTGGGCGATGAGCGCGTCCACGACATCTCGAACTACATCCGCAAGGGCAAGCTGTGGGATGCTTTTACCAGCCCCAAATTGCCGCTCTTGCTGATCGACGAGATCGACAAGGCCGATATCGAGTTTCCCAATGACTTGCTGCAGGAGCTCGACCGGATGAGCTTCGATGTCTACGAGACCCAGCAGCGCATCACCGCCGCCGAGCGCCCGATCGTGGTGATCACTTCGAACAACGAGAAGGAACTGCCCGACGCGTTCCTGCGCCGCTGCTTCTTTCATTACATCAAGTTCCCCGACCGCGACACGATGCGCGCGATCATCGACGTGCATTTCCCCGGCATCCAGAAGATGCTCGTGACCAAGGCGATGGAGATCTTTTACGAGGTGCGCGAAGTGCCGGGCCTCAAGAAGAAGCCCTCGACCTCCGAGCTGCTTGATTGGCTCAAGCTGCTGATGAACGAGGACATGCCACTCGACGTGCTGCAAAACCGCGATCCATCGAAGGCCATCCCGCCGCTGCACGGTGCGCTGCTCAAGAACGAGCAGGACGTGATGCTGTTCGAAAAGCTCGCCTTCATGGCGCGCCGCCCGGGCAACTGAAGCGGCACGGCGGTGGCGCATCCCGGTGGCTGTCTGTGCGGCCAGATCCGTTTCACCATCGATGCCGAGCCGCAGGGCGCGCGGATGTGCTGGTGCCGTGATTGCCAGCGCATCGCCAGCGGTTCGCCCACGGTCAACGTGCTGTTTGATGAAGCCGCCGTGCACTACACCGGCGAGATGACCAAGCTGACCCTGATTGCCGACAGCGGCAACACGGTCGAGCGCGGCTTCTGCCCGACATGCGGCGCGCAGATGTACAGCCGCACCGTAAGCCCTGCTGGCATGCCGATGCGGGTGCGCGCGGGCACGCTCGACGATCCGAACCTGATGGCACCGCAGAGCCATATCTGGACCGACAGCGCGCCTAGCTGGGCGGCGCTTGATCCCGCGCTCCCGCGCTATCACAAGGGGCCGGGTTCGGCTCTGGTGGAGGAGTAAGCATGGCCTACTCCGGAACGTGCGCCTGCGGGGCAGTCACTGCCTCCATCGCCGCCGATGCGCCCATTGCGGTGCGCCAGTGCTGGTGCCGCCAGTGTCAGCAACTCGCCGGCGGCGCACACAGCACCAACGCTATGTTCCGCACCGACGACGTGACGATCAGCGGCGCGCTCGGCACGCACGCCTACACTGCCGCCAGCGGCAACACGCTGACCCAATCGTTCTGCGCGGCCTGCGGCACCCCGGTCATGGCGCAAGTCTCCGCCCGCCCGCAATTTCGCACGATGCGCGTCGGCTTCATCACGCCGCCGCATGACCTCACCCCGCAAATGGTGATCTGGACCGACGACGCCCCCGCCTGGGCCGCATTTCCTGAAGGCCTCGAACGCCACGCCAAACAACCGCCCCCGCCGCCGATAAAGGCCTGAACCTGCGTCCGCCATTCGCCGCGCACACTCGTTTCGCCGCTATCCGCGCGCAACTGGAAGCTTATGAACCTCACCCGGGCTGGCAGGCCTGGGGCTACGAATTCCTGCTATTCGGCATCAAGCAGGCGTGGGCTTGCCTGTTCGGCGGGTTGATGCTGGGCCTGCTGTTCGCGACCCACCTGCTCTATCCCGCCAACGCAATGCTTTCGCGTTACGATTTCCTAACCATTGCTGCGCTCGGTATCCAGCTCGCCATGCTGTTCTTCAAGCTCGAGACATTGGATGAAGCGCGCGTAATCCTTGCATTCCATGTAGTTGGTACTGTGATGGAACTGTTCAAGACGGCGGTCGGTTCGTGGGCGTACCCCGAGGGCGGTGTGCTGCACATCGGCGCAGTGCCGCTGTTCTCGGGTTTTATGTATGCGGCTGTCGGCAGCTATATTGCCCGGATATCGCGGATTTTCGATCTGCGTTATGCCAACTATCCGCGCCAGGATATCGCCACGGCACTTGGCGTGTTGATCTATGTGAATTTCTTTGCCCACCATTGGCTGCCCGATATCCGATTAGGGCTCTTTGTCATGCTTGGGGTGCTCTTCGCCCGCACGCGCATCTACTTTCGCGTATGGAGGGCGGACCGGTGGATGCCGCTTCTACTCGGCTGGTTTCTCGTTGCACTGTTTATCTGGTTTGCTGAAAACATCGCTACGTTCAGCCATGCCTGGCTCTACCCTGACCAGCGCAGCGGATGGACGGCGGTGCATCCGGGCAAACTCGGCGCTTGGTATTTGCTGATGTACATCTCCTTCGTTCTGGTCGCGCTGGTTCACCGCCCGCAAACACGCGAGGCTCTTGCCCCCGCCCCTCAATCTCCTTAATCATCCGGTTAAGTCGCAAGCGAGGCCACGTTTCCATGTTCTTCAATTTCATCGACGAACTGCGCAGCGCCGGGATTCCGGTCTCGTTCAAGGAGCACCTCGTGCTCCTCGAAGCGCTCGACAAGGATGTGATCGAGCAGACGCCCGAGGCGTTCTATTATCTCAGCCGCGCCACGTTCGTGAAGGACGAGGGCCTGCTCGACAAGTTCGATCTGGTGTTCAACAAAGTGTTCAAGGGCCTGCTGGTCGATTACGGCCAGCGCCCGGTCGACATTCCCGAAGACTGGCTGAGAGCGGTCGCCGAAAAGTTCCTCAGCGAAGAGGAAATGGACAAGATCAAGGCGCTCGGTTCGTGGGAAGAGATCATGGAGACGCTCAAGAAGCGGCTCGAAGAGCAGAAAGAGCGCCATCAGGGCGGCAACAAGTGGGTCGGCACTGGCGGCACCAGCCCTTACGGCAACAGCGGCTACAACCCCGAAGGCGTGCGCATCGGCGGCGAAGGCGGGCAGAAGCGCGCGATCAAGGTCTGGGAAAAGCGCGAATTTGCCAACCTCGACAACACCAAGGAGCTGGGCACCCGCAACATCAAGATCGCGCTGCGCCGCTTGCGCCGGTTCGCGCGCGAGGGCCATGCCGAAGAGCTCGATCTCGATGCCACGATCGACGGCACCGCCAAGCAGGGCTGGCTCGACATCCACATGCGGCCCGAGCGCAAGAACGCGGTCAAGCTGCTGCTGTTTCTCGATGTCGGCGGCTCGATGGACCCGTTCATCAAGCTGGTCGAGGAGCTGTTCAGCGCCGCCACGGCGGAATTCAAGAACATGGAGTTCTTCTATTTCCACAATTGCCTTTACGAAGGCGTGTGGAAGGACAACCGCCGCCGCTGGTCCGAACGCACCCAGACCTGGGATCTGCTCCACAAGTATGGCCACGACTACAAGATCGTGTTCGTCGGCGATGCGGCGATGAGCCCCTACGAAATCAGCCATCCGGGCGGCTCGGTCGAACATTTCAACGAGGAATCGGGCGCGGTGTGGCTCCACCGTGTCGCACAGACCTACCCCGCCACGGTCTGGCTCAACCCGGTGCCCGAAAGGCAGTGGGGCTATTCGCAATCGACCAAGATGATCAAGGACCTGCTGAACGGCTCGATGTTCAGCCTCACGCTGGAGGGGCTCGACGCCGCGATGCGCGAACTCACCCGCAAGAAGCACTAGGCACCCCTCCGTCAGCGCTCCGCGCTGCCACCTCCCCATTTTCGCCGCAGGCGCAAATGGGGAGGTGGCCTGCCGCAGGCAGGTCGGAGGGGTAACTAGCGCTCAGGAAGGAACACCGAATGGCTGATCCCGAAATCCTCATTTCGTCCCGAACCGGCGACCGCGTCGACCTCACGCTCAACCGCCCGGCACAGTATAACGCGCTGAGCGAAGAACTGCTCGCCGCGCTCAAGGCCGCGCTTGACCAGCTTGCCGCCGACCCCACGATCCGCTGCGTAGTCCTCTCCGGCGCGGGCAAGGCTTTCTGCGCGGGGCACGACTTGCGCCAGATGAGCGGCCAGCGTGACCTGAGCGCCTACCGCGCGCTGTTTGCATCGTGCACCGAAGTGATGGAGGCGATCATCGCCCTGCCCGTCCCCGTGATCGCCCGGGTTCACGGCATCGCCACCGCCGCCGGATGCCAGCTGGTCGGCGCGTGCGACCTGGCCATCGCGGCCGACGACGCGCGCTTTGCCGTCTCGGGCATCAATGTCGGCCTGTTCTGCTCGACGCCTGCCGTCGCGCTATCCCGCAATGTGCCCGCCAAGCCCGCGTTCGAGATGCTGGTGACGGGCGAGTTCATCAGCGCCGCGACCGCCGAGGCATGGGGCCTGATCAACCACGCTGTCGCGCTGGACGCGCTGGATCCGACTATTGACGGATTGGTCGCGCAGATCATGGCCAAGAGCCCGGACGCGATCCGGCGCGGCAAGGCGCTGTTCTACGCCCAGCGCGAGGTTCCGCGCGCGCGGGCCTATGCGCTGGCAGGCGAAGTCATGGCGCAGAACATGATGGACGAAAACACCGCCGAAGGGATCGCGGCCTTCCTCGAAAAGCGCGCCGCTGTCTGGCGCTAGCGCGGGTCTTCACCGCAGCAGGATATAGCAGGCCACCCCGATAACCAGCCCGGCAAAGGCAAACCGCGCCGCTTTCACCCGCCGCGCCAGCCAGCGCGACAGCGGCAGGCCGATACTTGCCCCGGCAAGACCCCCTACGACCAGAGCCGCAAAGACCGGCCAATCAACCTGGCCTGAGGCGGCATAGCTCACGCTGGTCGCCGCGCCGAACAGCGTTACCGAGACCAGCGATGAAGCCGCCGCGCTGGCCAAAGTCATGCCGGTCGAGGCCATCAGCCCCGGGGCGATGAGAAAACCGCCCCCGATCCCGAAGAAGCCCGCCAGCAATCCGACCAGAAGGCCGACCGGGGCCAGTTTCAAAACCATCCGCCCGGTGAGGTGCACGTCCGGGTTGCCGTCGGACTTGCGCGGCACCAGCATCGAGAGCGCGATGGCGATCATCGCAAAGGCAAACCAGGTCAGCAGACTGGCACCATCCACCAGCTTGCCGATATGCGCGCCCACCAGTGCGCCGATCAGACCCGTGCCTGCGAAAACGCTCGCACATGGCCATTTGACCGCGCCGGTCCGCGCCTGCGCGGCCAGACTGGTGGCAGCGTTGACCGCCACTGCCGCCGCCGATGTGCCGATGGCGACATGGGTATCGGCAATCCCGACGACATAGATCAGCCACGGCGTCGCCAGCACCGAACCACCCCCGCCAAACACCGTGAGCAGCATGCCGATCAGCACACCACCCATTGCGGCCAGAGCAAGGCTGGTTACCATCGGGTCAGGCCGTCGCCGTCCGGCGATTCCAAGGTGCCAGCATGAGAACGCGCGCCATCCCGCAAAAGCCGGTAGCGCCTGCAAATGTGAGCCCGGCGCCGACAAAGGCCGAAAGGCCGAACCAGCCCGGCGCGACCAGAAAGCCGAGCACAACGCCGGTAAGAACCAGCGATCCGGCCGCGATCTGCACCTGCCGCATGATCTCCAGCGGGGCCTTGGCATCGACGGTCAGCGGCAACCCGGCCTTCTCCCAGGCATCCACGCCGCCTTTCAGCACGAAGGCCGTGCCCGACACCCGCGCGGCGAGCCGATCGCACGCGCCTGCGGTGCGCATGCCCGAGCGGCAGGTGAAGATGACATCGCGGTCTGCAGCGATGGCAAGGTGCGCCGCCTCCCAGCCTGAAAGCGGCTGCGAGAGCGCGCCGGCAATATGGCGGCGGGCGAATTCATCGGATTCGCGGATATCGACCAGCACCGCACTGCCAGTGCGGAGCCGGGCCTGCACATCGGCGGCGCCAAGAGGATGAAGTGTTGCGGTCATTGAATGGCTCCTTGCTGGTGCGGTGCATGGCCGGGCGGGCAAAACAGCTCGGCAAGCGTGGCGATCACGCGCAGCGCTGCCGGATCGCCGATGCGGTAATGGATCGTCTGGGCGTCGCGCCGGGTTGCCAGCAGACCGGATTCGCGCATCCGGGCCAGATGCTGCGACAGCGCGGACTGCGACAGCCCCACCCGCGCCTGCAGCTGGCCCACCGAAAGTTCGCCATCGGCAAGCTGGCACAGGATCATCAGCCGGTGTTCGTTTCCCAGCAGCCGCAGCAGCTGGGCGGCGCGCCCGGCGCTTTGCTGAAGGGTGGCGAGATCGAATTGAGCGGTATCGAGCATGGCCCCTTTATATGCATTGATTCTAATTTAGCAATCCCTAATATAGAGGTCAACAAGGAGTCGCTCATGTCTGCCCCATCCATCGCTTTCCCATTGTCGATCGCTACACGGCCCGCCGTTCAGGGCTTCTTCGACCAGGTCACCAACACAGTGAGCTACATTGTCCACGATCCGGAAACAGGCGCCGCGGCGATCATCGATCCGGTGCTGGATTTCACTCCCCGCAACGGTCGCACCAGCACCGCCAGCGCCGATGCACTTCTGGCCGCGATCGAGGCGCAGGGCCTCACCCTCGCTTGGCTGCTCGAAACCCATGCGCATGCCGATCATCTCTCGGCGGCGCATTACTTGCGCGAACGCACCGGCGCGCCGGTCGTGATCGGCGCGCGCATTACCGAGGTGCAAGCCATCTTTGCCGACATGTTCGAGGCGGATGATGTCGCGCGCGATGGCAGCGCCTTCGACCGGCTGGTGGCTGAAGGCGATGTTCTGCCACTCGGCGCGATCGACATCCGCGTCATGCATACCCCGGGGCACACGCCGGCCTGCGTCACCTATCTGATCGGCGATGCTGCCTTCATCGGCGACACCCTGTTCATGCCCGACTATGGCACCGCACGGACCGACTTTCCCGGCGGCAACGCACAGGCGCTGTTTCGCTCGGTGCACCGCTTGTTCGCCCTGCCTGCCGAAACACGCCTCTTCACCGGCCACGATTATCTGCCCGAGGGGCGCACCGCTCCGGCATGGGAAGCAAGCGTGGCGCAGCAGCGCGCGGACAATATCCATATCAACGACACGGCGAGCGAAGCCGGGTTCGTCGCCATGCGCGAGGCCCGCGACGCGACGCTCGAAGTGCCGTACCTCATCCTGCCATCGCTTCAGGTCAACATCCGCGCCGGCGCCATGCCGCCCGCCTCGCCCGGCGGACACACGTACTTGCGCCTGCCGATCAACGCACTGTGATGGCGGGGATCGCCACTAGATGCCGCTTCACATCCCCTTGCGGCCAAAACCGCGCACGGGGGTCAGCGGACGTGGTGCCGGGTCCTGCGCTGCGGGTGCCTGCGGAGGGGGCGCGGCAGACCTGATCGGCGACGCGGGCCGGCGCTCGCGCGCGGGATCGGGAATCGGGCGCACCGCATCGGGCACGCCGCCGGGATGCGTCAGCCAGCGAAACCATTCCGGCCGCAGCTTCTGCAGCGGGACGATGATCATGAATGCCACCATCATGATGGGCACCAGCATCAGCCCGAAATCGGGATGGCCGTCGTTGCTCGAGAATATCGCCGGCGGGCCATCGTCGCCACGGCTTGAACTGCTGGTGGCCTTGGCGGATCGCGAGAAGGTGCCCCCGGCGCTGGGCTTGTTGTCATAGCAGATGCCATCGGCGCCGATCGGCGTGTTGCAGAACTTATCCAGATTGGCGATCTTCATGACCCCGGCCGGACCGAACACATCGAGCATCTTGCGCGGATCATTGTCGGCGGGCCAATGGAACACAATCAGGAACGCGGCCACTGCGGCCGTGGCGATCGCCATCATCGGCTTCAAACCAAAGAGATTGCGTTCATCGCTAACGCGCCATTCCATCCAGGCGATGCTGGCTTGCTGCCATTCGGCAAAGAGGCGCGGATTGGTCAACGCGGTCAGCAGCATCAGAGGGTCCTGCGCGGGGGGCGCGAGCGGCTTGCCATCGGGTCCATAGCGAAAATAGCTGTGTCCTGCGGCCGGGCGAGGGCCGCGGCTCGATCCCGACTCGCGGCGGGTATCCCGGCGCTTGCGAGCGGGATCCATCAAGCTGCGCCCCAGCGTGGTGATCGCCTCGATCCGGTCTTTTGCGCTGGGGTGCGATCCGCCTTCATGATCGGCAGGGCCATCGAACAGCAAGCCTTCTACCTGCCAACTGCCCGCAAACGCTCCCTTGCCGCCGATCTTGCTGAGGGCACTGACCAGCGCTTCGGGAAAATGGGTGACGCGGATCGCCTCACCATCGGCGATATGGTCGCGGCTGAGCTTGAGGCCGCGCCGCGCCATCCGGGCCATCTTCATCGCCAGCGCCGTGGCCGCGCTGCTGGCTAGCATCAGCACCAGAAACGGCGGCAGGAACACCACAATGATAAGCTGGCGCCAGTCTTCGAACCGCAGCACGTTGTGCGTCTGAAACGCGACCGCCGTGCGCATCAACGCATGGTTGGCGGCAAGCACTTTGGTATCGCCCTGGCGGATATGCGATGCCTCATGGGCAAGGACGGCAGACAGCTCGTCATCATCCAGCGCATCGAGCAGCCCGCGGGTCACCGCGATCAGGCCGCGCGCCGGTCCTTCGCCGACCGTCAGCGCATTGGGCGCGCTCGCTTCGATCACGCCGAAACGGGGGCAGCGCACGCCCAGCGTGGTGCAGGCGCTTTCCGCCAGCGCAACGAACCGGGCCTCATCGGCGCGCTCGACGAGCCGCACGGATAGCCGGTGCGTCACCGCTTTGGCATGGCCGGAATAGTACCGGTAGAACACTACAAGTGCCAGCACCGCGATCGGCAAGGCATAGCGCACGCCGTAGCCTGCCGGATCGGTAAGGATCGAATGCTCCGCGTCGAAAAACAAGAGCGGCATGATCAGCGCAAACGCGCCGACCAATTCAAAGCCGATGACGTAGAACGCCACCATCCGCCAAACCTGGCGGCGATTGGCCGCGGCATGCGCGACATAGCCGGTGAGCGCGCGCGCCATCGCCCGTCTCCCGGGTCAGAGCTTGATGCTGACAGGTTCCGAAAATTCTGCGCGCCGCTCGCCCAGCGTGAACTTCTGGCGCACCGGGGCGCCATTCGCGCCCGCGATCAGATTGCCCGGAAACGCGCGGCGGTGGGAATTGCTCTCTTCGACCGCCAGATTGTAGAACCGGCGCGCCGCAGTGATCCGGTCCTCGATGCGCAGCAGATCCTCGCGCAGCTTGGCATAGTGTGCGCCGCTGGTCAGCTCGGGATAGTCGTCGTCGATCTTGAACATGTTCTGCAGGACCGAAGCCATCTGGCCCTCGTTGTTCATCATCGAGCCGCGCATGGCCTCGATCGCATCGACCCGCGAGCCGAGCACATCGCGGATCACGCCGTGTTCGCGTTCGGCAAAGGCGCGCACCACTTCGGCCAGATTGCCGAGCAGGGTCGAGCGTTCGACCAGCAGGGCATCGACATCGGCAAACGCCGCATCGGCGCGCTCGTCGAGCTTGCCGGCAAGCGCATGCTGGCTGCGCAGCCGCAGCACGGCCCACAGCACCAGGGCGGCGAGCGGCCATATCCACCAGAAATCGAGCGCGAAGTTGGCAGCAGTGACCAACCGATCAACCAGATGGATGCGGTCGAAGAAGGCGGTCTCGGTCGGGTTCGGCGCAATCGGAGAGCTCATCGAAGAATCCTGTCGGCAGCTGCGGGTTTCGCGCAGGGTTTTAGGGCAGCCGGGCTAACAATCTGTTGACGTTTCGCCGGACCGGCGGGTCCCGCGCCGCAAGCGCGCATTTTCCGGCCGGTTTGATCGCAAGCGGCGGGGTGTTCGCGCTGCCTGCCCGCGCTATCACATCGCCCATGGACGATTTCACTACACAGATCGCCGCGCTCGATTGGCCGGCGCTGTCGCAAAGTCTCGACGATCTGGGCTATGCGCTGACCCCGCCGCTGCTCGGTGCGGCCGCCTGCGCCGCGCTTGCAAAGTGCTATGATGACGACGCGCTGTTCCGTTCGACCGTCACCATGGCGCGCCACGGCTTCGGCAAAGGCGAGTACCGCTATTTCGCCTATCCCCTGCCCGATATGGTCGCGGCGTTGCGCACCGCGCTCTATCCCCCGCTCGCCCGCATCGCCAACCTGTGGTCAGAGCGCCTCGGCGCGAGCGATATCTGGCCCGGCACGCACGAGGCCCTTATCGCGCGGTGCCATGCGTTCGGCCAGCCCCGCCCTACCCCGTTGCTGCTGCGCTACCGCCCGGGTGACTACAATTGCCTGCATCAGGACCTCTACGGACCCATCCATTTCCCGCTGCAGGCCGTCGTGATGCTGAGCCCGGCAAGCAGTTTCACCGGCGGCGCGCTCACCGTGGTCGAAAACCGCCCCCGCATGCAAAGCCGCGTCGAGGTGGTGCCCATAACCCAGGGCCAGATCGCGCTGATTCCGGTGCAGGGCAAGCCCCGCCTCGCTTCCGCCGGCTGGTCCAAATCCGCGATGCGCCACGGGGTGAGCACCGTGCTATCGGGCGAGCGCCAGACCCTGGGGATCATCTTCCACGATGCGAGTTAGGGCGAAGCGGGATCAGCCGGGCTTGCGCGCCGCCATGTAGATCCAGTCACCCTGGCCCAGCCAAGGCCCGATCGCCGCCAGCGGCGCGAAAACCCCGGCATACGCCAGCCGCTTGGGGCTGCGAAGCAGGGTGGCCGCCTGGCCGAAGGTATAGGCCAGCGCAATCGCATAATGCCGGGTCCCGGTGACCTCGAACCCTGCCTTCTCCAGCATTGCGGCCAGCGTTTTCACAGAGAACTGGAAGAGATGATACGGCGGCTCGGGATGCGGCCAATACCCGAGCCGCCCGGCCAGCGGCAGCGACAGCCGCGGAAAAAGTCCGTCGATATTGGGCGTGGAAAGCACCGCCATGCCGCCGGGCACCAGCAGTTCGAAGGCTTTGCGCAAGTCCCCCAGCGGATCGGGCACATGCTCGATCACATCGAACATGGTGAGGACTTCGAGCGATTCCGGTGGCAGCGGCGCCCCATGGATCGTGCCCTCCGCTACGTCGAGGCCATAGTGCGCCCGCGCGAATTCCGCGCTCGTCCTGTTCATCTCGAGACCCGTCGCCGCAAACCCGGCCGCGCGCGCCCGCGCCAGAAACTGCCCGATCGAGCAGCCCACATCGAGCAGCCTGCCGGAGCGGGCGGCGCGCCGGGTTTCGCGCAGATGCCGCGCCGCGATCCGGTCTTGCTCAGCAAATGCCGCGCTTGCCGGATCGCACAACGCGACATGATAAGACGCCGCCGCCGAATAGAGCTCTTTGAGCTCGTCTATCGCGGGAGGATTGTCGATATAGGCAAGGCCGCACGCGCGGCAGCGGACCAGAGCGTACCCTTTGGTCTCGAACAGCTTGGCGCTGCGGGTGCTTCCGCAATGATTGCAAGTCACGGCATCGTCCGATTGGCTCACGGCGCGGCGAACCCTAGCGGCAATCGGTTAAGAACGCGCTTACCCCGTTTGCATCGGGCGTGGCCCGGTCGGTCGTCAGTAGAGCAGGAACCGCGCCCGCTCGTCCTGCCACGCCGCCTCGTCCGGCCCTGCGAGCGCTTCCAGATCGGCGGGCGTGCTTGCCGGATCGTCGACCCATGCGCGCAGGCCCGGCCCGCCATTGATCACATCGATCGCCAGCTTGTCGGTGACATATTCGTAAGCGAAATCGCGCCACAGCGGATAGTCCGGATAGAGCCGCCGGATCGCCTTGAACGCCAGCGCCTGCAGCCGCCACGGGCGGAACGCGGCGTGAACGTAGAACCTGCCCTCGGCATGGACCATCAGCGCGCTGCATTGCTGCCCGGCATGCTTGTGAAAGGTCGGCTCGAACCAGCAGGTGCGCAGCGCGCAGCCCGCCAGCCATTGCGGCGCGAAGGCCCGCATCACGGCAAGCACCGCGCCCGCGTCGACATCGGGCGCGCCGAACAGCACTTCGAGCGGGCGCGTCGTGCCGCGCCCTTCGGACAGGGTCGCGCCCTCGATCATCACCGTGCCCGCATAGGCGCGCGCCATGTTGAGGCTGGCTGCATTGGGGCTCGGGTTGATCCACAGGCGGCTATCCGGCCAACCGCAGCCGGGTCCTTCGGGCTCCCAGCCCTCCATCGCGATCACCCGGTAATCGACGTCGAGCTTGTAATGATCGACGAACCAGTGGCCCATCTCGCCCAGAGTCAGCCCGTGGCGCATCGGCATCGGCCCCGCCCCGACGAAGCTTTCCCAGCCGGGCCGCAAGGTCGTGCCCTCGACCGGACGGCCCACCGGATTGGGCCGGTCGAGCACCCATACGGCCTTGCCGGTCCCGCTCGCGGCCTCGAGCAGGTAGAGCAGCGTCGTCACAAAAGTGTAAATCCGGCAGCCGAGGTCTTGCAGATCGAACAGGAACACGTCGGCGGTGGACATCATCTGCCCGGTCGGGCGGCGCACCTCGCCATAGAGACTATACACCGGAATGCCGAGGACCGGGTCGGTGAAATCACCCGACTCGACCATGTTGTCCTGCTTGTCGCCCCGCAAACCGTGCTGCGGGCCGAATGCTGAAGTTAACTTGAGGTTGGTGCATTGCGCCAGCGCATCGAGCGAATGGGTGAGGTTTTCCGTCACCGACGCCGGGTGCGCGACCAGCGCGACGCGCTTGCCCTTGAGCGGCGCACGCAAGGCAGGCTCGGCGAGGAGGCGATCAATTCCGAATTTCATGACAGTTGCGGTGCCGCAAGCTGCGCGGCGAAGCAAGCCGGGCTGTGGAAATCGGGCTGGCCGGGCGGGTGCGCGATGGCCCAGAACGATTTGTGACAATCGCTTTCTTCGATGACAGCGCAAAGGCCGTAGCGCCACGGCAGCGGCGGCAGCGCAGCAGCTGGGATCGCGCCGTCGAAGATGAGCACCGAGCGCCCACCGCGCGGCGTGCAGACCGGATCGCGCGGGCATGGGCGCTCGCGCATTCCGTCCCGGTACCCGGCAAAGTCATAGGCAGCCCAGCGTTCCGACGGCGCCAGGTTGAATTCGGCATAGCCCTCGCCGTCCCCGCTGCGGACAAACAGCTCGAAGCACGTCGTCTGCCACAACCCATCCGCTCGCCCCCGCCCGGCAAAAGGCGGGACCACAAGCGCCTCAGCCCCCACGACTTTCCAGCGCACGGTGAGCCAATGGGGATCAAGAGCAACAACCTGTGCTTCGACTACTGAAACCTTGCTTGGGGGATGCTGCGGATGGGGGATCAGCTGATACGTTTCCAAGCGCAAAACTCCATGCTAACCGCCGCAGCATCATGACCCAGTACAGCTCCCCTCTGCTCCGCCTGCTCGACGAGCGCGGCTATATCCACCAATTGACCGATGGTGCGGGGCTCGACCGCCTGGCGAGCGCGGGCGTGGTGCCCGGCTATATCGGCTTCGATGCCACCGCGCCATCGCTCCATGTCGGCAGCCTGGTGCAGATCATGATGCTGCGCCGCCTCCAGCAGGCGGGGCACAAGCCGATCGTGCTGATGGGCGGCGGCACCACCAAAGTCGGCGATCCCTCGGGCAAGGACGAGAGCCGCCGGATGCTAACCGGCGAGGACATCAAGGCCAACATCGCCTCGATCCGCACCGTGTTCGAACGCTTGTTGACATTCGGCGACGGGCCAACCGATGCGGTGATGGTGGACAACGACGACTGGCTGTCGGCGCTCGGCTATGTCGAGCTGCTGCGCACCGTCGGCCCACATTTCACGATCAACCGGATGTTGACGTTCGATTCGGTCAAGCTGCGGCTCGAGCGCGAGCAGCCGCTGACATTTCTCGAGTTCAACTACATGATTCTGCAGGCTTACGATTTTCGCGAGCTGGCGATCACGCGCGGGTGCCGCCTGCAGATGGGCGGATCGGACCAGTGGGGCAATATCGTCAACGGGATCGAGCTCACGCGCCGGATGGAATCGACCGAAGTCTTCGGGCTGACGACCCCGCTGCTGACCACTGCGGACGGGGCGAAAATGGGCAAGACCGCGGCGGGCGCGGTCTGGCTTAACGAAGACGCCCTGCCCGCCTACGATTTCTGGCAGTTCTGGCGCAACACCGATGACCGCGATGTCGGCCGGTTCCTGCGCCTGTTCACCGATCTTCCGCTCGCCGAGATCGCGGCGCTCGAAACGGCGCAAGGCAGCGCGATCAATGCGGCCAAAGTGGTGCTGGCAAATGAAGTGACCCGGCTGGTGCGCGGCGCGGATGCCGCCCGCGCTGCCGAGGCGACCGCAGCGGCGACTTTTGCCGGCGGCGGCATAGGGCAGGATCTGCCCACGCTCGATTGCGCCGAACCGGCCATCGCGCTGATCGACGCGCTGATCGGCCTCGGCTTTGCAGCGAGCCGGGGCGAGGCCAAGCGTCTGGTGGCAGGCGGCGGGGCGCGGGTCGACGGCGCGGTGGTCGATGACGAGAATCGTGTCATCGCGCTTACCGGCGGCGAGGTGCGGATATCGTCGGGCAAGAAGAAGCATGGCATTCTGCGCAGCGCTTAACGGCAACGCTCTGCCGCATCCGGCAAGGATTTGCCGGGGCCTTTACGAAATGTAAGCCACTCCTTGGCCATAACGTCCTCACCCATTGCCAAGGCGAGGAGCTCCAATGTCCGGCGGCGCGCAGCTTTCAGTACCTGATCAGCGTAGTTCGACTCGCCATCCGGTAGATTTGCCGATGATCGGCGAACATCGCCGCCTTGGCGATATCGCGCTCAATGTGATCAATATCTCGACCACCGGGTTCATGGTGCGCGGCGCGCTCAATCTTGGCCGCGGCGAGCGGATCACCGTGCGGCTGAACCAGATCGGCCGAATCGAGGCGTTCGTCGTGTGGATCGACGGCGAACGCGCGGGCTTTCAGTTCGAGCGCATCCTTCGGCTCGACGATTTCATGCGCATGATCAAGGCCATGCAGCCCAATCCGAAGCTCCAGCGCGCGCGCTGATCCGCAGCTTCCAACGTAGGCGCAGGCGCCGAGCCTGAGCCGCGCAAGGTTTTGTTTGCTTGGCAAAGGCGCGCGACGCTGCCAACGCGGGCGGCGTGACGACAACGCCCGCAAGCACCCCCGACGAACCGCGTTCACCCTGGGCGATCCCGGATTATCGCCGCTTCTGGCTCGCGCGGTTTCTGTCGGTGTTCGCCGCGACCGGCATGGTGGTCGTGCTGGGCTACCAGCTTTACGATATCGCGCGCGGGCAATATGGCATGAGCATCGGCGCGGCCGCTTTCCAGCTCGGCCTGTTCGGCTTGGCGCAGTTCCTCCCGCTGTTCCTGCTCACCCCGCTGGCGGGCCTCGCCGCCGACCGGTTCGACCGGCGCAAGGTCGGGGCGTTGGCGCTGACGCTCGATGTGGGCATCGCGCTCACGCTGGCGGTCACGACTTATGCCGATCTGCTCAACCTGCCGCTGCTGTTTGCGCTGGCCGCCGGACACGGCACCGCGCGGGTGTTCATCGGGCCAGCCCTGAGTTCGATCGCGCCCAATATCGTGCCCGCGCCGCTGATGCCTCGCGCCATCGCGATCAGTTCGATGGCGTGGCAGATCGGCTCGGTGGGCGGCCCCGCCGCCGCCGGGCTGCTGTTCGCGGCGATCCCGGCCGCGCCTTATGCCACCTCGAGCCTGCTGCTCGCGTGTGCGGCGCTCGCGGTGCTCTCGATCCGCCGCCTGCCGCCACCGGCCGAGAACCGCAAGATGAACCCGCTGCACCAGATTGTTGGCGGGTTCAGCTTCGTCTCGCGCGACCGCTTTCTGCTCGGCTGCATCAGCCTCGACCTGTTCGCGGTCCTGCTCGGCGGCGCGACCGCGCTGCTGCCGGTCTATGCCCGCGACATCCTGATCGTGAACGGCCAGCCGGTCGGCGCGAACGGACTGGGCATCATGCGCGCCGCTCCCGGGGCAGGCGCGGCGCTGGTGGCTTTCCTGCTGGCGCGCCGGCCGATCGAGCGCGAAGTCGGCACCAAGATGCTGCTCGCGGTGGTGCTGTTCGGCGCGGCGACGATCGGATTCGGCCTCTCGCGCAGTTTTGTGCTGTCGCTGCTGATGCTGGCATTGCTGGGCGGGGCAGACATGATCTCGGTGTTCATCCGCAACACGCTGGTGCAGCTGCACACGCCCGATGCGATGCGCGGGCGGGTCTCCTCGATCTCGGGGCTGGCGATCTCGGCCTCGAACGAGCTGGGCGAAATGCAGTCGGGAGTTGCTGCCGCGCTGCTTGGCGCAACCGGCGCGGTTGTGTTTGGCGGTGTCGGTGCCATATTCGTGGCAGCGGTGTGGGCGGTGTGGTTTCCAGAACTGCGCCGCGCGCGCACATTCGCGGCAGCCTATCGCCAACCCTGAAGGCACCGCGCCAAGGAGCATATGTGATGAAAGCAGATTCCATTCTGGCGACCATCGGCAATACCCCGCATGTCCGCATGGCGCGGCTTTTTCCCGATCACGAGGTGTGGATCAAGAGCGAGCGCGCCAATCCCGGCGGCTCGATCAAGGACCGTATCGCGCTGTCCATGATCGAGGCCGCCGAAGCCGACGGCAGCCTGCAGCCCGGCGGCACGATTGTCGAGCCGACCTCGGGCAACACCGGCATCGGCCTTGCCATGGTCGCGGCGGTCAAGGGCTACCGGCTGGTTCTGGTGATGCCCGAATCGATGTCGCTCGAGCGGCGGCGGCTGATGCTGGCCTACGGTGCGACGTTCGATCTCACCCCGCGCGAAAAGGGCATGAAGGGCGCCATCGCCCGCGCGCTCGAGATCGTCGCGGAAACCCCCGGCGCGTGGATGCCCGGCCAGTTCGACAATCCGGCCAACATCGCGGTGCATGTCGCGACGACCGCGCGCGAAATTCTCGCCGACTTTGGCGATAGCCCGATCGATGCGCTGATCACCGGCGTCGGCACCGGCGGCCATCTCACCGGCTGCGCGGAAGAGCTGAAAAAGCACTGGCCCGCGATGCAGGCCTGGGCTGTCGAACCGACGCTCTCGCCGGTGATTTCGGGCGGACAGCCCGCGCCGCACCCGATTCAGGGGATTGGCGCGGGGTTCATTCCGGGCAACCTGCACACCCAGGCGATCGACGGCGCGATCCAGGTCGATCCTGCCCACGCCAAGGAATGGGCCCGCCGCAGCGCCAGCGTCGAAGGCATGCTGGTGGGCATCAGTTCGGGCGCGACTCTGGCCGCGATCGCCCAGAAACTGCCCGAATTGCCTGCAGGCAGCCGCGTGCTCGGGTTCAACTACGATACCGGCGAACGCTACCTCTCGGTGCCCGACTTCCTGCCCGAGTAGGCAAATCGAGGAGCCGGCCGATCAGGCTTCAGCGGGGTGGCTGAAGCGCGGACCAGCGCCACTGGTCGTCGGGGCATAAGCGCTGCGGAACCGGCCCTAGCCACGGTATCAAACGGGCGCGTTCGGTTGGCGACGCCAGCACGAACCATACCGCGCACAGATGCTCCATGTTGCTGGGGTCTTCACGGCGCATGTCGCCGATCAATGCGGGATAGCGCCCGATCAGATCGCGGACGAGGTCTTGCACAAGATCCTCGAAGATGCGCCGATTGATCCGGTCGTCGACATAGGCTGTGCAGACATGTTCCCAATAGTTCAGGATCGGGATGATCGCGTAAGCGGCGCGCAGGCGCTTGGCCTTGTCGGCCGGGTCCACCCAATGGATCGTGAACAGCGACCTGAGGCTGGTGTCGGGCTTGATCTTGCCCGCTATCCGCAAATCGCTGGCCACCCGCACATTGGCCGCATATCCGCCGTCATCGAAGCGTTTTGCAACCAGCGTGAGCGTGTATTGGTCCTTGGTCGCCTCCTGACCGCGCCCAAGGCTGTAGATGAGCGATGCCGCCGCGATTGTGCCAGTGAAGAGGCTTCCCGCCAGGTTGTCCGCGCGGCCTGCCAGTGCGGCTATCCAGCCCGTCGCCAGAATGCAAAACGCCAAGGCCAGGAATATCCTGGGCCAAAGCGTTTCGAAATTCCGGTACTTCTCTTTGACATCATCCTTGCGAGGCAAAAATCTCCGCAAGGTCAGGCTCTGTCAGAAAAGATCGTAAGGACCACGCATGGCTGAACTCCTTGTGGCACCGACATAGGCTGCCAACTCCTAAAAGTCAATTATCAGGCCGCCGCGAATGCCTCCGCCGGGAGCGCCATCACGGTGTCCGCGCCGGCCTCGATCTCGCGGCGCAAGGCCTGTGCCTGCGGGGCGAAGCGCAGCGCCCAGTGTTTGGCGCAGGTCAGCTTCGATTCGTAGAACTGGGCCTCGCCGCTCCCGCCCGCGAGCGCGGCGGCAGAGACTTTGGCCATGCGCAGCCACATCAGCCCGAGCGAGGCGATCCCGGTGAGCGTCATGTAGGCATAAGCGCCCGCGCCGAGATTGTCGGGATTGGCCATGGCATTGTGCATGAACCACATCGTGGCCGTCTTGAGCTCGACATTGACCTCGGTCAGCCGCTCGGTCGCGAGGCGAACGGCCGGATCGTCCGACGCTTCGGCGCATTCCTCGTCGATCAGCTTGAACAGGCGCTGCACCGCGCGGCCGCCATTCTGCGCCAGCTTGCGCCCGGCGAGATCCATTGCCTGCACGCCGTTCGCGCCTTCATAGATCATTGCGATGCGCACATCGCGCACGAACTGGTCCATCCCGTTGTCGGCGATATAGCCGTGGCCGCCCCAGATCTGCTGCATGTCGGTCGCGGTCTTGTACCCCATGTCGGTGCCATAGCCCTTGATCACCGGGGTGAGCAGGCTGATCAGATCGTCGGCTTCCTGCCGCTCGTCCTCGCTCGCCGCCTTGTGCGTGAGATCGACCTGCAGCGCGCCCCACATGCACAGCGCGCGCATGCCTTCGATAAAGGTGCGCGCATCCATCAGCATGCGGCGCACATCGGGGTGAACGATGATCGGATCGGCCTTCTGCTGCGGCTCGGCCGGGCCGGTCAGCGCGCGGCCCTGGCGGCGCTCGAGCGCATAGAGCACCGCGTTCTGGTACGAGGCTTCGGCCTGCCCGAGCCCCTGGATGCCCACGCCCAGCCGCGCCGCGTTCATCATGATGAACATCGCGGCAAGGCCCTTGTTCTCCTCGCCGATCAGCCAGCCCTTGGCCTCGTCATAGTTCATGACGCAGGTGGCATTGCCGTTGATGCCCATCTTGTGTTCGATCGAACCGACCGACACCGCGTTCCGCGCACCGAGCGTGCCGTCTTCCTCGACCAGGAACTTGGGCACGATGAACAGCGAGATGCCCTTGCTCGATTCGGGCGCGCCGGGAGTCTTGGCCAGAACGAGATGGACGATGTTTTCGGAAAGATCGTGATCGCCCGCCGAGATGAATATCTTCGTGCCGGTGATCGCATAGGAGCCATCGGCCTGCGGCTCGGCGCGGGTGCGGATGAGGCCGAGGTCGGTGCCGCAATGCGGCTCGGTCAGGTTCATCGTGCCCAGCCATTTGCCGCTGACCATGTTGGGCAGATAAGTCGCCTGCTGCTGCGGCGAGCCCTTGGCGGTGATCGCCGCGATCGCGCCATTGGCAAGGCCCGGATACATCGCGAACGCCTGGTTGGCGCTGCACAGGTATTCCTCCATCATGAAGCTCATCACATGCGGCAGCGCCTGCCCGCCCCAGGCCTCGGGCGCGGCCAGCGTGCCCCAGCCCGATTCGACATATTGGGCATAAGCCTGCTTGAACCCGGTCGGCGTGGTGACCGAACCATCGGCGTGGCGGGTGCAGCCTTCGCGGTCGCCGATCTGGTTGAGCGGGGCGATCACCTCGTTGACGAAGCGCCCCCCTTCCTCGATCACGGTGTCGGTGAGATCGCGCGTGGCGGCGGCGAAACCGGGCAGATTGCCATAGCTTTCAAGCTGGAGCAGTTCGTTGACGACAAAGCGGGTGTCGCGGGTCGGGGCCTTGAATACCGTCATTCTTCCTACTCCTTGATAGCGTCGGGCGATCGCCCTTCGGCCTTTTCGCGTTCCACCAGCAACGCCACGAAGCTGGTCAATTCGGCAATCGTCGCGGCGATGTCGGTCTGCTGGGTGCGCAGGTTCTCGATCCGCTCACGGCATTTGGCAATAGTCACCCGGCGCTGGCGGGCACGGCCGTCGCCCAGATCATACAAATCGATCATGTCACGGATTTCGGACAAACTGAAACCGACATTCTTGGCGCGCATGATCCATGCCAGCCGCGCCCGATCGCGCGCGCTGTAAATCCGGGAGAGACCGTGCCGGGTCGGCGCGATCAGCCCCTCGTCCTCATAGAACCGCAGCGCGCGCGCCGTGACGCCGAATTCGGCCGAGAGATCGGAAATCGTGAAACTGTCGCGCAGCAGCGCATCGGGCTGATGCAGATGGCCGGTATGATCACGATTCGGAGCGTCGGGATGCGAAGACATGCCGCGCGCTCTATCTGCCCTTTACGTAAGCGTCAATCAGAGACCGGGCCAGAAACCGCAGCGAGCGTGCCGTCGGGGGCCAGCCGGCGGTAGAAGCAGCTCGGCGCGAGCGTGTGGCATGCCGGCCCCGCCGGATCGACGCGCACTTCGAGCGCATCCTGATCGCAATCGACGCGGATTTCGATGACCCGCAGCACATGGCCCGAGGTTTCACCTTTCATCCACAAGCGCCCGCGCGAGCGCGAGTGAAAATGCGCAAGACCGGTCTTGCGGGTCGCCTCGATCGCCTCGGCGTCCATATGCGCCAGCATCAGCACGTGCCCGGTGGCATGATCGACCACAACGGCAGTGACCAGCCCCGCCGAATCATAGCGCGGCATGAAGACGGTGCCTTGCTCGCGCAGCATGGTTTCGCGATTCGACCCGGAAATGATGAGACCCTTCCAAAATTCAGGCTGCTCGATGCGCCTTTGTTGCAGGATAACCACATCATGCCCCAAAAATCCACGTCCCGGTAACAATCGGCTTTCGCCAAGCGAAACAATGTCTGATGTAGAAGACGTGGTTTGAGGGAACTGCACGAGGCCGCCGCGAGGCGGAGTAAGCAAGCCGAAGTTCAGGGAACAACGAGGGGTTGTAGTTGGCTACTCGCCGCGCGGAAAATCGCGCTGCGGAATGAGCTTGCGGCACTACAGTTAGGGTGTGGGTACTTTGGGGAGTGCCCCCTGCGCAGAAATGCGCAAATCACCTGCAAGGATCGTCACGGGGACGCCCGGAGCCAGTGTGCTTCGGGCGTTTCGTTTTGTTCGGGCTGGACGGCGTTGTGGCCTTTCGCCTGATCAAGCGCGCTGCCCAGCACGCGGGCGAAACAGGCGATCCGCACCTGCTTTGCACCGGCCTTGCGCAGCGCCTTGATGCAGGCATCGCTCGTCGCGCCCGTTGTCAGCACATCATCGACCAGCAGCACATTGGCCCCGCGCAGCCGCAGCGCGTGGCGGCGATTCGGCGCGATCGCTCCGGCAACCTCGGCCGCGCGCGCGCTATGCCCGAGCCCGCCCAAGGTGCGGGTGCGGCGGGTGCGGACCAATCCATCGATCAGCAGCGGCTGACCGGTCGCTTTGGCAATCCGCCCGGCGAGCAAGGCCGACTGGTTGAACCCGCGCGCCCACAGCCGCCAGCGATGCAGCGGCACCGGCACCACCAGCCATTCGCCTTCCAGCAACGGCAGCCGCTGCACCATCAGCCGCGCCAGCAGCCCGGCGAGCGCGATGCGCCGCCCCCGCTTGAACGCCAGCACAAGATCGCGCGACAGATCGGTGTAGAGCGTTGCCGCCGCAATCCCCTGGTGCTGCGGCGGGCTGGCAATGCAGGGCGCACAGACCGCCCCGCTACCGGGCTCCACACTGTCGGGCAGCGGCCGCTGGCAGCGCGCGCAGGCGGGCTCGCCCGGGATCGCCAGCTTGTTCCAGCACGCCGCGCACAGGCCCCCTTGCGCCGCCAGCGGCGCGCCGCAAGTCGGGCAGCGCGGCGGATATATCAGATCGATCAGCGGGGTGAGGGAAAACGGTCTGGCCATCGCCCCTGCTTGTCCTGCGCGGCGCGGCTCTTGGCAAGCGGGGAGCGACAAGGCAGGACGGCGGCGATGACCCAGCCCCCGCCGACCATCTTTGCCGCACCGCGCCGCCATGCCGCCCGCCGCCGCATGCATGCCCTGCAGCGCCGGACGGACGCCGCGCGCTACATCGCCGATGACATGGCCGAAGACGTGCTCGAGCGGCTGGCGTTCCTGCGCCACGAACCGGCGCGCGCGCTGGTCGAAGGCGACATCACCGGGACGGTCGCCGCCGCGCTGGCCGCGCAAGGGTGCGCGGTCGTGCGCGCCGATCCGCACCCGGCGCAGGGCGAGATCGCCATCGACGAGGAACTGCCTCGACCGTTTCCCGGCGGGTTCGACCTGTGCGTCAATCTCGGCACTTTGGCCACGGTCAACGATCTGCCCGGCGCGCTGGTGCATCTGCGCGCGATGCTGGCCCCGGGCGGGCTTGCGATGATCAGCCTGCTCGGTGCGGGCAGCCTGCCCCGGCTGCGCGCGATCATGTTCGCCGCCGACGGTGAGCAACCCGCCGCGCGGCTGCACCCGCAGGTCGATGTGCGGGCAGGCGGGCAATTGCTCCAGCGCACCGGCTTTGCCGATCCGGTGGTGGACAGCCGCACGCTCGATGTGCGCTTCGGCTCGCTCGCCCGGCTGGTCGCGGACTTGCGCGAACAGGGCCTCGGCAATTGCCTCGCCAGCCCCGCCCCGCCGCTGGGCAAGGCCGGGCTGCGCCGGGCCGAGCGAGCCTTTGGCGAAGCCGCCGACGCCGACGGCCGGGTGACAGAGCGATTCGAGATACTGACGCTAAGCGGCTGGGCGCGCGCGATTCGTCCGCCCAAATTCTGACCGCTCAAAAAATAGGGACAGTCCCTATTTTTTACCCCAGCGCCGCCTGCGCCGCCGCGAGCCGCGCGATGGGCACGCGGTAGGGGCTGGCCGAGACATAATCGAGGCCGATCTTCTCGCAGAACGCGATCGAGGCCGGATCGCCGCCATGCTCGCCGCAGATGCCAAGCTTGATCTCGGGCCGGGTCTTGCGGCCGCGCTCGGCTGCGAGTTCGACCAGCTGGCCGACACCCTCGATATCGAGGCTGACAAAGGGATCGCGCGGATAGATGCCCTGTTCGACATAGGGCCCGAGAAAGCGCGCCGCATCGTCTCTCGAAACGCCCAAGGTTGTCTGGGTCAAGTCGTTGGTGCCGAACGAGAAGAACATCGCCTCCTCGGCAATTTCGCCCGCCATCAGCGCGGCGCGGGGCAGCTCGATCATCGTGCCGACAAGGTATTCGAGCGTGCGGCCCTTTTCGGCGAACACCGCCAGCGCTTGCCGATCGACCAGCGCGCGCAGGATTTCGAGCTCGCGCCGCGTGCCGACCAGCGGGATCATCACTTCGGGCACCACCGCCTCGCCCGATTTCTCCGCGACATCGCACGCCGCTTCGAAAATCGCGCGCGCCTGCATCTCATAGATCTCGGGAAACGTGATGCCGAGGCGGCAGCCGCGATGGCCGAGCATCGGGTTGAACTCGTGAAGCTCCTCCGCGCGGCGCTTCAAGTGATCGATGCCGAGTCCGGTCGCCTCCGAGAGTTCGGCAAATTCGCCGTCGCCGTGGGGCAAGAATTCGTGGAGCGGCGGATCGAGCAGCCGGATCGTGACGGGCAGCCCCGCCATCACTTCGAAAATCGCGGTGAAATCGGCGCGCTGTTCGGGCAGCAACCCGGTGAGTGCGCGGCGGCGTGTGGCCTCGTCCTCGGCCAGGATCATCTGCCGGACCAGCGAGATACGCCCCGCATCGAAGAACATGTGCTCGGTGCGGCACAGCCCGACGCCTTCCGCGCCGAATTGCAGCGCGACCTGGCAATCGAGCGGGGTTTCGGCGTTCGCGCGCACTTTCATGCGGCGGTGCTTGTCGGCCCATACCATCAGGGTGCCAAAATCACCCACCAGTTCGGGCTCGACCGTGGGCACCATGCCCGCCATCACTTCGCCGTTCGAGCCGTCGAGCGTGATCACCTCGCCCTCGCTCACCTGGCGCCCGCCGATCTTGGCAGTGCGCGCGGTCATGTCGATCGAGAGGCCCGATGCACCCGAAACGCACGGCCGCCCCATGCCGCGCGCGACCACGGCGGCGTGGCTGGTCATGCCACCGCGCGCAGTGAGAATGCCTTTGGCGGCGTGCATCCCGTGAATATCCTCAGGTGAAGTCTCAACCCGCACGAGAATGACGCTTTCGCCCAATTGCGCGCGGCGCTCGGCCGAATCGGCATCGAACACGACCACACCGGAGGCCGCGCCGGGCGAGGCGGGCAGGCCGCGCGTCAATACTTCGCGCCTTGCCGCGGGATCGAGCGTGGGGTGCAGCAACTGATCGAGCGCCATCGGATCGATGCGGCGGATGGCGGTCGCTTCGTCGATCAGGCCTTCGTGGACCATGTCCACCGCCATCTTGAGCGCGGCCTTGGCAGTGCGCTTGCCCGAGCGGGTCTGCAGCATCCACAGCTTGCCCTGTTCGACCGTGAATTCAATGTCCTGCATGTCCTTGTAGTGACGTTCCAGCAGGTCGAACACGGCGGCGAGCTCGGCATAGGCGGCGGGCATCGCCTCTTCCATCGACAGCGGCTTGGCCCCTGCCCGCTCCCGCGCTGCCTTGGTCAGGTATTGCGGGGTACGGATGCCGGCGACGACATCCTCGCCCTGCGCATTGACCAGCCATTCGCCGTAATAGGCGCGCTCGCCGGTGGCGGGATCGCGGGTGAAAGCAACGCCCGTGGCCGACGTATCGCCCATGTTGCCGAAGACCATGGCCTGCACATTGACCGCGGTGCCCCAGGTGGCGGGAATATCGTTAAGCCGGCGATAGACGCGCGCCCGGTCGCTTTCCCACGAATCGAACACCGCGCCAATCGCGCCCCACAGCTGCTCGTGGACATCCTGCGGGAAAGGACGGCCCAGCTCCTCGAGCACGATCGCCTTGTACTGCGCGACCAGATCCTGCCAATGCTCCGCGCTGAGCTCGACATCGGCGTAGAACCCGTTGTCTTCCTTGACGATCTCGAGCGCGTCTTCGAACCGGTGATGATCGAGGCCGAGCACCACATCGGAATACATCTGGACAAAGCGGCGATAGCTGTCCCACGCAAAGCGCGGATCGCCCGAGCCAGCAGCAAGCCCCGCCACGGTATCGTCGTTGAGCCCGAGATTGAGCACGGTGTCCATCATGCCCGGCATCGACACGCGCGCGCCCGAGCGGACCGAGACCAGCAGCGGATTGACCGGATCGCCGAACACGCGGCCCGTGGCTTTCTCGATGTGCGCGACGCCCTCGGCAACGCCGGCGCGAATCTCGTCGTCGAAGCTCTTGCCCGCCGCGTTATAGGCGGTGCAGACTTCGGTGCTGATCGAGAAGCCGGGAGGCACCGGCAGGCCGATCCCCGCCATTTCCGCCAGATTTGCGCCCTTGCCGCCGGTGATCGTCTTGTCGCGCGAACGCGGATCGCTGGAGACTGCACCGCCGCCGAAGTGGAATAGGTATGCGCTCATTGGGAAGCGATGCTCCTGTGATCCGGGTCTGCCGCCGTCGGCGACTTTCTGCGGTTAGCCTTCGATCCGTGAAAAGTCTGCTACTTTGTGCACCGCAGCACGGAACTGATCAAGCAGGCCAAGCCGCGCGGCCCGCTTGACCGGGTCGGCATCGTTGACCGTAACATCCTCGAAAAACGCGTCAATCGGCGCGCGCAGCGAGGCGAGAGCGGCCATCGCGGCTGTGAAGTCCTCGGCGGCGATGGCGATGTCGGCTTGCGGTTCGGCAGTGGCGAGGGCTTGGATAAGGGCAGATTCGGCGGGTTCGACCTCATAGCCCTCGCCCGCTCGGGGGAGGGTTGGGTGGGAGTGCTCTGCACCTGCTGACGAGGGATACCCCTCCCCCGACCCCTCCCCAACGGGGAGGGGAGCAGAAGTGAAGCCCTCTTTCTTCAGGATGTTCGCCGCGCGCTTGTAGCCTGCGAGCAGGTTGGTTCCGTCTTCGGTGGTGACGAAGGCTTGCAGTGCATGGACGCGGGCGAGCAGGCGGACGAGATCATCCTCGCCGCCGAGCGCGAACACTGCGTCGATCAGGTCGTGGCGGACGCCTGCTTCGCGTTGTTGGACTTTGAGGCGGTCGGCGAAGAAGGCAAGTTCAGCCAATCCTTCTCCCAGCTTGAAGCTGAACCGGTCAGCGAACGGATCAGCCAATCCGGCTTCGGCCCCGCCCGACTCATCAAAGCTTTTTGTTTCGCTCAGATACTGGGCCATGCCACCGAATGCCCGATCAATCTCCTGAAAGTGGTACTCACCTGCGGTCCGGTTAAAAGCGCGACGGAGTCCAAGGCGAATTCCAGATTGCAGAATGCGGATTACACCGATGGCTGCGCGCCTAAGTGCAAAAGGATCACGCGACCCGGTCGGCTGCTCACCGATGCCGAAAAAGCCAACGATGGTATCCAGCTTATCCGCCAGCGCGACCGCTACCGTTACCGGCGCGGTGGGGACTTCGTCACCCTGCCCGACTGGCTTGTAGTGATCGCGGATTGCGTCGGCGACGGCTTCGGGCAGGCCTTCGGCGCGGGCGTAGTAGCTGCCCATCAGGCCTTGGAGTTCGGGGAATTCGCCGACCATTTCGGTGACGAGATCGGCTTTGCAGAGCTCAGCGGCGAGTTCGGCTTGGGTTGCGAGCAAAGCCCTCCCCCGGTCGGGGGAGGGTTGGGTGGGGGTACTCTCAGCCTGCGAGGGGGGATACCCTTCCCCCGACCCCTCCCCAACGGGGAGGGGGGCAGCAGTGACGATACCCTCTTCGACCAGCCATCTTGCCAGTTTGGCGACGCGTTCGACTTTGTCGGCCAGGGTGCCGAGCTTTTCGTGGAAGGTGATGCGTTCGAGCTTTTTGGCCTGTTCGGCCAGCGTGGTCTTGCGGTCCTGATCCCAGAAGAAGCGCGCGTCGGAGAGGCGGGCGGCGAGGACTTTGCGGTTGCCCGCGATGATCGCCGCGCCGCCGTCGCTGGCAGCGATGTTGGCGGTGCAGATGAACGCGTTGGCGAGCTTGCCCGCGCTATCCCGGCAGATGAAGTACTTCTGGTTGACGCGCGCGGTGAGCTGGATGACTTCGGGGGGGACTTCGAGGAAGGCTTCGTCGAAGCGGCCGAGCAAGGGAACCGGCCATTCGGTCAGCCCGGCGTTTTCGATCACGAGGCCCTCGTCATCGACCAGCACGAGCCCGGCGGCGTCGGCGGCGAGCCTGGCCCCGGACCGCACGATCGCCTCGCGCTCGGCATGGTCGACGATCACATGCGCGGCGCGCAGTTTCATCGCGTAGTCGGCGGCGTTGCCGATGGTGATCTCGCCATGGTGGTGGAAACGGTGCCCCATCGTGACGAACCCGGAGCGGATGCCGCCGATCTCGCAATCGACCAGTTCATCGCCGAGCAGCGCGACAATGCCCGAGAGCGGGCGCACCCAGCGCAGGCTTTCAGGCGAGAGCGAGGCCGCGCCCCAGCGCTGCGACTTGGGCCAGGGAAAGGCGCGGATGATCGCGGGGATGGCTTCGGCCAAGACTTCTGCGGTCTGGCGGCCCGGCTTTTCGGTTATGGCGAACCACACGCCTTCGCGCTCGGTGAGCTGGTCCTTGCTCAGCCCGGTCTTGCGCAGGAAGCCTTCGAGCGCTTGGCTTGGCGCAGAAGTGCGCGGGCCTTTGACTTCCTCGCTGACCGCCTCAGTGGCGAGCGGCAGGTCTTTGGCAATCAGCGCGAGGCGGCGCGGGGTGGACCAGACGGTGATCGCGCCGGGTTTGAGGCCTGCTGCATCCAGTTCGCGGCGGAACAGCTTTTCGAGATCGGCGCGCGCGCCCGCCTGCATCCGCGCGGGGATTTCTTCGCAGCGCAGTTCCAAGAGGAAATCTGCCGTTGCGCCGGGTGTCTCGACTTCGCTCGACACGAACGGGGTTGGGGAATTGCTCACGCGGTCCACCCCGGGAAGCTGGCTTCCCATGCGGGGCGGAAGCGGTCCATGTAGGCCTCGCACGAACCGCGCGCGAGGTCGCGGACGCGGCCCATGTAGCTGGCACGTTCTTGCACCGAGATCACGCCGCGCGCTTGCAGCAGGTTGAACAAGTGGCTGGCCTCGATCGCCTGTTCATAGGCGGCGATGGGCACCTGCGCTTCGATCGCGCCGCGGCATTCGGCTTCGGCGCGGCGGAAGCCTTCGAACAAGGTGTCGGTGTCGGCGACTTCGAAATTCCACTTCGACATCTGGCGTTCGTTTTCGAGGAACACCTCGCCGTAGCTCACTCCGTGATCATTGAAGCGCAGATCATAGACGCTGTCGACGCCCTGGATATACATCGCGAGCCGCTCGAGCCCGTACGTCAGTTCGCCCGCGACGGGCTTGCAATCGAAGCCGCCCATCTGCTGAAAATAGGTGAACTGGGTGACCTCCATGCCGTCGCACCAGACTTCCCAGCCAAGGCCCCACGCGCCGAGTGTCGGCGATTCCCAGTCGTCCTCGACAAAGCGGATGTCGTGGAGCAGCGGATCGATACCGATGGTGAACAGGCTTTGGAGATACAGCTCCTGCAGGTTCGCCGGGCTAGGCTTCATGATCACCTGATACTGGTAATAGGCCTGCAGCCGGTTGGGGTTTTCGCCATAGCGGCCATCGGTGGGGCGGCGGCTGGGCTGGACATAGGCGGCGTTCCACGGCTCCGGCCCGAGCGCGCGCAAAGTGGTGGCAGGGTGGAAGGTGCCCGCGCCCATGCGCATGTCGTACGGCTGGAGGATGAGGCAGCCGTGCCGGCTCCAGAAATCGTGGAGGCGCAGGATCATGTCCTGAAAGCTGAGCGGGGTTTGCGCGGGATCGGCCATCGGCCCCGCCTTTGGCCGATGGGGCCGCGCAAATCAACCGCGCGCGCAAACCATCTTGCCTTCAGCGCGCGGCTGGCGCACCGGACGGGGCATGGCCGCCATGATCCGCCCTGCCCGCCTCTTCCGCCTGCTCGCGCTGCTGCTGGCGGCGCTGCTGATGGCGGGGTGCAGCGACGCGCAGACGCCCCCCGCGCCCCCGGCCCGTGTGGCGCTGTGGACGATATCGGACGGGTCGGGCGTGCGCGGCTGGCTGCTGGGCACGGTCCATGCGCTGCCGCCGACCACCGTGTGGCGGCGCGCGGAAATCGATCGGGCGCTCGATGCGGCGGACCGGCTGGTGCTCGAGATCGGCGAACCGCTCGACAGCGCAGTGGCGGGCGCGGCGCTGGGGCGGCTGGCGTTCACGCCGGGGCTGCCTGCGCCCAGCGCACGGCTTGCGCCCGATGCGGCGCGGGCTTTGCGCGCGCTCTACAAGGAGCTTTCGCTTTCGGATGAGGGCTTTCGCAATCAGGAAAGCTGGGCAGTTGCGCTGCAGATCGCGGCAGTCGCGGCGCAGAAGCACGGCATCGATCCTGACAGCGGGGTCGAGCCCAAATTGCGCGCGATGGCAGGCGGCAAGGCCATCGCCGGGCTGGAGACGATCGACAGCCAGTTCGCGATTTTCGACGCGCTGCCCGACCGCGCGCAGCAGGTCTTGCTCGGCGAGATTGCGCGCGAAGCCGCCGATGAGCGCGATGATGAGCGCGATGTGATGGAGCTGTGGCTGCGCGGCGACGATCTGGGCATCGCGCGCGAGAGCACGACCGGGTTCCTTGCCGATCCGCAATTGCGCGAGGCTTTGCTGATCCGGCGCAATGCGGCGTGGGCAGGCAAGATCGATGCGATGCTGAAAGGCGGCGCGCGGCCGTTCATCGCGGTGGGCGCGGCGCATCTGGCGGGCAGTGAGGCGGTGCAGCGCCTGCTGGCGGCGCGCGGCTGGCGGATCGCGCGGGTGCCCTAAAGCCCTTAACAAGGCGGATCGCGCAGAGACGCAGAGGAGGCAGCGGGCACCGAGATGTTGTGCCGAGCCGCAGGCTAGCTTTTCATCGGAGCAGCAATCGGAGCAGTAAGGGTAACCGCGCAAGAACCGTCGCAAAGCGGCCTTGCCGCAAGTTCGACCGCTTTGCGGGCTCTGCTTCCTCTGCGTCTCTGCGCGAACCAAATTCCTGCATGCCGCAGTCCTGCCGAGAAAGCGGTCTTTGCTTGCTATTTGCAGCAAAGCCGCTAAGCGCGCCGACTTCCGTGTCATGGTCATCCCTGGAGGCGTGGCGCGCGAAGGTACGTTAACACAAGCATCTCAAAAGGACCTGACAATGAGCGAAACGCTTAATCTGTCGGCCGAGACGCGCGATCGGGCTGGCAAGGGAGCCTCCCGAGCACTGCGTCGCGAAGGCCGCATTCCCGCCGTGATCTATGGCGGCAATCAAGAACCCATCTCCATTCACGTCGAAGAGAAAGAACTGCGCCGCCAGCTGGGCACCGGGCACTTCTTCAATTCGATCGTCGAGCTGAGCGTCGCCGGGTCCACCGTGCGCACCTTGCCCAAGGACGTGGCTTTCCACCCGGTGAGCGACCGCCCGCTCCATGCCGACTTCCTGCGCGTTTCGGCGAATGCCAAAGTCGAAGTGGCCGTGCCGGTGATCTTCATCAATGAAGAGAAATCGCCCGGCCTCAAGAAGGGCGGCGTGCTCAATATCGTGCGCCACGAGCTCGAGCTGATCTGCGATGCCGACAAGATCCCCGACGATATCGCAGTCGACGTGGCCGGCACCGATATCGGCGATTCAATCCACATCAGCAGCGTGACCCTGCCTGCAGGCAGCGCCTCGGCGATCACCGACCGCGATTTCACGATCGCGACGATCGTTGCCCCTTCGGCGCTGAAGAGCAGCGAAGACGGCGCGGAAGCTGCGGCTTCCTAAACGTTCCCCCGGGCCTTTTTCCGTATGGAAAAGGGCCCGGGCCTCAATTGCGGCGGCGATCTCGCCAAAGGAGCTCCCCTCGATGCAGCTCTGGATCGGTCTGGGCAACCCCGGCCCGCAATATGCCCTCCACCGTCACAATGTCGGCTTCATGGCGCTCGATACCCTGGCCGAAGTGCACGATTTCGGCCCGGTGCAGAAGAAGTTCCAGGGCTGGACGCAGGATGGCCGGATCGGCTCCGAGCGGCTGATCCTTCTGAAACCCGCCACCTTCATGAACGAAAGCGGCCGCGCGGTGAGCGAGGCGCTGCGCTTCTTCAAGCTTGGCCCCGAGGCGCTGACCGTTTTTCACGACGAGCTCGATCTCGCTCCCTTCAAAGTGAAGGTCAAGACCGGCGGCGGCACGGCGGGGCATAACGGGCTGCGCTCGATCGACCAGCACATCGGCCCCGATTTCCGCCGTGTCCGGCTGGGCATCGGCCACCCCGGGCACAAGGACCGCGTGACCGGCTATGTGCTGGGCAATTTCGCCAAGAACGAACAGGACGATCTGGTCGAGATGCTGGGCGCGCTCGCTGCCGAAGCGCCGTGGCTGGCGGCGGGCGACGAGGTCCGCTTCATGAACGATGTCGCGCTGCGCCAGCAGTAAGCGCGCCGAAACCTGCCCGGATATTGTCGGACCCGCTTACATCCGCGTGCGGCTGCGCGGGCCGTTAACCACCGAATCCCCTGCATTTCCAAAACTGGCACCGTCTTTGCTTAGTATCCGCTTAACTACGGCAATCTTGAAAACAGCGCGTTCGTTAAGGGGAACTACCATGAAGCCTTCCATCGTTCTTTCCGCCCTCCTGCTCGGAACCGTCAGCGTAGCCTCGCCGGCCAACGCCACCTGGTTCAAGCACAAGCATTACTGCAACTGCGGCCACAAGGGCTCGTGCGGCAGCACTTCGAGCACCAGCTCGAGCACGTCGGGCGGCAGCACCACCTCGACCTCGTCGACCTCGGGCGGTTCGACCACCTCGAGCACCTCGGGCGGTTCGACCACCACGAGCACTTCGGGCGGCAGCACGACTTCGACGACTTCGGGTGGCAGCACCACCTCGACGACTTCGTCGACTTCGGGCGGCAGCACCTCGGGCGGCAGCACCACTTCGGGCGGTACGGCTGTGCCCGAGCCGGGCATGCTGGGCATGATGGGTCTGGGCCTGATGGGTCTGGCCTTCGCGCGCCGCCGCCGTCAGGCCTGATCGCCAAACCTTCACAATTTTAGACCGCTCGGGCGCGGTCCGGATCGAACCGGACCGCGCCCGATCTGTTTTCAGCGTTCAGCCTGCCCCGCCGCCGGCGCGGCCAAGGTCGGCGCGGAACAACCGGTTGCCCGGATCAAGCTGCACCGCCTGCGCCAGCAGCGCCCGCGCGCGATCGGCATCGCGGCCCGCTTCGAGCCGGACCAGCCCGGCGATGTGCGGCATATCGGGATTGCGCGGCGCCAGCGCCAGCGCCTTGTCGGCATAAGCCAGCGCCTCGCCGTGCTGGCCCGCTTTCGAGGCCGCCAGCGCCAGCCGCTTGAGCACTTCGGCATCGCCCTCAAAGCCGGGCAATTGCCGGTAGGCGGCCATCGCGGCGCGCCAATCGCTGCGGATCAATGCCGCCTCGCCGGTCTGCGCAAGCGTCTGGTTGATGCGCGTCTGCGGCGATTGAAGCCGCGCGGCGAGGCCCGCCGCCGATGGATCGCCCGCCGCGCGCGCGGCCTTGCTCGCCAGCTCGAGCGCGCGGGGATCGGCGATCACGCTGGCAGACAGCGGCTCGATCACGCGCAGCGCCGCGACGGCATCGCCGGTTTCGAGCTCGGCCTCGGCCAGCATCAGCCGCGCGAAGGGATTTTGCGGCGAGAGCGAGAGCGCCTTGGCGAAAAGCGCGCGCGCCTGCTCGGCATGGCCGAGCCGCAGCAGCGCCTCGGCATAGGACATGCCATTGGCGGAGCGGGGATCGAGCGTCGATTCCTGATCGGCGAGCATGGTGCGCACCTTCTCCCAATCGCCTTGCTCCGCAGCGAACTGAACCTGCAAGGCTTCGACTTGCGCGCTGCGCGGGCTGATCTTGGCGGCCTGCTCGGCCAGCACGATGGCCTCGTCCAGCTTGCCCTGCCCATCGGCCAGCAGCGCCAGCGCGGCGAGCGGCTCGCTGCGCGCAGGGAACCTGGCCTTGGCAGCAAGATAGGCGCGGCGGGCATCGTCGAACCGATCGTGCGCCGCCGCCAGATCGCCGCTCAGCATCAGCGTGTCGAGCCGCTGCGGGCCGAGCCGGCGCATCTGTTCGAGCGCGGCCCCCGCCCCGGCATAGTCCTGCGCGCTCATCAGATAGGCGGCGTAATCGTGCAGCAGCCCATATGTGCTGCCCGCTGCCAGCCCCTGGCGCAGCGCGGCGAGCGCCGCCGGGCTGTTGTCCAGCGCCAGATGCGCGGCGGCGCGCAGGCGCCACGCTTCGGGATCGGGGTCGCTGCCGAGCATGTCGAGCGCCGCTTCGGGCTTGCCGCGCAGCAGCGCCGCCTCGGCCTTCATCCGCAAGGCTTCGGCGCCCGCGCCCGCCAGCTGCGCCAGACTGGCCTGCGCGCCATCGCCGTCGCCCAGCCGCAATTGCGTTTGCGCCAGGAGCAGCAGCACGGCCTTGTCCGCCCCGCCCGCGTCCACCGCCGCCAGCAGGCTGGTGCGCGCGGCGGCATAGTCTTCGGCGGCGAATGCGGACTTGGCCTCGCCCAACAGCGCAGCCGGATCGGCGCGCGAACACGCGGCGGTGAAGAGCAAAGCGGCGAGCAGGAGCGACTTTTTCATGGGCGCACTGTGCACCTGCAGGCCTAAAATTTCCGTGAACCGGGGCCGCCGCGCCGCGACGCCGCCACCGCCCGTGCCAGCTTCCCCTTGACCTTGGCGCGAACCGCCACCATCGCGCGGATCGAGCCGAAACTTCGCCTTTCACCTTTCAAGGACCACCACATGGGATTTCGCTGCGGAATTGTCGGGCTGCCGAACGTGGGCAAATCGACGCTGTTCAACGCGCTGACCGAGACGCAGGCGGCGCAGGCGGCGAACTATCCGTTCTGCACGATCGAGCCCAATGTCGGCAATGTCGGCGTGCCCGATCCGCGGCTCGATGCGCTGGCGCGGATCGCGGGGAGCCAGAAGATCATCCCGACGCAGCTGGGCTTTGTCGATATCGCGGGGCTGGTGCGCGGGGCATCGAAAGGCGAAGGGCTGGGCAACCAGTTCCTCGGCAATATCCGCGAGGTCGACGCGATCGTGCACGTGCTGCGCTGCTTCGAAAATGTCGATATCCAGCATGTCGACAACAAGATCGATCCGATCTCGGACGCCGAGACGGTCGAGACCGAGCTGATGCTATCGGACCTCGAAAGCCTTGAGCGGCGGGTGCCGGCGGCGGTGAAGAAATCGGCGCAGGGCGACAAGGAATCGAAAATCATCGCCTCGGTGCTGGGGCAGGCGCTCGATCTGCTGCGCGAGGGAAAGCCCGCGCGGCTCACCGTGCCCAAGGACGAGGAGGAGGCGCGCGTCTTTGCGCAGGCGCAGCTGCTCACCGCCAAGCCGGTGCTCTATGTGTGCAATGTCGAGGAGGAAAGCGCGGCGGGCGGCAATGCCTTTTCAGCGCGGGTGTTTGAAAAGGCCAAGGCCGAAGGCGCCAATGCGGTGATCGTCTCCGCCGCGATCGAGGCCGAGATCGTGACGATGCCGGTGGAGGACCGCGCCGAGTTCCTGACCGAGCTGGGCCTGACCGAAGCGGGCCTCGCACGGATCATCCGCTCGGGCTACGAGCTGCTCCATCTGCTGACGTTTTTTACTGTCGGCCCCAAGGAAGCGCGCGCCTGGACCGTGCATGCCGGGGCCAAGGCCCCCGACGCGGCGGGCGAAATCCATTCGGACATGCAGCGCGGCTTCATCCGCGCCGAGACGATTGCCTATGAGGATTTCATCGCGCTGGGCGGCGAGGCCGGTGCGCGCGATGCGGGCAAGCTGCGGCAGGAAGGCAAGGAATACGTCATCAGGGACGGCGACGTGCTCCATTTCAAATTCAACGTCTGACGCAAGGGGGCTGCCATGGAACTGCGCTATTACGAAGACATGATCGTGGGATCGACCGCTGCCTATGGCCATTACGAGGTGACCCGCGAGGAGGTGATCGCGTTTGCCTCCAAATACGATCCGCAGGCGTTCCACCTGTCGGACGAGGCTGCGGCGCAGACGCATTTCGGGCGGCTATCAGCCAGCGGCTGGCATACTTGCGCGATGGCGATGGCGATGGCGGTCAAGAACATGGCCAATGAGCGCACGGCAGGGCTCGGCTCGCCCGGCATCGACGAGCTGCGCTGGGTCAAGCCGGTCTATCCGGGCGACACCTTGCGCTGTGAAAGCGTGCTTCTCGAAAAACGCCGCAGCAAATCGCGGCCCGAAATGGGGCTGACCAAGGGCGAAACCCGCGTTTACAATCAGCACGACGAGCTGGTGCTGCGGTTCGTGGCGAACGGGATGGTGGCGACGCGCGATCCGGCGGGGACGGACTGAGCGGCGGGTGTAGGAAGGTTGTTTCGCGCAGAGGCCGCCGAGGGCCGCAGAGGCGCAGAGATGTTGCGCGGGCCGCAGGCTCGCTTTTGCATGGGGCGGGGTGTTGGCGGAGAGCGGGCGATTTTGGAGCGGCTTCGCCGTTCACGGGGCCTCTCTGCGGCTCTGCGGTCCTTTGCGGCCTCTGCGCGAAATAAAGCCGCAAACACGGCGCGATCCTGTTGGATTTGGGGGCGCGCGGATGCGGCAGCTGGGCAGGAGAGGTGGATCGCGCGACCGGTGCGGCGCCTGCACTGGCGCTGCGGG
>CAZGWR010000006.1:0-172400 GCA_964529505.1 uncultured Novosphingobium sp. | reverse complement strand
CCTCAAGTTGCGTAACCCGCAGGCTCAGCGTTGCCTGCTTCATGTTGAGCGCCGTAGCAGCACGCGAAAAGCTACGGGCATCTGCGGTCAGAACGGCATAGCGAAGTTGCCGAACCTCGATCACTACTGGGTCGATTCACTTGGGCACAGCATATCTTTCAGATCCAAGTTGACCTCCTAACCCCGGAATATTTCAACAAGTATTTCTACAAATTGGTGCCTAATCGATCAGTCTGAGGAGTTGGCGGCCTTCTTGTCAGGGAGCCAAGAAGGCCGCCAACCCTAGCCGACATTTTGTCGACTGTTGCGACCCGACGGGGGTCAGGTTGACCATCAAATCACTGTGGCGGGCTTCGGACGCCTTGCTGACGGAGGAAGGCGACGACATCGGCACGTCGGTTTGGGTCTGCAAGACGGAACCGCATCCGGGTGCCTGGTACCACTCGTTCTGGACCTTGCAGCCAGCGGTCCAACGTTTGCGCAGACCACACAATATTGCTGGTGCGAAGCGCGGGAGAATAACTATATCTTGAGGCTGTACCGGCCCTGCGCCCATAGACTCCGCGCAGCGCCGGCCCAACGCGATTGGCGTCCAGTGAATGGCAGGCGCCGCAATTTGCAGCAAAAGCCTGCGCACCACGCACCGGATCACCGCTGCTTGCGCGCTCGGCAGCAGAAGACATGCTGCTGAAGCCAGCGATCACGACCACCGCTGCCAACATCGCTGTCGCGCTAAGACATAATTTGCCCAAACCAAGCATGCTCATCACCCGAACATGAAGGCGGCAGCGGGCAGTTTGTTGCCCAAGGCAGTGGTCAGCAAAGACCAATGCGCTGCTTCGTCTGCTGCGATTTTCGCCGCAACTTGAACAAGATCCGGGCTTCCAAGTGATGGCATCACGCCAATATAGGCGTTGGCGGCACCGCGTTCATGCACCTCAGCGAGACGCAGAATGTCGGCCTGGTTGCGAATCGCTGCGATGTTAAGGCTGATCATATAATCGGCACGGCTTTTCGGGTCGACCGGCGCACCGCCAAGCTGCCGAACCGCGCCCACCAGAGCGTCGCGGTGTCCCTTGTGCTGGCTTTGAAACACAAGCGCAAGATCAAGCACCGATCGCTCTAGCAAACCACTTTCTGCGCCGATTTGATAGGCTTCGATTGCTTCATGCTCCAACCCGAGTGCGACGTTGAGGATATCAATATCGCCCTGATGCGCGGCGACACCAGCAGCATTACCGCGAGACCGCGCAAGCGCGGGGACTCCCCCGATTACCCCAAGCGCGACCGCTGAAAGAACGCCCGTTCCGGCCATTCCCACAAGATTGCGACGTGACATTTTATTTTGATCCATCCTGACTTCCTTTCACTGAGCGCGGAATATGTCCGTCGCTGTCGGGCATTGGATGCAGTCCAAGGAAAGAAGTTCCCAAATTTCGTAACAACCGTTTTCCGGGAACTTTTACAAAGCGATTTCATCAAACCCATTTTTGGCAATGGAGTCCCGGAATATGAATTTGCAGACAATGAATGATCGGTTTGCCGTAGTGCAGGAGGTTTCCCCAATCTGTCCCGACCTCGCGTTGCCTCGTCCAACGCAGGCCGACGTTGAAGCGGCAGTTCGTACGCTCATCGCAGCCACAGGGGACGATCCGCGTCGTCAAGGTCTGATTGACACGCCTGCCCGTGTCGCGCGCGCTTATGGCGAATGGTTCGCAGGCTATCAGCAAGAGCCGTCGCAAATCCTCAGCCGCACATTTGATGAGGCGCAGGGCTATCAGGAAATGGTTCTTCTGCGTTCAATTCCGCTGGTGTCCACGTGCGAGCACCATATGGCGCCGATTATCGGCAAAGCGCATATCGCCTATCGGCCTCGCAACCGCGTGGTCGGGATATCGAAGCTCTCGCGGCTGGTTGACGCATTTGCCCGTCGCCTGCAATTACAAGAACGGTTGACCCAACAGATCGCGCAGACTTTGTTCGACACTCTGGAACCTCATGGTGTCGCCGTTGCAGTCGAGGCTTCGCACGGTTGCATGACCACGCGCGGGGTAAATCAGCATGGGATCGACATGATGACCAAGACTTGGCTTGGCGACTTCGCAACTGATGTTGAACTTCGACGTGAATTTCTGGTCTCATTGCATACACAGCGAATGGGCTAGAAATCTATGAGCTAGAGACTTCCGGCCCAACCATATTGCGTCGCAAGACGGCCCATAACATTCCCCGTCAGTCTTTCGCAGCGCCTGCCAAGAAATGGAAAACTGCCCTGAAGGGCATCTGCAAGGGTATTGTCCAAATCGTCGCGTAGCATCCGCCGTGCACGGAACAGCCGTGTCTTGATCGTTTCGGGCCGGATGCCCAAAATGGCCGACGTTTCCTCGATTGAGCACTCCTGCACATCGCGCAGGAGGAAAACGAGCCGGAATGACTCGGGCAGCCGGTCGACGGCCTGTTCAACCAATATTCGCGCTTCGGTGCGCGCTGCGTTGGCCTCGGGGTCATCAACCTTTTGTCCGTCGGGGAAACCGAGGATGAGTGTTCCCGATTGTTGCGCAACGTCGATGTCGGCAAGCTCGGCCTGTAGGCGTCGCTTGCGCAATCGTCCTCGTGCCTCGTTGATCACGATCCGAACCAGCCACGTGAGAAGGGCTGCATCGCCGCGAAAACTAGCGATTGCCGCAAAAGCGCGCATCCATGCCTCTTGGACCACATCTTCCGCCTCAGCGTCGTCGCCGACTATTCCCCGGGCTGTACGATACAAGCGCTGATTGTACCGTTCCATAACAGTCTGAAACGCCAATTGTTCGCCGCGCAGAACACGGACGATAAGCTCGGCGTCCAGCATTTGGGCGTAGTCTATTCTGGCGAAGCTGGGCTGATTCATCGTAACCCTCACTGAAAACCGACATTGGATGACCTGCTGTCCAAAAGGTTCCCGCTAAATTCCATAAATTTCCCAGGGGCTCCAGATGCAGAGAATTTCTGCGGGTTTTTGAAGCGATCACATACAATCAGACAAACAAGCTCGCGCGTCCTTGACGATCCGCTGCAAAATTGAGCATGCTGTATCTTGATTTCGCACCATTGTAACTGCCTCGCCAACAAACACTGCCATTTTGTCAAGGTCGGCTGACTCAATTGCCCTCTGATATTCGGCTTGCATCAGCTCAAGCTTTCCGAGCTGATCCGGCACCGTCGCCGACCAGCGTCGATGGAAATGATTCTTCAGCGCTCTAGCCTTCCATTGAACTGGCCAGTCATAACCCCTAGCACGGTCGAACACATCACTCCTCACCGTCTGATCTCCCGATGCCCCTATGGCCATGTTTTTTGCACTCGGGTGTGCTAAAGACTCCCGGGAGGCATAAAATGCCGTCCCGCAAACAATAGCCTGTGCCCCCAACATCAATGCCGCAGCCAGCCCTCGACCATCGGCAATGCCACCGGCTGCAACCACAGGTGTCGGCGAGACGGCATCGACGATTGCGGGCACAAGTGTGATTGTTGATTGTGAACCGCAGTGCCCACCTGCTTCCGTTCCTTGAGCAACAATCACTGAGGCACCTTCAGATACCGCAATGCGGGCGTCTGTTACGGATTGAACTTGGGCGATCAACGGGATGCCGGATCGCACAATCTCATCAGCAAACCCGCGAACTGAACCGAACGAAAGAAAAATTGCAGCGGGATTTCGTTCAAGCGCATAACTCAGAAGGTCAGGTTGTTTTTCCAGCATCCAGGTTATGAAACCTACGCCAATACGTGCCCCATCTGTGATGTTCCACTCGCGATCAAGCCAGGCGCGGTCGCCGTAACCGCCGCCCAACAAACCGAGCCCGCCAGCTTCGCTGACCGCTGCCGCTAGTGCTCCTCCTGCAACGAACGCCATCGGCGCAGAAATTATCGGGGCAGAGATATCAAGCAGGGACATAAGCGTGGATTGGAATGGTGTGCCTTGGCTCATGATGACGCTTTAGATAGAGATCTGTATTCCTCGACCGGCAAGCCGCCAATTCCCCAATTTTCCATCGCAATCTCCTCGATAACTACGAAAGTAGTTGACGGATTTTTGTTGAGAATGGACACGACAAGGTCAGTGATGCCCCGGATTAGCTGCGCCTTTTGCTCGTCAGTTACCCCTTCGCGCGTAATTTTTACATTGATGTATGGCATATATGTCCTCTATTTGCTGCTTTGATTAAATGAAACACCTCTGTTACCATGCTGGCGTTTAACCCGGTATCAAGTTTTCTACTGTCGGCATGCTTACCTGACACTGGCCTTGATCATTAGTCCAACGACAGTGGTAAGAACCGAAGGCACCCAACACTCTAGGACGACGCCACGCGCTCATATCATGCTCCCGCGAGATCGCCATTGCCAAGCAATTTGAGCAATATCGAATGGACGGTGCTGGTGCCGCTTTTTCTTGCCTCGCTTGCTGTGGGTTGGCCATGCAAGTGCCCTATGCTAAGTGCAATCCGCGCACCCGCCGGCAAACACAGTTGCGCAATGGCCCGGCAGTACATTAGTTGGTCCGATGAGAGCTGTTCTGACCACGGATGAAATTCGAAAATTTCGCGAAACATTTGGACAAATCGCGCTTCAGGCATATTTGGATGAGGGCTTCGATGGCATTTCGATGCGCAAGGTAGCGCGTCGCATGGAGGTAAGCCAGGCAACCGCGTATCGCTACTTTGAGGATAAAGAAGAGATGCTCTCGGTGATTCGTGCTGCGGCCGTTGAGAGGTTTGTAACTGCGCTTAAAACTGCCCGCGGCACGTTGCGATCACGATTTGCCGCCCGGGCAATTGGCAAGGCCTATTTGGATTTCGCTTTGACCAATCCTGAGCTCTACCGACTGATCTTCGATGTTCAGCAGCCCGAGCACGGCCGTTTTCGCGAACTCGCCTTTGAGACTGCGCGGGCACGGGACATCATGAATTCCTATGTTGCCGAAATGGTCGAAGATGGGCTGGTTACTGGTGAATCCGAATCCCTAGCTGTGATTCTGTGGTCGGGAGCACATGGTTTGGTGATGAACTATTTGACTGGCCTGATAGCCAGCCAGCAGGAACTCGTTTCTCTACATGAAACGATGATGCGTCGGCTGCTGCCCCCCCTTACAGCTCACTGATTTGTCATTTTACCGGTTGACTAGGTGCCGCAACGAATCTACCCCAAAGATTAACAGCGTTAATTTATGGAGATTCTGATGCGATTCGCTGAACTGCTTGCTGGTGCTGCCTTGGCGCTCGGCGCAAATGCATCGGCGCAGACGTTGCCGCCTCCTAGCGCCACCGATCCAGTCCAGCTGGGAATTATGGTTGGAAGCCCTGCTCCTCCGAATGCTCGTGTAACGCGTTCAAATATACTTCAGTATCCCAATGCCCGCTGGGCATTTAGAAATATGCGGGCGTTGTATCCCACCCACAATATAGAGGCGCCTAGTTTTCAGAGCGAGCTGCCAGTAGATCGATCGTCACTGGAAGGGCTCTCTTTTATGAACGCTGCCGGTGCCACGCTAACGTTCGATTCTTGGCGTGACGCTACCTACACCGATGCCCTGATCGTCCTACGTAATGGCAGGATTGTCTATGAGTACTATGCACCGGGAATGTCGGCGCGCCAACCGCATGCCTTGTGGTCCATGAGCAAGTCGGTCGTGGGAATTTTGGCGCAAATTGAAATTTCATCGGGTCGACTAGATCCGGCCGCCAAAGTTGGCGTTTTGGTGCCAGAGTTGGCGTCCACAGCTTGGTCCCAAGTCAGTGTTCAGCAATTGCTCGATATGCAGTCAGGCGTGGACTATCTGGAAAATTTCGCGGATCGCCAGTCCGACCTGTACCGGTATCTTTTTTCAACTGGTCTAATCGACGTGCCAGCTTCATTGAATGTTTCAACGACGTTGTCTGACTATTTGCCAACGGTGCGACCCGGCACCGGCGGCGGACGCAGTTTCGCATATAGATCGGTCGATAGTGAGGTACTAGGCTGGGTGCTGACTCGGACCACCAGGAAGCAAATGTCTGCCTTGGTTTCCGATAGGCTCTGGAGCCCTCTGGGCACTGAATCTGATGGCTACTATTTGATCGACCCGGCGGGTATGGACATCGCAAGCGTTGGGATGAATGCAACGTTGCGCGATATGGCGCGCCTTGGGGTTGCCTTGGCCAATGATGGAAGGATCGGTCGACGGCGGGTCTTCCCAAGTGGTCTCACTGCCCTACTTCGTGAAGGCGTTGATCGTGCAATCTTCGCCGCATCTGCATCTGCGGCTGCTCGCCCTGGCTATGGTTACCGTAACCAGTGGTGGATTCCGAACGACGTTGACGGAGTAATTGAAGCCAAGGGCTTGTTTGGCCAGCACCTCTACGTAAATCCGGCCCAGCAAGTAGTAATCGTGAAATTTTCCTCGCACCCGGTCGGGGACACAGGCTTCACCCATGCATCCGACCGACCTGCGTTCTCCGCGATCGCTGCCCATATTTCGCCTCGAGCCGATGTGGCCCGGTGATAAAGAGGTGAGAGACGCCTTCCAAAGTCAACCTCTGGTGGCTGGTTCCGTAATGGAAGCATTGGCCCAGCATGCAGTCAGGCGACCGGACGCGGCAGCACTCATCCATGTCGAGCCCCGACTGGACGGCAACGGCCATGACGCTCTCGAACTGAGCTATGCGGACCTGCTGCGCGCAACGCAGCATTGGGCGAATCGGCTTGCCGCCGTCGGTGCACGACAAGATGGCGCAATCGCTTTACTGCTCACCAATACACCTGCTCATTATGTGCTGATTCTTGCTTCGGGTGTCGTATCATCCAGTCTATCGCTAAACCCACTGCAATCGGTAGAATATCTTGCTCAGCTGTTGTGTGCAGCCGGTGCAGATATCCTTGTTGTTCCCACACCCCAAGATGACGAAAAGCTAAATCTGTTAGGGCATGCGGTCGCATCACTTTGTGAGAGCAGGCGTAAGCTGACAGTACTCGAAATAGGCACGTCACCGTGGCCTGTGGCTGCGGATGTGCTGACAACCAACACGACGCCGCTTGCGCGTCTCGCGATCAACCCCAGTGATACCGCCGCTTGGTTTCACACAGGAGGCACGACTGGGGCACCGAAACTTGTTAGGCATAGCCATGAGCAGCAAAAACTCGCCGCCATGGCCTTCGCGACGGCGGCCAACCTAGGAGAGAATGATCGGTTGGCTAACGGCTTGCCGCTGTTTCATGTAGCTGGCGCAATATGCTCCTCACGTGCACTCTGGGTGAGTGGTGGCTGCGTCGTAAATTTGTCATCACATGGCTTTCGAAACCCAGCTGTCATCGAATTCTATTGGAACATCGTGTCAAAATATGAGGTGACGATTGCTGGCGGTGTTCCGACTGCGGTGGCGAGAGTTTTGGAACAACCAGTTACGGCTGACATTTCCAAACTACGCTGCGGGTATGCCGGAGGAGCGCCATGCAGTGCTTCGCTGCAAGTGCGCTTTGCCGACCTCACTGGTAGGCCTCTTCATATCATTTATGGCATGACTGAATGCTGCGGCGTACTGGCAGTGGGACGATCAGATATGCCTAGTCCAATTGGCATTATCGGGCCACCAGGCGACGGAATTGCGATTGAGATCAGGGATTCGACAGGTGTGAAACAGCCTTTCGGGCAGGAGGGCGAAATATGGATTTCCGGCCCGACACTTTCCCCGTCCCGGCCAGATGCGTTCATTGGCGGATGGATGGCGACAGGAGACCGCGGTCGAGTAACCACCGAAGGTCTGATTGTGACCGGTCGACTCAGCGATATGATCATCCGGTCTGGTCACAATATCGATCCGGCGATTATCGAGGACGCTGCAATTGGCACTGGCAAGGTGGCGGTTGCAGCAGCAATAGGTCAGCCTGACTCTTATGCCGGCGAGCTTCCCATATTGTTTGCGGTGCCATCCGGAGAAGGCGTTCGTGAAAGCACGGACCTGCTCTCTGAAATACGCGAAGCCATTGCGGACCGTGCGGCATGGCCCCGAGACATCTATTGGGTATCGAGCCTCCCAGTCACGGCTGTTGGCAAGATTGACCGGAAACAGCTCCGGGCAGACGCGATAGAAAGACAACTTCGACACGAGGCGAACGCCATATTCGGAGACGAAGATTTCGACGTAACTGTCGGAGATCCGCAAGGACTTTGTCCTACCATTTCAATCGATTGGCGCAATCGAAAGCCGAAGGCCGAAGTTACCGCGCGTCTGCGAGCTTGGGCGGCTAGACACAATATGGAGTTGATATGACAGCGATTGGATCCAACGTGGAGGCGATGCCCCACATTCGCAAACCCGCAGGAGCATGGCGGAACTTCTGGGCATTGGCTGCGCTGATTGCTTTGATGAGCGCAGGGATTCTGCTGCGCAATGGCGATTTCATCGAACAATTGCGCCTGCTCATTCGCACGACAGCCCGGACTTCTGCGGGACTTTTCCTGATTGCATTTACGGCTTCTGCAATCGACCGCCTGCTCCCGAACGCCTTTTCAACGTGGGCGCTGCACAACCGTCGGCAATTGGGGCTGGCCTTTGCTTTCTCCCACACGGTCCACGCGATCGCGATCTTTAGCTACTGGAAATTGGCTCCCGAGCTTTTCTGGCACGGTCGGTCCGTGGCAGCCAATATGCCGGGTGCCTTTGGATATCTTGCTATAGTTGCGCTGGTCGCTACCTCGAATGATGTCGCAGTCCGAAAATTGTCCTTCTCTCTTTGGAAGCGGGTTCATACTGTAGCGATATGGGTCATTTTTGCTGTATTCTTTATCGCTTGGGGAAAACGCATCCCCACCGAGCATATCTATGCAATACCTTTTGCTCTGTTCGCCGCTGCTGCGCTGATCCGCTTGATTTCAAATCGCTATGCGTCGGTTCGAACCGCGTAGACTTTGGCCAATATCCGTATACTTCTAGTCTCGACGATAGGGCCGATCAAGAAGCGCAACTAAGAAGGGTTGATACTGAAAATCGAGCCAGCTGCGGCGGCGAAAACATGAGCGGTTGGACCGAGGCTAGGCTAGGCTGGGCGGGTCGGTTCTAAAGATTATTGGCACGAAGAACTGTGAACCGAAATGGCAGGAGCCTTCGTCTGCGCTGCGCTCGACATCGTACCCAGCGTTCGCCACGCCGTCTATATCGGGTCGTGGCTGTCCATTGTCAGCGAGGATGCCCACCTTTGCTTCCGCTTCGCCGATGGCGGACCCGAAGTAGCGGCAATGCGGGCGTGCTATTCGGCAATCGACTTTACCCCGCAGAATGGGTATGATACCCATTCTGCGAACTTTTCTTTACGCCTCATTCCTTAGGTGATCACCTCATGCGCTACGCGACGACAGCTCTGGTCTCCTCACTGACGGGCCTTTCCACCACACAACTTCGGGAATGGACAAACCGGCGTGCTTTGGTGCCTGCTGACGTGCCGCCTGCTGGCAAGGGCTCATCGGCGAAATTCACATGGCAAACGGTGCTGATTATTTTCGTCGCGATGACACTGAAATCGCGATTTCACCTTGAGCTCCAGGCGCATCGCGGCCTTTTTTCCGATCTCGGCCACGCATTGCGTCAAGCGTCCTTTGTCGGATTATGGAATAAAAAGCTGATGGTTGCCGCTCATGGCCGTTGGGCGCTCGTCGACGCCAGCAACACCATCGATGATGAAAATGACGCGCTGTATATTCAGCTCAACCCCCACCTCGAAAAGCTCGCGACTGGATTCGCGTTGCCTTCCCATGCATCGATACCGGGTCAGCTCGATCTCTTTCCGGCGCAAGCGGTTGAACGGAAATCACAAGCCGGTGACCTAAACATTCCAGCCCCAGAACTTGAAGCGTCACAAGTGTATGCACAGCGAAAATCGGCATGAGTGCCACACGGATGAGTGACTGGCTGGAGGGGCTCGGATATGCCGATGACCCCGCGTCATTGCATCGCGCCGCGTCCGAAATTCCGGATGCGCACCCCTACGGCCCCGAAATTAGCGCATTACTTCATCCCGACGGAGCCATCCGAGCTCATGCCGTGTACGATGTGGAGGGTGTCCCATCGGTTGTTTTTCTTGGTGACCGGGATGCGCCGATTTCCGAAGAGGAGCTCGACCTTGTACGTCAAAGGATCTGGAACCAGAACCTTGCCAATGTGGTGCTTGAAATCAGCGGGGATAAGGCCCGGGCTCATCCTGCCCGCAAGCTGAACAACAGCTCGCAAACCTTGCACCTTGCTGAAGCTCGTCCGGATGGTCCTTTTTCGGCGCGCGAGGTTTCATCGGCGAACCTTGCCAGAAGGTTGCCCGAATGGTTTGACGTCAAGGCGCGGGTCGACAGCAAGCTACTTGAGAACCTTTCGGCGGCGGTTCGGGAAATTGGCCAAAATGGCTATGCTACCATTACAGCAGCCGATAGCGCGAGACGCCTTGCGGAACTGCTGATGGGGCAAGTGCTGTTCATATCCTATCTGGAGCATCGCCAGATTGTTGGCACGACGTATCGCGATCACCACTCGTTGAAACAATTTCACAGCTTGGTTGCGACCCAAGATACCGACGGATTGCGGCGACTAATTGATTGTCTTCGTCAGGATTTCAACGGCGATTTTTTAAGTGATGACCGGCATGATCCGTGGTCATCACTTGAAGCCGCGGGCTTTGACACGCTTGACCGCTTCCTCAGTCGCACTGACCTGCAAACCGGCCAGGGTGACTTTTGGAACTATGATTTCAGCTTTATCCCGGTCGAGCTGCTTTCAGGCCTATACGAGTCATTCCTGTCCCCAGAAGAACAGGCAAGTTCAGGGGCCTATTACACGCCGCGACATTTGGCGATGTTGGCGATCGATCAGGCCTTTGCTACTTCGCCCGACCCGCTGTCCGAGACAATTTTCGATGGAGCATGTGGATCGGGGATTTTGCTCACAACAGCGTATCGCCGTCTGATTGCCCTACAAGAAGCTCGCGACAAAAAGCGGCTGTCGTTCAAAGCGCGTCGCGATCTGTTGGTCAGTCGGATATTTGGAGCTGACATCAACCCCATGGCTTGCCGGGTGTCGGCATTCAGCCTGTACCTGTCGCTGCTTGATGGGCTTGACCCATCCGATATTCTGGAAGCCCAAGCACAGGAAAATGTAAAACTGCCCACGCTTGCTGGAACCAATCTTCTCTCTGGCGAACAGGGTGATTTCTTCGCCCCGGATCATGGTTTTGCAGGAAAGCGATTTTCGCTTCTGGTCTCCAATCCTCCCTGGGGTGAGGCTGACGGAAAGAGTGTCACTTCGGCTGACCGTTGGGCAAGTACGGTAGAGGCGCCGATTGCTCGTCGACAAATAGCGGGCGCGTTCTCCATCCGTGCGCTTGATTTTCTGGACGAGACAGGACGAATTTGCCTGATATTGCCCATCATTTTGTTTGTCGGTCCATCGAATGCACAGTTTGTTTCTCACCTTTTCCGATTGCTGAAGCCTAGTAGGTTGATCAATTTCGGCGATCTTCAAAATCTCCTTTTCCCGTCGGCAGAACACACCTGCCATGTGTTCACGGGGCAAAAGCGATCAAATGGCATCAAAAGTCGCATTCCACTTGAGGAGACATTTGACTATTGCGTTCCGAAAGCTGATATGAGTCTGGCCTACGGTCGATTGGCCTTGCAGTCTGCAGATCGCCATCAATTGCAGACTATCTCAGTCGTTCAGAACCCACAGCTTCTCGTGACACTGATGTGGGGTGATAACGCAGACCTGTCGTTGATTACGCGCCTTGAAGCGTGCGGAAGGCTCGGTGATCTTTGGCACAAGGCAGGCGGCAAGGCCCGGTGGAGCGCCCGCAAAGGTGTTCATTTCGTTGATCGAAGTAGAACACCTGTAAGCTCTGAACCATTGTGGGACATGCCCTTCATCCCCGTACAGGCGCTGAGTGCGGGCGTCCCGCTTCTGCATTCCGATCTTTTGACCCGATGGCCGCCAGAACAGAAATTCGTTGCGCATATTGACGACGCGCTACTGCCAACTTTTGATGGTCCGCGCGTACTCTATACCGATGGATTTTCGAGGCAGGATCATTCGATAAGAGCGGTTTATTATGACAAGCCGGCATCTTTCAGTACAAGTCTTGGGGTTATTGCCGGACCGGTGGCCGATGCAGTCTTGCTTCAATTTGTGGCGGTCTATCTGCGCTCCAGCCTCGGACGATATTTCTTGATGATGCGCGCTTGGAAAATGCTGTGCGAGCGCAATGCCGTGCATCTTAAGGATGTCGCAAATTTCCCCTTCTTCAAGCCAGGTGACGGCCCTAATCCTGATGCGGCGCAAAAGGCACTGAACCTCGTATCAGACAGGCTGACCGAGCTTTCACGCGAAGATGAATTGCTGCAGGCGGCCGCCTATGCGGACATGAAGGAAGCGCTGGATGAGTGCGTCTTCGATTATTTCGATGTAACCGAGGAAGAGCGAGCGCTTGTCCGCGAAACCGTCGACATTTTGATGCCTGCGATCCGGCCAAGAAGCTATGGCAGTCTGAACACACCAACCCAACGCCCCGCGCTGGATCAGGACGTGGTGATGTACGCGCGCACCTTGGTTGCCGAGCTTACAAACTGGCGTAAACGCACGAAAGGCAAAGGCAAATTTGATGTCAGCGTCGTATCCAGTGATGGATCTCGTGCCGGACCTGCCGGCATAATACGCATCCAATTCAATGATCAGAAAACGGCGGACGGCAGTTCAACGACGCGCATCGATGACGACGCAGTCCTTGAAACGCTTTCTGAACTCCGTCGTTTAGGTCTGTCCGTCGTCCCCGCAGGCGAAGCACTTTGGTTTGTTCCCGACACCTTCATTTGGTCCGATGGTGCAGTTTTCGTCGTCCGATCTCTTGTAAGGCGAAACTGGACGATCAGGCAGGCGCTGCGCGATGCCGAGCGCATCGTTCGCAACGTCCAGGAAGGGCAAATTGGCAACACCGAGTTGGTGGCAGCGTGACAGGAGAAGCTGCGGCTTCCTCATCGGATTGGCAGGTTGCTTTCCCGATCCGCCCTGCGACCGAGGCGGCAGACGCCATGTGTGAAAGTTGGCGGATACTGGCAGCGCGTCAAAGGCCGGGTTTTCATCCAAAACTTAGGGAGCCGTTGCTGACACGCGCTTTGAAAACCCATGTTGAAAACGTAACGGCCCGGGCGCGTGGGCTATTAGGGATGTGGGCCGCCGAAAATGTTATCAACACCATCGATGACGATACAGCGGAGCTGACTGAAGAGCGCAGAACTGACATCGTTTACGGCTGGAACGATGAAAATCAGAGCATCCAAATGGTGTTCGAGTTCAAAAAAATGAATGCTAAGACGAAGGCGCGGGGTGAATATCTTGGGCCCAACGGACTAGGTCGATTTGTGACCGGAATATACAGTCGCGGCCAGCCTGTTGCCTCGATGGTCGGTATTTTGCTCGATCCGTTCGATGCGGTCGTTCCACCGATTCATCAAGCACTTGGTCAGCCAGCGACAATTGCCAGCTTAAACCTGTGCGCCTGCGACGATGGCAATATTTATCAAAGGCCGTCGCTAATATTTTCCGTTGCCGACTTTGACACCGAGCACCGCAGAGCCGCCGATCTTGCTCCGCAATGTGGGTCAATCCGCGTCGCCCATATTTTTCTATCTTTCGGTTATGCAACATAAATCGCGAAATTCTGGGATGTGGCTACGCAACGAGCACGTTCACAGCAAAGTCGTCCCCGGTTGATCGAACGCTTCTATCTTGATGAGAGCGGTAATAGTGGCGACGCCGCCTTGCCCGGTGCGGCGTTCGATTTCGGCGGACAACAGATTTTCGCGCTTGCCTGCGTCGGCTGCGCCGATGCTGCTGGACTTGGAGTCGAACTCGCCCGGCTCGCTGCGCACTATCGCATCAAATCGACCGAACTCAAATCGACTGCTCTGATTGGCAAGCCAGGTGTCGCAGCCGATATCGCAGCCTTTCTGGAGACGGCGCAGCTGCCGCTGTTCATCGAAGTCGTCGACAAGCGCTTCTTCGTCGCCGCGCATATGATCAACCACCTGATCATGCCGGCGGTGGGCGACGTTGATTTCTCCCCCAAGGGCCAATGGTTGCGCAACGTGTTTGCGGAGTATCTCTACCACGAAGCACCATCAGCCGCTTTTGCAACGTTCGTCGAAGCCTGCGGGTCGCCTAGCAACTTTAGTGTCGAAACCTGTTTTGACGCGGCTCTGGTCTGGTTGAAGCAGGTGTCCGCACAAGACGAAATTGGTTTGGGTCTGCTACACTTTGCCGACGACAGCTTCAACGACTTCCGTTCGGAGGCCGCCAAAAGCGACCATGCGTTCGAACGCTATCTGCCGATCCCCGACAAAGGCAGTTCGGGCAAGCGCATCTGGATGTTGCCCAGTCTGACCTCGCTCACCAACATCTATGCAAGAGTCAATCTTTATAAGCGCGGCGCGATGACGGGCGTTACCCTGCTGCACGATGAGCAGCTGCATTTCGAGGCCATCCTGCACGACGCCAAGGCGACGCTTGAGCGACTGGCCGCAACGGACGCCGCGCCCAAGGTTCGGTTTGCGGATTATGGGGTGATCAAGGGCGCCGCGCTCGAGTTCGGCCAATCTCACGATCATGCCGGAATCCAGGCGGCCGATGTGTTGGCCGGTTTTATGATGCGCTATGTCCGCGATGTCCTTCTTGGAACGAAGCCAGCCGGACCAGGCGCACAGCAGGCGTTTCACAAGATTATCGGTCTCGGCAATCCAAAACGAGGACTAGGTGTCAACTTCGTGATGCCGACCCAGAAATTGCTACGGCTTGGCGTATTGCCCGCATAGCCGCGCGCTAAACGCCAACATGGCGGTTTGAAGGGGGCGTGTTCCGTCTCGACTGCGGCCCACAGTTCCGGCATCCCTGTTGGCTATGACACCGATATCCGCCATTCGATTCAATGCCATCGCAGGTTATGCGAGAATGCCGATCGCCGATCTTTTCGGCGAAGAGCTCGCTTATTTCGAGGTCGAGGACGGGAAAGTCGTTGGTATGCTGCTCGTCGATCACACAGACGGCGACTTTCTGGGCTTGGTATTCGCGAGAGATGCGCGGCTGCGATATCGTAGCGCGGCAGGAACCCAGTTTTTCCCCATGCTGGATCAGACGAAGGCCGCACTCGCCGAAGCGATGGACGCGGCTGCCGCCGCGCCACCCGAAGACCATCATCAGGCGGACGAATATGGCGCCCCGGTGGATTTCTTCGAGCCTGTTCGCGAAGAAGCGTCGCTCAATCCGGACTTTGTTCGCCTGCGCAATGAGGAAATATTCTCACCTGCCCGCGAGATAATTGAGCCGATGATGCGATGGTATGATGACGCAGACGGGAATTTTATCGAACAGTTCCAGACCACCGGCTTCGACCAAAGAATATGGGAACTCTACATCTTCGCGACATTGATCGAGCTTGGCTACGAGCTGGACAGAGCGGACTCCGTCCCTGACTTTTGTGCCGCGAGCCTTATCGGACAATTTACGCTCGAGGCGGTCACGGTCGGACCTACCCGCCAGAATGGCATTGTCGTGCCACCGCCACCGATGGACACGCCTGAGCAAAGGCATGCCTATTTGAAGGAATATATGCCGATCAAGTTTGGCAGCGCGCTTTTCAGCAAGCTGCGTAAAGAATATTGGACACGGCCCAACGTCACAGGAGCACCCTTTCTCCTCGCGATTGCGGATTTCTCGTCGCCCGGTTCAATGGTCCACAGCCGCTCGGCCTTGGAGCTTTACCTGTACGGCATCGAGCATGAGGGGCGTCACGATGCGCAGGGCAATCTCTTGATCACTCCGCGTAGGGTGGTTGAGCACCGATGGGGTGACAAAGTCATCTCTTCGGGCTTTTTCGACCAGCCCGGCGCAGAAAATGTCAGCGCCGTATTTATGAGTAACAGTGGCACCATCTCCAAGTTTAACCGCCTGGGGGTGCAGGGCGGGTTCGGCAGCGAGCGTGTTTTGGTGATCAGGGAAGGCACGGCCGTTGACCATGACCCAAACGCACTTGTGCCCAAGGTGTTTCGCGCCATCGTCAACGCGGCTGGGTACGCAGAGCAATGGGTCGAAGGTGTCAGCATCTTTCACAACCCACGCGCGCTGCACCCTGTGCCCGACGCATGGTTTCCCGGAGCAGCGCATCATCACCTCCTGCCTGACGGGCAGATGCGAAGCCTCACGCCGGATTTTCATCCCTTTGGATCGGTCACACGACAATGGGCGCCTGTGGACGTAAAGGCTGTGCTGGAGGAAGCTGGCGATCACACACATATGATGTGGACCATGCCGCGCGACGACGCCTGACGTTGCCGATAAGATGAAATTGACAAGCAAAGCTGGCGCCTGCGGGCATGCCCGCACCGCGCTTTATTACGCAACCCCGCCTGCGCGGCTTGCTACACCGAGCCGCGAGCCGCGTCTCGGCCTTCGGTGACGATCGCATGGCGCAAGGGCGGTCCTGACGGCCCGCTGCAAATGAGCGGGAATTTCTAAGGTCGCACTCTTTCCCGCGCTGTGCGCTCCTTGAGGGTGCGGAGTCTTTGAGCTGACCTGCTGGCGCTCTTGCCTCTCTCCTGGCCGGACGCCCGCTGACCCACAGGCCCGCGCGCAGGGCGTCCGGCTGGCGTCGTTTTGTGCAGGGGTGCCGTTCTTGTTCGGCCGCTGCGCGGCGATATTCTTTCAATGATATTCGACTGATTTTTGGACGGCGCGGGTGCGCCGGCGTTTCTGTGGCCGTCCCCGAAGAGGGGGATGGGCGGCGCTTCCGGCTAGGCCCGCCGCGCTCAGGCGCAACCCGCAAGCGGGTCTTTCACTCTGTTGCAGCCTTACAGGTGCGCCTGATCGCGGCGGGCCTCTTGGTCGCTCTTTGCCGCCCACCCCCCTCTCCGGGGTCGTGTGGTTTTTGAGGCGAGGAGGCTGTGATGGCGGTTGGCAATCGGAAACGTGGTTTTGGCGGCAAGGGCAAGACGGCGCTGCGCGACGCGCGCGGTGGCGATAACCCGCGCGTTTCGCTTTACGACGAGGTGACGGCGAAGATCATTGCCCAGCTTGAGGCAGGTTGTTTTCCTTGGGCGCGGCCGTGGAGTTCGGCGGCGGCAGTGCCGGGACTCCCGCGCAATTCGGTTTCGGGACGTCCCTATTCGGGCGTCAATGTTCTCATTCTGTGGGGCGCTGTCATTGAAGGCAGCTATCCGTCGCAGGACTGGTTGACCTTTCGTCAGGCGCTGGCCGCTGGCGGATGCGTCCGCAAGGGTGAGCGCGGGCATACGATTTTCTATGCCGACCGTTTCACCCCCGAAGATGGACGCGAGGGAGGAGACGCGCCGGAGGGCGAACCCCGCTCGATTCCGTTTCTTAAACGCTTTGTCGTGTTCAACGCGGCGCAGTGTGACGGACTGCCCGAGCGGCTGACAGCCGACCCCACGCCGTTACCGGCCAGCGAACAGCATGAAAGCGCGGAAGCGTTGATTACCGCGACGGGTGCGGATTTCCACATCGGCGGCGCGCGCGCCTTCTATGACGTTGGCGGCGACTATGTGCAGGTTCCGCCGCAACCGGCTTTTGCCCACCAGATCGACTTTTACCGGACGGCTTTGCACGAACTCGGTCACTGGACGGGAAGCAAAGAGCGGTTGGCGCGTGACCAGTCGGGGCGGTTCGGTTCCGCGCTGTATGCCCGCGAGGAACTATGCGCCGAATTGGCATCGGCTTTTCTCTGCGCAGCACTTGGCATCGTCCCCACCGTTCGCCATGCCGATTATCTCGGGTCATGGCTTGAGGTGCTGCGCGCCGACAATCGCGCCATTTTCAAGGCGGCATCGCAAGCCAGCAAGGCAGCGGATTTTCTGTTGGCGTTCGTTCGGGAGGGCGAATCGACCTTGGCGCGCGCGGCATGACCGCCGCGCTCCCCTCCAAAGACCGGCTGGCATCCGAGCAAACGCCCATCGGTGAGCAGACGCTGGTTTACGGCGTTGCGCCGATCACGCCCCGCGACCGTCTCGCCATGCGCGCCAATGCGCCGCTGAAGCCGCGCAAGGCGCAGCGTCCCGCCGATCATGGCCTGTTCGACACCAACGCCCGCAACCAGATCGAGATGTTTTGACCGAGGAATCCCCATGCTTTTGCTTACCCAAGACCAGCGCGCCCGATTGATTGCCAACGGCCAAAGCCGTGGCGATCATGTGCCAGTCGTCAAATTCTTCAATCCCGTTGGCGCGGCCACATGGCTGTTTTCCGAACTGGACGAAGACGGCGACATACTGTTCGGGCTTTGCGACCTTGGCTTTGGTTGCCCCGAAATGGGTTCAGCCAGCCTTGCCGAGATTGCGGCGGTGTCGCTGCCGTTCGGCCTGACTATTGAGCGCGACCTGTGTTTTGAGGGCCGCTTTCCCCTGACCATTTATGCCGATGCGGCCCGCGTCGCGGGCAGCATCACCGAGGACGAGGCGCGGCTTGAGGCCGCAGCCGTCGCCCGCGCCCGCGAACTTTCAGAGCTTCCGCCACCTTGACCCCAAGGTCGCGGCAGACCCCGCACGTTCACCCCCGAACGTGCGGACAACCGGCCCCATCCTCACCGCCCCCCAAGATGCCGAGTCCAACGGACTCTGCCGAGGGCGGATGGGGCCACCCAACGGAGTAAGTGACATGAAACTTGACCATATCGCCCTTGACCGGCTTTCAATCTCCCCCGCCAATATGCGGAGCGGCAAGAAGCCGCCAGACATTAGCGGCATTCTGCCATCCATTCGCGCGCGGGGCATTATCATGCCACTGTTGGTGCGGCCCAATGGCAGCGACACCACATTCGAGATTGTGGCGGGAAGCCGCCGCTTCCTCGCCGCGCGAACCGTGGCGACCGAAAGCGGCAACGCCGACCCGCTGCCCTGCGCCATCATGGAGGCGGGCGACGATGCCGCCGCCCTCGAAGCCTCGTTGATCGAGAATCTTGCGCGGCTTGCGCCCGACGAGGTGACACAATGGGAATCGTTCACGCGGTTGGTCAAGGAAGGCCGGACGCCCGACGAAATTTCCATGACGTTCGGGATGCCCGAACTGACCGTCAAGCGCATCTTGGCGCTTGGCAATTTGCTGCCGCGCATCCGCCAGCTTTACCGCGCCGAGGAAATCGACGCGACCAGCGTTCGCCATCTGACGCTGGCGACCAAAGCGCAGCAGAAAACATGGCTGGCGCTCTATGACGACCCACAATCGTCCATCCCCAAAGGCCACCAGTTGAAAGCGTGGCTGTTCGGCGGAGCGTCCATATCAACCAGCGTCGCGCTGTTCGATTTGGATACCTATCAGGGCCGTATCGTCAAAGACCTGTTCGAGAAGGACGGCTATTTCGGGGATTTGCGCGAGTTCGAGGACGCGCAGCGCGCGGCCATCGAGGAGCGCAAAGCTGCTTATATCGCCGATGGCTGGAGCGATGTTGTCGTTTTGCCCGATGGGCAATACTTCCATCGCTACGAGTTCGCCGCCACGCCGAAGCGCAAAGGCGGGCGGGTCTATGTGACCATTGCCCATAACGGCGAAGTGGCGTTTCACGAAGGCTATCTGACCGAGCGCGAGGCAAAGCGCATCGCCAAGGGCGAAGCGCCCGAAGGGCAGACCAACACGACCCGCCCCGAAATCACCGCAGCCATGACCAGCTATATCGACCTGCACCGCCATGCGGCGGTGCGGTCGGCGCTTGCCGCCAATACCGGCGTGGCGCTGCGCGTCATGGTGGCCCACGCCATTTGCGGTTCGCCGCTGTGGGGCGTGAGGGTTCAAGATCAGCGCAGCCGAAACGAATCGATTACCGAGAGCATCGAAACCAGCGTTGCCGAAGCACGTTTCGACGAGCGCCGCCGCGCAGTGCTTGGCGTGTTGTGCTTTGACCCCGACGAGCCGAGCGTCACTTTGAGCCATGAACCGAGGAATGGTGTGAGTGGACTGTTCCAGCGGTTGCTGGAATTGCCAGACGCGGTTGTCATGGAGGTTATTGGCGTCGTTATGGCCGAGACGCTGGCCAGCGGAACCGGCCTTATCGAAACCATCGGCCTTCACCTTGACGTCAAGATGGCCGACTATTGGGTGGCCGATGATGCCTTTTATGGCCTTGTCCGCGACCGCGAGGTGTTGACCGAAGTGTTGCGCGAGGTTGGCGGCGATACCGTGGCGCAGGCCCATGCCACGGAGAAGGGCAAGACGATCAAGTCTGTTATCAATGACTATCTGACCGGCAGCAATGACCGCGCAAAGGTCGAACAATGGGTGCCGCGCTGGATGGCGTTCCCGCCATCGGCTTACACGCAGCGCGGCGGCGTTGCGACGGTCGCCGCCGCCAGCCGTGCGGCATGGCTGGCGGAACCGGAAGTCCCGCTTGACCCTGACCCCGCCGCCGTCGCGGCGGGGTCGGTTGAGGGCGGCGATGCCGACGAAGCCGAAGTGATTGAGGACGTGGAAGAGCAGCGGCTTGCCGCATGACGAATGAGCGGGCGGCTTTGAGCCGCCCGCGCTTGTTTTCATTCCGAGCGCCACAAAGCCCCGACCGGCAATGCCGGACGGGGCTGGCTGCATTGTCAGCCGCAGTCCGGTTAGGCGAGAACCAGAGCAGATGAGGTGATACCAGTCGCCGCCAGAGAACAATTTGGCAGATCGGTGCATGGCCGGTTGTCATTCTAGCCGAATGGTTTGCGGCCTGCGCTGTGGTGGTAGGCCAGCCTTCCGATTGGCATCAGCCACGAGCTTCGCTGCGACGGTGTATCCTCGTCGCTCGCTGGCAGACTGTGCGTTCAGGTTCGGCAAGCCCATGCTGGCAGTTTGGCGGATTGCGTCAATCGCCCCGACATTGAACGCGCGCATTCACATTTGCCAAATATCCTTGTGTCCGATTGCCAGAACCGCGCTCACCCACGGCCTCGGCAATGGCTTTGGTTGGCAGCGGACGGCTGCGCCTCTTGCCCTTTGCTGCAACGGTTGGCCCGAAGTTTCTTCCCCTGGGCTTGCCACCCCATCGCTGCGCGATGTGGACCCCGACGGCGCCCATTCCTCGCGGAACCAAGAAACTCCGGTCTGCACCGTCCTTCACTGCGTTGCAGCCCTGCGGGTGCAGCAGGGCAAGCCCCTGCCTTTAACCAGCCATCGAGGCCGCGAATGAGCGCGGGGTTCGACCAACACAAGGAACTGAATCATGGCAAATATCGGCACATTCAAAAAGTCCAGCGACACCAACTACACCGGCGAAATCGTCACGATGAGCTTGCAGAAGAAGAACGTCACCATCGTCGCCGAGGAAGCGAGCGAGAACGAAAATGCCCCCTCGCACCGGGTGTTCGTGGCGAAGGCCGAAATCGGTGCAGCCTGGACCAAGACCAGCAAGGAAGGCCGCGACTATCTTTCGATCAAGCTCGACGATCCCAGCTTCAACGCCCCGATCTTCGCCAGCCTGTTCGCCGACGAAGACGCCAAGACCTTCAACCTGATCTGGTCACGCGCCCGCACTTCCAACAGCCACTGACCACAGTACCCAAGCCCACCCGGTTCTGCCGGGGGGGCTATGTGGTTTAATGTTGGGGAGAGCTGACTGCTTGGTTCTCGAACGGGCAGAATTTGAAGCAGACGTTACATCATCCGTGACAGCTGCGATCCACGGCCGCGCAGAAACGCTTGAAGCCGTTCGCTATAATTTGGAGCGACCGCCCTTCTGACCGAAGGGCGCTGCGAGAGCGCTTGTCGCCAAGCCGCGACTCGGGGTTTGTGTTCGAAGCTGCCTTGGGCGAAGTCGTCAATGCTATCGAACACGTCAAAGTAGCGAAACACTGGCCCGAACACCGCATCGACAAGCGAGAATTCAGGGCCGGCGAAATAGGGGCCGGCTGAATGAAGACGTCGTTCGACCTGATCGAATTTCGCCGCCAGTGACCTTGCCTTGGTTTCAAACCCTTCGACGTCAGGTGCCGAGTAAAGCCCAGCAATGTCGTTTAGCACCGACGAACCAAACTCGATCCATGACCGGTGTTCCGCGCGAACCAGTGGATCGGCGGGGTGGAGTGGACGAGTTTGCGTTTCTTCGAGAAACTCCAGGATCACCGCGCTTTCGAAGATCGCATGTTTTCCTACCAAGAGTACTGGCGTCTTGCCGAGCGGAGAGATGGTCAAAAACCAGTCGGGTTTGTTGGCGAGGTCAATGTCGATTCGCTCGAACGCTACCTGCTTCTCGGTGAGTGCAATCACTGCGCGCTGAACATAGGGGCAAAGGTGGTGGCTGATGAGCGTAAGTGGTGCAGTCATAGTATCCTCAATTTTGCTGATATTCCGTTATGCAAGCACCGATTCTCGGCGAAATTTGGCGGACGGCGCCAAAGCATAGAACGACGCAATTTGTGGGATACAGGACGCCGATACCAACGCGCGGCAGTAACGCGGCGAGATCGGAGTTAACGGGCATTCTATACCTCTGCATTTAAGTACATGCATTTGCATCTAGTAGAGTGGTGAATCTCCGCTGTCAAGGTTGATGCATCTACATCGATTGGCTAACCTATTGGGATGAGCGATCAGCCTAAAGAAGCAACGGTCAGTGCATGGGTGCGTCTGCTTCGCGCGCACCGTCTGGCCCTGTCGTCGGTTGAACGTGCCTTAAAGGCGGCAGGGATGCTGCCACTGGCCTGGTATGATGTGCTGCTTGAACTGGATCGAGCAGGAGAGGCCGGGCTTAGGCCGTTCGAGCTCGAACATGCCATGCTTCTTGAACAGTATAACCTTTCGCGTTTGCTAGCACGAATCGAGCGCGCTGGCCTGATCGAGCGTCGGGCTTGCGGCGACGATGGTCGTGGACTGACGATATTGATCACCGATCGCGGTAGAACTCAGCGGCGGGAAATGTGGCCAATTTATGCGTCGGCCATCGAAACAGCCGTCGGAGCAGAACTTTATGAACAGGACATTTTAAAACTCAATGACATTCTTGGACAGTTTTTGGCCGACGACAAATCGTGAATCTACCACTGCAAAGTTGTTCAATGCCGTCAGGCAGAGGCATATCCCAAGCGATCACTTAACTTGACCGAAAGATGATCCCCCGCCCTCCACCGGCCTTGCGAAGATACGTACGGCGTATCCCATTGTTCCCGCGCTTATTAGGTCTGTGCTGACGACGCCGGAGCTATCGTTCGAGAGATGCGGTCGACAGTTGCCAATCGCTGGGACGCGTTGTTTCAGGAAGCAAATGTGAGCCTTGCGGACCGAGAGCGCTTTGCCACCTGCTTTCGACTGGCAACTGAGAATGGCTGATTCGAGATATGCAAACCTGTGCGCTGGTCATTTTATGGGTTCACTCCCCGCTTGTTTTTCCGTGATTGCTGGGTGATTGCTGGTTTCAAAAAAAGATCAACAAAATGGAGTATTTCTATTTTATTTGAATATTTTATGTGGATTGGATACTAAAGTGTGGTATTTTCGCTGGCGGCGGCGCGAGGGTTAGCTCCGGCGCGGCGATGCCCGCTGCGGGCAGGTCAGGCCGCGACGGCTCCGCTCGCGCGGCGGATCGCCGGCAGCATGTCGCCGGGCTCGGGACGCCGGGTATAGTCAGGATTGACCTCGGCATACGTGATGCAGCCGTCGCTGCCGATTACGAACCGGCCGGGCATCGGCAAGGTCCAGCTATCATCGCCGTTGAAGGCTGGCAGCTGGTTGCCAAGCGATACGTAGAGATCAACCAGATAATCGGGCAGCGCGAAGCGCAATCCGAATGCGGCGGCGATGGCGTTGCCCGGGTCCGAGAGGATCGGGAAGCCGAGCGCGTTCTGGCGGATCGATTTGCGGCTGTTGGCGCGGGTCTGCGGGGAGATCGCGACAAGACTGGCACCCGCCACCTGGAATGCGGGCATCGCGGCCTGCAACGCTTGCAGTTCCATGTTGCAATAAGGGCACCATACGCCGCGATAGAAGCTGACGACGAGCGGACCGCGTGCAAGCAGCGCGGCGGACGAGACGGGCATGCCGTCTTGCGCCTCGAGGGTGAACGCGGGTGCGGCGTCGCCTGCTTTCAGCGCGCGGCCCGCAGCGCCCGAGGCGATCAGTGCTTCGGTCGCGCGCGCCATGATCGGGTGGATATGCGCAGGCGCGTTGAAAGGCGGCTTGCCGGATTTGAAATCAGCCTTGAAAGCGTCGAGGCGTTGCTGGAGCGTCATGGAATCAGTCCTTTTCGGTTGGCGGCGATCACGCCTGCGGCACAAGTGCTTCGACGCGGGCGATGGCGCGGACGACGGCCGGGCGCGCTTCGACCTCGGCAACCCAGCGCGCGAGATGGGGCAAGTCGCTGATGGTAACCTCGGCAAAGGCGCGGCGCCATAGCCAGCCGAAATGCGCAATGTCGGCGATGGTAAAGTCGTCACCGGCCACGAAAGCGTGGCGGCCAAGCAGCGCATTGAGCACACCGGCGGTCCGCGCCGCTTCCGCCTCGAAGCGGGCGATGGCGATCGGTTGCGGCTCGGCCGCCTGCTTCTTGAAGAAGCCCGCTTGCCCGAAGGAAGGGCTGAGGCCCGAGGCATGGAAGAACAGTTGCTCGAAAACCCGCGCCCGGCTCTCGCCCGCTGCGGGCAGGAGCTGGCCGGTCTTTTCGGCAAGATAGACGAGGATTGCGGCGGATTCGGTCAGCACCAGCGGGCCATCGACCAGCACCGGCACTTTCGCGTTCGGGTTGAGCGCCACGAACCCGGGCGCTTTCTGCTCTCCCTTGCGCACGTTGATGCCATTGAGCGTGTAATCCAGCCCAAGCTCTTCGAGCGCGATCGGAACCTTCACGCTGTTGGGCGTCGCGAATGCGTATACTTCGATCATTTTCGGTCTCCAGATCAGCGGCGGAAAACGTGGATCGCAAGCGGCGCAGCGGCAATCAGGATCGCGGCGGATATGCTGCCCGTAACCTGCAGCGTCATCAGCGCGTCCTGAAAGATCTGTCGCAACATGCTTTCGTTCCTGCCGAGTGCCGACGGACAATCCGCCGGTTCGATAGACATCCAATGATCGGTTTGGGCGCGACAGGGCAGACCGCCTGTGGCAATACCATTCATTCCAGGGGGGAATGGCGCCAGGGGGGAATTGAGAATGGACCGCTTCCAGGCGATGACCACATTCATCCGCGTGGTCGATACTGGTTCGTTCTCGGCCGCGGCGCGGCAGATCAACGTCGGCCAGCCAGCCGTGTCAAAGATGATCGTGCAGCTTGAGGAACGCTTGGGCGTCCGCCTCATAACCCGGACAACGCGCGGCCTGTCGCCGACCGAGGCCGGGCAGCGCTTCTACGAGCGCGCCCGGCGGGCGCTGGAGGAAGCCGACGAAGCAGAGCTTGCGGCGCGCGGTGCCGGGCGCGGGCTGACCGGCCGCTTGTGCATCTCGGCGGCCACGACGTTTGCGCGCTTGCACATCGTGCCCCGCCTGCCCGTGTTTCTGGCTGAACATCCCGAGCTCGATCTGGAAGTCATCATGGACGACCGCCTAATCGACATGGTCGAGGAAGGGGTCGATGTGTCGCTGCGGATGGGAGCGCTCCCCGATTCGACCGCGACCGCACGCAAGCTTGCCGTCGGCCGCCGCTCGCTGGTGGCAACGCCCGCCTATCTCGCGCGGGCCGGCGTGCCGCAAAGCCCCGCCGACGTCGCGGGCCACCAGGCCGTGGTCTATACCCGCTACGATGCGCGCAATTGGACCTTTCGCAATGCCGCCGGCGGGGAGGCGTCGGTCAGCGTCGGCGGACGGCTGCGGGTGACAGCAGCCGAAGGGCTGCGCGCCGCGGTGCTCGCCGACATGGGCCTTGCGGTTGCCTCCGACTGGATGTTCACGCGTGAGCTCGAGAGCGGCGCGGTGGTGCGTGTGCTTGAAGACTGGGCCTTGCCATCGCTTGATTTGTGGGCGGTCTTCCCGAACGGCCGTCTCGCCAGCGCCAAGGCGCGGATATTTGCCGACTTCGTGGCGGAGGCGCTGCAGGTGGGGTGAGGCCGCCCGCCACGATCCCTGCCGACTATCGGCTTGATCACCGGCTGCATGCGCCATAAAGAAGAGGCGCTGCACGTTCGTGCAGCCACGGAGAATAGATGACCCTTTGATTTGCGCCGCCTTCGGCAAGGCGGCCCTTCCTGCACGAGAAGGCGGCTTCAGGCCGCAGCCTTTCGTGCGCGCCCCCCCAAATCAAAGGATATCTGCATTGACCAATCTGCTCCATACCCGCGCGCTTTCGCGCGCTGATCTTCCTGCCGTGGCGACCATTCTTGACGCTACGGGTCTGTTCCCATCCGACCTGCTGGCGGACATGGCGGAGCCGTTCCTGTCTGCATCGGCGGAGGATTGTTGGCTCGTGATCTGCGATGGAGAAGCGGTGCTTGGTTTCGCTTACAGCGAACCGGAGCGCATGACCCATATGACCCACAACCTGCTGGCCATCGCCGTCATGCCAGACCGGCAGAACCAAGGTGTCGGCAAGCAGCTTGTGAAGGCCATGGAGACCGGGCTTGCCAGGGAGGGCGGCCGGGTTCTGCTCGTCGAAACCTCCTCGCTTGGCGAATATGAAGGTACCCGTGCTTTCTATTGCGGGCAGGGGTTCACCCGCGAGGCACGCATTCGCGATTTCTATACCGAGGGGGAGGACAAGATCGTCTTCTGGAAGAAGCTGTAAGGACTGATCGGGCCCGCCGGTTTTCCGGCGGGCCCGATCACGTTGCGCTCGAAATGCGCCGCTTATCGCGCTGTATCGGCTGCAAACGGGTAGTCGGTATAGCCATCGGCGCCGCCGCCGTAGATGCGCTCGGCGTTCAGCGGGTTCATCGGCAAATCTTGCGCCAGACGCCGTGGCAGATCGGGGTTGGCGATGAACAGGCGGCCGAACGAGGCGGCATCGATCGCACACGAGGCCAGCGCGGCGCGGGCGCGCTCGCCGGTATAGCTGCCATTGGCGATGTAGGCACCGCCGAACGCCTTGCGCACGATCTGCGGGTCGACAATCCGGTCGAACGGGTCGCCGCGCGGATTGCTGGGCTCGACACAGTGGAGATAGGCGAGCCCGCGCTTGCCAAGCTGCTCCGCCAGATAGCCGAACAGCGGCGCGGGATTGCTGTCGCTCATGCCGTTGATCGTCAGCGACGGCGAGAGGCGGATACCGACCCGGTCAGCGCCCCACACACCGACGACGGCGTCGGTGACTTCGAGCGTCAGCCGCGTGCGGTTCTCGAAGCTGCCGCCATACCGATCGGTGCGGTGGTTGGTGCCATCGCGCAGGAACTGATCGAGCAGATAGGCGTTGGCGCTGTGCACTTCGACGCCGTCGAACCCGGCCGCTTTGGCGTTGATCGCGGCCTGGCGATAATCCTCGATGATGCCGGGAATTTCCTCGATCTCGAGCGCACGCGGGACCACGAAGTCCTGCGGGCCGTCATAAGTGAAAGCGTGTCCTGTAAGGCCGACGGCGCTTGGCGCGACCGGCAGTCCGCCGCCCGGTTGCAGCGAGGGATGCGAGAGCCGCCCGACATGCCAGAGCTGGAGCATCATGCGCCCGCCTGCGGCATGGACGGCATCGGTCACGCCGCGCCAGCCATCGATCTGCGTCTGGCTGTAGATGCCCGGCGCGCCGGCATAGCCCTTGCCCTGCTTCGAAATATGCGTGGCTTCCGACACGATCAGCCCGGCTGTCGCGCGCTGGACGTAATAGGTCTGCTGCAGTGCGTGCGGCGCGTCGTCGGCATTGGCGCGGGTGCGGGTGAGCGGGGCCATGACGATGCGGTTGGGGGCCTCGATCGCGCCGTAGCGGATCGGCTGTAACAGGGGGTCGTTGGACATGATGTTATCCCTTCGGGAAGAGCGGCAAAGTCCGGCACCGAAGAAGGCGCCGGACCAGCCGGTGGGAGCTCAGGCGGCGATTGCGATATTCAGCGCGGGGGCCGCAGGGAAATCGACCGGCACGCGCGTGGTGCCGTGCAGATAGTTGGTGACGGTCTTGTCACCGATGGTGACGATGACATCGACGAGATTTTCGGTGGTCCAGCCCGCTGCGAAGAACGCGTCGACCAGGCTCTGGTCGGCATGGCCGCGGTTGAGGGCGATCGAGCGGGTCAACTTGGCCAGCGCGTTCAGCTTGGCATCGAACGCGGCGGTACCGGCGCGGATGGCGAGGATCTGGCTGTCGGTGAAGCCGTTCATCTTGCCGAGCGCGGTGTGGGCAGCGAGGCAATAGGCGCAGTCGTTCACCTGGCTGACGACCAGATTGACCACTTCACGCGCCTTGGCGTTGATCGACGATTTGGCCGATTGCAACGCCAGATAGGTGCCGAGCGCATTCTCCGAATGGGCGAGCGTGGCATAGAGATTGGGGACGAAGCCCAGCTGGCCTTTGAGAGCGTCAAACAGGCCCTGATTGGCGGGGCTGACGGTGTCGCGGGTGGGTACGGCAATGGCGGTCATGGAAACATCCTTTGGTTGGGCGGCGGGGATGCCGTGCCCGCCAGATGGCCCGTATTGCCGACGATGAGCAGACCGCTCGTCGCCATATTGCCCATGCCCGGTGGGAATAAATGGCGGCGCGCGCGGCCTGGCAACCAGAACATTACCCCCCGGCTCGGGTTGCTTACCCATTAACCATTTTACGGGATGCTAACCTAAACTGGATACTTCCCTCCTTGCCGGACGGGGTTGTTGCCGCCTCCGGCTGGGAACCGGATCATGCCGAACACGAAGATTGCCAATACGGTCATCGCCGAGATGCGCGAGTTCGCCGGATTTACCGGCTGTGAGCAGCGCTACATCCGGCGCAGCCTCGATATCGGCCTTTCCCGGCATGACGCGTTCGAGCGCTGGTCGCGCGGGCAGCAGGAAACCGACTCCATCCGCACGCAATACGTGGTCTATCAGGACCTGACGCTTCTGCGCGGTACCTTGCCCTCCGATGCCGCATCGGCCGTTGTCGGCATCGAAACGCTTGAATACTTCATGGGCCCGCTGCTCCGGGTCACGACGTTCGATCTGGCGCAAGCCCGCCTGTCGAGCTTTTCGGCCTACCGCTTTCTTTACGAGCGGCTGCTCGGCCCCGAAGTGCGGCCGTGGCTGCCATCGGCGTTCTGCGGCGCGGCGGCGCTGCCCCAGATTCGTCCGGAAAACCGCAAGGCCCTGCTCCAGTCGATCAGCGAAGCCGCTGCCACCGCGCCCGGCTGGTCGATGACCGAGCCGGTGTTCTTCCCCGACTATGTCGAGCTCGATCAGGCTGCCTGACACCAAGCCCGGCGCCGCTCATTTCGCGCGGTCGGGTTTGCTCCGCCACGTGCCCTTCTTGGGCCCCTTGCCGCCCGGTCCCGCGCTGCCCGGCCGGGCCTGATCGCTCCCCCGCGCCGGATGGCGATACGGCTTTGGCGCATGCGCCGGCTTGGCCCGGTGCACCGGCGCGCCCGCTGCGTTGTCGCGGCGGCGATGGCGCGCTTCTTCGCGCGGACCCCCTTCGACTTGCGTGATCTCGACCTCGTCGCCCTCGTCGGCGGTGCGGCGCACCGCATCGAGAAAGCGCGCGGCGACCGTTCCCTGCACTTCGAACAGGGTTTCATCGCCGGTGATGCGGATCGCGCCGATCTCGGTGCGGCTGACATGGCCGCGCCGGCACAGCAGCGGCAGGATCCAGCGCGGATCGGCATTCTGGCTGCGTCCGATATTGACGCGGAACCAGGTGCTGCCTTCGAATCCGGGGCGGGGCGCGCGCGGTTCGGCCGATGCCGCGTCGCTGGTCACCAGCTCTTCGGGCTGGGGCAGCCGCGCGCGGTGTATCTGCACCAGCGCCGCGGCCAGATCCTCGGCGCTGCGCTCGGTCAGCAGGCGCGCAGCCAGCACCCGGTCTTCCTCGGTCACATCGATCGGCGCAAGCAGCGCGGCGAGCAGCCGCTCGCTATCGGCGCGGCGGATATCCTCGGCGGACGGCAGCGGCACCCAGGTCGCGGCGATGCGCGCGCCGCGCAACATGCCTTCCACCCGCTTGCGGCGCGGATAGGGCACGATCAGCACCGCGGTGCCCTTTTTCCCTGCGCGCCCGGTGCGGCCCGAGCGGTGCTGCAAGGTTTCGGCATCGCGCGGAATCTCGACATGGACGACGAGGCTGAGCGAGGGCAGGTCGATCCCGCGCGCCGCCACGTCGGTCGCCACGCAAACCCGCGCCCGGCGATCGCGCAGGGCCTGGAGCGCCGAATTGCGCTCGTTCTGGCTATGCTCGCCCGACAGCGCGACCACCGCAAAGCCGCGGTCGGTGAGGCTGGCATGGAGGCGGCGGACATTGTCGCGCGTCGCGCAAAACAGCATCGCCGTTTCCGCCTCGTGGAAGCGCAGCAGATTGACCACCGCGCCTTCGATGTCGGCAGGCGCGACCGCGATCGCCTGATACTCGATATCGCCGTGGCCGCGCTCTTCGGTCACGGTCGAGATGCGCAGCGCGTTCTTCTGATACCGCCGCGCCAGCGCGACGATCGGCGAGGGCATTGTCGCCGAGAACAGCATCGTGCGCCGTCCGTCCGGAGTCGCATCGAGAATGCCTTCGAGGTCCTCGCGGAAACCCATGTCGAGCATCTCGTCGGCTTCATCGAGCACCGCGACTTTGAGGCCGGAAAGGTCGAGCGCGCCGCGTTCGAGATGATCGCGCAGGCGGCCCGGCGTGCCGACAACGATGTGCGTGCCATAGCCGAGCGCGCGGCGTTCGCGCGAGGCATCCATCCCGCCGACGCAAGTGGCGATGCGCGCGCCCGATTTGGCAAACAGCCATTCCAGCTCGCGGCTGACCTGCAAGGCCAGTTCGCGCGTCGGCGCGATCACCAGCGCGAGCGGGACCCCGGCGGGGGGCGCCATGCCATCGGCACCCAGCAGCTGGTCGGCCATGGCCAGCCCGAAGGCCACCGTCTTGCCCGAGCCGGTCTGCGCCGAGACTACCAGATCGCGGCCATGCGCCTCGGTCTCGAGCACGGCGGCCTGGACCGGGGTGGGGGCGGCATAGCCGCGTTCGGCCACGGCGGCGGCAATGACAGGGGGGAGCTGGGAAAAGGGCATGAGTCTCGCAGATTCTTGAAAAGGCCACTTGCAAACGGCAGCGGCCAAACCGGCCGACCCCCGCGCTGGGGCGAAAGCGCTCCCTTAGAGGAAACAAAGCGGTTTGGCTTCCCCTCTTTGCGGGGGGGCCAAGTTGACACAGTTGACACAGTCCTGGGCAAAAACAACAAGGCTCAGGCGTTCTCTTTAAAATATTGAAATAGAAGACTTTTACCAAGATCCGCCGGTGCGGGACGGAGGTCGGCACGGCGCGCTGTGTTGGATGCGGCCTGCCGGATACACTTTGCCCGCCTCCACTGCGCGAGAACGCGGGGAAGATCAGCCAGCGGGCGCGGCTGGGGGAAAACACATGTCAAAGAGCCGCGCGCACCATCGCCAAAACGCGCCGTGTAGGAAAGCGGTTTGTGTGTCGCTTTGCGCGCATGCGCCGTCACACCAGCCCGATCGGCCCGCGATACTGCGCGATTGCCGCGTCCGCGGTCAACAGCATGATCCCCTCCGCCATCGCTTGCGCCACGAGCAGGCGGTCGAACGGGTCGGTGTGGATGGGCGGCAACCCGGCCGCGATCACGCCATGCGCGCTCGTCATCGCCAGCTCGGCCATGTCGTTATCGAGGCATCCGCGCCGGACGAGATGCGGATCGACGTTGAATTCGGCCCTGCCCAGCGCATACTTTATAGCAATTTCCCAGATACTTACCGCGCTGAACGCGATGTCGTTGCTCCGGTCCTCGATCAGCCCGCGCACCGCCTTGCTCAGCTTGTGCGGGGCGCCAGCCGTCCAGATGAGCAAGCGCGTGTCGAGCAAGACTTTCATGCAGGCTTGTCGGCCCGCCCGGCAAACATCGCATCCACCGCGTCTTCGAACGGGGCCTTGATGTCATCGGGCTTATCGATCTGCCCGAGCAGCCAGCCGAGCTTGCGCTGTTGCGCCGCGCCCTCCAGCGGCCCGAGCCGAGCGGCCGGCTTGCCGCCTCTGGCGATGACAATCACCTCTCCGGCGGCAGCGCGCGCCACGAGCCTGGACAGCTGCGTCTTGGCTTCGTGCGTATTAACGGTCTGCATGGGCGGCTCCGGACTTAGTCCGGTGGACTTAGTCCGTTATGCGGTGAGCTTCAAGCGGTCTCAAGCGGGCGTTGAACGAGGGGTATTCGCACCGTGTCGTCGTAGTTCGACGGTTATCGCTGTCACCGCAAGGCGGAGCCTTTGGTGAGGACATAGCGCGTTATGAGCACCCCTTGCTGCTGGCAGCAGCTTATTTTGGCGCGGGTGCTGGCTTTGAAAGCATTGCCTCTAGATCGGCGCGCAGCGAGGCGCGTAGCTTTGCCGCTTGGGGCATCCACTCCGCATCGGGTCGCAAGCTGGGCTTGTAAGTGCCGTCACCCGAAAGCAAAATCTGGCGGCCGAACTGTCCGGGTTCTGTGGGTACCTCGCGCGCGGAACCATGGGACAAGTTATAAGTGGTTTCTTCCAATCCGTAACGGCACACGAAGTCAACATCGCCTCGTTCGTCGCGGACGGCTGCCGTCTTGCGTTCGACAAGTTCGACTAACGTTATCATATCAGCGCGATCTTCGGGGCTGGCGGCCGCCGCAAAGGCAAGCAGTTCACGCCCCGCGCTCGCAATCTTGATAAACCGGTCGCTTGGGGCTGTGCGGTCCCCGCAGCGCGTACCGTCAATCCGGACGACAGCGAGAACATAGATCAACGCGCTTGCCGCCGAATTCTTCAAGCCTGCCAGACGCGGATCGCTTTCAGCGACCGACCATAACAGTCTGCTGTGCCCGAAAGGTACTGCTGCACTGCTGCCTTGGAACCATCGATCGCGACCCCAATCGAGGAAAGTTTTTAGTTCCGTTCGGTCTTTTGGTGCTAGCAAACGGTTCTGTAAGCCGAGATAGTCCTTCTTCTGCAGCAGCGCATCCAGTTCTGCACTTTTCGCCTCGGTGGCGGCGGGAGCGGGGGCTGGCGGCAATGCTGGCGGACTTGCCGCGCTGAGCGCAAAGGCAAGACCGAGCTTTTTCGCTCTTGAAAGCCATGAGCGCACATGTGTTGCCAAAACTTGACACCTCATCGACTTTGCCATCCTGTCGGGCGAGAGATGAAACTGGCAGATCACTTTTGCTGCTCGACCGCAAGCATATCCCGGTCCAATTTGGGCGTTCGCACTGAACCAGGATCTTTGCTCAAAAAATGAAGTCGATCATCCAGTTGGTTTGATCATCACCCTTTATACAGTCCATCCGTCCGTGCGCCGTAGCGTTCCTTGATCTTGTGGCGGCGGATTTTCATCGAGGGGGTCATTTCCTCGTTGTCGATGGTGAAGGCTTCGTCGGCGAAGGCGAACTGGCGGACTTTTTCGGTGACCGAGAGATCGCGGTTCACGCGGTCGACCGCCGCGCGGATCGCGTTGCGGAAGGCGGGCAGTTCCTGCAGCGCGCGCAGGTCGAATTTCTCGCCTTCGCTGCGCGCCCATTCGAGCGCCCATTCGGCATCGGGGACGATCAGCCCGACGATGTAAGGCCGCTTGTCGCCCGTCACCATCGCCTGCGCGATTTCGGGCTGGAGCGTGAGCATGCCTTCGATCTTCTGCGGCGAGACATTGTCGCCCTTGTCGTTGACGATCATGTCTTTCTTGCGGTCGGTGATCTTGATCCGGCCCTTGGCATCGAGATGGCCGATATCGCCGGTGTGCAGCCACCCGTTCTGCAAGGCTCGCGCGGTTTCGGCCTCGTTTTGCCAATAGCCGTGCATCACCAGCTCGCCGCGCACGAGGATCTCGCCGTCTTCGGCGATCTTGACTTCCACGCCTTTCATCGGCGGGCCGACCGTGTCCATCGCGAGGCCGACGGCGGGGCGGTTGCAGGAAATCACCGGCCCGGCCTCGGTCTGGCCGTAGCCTTGCAGGACGGTGATCCCCATCGATTGGAAAAATACGCCGACATCGGGATTGAGCGGCGCGCCGCCCGCCACCATCGCCTTGACCCGCCCGCCGAAGCGCGCGCGGATCTTGGGCCGGAGCAACCGCTCGAGCAGCATGTCCATCGGCTTGTCGATCAGCCGCCCGCGCCCCGCCGCCTGCCGCGCGCCGATCGCCAGCGCGCGGCCCATCAGATAATTGGGCAGGCGGCCCTGCTTCTCGATCTGCTTGATGATCCGCGCGCGCAGCACTTCGAACAGGCGCGGCACCACCACCATCATCGTCGGGCGGGTTTCCTCGATATTGCTGGCAAGCTTTTCGAGGCCTTCGGCGTAATAGATCTGCGCGCCCATCCCGATCGGCAGATATTGCCCGCCGGTGTGCTCATAGGCGTGGGACAGCGGCAGGAACGAGAGAAACACCTCGTCGCCCCAGCCGAGATCGTCGGCGAGGATGGTGCCCGCGCCTTCGACATTGCACAGGATCGCGCCGTGATGCTGGCGCACGCCGCGCGGGGTGCCCCCGGTGCCGCTGGTGTAGATCAGGCAGGCAAGATCGCCGCGCCCGATGCCCGCGACGCGCGCCTCGGTTTCGAGCCGCGCGGTGGCCACGTCGCCGGTCAGGAGTTCGGGCCAATCGTGAAAGCTGATCGTGCTCGATTGCATCCGGCGCAGCGGCTCGATGCCGATCACATGTTCGAGGCAGGGTGCGCGCAAGGCCGCGCTCATCACCGCCTGCGCCAGCTTGGGCGTGGACACGATGACCGCGCGCGCGCCCGAATTTTCGAGGATATGGAGGTGATCGCGCTCGGTGTTGGTGGTGTAGGTCGGCACCGTGACCAGCCCCGCCGCCATGATCGCGAGATCGGCGATGCACCATTCGGGCCGGTTTTCCGAGACCAGCGCGACCCGGTCGCCATCCTTGAGCCCGAGCGCGCGCAGCGCCTGCGCGAGGAGGCACATCTGGTCTGCCGCCGCGCGCCAGCTGATCGATTGCCACTGCCCGCCGTGCTTGGCCCAGAGGAACGGCGCATCCCCGCGCTCATGGGCCCGGCCCAGGAACATCGCGACAAGATTGGGGTAGCCCGCAAAATCGGATAGTTGCACGTAGGTCGATCCTCTTGCCCGGTTCCGGCTTGACGCGTGTCTTGTCGCCCGCCGGTTTTCTCTCGCGCCAGAGTTAGGGCCGTGGCCGCGCCGCCGCAAGCGGGGCTGTGGAAAGCCGCCTAAGGCGTAGCGGAAGCGCCTTCGCTGCGCGGATCGGCGGCGCCTGCCCATTGGCCGCCGGTCCATTCGATCGCGTTGGCCTTGAGGCGCATCGGCATGGCGCGCACGTTGGTGTGGCCGAGCGCGATCAGCGCGGGGACCATGGCTTCGAGCGGGGTGCCCGCTTCGACCACCAGCCCGTCCTGTGCGGGCATCACCGCGCCCTGGGCAATGGCGTCGCGCGCGGTCATGCCCCAATCGAGCGTGCCGATCAGCAGGCGGATCACCTGCACCGGAATGGTCTGGCCCCCGGCGGCCCCGGCAGTGATGCGCAGATGGCCGTCAGGGCCATAGACCAGCACCGGGCTCATCGCGCTGCGCGGGCGCTTGCCGCCTTCGACCTGGTTGGCGGTCGGCTTGCCGCCGCGCTCGGGCACCAGATTGAAATCGGTGAGCTCGTTGTTGAGGAAATAGCCATGCGCGATCAGGCCCGAGCCGAACCCGCTTTCGACCGTGGAGGTATAGCTCGCGGCGTTGCCCCAGCGATCGACCGCGGCAAAATGGCTGGTGCCGTGTTCCTCGATCGGCGCGGCAGAGGCGAACATCGTCGGCGCGCCGGCGGGCGTTCCGGCGGAGACGGCGGCGATGGTCGCGTCCGGCGAGATGAGCGCCGAGCGCCCGGCGATATAGGCGGGGTCGATCAGCCCGGCGACCGGCACCGACACAAAGTCGGGATCGCCCAGATACTTGTCGCGGTCGGCAAAGGCGAGCCGTTCGGCTTCGGCGATCAGATGCCATGCGGTGGGCGAGGCGGGCCCCATCGCTTTGAGGTCGAAGCGTTCGAGCGCGCCGAGCGCCTGCAGCACGATCACCACGCCCGAGGAGGGCGGGCCCATGCCGCAGATGCGCCACACGCGGTATTTGCCGCAGGTGGGCGGGCGCAGCTTGGCCTGATACCCGGCGATGTCCGCTGTGGTCATCGGTGCGGGCGCGTTCGGGCTGGCGCTCACGGTGCTGGCGATCGTCGCTGCGTTCTCGCCGGTGTAGAAAGCGTCCGCGCCTTCTGCGGCGATGCGTTCGAAGATGTCTGCCAGCGCGGGATTGCGCACGGTGGTGCCCGCCGCCACCGGCGCGCCGTCGGCACCGAAATAGAGCGCGCGGCCTTCGGAAGAGAACCCGGCGGTGTCCTTGAACAGCGCGAGCGAGGCGTTGAGGCGCGGGCTGACGACAAAGCCGTCGCGCGCCAGCCGGATCGCGGGCTGGAACAAGGCCTGCCACGCCAGCTTGCCGTGGCGGGCGTGCGCCATCGCGGCAAGGCGGAGGTTGCCGGGCACGCCGACGGGCCGTCCGCCGGGGATGATGTCGCGGTAGCCCATCCGCGTCTCGCCGTTGTAGAACCAGCGCGGGTGCGCGGCTGCGGGCGCGGTTTCGCGGCCGTCGTAAGTTTCCACCGTTCCCGCCGCGTCGCCGGTCACCAGAAAGCCGCCGCCGCCGATGCCGGAGCTTTGCGGCTCGACCACATTGAGCGCGAGCATCGTGGCGATGGCCGCGTCGGTCGCCGATCCGCCTGCCTTCAGGATCTGCGCCCCGGCATCGGCGGCGCGGATGTCGGCGGCGGAGACCACGCCGAGCTGTCCGGGCAGCGGATCGGACGCGGACGGCGCGGTGCGGGCCAGCGGCGGCTGGGCGGCGCAGGCTCCGAGCAGGAGAGCGAGAGCGGGCACACCGGCCCGGGCGACGTTTCTGAGAATGCGCGGTGTCATGGCGCGCACGCTATGCGCTGCCGACCGCCTCGGCAATGCTGCAAAATCCTTCCTCGCGCACCTTTTCGGCGAGGCCGCGCGCGATCCGGCGGGCCAGCCCCGGCCCTTCATAGACCAGCGCGCTGTAAAGCTGGACGAGGCTCGCCCCCGCCTTGATCCGCGCCCACGCATCCTCGGCGCTGGCGATCCCGCCCACGCCGATCAGCGGGATCGTGCCGCCGCTGGCTTTGCGGAAATCGCGCAGCCGCTCGAGCGCGATGGCGCGCAGCGGCTCGCCCGATAGCCCGCCGGTTTCGCCGGCATGCGCCGAGCGCAAGGGCGGCCGGGTGACCGTGGTGTTCGAGATGATGAGCGCATCGAGCCGCTTGTCATGCGCCACCTTGCAGATCGCATCGACATCGCTGGCGGTGAGATCGGGGGCGAGCTTGAGGAAGATCGGCGTGGTCGACGTGCCCCGCGCCTCGATCACCGCATCGAGCAGGGCGTCGAGCGCGCCTTTGTCTTGCAAGGCGCGCAGGCCCGGGGTGTTGGGCGAGCTGACATTGACCGAGAGGTAGGTGGCAAGCGGAGCCATGATCCGCGTCATCCGGGCATAATCGGCAATGCGATCGGGCGAATCCTTGTTGGCCCCGATGTTGATGCCGACCACAGCCGGCCCGACAACCGCCGACTTGCCGCGCCGCGCCTCGAGCCGGGCGGCGACCGCATCCGCGCCGTCGTTGTTGAAACCCATGCGGTTGATCACCGCGCGGTCCTCGGCCAGCCGGAACAGGCGCGGGCGCGGATTGCCGCTTTGCGGGCGCGGGGTGATCGTGCCCACTTCGACAAAGCCGAAACCCAGCCCGATCAGCGCCCCGGGCACCTCGGCGTTCTTGTCGAAGCCCGCCGCCATGCCCACCGGATTGGGAAAGGTGATCCCCGCCACCCGCTGGCACAAGCGCGGCTCGGGCGCGCCGCGTTCCTCATGTCCCCCCAGCCGCAGCGCCGCGATCGTCAGCGAATGGGCAGTCTCGGCGGGCAGACGGAACAGCGCGGGCCGCAAAAGGGAATAGAGCATGCGGGTTTTCGGCCTCGATACGGGTTTGCCAGTATTGCCGCCCGCGCGGGCCGCGCCAAGCCGCAATCCTGACCAGATTGGTGCACGAACCGCGCCATGCGGAAGATTTGCGCAAGGTGTTGCCGCGATGCCACCGCAATTGTCGAATCCATACAATTGCCGAATCGCCTGCTGCAGTAAGCCCGCAGTGCGACCCGAGGAGCGCGCTGCATTGATGCGGTGCCTTCTTCACTTCACGGCGACTGGCGCTTTGCGCGGTCGCCGTTTTTTTTGATTCGGCGTGCCGCCATGCCGGCGCATTGCCCGCCCGGGCAGGCGCGGCGCGTGCGGCCTTGCGTTTGGCGGGCGGGGTCGCTAGATAAGTGGAGCGAACTGGTCTGATTTCCCGTCGGGCCGACTAATCCAGAGCGCTGCCGCGATGCGACTTTCCAATATGGCCGATTATGCGGTTGTCACGATGAGCGCGGCGGCGCGCCATTGCGGGCGGCACGGGCCGGATGCGGCGCGCGTTTCCGCGCAGCAGCTGGCCGACGAAACCGGACTGCCGGTGCCGACTGTGCAAAAGCTGGTGAGCAAGCTTTCCGCCGCAGGCCTGCTCAAAGCGGTGCGCGGCGCGGGCGGCGGGCTGAAGCTCGCGCGCCCGGCAGCGGCGATCACTTTGGCGGATATTGTCGAGGCGGTCGAAGGCCCGATCGCGCTTACCCCGTGCAGCGACAACGGCCGCCACGATTGCACGCTCGAACATGCCTGCGCGGTGCGTCCGCACTGGCCCGAGGTCGATGCGGCGCTGCGCCACACGCTCGCCGGGTTCTCGCTCATCCAGCTCTCGCGCCCCCTCGTCCACCCGGTGAACCCATGAACGAAGTGACTGACATTAAAGATCTGGCCGCGCGCGAGGCGGCGGACAAGGCGGCGGATTATGAGCACGGCTGGTCGTCCGATATCGAGCAGGAATATGGCCCCAAAGGCCTTTCCGAAGACACCGTGCGCTATATCTCGGCCAAGAAGGACGAGCCCGAATGGATGCTCGACTGGCGGCTCAAGGCCTATCGCCACTGGCTCACGATGCCCACCCCCGAATGGGCCAAGCTCCAGATCCCGCCGATCGACTATCAGGACGCGTATTACTGGGCCGCGCCCAAGGCCAAGCCCAAACTGGGCAGCCTTGACGAGGTCGACCCCGAAATCCTGCGCATCTATGCAAAGCTGGGCATTCCGCTTGAGGAGCAGAAAGTGCTCGCAGGCGTCGAAGGCGCGCGCCGCGTCGCGGTCGATGCGGTGTTCGACAGTGTTTCGGTTGCGACCACGTTCCGCAAGGAGCTCGAAGCGGCGGGCGTGATCTTCCGCTCGATCAGCGAGGCGATCCGCGAATATCCCGAGCAGGTCCGCCGCTGGCTGGGCAAAGTCGTGCCGATGCATGACAACCACTTCGCCGCGCTCAATTGCGCGGTCTTCTCGGACGGCACCTTCGTTTATATCCCCGAAGGCGTGCGCTGCCCGATGGAGCTTTCGACCTATTTTCGCATCAATGCGGAGAACACCGGCCAGTTCGAACGCACGCTGATCGTGGCCGACAAGGGCAGCTATGTCAGCTACCTCGAAGGCTGCACCGCGCCGATGCGCGATGAAAACCAGCTCCATGCCGCCGTGGTCGAGCTGGTCGCGCTCGACGATGCCGAGATCAAGTATTCCACCGTGCAGAACTGGTATCCCGGCGATGCGCAGGGCAAGGGCGGGATCTACAACTTCGTGACCAAGCGCGCGCTGTGCCAGGGCGCGCGCAGCAAAGTCTCGTGGACGCAGGTCGAGACCGGGAGTGCGGTCACGTGGAAGTATCCTTCCTGCGTGCTCAATGGGGACGATTCGGTCGGCGAGTTTTACTCGGTCGCGGTGACGAACAATTACCAGCAGGCCGATACCGGCACCAAGATGATCCACAATGGCAAGCGCACCCGCTCGACGATCGTGTCGAAGGGCATCTCGGCGGGCCACTCGAACAACACCTATCGCGGCCTCGTCCGCGTCGCCCCGCAAGCCGAAGGCGTGCGCAACTTCACCCAGTGCGACAGCCTGCTGCTGGGCGCGGACTGCGGCGCGCATACCGTGCCCTATATCGAAGTGCGCAACCCCTCGGCGCAGATCGAACACGAAGCCACCACCAGCAAGATCAGCGACGACCAGCTGTTCTATGCGATGCAGCGCGGCCTCGCGCAGGAAGAAGCCATCGCGCTGATCGTCAATGGCTTTGCCAAGGACGTGCTCAAGCAATTGCCGATGGAGTTCGCGGTCGAGGCGCAGAAGCTCCTCGGCATCAGCCTTGAAGGGTCGGTCGGTTGAGCGAGGCGCCCACCCTTCTGGTCCGCCCGGTGGCGCGCACCGATGCGCCCGCGCTGGCCGAGCTGCTCAATGCGGTGATCGCGGCGGGCGGGACGACCGCGCTTGAGGAACCGTTCACGCCTGGCGTGCTCGATGCCTGCTATCTCACCGGCCCCGAAGTGATCTGTTGCCATGTCGCCGAAGATGAGGACGGCGTGCTGCTCGGTTTCCAGACCTTGGGCCATTATCCGGGCCTCCCCGATGGTGTCGGTGATATCGGCACGTTCGCCCGCATCGGCGTGACCGGGCGCGGCATTGGCAGCGCGCTGTTTGCCGCCACCGTCAAGCGCGCGCGCGAGCTTGGCCTTTCGGGCATCAACGCCACGATCCGTGCCGACAACATCGGCGGCCTCGCGTTCTACACGCGGCTGGGCTTTGCCGATCACGGCGTGACGGTGGGCGTTCCGCTCGAAGATGGCACGCCGGTGGACCGCGTGCACAAGCGGTTTGCGCTCGAAGCGAGCGATGAAGACGACGGCGAGGACCAGAGCGAAGAGCCCGAAATCGCGCCGCCTTTCGAGGATGAAGCCGAATTCGAGGACGATTTCGAGGACGAGGAAGACGGCGCGGACGAGGTTGCTGCTGAAACCCCAGCCGGCACCGATGGTGCGGTCAAGCCCAAGCTCAGCTTGCGCCCGGCGGGCAGCGCCACGACCCCGCCGCTCCAGCGCAAGGGGCGCGGCTGGAATATCGCCGAATCGCGGCTCGATACCTTGCACGACACCGCGCGCGAGATGCGCCGCAACCCCAGCGCCGCGCATGTGCGGCTGGCCGATGCGCTCACCGCCGCCAATCTGGGCAAGTACCGCTTCCGCAGCCAGACGGTGATCGGCTCGGCGATCGTCGATTTCGCCTGCCAGCCGCTGCGCATGGCGATCGCGCTCGATCACGATGACGATCCCAACCCCGCGCTCAGCCGCCGCCGTGACAAGAGCCTTGAGGAAGTGGGCATCAAAGTGCTGCGCATTCCCGCCGCCGAAGTGCTGGCGAACACCGAAACGGTCGTGCAGGCGATCCTGGCCGACATGAAAGCCCGCTACGAAGGCCAGCGCGCGCGCGCCTCCTACACCCAGACCCGCCCCGCCACCGCAGGCCGCGCCCGCGCGAAAGCGGGCTTCAGGAAATGACGATGCTCAAGATTGATAACCTTTCCGCCACGGTCGCGGACAAACCGATCCTCAAGGGCCTCTCGCTCAGCGTGAACGCGGGCGAAATCCATGCGATCATGGGGCCGAACGGTGCGGGCAAATCGACCTTGGGTTATACGCTCGGCGGGCGGCCAGGGTATGAGGTGACCGGCGGCGCGGTCGAGTTTGACGGGCAGAACTTGCTCGCGCTTGCGCCGCATGAGCGCGCCGCCGCCGGGTTGTTCCTCGGCTTTCAGTATCCGGTTGAAATTCCCGGCGTGTCCAACGTGCAGTTTCTGCGCGAGGCTTTGAATGCCCAGCGGGGGCACCGGGGCGAGGCGCCGCTTTCGGGCGCGGAGTTCCTGCGGCTGGCGCGCGAGAAGGCCGGGATGCTCAAGTTCGACATGGAAATGCTCAAGCGCCCGGTGAATGTCGGCTTTTCGGGCGGCGAGAAGAAGCGCGCCGAGATGGTGCAGATGGGCATTCTCGCGCCCAAGCTCGCGATCCTCGACGAGACCGACAGCGGGCTCGATATCGATGCGCTGCGCATTGTCGGCGACGGGATCAATGCGATCATGCGCGCGCCGGACAAAGCGGTGATCCTGATCACGCATTACCAGCGCCTGCTCGATTATGTGGAGCCCGATTTCGTGCATGTTCTGGCGGGCGGGCGCATCGTTAAAACCGGCGGGCCGGAGTTGGCGCTTCAGCTCGAGAGCGAAGGCTATGAGGCGGTGGCGGCATGAGCGCGTTGCTTGCTCTGGCTGCGGCCGCCACGATGCCGGCTGCGTTTCATGGCGATTGGGCGCCCTCCGCCGCCGCCTGCGCCGACAAATACGCGCGCCGCAAGGTTACCGAGACGCTCAACACCGAGGGCGACTACTGGGGCGCGGTCAAGGCGGTCGAGATCGTCGATGCGCAGCACATTGTCGTGCGCGAGGGCGATGATGATTTCGGCGTGGTGCTGACCGCGGACTATCTCCTCGGGGCCGACGGCAAGACGCTGACCCTGCGCGTGCTCGACCGCAGCGGGAGCGGGAAGCCCGAAGCGCCCTATCCGCTCGTGCGATGCGAGACGCCGCATGAGTAGTCTGGCGCTGCCGACGCGGCATGATGAGGCCTATCGCTATGCCGATATCGCCGCGCTGACCACGCTTTGGCCGGTCGAGCCGCAAGCCTTGCGCATCGCTGCCGGGGAGAGCGGGGCGCTGAGCGTTGTCGCCGCCGCGGACGGAAACGATGTGCGCGAGATCGCCATTGTGCTCGAGGAAGGCGCGCGCTTCGATCTGCGCGTGCTCAATGCGGGCGCGGCTTATGGCCGGATCGGCGTGACGGTCGATCTGGGCAAAGGCGCTGCGTTCGATTTCGGCGCGGCGCAGCTGGGATCGGGCGAACAGACGCTGGAAATCGTGACCCAGATCAATCATTTCGAGCCCGACGCGGTGAGCCGCCAGACCGTGCGCTCGGTGCTGGGCGGGCATGCCACGGGCACGTATCTGGGCAAAGTCCACGTCGCGCGCGGCGCGATCGGCACCGATGGCTCGCAATCGGTGCGGGCGATGCTGCTGGATCGCACCGCCACCGCCAATGCGCGGCCGGAGCTCGAAATCTATGCCGACGATGTCAAATGCGCGCACGGCTGCGCGGTGGGCGAGCTCGATGCGCAAGGGTTGTTCTACCTCGAATCGCGCGGGCTGGCCCCGGCAGAGGCGAAGAAGCTGATGCTGCAGGCGTTCATCGCCGAAGCTTTCGTGGGCGCGCCGGACGAAGACGCTTTGACCGAAGCGGCGCTGCGGGCGCTGGGAGGATTGCTGTGAACGACGTGCTGTCTTCTTCCCCCCTCACGCTTGCGGGAGGGGCCGGGGGTGGGTCTGATGCAGGACTTACCATTCTGCCCACCCCTAACCCCTCCCGCAAGCGGGAGGGGGACAACTGGCCCGGGCTCGTCAACAGCGATGGCACCCGCTGGCATTACCTCGATACAGCCGCCACCGCGCAAAAGCCGCAAGTGGTGATCGATGCGCTGGTGCGCGCGATGGGCGCGGATTATGCGACCGTGCACCGCGGCGTCTATACCCGCTCGGCCGACATGACCCTGGCCTATGAAGCCGCGCGGCGCAAAGTCGCTGGCCTGATCGGCGGCGCGGAAAACGAGGTGGTATTCACCCGCGGCGCGACCGAGGCGATCAATCTGGTCGCGCAAAGCTGGGGCTCAAGCGCGCTTGAGGTTGGCGACAGGATATTGATTTCGCAGCTGGAACACCATTCCAACATCGTGCCGTGGCAATTGCTGCAAGCGCGGATCGGCTTCGCCATCGATGTCTGCCCGCTCACCCCCGATGGCCGGATCGATCTCGATGCCGCCGAGGCGATGCTTACCCCGGCGCACAAGCTGGTGTCCTTCGCGCATGTTTCCAACGTGCTGGGCAGCGTGCTCGATGCGCGCCGCGCCGCCGATCTGGCGCATGGTGTGGGGGCCAAGCTGCTGCTCGATGGGTGCCAGTCGGTGGCGCGCCTGCCGGTCGACGTGGCGGCGCTCGATTGCGATTTCTACGTGTTTTCGGGCCACAAGCTTTATGGACCAACCGGCATCGGCGCGCTGTGGGCGCGGGCCGAATTGCTTGGGGCCATGCCGCCATATCAGGGCGGCGGCTCGATGATCGACCGCGTGACGTTCGAGCGCACCACCTTTGCCCCGCCGCCGCAGCGCTTCGAAGCGGGCACGCCGGCGATTGCCGAGGCGATCGCCTTTGGCGCGGCGGCGGATTTCGTCACCGCCATCGGGCTCGATGCGATCGCGGCGCACGAAGCAGCGCTGGTCAGGCAGGCGCGCGCCGAACTGGGGCGGATGAATTCGGTGCGGCTGTTCGGGCCGGAAAATGCCGCCGGGATCGTCAGCTTCGCGCTCGAAGGCGTGCACCCGCACGATCTTGGCACGATTCTCGATGAGGAGAACGTGGCGATCCGCGCGGGCCATCACTGCGCGCAGCCCTTGATGGACTATCTCGGCGTGCCCGCCACCGCGCGCGCCAGTTTCGGTATCTACAGCGATGAAAGCGATGTGGCAGCGCTGGTGCGCGGCATCGAGCGGACGATGAGGATCTTTGGATGAGCGATTTTGACATCGAAGAAGTGGAGCGGGTTCAGCCGCCGCGCCGGGCGCGGGTAGACGACTTGCCCGCACAGGACGATGCGCCCACGCCAGCGGCAGAGCGCAAGCGCGACTACCTCGAGGGGTTTCTGGCGGAAAAACCCGCCGAGCTTGCCCCCGGCGCTCCCGGCGGCGAGCTTTACGAGAACGTGGTCGCCGCGCTCCGGGAAATCTTCGATCCGGAGATTCCGGTCAACATCTATGACCTGGGCCTGATCTACGGGGTCGATGTGGGCGACGACGGCGCGGTGGTGGTCTCGATGACATTGACCACGCCCCATTGCCCGGTCGCCGAAACGATGCCCGCCGAAGTCGAGCTGCGTGTCAGCGCGGTGCCCGGCGTGCGCGATGCCGAAGTCAATCTGGTGTGGGACCCGCCATGGGATCCTGCCAAGATGAGCGATGATGCCAAGCTCGAGCTGGGAATGCTCTGACCGCTCCCCATATAGGTGCAATCATGACTGCTGAAACCACAACCCGCCCGAAGCCCCGCCAGCGCCCCGCCGCTGTCATCCTCACCGCCAGCGCGGAAGCGCGCATTGCCAAGCTGATGGCGCAGGCACCCGCCGATGCGATCGGGGTCAAGCTCTCGACCCCGCGCCGGGGCTGCTCGGGGCTCGCCTATTCGGTCGATTATGTCGCTTCGGCCAATCCCATGGACGAGCGGATCGAAACCCCGGGCGGCACATTCTTCATCGATGGCGGCTCGGTGCTCTATCTGATCGGCAGCACGATGGACTGGCAGGAGGATGATTTCACCGCCGGCTTCGTGTTTCAGAACCCGAATGCCAAAGGCAGCTGCGGCTGCGGCGAGAGCTTCACCATTTAAGGAATTACAGCCGGCGCAGCTTCACCCGCGTGCCGGTTTCGATCACGGTATCGACTTGCGCGCTGGCCAGCGGGCGGGTGAATTCCAGCCCCATGCGATTGGGCTCGGCCCAGCGGATGATCGCGCGGGTGAGGATATTGCTGCCGAAGTCGATCTCGACAAACTGGCCAATTCGCCCTTCTTCGAGCGCGCCGCCTTCGAACTGGCAGCCAAACGCGGACACATCGACCAGGCGTAGACCGGCAGCCGCGCTGCGCACCGCGCTGCGGATCCGTTCGAGGCGGCGGCTGTCGCGGGTCGGCCCCCGCTCGGACAATCTGGCCAGGGTCTGCATCAAAATCTCCGTGTATTCCCTTATTGTTTTGGGCACGGAGGGTAAAAATTTCGATGTCGTCCATGGCTAACGCGGGATTAATCTGCCGCTGATCAGGCACCCTCGGCGAGGAAAGCAAGCAGCGCGCGCTCGAGCGCGTCGACCTCGCCGTCCGCGCCGATCCGTGTGTCGAGCCAGTCCTGTTCCGACCGCGTGACCGCCTGATCGGCGCGGGCTTCGGCAAACACATCGCGCTCTGCCGCCTGCGCGCGCGGGCGATCAAAACGCGCCATCCGCGCCAGAAACGAACCGACCCGGCTGGTGTGATCGTTCATGAATGTTTCGAGCTGCGCCGCGCGTTCCAGGGTCAGGCCTTGGGCGGCCTGCCAGCCCTGCACATAGTTGCCCACGCCCTGGACAAACAGCCGCTCCCATTCGGGAGCATTGTTCGCGCCCAACGTGGCATCCTTGATACGAAACAGCATTTCCGCCTCGGCCTGGCTCGCCCGCGCCGGGCCATCGCCGCCGCTGGCGAAGATCATGCGCCGCAGCACTTTGCATTCCGCCTCGGTGATCGATCCGGCATGCAGCGCGCCGCCATCGCGGGTGGGGCCGGTGCCGAAGACCACCGCGCGCTCGATCTGCTTGAGCGCATAGGCTTTGAGCTCCTCGGGCGTGCCCAGCGCCTTTTCGATGATGCGGACCAGCAGTTCGAGCTCGGTCATCGAATCGAGCTGGCCGTCGCGGTCGAGCGCCGCGATCAGCCACGCGGCTTTGGCGGGGCTCACATAGCCGCGCGGTTCGTCCGCGCGGAGCATGTATTCGCACACGGCTTCGGTGAGGAAGTCGGTCCATTCGGGGCCCTTGTTCGAGACAAGGTCGTTGATCGTCAGGATCGCATCAGCCTCTGCGGCATCGATCACGCCGTCCGGCCACGCGGCGCGGCGCAATTGCAGGACTTCTTCGGCATCGATCTCGCCATTAGCGGCGGCTTGCTGGGCAATGGCGCGGAAATGCATCGACATGGGCTGGTTCCGGACTGTGATGGAAAACGAGCCCGATGATAGCCGCGAACGGTTTAATTCACCGTTACCCGCTGTTCGGCCGCAAATCGGGCGGGGTCGCCTCGCCGCGCAAGAAGGCTATCGCCTCGTCCAGCGACATGAACTTCTGCGCCTGTTCGCCCAGCACGCGGATCGCCACGGTGCCTTCTTCGGCCTCGCGCTTGCCCACAACGAGCAGAAACGGGACTTTCTGCAGCGAGTGCTCGCGCACCTTGTAGTTGATCTTTTCGTTGCGCAGATCGCTTTCCACCCGGATCCCCGCCGCGCGCAATCGCTCGGTGGCAGCCAGCGCATAGCCGTCCGCATCCGACACGATCGTGGCCACAACCGCCTGTACCGGGGCCAGCCACGTCGGCAGCTTGCCGGCATAGTGTTCGATCAGGATGCCGATAAAGCGCTCGTAGGAGCCGAAGATCGCGCGGTGGAGCATCACCGGGCGGTGCTTCTCGCCGTCCTCGCCAATATAGGCCGCATCGAGCCGATCAGGCAGCACGCGGTCCGATTGCAAGGTGCCGACCTGCCAGGTGCGGCCGATCGCGTCGGTGAGGTGCCATTCGAGCTTGGGCGCATAGAACGCGCCTTCGCCGGGCAGCTCTTCCCAGCCATATTCGGGCGTCGCAAGCCCGGCCTCGACCACCGCGGCGCGCAGTTCGGCCTCGGCCCGGTCCCACATCTCCTCGGAGCCGAAGCGCTTTTCGGGGCGGAGCGCGAGCTTGATCGCATACGTAAAGCCGAAGTCGCGATAGATCCGGTCGGCCAGCGCGCAGAACGCGCGCGCTTCGCCGACGATCTGGTCTTCGCGGCAGAAGATATGCGCGTCGTCCTGCGTGAACTGGCGCACGCGCATCAGCCCGTGGAGCGCGCCGTGCGGCTCGTTGCGGTGGCAGCAGCCGTTTTCATAGAAGCGCAACGGGAGATCGCGATAGGATTTCAGGCCCTGGCGGAAGATCAGGACATGCGCCGGGCAGTTCATCGGCTTCAAGGCCATCCAGTCGGCCTCGCCGCTGATGACCGGGCCTTCATCCTCGGTATTGGGCACCTCGTCGGGGATGACGAACATGTTCTCGCGGTATTTGCCCCAGTGGCCCGATTGTTCCCACTGGCGCGCGTCCATCACTTGCGGGGTCTTTACCTCGCGGTAGCCCGCGCCATCGATCGCGCGGCGCATGTAGGCTTCGAGCTCGCGGTAGATGCGAAAACCCTTGGGATGCCAGAACACGCTGCCGTGCGCTTCCTGCTGCAGATGGAACAAGTCCATCTCCGCGCCCAGCTTGCGGTGATCGCGCTTGGCGGCCTCCTCCAGCCGGACGAGATGCGCATCGAGCTGCTTCTTATTGAGCCAGCCGGTGCCATACACCCGGCTGAGCATCGCCTTGCTCTGATCGCCGCGCCAGTATGCCCCCGACACGCGGGTCAGCTTGAACGCCGCCGGATCGAGCTTGCCGGTGGAGGCAAGGTGCGGGCCTTTGCACATGTCGAGCCAGTCCGAACCCGACCAGTAGACTGTCAGCTCCTCGTCCTCCGGCAGTTCCGCGGCCCATTCGGCCTTGAACGTCTCGCCCTGCGCCCGCCAGCGCGCGATCAGATCGGCGCGGCTCCATACCTCGCGCCGCAGCGGCTTGTCGGCGGCGATGATCTTGCGCATCGCATCCTCGATCGCGGGCAGATCGTCTTCGGTGAAGGCGCGGTCTTTGGGCGCGAAGTCGTAGTAGAACCCGTCGTCGGTCGAGGGGCCGAAGGTGATCTGCGTGCCCGGAAACAGCGCCTGCACCGCTTCGGCCAGGACATGCGCGAAATCGTGCCGCACCAGTTCGAGCGCATCGGCTTCATCGCGCGCGGTGATCAGCGCGAGCCGTGCGTCGCCTTCGAACGGGCGCATGATATCGAACAGTTCGCCATCGACCCGCGCGCCGATGGCGGCCTTGGCCAGCCCGGGGCCGATCGCGGCGGCGATGTCCGCCGGGGTCGTGCCGGGCGCGACTTCGCGGGACGAACCGTCGGGCAGGCTGATTTTGAACACGTCTGACATAGAGGCTTTCGCTGACAAATTGCGCCGGTAAGGGCGCGCCGGGAACCTGGTTGGGGGCGTGAGCGCTGCTCTGGCAGAAAGCGGCGCGCGCCGGAAGGCAGTTTGTCTGCCGGAGAATCACGAGGGGCAGGTAAGTCCTTGGTCGATAGGCAATTTGACTGTTTTGTGAACGCGGCGGCGACGCCTCCTTAACCACTCCTGACCTACGTAGTGTTCCTATGGAAGCCTCACCCACGCCGTCACTTCTCCCGGCCGCAGCCGCAGCTGCCGCGGCTCTCCCGCCGGTTCATGCCGGGCGCCCGGGCCTGCCGAACCTGTTTGGCGGCAATCTGATCGGGATGGTGGTGCACAGCTTCGAGCGGCGCATCACCGGCGCGCTGCTGCTCATCCTGATCAGCATGATCAGCTTGCAGCTGGTTTCGCAGCAGCGCGCGTTCGATCTGCGCAGCGCCAGCGCCAGCTACCGCGAATCGGTGGCGCAAGCCGACCATGTGCGCCAGCTCGGCGACGCGGCGACGCAGTTCCGGCTGGCCGGAGCGGCACTGGTGCAGCCGCGCGGCGAAGCGGAGGCGATCGCCAAGCGCGATCAGCTGACCGATGCCGCCATCGCGATTGCCAACAGCCTGAACGACATCCGCGCCGAGGGCGATCCGTTCTACCGCGCGGTCTCCAACCAGCCGGTGTTCGCGCGGCTCGAGGGAGCGGTGAGCACTTTGCTCGATGCCGCCCCCGGCAAGCCGCTCGGCATGCGGCAGCGCACCGCGATGGAGCGGTTCCATGCTCAGCTTGGCCGGGGCGTGAGCGACATCGAGGGCGCGGTGAATGCGCGGCGCGACCGCAATTTTGCCAGCCTCGACCGCGCGGTCGGCAGCTGGAACCTGATGGTCGGGCTGGCGGGGCTGCTGATCATCATGCTCGCGGCGGGCATCTGTTTCGATCTCATGCGCAACGTCCTTCCCGCGCTGCGGCGCATGCACGATGCCCTGCGCCGGCTGGCCGCGGGCGATCTCGACGTCGCGATCGAACGCTCGCCGATGCGCGAGCTCAACGAACTGTCCGACGCGCTCGAGAAATTCCGGCTGAACGCGCATGCCGTGCAGGGGCTGGCCTATACCGATCCGGCGACCGGCCTGCCCAACCGGCGCGCCTTTGTCGACAAGCTCGTCAAGATGCTGGATTCATCGCCGGCGGACAGGTTCGTGGTGATGCTCGCCGACGTCGATCGGTTCAAATACGTCAACGATGACTATGGCCACCCGGCGGGCGACCGGCTGATCTCGCTGATTGGCGACCGCATGACGCAGTTGCTCGGGCCGGGCGCGTTCGTCGCGCGGCTGGGGGGCGATGAATTTGCGGTGTGCCGCGCGCTGGACGAGGCGGAGAATGCGGCGATGCTGGCAAGCGGGCTGGTGGCGGCGATGCGCGTGCCGTTCGGCCTGGGGTGCTGCCAGATAGCGATCACGCTCTCGCTGGGGCATGTTGCGGCGGAGCGCGACGAGGCAGGGAGCTGGGAGCCAGCGTCGGAAAATGAACTGCTGATCCGCGCCGATCTGGCGCTTTATGCCTCGAAGCACACGGGCCGCAATCGCGCGACCGCGTTCGGCTCCGAACTGCTGGTAGAGCACGAGATCGAGCGCGCGCTCGAACGCGATCTGGGCGAGGCTTTCGAGCGCGACGAGCTGCGCATGGTCTATCAGCCGATCCATGCGGTGGGCGGCTATCCCGACGAGGTCGAGGCGCTGGTGCGCTGGCGCCACCCGCGCCACGGCGATGTGCCGCCGTCGCGGTTCATTCCCGCCGCCGAGCGCAGCGGATTGATGGTGCCGCTGGGGCGCTGGATCTATGAGCGCGCGCTTTCCGATCTGCGCCAATGGCCCGAGCTGCAGCTGAGCATCAACCTCTCGCCGCTCCAGCTCCAGCAGGATGGGTTCGTCGGCCATTTCCTCGATTGCTGCGCGCGCAATGGCATCGATCCGCACCGGCTGTATCTCGAGGTGACCGAATCGGTCTCGATCGAGCGCAACCAGCGCGCGGTGCTCACGCTCGAATTGCTGCGCCAGGCCGGGTGCCGCATCGCGCTCGATGATTTCGGCACCGGCTATTCCTCGCTGTGCCTGTTGCGCACGTTCCAATTCGACCGGCTCAAGCTCGACCGCGAGCTTATCGGCAATCTCGAAACCGATCCTACCAGCCGCGCGGTGTTCGATGCGGCGGTGACGATGGCGCTGCGTATCGGGGCCGAAGTGGTGGCCGAGGGCGTGAGCGAGCTTTCGCTGGTCGAACCGGTGCAATCGGCCGGGTGCACGCATCTGCAGGGCTATCACTATTCGCGCCCGGTCGAGGCGAGCGAAGTGATGCCCTATTACGCGCGCGACCGGGCGAAACGCGCGGCGGCCTGATGGAGCGCTGACGCCACGACCCAGCCGGCGGTCATGCAGATGAACGGCATGACCGGATAGTGAAAGCGCGACTGGCCCGAAAAGACCATGGCGATGGCGCTGGGATAGAGCGCGATGCCATAGGGCACCAGCCACCAATCGATCAGGCGTTCGCGCGCGGCGCGGCGCGCGCGGACCATCAGGAACGCGCCGAGCCCGAACAGCGCGAGCAGCGCAAAGTACCAAAGCTGGTTCGCCGCGCGCAACAAGGTGAAAGCCCAAGGCGCAGCCGTATAGGCGGGCGAATCGGTCTCGTAGGCCCATACCCCTTCGCCATCGGGGCCCCACAGGCGCAGCAGCTTGAGCGGCATCAGCATCGCAAACCGGGCCGGATGGGCGATGATCCATTGCTTGCCCAGCCGCCCCGCCTCGGCGTCGTATTCCAGTTCATCGAGATCGCGGCGCGCGTCGAGCGCCTTGACCGCCGCATCCTCGGGGGTGAAGCCGCCGCGCGCGCTGTCGTTGTTGCCGGTCAGCAAAGTGATCCCGCCGTTGGTCGATACCGGCACCCACGCGCCCAGTTCGCGGTGATTGCGCAAAGTCCACGGCGCAACCACCAGCGCCGCGCAGGCAAACAGGATCGCTGCGCGCGCGATGATACCCGGCACGCGCCGCCAGACATGGCCTTCGCGCCACAGGCCAATGGCGAAGAGCAGCGGCACCACGATCAGGGTCTGCGTCTTGACCAGCATGGCAAAGCCGAACACCGCGCCCGCCAGCACCAGCCGGAGCACGCCCTTGCGCGCGATCAGCAGCCAGCACCCGGCAAGCAGCAGGGTGGTGTAGAACACCTCGGTGAGCGCGAGCGGCACATAGAGGATCGAATTGGGATAGACCGCGAGCAGCAGCAGCGCGGTGCGCCCGGCCAGCTCCGATGCGAAAATCCGCCTGCCCAGATCGAGCGTCAGCCAGCCGGCGATAAGCGCGCAGGCCAGATTGAACAGGCCGACGGTGAGTGTCGATGCGCCGAGCAGGCGGAACGCGGCGCTCAGCGCCAGCGGCCAGCCCGGCGGCCAATAAGCGGTCGGCACGCCTTGATTGCTCAGATAGCCGAGCCCTCGCGCGAGCATGTCGGCGCGCGCATAATACCAGTCGGCGTCCGAACTCGGGGTCACATCGAGCAGGATGGCGAGCGCGCGCAGCCCGCCGAACACCGCAAACAGCAGCAGCAGCGCGCTGCGGCTTTCGCCGAACCAGCGGAGGAGGAGGGGCAGGCGCGCGTTCATAGGCTCGCTCTAGCAGGTGCCGCGCATGATTCCAGATGGTCGCCACGAATGGCTGGGTTGTTTCCATACCGGCGCGAGACGCCTAACAGGGCCGGATGGATATCGACGCCGCCGCTCCGCTCGCCTGGTTTGATGGCCCTGACAGTCGGCGCATCGCGCATCGTTTCTTGCCCGGTGCCGCGCCCGCGGTGGTGTTCCTGCCCGGATACATGTCCGACATGCGCGGCGGCAAGGCGCAGGCGGTGCTGCGCTGGGCGGCGGCGCAAGGCCGCGCCTGCCTGCTGCTCGATTATTCGGGCTGCGGCCAGAGCAGCGGCGATTTTGCCGAGGGCACGCTGTCGCGCTGGCGCGACGAGGTTGCAGCGCTAATCCGGGCCAAGGGCATCGCGCGCGCGGTGCTGTGCGGATCGAGCATGGGCGGCTGGCTGATGTTGCTGGTGGCAGAAGCGCTGCCCGATGTGGTGGAGGCTTTGGTGGGGCTTGCCCCGGCGCCCGATTTCACCGACTGGGGCATTCCTGCGGGGGAGGCCGCGCTGCTCGCCGCAGGCGAGGTAATCCGGGCGGACAATCCCTATGGGCCCGAGCCGACGCCGACGTATCCCGGGTTCTATGCCGATGGTCAGCGGTATGTGCGGCTCCACGGCGAGATTGCATTTGCCGGCCCGGTGCGGCTGATTCATGGGCAGGCCGACGGCGATGTGCCGGGGGAGGTGTCGCTGCGGCTGGCGCGCGCGCTGCGTTCAGCCGATGTGCAGGTGCTTTTGATCAAGGATGGCGATCACCGCCTGTCGCGCGCCAGCGACATCGCGCTGCTGCTGCGCACTTTGGGCGATCTGACGAACCGGGCCTGAAGGATCTTTCGTGCTGCTATTGCCCTTTGCCTTGTTCGCCGCTTTGCCTGTTCAGCCGGACGTCTGGCATCAGGTGGGGCCCAATCCCTCGCCGCGCGGAGCCGCCCCGCTGCCGATCCCGCGCCGCCGCGCCGCCGCGCCTGCGCCTGCCGATACGCCGCCTGCCACCACTCGGCCCAGCCAGCCGGGCAAGCTCGCGCAGTGCCTTGCCGCGGCAAAAGCCGATCCGGCCGCCGGGCTCGCGGCGGCGCGGGGCTGGCTGGCGCAGGGCATCAAGGCCGACGACCGCGTCGCGGCGCGGCAATGCATCGGGTTGATCCTTGCCGGGCAGGGGGATTTCGCCGAGGCGGAGGCCGCGTTTGCCGCCGGCCTCGCCGATGTTCCTGCTGGCGCTTCTGCAACCAGAGTGCCGCTGCTCGCGCTTGCCGGAAGCTCGGCGCTGCGCACCGGGTCGGCGCAGCGCGCGCTCGGCTGGTTCGATCAGGCGCTTGCGCTCAAGGATGGCAGCGATCCGGTCGCGCTCGGCACCGTGCAGGCGGACCGCGCCCGCGCGCTGGTGGCGCTGGACCGCCCGGGCGAGGCGGCCACCGCGCTGGCCGAAGCGCACCGGCTGGCACCCGCCTATGCCGAGGGCTGGCTGCTTTCGGCGACGCTGGCGCGGCGCGGCAGCGATCTGGCGAAAGCGCAGGACGACATAGAGACCGCCGCCCGGCTCGATCCGCGCGATCCCGCGATCGGCCTCGAAGCCGGCGTCATCGCGGTGCTGGCCGGGCGCGACGGGCCCGCGCGCCGCTCGTGGGAATCGGTGATCCGGCTCGCGCCCGGGAGCGATGAGGCCAAAGCCGCGCAGAACTACCTTGACCAGCTTGGTCCAAAACCGGCATCACCCGCCCCTGATGCGGAGAAACGCCCATGAAACTGTCGGTTCTTGATCTCGTTCCGATCCGCGAAGGCGGCACCCTGGGCGAAGCATTCGCCGAATCGGCGCTTCTGGCGCGCACCGCCGAAGACCTCGGCTACACACGCTATTGGGTGGCCGAGCATCACGGCATGATCGGCATCGGCGGCGCGGCGGTTTCGGTCGTGCTGACGCATCTGGGCCACGCCACGTCACGCATCCGGCTGGGCGCGGGCGGGGTGATGCTGCCCAATCACAATCCGCTCGTCATTGCCGAGCAGTTCGGCGCGCTTGATGCGCTGTTTCCCGGGCGGATCGATCTGGGGCTGGGCCGCGCGCCGGGCGGCGATCAGCGGATCGTGCGCGCGCTGCGCAAGGATGTGAACCGCGCGGCGGAAGATTTTCCTTCCGATGTGGTCGAGCTGCAGCTGCAGTTTCAGGGCGATCCGCGTCTGCCGCTGCAAGCGACGCCGGGGCTCGGCGCGAACCCGGCGCTGTGGATCCTGGGATCGAGCCTGTTCGGCGCGCAGCTCGCCGCGATGCTCGGCCTGCCGTATGCCTTTGCCTCGCATTTCGCGCCCGATCATCTCGATGCCGCGCTGCACCTTTATCGCGAGCGGTTCCAACCCTCGGCGGTGCTCGACAAACCCTATGTCATGGCCGCGATCAACGTCATCGCGGCGGATACCGATGCCGAGGCGACGCTGCTGGCGAGCTCGATGGACCAGTCGTTCGTGCGCTTGCGCATGGGCGATCCGGGCAAGCTGCCGCCCCCGGTGCCCGGTTACCGCGAGAGCCTGCCGCCCCCCGCGCTCGCCATGATCGAGGGGCTGCGCCGGGTCAGCGCGATCGGCAGCCCCGCGACGGTGCGCGACAAGCTGCACGCCTTTGCCGAGCGCACGCGGGCCGATGAGCTGATCGTGGCGGGCGCGACCTATGACCCGGCGCTGCGCCGCCGTTCGCTCGAGCTGACGATGCACGCGGTCCAGCCGCTGGTGCAGACAGCCGCCGCCTAGGCGCACTGCGCCCCCGATCAAGCCACTGTAACCCGCGCGCGATACGCCGCGTATACAACGCAAGCGATAAAGCCACCCGGCGGTCGTCAATACCAGCGCAGCTGAGCAGGAGCCGTGATGCCCACACCCGAAACTGCCGCCTCGCCGCTTGCCGATCTGCTCGCGGCGCGCCTTGCCCTGTCGCTTTTGCCCGAGGAGGCCGCGGATTTCGATGCGGCGCGGATCGCGGAGGCGGCGCGGTTCACCCTGGCGGCGGCGGCGCAGCGCGACGGTTCGGCACCCGCCATCGCCATCGAAAGCATCAGCCAGGCAGGCAACCGCTATCTGCGGATCGCAGTGATCAACGACGACATGCCGTTTCTGGTCGATTCGATCGCGGGCGCGATCACCGCGCTCGGGTTGGCGATCGACCGGTTGATCCACCCGGTCGTGGCGGTGCGGCGCGATCCGGCCGGCACGCTGCTCGCGCTGCCTGAAGGCGACGCGATCGGCGAGCGCCGCGAATCGATCATCTATCTGGAGACCGAGCGCGTCGACGCCCGCGTCCGGCGCGACCTGGCAGACGCGCTGCACGCCACGCTCGCCGATGTGCACGCCGCCGTCGCCGATTGGCCGCGCATGCAGGCCGCGATGCAGGATGATGCGCGCAGCCTGCCCGATCAGGAAGGCGCGGCGCTGCTGCGCTGGCTGTCCGATGGCATGCTGACCCAGCTGGGCCATGTCGTGCGCCGCCGCGATGGCAGCACCGGCGCAACGCTTGGCATCTGCCGCGCCAGCGCAGCGCCGCTGCTCGCCGATGCCTCGTATGATCGCGCTTTCGCGTGGTTCGACCGGGGCGGCGAAAGCGGCAACGAGGCGCCGCGCGCGCCGCTGATCGTCAAAGCCAATCGCATCGCGCTGGTGCACCGGCGGGTGCCGCTCGATCTGTTCATCGTGCCGGTGCTCGAAGGCGGCAAAGTGGTTGCGCTGTCGGTGCACGCCGGCGTCTGGACCAGCGTCGCGCTGGCGACTCCGCCCGACCGGATTCCGCGCATGCGCAGCCAGCTCGAAGGCTTGCTCGGCAAATTCGGCTTCAGCACCACCAGCCATGGCGGCAAAGCGCTGGTCCACGTGCTCACGGCATTGCCGCACGACCTGCTGATCAGCTTCACCGACGCCGATCTCGAGCGGATCGCGACGACGATGATGAGCCTGCTCGACCGGCCGCGCGCCCGCCTTGCGCTCGTCGCGGTGCCGCTGGCGCGGCATCTGCTTGCGTTCGTGTGGTTGCCGCGCGACGTGCAATCGACCGAAGTGCGGATGCAGGTGCAAACGCTGCTCGAAAACGCTACCGGCGCGGAAGTGCTCGACTGGAACCTCTCGGTCGACAGCAGCACATTGGCGCAGATCCGCTTTGTGCTCGATATCCGCGAGAGCGACGGGACGGTCGACGAAGCCGATCTCGATGCGGCGCTGCAGACCATGGTGCGCGGCTGGGGCGCAGCGGTCGAGGCCGAGCTGGCCAAAGGCGAGGACCCCAGCCGGGGTGCGGCGCTGGCCGCGCGCTATGCCGATGCCTTTCCCGTGGGTTATCGCGCCGCCTATGGCCCGGGCGAGGCCGCCGAGGACATCCGCGTGCTGCACGCCTTGAGCAGCGCCGACGCGCCGCGCCGCGCGGCCCGGCTTCACCGGCTGCGCGGCGAAGAGGGGCTGCGGCTCAAGCTCTATCAGCGGGAGGGCGCGATTGTCCTGTCCGACGCGGTACCGGTGCTCGAAAACTTCGGTTTTCGCGTGCTGGAGGAGATACCGACCGCGCTCGACAAGGGGCGGCTCGGGTTCATTCACGATTTCCTCGTCTCGCTCCCCGCCGGGATCGATCCCGATGCGCTGGTCGGGCGCGCCGCGCAGATCGAGGACGCGCTGGGCGCCGTGCTCAATGCCGAGGACGAGGACGATCCATTCAATCGGCTGATCGTGGCCGCCGCGCTCACCCGGCGCGGCACCAACTGGATGCGCGCGTGGTATCGCTATCTGCGCCAGACGGGCCTCAATTTCTCGATCGGTACGGCGGTCGATGCGCTGCGCAATGCGCCGCAGGTCACGCGCGGGCTGGTGGGCCTGTTCCTCACGCGGCATGATCCGGCGTTTGCGGGCGATCGGGCCGAGGGCGAGGCAAAGTTCATCGAGCAGATCCGGGTCGGCCTTGCCGGGGTTGCCGCGATCAACGACGACCGCCTGCTGCGCGCCTTTCGCGCGGTGGTCGAGGCGATCTTGCGCACCAATGCCTTTGCCCCCGCGGCGGCCGAGGCGCTGGCGTTCAAGATCGATTCCGCGCTCGTTCCCGGCTTGCCGCGCCCGGTGCCGTGGCGCGAGATCTTCGTCTACAGCCCCCGTGTCGAGGGCATCCATCTGCGCGCCGGGCCGGTGGCGCGCGGCGGCTTGCGCTGGTCCGACCGGCGCGACGATTTCCGCACCGAGGTCCTAGGCCTGATGAAAGCGCAGCGCGTCAAAAACGCGGTGATCGTGCCGACCGGGGCCAAAGGTGGGTTCTATCCCAAACACTTGCCCGATCCCATGCGCGACCGCGAAGGCTGGCTCGCCGAAGGCAAGGCGAGCTATCAGGTGTTCATTCGCACGCTGCTTTCGCTCACCGACAATATCGTTGGCGGCGCGGTGGTGCATCCGCAGAGCGTGGTCATTCGCGACGGCGAGGACCCCTATTTCGTGGTCGCCGCCGACAAGGGCACAGCGACGTTTTCCGACACGGCCAACGCGATCGCCGAAGAAGCCGGTTTCTGGCTCGACGACGCGTTCGCCAGCGGCGGATCGAAAGGTTATGACCACAAGGCGATGGGCATCACCGCCAAAGGCGCGTGGCTATCGGTGCAGCGCCATTTCCGCGAGATGGATGTCGATGTGCAGACGCAGCCGGTGCTGGTCGCCGGATGCGGCGACATGTCGGGCGATGTGTTCGGCAATGGCATGCTGCTGTCGAAGGCGATCAAGTTGGTGGCCGCATTCGATCACCGCCATGTGTTTTTCGATCCCGCGCCCGATCCGCAGATCAGCTGGCAAGAGCGCGCACGGCTTTTTGCGCTGCCCCGGTCGAGCTGGGACGATTATGACAAGTCGCTGATCTCGCCCGGTGGCGGCGTCTTTTCGCGCGCGCTTAAAGTGATCCCGCTATCCCCCGAAGTGCGCACGCTGCTGGGCGTCGAGGCGGCCGAACTCGATCCCGAAACGTTGATCGCGGCGATCCTGCGCGCGCCGGTCGATCTGCTGTGGTTCGGCGGGATCGGCACTTATGTGAAGGCATCGGGCGAGAACAACATCCAGGTCGGCGATCCGGCCAACGATGGCCTGCGCGTCGATGGCAGCGAGGTGCGCGCCCGCGTGATCGGCGAAGGGGCCAATCTGGGCATCACCCAGGCCGGCCGCATCGAATTCGCCCTGACCGGCGCAAACGGGCGCGGCGGACGCATCAACACCGACTTCATCGACAATTCGGCCGGGGTCGATTGCTCGGACCACGAAGTCAACATCAAGATCGCGCTTGCTTCGGCCAAGCGCGAGGGACGGCTCGACGAGCCGGGCCGGGTCGAGCTGCTGGTCGCCATGACCGACGACGTTGCGCATCTGGTGCTTGAGGATAATCGCTTGCAGGCGCTGGCGCTCTCGATTGCCGAGCGCGCCGGGCCGGGCGCAGCGCCGGCCTTTGCGCGGCTGGTCGATGTGCTCGAGGAAAGCGGCGATCTCGACCGCAAGACCGAGGGGCTGGCGGGCAGCGAAGATATGCTGCGCCGCGCCGCCGCCGGGCACGGCTTTACCCGCAGCGAACTCGCGGTGCTGATGTCCAGCGCCAAGCTGGTGCTTCAGCGCGCGCTCGAGGAAAGCCCGGTGGTCGATGATCCGGCGCTGGTCGATGAATTGTACGCCGCGTTTCCCGCGGCAATGCGCGCGCGCTTTGCCGACGATATCGACCATCACCGGCTGCGCCGCGAGATCATCGCGACGCAGATCGCCAACCGCATGGTCAATCGGCTGGGACCGGTCCATCCTTTCGAGCTGGTCGAGGAAGAAGGCGCGAGCCTTGCGCAAGTTGCGGCGGCGTTCATGGCGGCTGAGCGCTTGCTCGATGTGCGCTCGATCTGGGACGAGCTCGATACCGCCGCGATGCCCGAGCAGGCCCGGCTGGCGCTTTACGCGCGGATCGCCGAGGCGCTGCGCGGCCATATCGGCGATGTGCTGCGCGCCGCGCACGGCCATCTGGTGCCCGGCCTGCTGATCATCGATCTGGCTGGCCGGGTCGGCGAGCTTTCCGCCGCGATGGACGAAGTGTTGCAAGGCGAGGCGAAAGTTCAGGCGCAGCGGCTGACGGCGCAGCTGGCCGATGCCGGCGCGCCCGCCGATGTGGCGGGGCGGGTGGTTCACCTGGCCGAGATGGACGGCGCGATCGGCCTGGCGCATCTGGCAGGCGAACAGGGCTTTGAAACCGTGGCGCTCACCGCCGCGTTTTCCGCGCTGGGCTCCGCACTCGGGCTTGATTGGGCGCAACAGGCGGCGGCGGGCATGCACCCGTCCGACCCGTGGGAACGCCTGCTGGTGGCGGGCCTCGCGCGTGATTTTCAGCAGATGCGGCTCGATTTCCTCGCCCGCGCGGGCGGCGGCGATCCGGGGGCGTTTGCGGCGCAGTGGCTTGCCGATCAGGCCGCAGCGGTGCGCATTTTCCGGGCGCTGACCGGCCGGGCGCAGGCCACCGCAGCGGTGGGGCCAGCCATGCTGGCGCAGATCGCCAGCCAGGCGCGCACGTTGCTGGCGCGCTAGCAGCGCGGGTTGGGCCCAAGATTTGGCTGGGCGGGACAAATTGCGCCAGAGCGGTTGACGCCCGCGCCAAATTGTCCAAACGCCGCGCGGATAGCAAAGGGTGCGTAGATGGACCGAGCGGATGTGGTGATTGTCGGCGCCGGGCATGGCGGGGCGCAAGCCGCGATCGCGCTCAGGCAGAACGGGTTTGCCGGGTCGATCCGGATGATCGGCCGCGAAAGCGAGCCGCCCTATGAGCGCCCGCCGCTGTCCAAGGAGTATCTTGCCCGCGACAAGCCGTTCGAGCGGCTATACATCCGGCCGCCGCAGTTCTGGGCCGACAAGCAGATCGACCTGATGCTGGGCAGCGAAGTTCTCAGTGTCGATTCAGAGGCCAGGACCGTCACGCTCGATGACAGCTCGGCGGTTGCCTACGGATCGCTGATCTGGGCAACCGGCGGCGATCCGCGCCGCCTGACGTGCGCCGGGGCCGATCTCGCCGGGGTCCATGCCGTGCGCACCCGCGCCGATGTCGACCAGATGATGCGCGAGCTCGATGCAGGCGCGCGCCGCGCGGTGGTGATCGGCGGCGGTTACATCGGGCTCGAGGCGGCAGCGGTACTGATCAAGCTGGGCTGCGCGGTGACTTTGCTTGAAGCGCTGCCGCGTGTGCTGGCGCGCGTGGCGGGAGAGCCGCTGTCGGCTTTCTTTGAGGCCGAGCACCGCGCGCACGGCGTTGATCTGCGCACCAATGCGATGGTCGATTACATCGTTGGCGCGGACGGCAAAGTGACCGGCGTGCAGCTCGCTGACGGCACTGTGCTGCCGGCCGATCTGGTGATTGTCGGCATCGGCATCGTGCCTGCGGTCGCCCCTTTGCTGGCGGCGGGCGCGGAAGGCGGCAACGGGGTTATGGTCGATGCTTTCTGCCGCACCTCGCTGCCCGATGTCTATGCGATCGGCGATTGCGCGGCCCATGCCAGCGCTTTTGCCGAAGGCGCGGTGATCCGCCTCGAATCGGTGCAGAATGCCAATGACATGGCGACCACTGCGGCCAAGGCGATCTGCGGCGTGCCCGCAGCTTACCATGCGACCCCGTGGTTCTGGTCGAACCAGTATGATCTCAAGCTCCAGACCGTCGGCCTCTCCACCGGGCACGATGCGGCGGTGCTGCGCGGCGACCCGGCGACGCGCAGCTTTTCGGTGATCTACCTCAAGGCGGGCAAAGTCATCGCGCTCGATTGCGTCAACATGGTCAAGGACTATGTGCAGGGGCGCAAGCTGGTCGAGAGCGGCGCGCACATCGCGCCAGCACTGCTGGCAGATGCCGCCGTGCCGCTCAAGGAGATGGCCTGACGGTCTCCAGCCGGTCCAGCGCCCACTGCGCGGCTTCGGCCAGCACGGGGTCGGGATCGGCGAGCAGGGCGCTCACCGGCGCGATCAGCGCCCCGTTGGCGCTGTTGCCAGCGGCATAGAGGCAATTGCGCACGAACCGGTCGCGCCCGATCCGCTTGATCGGTGATCCGGCAAACACGCGGCGAAAGCCGGCATCATCCAGCGCGAGGAGATCGGCGAGCCGAGGGGCGGCCAGTTCGGCGCGGGGCAGGAACGCGGCGTTGGCGGCTGCGCTTTGGGCAAAGCTGTTCCACGGGCACACCGCGAGACAATCGTCGCAGCCATAGATGCGGTTGCCCATCGCGGCGCGAAATTCGGCCGGGATCGGGCCTTTGTGTTCTATGGTGAGATACGAAATGCAGCGCCGCGCATCGAGCATGTAGGGCGCGGGGAAAGCGTCGGTCGGGCAGGCGACCTGACAGGCCATGCAAGTTCCGCAGCGATCCTCGTGGCTTGCATCGGGCTCAAGCTCAAGCGAGGTGTAGATTGCACCGAGAAACAGCCACGAACCATGCGCGCGGCTGACCAGATTGGTGTGCTTGCCCTGCCAGCCGATGCCCGCCGCTTCGCCGAGCGGCTTTTCCATCACCGGCGCGGTATCGACAAACACCTTGAGCGCGGTGCCCGGCTGCTCGGCCACCAGCCAGCGGGCCAGCGCTTTCAGGCCGCGCTTGATCACATCGTGGTAATCGCCGCCTTGCGCATAGACGGAAATGCGCGCGCGATCGCCGGCCCCGGCCAGCGCCATGGGATCGCGGGCGGGAGCGTAGCTCATGCCAAGGGCAATCACGCTGCGCGCTTCGGGCCAGAGCGCCTGGGGAGCGCGGCGCTGGTCGGCGCGGGTGGCCATCCAGTCCATCGTGCCGTGAAATCCCTCGCCCAGCCACTGCTCGAGCCGCGCGCCGCGCAGCGGGTCTTCGCCCGCCGACGCGATGCCGCAGGCCGCAAAACCGAGCCGCCCGGCCTCGGCTTTCAGCCGCGCGGCGAGACGGGTTGCGCCCGCGTTAACCAAACTTGCTGCCCCGCTTGTTCATGGATTACGGTTAACGGCGATGGACATGAAAATCGAACCTTTTAGCCAGTTCAAGGGCGACGCAATCAACGATCCTGCGTTCGGGACGCAGGAGCTGGCCATCGAGGCGCGCGGTCTGGTCAAGCGCTTCGACGGTTTTACCGCGGTCGAGGGCGTCGATATCGCAGTGCCAAAGGGCTCGATCTACGGCATCCTCGGGCCCAACGGCGCGGGCAAGACCACAACCTTGCGCATGCTCTTGGGCATCATCGATCCCGATTCGGGCTATATTCGCGTGCTCGGAAGCGAACGGCCGACGCAGGTGGCGCGCCGGATCGGCTATCTGCCCGAAGAGCGCGGGCTTTATCCTGCGATGAAAGCTGCCGATGCGATCGGCTTCCTCGCCTCGCTGCGCGGCATGCCGCTCAAAGAAGGGCGGCGCAAAGGGCGCGAGATGCTCGAGATGCATGGTCTCGGCTATGCCGCAGACCGTCAGATCCGCCAGCTTTCCAAAGGCATGGCGCAGCAGGTGCAGCTTCTGGGAACACTGGTCCACGAGCCCGATCTGGTGGTGCTCGACGAGCCGTTCTCGGGGCTGGACGCGCTTAACCAGGGCAAGCTCGAGCGGATGATCCGCGCGCTGGCCGAACGCGGCACCACGGTGATCTTCTCCACCCACATCATCGCGCATGCCGAGCGGCTGTGCGACCGCATCGCGATCATCGCCGGAGGCAAAGTGCCCTTTGCCGGGAGAGTCGACGAAGCGCGCGACCGGCTGCGCCCGCAAGTGCGGCTGGAAACCCGCACGCGCGACGGCGCGTGGCGCGCCGCGCTGCCCCACGATGCGCGCTGCGAAGGCGCGTTCTGGCATTTCACTTTGCCCGAGACGGGCACCGAGCCCTTGCTGCGCGCGCTGATCGAGGGCGATGCGGGCATTCTCAGCCTGTCGATCGAGCGGCCCGGGCTGCACGACGCGTTCGTCGCCATCGCGGGCGAGGCGGCGGCGCATGCGCTTGAGGAAACCAAGGAATCCACGCCAGATGCAAGAGGCCGCCGCTGATGCTCGCTGATCATTTCCGCGCCGCCTGGGTGGTTGCCCGCCGCGATTTCACTGCGGTGATTTTCTCCAAGACGTTCATCTTCTTTCTGCTCGGCCCGCTGTTTCCGGTGTTTATCGGCGCGATGGCGGGTGCGCTCGGCGCGCAAGTCCAGCATGATCTCGATAATCCGCAAGTCGCCGTGGCGATGCCCGCGCAGCAGGGCGACGCGCTGATTGCCGCGCGCGATGCGCTGGCCCCGCGCATGGCCGGCGGCGTGCCTGAATATGTGATCGCCGAGCGGCTGGCCGAGGGCGCGACATTCGACGCCCGCGGGCTGTTGGCCAAGCAGGGCAACCGGGTGGCGGCGGTGCTGACAGGCACGCTGGACGCGCCGGTGCTGACCGCGACCGGCGAACGCATCGACCAGTGGCAAGGCCAGATCGCGCTGTTTGCGAGGCAAGCGCGCAGCAGCGACGGGAGCGCCTTTCCGGCGGTCCGGGCCGATCGCCTCGCCGCCACCGCCGTTTCGAAGCGGATGGATCAGGCGGTGACCGCGCAGGCCGGGCAAGTGCTGCTGTTCCTGCTCACGATGTTGCTGGCGGGCATGGTCCTGTCCAATCTGGTTGAGGAAAAGGCCAACAAGATCATCGAAGTGCTCGCCGCGGCGATCCCGATGGATGCGCTGTTTCTGGGCAAGCTGTTTGCCATGCTCGCAGTCAGCCTGGTCGGCATCGCGGTGTGGGGCGGGGTGTTTGGCGCGCTGCTGATGTTCGGCATGAAATCGGTGCCGCTGCTCGCAGCCCCGGCGGTGGGCTGGCCGACGTTCATGGCGCTGGGCTTTGTCTACTTCGCGATGGCCTATCTGCTGCTCGGCTCGCTGTTTCTTTCGATCGGCAGCATGGCCAGCACGGTGCGCGAAGTGCAGACCTTGTCGATGCCGGTCACGATGGGCCAGCTCATGGTGTTCTTCTTCGCCAGCTACGCGCTGGCGCATCCGGGGACATGGATCGAGGCGGCGTCGATTGTGTTTCCGGTCAGCTCGCCGTTTGCGATGCTGGCGCGCGCGGCGCAGTCGCCCGAGCTGTGGCCGCATCTCGTGGCGCTGGTCTGGCAAGCGGTCTGCGTGGCGTTGATCGTGCGATTCGGCGCGCAGCTGTTCCGCCGCTCGGTGATGAAATCCGGCCCCTCGCGGGCCAAGCGTCCGCTCGGCGCGCGGCTCAAGGCGATGTTTGCGGCGCCGGTGAAGATTGCCTAATTGACAGGCGTGTAGGTTGCAAGGATAGTACCGGTCAGAACTGCGGCCACCCACGTCAAGGCCGCAACACCGGAGGATTGTCATGGCTACGCAGCTCGCGCCTGAAGCACCTTTCACCTACCGCACCTCGCCCACCGCGATCGAGGCTTTCGAAGACTGGATTGCGGCCAACCCGCAGGCCCGCCCGGCGCACACCCACCCGTGGGACGTCAGCCGTTCGGACATCTATGTCGAAGACCGCTGGGGCCCGATCTTTGCCGAAATGCGCGCCAAAGCGCCGGTGAACAAGATCGTCGGGTCGCCTTATGGTGACTATTGGAACGTGGTTTCGCACAAGGCGATCCAGCATGTCGAATCGCTGCCCGAGCTGTTCTCCTCCTCGTGGCAGCACGGCGGGATCACGATCGGCGATCCGCCGGCGGGGATCGATCCGGCCAAGCTTGCCGAGCGCCAGCTGCCGATGTTCATCGCGATGGACCGGCCCGAGCACACCGGCCAGCGCCGCACGGTCGCTCCGGCCTTCACCCCGCGCGAAATGGTGCGGATGGAAGACGAGATCCGCCAGCGCACCGCCGAAGTGCTCGATTCGCTGCCGTGGGGCGAGCGGTTCGATTGGGTCGACAAAGTCTCGATCGAGCTGACCACGGGCATGCTCGCGATCCTGTTCGGCTTTCCCTATCACGATCGCCGTCTGCTGACCTTCTGGTCCGACTGGGCGGGCGATGTCGAACTGACACTCGCCGAGGGGCTGACCGACCAGCGCCATGAAATCCTGATGGAGATGGCGCGTTATTTCCAGGGTCTGTGGATGCAGCGGATGGGCGCGGAGCCCACCCCCGATCTCATCTCGATGATGATCCACTCCCCCGCGATGAGCAAAATGAGCCCGCAGGAGTTCATGGGCAATCTCGTGCTGCTGATCGTCGGCGGCAACGACACCACGCGCAACACGATGTCGGGCATCGTCCACGCGCTCGACCAGTTCCCCGATCAGCGCGCGCTGCTCGAAGCCGATCCTTCGCTCATTCCCAATGCGGCGCAGGAATGCCTGCGTTTCGTCACCCCGTTGGCGCATATGCGGCGCACCGCATCGGCCGATGCGGAGCTGTTTGGCCAGCAGATCAAGGCGGGCGACAAAGTGGTGATGTGGTATCTTTCCGCCAACCGCGACGAGACCGTGTTCGAGAACCCGGACAAGCTGATCGTGACCCGCGAAAACGCGCGCCGCCATCTCTCGTTCGGCCACGGCATCCACCGCTGCGTCGGCGCGCGGCTTGCCGAATTGCAATTGCGCGTGCTGCTCGAGGAAATGCACGAGCGCAAAATGCGCGTGCGCATGGCGGGCGAGGCGGTGCGGGTCCGCGCGAATTTCGTGCACGGCTTCCGCAAGCTGGAAGTCGAGCTCGAAAAGCGCACCTGACCCGCAAAGGCGCTTCCGGCAGTCATTTTCTGTTCATCTGATAGGGCGTAAAGGCCACATTACCGACGGCGGGCACGCCATAGAACTTCCCCCGGTTCCCCCCAAGCCCGCCCGCCGTCGGACCTATCATTTCCCCACCGGGCGCGGCGGGAGGGTGACAGCCCGGAAAAAAGTCCACGATGCCTGATGTCATGCCCGGCGCAGCGAAAGCTGCCAATGCAGCGCCCTTGTCGCGGCGCAATCTTCTCGTCTTCCTGAGCGCCAGTGCGGCAATGACTGCGGCCGCGGCGTGCAGCGCCGCCCCGGCTGGCAAGGCAAAGGCGGCGCAGACGGTCTTCCCCGTGCGCCACACCGAGGCCGAATGGCGCAAGCTGCTCACCCCCGATCAGTTCTATATCCTGCGCGAGGAAGGCACCGAGCGGCCCGGCAGCTCGCCGCTGCTGGGCGAGCACCGCGCCGGCACGTTCGTCTGCGCGGCCGATGGCAATCCGCTGTTCACCGCAAAGACCAAGTTTGAAAGCGGCACCGGCTGGCCGAGCTTCTGGCAGCCGATCAAAGGCAGCATCGGCACGACCCGTGACACCAGCTTCGGCGTGGTGCGCACCGAAGTGCACTGCGCCAAATGTGGCGGCCATCTGGGCCATGTGTTCGACGATGGCCCGCCGCCGACGGGCCTGCGATACTGCATGAACGGCGCCGCGATGAAATTCCGCGCCGCCTGAAAGTCTGGTTTCCCGAAAGCTGAATTAGGCGCGGCGTGATCGCGCCGCTATCGCGCGGCGCGTCGGTGTGGCAAGCGCCGCGCGATGCGCATTGTCCGGCTTGCAGTTCTCATCGCGGCATTGATTCCGGCGGCATTTCTCTATGCGCCGAAACCCCCTGCGTCGTTCGATCAGGCAGTGCGGCGGGTGAACCTCGCCCCCGTGCTGCGCGACGCGGACGTTGGTGGCGACCTCGGCCCGTTCACGCTGGCCGGTGCGTGGCAGCTGGAAAGCAAACACGCCAATTTCGGCAACTTCTCGGCGCTGGTCCATGATCGCAGCGGCCTGCTTATCGCGCTGGGGGACAAGGGCGGGATCATGCGGTTCACGCCGCCGGATCGCCCCGACCGCTGGTATTCGCGGATCGGCAGGCTGGTGTCGGGGCTCCGGCGCAACCGGCTGATCACCGCCGATGCCGAATCGGCAGCGCTCGATCCTGCCTCGGGCCGCATGCTGGTGGCCTATGAAGGCGAACCGGCCATGTTCGATTATCCGCTCAAGCGCACGTTGCCCATGCAGATCCCGCTTCCGGTGCTGCGCGAATGGCCCGACAATCAAGGCCCTGAGGCGATGACCCGGCTTGCCGACGGGCGGACGATTGTCTTGGGCGAAGTCTATTCCGGCTGGTTCGATCGGCGCACGCACCCCGGGCTGCTCTTCGCCGGGCAGCCGCAGCCGGGGGAGAACCCGGCGCGCTTCGAGATCGTGATGCCCGAAGGCTATCGGCCGGTCGATCTGGCGCAAATGCCGGACGGGCGCGTGCTTGTGCTGGGGCGCACGCTGTCTGCGCGCGGCTTCAGGACGACCATTGCGCTATTCGATCCGGCGCAGCTGCGCGCCGGTGCCCGGCTGACGACCCGCCTGATCGCGACGATCGGCGATGAGCGCATCCGCGAGAACTATGAGGGCATGACCGCCATGCGCGATGCCGATGGCGGCACCGCGGTGTGGCTCATATCCGATAGCAACGAGATGGTGTGGGCGCAGCGAACGCTGTTGCTCAAGCTGCGCCTCAAACCTGGAGCTTGAACCCCGAAAACCCGCATTAGGCGGGGCACAGACCCCGCCGTTTTGCAATCAGGCCGCGACCGCTTTGACCAGCTCGCGCTTCACCTTGATCGCGCGCGGGCTGAGCTTGGTGTCGGACTGCTTGAGCAACCAGTTGTCGAGCCCGCCGTTGTGCTCGACCGAGCGCAGGCCATGCGTCGAGACGCGGAACTTGAAGCTGCGGTCAAGCCGCTCGCTCATCAGGGTCACGTTCTGCAGATTGGGCAGAAAAACGCGCTTGGTCTTGTTGTTGGCGTGGCTCACGTTGTGGCCGACCTGGCGACCCTTACCGGTCAGTTCGCAGATGCGCGACATGGCTGAATACTCGCTTCGTAAAATCGATACAGATATCGGGAAAGCGCGGCTTTTATCCATCCGCCGCCCCAAGTCAAGGATTCGCGCATTGCAACGCGCGCCCGATCCGCTTTAGCTGGCGGCGATGACCCGCTGGCCCCTTCCCGAACCGATGCGTCTGGCGCTTGCCCAGGCAGCGCTGGCCGCCGATGCGGGCGAAGTGCCCGTGGGCGCGGTGGTCGTCAAGGACGGCGAGGTGGTGGCGGCGGCGCACAATCGCCCGCGCGAAACCTGCGATCCCACCGCGCATGCCGAAGTGCTGGCGATCCGCGCGGCGGCGCAGGCGCTGGGGCGGGAGCGGCTGGACGATTGCGATCTGTGGGTGACGCTGGAGCCCTGCGCGATGTGCGCAGGCGCGATCGTCCATGCCCGAATCGCCCGCGTCTATTACGCCGCGCCCGATGCCAAAGGCGGCGCGGTGGCGCATGGCGCGCGGGTGTTCGACCAGCCGGGGTGCCTGCACCGGCCCGAAGTCTACGCCGGATTGGGCGAGGGGGAGGCGGCGGAGATGCTGCGCGCGTTTTTTCAGCAGCGGCGCTAGGACCCCCGCCAGACTTTCAGCGCTGCATTGTCGCCCAGCCCTTGGCCAGCACAGCGAGCGGGCATGAAGTCGCGGCCATAACAGATATGCATTTCCTCCAGCCAGCCGCGCGGGTTCGCCTTGATGCGGATCATCGCGGGCCGCAGGGCGGGCGTGCCCCGGATCAGCGCGCGGCGCAGATCACCGGCGGTCAGGCCCGGTTGCCGCGAAAGCCGCATCATGTCGGGGAACCGCAGCGATTGGAACAGCGCCCCGCCCGCGCGGAAATAGCCGCCCGGCGAGCGCGCCATGCAGCTGCCATGCTTGGCCCATTCGTGGGCGATCAATTCAGTGGAGGGGGTGAGGCACAGCGCGCTGCGCACCGCCTCGACCGGGACCGGCGTGTTGGCGCACCATTGCGGCCATGTGCCCGGAGTGCTTTCGGGCCAGAGCCCGTGCAGTACGAAGCCGAACCGGCCGAGTTTTCCGCCGCATTGCAGGGTGTTGGCCGGCCGGTCGCGGCGCGCGCGGCAGAATTCGGGCGACCATGTCAGCGCCAAGGTATAGCCCGCAATCGGCAGGACCCGGCGCGCACCATCGGGTGTGGGCGGGGCCGGTGCGTCGATCTGGCTGGGCAAGCGGCATTGCAAGGCTTGGGCTTGGGCCGCAGCGGGGGCAACGAGCGCTAACGCTAGCGCAAGCAGTCTGCGCGTTGCCATCAACTGAAAATTGTCGCGTCAATGGGCACAATTCGGCCTCGGCTCTTCAACCAATCAACCGCATCACGCTTAAACAGGAATGCTATCGAGGCGAAGTCCAGCAGCGTGATCAGCGCGGTCAGCGCGGCATAGATTGGGTTCGTTTGAGCGAGCTTCGTGCCGTCGGGGACCAAAATCAGCAGGCCAAGCACGGTCAGACCGACAAAAAGCCACTTGGCGACGTTGCTGGCGCGGCGCGCGATAAAATACCAGAAAAAGAATAGCAGAACCCAACCGAGCGCCACGATGCTCAGCTCAAGGACTATATTTTTGCGGTCAATGTCGCTTGGACCGCTGATCCCCATGAAACTGAGAACCTCAACAAGTGTGTTAAGCGCTGCGCTGACCAGATAGACCTGCTCGAAACGGATGATCGATTGCGGTCTCAACGCCATATCCCCGGTGTTGCCATGCCGCGAGACTAGCACGGGGTTGGCGATGGGCAATCCTGTTCGGATTTAAAGCGGCGTGAAATCGAGCCCGATATCGGCGGCGGGCGCGCTCTGGGTCAGCCTCCCGACCGAGATGTAATCCACGCCAGAGGCCGCGATCGCGCCGATCGTATCGAGCCGGACGCCGCCCGAGGCTTCGCACGGCGCGCGGCCCGCTACCAGCGCGACCGCTTCGCGCAGCAGGTCTGGCCCCATGTTGTCGAGGAGCAGGCGCGTTGCGCCCGCTTCCAGGGCGGGTTCGATCTGGTCGATCCGGTCGACCTCGCAAATCACATCGCGCACGCCGGCGGCCAGCGCGCGGCGCACCGCTTCGCCAACGCCGCCTGCCACCGCGACATGGTTGTCCTTGATCATCGCCGCATCCCACAGCCCCATGCGGTGGTTCATCCCGCCGCCGGTGCGCACCGCGTATTTCTCCAGATGGCGCAGGCCCGGAATGGTCTTGCGCGTATCGAGCAGACGCGCGCGGGAACTGCCAATAGCGTCCACATAGCGCCGGGTTAGCGTCGCAACGCCGGTGAGATGCTGCACGGTATTCAGCGCGCTGCGCTCGGCAGTGAGCATCGCGCGGGCGCTTCCGGTCATGCGCATGAGGACGCTGCGGGTGCCCAATTGCGCTCCTTCGGCGGCGAGAAGCTCGATTTCGATGGCGGGATCGAGCGCGCGGAAAAACGCGGCGGCAATCGGCAGGCCGCAGACGGTGACCGCATCGCGGCTTTCCATCACACCGGCAAAGCGCGCGTCCTCCGGGATCACGCTCTCGCTGGTGACATCATGCCCGCCGCCCGGCAGCCCTGCGCCCAGATCTTCGGCAAGCGTGGCGGCGACGAAGGCATCGAGATCGAAGCCGGGGATGGTGAACGCGGTCATGGAGCCAGTCTCTAGCAGCCGGCACGCGGCCAACCAAGCCGCCTCAATGCACGAAACGCGCGACCACTTCGCGGTAGGAACGGCTCACTTTGACTTCCGAGCCGCTGGAAAGCACGAGGAAGCACTCACCGTTGGTGTGCGGGCGCACCTGGCGGACCTGGTCGAGATTGACGATCTTGGAGCGGTGGACGCGCTGGAACACGCGCGGGTCTAGCCGCCGTTCGAGGTCTTTCATTGTCTCGCGCAGGATCAGCGAATTGTCGCCGGTGTAGATGCACATGTAATCGCCCGCCGCTTCGATCCGCTCGATGGTATCGACATCGACGCGGAATATCTGGCCGCGATCCTTGATGTTGATGAGCTTTTCATATCGGCCCGTGGCAGGTTCGGGCTCGTCGGGCATGGCTTCCATCGCTTCGGGCGCGACTTCGGCGAGCACGATCTTGAGCTTTTCGATCTCTTCGAGCCCGCGCTTTTCGGCAATGCGGGTGCGTGCGCGGTCAAGCGCATCGGCGAGCCGGTCGGTATCGACCGGCTTGAGCAGATAATCGACCGCGTTGGCCTCGAACGCTTTCAGCGCGTGCTCGGAAAAGGCGGTGACGAACACGAACAGCGGCGGCTCGATCTCCATCACCCCTTTGACCACGCTGAACCCGTCGAAGCCAGGCATCTGGATGTCGAGGAAAACGAGATCGGGCTTTTCGGTCTTGATCTTGCGGATCGCCTCGCGCCCGTTCGAGCAGGTATCGATCACTTCGACATCGGGAAACGCCTCGAGCCGCAATTGCAGACCCTGAATGGCGAGCTTTTCGTCATCGACGAGAATTGTGCGAATGGTCATGCGCGCGCCTTGCTGGTTGATAATGGTGCCGCCGCGCTCCGGCGGCCGGGAAAATGGGGAAGCGCGATCGTCACCCGGAAACGGCGGGCTGGAATGCGGCCTCGCGCCGCAGCGGGCCCGGTCCGGCCGCCGCTTCGCGCACCGTGAAAGGCAATTCGATCGTCACGGCAAAGCCGCCCTCGGCGCGGTTGGCAAATTCGAAACGGTGTTCATCTCCATAGGCCTGCGCCAGACGGTCCCGGATATTGGCAAGGCCGATGCGGGTGGAATCCGCATGCTCGCCGCTCACCTCGAACAATGTCGATGGGTCGGTGCCGGGTTGCAACCCCGGCCCGGTATCAGACACGGTGACTCGCAGCACCGGACCGACGAGCCGTGCGCTGATCGTGATCTCGGCGCCTTCCTCGAGCGGGCTGACCGCATACTTGATCGCATTTTCCACCAAAGGCTGAAGGAGGAGCGAGGGCATGAGGCCCTGCTGCGCGGCGTCATCGATGTGAAAGGTGGTGCGCAGCCGGTCTTCGAAGCGCATGCGCTCGATATCGAGATAGAGCTTCAGCGTCTCGATCTCCTGCGCCACGGTCACGCGCCCGGTCGGTTCGTTGATCAGGGTATAGCGCAGGAACGAGGACAGGCGGCTGAGCATCGCGTTGGCCGGTTCGGTCTGTTTGAGCAGCACAAGCGTCGAAATGGAATTGAGCGTGTTGAACAGGAAATGCGGATTGAGCTGATAGCGCAGCATGGCGAGCTGCGCCGAGGTGGCCTGCGCTTCGAGCCGGATCAGCTGGTCGTTCTGCTCCTCGACCTGAACATAGAAATTGATCGCATAATAGAGCGCCGACCATGCCCCGAGCAGCGTGAGATCGAGGTAGAACACGCCGAGGAACAGCTGCACGAAACCCGCGTCGCTCCCCTGGCGATAAAGGCTGATCACCCACGAATCGATGAAGGCATAGAGGCCCACCGCTATCGCCAGCACGAATGCGGTGACGCCCCAGGTGATCACAGGCTGGCGGCTGATCAGCGCGCGGTAGACCACCGAGAGCAGCAGCGAGATCGAAAAGCCGGTGATCGAGGCGATCAGCACGATGATCAGGAACGACAGCGGCTGCGCATTGGCGAGGCTCGACAACGCGCGCAGCAGCATCGCACCGCCCCAGCCGAGCAGCTGAAGACGCCAGAACGCACGGTTTTTGTTGCCGAAGAACGGCGTGGGAGGAAGCGGCAACAAGACAGCCATGGTCTCTCTCTAGCGGTTCGCTGCCGCCTGCGCCACCGGCGGCGAAGTTTCGCGCTGGAACCGACGCGCCCAATCGCGATCGGGCGATTTTTCCATCAGCGCGATCTCGGCGCGGATGCGGGCGACCCGCGCGCAGGTGCCGCCGTGCGTCGCGCTCGCGAACAGTGCGAGCGTGCCCGCCGCCAGCCGCTGGTTCATCGCCGCTGCCGCGGCCGGATCGAACCCGGCATTGGCCAGAATCCACACCGAGAGGCGGTCGGCCTCGCGCTCGCAGCGGCGGACCGCCTGGCCCCGGTCGCGCGCGCGGGTGATAATGCTTTCGTGATCGAGCGCGGCGTGGGCCAGTTCGTGCGCCAGCACCGCCGCGATCATCGCCGGATCCTCGCCAAGCTTGCGCAAGGTCTTGCGCCCGATGCGCACCTGCTCGCGCGATGCCGCCGCATTGCCTTTGCCATCATCGACGATGAAACGCACGGCGCATGCGGGCACACCGCGCAGCGCGACTGTGCGCCCGTCGGCGAGGGTCAGCGAAACCGCGCCGGATTGCGCCAATGCGCGCTCGATCCGTTGCTGCAAGCCGAGCACGCGCGACCAGCTATCGTCGGGGGCGGGCGGCGGCAGGCTGGTCAACGCCGCGCCGTCGATCGCGGTCACCGTGGCATTGGCATCGAGCCCAGCCCGCGCCGCCGGGCCATCGGCTGCCACAGCCGCCACCGCGATATCGCCGGTCAAGCCATAAGTCTGGCGCGCGCGCGCCGGATCGTCGAACGTCAGCGCGTCGGCAAGCAGCAGGCCGATGCCCGGCGCGGCGCGCGCGCAGAACGGCGCGTTGGCATGGCTCAGCCGCCAGCCCAGCGATTGCACGAGCGCATCATCACGTTGCAGCTGATCGACTGGCTGAGCCGTTACAGGCCCGGCGAGGCAGAAAAGCGCCAGAACTGCCGCAAGGCCGCGCATTTCAGCCTTTGCGCGCCGCGTCGATCGCCTGCTGCAGCTTCTCGCGCCCTACCGCGCCCGACATCACCACACCGCCGACCGCCCACGCCGGGGTTCCGCTCACACCGAGCTGGCGGGCCAGCGCAAGGTTGCGCTCGAGCTCCTGCTGCGCGCCGGGCCTGCGCAGAAACGATCCTGCAGCGGCATCATCGAGCCCGGCGGTCTGCGCCGCCGCCGCGATGCTGCTCTGGCTGGGGCGCTCGCCGGCAAACATCGCCTTGTGAAACGCGGCATACTTGCCCTGCGCCGCCGCAGCGAGGCCCATGCTCGCGGCGGGGCCGCTTTCGGGGGAGATGATCGGGAGATGGCGGATCACCACACGCAGATCGGGATTGGCGCCGACGAGCGCTTCGATATCGCCCACGCTGCTGCGGCAATAGGAGCAGGCAAAATCGGTGAATTCGACCAAAGTCAGCTTTCCCGTCGGATTACCGAGCACCGCGCCCGGAAACGGCGCTTCCACAGCGCCGCGCAGCGGGGCGAGCCGCGCCGCCGTTTCGCGCGCTTCCAGTTTCTCCATCGCTTCGGGCAGGATCTCGGGATGCTCGAGAATGGTGGCGCGGACCAGCGCCTCGATCGCCGCGCGCTCACCCGAACCGATCCCGGCGCTGGCCAGCTGCGCCGCCAGAGCGCTGCCATCGCTTGCAGCCGCGCTCGCATTGCGGCTGCCATACCACCATCCTGCTCCCGCCCCGGCGAGGACAAGCAGCAGCGCAACCAGGAAAACAGGGCGAAAGCGCATGGGGCCTTACTCCGGAAGTGGTGCTTGGCGCACGGCCTAGCGTCTCTTGCGCTGGCGCTCAATCATCGCGCGGGCCGACATCGCAATGTCCTGCGCGCGCAGCCAATCGGCCGAGTTCTTTGGGAGCGCGGCTTCGGCCGCTTCGGCGCTGCGCAAGGCTTCGGGCAGGCGAAACTCGCCCAGCTGCTGTTCGGCGCTGGCGAGGCGCGCGCGCGGTGTATCGCCCTGCGCTTCGTAGACCACCCCCAGCTGATACCAGGCAAAGGGATTGTCGCGGTCGCGAGACACGGCGGTTTTGAGCACGCGCTGCGCCTCTGCAAAATTTGCCCGGTCTTCGGTCGCGAGCAGGGCATGGCCGAACGTGGTGGCGATCAGCGGCTCGTTGCGCGACAGCGCCACGGCGCGGCGCAGCGGGACGAGCGCTTCGATCGGCCTGCCCGATTCGAGCAGCACCTGCCCCTTGAGTTCGAGCACGTAGGGGTCGTTGGGGGTCATCGCCAGCAAGGCTTCGGTCTCGACCAGCGCCTTGTCCATCAGCGCTTCCTTGTGGAACGCATAAGCCCGGGCATAGCGCGCGGGTGCGGTGGTGAGATATTCAGGGTACGCTGTGAGCGTGGCCGCAGGCTCGGCCAGATAGCCATAGAGCTTGGCCTTGATCCGCAAAAAGCGCTCTTGCAGCGCGGCATCGACCGGCGTGTTCCACGCAGGATCGCGCTCGAAGGAATCCTGCAATGTCGTGATGCGGTCCGAGGTGACCGGATGGGTGCTGTAGAAATCGGTCTCGGCGGTGCGTTTGAAGCCGTAGCGGAATTCCTGCGACTGCAGTTTCTTGAAGAAGTCGATCGAACCGCGCCCCGATATCCCCGCCTTGGAGAGGAACTGGACGCTGGCGGCATCCGCGCTCGATTCCTGCGCGCGGCTGAAAGCGAGATAGCTGCCCAGTGCCGCCTGCTGCCCCGCCATGAATATGCCAAGGCCGGCATCGGCCGATCCGGCGGCGGCGGCGGCGGCGCCCAGCAGCAGGCTGAGCAGCGTGATCCCGGTGGCGGCCTTCGAGCCCCCGTCGCCGATCACATGCCCGCCGGTGATATGGCCGATTTCGTGGGCGATCACCCCTTGCACTTCGGCGACATTGTCTGCCGCGCCGATCAGCCCCGAATGGATATAGACCGCCTGCCCGCCCGCCACGAAGGCATTGATCGACCCGTCGTTGAGCAGGATGATATCGACATTGCGGGGCTGCAGCCCGGCCGCCTCGATCACCGGCCGGGAGATATCGCGCAGCAGCGACTCTGTTTCGGCATCGCGCAACACCGACTGCGCGGCGGCTGTCCCCGCGCCAAGGCCCGCGCACAGCGCAAGGCTGGCTGCAAGGGCCGCGAGGCGGGCGATCTGGCGGAGCGGCTTGATTGTGGTCACAGCGGCAGGTCTTATCGCTGCGCCGCCTGAACGCGCGGTGAAGCGCGTGGCGGAACGGCCGCAGGCTTGGCGGCGGCGGCCATGCCGGGCGCGGTGACGCGGGCCAGGAACGGCAGAACGGTGTCGAGCGCGCGGCGATCGCGCGAGAAGGGCCGCGCGAACATCATGATCAGGCCCTCATGCGTCACCTTGTCGAGCAGCACCGCTTGGTTGGGCGTGCCGGCGGCGGTCAGCGCGCGCGCCAGCGCCACCGCATTGCGCGGCTTCACCCGGGTATCGGCGGTGCCGTGCACCAGCAGCAGCGGCGGTGCACCGGCGCGGGCATGCGCGATCGGCTGGGTCTCTTCGGGATCGGCGGCCGCGCCAAAGCTGTGGATCGTGGCCTCGGTGTCGAAGGGGTAGAAATCATAAGGCCCGGAGAGCGCCACCACCCCGCGCAGGCCATCGGCGGCCAGCTGCCGGCGCGCCAGCCAGCGCGGGTCGAGCGCGAGCATCGCGGCGTTGTAAGCGCCCGCCGAATGCCCCATCAGCACCACGCGCGCCGGATCGCCGCCGTATGCCGCGGCATGATCGGCAACCCAGCGCAGCGCCCCGGCACCATCCTCGAGCATCGCGGGGTAGCGCACGGCGGGATAGAGGCGGTACCCTGCCAGCACCACGGCATAGCCGCGCGGGGCCAGCGTGCGCGCGATGAACCGGTAATCGTGCGGGTCGCCCGCATTCCACCCGCCGCCGTGGATGAACACCAGCACCGGCAACGCCGGCTTTCCGGCGGTGAGGGTTTCGGCGGGGAGGAACATCTCGATCTTCTGCGCGGGATCGGGCCCGAAGCGCTCGGCCGCGACCAGCCGGATCGGGCCGTCGCCGCCGCGCAGCAGTTTGTCCGCGCCGTTCAGCACCGCGACGGCATTCGTGGCAAGTGCTTGCCGGTAAGCCACAAAGCCCAGCATGCCGAGCAGGAGAACCGCAATCAGCAGCCAGCCGAGCCAGCTCATTTGAGGAAATGCCACGCTGCGCCCATCCTGCTTGCCCGCCGTCATGCCGCATGGCTAGCAGGTTGCGCGGGCAACGCGAAGGGCTGGTTGGCCCGGCTTTGCGATCAGGCGATGAGACGGCGTGCGGCGCGTTCGAACAATGGGTCACTACGCGCGATCTCGCCCAACAGCGCCAGTCCGCCGCCTTCCAGCCGGCGCACCATGACCAAGGCGTATTCTTCGCTGCCTTCATCGATTGTCGCGAGCGACCTTGGCGTAAGCGCGCGCAGCGCATCTTCCAGCGGCATGGTTGCCGGCATGGTCGCCGGACGGCCAGCCTTGCCGCTTTCCTCGCGGCGCAAACGCCGTTCGGCGGCGACCACGCCTTTCAATCCGCCCGGCGCCTCGCCCAGAAAGCGGCCCAGCGCGCCCTGCGGCAGGCCAAGCCGCTGCGCATGGCCCAGCACGGTGGCATATTCGGTGATGCGCGTCTTGTCGTACCCGGCCCCGAACACAAGCTTGACCAGCGGGGTCAGCGGCGCGCGTTCCTGCATGGTCAGGCCGGCATCGGCGATCATCTCGGCGTAGTCATCGGGGGCTTGCGCGGCGGCAAGGGCAAAGTCCCACGCCCGGCCGATCGCTTCATACAGCGCGCTGCGGGTACGATCCTCGCTGGAATGCGCCAGCACGGCCAGGTCGCGCGCCGAGGCGAGCCAGTCGGCCAGTGTTTCCGGCTCGTCGTCATAAGAGCCGAACGCGGGATCAAGCAGCATCTCGCCGCCGATCGCCGTGCCGCCCCCCAGCATCGGTTCGAGAATTTCGGCACCGATTTCGGCAAGATCGAGTTCGTCGGGATCGAGGTCGTCAGGATCGGGCGACGGGCTGAGGTTCGCCGGACCATCGGCCCAGGACGATAGCGCGATAGTGGGCAAGCGCCGCTGCGACGGCTGGCTCTGGTCGATCCGGCCAAGCGACTTGTCGATTTCGAGCAGCAGCGCGTCGGTGGTCTGCTGGTCGGCGAGCTCCTTCCAGTTGATCACACCGTAGATGTAATCGATCGCCGCGCCGTCCGAGGAAAACGGCAACAGGATGCCGCGATAGAGGATCGTGCGGCCGCGCTGGTTGACGAATTCGGCCTCGAACCCGATCGGCGCCTGGTTGGCGATGATCTGGAGATAATGATCGGTGATGCGCGACAGCAGCGACCGCCCGGGCACGTCGCTCAGCCGGTTCAGGCCGACTTGCTTCTCGCACTCGCTCGCCAGCGCTTTGCCCAGATAGGCGATCGCGGGATCTTCGATGCCCGTGTCGAAATGCAGCAGCACCGAGTGATCGGCAAAATCGGGAAACTGGCCATCGAGCAGGGTTTCGACCGAGGGAAACGGCCCCTGATCGAGCAATCCGGCCCAGAAATTGTAGGCCCGCACCTGCATGCGGCGCTCATCCTGGCCGATGGCGGGCGGCGGAAGATCGGAATGGCCGCGTTCGTCGATCGAATCCTCGATCGCGTCATAGGCTGAAAGATCGTGCTCCCGGTCCATGCCGAAGCCGCGCAATGTATCCATGACCGAACCCCTTGGCCTTCCAATGACCCGGGTTTTGGCGCAACATGGTAAAGAACCGATTAAGTTGCGCTGATACTTCGATAATTACCGCCGGATCGGCGGCAAAAGCCGTGCGGCGGATCAGAAGATGTAGCGCACGTGGATCACCGTGCGCAGCTCGGTCTCGGCTACCACCATGGCCGCGGCAGCAAATCGCGGCGGGCCGAAATGGATCGGCGCATCGCGCGAAAAGCCATAGCCTTCGCGCGGGATCATCAGCGCCGTATCGAGCCGGTCGTTGCTGTTTTCATCATGGAACAGGGCAATGGCATAGCGCCCCGGGGCAACGTTCGCAAAATGCAGCGTGGCACCGGCACGCGCCGGCACGGTTAACCGGAGCGCGGCGGGATCCTTGTTGCAATCGGGAAATCGCTTGGGCGTGGCGGTAAGGCAGGCCTGCAGCAGACCCTTCGCCGAGCGCAGCCCGAGGACCTCGACCAGCACAGAGCCGGTTTGCGGCGGGCCCGCGCCAAGGATCACAGGCGCAAGAGCGGCCGTGATTGCCGCGCGCTTCACGGCGCGGACAGACCGCGATCGGTGCCGCACAGATGATCCCAGAAGCGGAAGTAGAGGCCATAATTGCATTTGTACTGCTCGTGATGGCGGTGATGGTGGCTCGCTGTTATCAGCCAATGCCCTGCTGGAGAATGAACAAGCACGCGGGGAAACATCTCCCAGCCCATGTGGTTGGTCACCCCCATCACGGTCATGACCAGCAGCACCAGGCCCAGCATGCCGACATGGATGGGCACGAAAAACACCAGCGCAGGCACGAACAGCCCCACGACAGCGGCTTCGACCGGGTGAAAGTTCATCGCCGCCCATGCTGTGGGCGGGCGGCTGGCATGATGCACCGCATGATAAGCGCGAAAGGCGCGTGGCTGGTGCATCCAGCGGTGGGTCCAGTAAAACCACGTGTCATGCAGAAACAGGTAGGCGAACAGCGAGAGCGGCATCCACCACAGCGGATAGGCAGCGGGATCGGTGTAGATCTGCGTCCAGCCATGTTGCTGCCAGCCCCACGCGACTACCCCGGCAGGAACGCCATAAATAGCCGCCGAAGCAAGGCTCCACCGGATTTCGCGGCGGATTTGCGCGCTAAGATCGCGGTAGTGACCGGGACGCACGAAGTGGGTCAGCCACGCGAATAAACCGCTGGTCAGCAGGTAGCGCACCGCGACGATCGCCGTCATCGCCAGCATGGAAATCCAGACATTGGTGTTCATGCCGGGCAGCGTTCAGCGGGCGAAGTTGACACAGTTGACACAGTCCAGAGAGATTTAAGGAGCCGAGGAAACCAGCTGTTCGAAGAGGTTTGCTGCATGCGCCCTTATGACAAGCCTTGCGTCCCTAGGACAGCGCAAAAGAGGGCATACGCGCTCAGGTGAGCGCACGACGGGGCGATGGCGGCTTTCGACCAGACCCGGTCGCTCAGATCGGCGGCTTGGGCTGAGCAGCGTGGCACTCATGCGCCTCATACCGGCCGTGTGAACGGGTGAAGGCGCCGCCGCGACGTAGTTTCTGCTTTGTCGGATACTGGCTTACCGGATGGGGACTGGAAAAACTCTTGCACCATGCATGTCTTCGCTTCGCTCGCAGACTGCACCAGGTTATCGACTTACCACCAGCCGATAACCTGCATCGTAGGCGTCGAAGTTGACCAGTTCGCCGTATCGGCGCTCCCATTTTCCCGTATCCAGATCGTGCCGCAACAGCTCAAGACCTTCATCAGCGCCCTCGATCGCCCAGAATGATGAGCTGCCGGTCCGGATGCGCGGATCGAGATATGCAGTCGGCCGCCGCCAATAGGCGTAGAGAAACCCGTCCGTGCAATCGTGCGGGATCGGCACTGCCGTGACTTCGATGTTGCCAAGCCACTCCTGATACCGGGCCATCGCCGGCATCCTGTCGTCGTCGAGAACGGCCAATTGCGGAAGATAGTCGGTCAACCACGGACGGAATGACGGGTCAAACGTCAGCAGCACAATCGGCCCGCGGGTTACGCGCCGCACTTCGCGCAGGCCGGCTTGCGGGTCGGCCCAGTGATGGACGGTCAGCACGCCCATTGCGGCATCGAACGCTTTGTCATCGAACGGCAAATCTTCAGCGCTGGCCTGCACGACTCTGGCGCTGCCGGGTTGGCGCTGGCGGATCATCTCTGACGACGGCTCGACTGCGGTGACCGCCCGGTCTTGCGGTTCGTAGGAGCCGGTTCCCGCGCCGACATTGAGAATGGTCTTCGCATCACCCAATGCTTGCTCGATTACGCTGGCAATCCGCCGATCGGGCCTGCGGAGTTCCAGATAGTTGATCCCGATGGCGTCGTATCGTGGGCTCATTGGCGTTCTCCGTTCATGACTTTCGGGACGACGTTTCAGTTGCACCCTCATTGGTCCATCCGATTGACCTCATGCTCGCCAAAGGCGTCGGACAACCTGGTGAGCATCCCGGCCAACCGTTCGATCTCATCGGAATCAAGCGCGGCGTCGAAAACTGCGTTCACTTTGGCGAACGGCGCCCTTGATCTTGAAACCAAATCCGATCCCGACGGCGTCAATTCGAGGATCCAGAGGCGCGAATCCCGCTGATCCCGAGTCCGCGTGATAAGGCCGCGGGCCAAAAGCCGACTGACCATCGGCGTGACCGCAGCCGCCCGGATCTTGAGTTCAGCTGCCACCCTTGCCTGCGCAGATGGTCCAGCATTTTCCAGTACGCTCAAGACCGATGCCTGTGCCGTGGTAAGGCCGATCGTTGACGCAAGCGCGCTGTCAGCCATCCTCTGGGCCCGATGCGCCGCAATATGCAGGAGGTGGTAAAGACGGGCGGAACGAGCGGGAATGATCGTCAACCTTGCGTGAGAGGCCTATGTTTGATAGTTAAATGCTTAACTATATGCAAGGAGAACATCATGAGTGTGTTCGTCGTCGCCATGCTCAATATCGTCGACGAGCCTGCTTATCGCCGGTACCAAGCGGCCTTTCCCGATGTGTTTTGCAAGTTCAACGCTATGGTGCTGGCGGCCGACGAGGCCCCCCAGCTGATCGAGGGTGACCGACCAGCACCTTCCAAGATCGTAATCTTGCAGTTTCCATCACAAGAGGAGGCTGTTCGGTTCACAACAGACCCAGACTATACCCGAATTTCCAAAGATCGACACGCCGGGGCCGTGACGTTCTCATTTCTTGTCAACGGCTTACCACCAACTTTGGTCAAGGCGTGAACGTCTGGCGACGGCACAGTAGCAAATGCACAATCGCCAGCTTTTCCTTATGGCCGTCGTTCGGCGGCTTTCAAGTTTGGCTACGTTGACCGTCAGTGCTACCCGAAAGCGGTCGACCGCGCCAGGCCAAGCGGCAGCTCAGCAATGCGCTCCAATTGTTGTCACTTAGCGCGGCGACCGATCTCCTCAATTCCGGGCCGTTGATTGGTGCCCGCTTTTTTGACCAGAACGACCCGAAAATCGTGGTCAGTTGCATTCTGGAATGACCCATTAGCTTGCAGCGATCTTGTCAAGTTTGCCAAGTTTTTCGTATTTGGTTTGTCAGACAGAAGCGGGCACTTGGTGCGCGGCATGGACCGGGGGACTTGCCGCGATCTCCCCGGGGCGGCCGAAGAGAACCCGCCACCCGCTGCGGAAGGAACGCACTTCCTTCAGGTCGCGCCACAGGTTTGCCCATTCGTGAAAGGCGATCACAAAGGGATTTTTACTGGTGACGGGCTTGGTCAGTCCATAGCGGACCGGCTCGTCCTCGCGCTCCTCGACAAAGGTGCCAAACAGGCGATCGAACACGATCAGAACGCCACCAAAATTGGTATCGAGATAGGCCGGGTTGGAGCCATGATGCACGCGGTGGTGTGAGGGCGTGTTGAACACCCATTCGAGCGGGCCGAGCTTGCCAACCGCCTCGGTGTGCAGGAAATACTGGTAGCGCAGGTCGATTGCCAGCAGCGTCGCGATCACCACGGGATGGAAGCCCATCAGCGCCATAGGCAGGAACACTACCCAGGCACCCGAGATCGTGCTGGTCCAAGCAAGCCGGAAGGCGGCGGGCAGCGTGAATTCGTTGGGCGAATGATGCACGGCATGGCTGGTCCACAGCCATCGGATGGTGTGGCTGAAACGGTGCTGCCAGTAATATAAGAACTCAAGCACCAAAAAGCCCACCGCCCAGGTCCGCCAGTCATCCATCGCCCATTGGACAGGTGCGAGGGAGAACACCGCGAACATCGCGGCGGTCACCACGCCGCCTGTGATGAACTTTGACGCGAGCTGGCCTGCCATGATGCCGAGATTGGCGCCGAGCGCGCCGAAGTCATAACCTCTGCCAGCGCGCTTGCGCCAGACGAACTCGACGAGCGCGAAGACAACGAGGACCAGGGCGAAGGCGAGAGGGGGCTGATCTTCGAGCATGATTTTCTCCAATCAAAGCAGTGATGGCAGACCTGTCCCGGTCAGCGAGAAGGACGAAGGGCGGCGATTTCTTCCCGGCTCAAGACTTTGTCGCCATTGGCGTCGGCAGCGACGAAGGCGGGTGCGTCGGCTTTGGCGAGTTCGGTGCGCGAGACGCGCCCATCACCGTTGGTGTCGAGCGAACTGAGCATCCGATAGCCTTGGTCGAAGCGGTCACCGAACAGGCGGGGGCGGTCGCTGCTGTCGACATAGCCGTCATTGTTGCGATCCAGGCGCGCAAACGTCTGGGCGCGGGCCTGATTGAATTCGGCGCGGGTGATATTGCCATCGCCATTGGCATCGGCGCGTTCCAGCATTTGCCGCATCTGATCGCTCGACTGCGCGCTTGCTGGAACGGCAAAAACCAGCGCTGGGGCGATCAGAATGCCTGCAGCGATCGTGTGAAAGCGGTTGAACGTGTTGGTCATTGGGGCTCTCCATCAATTGCGATGGAGAGAGAATGCTCGCGGCACGTTGCCCCCGATTGTTTCGCACGACACCATTTTTGACCAAATGTTGCCATTCCCCGGGCACCCGGCCACAAACCGTCGCAAAACAGCGCTGGAGGAGATGAGGCGGGGTGCCTATTGTTTCGGTATGAAGCATGGCGCGAACATCCTCCTCGTCGATGACGATCCGGAGCTTTTGACCCTCGTTGCCGGGGTGCTGGAGCGCAGCGGAATGCGCACCCTGACGGCGCAATCGGTCGCCGAGGCCGAAGCGCCGATTGCCGAGGGGTGGGCCGACCTCATGGTGCTTGATCTGATGATGCCGGGGGAAGACGGCCTCAGCTTCTGTCGCCGCCTGCGCGCGACATCTTCCGTCCCGATCATCATGCTCACAGCCATGGCCGAGGATGTCGACCGGATCGTCGGGCTTGAAATGGGCGCCGACGATTATCTCGGCAAGCCGTTTAACCCGCGCGAACTGGTGGCCAGGATCAAGGCGGTGTTGCGCCGCCGGAATGCTGATCCTGCGCCCGCCGTCCCTTCGCTGCGGGCACTGCGCTTCGAAGGCTTTGTCCTATTGCCTGACCAGCTCGCCCTCAGGGATGCGCGGGGAGCCGAGATCGCGCTCACCTCGGGCGAGTTTGCGCTGCTGCTCGCGCTGGTTGAGCGCGCACCGCGCGTGCTCTCTCGCGAAATGTTGCTTGATCTGTCGCGCGGGGTGAACACCAATCCCTTTGATCGCAGCATCGATTCGCAGATCAGCCGGATCCGCCGCAAGATCGAGCCTGATCCAGGGCAGCCGCAATTCATCAAGACGGTGCGCCATCTCGGCTATGCCTTTTCGGCCCCGGTGACACGCGAAGGCCTCTGACTCGGCGCATGGTCGGCATGTTCAACTCGATTCTGGCGCGGGTTCTGGCCCTGACCTTCGGCCTGCTGGTGCTCACCCTCGCCGGGCTGTTCCTCATCATGCAGACGCCAGTTTCGGGACGCATTTTCGACCGCGCACTTACCGAGAGCGCCGACAGCATTGCCGAACTGGTCTGGCTGATTGAGACCTCGCCGCCAGAGGCCGAAGGGGCAATCCTGTCGACCTATACCAGCCGCTCGCGGATTGCGTGGATCGCGGGCAGGTTCTCCGATACGCTCGTCCAGGACTTGAGCAAGCGGGCTCGGCTCATCACCGCAGATAACGCCGTCGCGATGCGGCTGCGCGGACGTGATATCCGTTTCGATGTGGTTGGCGCGTTCGAATTGGCCGACCGAAGCGGTGCGGATCAGAAACTTTTCAGCAACCGCTCCAGCGCCCTCCACATCGGGATTGTGCTTAAGGACGGCAGGGTGCTGAACATCTGGTTGGTGCCTGCGCTGTTCTTCACGGACCCGGCCTATGGTCCTTATCTGCTGCTTGCACTGATCGTGGTGTTGACCGCGCTGCTTGGCTTCTCGCTTTACTGGGTAATCATGCGCCCAATTCGCGCGCTTGAACGGCATGCAGAGCGCGTGGGGCTTGCGGAAACCGCCGTGCCCGTTTCCGAAGAAGGCCCGCGCGAGTTGCGCAGGCTGTCGCAGGCGCTCAACCGGATGCGGCTGCGGCTTGGCACCCTGATCCGTGAACGCGAACAGCTCATGATCGCCATCGCGCACGACATTCGCACGGGCCTGACCAAATTGCGCCTCAGGACAGACGGCAAGGACCATGTCTCGATTGCCGAGATCGAACCCGACCTTGTTCAGATGGAACGCTTGTTGTCGGATATGATGGCCTATGCCCGTGCCGAAACGCCGGTTGCGGAGCACGAATTGATCGATCTGCGCGCCTTTGTCACCTCGCTCGCCGAGGCTGCACCGCAGCGCATTGACGTTACCCAAGACAATGCATCGCCCCCTTTCACGATTGCCGGTAGCCGGCTGGCGCTGACCCGGATGATGGAAAACCTGCTCGAAAATGCGCGGCGATACGGCAACGGTTGGGTCGGCGTCTCCATCGTTCGGGAGGCTTCGGGATTGACGATTGCGGTGGAGGATAATGGACCAGGCTTGCCCGAAAACCAGATTGACCGGGTGTTTGAGCCGTTTTTTCGCGGCGAGGGATCGCGCAGCAAGGCAACTGGCGGCACCGGCCTCGGTCTCGGCATCGCCCGCGCCATCGCCCACACGCACGGCGCGGGGATCCGCCTGTGCAACCGTACGCAAGGCGGGCTGCGCGCCGAAGTAAACTTTCCGGCTGCAGTAAGCATGTGAAGCTTTGATTCGAGACGTTGACTGCTTGAGGAAGATTTCGCGGCTCGGCATGAGGCGTCTCAAATTTTCGAACCGTGGCCGTTAGACGAACGACAGCTTCGTTTGACGCAGTGTTCTAGACTAGTCAGTGCACTATCGGCCAGTCATGTTCTCAGATACTGCCCAGTGCAGAATTTGCTGAAAATCGCCTTTTGGCAATAAACCTGCCGCTACAACCGCCGTTCAGGAATGGCGGATAAGTCCCAGCTCCCGTCATTCGCAGACCTACAAATGTAGGTCTTTCCGGCCTTGTGCCTGCAAATTTTACAGTCGCCCAAAAGAAGGCCCGCCCGGGAGAGCCGGGCGGGCCTTCTTTCTTGTCAAGGGTGCTTTCAGACTACGCGCTGCACCTTGTTGCGGTGCTGGCCCACGGCGGCGGGGCCGCGGGGGCGGAAGGTTCGCTCCTGGCCGTCACCTTGCCGTGCGGGCTTGGCGCCATCGGCGTGTGCGATGCGGTCGCCTCTCGGCTTGTCGCCTTGCGCGCGATCACCTTGCGGCCGATCACCGCGCGGGCGGTCATGCTGCGGCCGATCACCCTGGGGGCGGCGATCGCCTTGCGGCCGATCGCCTTGCGGCCGATCCCCTTGTGGCCGATCATTGCGGGGGCGTTCGCCCTGCGCTCGATCCCCCTGCGGACGCTCGCCGCGCGGTGCATCCGCCTGCAGCGGATTGCGCACCGGGCCGCGATCTTCGCGCAGATGCTGGTCACGCCCGCGTCCGTCGCGCGCCTGTGCCTGCGCGCCGGTGCGCTGGCCAGCCACGCTGCGGCCACGGCCATTGCCGCCACCGCTGCGACCACCACGGTCGCCGGAGCGGCCACGCTCATCGCGCGATTCGCGGCGGGCATCCTGCGCTTCCTGTTCGGGATTGCGCTTGGCCACAGGCAGCTTGGCCGCTTCGGCAAGGAAGCCTTCGGGCAGCGGGATCGGTGCGAGCTTAACATCGGTCAGGCGCTCGATGTCCTTCAAGTATGCCTTCTCGTCGGGCGCGCAGAAGCTGATGGCCTCGCCGTCTGCCCCGGCGCGCGCGGTGCGGCCGATGCGGTGAACATACTGCTCGGGCACATTGGGCAGCTCATAATTGAACACATGGCTCACACCCGGAACGTCGATCCCGCGCGCGGCAATGTCGGTGGCGACCAGCACCGGGCAGATGCCCTTGCGGAACGCTTCGAGCGCGGCAGTGCGCTGGCCCTGGCTCTTGTTGCCATGGATGGCGCGGGCATCGATCCCGGCGGCGCACAAATTGCGCACCACGCGGTCGGCGCCGTGCTTGGTGCGGGTGAACACCAGCGTGCGGTCGAGCTTTTTCTCGGCCAGCAGCGAGCGGATGCGCAAGGTGAGCAGCGCCTGCTTCTCGGCCTGGTTGATGAAGGTGACATACTGGTCAACCCGCTCGACCGTGGTCGATTGCGGGGCGACTTCGACGCGCACCGGATTGTTGATGAACTGCTTGCCCAGATCGGCAATCGCCTTTGGCATGGTGGCCGAGAAGAACAGGCTCTGGCGTTCCTTGGGCAGCATGTTGGCCACGCGCTTGAGGGCGTTGATAAAGCCCAGATCCATCATCTGGTCGGCCTCATCGAGCACGAAGATTTCGACCCGGCTCAGCGTCAGCGCGCGTTGATCGATCAGATCGAGCAGGCGGCCGGGCGTGGCGACGAGCACGTCGACACCCGGAACCAGCCGCCGCGCCTGCTTGCCGACGGGCACGCCGCCGAACACGCAATCGACCGAAAGGCGCAGGAATTTGGCATAGCCTTTCATGTTGTCCGCGATTTGCGCGGCGAGTTCGCGGGTCGGCGAAAGCACCAGCATGCGGCATGAAGCGGGCTTGTTGACCTTGAGGTCGGCGGCCAGCCGGTGGAGCGAGGGGAGCGAGAACGCGGCGGTCTTGCCGGTGCCGGTCTGCGCAATGCCGAGCAGATCACGGCCTTCGAGCAGCGCAGGGATCGATTGGCGCTGAATCGGGGTGGGGTCGCTGTAGCCTTTGGCTTCAAGCGCACGGAGAATTGGCTCGGCAAGGCCGAGATCGCTGAAAAATGACATGATAGGTATGCTTTCATAGGCGCACCGATGGCGCGCACAGAACAGGGGTCGTTATGCGACCCATGCGTGAATTGGGGGAGCGGGCGGAGCGCAGCCGTTCGACCGGGGCGGGTTCTGCCATCACTGTGGCCAACCTCACGCTTGCCCGGGCCTGCGGCGGAAAAAATCCGCTCGCCGGTCTTGCTGGACGGTCGCCTAGACCCAAACGCGCAGAAACGCAAGAAAATTACGCGGCCGCTTTGCGCTTTGCAAGCAGGGGGCCATGCGGATAGGGCTGTGGGCGATGCAAAACCGCCCGATCCGCGCCGTTCATCCGGTCGCCTTGCGATGACCCGGCTCCCCGCCAGCGCGGAGCCGGCCAGCCCGTGCGTCAAAGTATGCGCGGTGGACCATGCTGCCGGGCTATGCCGGGGGTGCGGGCGCACGCTCGACGAGATTGCGGCATGGTTCGGGGCCAGCGCGGAGCAGAAACACGCCATTTTGCGCGCGGTGAACGCCCGCGCTCAGAGCGTCAAGGTCAGGTCGACATAGCCGTAAAGCGCGTCGCCGGAACCGGGCGCATTGGGGGCCGCGCGCAACAAGCCGCGCTTGATCAGCACCGCGCTGCCAGCTTCTGCCTGAAGTAGCCCGGGGACGAGCCAATGGCGCAGGCGCGCATCGATTTGATGCCCGGCAAAGGCCCCTGATCGGCCGGTGGCATCGCGCACCCCGGTGAAGGAAAAGGCATCCCGGGCGCTTTGTGCCCAGGCCGCGCGGTAGCTGAACTGCGCGTCGCTCCGCTTGGAAAACACCAGATCGAGCCGCGCGCCCGGCGAGACGAGATTGGCCCGCCCGATCGCGCCGAACAGCCCGGTTGGCCCGACATCGGCGCGGCGCGCGCCGAACAGGGTATCGAAGCGGGTGTACCTGCCCGGCTGCCCGGCATCGCCGCTGGCCCCATCGAACAACAGCGCGAGGCGCGGCTTCCATCCCGACGCGAAAGTATACCCCGCTTCGGCATGAACGAACCACGCCGATACAGCGAGATCGGCCTGATCGCTCGCGGCGGCGGTGCGGCGGACCTTGCCGAACTGGTAGACGGCTTCGGCATCATGATCCCACTTGCCGGCGGCTGGCGCGGCGAAGAGCCGGAAGCCCGGGGTCCACAGGCGGCGGTTGCGCGTGGGCCGGTCGTCGCTGTCTGTCTCCGCCAGCCTGAAGACATAGGTTTCCAGCGTGCCGCCCCAGATATCGGGCAAAGTCACATGGCCGCCGAACAGTTGCAGATGGGTTGTTTCACGGTCACGCACGATGCGATTGGCCCGAATTCCGGCGATGTCGTCTGGCAGGCGGATCTGCGGCATCGCCCAGAAGCCCAGCAGGCTGGCCCCGCTGGGCGTGGTCCAGGCCGCAATTGCGCCAGTGAAGCCATTGGTGGTGTTGCGAAAGCGGTTGCGCGCTACCAGCCGCCGCCCGCCAAGATCGAGCGTGAACCGCCCGAGCGTCAGCAGGCCCGCGCCTGCACTCCTCCCCGCGCCGCCCAGTTCGATTTTGGCATGGGCCTGGACCAGTTCGAGCGCATTGATGTCGTTCGCGGTGAAGCTCGACGTGCGCGATTGGCCATAGGCGCGCACATCCCAGATCTCCCCGCCGAAGCGCACAGGCCCGGCATCGTATTCGGCGGCGAGCGCGCTGCGGATCGACAGCGCGCTATCGTCACCCGCCGGAGCGGGCCGAAACTGGTTGGCGATGGTCTCGGCCCGGACGCGCACGGTCGCGGTGATCGTCAGGTCGCTTGGCGCGCCGATGGCAGCCGCGAGCACGCCGGGTTGCGCCGCAGCAGGAGCAGGGACAGCGGCCATGCCGGTGGCGGCGGCAAGCACGACCAGAAATGCGCGTCGGTTCAACGTCAAATCCCGTTCAATGCGTGCGGCGTTACCGGGTGGCGCGGTTGCCAAGCCTTCTATATTCTTTCGAATATGGATTTACCAGCATCAACCGATCGCATCCGCGCTGCCCCACGCGGCACAGCGCGAATCGTGCGCGATCAGATGGCGGCGCAGCGCAGCGCGGGCAAGGCGCTCGATCTCGGCCTTGCGGCGCGCGGCGGCAAGCGGCACGGTGGGCGCCGGACGGACAATCTCGGCATCGTACGCGTCGGCGACGATGACCCCGCACACCCCCGGCCGAAAGCTTTCGGTTTCGAGGCATAAGCGATCGAGGTGCGGGGCGAGGCCCCAGTAGAACCGGTCGCAATGATCGAGATAATCGGTCCATTTCATGTCGCCGAGCAGATCGGCGCGGCTGACTTTGATTTCCACGATGATGATCTGGCCTTTGGCATCGATCCCCATCAGATCGGCGCGGCGGCCCGAGCGCAGCGGCATTTCGGGCAGGCACCAGATGTCGTTGCGCGCAAACAGACGGCAAATGCCCCGCGCGACGCCGAGCGCTTCGCGCGGCAGGCCATCGGGAACGAGAGAAAGCGGCGAATCGGTCACGCCGCTGACGATAGGAACAGAAATAGAACAGGTAAAGCGGCTTATTGGCGGCGGGGCTCGATCCCGAGCGGGGGCACCAGATCGAGCAGCGCGCCGCGCGCCGCCTTGAATTCGAGGAGCAAAGCCCTCGCTGCTGCCAATGCCGGTGCGCCTTGCGCGTGGGCGGCGAGCAGCGCGGCGATGCCCGGTTCCATCATGGCGGCCAGATCATCGATGCCGTGCCGCGCGCGGGTGAACCGCCAGCCGCCGGTATCGCGCATGATGATCGGGAAATTGCGGATATCGGGCGTCCGGTACTCGGGGGGCAATTCCGCAAGATTGGCGACCACCGCCGCCGCTTCATGGAGCGCGGTCCATTTGAGCGACATCGCGTTGGCGCTCGCCGCCTCATCCTGGTCCAAACCGTTGGCGCGCCGCGCCCATGGCGTGGTCGCCGCGCGCTGTGCATCGGGGACTGGGGAACGAACGTTCATTGCAAAGCGAGGGTAATGCGTGATCGCTACCAAACCGCTAAAACCGCGCCAGCGGCAGATGAAAACTTCTGGCAAGCCGCGCCGCGCGCTGCTACTCGCATGCTCCCGCTGCACCCGTAGCTCAGCTGGATAGAGCGCTGCCCTCCGAAGGCAGAGGCCACAGGTTCGAATCCTGTCGGGTGCACCAATTTTTTCAATGACTTACCTGGTGGGATATTGCCCCATACAGAATGAGGTCGGCAAAGCGGGGGCGGAACGCTTCCGATCGCATCCTGGCACGCCGCCTGTACTAAGAAGGGGAGGCGCATTTTCCAGCGGTGTCCTGCTCGATCCTGTCCCTTTTTTGGCGCGCAGCTGGTTCGAGCAGAGAAGATGCGCGGAGCGAAAGGCTCTGTCGGTTACCATTGAAGCCTCCCCAACCAAGGCGCAGATCGATGCACCGCCGCTCGTTTCCGATCTCGCGCTGGCCACCCCAATTCCCCTATGGAACCATAGCCGTTCCTGCGTCATTGATGCGGCATGGCAGCCGATTTCTCCTGGATCAAAGCGGACCCGGCAGGCATTCGCATAGTTCCGTCGGATGCATGGATCGATCCGTCGCGCGCAGTCGAGCGCGCGTTGGTCACGCACGGGCATGCCGATCATGCGCGCGGCGGGCACGCCCAGACCATCGCCACGCCAGCCACGTTGGCGATCATGGGCGTGCGCTACGGCGTTGCGGAGGGCGCGGTCGCGGCAGAGTACCACGAACCCGTCGCGCTGCCGGGCGGTGTCATCGCCACATACCTGCCCGCCGGGCACGTGCTGGGCTCTGCGCAAGTCCTGCTGGAATATGCAGGCGAGCGCGTGATTGTGACCGGCGACTACAAGCGCGCCCACGATCCCACCTGCCTGCCATTCGCTGTCACATCCTGCGACCTGCTGATCACCGAGGCGACTTTTGGACTACCGGTGTTTCGGCATCCCCCGATCGCGGAAGAAATCGCGAGGCTGCTCGAAGTGCGAGCGCAGAACCCCGAGCGGTGCGTGCTGGTCGGCGCCTATGCGCTGGGCAAGGCACAGCGCGTAATCGCGGAATTGCGCGCGGCCGGCTGGCAGGACCCAATCTATCTGCACGGCGCGATGGAAACAATGTGCCGCCTCTATGAGCAACAGGGCGTGCCGCTCGGTGACTTGCGCTCGGTAGCGGGCGTTCCCAAAGGCGCGCTGGCCGGCGCTATCGTGGTCTGCCCACCGTCTGCGCTGCAGGACCGCTGGAGCCGCCGCCTGCCCGATCCGCTCACCGCGATGGCCAGCGGGTGGATGCGCGTGCGCCAACGTGCCCGCCAACGCGGCGTGGAGCTGCCGCTGATCATCTCCGACCACGCAGACTGGGACGAGCTCACCACCACCATCGCGCAAGTGAATCCCGCCGAGACCTGGATTACCCATGGCCGCGAGGAAGCGCTGCTGCGCTGGTGCGAACTGCACCAACGCAGCGCCCGCGCGCTCGCCCTGACCGGGTACGAGGACGAGGATGATTGAAGGACCTGACGTTTTCCCCCTGCGGAGCGGACCTTGTTGTGGTGCGATTGCCGTCCGTCACATTGGAGCAAGGTAGTGCAGCAGTTTGCCGCTCTGCTCGACAGATTGCTGCTCACCCCGGCGCGCAATGGCAAGCTGACACTCATCGCAGACTATCTGCGCGGCACGCCCGATCCTGAGCGCGGCTGGGCGCTCGCGGCGCTGACCGGCGCTGTCGATTTTCCCGCCGTCAAAGCCGGGACGGTACGCGCCTTGATGGCGGACCGGGTCGATCCGGTGCTCTGGGCATTGTCGCGCGATTTCGTGGGAGATACGGCCGAGACGGCGAGCCTGCTTTGGCCGGAGCCCGTGACTGCACCGCAAGCCGGTCCCCCGACCCTGGCCGACGTTGTCGACGCGCTCAATCGAACCGGACGGGCGGCGGCACCCGCTTTGCTCGCCGGACTGCTCGACCGTCTCGACATCCCGGGCCGGTATGCGCTGATCAAATTCGCTACCGGCGCGCTGCGCATTGGAATTTCGGCGCGGCTCGCCAAAGTGGCGTTCGCACAGGCGTTTGCGGTACCGGTGGATGAAGTGGAGGAATACTGGCACGGTCAGGAGCCGCCTTACTCCGCGCTGTTCGCGTGGGCGACCGGAACGGCCCCGCCGCCGCGCACCGACCTTTTGCCGCTGTTCCGCCCCTTCATGCTCGCGCACCCGCTCGAAGATCAGGTGATCAACCTCGACGAGTATGTCGCCGAATGGAAATGGGACGGCATCCGGGTGCAATTGGTGCACGTGGCGGGTGAGACCCGGGTCTATTCGCGCGGCGGTGACGAGATTTCCGCGAGTTTCCCCGAAATTGCCTCTGCATTGCCCTTTCCCGCTGTCCTCGATGGTGAACTCTTGGTGCGCGGCAGTCACCAAGGCGGCGAAAGCGGCGGCGCGGCGAGCTTCAACGCCTTGCAGCAACGCCTTGGCCGCAAGGCGGTTTCCAAGGCGATGCTGGCCGAGGCGCCAGCATTCGTGCGGCTTTACGATATCCTGATCGAAGGAAACGATGACTTGCGCGCGTTGCCGTGGACCGCGCGGCGCGCAAGGCTCGAAGCGTTCATGCCGAAGCTGGATCCCGGGCGCTTCGACTTGTCCGAAACCATCATCGCGGCCGACATGGAAGCGCTCGGCGAAATCCGCGCCGGCGCGCGCGATGCTGCGATCGAGGGGGTGATGCTCAAGCAGCGCAGTTCGCCCTATGTGGCCGGGCGGCGCGCGGCGCTGTGGTACAAGTGGAAGCGCGAGCCGCTGCTGGTCGATTGCGTGCTGATGTACGCGCAGCGCGGCTCGGGCAAACGCTCCTCGTACTATTCGGATTTCACCTTTGGTTGCTGGGATGGCGATCCTGATGCCGGGGCCGAACTTTTGCCCGTGGGCAAGACCTATTTCGGTTTCACCGACGAAGAGCTCAAATGGCTCGACCGGCATGTCCGCCAGCATACGGTGGCCAAGTTTGGTCCGGTGCGCGAGACGGACAAGAGCCTTGTATTCGAAGTGGCGTTCGATTCGGTGCACGCGAGCAAGCGCCATAAATCGGGCGTCGCCATGCGTTTCCCGCGCATCAGCCGCATCCGGCAGGACAAACCCGCGCATGAGGCGGACCGACTGGCAACCTTGCGAACGATGGTGACCTGAGCAATGGGCACAATGGCCGTTTGCCGAGACATGTCGGCCATCGCAAAATCAGCGGGTCACTGGTTCGAATCCCGATATCTTTGGTATATTTCTTAATTAAATCAGTATTATAAATCTTGGAAAGTATGACGTTTTCGGCGCGTGATGCCGACAGACGCAGGGTTTGCAAGCGCGGCGGACGGTTCAGCCCGCTGTTCGCGGTCTGGCGGGCGGGCGCGGGTCTGGCGCGCTGGCAAGGTACGCGATCAAGCCGCGCTCGGTGCGCGACAGATAGCGCGCCGCCCGCTCGCGCGGCGGCGCGGGTATAGGGCCGCCCGTTGCCGCTTCGATCAGGCGCGGATGAATGTATGCCTTGCGCGCCACCGCCGGCGTGTTGCCAAGTTCAGCCGCGACTTCGGCGAGCACCTGCTTCAGCGTTGTCCCGGCCGTGCCCGCACCGCCCCGCACGCCGATGAGCGTTTCATACGCGATCAACGAGGCGCCCCAGGTGCGAAAATCCTTAGCGGTGAAATCGCTGTGCATCGCATTCTTCAAATAGGCATTGACGTCGTGCGAGCTGACCGGGCGCACTATCGCCTCGCCGTCGGCATAGGCGAACAGCTCTTGCCCGGGCAGATCCTGACAGCGCCGCGCAATGCGCGCCAAGACCCGATCATCGATGAGATAGGTGGCGCGCTTGCCCGATTTTGCGGTGAAACTCAGCTCCAGCTTCTGCCCGCGCACCCGGGCGTGGCGTTTGCGCAGGGTGGTCGCGCCAAAGCTGCCGTTGTCGCGCGCATACTCCGCGCCTCCCACGCGCAGCCGCGCGATATCGAGCAGGCGCACGACCGCCGCGACCATGGTGGTCTTGTCGTACACGCGGCGGCCCAGATCGCGCTCGATCTGCCGCCGCAGCGCGGGGAGCAAGGCGCCAAATACGGCGCAACGATCAAACTTATCGCGATCGCGGTGCGCACGGAAATCGGGATGGTAGCGATACTGCCGCCGCCCGCGCGCATCATAGCCGATCGCCTGGATATGCCCGAGAACATCGGGGCTGAACCAGCACCGCTCGTAAGCAGGCGGCAGGCCGATCGCATTCAACCTCTCAATCTCTCCGCGATCTACGATGCGCGCACCGCCCAGGTAGTTTGCCCAGCCCAGCGCAAGTCGCTTGCGCGAGATGCCCGGTGCAGCGACGTCGGCGTAATTCAGCGCTGCTTCGGGAAATGGGTTCGCGGCGATGTCTTGTTCTCCTCCTGTCGCGGCAAGCCAGGTCCAGCAGATGGTTATTCCTTTGCAGCATCTGCCGGTTCGGCAATGGCGCGGTGTTGCTCGGCGAGGATCGAAGGCGGCACTATTCCCGCCGCGGCGACCTGCAGCTTGTTGGCCAGGCCCGAGGTGATGCGGGCCTGGCCCGCCAACATCGCGTCCCAGCCGTCCCGCGCCACTTTGGCGGGATCGGCCTTGTTCTCATCCTGGCCGACTTTGGTGTCACCCATTCCCGCGCGCTCGAAAAATTCGGTGTCGGTTGCGCCGGGCAGCAGGGTCGTCAGGGTCACCGCGCTGTCTTGCAATTCATTGCGCAACGCATCGGTGAAATTGTCGATAAACGCTTTGGTGGCGTTATAGACGGCGTTGAAAGCACCGGGAATATAACCCGCAATGGAACCCGTGACGAGCACCCGGCCATCATTGCGCGCGGTCATGTCGGTCAATGCCTTTTGCAGCAGGTAGAGCGTCCCGGTGATATTCGTATCGACTGCATGCCGCCATTGTTCGCACGGCTGATCGACAAAGGCGCCGCCGGTGCCCGTGCCGGCATTGGCGCAGACGACATCGACACGGCGACCTGCGAGCGCTGACCACAGCCGATCAACATTCTCCACTTGGGCGAGATCGCCGACGACAGCGTGCACCGCGCATCCAGTGCCCTGCAATTCGCGGGTGACATGGTCCATGTCCTCGTCGGCGGCGATGATCAGATCATACCCGTCGCGGGCTGCGAGCCGTGCCAATGCGAGGCCGATCCCGCTGGAGGCACCCGTAATGATCGCAAGTTGATCGGCCATCGGTCTATCTCCAACACTCATGCCATGCCGGGTTTCAGCACGACTTTCGTCACTTCGTTCTGCTTGTCGTGAAACATCTTGTAGCCCTCGGCGGCCTGTTCGAGCGGCAGGCGATGGCTGATCAGAAATGTGGTATCAATCTTGCCATCGAGGATCGCGGCGAGCAGGCCCGGCAGATAATGCTGGACGTGCGTCTGGCCGGTTTTGAGCGTGAGCCCCTTTTGCATGAAGGCTCCGAGCGGGAATTTGTCGACATAACCGCCATAAACGCCGGGCATCGAAACGCGCCCGCCCTTGCGGCATGCAAAGATTGCTTGCCGGATCGAATGCGGGCGGTCGGTGCCGAGGAACGTCGAAGCCTTGATTTGATCGAGCACGTTGTCGATGTACATGCCATGTGCTTCGAGCCCGACCGCGTCGATCACCGCATCGGGGCCGATGCCGCCGGTCATTTCAAGCAAGGCGTCATAGACGTTGGACTGCTCAAAATTGATCGTCTCGGCGCCGAACTGCTTGGCAAGGTCGAGCCGATGCGGGAAATGATCGATTGCGATGACCCGCTCCGCGCCCATCAGGAGTGCCGATTGCACCGCGAACAGTCCGACCGGGCCGCAGCCCCAGACCGCGACAATGTCGCCTGGCGCGATCTCGGCATTCTCCGCCGCCATCCAGCCTGTGGGTAGAATATCGGAAAGGAACAGTACTTTGTCGTCATCAATGCCATCGGGGATGACGATGGGGCCGACATCGCTGAAAGGCACGCGGACATATTCCGCCTGCCCCCCGGAATAGCCGCCGGTCATGTGGCTGTATCCGAACAGCCCCGACATCGGCTGGCCATATAGGGTCTGCGCGATGTCCTGATTCTCGGCCGGCAAACCGTTGTCGCAGGCCGAATACTGGTACTTGCCGCAATGATAGCAGCTGCCGCAGGCGATCGTGAAAGGCACAACCACGCGCTGACCTTTCCGGAGTGTCGATTTGGGGCCGGTTTCGACGACTTCGCCCATGAATTCGTGGCCGAGAATGTCGCCTTTCTGCATTGTCGGGATATACCCGTCATAAAGGTGTAGATCCGAGCCGCAGATTGCGGTCGAGGTAACTTTGATGATCGCGTCGCGCGGGTTGAGAATTTCAGGGTCGTCGACCGTATCAACGCGTACGTCATGTTTGCCGTGCCAGGTGAGCGCGCGCATCAGGACTTCTCCGTTTCCAGCAGCGCGCGGGTGCGCGCGGATGTAGCGATTTCGCCGGTTTCCATGAGTTGCTTGAACCGGCGCAAGTGGTGCCGTGCCTGGGTGGCGGGGTCGCGCTGGAAAATCTTGGCCACGATCTTGCCGATCACACCTGCAGGCGGGTCGTAGCTCATCAGCACCGACACGACCGTTCCCCGCGCCCCAGCGTTGCGAAAGTCGATCCGGCCATTGTGCACCGCATCGGTGCCGTCTTCCGATTGCCAAGCAATATAGGAATTCTCGGCCTCACCGGTAATGATCGAGGTCCATTCGGCGGTCTTGCCGCCCGGGGCATCGACCACCCAATGCGAACGCTTGGTGTCGATCACATCGATCCGCACAACATTGTCCATGAAAGTCGCCAGATTGCCGAAATCGCGCCAAAAAGCGTAAAGTTCCGCGACCGGGCGATTGATCGTGACCGATCGTCCGAAAAGACTGTCTGCCACGGTGTCGAGCCGCTCAGCGGCGAGATCGCGGCCCTCGTCGGCGTCGATCTTGGCGAGCGCAGGCGCATCATCGCGCGGCGCGACATCACTTTCCGTCATGGTGTTCTCCTGGTGTGATGGAAGGGGCGCTGCCCCGAGCGCCAGCTCAATCCAGAGCGACGGTGGCCACGTTGTCCTTGTAGTCCTGCTTGGGATCGATCCCGAGCATCATCTTAACCCCGGCCAGCAGGCTCGATTCATCAAGCCAGATTTCGGCATGTTCGGCATCGAGCCGCAACAGCACGAGCTTGGGATCATCCTTCCCGTCGTACCACGCAGCAATGTAGGGATTCCAGAGCCGGTCGATCGTTGCGCGATCGTCGTCGCGGGTCAGCGCGCCATGGACGGCGGCAAACAGATCGTGCCCTTTGGCGGCAAACGCCGCAATTGCCCGGTCACTTTCGGCCAAGTGCCTGACAATGCCGTTGTCGATCGAGGTGAAAAACCACAGCGGGCTGCGATCCTCTTCAAACAAGGCGGTCATCGGACGGGTGTGGCCATCGTCGATGCCTTCGAGACCGAGCATCATCGTGCGGTCCGATTTGAGCGCTTTCCAGAACTTTTCGGCGAGGTCGTCAGGGGCGGCCATTGTCCGTCTCCATGCTGCGGAAGCTTGAAAAACCGGCAGCGACGGCAGCAGTTCCCCGCGCTCGGTCGCACAGATGCGGTTTGCCTTTCGACTGAACGCGCTTAAGCCACGCCACGGCTGGCCGCGCCTTGTTCCGCTCACGTTCATCCCCCAGGCGCGAGAAGCGCCGTGCCGCGCCAGTTCCGGTTGCGGCTCTGCCGGGTCCCCGGTGCGGCTCGTTCTCCTGCCACGAAAGCTGCCATGATCGATCCTTTTACCTATTGGCTGCGCATGATGAGCGTCTCGCTCGACATGGGGCAGACTGCGATGCGCGCCGGACAGACCATGCAGGCATCGCGCGAGGTGATCGACACGCGGACCGGGATCATGCGCTCGGCGATGACCGACCCGCTCGGGGCCGATCATGCCGAACTCGGCCGGATGATCCCTGAGAAAGTCACTGCTTTCACATCGGCAGGACAAGCCTTTGTGAGCGGCTGGACCGCATGGAACCAGGCGGTGCTGGCCCAGGCCGGGCATGTCGGCGCGATGGCCGCGCGCGGCCGGGCACCAACACCGCTCGAATGGGTGAACCTCGCTTCGCGCAGCCAGATGTTCGCCCTGATGGCGGCGGAGCATGGCGCGCGGGTGAGCGCGGCAACGCTGAAGCCGGTGCATGCGGCGGCGGTTTCGAACGCCAAGCGCCTCGGCCAGCGCAAGAAAGCCTAGATATCGGGCAGGGTTTGCGCGCCTTGCCCCCAACCGGTCAGCGCCTTTGCCGTCGCGCGCTCGATCAGTAGATCGGCATCGGCGAGCGAGAATTGGTGCGCCGCGCCGATATCGGCCAGTTCGCGCCAGTCGACCGGTACCGCCACAGGCGCGCCGGGCCGGGCGCGCACGCTATAGGGAACGACCGCTGTCGCGCCCCGCTGGTTGCGCAGCCAATCGATGAAGATGCGGCCTTTGCGCTTGGCTTTCGCCATCGTCGCGGTAAATCGCTCGGGTTCGGCATGTGCCAGCGCGGCGGAAAAGCGTGATGCGAAGTCCTTGACCGCAGGCCACGGGGCATCAGGCGCGAGCGGCACGACGACATGCACGCCCTTGCCGCCCGAAAGCATGGCAAAGCTCGCGAGGCCGATGTCGGCCAATTGCGCGCGGATATCTGCGGCGGCGCGCTTTACCTCATCAAAGCCGAGCGCTTCATCGGGATCGAGATCGAATACCATCCGATCGGGCTTTTCGACATCGGAGGTGCGCGCGCCCCAGCGGTGAAACTCGATCGTCCCCATCTGGACGCACGCGATCAGCGTTTCCAGGATCATGCCGCGACCGCACGGCTTGAGGCTCACCACATACTCGCGCCCACGCATCGCCAGCTGGCCGAGACCCACCTTTTTCGAGCGCCGCAGCGCGTCGCGCAGCACGATATAGGCCTCCTCGGCCAGATCGTCGGCGACCTTCTCGTAATGCACTGCTTTGCCCGAGGGCTGGTGGATCTGCTTGAAAGCGATCTGCGCGCCGCGCTTCGTGGCAGTATAGATATCGACAGGGATTGATACCAGCGCCAGCCGGATCTGCCCTTGCCAATACGCGCGCGCCGCCATGTCTGCTCCTCTTCGGGTGAGAGGGGAGTAACGCGGATCGCTCCCCCCGGTTCCCTGATAAGCCCGCGTCCTGCGCTGGCGCGCCGGCATGGATCTTGCCCTGCGCGCGCTTGGCCGGCAGGATAAACTTCGCCCGATATCTTTGCCCGATATCTCTCGGTCGCGGGAACGGACCGCGGGTGTTTTTTCATGTCCACGGAACTGCCAATGTCGCGCCGCGGGGTGCTGGCCGGAACGGCCGCCGTTGCGACGTCCTCGCAAGTGACGATCGCGAGCGCGCGCGCCGCAGCGCCGCAACCGGCGCTGTCCGCACGATTACTGCCGACACGCGCACCACGCTGCTCGATGCCTTGCGCGAACATCTGTGGCTGACCGCGACCAAGAAGGGCTGCGACCATGGGCAGTGCGGGGCTTGCACAGTCCTCGTCAATGGCCGGCGGATCAACAGCTGCCTCAGCCTTGCGGTGATGCACCCGGGCGACAAGATCACCACGATCGAAGGCATCGGTGCCCCTGACCAGCTCCACCCGATGCAGGCGGCTTTCATCCAGCATGACGGCTTCCAATGCGGGTATTGCACCCCGGGCCAGATCTGCTCGGCGATCGCCGTGCTCGAGGAAATCCGCGCGGGCATTCCCAGCCATGTGTCGGACAGCCTAACCGCTCGGCCCAAACCCACGGTGAGCGAGACGCGCGAGCGGATGAGCGGCAATATCTGCCGCTGCGGGGCCTATTCGAATATCTCCGACGCGATGGTCGACGTGTCGGAGCGGCAGGCATGAGGCCGTTCACGTGCCAGGGCGCGTCAACCCCCGCAGAAGCCGCTCGCGGCGGCGGCGCGCGACGGTGAAATTGTCGCCGAAGACACGATGGACTATGGCGAGCTCGCGAAGAAGTACCAGCAGTCGACTTTCGCCGCGCATTTCGTCGAAGTCGAGGTCGATCGCTTTACCGGCGTGACCCGCGTCCGCCGGATGCTTGCCGTCTGCTCGGCGGGGCGCATTCTCAACCCCAAGACAGCGCGCAGCCAGTTGATCGGCGCGTTGACGATGGGGGTCGGGGCGGCGCTGATGGAGGAGCTTGCCGTCGACACGCGCTTCGGCTTCTTCGTCAATCACGATCTTGCCGGGTACGAAGTGCCGGTCCACGCCGACGTGCCGCATCAGGAGGTGATCTTCCTCCCCGGGGCCGACGACAAAGCCTCGCCGATGAAAGCCAAAGGGGTCGGCGAACTCGGGCTCTGCGGAGTCGGCGCGGCGATTGCCAATGCGATCTACAATGCCACGGGCATCCGTGTGCGCGACTATCCGATCACGCTCGAAAAATTGATCGACCGCCTGCCCCCGGTGTAGGGGCTCGCCGCGCGCACGCGCATTTCGGCCACGGCCACGCAGCGCCAACGGGTCTCAGGCAGCGGTTTCGGCGCGCGCCTCGAGCGCTTGGCGGTCGCGGATCGTGATTCCGCGCAGGCTGGGCAGCGCTATGATCCCCGAGGTCTTCAGCCGGGTCAGCTGGCGGCTCACCGTCTCGATGGTCAGGCCGAGCAGATCGGCCATTTCGCCGCGGGTCAACGGCAAGTCGAAGGTGACCGGCCCACCGATCACGGCGCGGCAGCCGCCGGCGCCGATCCGGTCGGTCATATCGAGCAAAAAGCCCGCGAGGCGCTCTTCCGCCGTGCGGCGTGCCAGCGTGAGCATGCGGCCCCGGGCGTCTTCGAGCGCGGAAAAGGTGCGTTCCAGCAGTAATCGCTCCATCTGCGGATAATCGTGCAGCACGCTCTGAAACTGGGCACGCGGAAAAACGCACAATTCCGCGTCGGTCAGCGCGGAAACGGTAAAGCCCGCCCGATCGGCGAACAGCGCGCCGACAAAATCTGCGGGATAGATCAGCCCGACGGTCTGCTCGCGCCCGTCGGTGGTCGAGGCGGAAAGCTTCATGATGCCCTCGAGCAGGTTGGCGCAGATCAGGCTTTCGTCGCCCGACCAGATCACCGTCTCGCCGCGCGCCACTTTGCGCCGCTGTCCGATGCTGTTGAGCGCGACCAGTTCATCATCACTGAGCGCGCCGCAAAGCGCGCGGTCTCGAACAGCACATTCAGTACAGACACGCGGCGACAACATGCAATCTCTCCGGCGGCGGAGCGGATAGCCGCCATGGGCTGGAAGCGCGCCACTTAGTGGCCTCGCTCCAAGTCCTGTCAAGGGACCAGTGCCTTATTCGTCGTCTTCGTCTGCCTCGCGCTGGGCGCAAGCTGCATGGCAGGCCATCGGACAGCGCCGCCGATGCCGACCATCGCGGTTGATCGGCATCGGAATCGTGCGCGCAGAATCACCACATATCGTCACGAAGACCATGTCCGGCTCGGCCCCCGCTCCGGCTTCGGGCACCCCGGCCAGCATCAGACCAGCAACCGCCAGCACGGGCAAAGATCCGCCGCGCCGCATCTCAGATCGCGCTGCTGAAGCGCGTGGCGGATTGTTGGCGATAGGGGTCCAATGTCGCTGCAATCGTCCGGGCATAGGGCAAGCCCGATTTGCGGATGACAAGATGGCTGTTCTGCCATTCGGCCAACCCTGCTGCAACGAAGCCCGCAAGCTGACGGCGGGTCGCCGCGATTTCGGGCAAATCCGCCAGATCGGCGCGTCCCTGGCAGAGCAGTCGTTCGATGGCGAGGCCGATAATCCGGTCGCGCGATGAACGCACCCAGCCGCGTTCGGTCGCGAACTGTCCGTTGGCGATGCGCAAGTGATAGCGCCCGGCGTTCTTCTCGTTCTGGAGCAGCCATCCCGGAAACTGGCTAATGGCCGAAGCGCCGAGCCCAAGCAGGATGTCGGCGGGGTCTTCGGTGAAGCCCTGGAAATTGCGGCGCAACCCGCCATCGTGGGCTGCCGCCGCCAATGCATCACCGGGCAGCGCGAAATGATCGAAGCCGACCGGCCGATAGCCATCGCGGGTCAGGCGTTCATAGGCAAATTCGGCCTGAGCAAAGCGCGCAAGCGGATCGGGCAGCGCGGAATCGTCGATCCGGCGTTGGCGCGCGATCAGCTCCGGGACATGTGCGTAGCCGAACACGGCGAGGCGATCGGGGCTCATCTCGAGCGCGGTATCGATGGTCGAGGCAAGTTTGCCGACGGTTTGAAACGGAAGACCGTACATCAGGTCGAAATTGATCGAAGTGACCCCCGCCGCGCGCAGCTTGGCGACCGAGCAGGCGATCATTTCGGTTGGCTGGATACGGCCGATGGCAGCCTGGATGGAGGGATCGAATGTCTGCACCCCGAGGCTCACCCGCGATACTCCATGTCGACCGAGCGCTGCCGCCCAGCGCCAGTCGAAGCTGCGCGGGTCGATCTCGACCGACATGACCGGATCATCCAGCCGGAACGCCTGCGCCAGTTTTTGCATCAGAGTATCGAAATCGCCCGGGTCGAGCGCATTGGGACTGCCTCCGCCCCAGGCGATGCGCCGGACTACGCCGCGCCCGCCGAGCGATCGGCCGACCAGCGCGATCTCCTCGATCAACCGGAGCAGATAGGCCTGCACGCGCTGCGTGCGGTTGGCAGCGCTGGTATTGCAGCCGCAATACCAGCAAAGCTCGCTGCAGTAGGGGATGTGCAGATAAAGCGAGATCGGCTCGTCCGCGCCGACGGTCGCGAGCGCCTGCGCCATCTGTGGCGGGCCGACCGCGCCATCGAATTCGGCGGCGGTCGGGAAGCTGGTGTAGCGCGGCACCGGCTTGGCGAGCAGATCGGGATAGTATGGCCACATGCAAGGGTGATTGCATCCGGCGCGGCCATGCGAATTGATCGGGGTCAAAGACACGCCCGCGGCGTCGGCGCAGAGCCCCTTTCACCAACAGACAGTAAGGACGCACCATGAAATTTCCCCGATCCGCGATTATCCTGACGGCGCTGTTTGCCGGGCTTGCCGCGACCCCAGCTTTGGCCAAACCAAGCGAAGGGCTCAAAGCGCATGATGTTTTGCTGCGCGTGCGCGGCATCTGGGTAGCGCCCACCGGCACGTCGGATGCTATCCTGCCGTCGCTGCCAAACGATCGCCTCACGGTTCACGATTCGTTTGCGCCCGAAATCGATGTTACGTGGATGGCGACCAACAACATTGGCATCGAACTGATCGCCGCCACGACGCGGCATTCGGTTTACGGCAAGCAGGGGGTGACGGCGGGCATTGGCAAAGTTGTCAACACCTGGGTTCTGCCGCCCACGCTGACCGCGCAGTATCACTTCAATTCAGGCGGCAAAATCCGGCCTTACCTGGGCGCAGGCATCAATTACACGGTGTTCTGGAACGAAAAGGCGACCGGCGAACTGACCAACGCGGTTGGCCCGACCCGCGTCCATATCAACGACAGCGTCGGCTATGCGTTGCAGGCCGGGGTCGATATCGACATCAGCAAACGCTATTTCCTGAACATCGATGCCAAGTACATCAACATGGACCCGCGCGCGCAGCTGAATACGACCGCGCTCGGCACGCAAACGGTCAAGACGCGGATCAGCCCGGTCGTGGTGGGCGTGGGCTTCGGCATTCGGCTCTAGCGCGCTGGCGCGGCGAGCAGCGCTTCGATCTGGATCGGGGCGCTGCCCGCAGCTCTCGATGATGAGCCAGACGATGGGCCCGGGGCGTTGCTTCGCCTATGCGCCATCGTCTTCGTCATCGATAAGAATCCGCATCCCCGCTCCTTCCAGATCTTCGAACTGACCGGATCGCGCTGCCCAGAAGAACGCCGCCAACCCGGTCAGCCCGAGCCCGAGCGCAACAGGTACGAGGATTGCGAGAATGGTCATGCAGCCGCGCCGCGCAGGCGCAAAGCATTGGCCACCACAACCAGCGAAGATCCGGACATTGCCAGCGCGGCGATCAGCGGGGTGACCAGCCCGGCCATCGCCAGCGGCACCGCCAGCAGATTGTAGCCGATAGCCAGCGCGAAGTTCTGGCGCACAACCGCCATCGTTCGCCGCGCGGCGACAATGGCCATCGGCACTGGCGCAAGCTTGTCCCCGAAGAAGATGAGATCGGCGGCGAGCTGGCCGACATCGCTGGCGGTGGCAGGGGCCATGGCGACATGCGCGCTTTTGAGGGCAGGGCCATCGTTGAGGCCGTCGCCGACCATCAACACGCGCTTGCCCAGTGCCGTCTGGCGCTCGATGAAAGTAGATTTGTCTGCGGGCGAGAGCAGCGCGGTGCCGATGATACCAAGTTTTTGCGCTAATGCAGCGACCGGGGCCGGGCGGTCGCCAGACAGCATGTGCAGATCGAAGCCCATGGTTCTCAGCCGCACCATCACCGCCGGAGCATCGGCGCGCATCGTGTCGGCAAAGGTGATGACATGCGGCGGTCGATCGCCCCAACCGAACGCGGTTACGACCTGATCGCCAGCGGCGTGCGCGCCCACCCAATCGGCACGGCCGAGGCGTGCCCGCTCGCCGCCGATCATGGCCTCCACGCCGAGCCCGGGATGCTCGGCCAGCCCGCTTGCCGCGGCCGCCGCCACGCCTGCCAAAGCGCTTTGCAGCGCAGCCGCCAAAGGATGGCGACTGGCCTGCGCGAGCGCCATCAGCGCGGCGCGATCCTTGGGATCTTGTGGCATGCCGGAGGTCGGCTCGAGCTTTGCCAGCGTTATCGTACCCGTCTTGTCAAAAAGCGCTGTGTCCGCCTCGGCCAGCCGTTCGAGCGCCGAACCTTCCTTGATCAGCACCCCAGCCCGCAGCAACGATCCCGCCGCGACAACTTGCGCGATCGGAACGGCCAGCCCGAGCGCGCAAGGGCAAGTGATGATCAGCACGGCGACAGCGGCGGTGACCGCTGCGTGCAGACCCGCGCCTGCGAGCAGCCAGCCTACGAGGGTGAGCAACGCCAGGCTATGCACCGCCGGGGCATAAAGCCGTGCCGCGCGGTCGGCGATCCGGACATAGCGCGATTTGCCCTGTCCGGCGTTCTCCATCAACCGGGCGATGTCGGCGATCACGGTATCCATGCCGGCGGCGGTCACGCGGACAGTCAGCGGCGCATCGAGGCAGATCGTGCCTGCCAGCACCTTGTCGCCCGGCACCTGATGGTCGGGCACACTTTCGCCCGACACCAGCGCCCGATCGACATGCGCGGCGCCCGCTTCGATCACGCCGTCGGCCCCGATGCGCTCGCCGGCGGCGACCAGCATGCGCATCCCCGCCGCAATCTCCCCTGTCAGCCGCATCTCCGTGCTACCGTCGGGGCGCAGCACCTGCACTTGGGCAGGGACTCGGCGAAGCAGGGCGGCAACCCCGTCTTCGGCGCGAGCGCGCATCATGCTGTCGAGCAGCCGCCCGCCGAGCAGGAAAAACAGCAGCATGAGCGCACCGTCGAAATAGGCATGCGCGCCGCTCGTCGCGGTTTCATAAAGGCTCGTCGCCGCCGTCAGCACAACGCCGATCGCGATCGGCACATCCATATTGGTGTGGCCGTGTTTTAGCACGCGCCACGCGCTGACGAAGAACGGCTGCCCGGCATAAGCGATCGCCGGAAGGGCTATCAATGCCGAAAGCCAGTGGAACAGATCGCGGGTCGACCCCTCGGCTCCCGACCAGACCGACACCGAGAGCAGCATCACATTCATTGCCGCGAATCCGGCGACGGCCAGCGCTTTAACGAGCTTGCGGCTTTCGTCGCGCCCCGGCTGCGCGTCTGTCGTGCCGGCAAGGTGCGTTTTGAAGCCCAGCTGGGTGATAGCGGTTTCCATTGCCGCCTCGGTCACCTCGGGCAAGTGCACCACCCGCACGCGCTTCGCCCCGAAATTGACCCGGGCGAGGACGACGCCGTCGAGCCTGGCCAGCGCCCCCTCGATCCGAGCGATGCAGGCCGCGCAATGCATGCCTTCGACGATGAGGACCGTCTCACGCGCCACGCGATCGGCGATGAGGGGCGAGGCTGCGGTCATGCCCGAACCTCATCCTCGAAGCGCGCTGAGTGGCCAGCCGCAATCACCTCGATATGGAGCAGCCAGCGCCCGCTTGGCAGAGCCTGATCGGCAATCTGGTCGTTTCCAGCTTGGCGCAGCGCGATTCGCCGATCGGGCACGCGGCCCAGCGGATGGCGCGCGACGACAATGATTCGCGCAGCGAGCGGCTGGCCCGCTGCGTCGGTCGGGGCAATATGGAGCCGTCCGCTGGTATCGATGCTCGCCGCCGCATGCCAGCCCAATTCCTTTTGGCTTGCCGCCGCCTTGAGCCAACTGTTGTAACGCTGGCTGGCAACATAGCTGTTGTCGACCACTACCCCGCCGAAGGTGCCCAACGCATAGCTAGCCATCGTGACGTTGGCGGCAATCACCGTCCCGAAAAAAACCAGCATGATCGCCAGCAAATGCCGACCGGTGAAATGCCCCGTCATCAATCATCCTCCTCGATTTCGGGGCTGCCAAAGCGCGTGTTCTGCCGCGCGGTGCCGCCCTCGGGATCGAGCGCGCGCAATTGGATGGCAATGTCGGCATGTTCCTCGCGCTGCGACGGCGCAGCAACGAACAGTTCCAGCGGGCGGACCTGATCGGCATCGACGCGGACCGCGATTTTCCGGGCTGCGCTTTGCCGGTTGCCTTCCTCGGTCCAGATCACGCCCTGCGGCAGTCCTTCCAGCGAGACCTCAAAGTTGCGCGGCCGGTTTTGCATGTTGCGCACTTTGACTGTGTAACTGTTGCGAATAGTACCGTCAGACAGGCGCACCCATTCGGGATTGCGGCTCTGCGCGACCGTCAGGTCAAGTCGCGTGCGGTTGCCCAACATGAACAGCATGCCCAGCCCGATCCCGCCCCAGATCATGGAATAGACGATCGTGCGCGGTCGCAGCACGCGGCTGAGCGGCGGCTTGGGCGTGCCGCCCGCTTTGGCGATCCGCTCATCGGCATCGCTCGTATAGCCGATCAGGCGCAGCGGGCGGTCGATCTTGGCCATGATCTCGTCGCAGGCATCGATGCACAGACCGCAGGTGATGCAGCCGATCTGAGGTCCTTCGCGGATATCGATGCCCGTCGGGCAGACTGCGACGCAGGCCTTGCAATCGATGCAATCACCAACTTGCGCATTGGCATCGGCAGCCAATTTGGCGATGTCGTTGGTGCGCTTGGTGCCGTGCGTCCGGGGCTCGCCCCGCCAGGCCTTGTACGTGACACCAAGCGACTGCTCGTCCATCAAGGCGGCCTGAATACGCGGCCATGGGCACATGTAGATGCAAACCTGCTCGCGCATCAGCCCGCCGAGCGAATAGGTGGTGAAGGTGAGTATGCCGATGGTCGCATAAGCCACAAACGGCGCGGTGCCGGTGAACAGCTGGCGGGCCAAGGTCGGCGCATCGGCGAAGTAGAAAATCCACGCGCCGCCGGTCGCCAGCGCGATCAGCAGCCAGATCGTGTGCTTGGTTACGCGCTTGGCGATCTTGCTAGGCCCCCAAGCTGCCTTTTCCAGCCTGAACTGCGCGTTGCGATCGCCGTCGATCATCCGCTCGACATGGACGAACAGGTCGGTCCACACGGTTTGCGGGCAGGCATAGCCGCACCATGCCCGGCCAACAGCCGAGGTCACGAGGAACAGCCCGATCCCCGCCATCACCAGCATGCCGGTGACATAATAGAATTCATGAGGCCAGATTTCGATGGCGAAGAGATAGAAGCGGCGATGCGCGATATCGACCAGCGCCGCCTGATCGGGCGCATAGGGCCCCCGGTCCCAGCGGATCCACGGCGTCAGGTAATAGATCGCCAAGGTGAGCACCATGACCGCCCATTTCAGTCGGCGGAACGAACCATCAACCGCTTTGGGGAAGACTTTGCGCCGCGCTTCGAAGAAGCGCTCCTGATCGATCAGGTCGTTAGGGTGTGACATTTGCGGCCGTCTTCAGGATCGGCGGCGGCGGCGCGGGGCTTGCTTCGCCGCCGCCCAGCGAGTGGACGTAGGTTGCGAGCATTTTGATCGTCACTGGATCGAGCCTTTGATTCCACGCCGGCATGATGCCGTATCGCGCGTTGGTGATCGTCGTGGTCAGCGACTTGCGGTCGCCGCCGTAAAGCCAGATGGCATCGCTCAGGTTTGGTGCGCCGAGGTCGCGGTTGCCTTTGGCATTGTCACCATGGCAAACCGCGCAATTGGCGGCGAACAGCACCCCACCGGCGCGCGCGTCTGCGTTCATCGCATCCTGGCGAGAAATCGCGCGGACATAAGACACCACGCTCTGGATCTGCGCTGTGGTGAGGATACCGTCGCGGCCGAAAGCCGGCATTTGCGACATCCGCGTCGCATCGTCACCGGGATGACGGATGCCGTGAGTCAATGTCTGCTGCAAGGCGGCAAGATCGCCGCCCCACAACCAATCATCGTCATTCAAATTGGGGTAGCCCTTGCTACCGGCTGCGCCCGATCCATGGCATTGGACGCAATTGACTTTGAAAGCGGCGCGGCCGCCGACTTCGGCAGCGCGCAACAAATCAAGATCGGCGGGTATCTGCTCGATCGGCGTGCTTTCGATCCGCGCCAGTAGCGGGCGCATGCGTGCCTGCTCTGCGGCCATCTCCTGCCGAAACTGGCCGTGACTGCTCCAGCCCAGCACGCCCGGTGTCGCGCTGGTTGCGAGCGGTATTGCAGGATAGAGCACCACACAGATGATCGCAAAGACGATGGTGGCGTAAAGGATCAGGAGCCACCAGCGCGGCATCGGGGTATCGAGTTCCTCGATCCCATCCCATTCGTGGCCCACAAAGCCGGTGCCGGTGGCGGCATCGATACGCTGCTTATCGTCAGCCATGGGGCTGCTCCTCATCTTCCAGGATCATGATGGCGGCGCGCGCATGCGCCGCGCGCGCACGTGGCAGGAATGTCCAGCCCACCAGCGTCAGGAAAAGCAGCATGGTGGCGACCAGTCCCCAGCTGTCGGCAAGCTGGCGCAGCGTTTCGTAAGTCATTTCACCTGCTCCTGCGCTTCGGCGGCTTTGAAATCGATCTGTGTGCCGAGCCCTTGCAGGTATGCGATCAGCGCATCCATTTCGGTCACGCGCTTGGGGTCGCCGTCGTAATCGCGCGCCTGCGCCTTGGGATAACGCTTGAGGAACGCTGCAGTATCACCCTCGCCGGTGGCCTGCGCCGCGAAGTCGGCGGCCGCCTGCGCGATCGCCTCATCGCTATAGGGCACCCCGACATGGCGCAGCGCGGTGAGGTGCGCGGCCATCGTTTTGCCGTCCAGCGCGCGCTCCGAAAGGAATGCGTAAGGCGGCATGATCGATTCGGGCACGACCGAGCGCGGGTCGCTCAGGTGCTGCACATGCCAACCATCCGAATAGCGCCCGCCGGTGCGCGCCAGATCCGGCCCGGTGCGCTCCGAGCCCCATTGGAACGGGTGATCGTACATGCTTTCCGCGGCCAGGCTGTAGTGCCCATAGCGTTCGGTTTCGTCGCGAAACGGACGGATCATCTGGCTGTGGCAGCCATAGCAGCCTTCGCGAATATAGATGTCGCGCCCGGCCAGTTCGAGCGGCGTGTAGGGGCGAACGCCCGCGACTTTGGTCACGGTAGATTCGATCCAGAACAGCGGCGCAATCTCGATAATTCCGCCGATCATCACAGTGATCAGCGCCAGCACGGCGAGCAGCGTGACGTGCCGCTCGATGAGCTTGTGGCGTTCGAAGATACTGTTTGCCATTGATCTCGTCCCTTATCTGGCGGCGAACGGCACGAGCGGGTGGTCCCGGCTCGGGTCGACAGGGGTTTGCGTGAGAGCCGCCTCGACGCGGAGTTTACCGGCGATCGTCATCCACAGGTTGACGACCATGACGATGCCGCCACTCAGATAGAGCAGGCCGCCAAGCGCGCGGATCAGATAGTAGGGGTGCATCGCCTGCACGACCTCGGCGAAGGAATAGACGAGGTACCCGTCGGCCCCGTATTCGCGCCACAGCAGCCCCTGGGTGATGCCGGCCACCCACATCGAGGCGGTGTAGAGCACGATCCCCAGGGTCGCGAGCCAGAAGTGCCAGTTGACCATGCGCAGCGAGTAAAGCCGGGTCCGGCCCCAGAGGCGCGGCGTCATGTAATAAAGCGCGGAGAAGGCGATCAACCCGTTCCAGCCCAGCGCGCCGGAATGAACATGGCCGATTGTCCAGTTCGTATAGTGCGAAAGCGAATTGACCGCTTTCACCGACATCATCGGCCCTTCAAAGGTGCTCATCCCGTAAAAGGCGAGGCTGGCGACCATCATGCGGATGATCGGATCGGTGCGGATCTTGTCCCACGCGCCGTTGAGCGTCATCAGCCCGTTGATCATGCCGCCCCAGCTCGGCATCCACAGCATGATCGAAAAGACCATGCCCAGCGTCTGCGCCCAATCGGGCAGGGCGGTGTAGTGCAAGTGGTGCGGCCCGGCCCAGATATAGAGAAAGATCAGCGACCAGAAATGCACGATCGACAGCCGGTAGCTGTAGATCGGCCGCTCGGCCTGCTTGGGCACGAAGTAATACATCATGCCAAGGAACCCGGCGGTCAGGAAGAAGCCGACCGCATTGTGGCCATACCACCACTGTGTCAGCGCATCCTGCACGCCTGCAAAGGCTGAGTAGGATTTGGAGCCGAGGAGCGACACCGGCATGGTCAGATTGTTGATCAGGTGAAGCATCGCAACGGTGATGATGAAGGCCAGGAAGAACCAGTTGGCGACGTAGATATGGGGTTCCGAGCGCTTCAGGATCGTGCCGACGAAGATGACCAGGTAGCTCACCCAGACGATTGTCAGCCAGATGTCGACGTACCATTCCGGTTCGGCATATTCGCGGCCTTCGGTGATGCCCATCACATAACCGGTGGCAGCCAGAACGATGAACAGCTGATACCCCCAGAACACGAAGCGCGCGAGCGCGGGCATGAACAGCCGCGCCCGGCAGGTGCGCTGGACGATATAAAGGCTGGAGCATATGAGGGCATTGCCGCCGAACGCGAAGATCACGGCCGAGGTGTGGAGCGGACGCAAGCGGCCGAAGGTCGTGAATTCGGTCGGGAAGTTGAGTAGCGGAAAGGTGAGCTGCAGCGCGATGAACAGTCCGGCGGCAAAACCGACGACTGCCCAAAAGGCTGTAGCGATCACACCCCAGCGGATAACCTCGTCATAATAGCGACCAGTATCGACCGCGCGGCCTGTGCTGTCGGCTGCCCTCCGCATCGTTACGGCCGCAGTGAGCAGCGCCGCCGCTGCGGCAATTCCCATGTGGACGGCAAAGCCCCAATCGGCCGCGAGCATCGCGCCGCTGGCGGCAAGAAAGGCCAGAATTACCCATAACCCCGACCGCGCTATATTCGAATTCATCCTGGGCCCCTTCCATGCGGACGATCGCGTCATCGGCGGGCTGGGCCCGGGACGCCTTGATTTCGGTCAATCGGATTGTCGGCAGATGGAATTGCGATAAAGCAGCCCGGAGCAAGAACGCACGGACAGCTTGCATGTTCCGCCCGCTGACGTTGTCCTTACCAAGCCTGCGCGAGGCGAACCTCGCGCGGCGGGCGGTTTTCCTTCACAGGAACAAGAAACAGGCGCAGGAATGCCGCTCCGGCGGCCGCTGTCGCGCTCGCACGCTTCAGCGCGCCCACCAGCCCGGTCCGTTTCCGCGCCGCGTCAAGCCTTACCGATGCGCGCAGCATCGCCTCCATTGCCGCGCGAAAGCGCGGGTTGTCGATATCGAGCACAAACGGGAAAATCTGACGGCTGATCTCGCTGGTCGTTGCAAAGACCCGGTAATCGTAGTCGGCGACATCGAGACCCAGACCATGATGCAGCGCGGGGCGTGTATGATCGCGGCAATACATCGTCGCATACACCGAAATCAGGAAGAAGCGGATCCACAGGCGGTTCAATCCGCGCGTCAGCTTCGGATCGGCGCGCAGCAGCAGGGCGATGGCCTCGCCGTGACGATACTCGTCATTGCACCAAGCTTCGAACCGATCGAACAGCGGATGAAAGCGCCGGTCGGGATGATGCTGCAAATGGCGGCAGATCGTGATGTAGCGCGCATAGCCGATCTTCTCGGACAAGTACGTGCCATAGAAAATGAATTTCGGGCTGAAGTAATGCAGCTTCTTCACTTTCGTCAGGAAATTGAGGTCGATCACGATCCCGGCATCCTTCAGGCTGTCGTTGATGAACCCGGCATGGCGGCTCTCGTCGCGGGCGAGCAGTTTCATCAGCCGCTTGACTTCGGGATTCTTCGATCGCCGGGCGATCTCGGCATAGAGCACGCACCCTGAGAATTCCGAGGTCATCGACGACACCAGAAAATCGACAAACTCCTCGCGCAACGCGGGGTCGAGCGCCTCGATAATGCCCGCGAAGCTGTCTTTCCGCTTGAAATGGTTGCGATTCGGGTCGGCCTCCATTTCCGCCATCAGGCCATCCCATTCCTGCTGCACCGGCGATACATCGATGCAATCGAGCGCGGCGAAATCGGTGGTGTAGAACCGCGGGCTGAGGATCGTCTCGTTCGCGACTTTGCTTTTCATGGCGGCAGCGGTTGGCATGTTGCCGAGTGTGATGGCGTTCATTGATCCCTCCTGTCTTGCCTCCTGTTGTGATGCGCCGAGCATCGACGGCATTGATCCAGATCAACCGGAGGAGTGGAGCTTGCTTAAAGTCGTCCGCCGGCGGCCAATCCGGTGACCTGCGCGGTGGCAAAGCTGATGCCGTGGAGGTTGCGTTGCTGCGCCACTCCCTCGATCGGGCGCGGATAGCCGGAGGCATAATGCACGCCGTCCGCGCCCAGCCTGGCAGTGCCGCGCGGCACATCCCAATCCAGCCCCACGGCGATGACCCCGGCCAGCATCCCCGGCCAGCACGGCGCATGGTCCGCCGCGTTGCGAGGAGCCACGATGCGCGCGGAACTGCGCGTCACCGCTGCGGCAAAGTGATCGGTATGGGCGGGGTTGGTGGTGCCAAGGCTGAGATTGATGAAATGTGCGCCTTGTGCGCTTGCCCAATCCATCGCCGCGATCAGTGCGCGCGGCGATGCGCGCAAGGCCTCGCGGAAAACCCTTATCGGCAGGATCAGGGCATCGGGTGCCAGCTCCTGAATCGCGGCGGTGACCGCGGTGCCGTGTCCCAGCCGGTCCAGCACCGCCGCTTCGCCCGGCTCGAGGCTGCCATCGGCCAGCACCGCCGCGCCGGGCAGCAGGTGGCCGGCGCTGATATGCGGATGGCCGGGGTGGACCCCGCTGTCGATCACGGCGATGCGCACCGGCTCAGCCACGCAGGTGCGCCTTTCCCTCGGTCAGCGTCACCACGATGTCCGCGCCTTCGGTGAGCGCGGGGCGGTGGGTGATGATGATCAGCGTGGCATCGGGCAGCGCCTCGCGCAATCCTTCGGCGACGCGGCGCTCGGTCGCCGCGTCGAGCGCGGCGGTGGGTTCATCGAGCACCAGCACCGATGGGCGGCGCAGCAGCGCGCGCGCAATGGCGATGCGCTGGCGCTCCCCCGCCGAAAGCGAAAGTCCGCGCTCGCCCACCGGTGTCTGCAGGCCTTGCGGCAGGCGCTGCAGCAAGGGGCCGAGCCCTGCCGCTTCGGCGGCCGCCTGCACTTGCGGGGTAGTCGCGCTGTCGAGCGCGAACGCGATATTGGCGGCGATCGCGGCGTTGAACAGGAAGGGGGCCTGATCCACCAGCAGCACCTCGCGGCGCAAATCGGCCAGGGCGACATCGCGGATATCGGTGCCGTCAATCGTGATCCGGCCGCTTTGCGGATCCTGCAGCCGCACCAGCAGATCGGCAAGCGTCGACTTGCCCACACCGCTCTCGCCCAGAATGGCGCAGGTTGCGCCCGCCGGGATGTCCAGATCGATCCCATCGAGAATAGCTTCGCGATCATGACGAAAGTGCACGCCCTCGAAGCGGATAGCCGCGCGCACCGGGCCCATCGGCAGCGGATTGGCGCGTTCGATCACCTCGGGCACCGTATCGAACAGTTCGAAAATGCGACCCAGCGAGACCCGGGTCGAGGCGAGGCCCGACGACAGCCCGAGCAAGGCCTGCACCGGCGAAAACAGCCGCGCGTGATAGGCCATGAAGGCCACCAGCGTGCCGATGGTCAGCTCGCCGGTAAAAACGCGCCAGCCGCCATAAAGCGTGACGGCGGCGGTCGAGACCGCCAGCAGCGCGCCGGGCAGCGCGCCGGTCATGAACGAAGCGATCTGCATCCGCAGCATGGTCTCGACAAACCGGCCATTGGCATCGGCAAACCGAGCGGCCTCGTGGCGCTCGGCGCGCAGCGCGGTGACCACGCGCATGCCCATCACCGTATCGACCAGCAGGCTGCCGAGATCGGCGCCGCGCTCGCGCATGTCACGGGTGATCTCGACAAGGCGGCGCTGCAACCGCACGAAGGCCAGCACCGCAAACGGCACGAGCACCGTGCCCACTAAGAACAAGCGCCAATCGAGCCAGATCATCAGCACCACGCTGCCGATCAGAAACAGCACATTGCCCAGCGCCGCGAGCAGGGTATCGGCGGCGGCGCGCTGCACATCGCTGACATCGCTGTTGATCCGGCTCATCAGATCGCCCAGCCGGAATCGGGCATAAAAACGCGGGCTCAGCGTCTGCAGATGGCGCAGGAGATCGACGCGGATATCGAACAACATCGCCGCCGATAGCTTCACATAGCGATAACTTGAGGCGATATTGAGGATATAACCGCCCAGCGTCACGCCGATTGTGGCCGCCGCGATCCACCAAAGCGCGGTGAGATCATGCCCCAGAAGCGCCTGATCGATCATCAGCTTCGACAAGTACGGCTGCGCCAGATTGACCGCGGTTGCCAGCAGGCTGAGCAGCAGCACCAGCGCCAGCCGCCCGCGATAAGGCTTCAGGTAGGGGGCCAGGCGGCGATAGGTGCGCCACTCCGCCACCGGCGGCGCGGGATGCGCATGGGCGGGCGGCTCAGGGCTGATCATGATACGGCGGCGCGCGCGACAAGCCGGTTGCCTGCCAGCACAAAGCCCGGTTCCGGCTCTCTGGCGAGCATTTGCGTACACCAGGCATGCCCGGCTGTTGTCGCCTCGGCCTGCTCTGCCCACCATGCGCCCGCGCCGCCGCGCTGGTAAAACGGCAGGCAGGCCGCAAGATGGCGGCGCAGCGCGGCAATCAGCATGGCGCGATAATGGCGCAGCAGCGGTTCCGGCGCCGCGCCTTCGGCAATCGCCGTCGCCACGGCGCCGGCCAGAATGCCGCCGCGCGCCGCCGTGGCGGTGCCGTCGCCGCACAGCGGATCAAACGCCAGCGCGCCGCTGCCCAGCGCGAGCCAGTCGTCGCCGGCCACATGTTCGAGCACGCGCGGGGCGGTCTCGAACCGCGCCTCGACCGCCCCCAACGTTGTCATTGCAGGAGCAACCAACCGGCTGCTGCCAAGCAGCGCGTCGGGATCACCGCCCACCGCCAGCAGCCAGCCATGCCGCAAGCCCAGCGGGATCAGGAACAGCCAGCCCGCCTCCACCGCTTCGACCAGAACCGCGGCTGCGTCGGCTGTGCCCGTAAGCGTGACGGGTGCCGCCGCCGCCCGGCGCTGGCCAAACCGGCGCACGGCGGGCTTGGGCAGGGGCGGGCTTGTGCAAAGCGTGAAGCATGGCGGCGCGAAATCGCCAATGGGATCGGCTGGCGGACCGGCGAGCGGCAGGGCGGCGAGCAGATCGGCTCCGGACAGAGCAACGGCCTGATGCGCAATGGCCACGGCATCCTCGGTATCCCAGCGCACGATGCGCCGGGCGATGCGATGGGCTGCGGCCATGCGGTCCGGGCCGAAGAGGCCATCCAGCAAATGCCGCGCCTGCTCGCCCAGCATGACAACCGGAGCCGCGCCGCGCGCATCACCCGGTTCGCCCGAACACAGGACAGCGTTCGCGGCCAGCACGGCGCAGGCAGCGGCTGCGCCGACCCCGCGGCCTTGCACGATCACGGACGACCGCTGCACGGCGGTCATTGCGCATGCCTCACTTCAAGACGAGCATTCCGGCCATAGTAGCATCGGCACCCAGGTCCCAGGTCTTGTCGAGCTTGAGCGTCTGCGCGTCGTAGACTTCGATGTCGTAGCTCGCGCCATAGATATAAAGCTTGGCTCCGTCGCTCGACATGCCCAGCTGGAAGCGCGATCGGCACGCGAATTCGACTTTGTCCTTCAGTTTCAGGAAGGCCATGTCGAACTTCCAGAATTCGCAGCGCTTGTTGCCGGTGGTGCCGTTGGTCACCACGGTATAGCCAAATTTGCCATCGGGAGTGATTTCCAGCCCCGACATGCCGGTGGTGATCGGCCCCATCGGGGTGAACTTGAATTTGCGTGTGTTCAGATCGAACTTGCCGAGCCCGAACACCTTGTTGTGCACATAAGGATCGGCGGCGGTGAACAGTGACACCAACTGGCTGCTGTTGGTCATCTGGAAACCTTCTACGCCGCCGCCAAAGGCCACCGATTCATAGCCTGTCGCCTCGGGCTTCTGCACATCGATGCGATCGACGACTTTGAGCTTGGCGGTATCGACCACCAGCACTTTGTCCTTGAAGATATAGAGCGATTTCCCGTCGGGCGAGACCATCATCGGGGCGCGAAAGCCGCCGCTCAGGGCATCGTCTTCCGGCTCCAGATCGGCGGTGCGGACAATCTTCTTCAGCTTGGTGTCGATCACCGCGAACATCTGCTTGCTGACCTTCCAGCGGTCGATCAGCTTGTCCATCCGCAGTGTGGTCGTGTAGAAATAGCGGCCGGTCGGATCGGGTGCGCCGCCGTTGAAGCGATAGCGCTCGGTGGGCGTGTTCAGATCGAACTGGGTGAGGATGGCGTGCGATTTGGCATCCATCACGATCACGCTGCTATTGGTGATCGTAGTGGCGAAGATCTTGGTTTGATCGGGCGTGACGCGCAGCGACACCGGGAGGCCGCCTTCGAGCTTGATCCGCTCGCTGATCTTGCCGGTCGCTTCATCGACTGTGAACAGCTTGTCCGGATAAGTCCCCAGCATCAAGGTGCCGCCCAGCGCCGGCATCCCTGCAGCGAGAGCCAAAGCGGAGGCAGCGACAACGGCCTTGCGGACAAGCGTGATCATGCAGAAGTCCCTTATCAATCGGCGATCATGGCCAGCGGGGCGGCAATGTTACGGGAACACGATGTCGAGGCTGCGCCAGTCTTTCGTCGCCGCCGCGCAATTGCTTGCCCAATCGGGGGAATAGTTGACATGGTCGGCCATCTGCACCGGCCAGAAGCAGGTGACATAGCAGTCATAGATGTCGCGCTCGGCGGGCTGGCACAGCCCGGCGGTGCCACCTGTCGCGTCCACTTCCCAGCCGGGCGAGAACGAGAGCGAGCAGCCCAGCGGAACGTGCGGACGCGGTGCCTGTTGCAAGGCCACGACATCCTCTTCCAAGGATGCCATGTCGGCTTCGATTTTGAACGCTTTGGCGTTGATCGGTTTCAGGTGCTTCATTGCAAGCCCTTTCGTTCGGCGAAACGGTTCAGAAATTCCGGATTGCGCTGCGCGAGCACACCATAAATCTGCAGGCAGCGATCTGTCCATTGGCGGATCCAGTCGCAATAATGCAGATTGGCATGGCCGGTGTCGCCATAGCGCACAAATGCTTCGTGATGGCAGCCCCCGGCGCACATCGGGCGCGCCCAGCAGGTGCTGCATTCATACTTCGACGCGACATGGCCCCGAGTCAGAAAATCTTCGCGTTTGCCCTGGTCGAGCCCTGTATCGATGTGGCCCAGAGTATGCGTATCGGCATCGGTAAAGCGGTGGCAGGGCGAAAGATCGCCCGACGGACTCACGCCGAGCAGGCCCAGACCGGCGCCGCAGGGGTGCGACTTGTTGGTCCCGGCAATCAGTTCGGTGATGGTTTCGGACACATTGGTAAAGCCGTGGACTTTGCCCTGCAGCGCATATTCCAGCCATTCGTCCGCAAGCGCTTCGAAGTCGCTCAGAATACCTGTCATCGCATCGCCATTCAGCGAATAATCGCGCTCTTCCCCCGAGGTAGTGACAGGCGCGAACCCAACCTCGTGGAAGCCGATATCGTGCTTGAGATGGCGAAATATCCGCTGCACGTCGGTCACCCCGGCGCTCAGGGTCACGCGCGCGGTCACGGCGCGGGTCTTGTGCCCGGCGATGAGCTTGCGCAGGCGCGGTTCCATCACCGCGTAGCTGCCCTTGCCGTTCTTGTAGACACGGCGGGCATCCTGCATCTCGGGCGGGCCGTCCATCGAAACCGTCACGCCAACGGCATGGTCGGAGAGGAACGCGACGATCTCGTCGGTGAGCAGCGTGGCGTTGGTCGTCAGGCTGTAGGTCATCCGCTTGCCCACCGCCGCCGCCGCTGCATCGGCATAGAGCACCACGTCGCGCAGCAGGCGGAAGTTCATCAGCGTTTCGCCGCCGAAAAACGTGATATGCACCGCCTCGCGTGTGCCCGCACTTTTCAGCAGGAAATCGACCGACGACTTGGCGGTTTCCAGCGACATGTACTTGGGCTTGCCCGAAGGCGTCGCGATCTTGTCCGCGCCGAACTCATAGCAATAAGTGCAGGCCAGATTGCACTGGTTGGTCACGTTGAGCACCAGCGCCTGCAATGGATAATCGGCCGGGGGGGCCGCAGGCATCAGCGCATGGACTGCTTGTGTCGACTGGATCGCGCGAGCGAGGCGCAGTTCGCGCACCAGTTCTTCGGCATCCAACGCTGTGAGTCCGTCGCTCACGAGCGCGCGTACCAGATCGTCATGATCCATCTCGCCGTGCTGCCCCAGCAGATCGAGCACTTTGCGGGTCATGCCATCGGCGGCAAAAATCGCCCCGGCCGTCACCAGATAAATGAAATCGGCGCCTTGAGCCTGGAACTCATGGATCTCGCCGCTGCGATAGCGGTGGGTCAGCGCCGTGGCCGTCATGATGTTCATTGGGATACCGAAGGGTTGTCCCACCGCTTGTAGGCGGGCACGGTTATGACAAGGTAGGAGCGTGCGGTCAAAGGCTGGCCTGTCGCGTCTTTCTCGGTCTTCGCGGTCGCCACGACCCAGATATCGCCGTAATTGTTGCGGTTGCCGCTGCGCTGCGGGTTCGGTCCGTCGCTGCTCGGGGTGAAGAAGCCTGCGGGGCTGAGCTTGCCGACATAGTCCTTATCGTCGTCGTACCAGGTGGCCTGAAACTCCTCGACGCTGAAATCGGCGGGCACCACGCCGACTTTCACGTCATCGGCGGTATGCGGCTTGCCGTCTGCGCCCGCATCGAAACCCCAAGCCTCGAACTGGGCGAAGCCTGGCGTGCGCTTGCCTGAACCCAGCCGCGAAACCGTGGTCTCCGGGGTGACCTTGAGGTAATCGATTTTCTGATAGACCGGCAATGCCGTGGCCAGAACCGCCGACCCGATCGAAACATCGTGCGCCGAAAGCTTGGCATCGGCGGCAACATCCACGCTCACGACCACTTCGCCGGGTGCCGCGGAAACCAGCTTGCTCACCGTGACACCAGCGCCGAGATCGATGTCCTTTGCGGTCAGCCCGGCGGGGAACGCATCGCCATAGATGTGCACCACTTGCGCCTTCGTCCCGGCCTTGATTGCGGCGGGCCAGACCGCGCCGATAACCGGGCTTCCGTCGGCGCGGGTCAAAGTCACGTCATAGCCGAATTCCTGATAGTCGCCCCAGAACCAGCGGCCCGAGGCGCTCTTGCGATCGGGATTGAACAGCATCGTGCTGCGCAAGGGCTGGTCAAATGCGTTGGGCGCGGATGGCGCAGCAGCCGAAGTGGTCCGACCGCGCCAGGCATATCCGGCATAGACCACGCCGCTGCCGTGCGCGTTCAGCACATCGCCACCGGCCAGATTGCGCAAGGCCGTCTCGGTCTTGAACTCGCTGTCCGACGCTCCTGGCGCAACGGTGAATGTGCCGTAAAACAGGCCCTTGCCGGGAAGCCACGCGCTCGCCAGCCATTTGCCCGCCAGGCGCGGTGCCTGCTTGCGCGCTTCCCACGCGGTCCATTCGGGCGTCCGCAGCGGCGCGACCTTGCGCAAGTATTCAAGCGCGACCTGTCCGGCGGTCACCGGAATCGTGCCCGGCTTGTTCACGATCGGCTCGGTCGTGCCGAACACCGCGCCCGGACGGTCGGTTGCGGGGCGGCGATACTGCGCATCGGCCTGTGAATAGAGCGCGACATGAAATTCTTGGAGATTCTTCCATTCCTGCGAAGACCGACGCCACGACAGCGGCTGGGCAAAACCGTGGCAGGCAGCGCAGCTGGTGCGCACCGATTCGCTCGGGATGTTGGTCTCGTCGACCAGCCGTTTTTCGACCAGATAATGAACCGGCTTGGCCTCTTCGGGCGCCAGCCCGTGCGTATCGGCCAGATAGCGCACGATATGGCGCGCTTCCTCCGGCGCCAGCGCAGCCCCGTTCAGCCGAACCATGCGCTTGATCACCGAGTCCCAGCCTTCCGGCGTGGTCCGCACCCACGAGATGCGCGAAAGATTGCCCTTGGCATCGGCGGTGTGGCAGCCACTGCACTTTTCGCGGGTGAGCGCATCGGTAACCGGGATGCCGTCTTCTTTCTCGATCGCCTCGTCTGCGGCAAGATTGGCCTGCCCGATGACGGCGGTGGCCGAGAACAACCCCGCCGCGCCGATCAGCAGCGCACCGGTTATGCGGCGGAACATCGGGCTGGAAGGCGCATGGCGGGGCGGCACAGCGTTATTGCTGTAAAACGTTGAAGCCGATGCGGCCGCCACTGGATCATCCATTTGCTTAAGACCCCCGAAAAAACAGCCCCGGACACCGAATGTCACAATGAAATCTGAACACACGTACAGTTTTTGGTCAACCGCCTTTATGCGTATACGCCTTCGATCCCGAACCAGCGCGGATGCGCTGCCGTGCCGATCAGGCGAGCTGCAACGGCAATGTCCGCAGGCGCTTGCCGGTGGCGGCGCGGATGGCATTGGCAACCGCGGGGATCACCGGCGGCAAGGTCGGTTCGCCCAGACCCGTCGGAGGATAATCGTTGGTCACCCAGCTGATCGCGATATCTGCCGGCTTCGCATCCATGCGCAGCAAGGGAAAATCGCTGAACGTCACAGTCTGCACCGCGCCTGCTTCCTGCACGACAGGTTGCCACACAAGCGCCTGCGCCAGCCCGTCGATCGCTGCACCCTGCGCCTGATGCTCGGCGTTCAAGGGATTGATGATTTGCGAACCGATGTCGCCAGCGATCCAGACTTTGTCGACTTTGACCGTCCCGTCGGCGATCGTCACGTCGACAACTTCGGCAAAGTAGCCGCGATGGCTGAAGTAAAAACCGAACCCGCGCCCTTTTCCGGAAACCGCCGAAGGCTTGCCGGTCCAGCCCGCGAACGCGACGACGCGCTCGATGACCGCGCGGGCGCGGCCGGTGCTGAAGACCACGCCAGGGCGCTCGCTCGGCAAATCGCGCGGCGCGCCCAGCGTGCGCAGCATGAGGGCGGGCAGGTCGGTGCCAGCCGCTTCCGCCACTTCGTCCATGAAGCTTTGCGTGACAAAGGCCAGCGCGTTCGACGAGGGGGCGCGGAGCCAGCCGGTGGTCAGGTTGGTGTCGAGGAACGTCTGCGTAAGGTGGGTATCGGGCACCACCGATGCGGGGAATTCCGACTTGGGCATGTCCGCCGCGCGCAAGGCCTTGCCGTCTTTGCCGAACGTCACAAAGTGATCCTTGAACGCGGTCAGCGCGCCGCTCGCGTCAATCCCGGCGGTGAACCGGTGCCAGCCGGCCGGCCGGTAGTAATCGTTGCGCATGTCGTCGGTGCGATCGAACAACAGCTTGACCGGACGGCCCGGCAGCGCCTTGGCCAATTGGCCCGCCAGCACCATGTAATCGTTCATCAACCGCCGACCGAAGCCGCCGCCGATCCGCGTCATGTGGATCGTGATCGCTTCGGGCGCGATGCCCATCATCGCCGCCACATCCTTGCGCCCGTTCCCGGGGTTCTGCGTCGGCGCCCAGAACTCTATTGTTCCATCGGCATGCCACAGCGCGGTGCAATTCTGCGGCTCCAGCGTGGCGTGGGCGAGGAACGGATAGCTGTAATCAGCGGTCACCACTTTGGCAGCACGCGCCAGCGCTGCATCGGCGTCGCCTGCTTTGAACAGCGACAGATCGGGCGCTTTGGCGAACGCTTCGGCGGCCTGCTTGGCGTAAAGCACGGTCGAAAAGCCTTGCTGCGCGGCGGTGTCCCACGTGACGGCGAGCTTTTCGCGCAGCTTTTGCACGGTCCACCAAGAGGTACCGACAATGGCCACCGCGTCCTGCTTGCCCGCCGGGCACTGCCCGCTGCTGATCGGAACTACCGCCACCACGCCGCGCGCAGACTTCACGGCAGAATCGTCATAGCTGACCAGCGATCCGCCGATAACCGGGCATTTCACCATGGCGGCATGCAGCAGCCCGGGCAGCCGCGTATCGATGCCGAACAGCGGTTCGCCGCGCACGATTTTCGGGGTATCGACGCCGCTTTTGGGGGTGCCGATGATCGTGAATTCGTCCGGTTTCTTCAGCGCCACTTTGGCCAGATCGGGCACCGGCTGTGCCGCGGCGGCTTTGGCGAGCGAGGCATATGTCGCGCTCCGGCCCCCGGCGGCATCGATTACCCGGCCTGCCGAGGTTTTCAGACTCGATGCTGCAACGCCCCATTGCGCGGCCGCCGCGCTCACCAGCATGCTGCGCGCCGCTGCCCCCGCCTGTCGCGCAGGGAGCCAATTGGTCGGCGTCGCGGTGCTGCCCCCGGCGACCTGCACGCCGTACGCCTTTTCGTTGGCGTCGGTCTGCTCGATGCGGACCTGCTCCCATGACACATCGAGTTCATCGGCGAGCAGCATAGGCAGCATCGTCTTGATGCCCTGCCCAATCTCCGGGTTCTTCGCGCCGATGATCACGGTATTGTCCGGCATGATCCGGATGAAAGCATTGAGCACAGCGGCATCGGACACGCCCGGCCCGGCCGCCAGCGCGACATGCGCCTCGAATGTGAGCGCCGCTCCACCAGCCAGCGAAGCTGCGATGAACGATCGGCGGGTAAGGGCAGCGTTCGCGGTGACCAGCGGGCTCATGCCTTCGTCTCCAGCCCTGCGGCCTCGCGGATCGCGCGTTCGATCCGCACATACGTCGCGCAGCGGCAGATATTGCCGTTCATGCCGCCGACTATGTCATCGGCGGTCGGTCTTGGCGTCGCGGTAAGCAGCGCGGTGGCCGACATGATCTGCCCCGCCTGGCAATAGCCGCACTGCGGCACGTCGATCTTGATCCACGCGTCGACCACTTTCTTGCCGATGGGCAGCGCGGTCACACCCTCTATCGTGATGATCTGCTTGCCTGCCGCTTCGGCAATCGGGGTCTGGCATGATCGCACCGCCTGCCCATCGAGAATCACCGTGCATGCCCCGCATAACCCCGCGCCGCAGCCAAATTTGGTTCCCGGCATGTCGAGATCCTCGCGCAGCACCCACAGCAGCGGCTTGTCGGCCTCGGCCTCCACGGTCCGTTTGCGCCGGTTGACGGTCAAGGCGATCGACATGGGTGAAACTCCCGCGAGCGCGCGGCACAGTGCCCTGGCGCGACCGGACTCAATACTGAACAGGCTTCAAGGATGACGTCAAGCGCCGAAGCTGTCGCACCCGTTCGGGCACGGCTCGATGGCCGCCGTGCGGCGATTGACCTTTCTTCGCGGCCGCCGCTAGACTGCGCAGTCAGGGGGGGACGTCCGCTGTCCTCGATGTGCCAACAGCGCGCGCGAAGGATTCCATGATGAGGCATAATTGGCCGACATTGCTAGCGTTGTTCATCGGCTCGGCACTTGCCGCCGCGCAGCCGGTCGCCGCCGAACCGGCCGCGCGCAGCGATACGCGCGCGCTGGCCGGGCTGGAAGCGCCCGGGCGAGTGGTAACGGACCATTGGGGCGTGCCGCATATCGAGGCCGGAAGCGCGCGCGATGCGTTCTTTCTGCAAGGCTACATCGCGGCGCGCGACCGGCTGTGGCAGATCGACTTGTGGCGCAAACGCGGGCTGGGCCGTTTGTCGGCAAGCTTTGGTCCGGCCTTCGTCGCGCAAGACCGCGCCGCGCGGTTGTTCCTCTATCGCGGTTCGATGGCCGCCGAATGGGCGGCCTACCCGGCAGAAGCGCGCGGCTGGACCGAAGCCTTTGCCGCCGGGATCAACGCGTATGTCGGCGAAATTGCCGCAGGCAAACGCCCGCTGCCCCCCGAATTCGACCTCACCGGCTCCGCTCCCGAACGCTGGACCGCCGACGACATCGTCCGCATTCGCAGCCACGCGCTGGTCGCCAATATCGGCAATGAGGTTGCCCGCGCGCGTTCGTTATGCCTGGGCGGCGGGCCGTGGGAGCCGATCCGCATCAAGCTTGAGCCTCCGCACACCGCCGACTTACCCAAAGCGTTCGATCCGTGCAGTGTTCCTGCGGGCGTGCTTTCGGACTATTTTCTGGCGACGGCCCCGGTGGTGTTCGATGGGAGGAAAGTGGCCGCCATGTCCGCCCAGCAAGCGCTGGCCATGTTCAACGCCGACTTTGCCTCCGAAGGGTCGAACAACTGGGTGATCGATGCCGCGCACAGCGCCACCGGCCGCCCGATCCTGGCCAATGACCCGCACCGCGCGCACGGCGTGCCGTCATTGCGCAGCGTCGTGCATCTCGATGCTCCCGATCTCCACCTGATCGGCGCGGGCGAACCCGCTTTGCCGGGCATCTCGTTCGGCCACAACGAGGACACGGCGTGGGGCCTCACGATCTTCCCGATCGATCAGGAAGACCTTTACGTTCATGCGCTCGTGAGTGCCGACAGCTACCGCTTCAAAGGCGGTTCCGCGCCGCTCACGCGCGTGTCAGAAACGATCGACATCAAGGGCGAGGCACCGCGCACTGTCACGCTGACTTTCAGCCATGCCGGGCCGGTGATCTGGAGCGATGCCACCCGCGCTTTCGCGGTTCGCTCGGTATGGTCGCAGCCGGGCGGTTCGGGCTATTTCAATGCCAGCTGGATGTACCGCGCCAAGAGCTGGTCCGATTTCGAGACTGCCAGCCGTCATTGGGGCGCGCCGCCGCTCAATCTCGTCTATGCCGACCGTAGCGGCGATATCGGCTGGCGCGCATCGGGCTTCACCCCGGTCCGCGCTCTCTGGGATGGGCTCTTGCCGGTGCCCGGCGACGGGACGCACGAATGGCGCGGACTGATGGCCGCCGATCTCCTGCCCGCGATCCGCAACCCGGTGCGCGGCTGGTTTGCCACCGCCAACGAAATGAACCTGCCCAAGGGCTATCCCAACGAAACCCGCCGCGTCGGCTTCGAATGGACCGACCGCTCGCGCATCGACAGGATCGAGCAAGTGCTCGGCGCGAAGGCGAAGCTTGATCTTGCCGATTCGATGGCGCTGCAAACCGACCAGACCAGCTTGCTGGCGCAGCGCACGGTGGCCTTGCTTCAAGGCCTATCGGGCGAAACGGTCGAGCAGCGCGGTGCGCTCGCGCTGCTTGGCGGCTGGAACGGCGAAGAACGAATCGACAGCGCCGCTGCCGCGCTGTTCGAAGTCTGGACGCAGCGCCACTTGCGTGCCGCGGTGGTTGCCGCTGCCGTTCCTGCGGCTGCGCGGCCTGCGTTCACCGCGCCGGGGCTCGATGCCGTGGTCACGGTGCTGGCGCAGCCTGCACGGCTGCTCGGCCCGGACCCGGCGGCGATGCGCAAGGCCATCCTGCTGACTTCGCTGGGGAGCGCGTGGGCAGAGACCACCGGGTTGCTCGGTGCGGACCCGGCACGCTGGCGGTGGGGCGATCTCCACCTCGCCCGTTTTTCGCCCGCCACCGCTGCAATCGCGGGTCCGGCGCTGCGCCGCCAGCTCGAAATGGCACCTCTCCAGATCGGCGGATCGGGCTCGACGCCGATGGCCACCGGCATGCGCGGCGGCAGCTTCGATGTCGCCAGCGGCGCATCGGTGCGCATGGTCCTCGATGTCGGGGCGTGGGACAACAGCGTGTTCATCAATGCGCCCGGTCAATCGGGCGACCCCTTCAGCGCGCATTATCGCGATCTCTATCCGCTTTGGGCGGCAGGCCGGTATGCGCCGCTGCTGTTCTCGCGCGCGGCCGTCGAACGCAACGCCGAAAGCATCACCAATTTCACGCCTGCGCCTTGAAGTTGCCGTAACGGGTGTTTTTTGATCCGAGATGGTCTCTAAATCTCGAAAATGGCGGCGCAATTTTTATTTGAAATCTCGCTTGACTGACTGTTCGTTCTTGAGCTGAAATTTTGTGCCGCAAGTTCATCATCTGGCTGCGCGCCGAAGGAACATTGCCTTAACTTTCCGGTTGTTTCGGTGGAGGTGACGTGACCCAGCTTTCGATTTCGCCTGCCTTGCCGAATTTTTCGCATGCCAGACGCAGCGATGACTAGGCTGCACGTTCACTCCGAACGCCATCTGGTATCGCGGATCGGTTGGTTGCGCGCCGCTGTGCTGGGTGCCAATGATGGCATCGTATCAACCGCCAGCCTTATCATCGGCGTGGCGGCCGCCGCCGGAAAGCCGGGCGACATTCTTGTTGCGGGCGCCGCGGGGCTGGTCGCCGGCGCGATGTCGATGGCGGCGGGCGAATATGTCTCGGTCAGCTCGCAATCCGATACCGAGCAGGCCGATCTGGCGCGCGAACGGGCCGAGCTTTCCGGCAATGTCGCAGCGGAAATCGATGAACTTGCGGGCATTTACATCAAGCGCGGCGTGGATCCGGCAATCGCCGGTGCCGTCGCGCGGCAGTTAATGGCGAAAGATGCGCTCGCGGCCCACGCCCATGATGAACTCGGCATCTCCGAGATCACGACAGCGCGCCCGATTCAAGCAGCGCTCACGTCTGCCGCGACATTCACCGCTGGTGCCGCGCTGCCGCTCGGCATCGTGATCTTCGCGCCCGCCGGCTGGCTCGTCCCCATCGAAGCGGCCGCATCGTTGCTGTTTCTGGCTCTGCTCGGCGCGATCGGAGCGCAAGCGGGCGGTGCTCCGATCCGCGCCGCGACAATGCGGGTGACGTTCTGGGGCGCGATGGCCATGGCGCTGACCGCCGGGATCGGCATGTTGGTGGGGACGGCGGTTTGATCTGACCCGCTTCCGCAGATCGCCCACGGACTAAATGGCGCCCCACCGGCACAACAAGGTACTGCGCATGAACCGAAGACACTTGCTTATGGGAGCCGGCACTGCGGTCGCGCTTGGCGGCGGGGCGACGTGGCTCATCCAATCCGGCATGGGATCGTCTGCGGACTATGCGACCGCCATCGCTCCGCTGCGAGCGCCCATGGAAATCCCGGCGCGCCTGCATGATCTCATCCGCTTTGCCACGCTCGCGCCCAATGGCCACAATACGCAGCCGTGGCGGTTTCGCCTCGGTGACAAGCAGATCGCGATTCTGCCCGATTTGGCGCGGCGAACGCCGGTTGTCGATCCAGACGACCATCATGTGTTCGTCAGCCTCGGCTGCGCTGCCGAAAACCTGTCGCTCGCATCCGCTGCGCTCGGTCGGCCAGGTATCGTGGGCTTCGATCCGTCTGGCAGCGGATTGGTCGTGTTCGATTTCGAGAGCGGCCCGGCCCATCAATCCCCCCTGTTCAATGCCATCCCGCGGCGCCAATCGACACGCGGCACGTATGACGGCCATGCGGTCGGCCCGGCCGATCTCGCCGCGCTGGTCAAGGCGGCGGGCGTGCCCGGTGTCGATCTGGTGCTGCTCACCGATCGCCCCCGGATCGAGCGGCTGCGCGAACTCGTGGTGGCGGGCAACAGCACGCAACGGGCCGATGTCGCATTCGTGCGCGAACTGAAGTCATGGCTGCGCTTCAATCCGCGCGCTGCGCTGCGCACCGGCGATGGCCTTTACAGCGTGGCGAGCGGGAATCCTGCGCTGCCCGATTGGCTGGGGCCAGCCGCGTTTGATTGGCTCGCGCCTGCGGCTTCGCAGAACGAAGCCTATGCGCGCCAGATTCGCTCGTCCGCAGGCATCGCGGTGTTCACCGGCGGCGGCGAAACGCCCGCCCATTGGGTCGCAGTGGGCCAGGCCTGCCAGCGTTTTGCGCTGCAGGCGACGGCGCTGGGGCTGAAAACCGCCTTCATCAACCAGCCGGTCGAAGTCGCCAGCCTCCGCCCCGATCTCGCTACACTGATCGGCCTGCCCGGAAGGCGGCCCGATATCGTGATGCGCTTCGGATATGGGCCAGCGCTGCCTTGGTCGACGCGGCGGCCGGTTTCATCGGTCATCTTGGGATGAGCGCAACTGTCGCTGTCCCCAAAGTCGAAGTTCCTCACCAGACCGCGCCTTTCAGCGCAGCCATCATCGCCTTCTTCGCCCTTACCTTCGCCTGGACATGGGGTCTGTGGGGGATCAGCGCAGCCCTCAAGCTTCGCGCGCCGGGCCTGAGCGGTGCCGTTTTTCTCGCTTCCGCCTTTGGCCCCGGGCTGGCGGCTATCCTTGTCACACTGCTGTTTGAGGGAACTGCAGGCTTGCGCCGATGGTTCGCTCGATGCCTGTGCTGGCGCATCGGCTGGCACTGGTTCGCGCTGGCCGCAGCAATGCCGCCGCTGATCATGCTGGCTGCGCTTGGCATTCATGCGGCGGTTGGCGGCGCGATGCCCGCCTTTCCTTTTGCCGACCGCTTGCTGATCGCGCTGGCGCAGTTGCCGCTCGTTGCGGTGTTTGGGGGGCCATTGGGCGAAGAGTTCGGGTGGCGCGGCTATGCCTTGCCAGTATTGGCGGCGCGGATCGGCTGGCGGTGGGCGAGCCTTATCGTCGGCGCGGCCTGGGCGCTTTGGCATGTGCCGCTGTTGCTGATAGCGGATACGGCCCAGGCCGATCTGCCGATGGTCCTGTTCGTCGTCAGCACCATCGGCGTTTCGGTCGTGATGGCGCGACTTTCGGTCAACGCGAGCTTCAGCGTACTACCCGCGATTCTGCTGCACACCGTGATCAATTGGTGCTCGATGGTATTGCCGATCATGCCCGCAGGCGGCAATGCGCAAGCCTATTCGCTGGTCGCGGGCATCACGATCCTCGTCGCGCTGGCCGCGCTGCTTAAGACTGGCCCAAAGGTGCTCGCCTGATGTTGCCACTCCAAGCCATAAAAGCTGCGCACACTGCGATCTGGGTTTTCTTTGTGCTCGCGATTATCGCAGTCTGGGGTTTTGCTGTTGCAGGAAATGTCACCGCCGCCGCTTGGGCCATTGCCATCGTTATGGTCGAGGTCGCGGTGCTGGGCTTCAATCGCGGGCAATGTCCGCTCGGCGAGATCGCCGGGCGCTACACCGAGGATCGCACCGCCAATTTCGACATCTACCTGCCCGCCTGGCTCGCAGGCCGCACCACGCCGATTTTCGGGCCGCTCTTCGGCGCAGGCGTCCTGTTCACAGCCCTTCGCTGGGCTACAACCGTGACCTAAAGCCCAAACCCGCTGCGGCTATGCGTTTCTCACTCCCACTCGATCGTGCCCGGCGGCTTCGAGGTATAGTCATAGACCACGCGATTGATGCCTTTCACCTCGTTGACGATGCGGGTTGCGACGCGGCTGAGGAAAGCGGCGTCGAAGGGGTAGATGTCGGCGGTCATGCCGTCGGTGCTGGTTACCGCGCGAAGCGCGCATACCGCGTCGTAAGTGCGGAAATCGCCCATCACGCCCACCGTCTTGACCGGCAGGAGCACCGCGAAAGCCTGCCAGATCGCGTCGTAAAGCCCGGCATTGCGGATTTCCTCGAGGTAGATCGCATCGGCCTTGCGCAAGATATCGCACTTCTCGCGCGTCACTTCGCCGGGGATGCGGATGGCAAGGCCCGGGCCGGGGAAAGGATGGCGGCCCACGAAGATCTCGGGCAGGCCAAGCTCGCGGCCCAGCGCGCGCACTTCGTCCTTGAACAATTCGCGTAGCGGCTCGACCAGCTTCATGTTCATCCGCTCGGGCAGCCCGCCGACATTGTGATGGCTCTTGATCGTGACCGAAGGCCCCCCGGTGAACGAGACGCTTTCGATCACATCGGGATAGAGCGTGCCCTGCGCCAGAAAATCAGCCCCACCGACCGCACGCGCCTCTTCTTCGAACACATCGATGAATGTCTTGCCGATGAATTTGCGCTTGGCCTCGGGATCGGTGATTCCGGCCAGACCGCCGAGGAAGAGTTCCGAGACATCCTTATGCACCAGCGGAATGTTGTACGCGCCGCGAAACAGGCTGACGACCTGCTCGGCCTCGCCCATCCGCATCAATCCATGATCGACGAACACACAAGTCAGCTGCTCGCCGATCGCTTCGTGGATCAGCACTGCCGCCACGGCGCTGTCGACGCCGCCCGAAAGACCGCAGATGACGCGCGCCGCGCCGACTGCCTCGCGGATCTCGGCAATCTTGGTCTTGCGGAATTCCGCCATCGTCCAATCGCCGGAGCAGCCGCACACCTGGCGCACGAAATTGGCGATCAGCTTGCCGCCATCGGGAGTGTGGACCACTTCGGGGTGAAACTGCGTGCCATAGTAGCGGCGTGCCTCGTCGGCGATTACTGCAAACGGTGCGCCGTCGGAAACCGCGACAATGCGGAAGCCGGGCGCGAACTCGGTCACTTTGTCGCCATGGCTCATCCACACCTGATGGCGCTCGCCCACCGCCCACAGGCCGTCGAACAGCCCGCAAGGCTCGGTTACGGTCAGGAAAGCGCGGCCGAATTCGCCCGAATCGCCCGGCTCGACGCGCCCGCCCAATTGCTGCGACATCACCTGCTGGCCATAACAGATACCCAGGATCGGCACGCCGCTATCAAACAGCGCTTGCGGCGCACGGGGCGAACCCTCCTCGGGAACGCCGGCCGGAGAGCCCGAGAGAATAATGCCCTTTGGGGCCATGCGCGCGAACGCGGCTTCGGCCTGGGTGAAGGGCGCGATCTCGGAGTAGACGCCCGCTTCGCGCACGCGGCGTGCGATCAGCTGGGTTACCTGGCTGCCGAAATCGACGATAAGGATGGATTCTGAAGGCTGGGTGGTCATGTCAGGCCGATAAGGGCGCGGCGCGGGCCTGTCCAGTTGATGATGCGAAGTGGCTCCATGACAGTTGCATGAAACGATGCGAGGACAGCAATTGCGTGTTTTGCAACTGCGCGCACGCCGTTCGCAATTGCGAAATACGCCAAAAAGCGTACATGCGGCCTCGTTCAAAAAGCTCCTGCAATCCACCACCCTGCCGGCGCCGATGAACGGGGAGAGTTGCCTGAAAGTGCCTCAACAAGGGAGCACACCATGCGCAATCTTACTGCAATCATTCTGCCGATTTTGTTCGCCGCCAGCATCAGCGGCATGATGTTCACCGCCACGCTCGCCTGAGCGCCGCGGTGAGTCTGGACCAACACATAAGCGGCTGCCCTACACGTTAAGGCAGCCGTTTTTATTTCGCGGTGATGGGCGCTATGCCTTGCGGGATGTCCCGCCCCGCACCCGTCACCCGCTTCGCCCCCAGTCCGAACGGCTATCTCCATCTTGGCCATGCCTATGCGGCGATCGCGGCGCATGATCGCGCCAAGGCTGATGGCGGCACGTTTCTGCTGCGCATCGAAGATATCGACGGCCCGCGCAGCCGGCCCGAACTGGCCGACGAGTTCCGCGCCGACCTCGCCTGGCTGGGCCTCGCGTTCGAGGAAGTCGCGCCCCAATCACAGCGGCTCGCCAGCTATCGCCATGCCGCCGATGAACTGCGCGCGATGGGCCTGCTCTATCCCTGCCGCTGCACGCGCAGCGAAGTGGCGGCGGCCGCAACGCTCCAAGGGCCCGACGGTCCGCTCTATCCCGGCACGTGCCTGCGCAACCCGGTGCTCGGCGGTGACAATCTGGTCTGGCGGCTCGACATGGAGCAGGCGGCAGAACTGGCCGGGCCGCTCGAATGGCGCGATGAGCGGCGCGGGGTGCAGCGGGCAAGGCCGGAAATCTTTGGCGATGTCGTGCTGTGGCGGCGCGATGCACCCGCCAGCTATCATCTTGCCGCAACGCTCGATGATGCGGCCGACGGTGTCAGCCTGGTCACGCGCGGTGCCGATCTGTTTGCCGCCACACATGTCCATCGCCTGCTCCAGGCGATGCTCGGGCTGCCGGTGCCGGTGTGGCATCATCATGCGGTGCTGACCGAAGCGGACGGGCGCAAACTGGCCAAGCGGCGCGGCGCTGCGGCGCTGGCCGACCGCCGCCGCGCGGGCGAGGACGGGCTGGCGCTCGCCGCGGCGCTGCGGACCGCCCATTTTGACACTGGTCAATCGCTCAGCGAAATCCTAGACCTCGCACCATGATGTATATTCTTATCCCGATAATCGTCGTCCTGATGGGGATGACGGCCTATTCGCTCATCCGCGGCATCGCGGCGTTTCTGAACACGACCAAGGAAGACCTCGAACAGGCCGGCACCGGCGCGACCAAGATGCAGGCATTGCAGAACAAGATGATGTTCAACCGCATCAAGTATCAGGCTGCGGCCATTGTCGTGGTGATGATCCTGCTCGCGCTGGGCAACGGCGGCCGCTGAACGCGATCGGATAGCGCGATGGTTAAGCTCACCAAGATCTACACCCGCACCGGCGACACTGGCACGACGGGGCTTGTCGACGGGTCGCGGCGTGCCAAGCACGATCCGCGGCTCCACGCGATCGGCGATGTCGACGAACTCAACAGCGCGCTTGGCTGGGCGATCATGGCGGTTGCGGCCGCTACAGCGGCTGATTTGCGCCGCATCCAGAACGATCTGTTCGATCTGGGGGCCGATCTCGCCACCCCGCTCGGCGCGGCCGAAGGGGCCGATTTCGCGCCTTCGGAGATGGTGCTGCGGATTGTCCCGGCGCAGGCCGATTGGATCGAAGCGCAGATCGATGCGCTGAATGCGCAGCTTCCCCCGCTGACCAGCTTCATCTTGCCCGGCGGCAGCGAGGGCGCCGCGCGGGTGCACCTGGCGCGCGCGATCGCCCGCCGGGCCGAGCGCGCCGGGGCGGCACTCGCCGCGCACGAGCCGGTCAACCCCGCCGCGATGATCTATCTCAATCGCCTGTCGGATTATCTGTTCGTGCTCGCCCGCGCGATCAATGCGGGCAACGACCCGTTATGGGTGCCCGGCGCGTCGCGCTGAGTGGACTTGCCGCGTTCCCAAAGCTAGGCAGCGCCTCGCACGTGCGAAGCGGGGAACCCACATGAAAACAATAGCAGTGATCGGCGCAGGCCAGATGGGCGCGGGCATCGCGCAAACGGCGGCGCAAAGCGGTTTTGACGTATTGCTTGCCGATGTCGCCATCGCGCTTGCCGAGCAGGCGAAGGCAAAGATCGGCAAAGCGCTCGCGCGGCTGGCCGAGAAGGAAAAGATCTCTGCCGCCGAGGCCCAGGCGGCAATGGACCGCATCTCGCCGGTCGAAGGCTATGCGCCGATGGCCGAGGCGGACCTGATCATCGAGGCGGCGACCGAGCGTGAGGACATCAAGCAGCGCATTTTCGAGGCGGCGGGCAAGGTCCTGCGCGCCGATGCCATTCTGGCGTCGAACACCAGCTCGATCCCGATCACCCGCATGGCCGCCGGGGTGCCCGATCCGGCGCGCTTCATCGGGGTGCATTTCTTCAATCCGGTGCCGCTGATGAAGCTGGTCGAGCTGATCCCCGGCCTCGCCACCGCGCCCGCGATAATCGAGCGGATGCGCGGCTTTGCCGGCGCGCTGGGCAAGGAAGTCGTGCTTTCGCAGGACGAGCCGGGCTTCATCGTAAACCGCATTCTGGTGCCCATGCTCAACGAGGCGTGCTTCGTGCTGGGCAGCGGCACCGCATCGATCCCGGATATCGACAAAGGCTGCAAGCTCGGGCTCAATCATCCGATGGGGCCGTTCGAGCTGGCCGATTTCATCGGGCTCGACACCTGCCTCGAAATCGTCCGCGTGATCCATCAGACCACCGGCGATTCCAAGTATCGCCCCGCGCCGCTACTGGTCAAATATGTCGAGGCGGGCTGGCTCGGGCGCAAAAGCGGCCGGGGCTTTTATGACTACGCAGGCGAGACCCCGGTGCCGACGCGCTGACCATGGCAGACAGGAGGAGGAAGCCGCGCCGGCTACCCGGCGCGATGCGCTCTGGTGCCCCCAGGAGTTACGCTAAGTCACTGCACTATAAGTAGTAATTGAGCGAGAACAAACTCACGGAACATCTCATCTGGGCGGCATGACCATATTCATGCGCAGCCTTGGCCCTGCACTCGCCGCTTTGTTTGCGATATGCTTCGCGATCGTTCCCGCTGCGCCGATCGCCGCCGCGTCACCCGATGTCGAGCGCGCTGCTTTCGCCGCGTGCAGCGGGTCTTCCCGCATCACCTGCGTCGTCGATGGCGACACGTTCTGGTACCGTGGCCGCAAGATCCGCATCGCCGACATCAATGCCCCCGAAGTGAGCCGGCCGGGTTGCGCGCGGGAAGCCGCGCTGGGCGCGGCAGCGACGCGGCGTCTGACCGAACTGCTCAACGCCGGCCCTTTCGCGCTGGTGATCGAGGGCCGCGAGACCGACCGCTATGGCCGCGACTTGCGCGTGGTGCTGCGGCGGGGGACCAGCCTCGGCGTTCTGCTCGAGCGCGAAGGACTGGCCGAGCGCTGGCAGGGCCGCCGGGGCGAGTGGTGCGCGATCTGAGACCGGGCTGACGCTCAGGCGGCGCGCAACCCGGTGAGGCCTTTGGCCCCCCGGTCCTGCGCGGAAAGGCCATCGAACATCGCATCGATGATCCGCGCCAGTTTGTCTTCTGTCAGCTTTTCCGCCACCTGCATGAGCAGCGGTATCGAGCAGTAGGGCGCAACCATCTGGTTGACGAGGCTGATCGTTTCATCGATCCCCAGCCCCGCAAAGTAACCCTCGCCCATCGCTTCGCCAATGATCATGCCCTGATAATGGTCGGCGAGATCGACGTAGCTGCGCACTTGCTCGAAGTATTCATCGCCGAGCTGCACATACATCCTGAAGGCGATCGGATCGCGCAGATAGGCATCGCGCATGATCACAAACCGCCGCGCAAAAAATTCGTACATCTTGCGCCGCGCCGGCAAGTCGCTCGCCACGACCTGTTCCATCACCGCGACCTTGGGGCGAAACCAGTATTCCGCGATCGCTTCGAGCAGGGCTTCCTTGCAATCGAATATGCGGCTGACTTGCGCGACACCAATGCCCGCCCGCGCCGCGACATCCACCATGGTCAGCGCCTGCCCGCCGCGCTCTTCGATGATCGCGCAGGCAATCTGCACCAGTCGCTCGCGTTCGGCCTCGATATCGTTGTGCTGGCGTGGCATGGTTGAGCCCTGTCCCCAAAGGATCGCGAATCCTGTTTAAGAACTCGCGGTGTCAGTTTCAATCGAGCGCGCCGAAAGCGTGTTCGCATGCGCGGCGGAATCGTGTGAGAATATGATGCAAGATACTGAAAGTCATAGAAAGTATCTTTTTCGCACGGCGAGCCCCCTCGCGGCTCTGTTGCCTGCTGCGTCGACCCCGCTGCTGCTCTCTGCTTGCGCCGCGCCGATGGCCGAAACCGCCCCGCGCTCCGCTGCCGCGCCGGTCGAAATCGGCATTGCCGCGTTCAACGATTTTCATGGCAATCTCGAGCAACCGCGCCAGCCTGTGGCCGCGCCCGATGGCAACGGGGGCACGGTGCAAGTGCCCGCGGGTGGTGCCGCGTGGTTTGCCTCCGCGCTCGATTCGATCCGCGCGAAATATGCGCATCATCTCACGGTCTCGGCGGGCGACATGATCAGCGCCTCGCCGCTCGCCTCCTCGCTCTATCTCGATGAGCCGACCATCGGCGTGATGAACCGCATCGGGCTCGATTTCAACGCGGTGGGCAACCACGAGTTCGACCGGGGCCGCGACGAATTGCTGCGCTTGCAAAGCGGCGGCTGCACGAAATTCACCAGCAAGCAGCCATGCCAGCTCGAACAGTTCAAGGGCGCCCGTTTTCGCTACCTTGCCGCCAGCACCATTCTGCCTGGCGGCCAGACCCTGTTCCCCGCCAGCGCCCTGCGCACGTTTGGCAAAGGCAGGCGCAAGGTCACGGTGGGCCTGATCGGGCTCACGCTCAAAGGGACGAGCGATCTGGTCGATGCCGCCCGGATCACCGGGCTGACGTTTGCCGATGAGGCCGCGACAATCAACGCCGAGGTGCCGCGCCTCAAATCAGCCGGCGCGGATGCGATAGTCGTGCTGATTCACGAGGGCGGCAAAACCACCGGCGCGCCCGATCCGCAAGGCTGCGCGGGCCTTGCCGGGGGCATCCGGCCGATCCTCGATGCGCTTGATCCGGCGGTCGATGTGGTCGTTTCCGGCCACACCCACTGGGACTACATCTGCGACTATCCGGGGCGCGATCCGGCGCGGCCGCTGCTGCTGACCAGCGCGGGGTTCTATGGCCGCGAGATTACCGACATCACCCTCGCGATCGATCCGGCGGCGCACCGCGTGGTCGCGCGCCGCGCGCGCAATGTCATCGTGCAATCCGAACCCTATGCCTCGCCGCGCGGACCGGTTGCCGCCTCCGCGCTGTTTCCTCGCTTCGCGCCGCGCGCCGATATTGCGGCCTATGTGAAAACCTATGTCGATGCGTCGCAGGAGCTGGCCGCGCGGCCCGTCGGCAAGCTGTCCGGTCCGGCGAGCAGGGGCGAAGGCGCGCTGGCCTCAACCGGCGGCACGCTCGGCAATCTGATCGCCGATGCCCAGCTTGCGGCGACGCGGAGTGCGGGCGCCCAGATTGCCTTCACCAATCCGTTCGGCAATCGCGCGGCAATTGTGCCCGCTGCCGACGGCGCGGTGTCCTATGGCAGCATTTATCTGGCGCAGCCGTTCGGCAACCGGCTGATCACCAAGACGATGACCGGCGCGCAGATCAAGGCCGTGCTTGAGCAAGGGCTCGATGGCACCCGGCCCGAACAAGTGCTGGCCCCCTCGAAGGGCCTGGCGTTTCGCTTCGATCGCACCCGCCCCGCCGGGGACCGCATTGTCTCGCTCACGCTTGACGGCGCGCCGCTCGATCCGGCGGCGCGGCTGCGGGTCACGATGAACAGCTTTCTCGCTTCGGGCGGCGATGGCTTCACCGGCTTTGTCGGCCAGCCCGAAGCGGTCACCGGCCCGGTCGATCTCGAAGCGCTCGAAGCCTATCTCGCCGGTCCCGATCGCCGGGAGGTGCCGCTCGAGCTCCGCGCCGCGCCGCTCGGCGGGTGAATTACCGCGCGGGTGGCCAGGGGATGAACCCCGAAGTGCGGCGCACGTAGTCGGCATAGTCGGGGCGGCGCTCGGCCATGCGCTTTTCGAGCAGCGGCTTGCCCGACCAGCGGGTGAGCGTGAACGTCAGGAACAACGGCCCTGCCAGCGTTGCCAGCGCCGTCGCCCAGCCGGCTTCGGCCGCCGCGAGCCATATGCCCCACCACACACATGCGTCGCCGAAGTAATTGGGATGGCGGGTATAGCGCCACAGGCCGTGGCGCAGCACTTTGCCCGCATTGGCCGGATCGGCGCGAAACCGCGTGAGCTGATGATCGCCCACGGTTTCGAATACGAAACCCGCCAGCCACAGCGCCGCGCCGCCCAGCGCGAGCGACCCGATGGGCGCAGCCCCGCTCGCCAGCACGCCGATCTGCGCGGGCAGGCAGGTGATATAGAGCAGCGCCGCCTGCCCGCCGAACACGCCCGCCGCCGCGCTGGCATAGCGCCCCTCGCGCCGTGCCTTGCCCAGCATCTGCGCATAGCGGCGGTCCTCGCCATACGCCATCCAGCGCCGAAAGAGGTGCCAAGCCAGCCTAGCGCCCCAGACAAGCGCCAGTGCCGCGATCAGCAAGGCGCGCGGGCCGGGCATGGCCAGCTGCAGCCAGGATAGGACGGCAAGCGCCGCCATCGCGCCGCCCCACACCGCATCGATGAAGCTGACATCCCCGATCCGCGCCGCAATCGCCCAGAGCAGCAGCATTGCCGCGCCAAGGATCGCCGCATTGATCAGCAAAGCGGCAAGCACGGGTTCAGCCGCCGAGCAGTTCGGTAAAATCGGTGATCCCGCGCTCGGGATGGCGCGGGGTCACACTGCGGTAAACTTCTGCAAGTTTGAGCATGTCGGCCTTGTAATCCCCCGTCGGCATGATCGTCGGGCCAAGCCCGCCGGTGCGGGTGCGATAGTCCATCATCCCGACCACGATCGGAACGCCGGCCCCGACCGCGATATTGTAAAACCCCGTGCGCCACTGCGACACCTTGCTGCGCGTGCCTTCGGGCGCGATGGTCAGCACGAACCGGTCGCGCCGGGAAAATTCGGCGATCATTGCATCGACGACATTGCGCCGCGCCGAACGATCGATCGAAATGCCGCCCATGTCGCGCATGAACCCGCCCATCGGCCAGCGGAACAGGCTGTCCTTGGCCATGAACTGCGCATCGATCCGCAGCTCGTTGACCAGTCCGAGGAAGTACACGAAATCCCAGTTCGAGGTGTGCGGTGCGGCCACCAGCACATAGCGCCCGCTCGGCGGCGGCGTGCCCACCGCTTTCCAGCCTTGCTGGCGATAGAACCCCACGATCACGCGCTTCAAGAGCCGCGAAAGCAGTCTAGGCTTGCGCAGCGCGTAGCTTTCCCCATCCATGCAACAATCCCCCCGAGGCGCTCACCCACAGCGCCGATTATTCCGCGGCATGGCCAAACGATCGTTCCGCCATCTGGGCGGCATGGCGATCGATCACGCGCAGGTAGTTATCCGCGAGCGCGCGATTGGCCGCATCCCAGCTGCATTTGGCGGCGCACAACGTGCCCGCCGCCCCTGCTGCGGCGCGTTCGCCGGGATCTGCCGCATAATGCGCGACCGCATCGGCAAAGCCCGCAATGTCGCCCGGCTGGATCAGCCGCCCGTTGAGCCCATCGATGATCAGGCTCGATGTGCCGGGGGCGTCCGCGCCGACCACGGGCACGCCGCAGGCCATCGCTTCCAGCGTGACGATGCCGAAAGTTTCGGTCACGCTCGGATTGAGCAGGATATCCATTGAGGCCAGCGCGCGCGGCAGCGCCGGGCCGCATTGAAAGCCGATGAAGATCGCGCCGGGCAGGCGGCTTTCGAACCATGGCCGCGCCGGCCCGTCGCCCACGACCAGCACGCGCGGCTTGATGCCGCGCCGCGCCAGCGCGTCGATCGTGTCGCAGAAAACCGCGATGCCTTTTTCGAGCACCAGCCTGCCGAAAAATCCGACGACGACGTCCTCGTCGGCGATCCCCAGGCTCCGCCGCCATTCGAGCGACAGCGCCGCCGGATTGAACACGTCGTGATCGACCCCGCTCCCCCAGATGCCGATATCGTGATGCATGTTCTGCTCGCGCAAGATATCGACCATCGATTGCGACGGCGCGACAATCGCATCGAGGCGGCTGTAGAACCGGCGCAGCACGGCGGTGATCGAGGGTTCGAGAAAGCCCAGCCGGTAATAGCGCAGATAAGTGTCGAAGCGGGTGTGGACCGAGGCAATGGCCGGCAGATCATGCTGCCGCGCATAGGCGGCGCCGGCATGGCCCAAGGCTTCGGGCGCAGAGATGTGCATGATGTTGGGCGCAAATTCGTCGAGGTCGCGCTTGATCCGGCGGCTCATGCCATAGGCCAGCCGGTAGTCCGAGCGCCCGGGAATGGGCAAAGCGGCGACGCCGACCAGATCGCCGGTTGCCGGGAACGCAGGCTTTTCCACCGTGGGCGAGTAGACCCGCACCGCCGCTCCTTGCGCCAGCAGATACCCGACCAGCCGATTGAGCGCCACATTGGCCCCGTCGAGCGTGTAATTGTAGTTTCCGCTCAGCAGCGCGACGCGAAGATCGCTGACCTTCATCGCAAAAAATGCCGACTCATATGCCCCGCCATCCTGAACTCCCGCCCGCATACAGTTGTCACGTTGTCCAAATCGACCCGCAGGAGCGCAGCCCTTTTGCGCTACTCGCCAGGAAAAATGGACTCACCCGCCCCCGGATACCCCTTGTCGACAGTCGTCGTACCGGCGGTTCGGCCAAACGCCAAGGGCTGTGACGGCAAACGTCCCCGCATTTCGGGGCAAACGGCGCTGGCCCGCGCGTAAGCGGCCCGCCCGCGTCAGTCGCCTGCCCCGCCGCCGCCCGCCAGGCGCGCAAACCGCGCCGCCGCGACAAAGGCCGCGCGCCGCCGCTCCTGCCGCGCTACCGCCTGCGCGTCCGGGCCCCATTGTTCGATCTGCCAGCTTTCCTCAAGATTGGACGCTGCCCACAGCGCGTCCAGCTCCGCCTCGGGCATGAGCGCGGCAAGGCCGAGGACGAGCGAGGCGGTGAGCGCCGCGGTATTGCGCAGCGCCGCCAGCGCGAAAGGATCGAGCGCGGCCAGTTCCTCGCCCAGGCGCGCGAGTGTCGCGGCGGGCTGCGCGCGGTGGATGATCCCCGCCACGCGCACGAACGCGACCCCATAGCGCGCCTCAGCCTGCCGCAGCAGCGGCTCCCACACCTCGCGCTGGCGTACGGCCAGCGGCTCGTCCGGCTCGGCGCGGTAGCACAGCGTGTCGGTCTCGGCATAAGGCAGCAGTTCGGCGATCGCGCGGAGCCGATCGGGTGCCACCACGTCGATCGCGAAATCCGCCAGATCGCGCAGGAGAAAAGCGGCGGTCGAAAGCTGCTCGCCCTGCTCCGCCCATTCCGCCGCCATCGCCTCGGCCAGCGCGCGGGTCGGCACCGCTTGCGGTCTTGCGCCCACGGTCTTGACCGGGCGTCCATCGAGCAGCACCCGGTAGCCGCCCTGCCCCGCCTCGATCGAAACCGCCTTGTAAAACCGCTTCAAACGCTCAGCTCCGCCAGCGCCGGGCGAGGACCAGCGGCACGACGAAGAAGTCGATCATGCCGATCGCGATCAGAATGTAGCCCGCCGCGTCGGGCAGGCGCGGCAGCCACGCCGCCTTGCCCGACAGTAGCAGCACCCCCAGCAGCAGCATGGCCGCACCCGCCAGCCGCACCAGTTGCAGGACCGCAAAGCGCGCCGCCGCCGGATCGCGCTCAGCGCTCATTCCATCCCCCGCAGCAACATGCGCAGCTCGCCCATCGATCCGGCCACAGCTTCCGCCCCGGCTGCGACCAGTTCGCGCGGGTGGTGATAGCCCCAGTCGACTCCGATGGCGCGCACCCCGGCGTTGGCCGCCATTTCCATGTCATAAGTCGTATCGCCGATCATCACCGCCGCGCTGCGTTCCGCGCCCGTGGCGCCGAGGCAGGCCTCGATCATCCCGGGGTGCGGTTTGGATGGATGGCGGTCCGCTGTCTGCAACGTGACGAAATGACCGCTCAGCCCATGCGCCTCGAGGCAATGCGCCAGCCCCCGGTCGCTTTTGCCGGTAGCCACGCCGAGCAGCCAGCCCGCCCCTGCCAGTTCCTCGATCAGCCCGGCGATGCCGTCATAGAGCGGCTCGCCCACCATCCCCGCCGCGCGGCGGGCGCGAAAGGCATCCTTGTAAAGCTCGGCCAGCGCGCTCTGCACTTTGCTCTCGCCCGCCGGATGCAGCCGCCGCATCACTTCGGGCAGCGACAGCCCGACCATGCGGCGCACCGCGTTGCGATCGGGCGGCTCCAGCCCGGCGGCGGCAAAGGCCGCGTCCATCGCCGCGCAGATATCGGCCTGACTGTCGACCAGCGTGCCGTCGCAATCGAAGATGGCGAGGCGCGCGCGGGCGAGGTGTGCGTCCGAAAGGCGCGTGCTCATGGTGCGAAACGCTCCATCAGCGTGGCCACCGCCTCCGTGCCCTGCGCCTTCAGACTGCCGACCAGACGCGCGCGTTCTTCGGGAGATTTGTTTTGCGACAACTTGAAAGTCGGCCGCCATGCCTGAACGGTGAGCTCGAAGCCCACGATCATGTCCATCATCCGGTCGCGCTTGCCCGGGTCCATCTTGGCCATGGTCCACGGCTTGCCGTCCTTGATCCGCGCCTCGTGGTGCGCCGACACGTCTTCCAGCAAGGCAAAGAGCCCAGCGCGGTCCATGCGCCGCACCGGCCCTTCCATCTCCAGCGCGATGTAGTTCCACGTCGGCACCTGATCGGGATCGGCATACCAGCGCGCCGAGATATAGCCGTCCGGCCCGTTCACCACCGCCAGCGCCTGCGCCCCGTCGAGATGCCGCGTCAACGCGTTGCCCCGCGCGAGGTGGAAGCGCAGCGTGCCGGCTGCGGTTAGCAGCAGCGGCACATGCGCGACGCGCGGGCCGTCGGGCGTGGTCAGGAATACCATGCCGAAACCAATTTCGGTGATCAGCGCCTCAAGCAGCGCGCGATCGTCTTGCCGGAAAGCCGAATTGGGATGCATCAGACCCTCGGGCTGCGCGGCGGCGCTTTGCCTGCCGGGGGCTTTGCGCCTCCCGTTCTTGCGCCGGTTTTGCCGGCAGGGGCTCGGCGCACCGGCTTCCCGCCACTGGCTTCGGGTGAAGGACGTCCGCCCGAAGCCCGCGCAGGCGCACCACCGGTCGGCGCTTTGCTGCCCGCACCTTTCTTCACCCCGGCGCGGGCCGGCGGAGCGCTGCGCCCGCTCGGCGGCGCGTCCGCGCGCTTGCGCCGCTCGCCGCGGCGTTCCTTGCGGTATTCCTTGGCATAAGCCTTGGCGGCGCGCTTCTCGATGGTCTTTTCCGGGATCAGCTTGACCGGCTCGAGCGGCAGGTCGCCGTCCGCCTCGGTAAAGCCGAGCTGCGCCATGCTCGCGGCGAAATGATCGGGCAGCGGCGCGGTGACATCGAGTAGATCGCCTTCGGGATGCTCGATCCGCAGCCGCCGGGCGTGAAGATGCATCTTGCGGCTGATGCTCCCGGTCAAAAACGCTTCGGGGCCGCCATATTTGCCATCGCCCACGATCGGATGCCCGATCGCGGCCATGTGCACGCGCAGCTGGTGCGTGCGCCCGGTCATCGGTTGCAGCTCGACCCATGCCGCGCGGTTGCCCGCCTGATCGATCACCCGGTAGCGCGTGCGGGCGGGCATGCCGTGCTCGCTTTCGTCGACCATCATCTTCTCGCCGCCGGTGCCCGGCTGCTTGGCCAGCGGCAATTCGATCAGCCCGTCCTCGATATCCGGCACACCCGCGACCAGCGCCCAATAGATCTTGCGCGCGGTGCGCCCGGAAAAACGCCGCGAAAAGAACGCCGCGCTGCCGGGCGTGCGCGCGATCAGCAGCACGCCCGAGGTATCCTTGTCGAGCCGGTGGACGAGGCGCGGGCGCGGGTCCTTCTCGCCGGCAAAGGCATCGAGCAGCCCGTCGACATGCTCATAGGTGCCGCTGCCGCCTTGCGTCGCGAGGCCGGGCGGTTTGTTGAGCACGATCGCGGCGCGGTCCTGCTCGAGCACCATCGCCTCGGCCATGGCGATCTGCGCCTCGGTCAGCGGTTTGCGCGTGCTGCCCTTGCCGCCGCCCGAAAGCGGCAGATTCCCGCCCGGCGGCACGCGCAGCACCTGGCCCTTTTCGATCCGCGTATCGACATCGGCGCGCTTGCCATCCACGCGCAGCTGCCCGGTCCGCGCCCAGCGCGAGACCGTGGCGAAGCTCACTTCGGGCATATTGCGCTTGAACCAGCGATCGAGCCGTACGCCGTCATCGTCCTTGGTCACCGTGAACTGACGGACTTCTTCCGTCCCGTCCTTGGCGATGCTCATGCCGCACCGCGCATCAGCATCAGCCCGCCAAGCAGACCGGCAAACCCGGCCACCAGCGAAACCGCGACATAGAGCGCGGCGCTGCCGATCGCGCCGCGCTGCGCCAGCAGGATCACTTCGAGCGCGAACGAGGAGAATGTGGTGAATCCGCCGAGCACGCCGACACCGAGCAGCAGACGCCAGGCCTCGCCGCCGCCATGGCGCGCCAGCCAGCCGATGAGCACCCCCATCGCCACGCTGCCCAGCACGTTGACCGCCAGAGTGGCCCAGGGGAAAGCGGCGGCGCGGGCGGGGCCGAGCAGCACGGCGCAGACATGCGCTGCCAGAAAACGAAGCCATGCGCCGAGCGCACCGCCCGCCGCGACGAGCACGCTGGCGTGAAAGGTCAAAGAAGAGTTCATCGCCGCTCCCTTAGACTCGCAGGGCGCGGATTGCACGACTTTGCTTGCTATCGGCGGCCAGAATCAGTATCGGGCGCAGCTTGCAGCCGACCCTTCATGGATTCGGCCTGTTTTTTGTTTCTGAAATTTCCGGTGATCCCCGCGCGCGCGGGCTCTCGCCCGCAGATTATGAGGTATCGCGGTTTATGCAAATTCTCGTTCGCGACAACAATGTCGATCAGGCTCTCCGTGCGCTCAAGAAGAAGCTGCAGCGCGAGGGCGTGTACCGCGAGATGAAGCTGCGCCGTCACTTTGAAAAGCCTTCGGAAAAGCGCGCCCGCGAAAAGGCTGCGGCCGTGCGCCGCGCGCGCAAGATGGAGCGCAAGCGCGTGGAGCGTGACGGCGGCAAGTAAGCGGATCGGCGGGGTCGTTTTCGCCCGATCATGGCCCGCCTGATCATGACTTGCCGTACGCGCCCCGCTGGGCCAGAAGGGCGCCGTTAACGCGGCGCCCTTTCGTTTGCGGGGCGCATGCCCGGGAATTCATTGGAAAAGGGCCGCTTTCGGGGCAGCCCGCGAGGGGAAGTACATGTCGGAGATCACCCGCGTTGCGTTGCAGCCCGTTGCCAAGAGCGCGATCGCCCGGTTGTGGATCGGTGTCGTTCTGGCGCTGCTGATCAGCATCGGGTTCGCCTGGGCGGCGCGCTATCAGGGACTCACGGTGCAGACGGTCCGCGCGGGCGAAGGGCCGATGCCGGGGCTGGGCGATGTCGTGCTGGTCAACTATGCCGGGCATCTGACCGACGGCAAGCAATTCGACGCGGGCGAGAAAGTGGCAATGCCGGTGGCCGGCGTGATCCCGGGCTTCAGCCAGGGGCTGCAGAAGATGCAGCGCGGCGGCAAGTACAAGCTCATCATCCCCGCCGCGATGGCCTATGGCGCGCAGGAGCAGAAGAACCCGAGCACCGGCGAAGTGGCGATCCCGGCCAACAGCGATCTGGTGTTCGAGGTCGAATTGCTCGATTTCCGCAACCAGGCCGAGATCGAACAGCAACGCCGCGCCATCCAGCAAATGCAGCAACAGCTGCGCGGCAGCGGTGCGGGCGCGCCGCCCCCGGCGGGCATGCCCGAAGGCGCCGGCGGCCCCGCGCAGTAATCGCGCCCGCTTGAAGGGCACGGCAGGCGCTGCTAGCGCGGCATTGACCCTCAAATCTGATTTGACCAGAGTTCGCTCTGAAACTTCTGGCGAAAGGAAACGGCATGTCCGTCGATACCGCCACCGTGGCGAAAATCGCCTCGCTGGCCCGCATCAGGATCACCGATGCAGAGCTTTCCGCGATGGTTCCCGAATTGAACGGCATTCTCGCATGGATCGAGCAACTGGGCGAAGTGGATGTGACCGGGATCGAGCCGATGACCGCGGTGATCCCCAACCGGCAGCGGCTGCGCGATGACGTGGTGGGCGCCGATCCGCTGACCGGCGGCGGCATCCGCGATGCGGTGCTGGCCAATGCGCCCGCCGCGCAGCACGGCTTTTTCGGCGTGCCCAAGGTGATCGAATAATGAGCGAACTGACCGATCTTGGCGTGGCCGCGATCCGCGACGGCGTGGCGGGCGGCGACTTTACCGCCAGCGAAGTGGCCACCGCATTCAACAGCGCTGTGGCCGAGGCGCAAACCGCGCTCAATGCCTTTATCCTGACCACCCCCGATGCCGCGCTGGCCGCCGCCGCCCGCGTCGATGCCGACCGCGCTGCGGGCAAGCCGCTGGGCAAGCTGGCGGGCGTGCCCATCGGCATGAAGGATCTGTTCGCCACCAAGGGAACGGCCACGACCGCTGCCAGCCATATCCTCGAAGGATTTGTGCCGCCCTACGAATCCACGGTCAGCCAGAAGCTGTGGGATGCGGGCGCGGGCATGCTGGGCAAGCTCAATCTCGATCAGTTCGCGATGGGCTCGTCGAATGAAACCAGCGCGTTCGGCAATGTGATCTCGCCTTGGCGGCGCGATGGAGACAATGCGGCGATCGCCCCCGGCGGCTCGTCGGGCGGCTCGTCCGCAGCCGTCTCCGCGCGGCTCGCCCCTGCCGCTACCGGCACCGACACGGGCGGTTCGATCCGCCAGCCCGCCGCGTTCACCGGCATTGCCGGCATCAAGCCGACGTATGGCCGCTGCTCGCGCTGGGGCATCGTCGCCTTTGCCTCCAGCCTCGATCAGGCCGGGCCGATGGCGCGCGATGTGCGCGACTGCGCGATCATGCTCGAGGCGATGGCGGGGTTCGATCCCAAGGATTCGACCAGCCTCGATATGCCCGTGCCCGCGTTGGAAGCCGCGCTCTCAGGCGATCTGCGCGGCAAGAAAGTGGGCATCCCGCGCGAATATCGCATGGACGGGATGGACGCCGATGTCGCGCATTCGTGGGATCAGGGCATCGCCTGGCTCAAGGACGCAGGCGCCGAGATCGTCGATATCACCCTGCCGCACACCAAGTATGCGCTGCCCGCTTACTACATCATCGCGCCCGCCGAAGCCTCGTCCAATCTCGCGCGCTATGACGGCGTGCGCTTCGGCTTGCGCGATTTGCCCGAGGGCGCGGGGCTGCAGGACATGTACGCCGCCACCCGCGCGGCGGGCTTCGGCGCGGAGGTCAAGCGCCGCATCCTGATCGGCACCTATGTGCTCTCGGCGGGCTTCTATGATGCCTATTACACGCAGGCGCAGAAGGTCCGCACCCTGATCAGCCGCGATTTCAACCAGGCGTTCCAGACCGTCGACGTGATCCTCGCCCCCACCGCACCCACCGCCGCGTTTGGCCTTGGCGAAATGGTAAGCGATCCGCTGGCGATGTACCTCAACGATGTGTTCGCGGTGCCTGCCAGCCTTGCAGGACTGCCCGCGATGTCGGTGCCTGCGGGCCTTGGCCGTGAAGGCCTCCCGCTTGGCCTCCAGCTCATCGGCCGGCCGTTCGATGAACAGGGCGTGCTCGATGCAGGGCTAGCGATCGAAGCACGCGCCGGGTTTGTGGCGCGTCCGGCGAAGTGGTGGTGAGGCATTCCCGGAGCAATTGACGCTTCGGCAGGCAATTGGTATTACCAAATTCATGCATTACCAGTCTAACATGACCTCCAAAGGCCAAGTCACGGTGCCCAAGGACATTCGTGATGCGCTGGGCCTCCAGCCGGGCCAGAGCGTCGAGTTTGAACTCGACGCTGAGGGTAATGCGCGTATCTACAAGGCAGGAAGTGCCGAGCGGATCGCAGCCCGCAAGGCCGATTTCAGGAATCGGCTGCGCGAGGTTCAGGCCGAATTTCGCCGGACGGATACGATGTCAGGCTGCGGCATGGATGGTCTTGCTTATCAGCAATGGTTGCGCGGTGACGAGTTTGGCGAGTGATTTTCGATTCCAATGTCGTCATTGATCTGCTGGACGGCACCAGCCCGGACAGTGTTGCAGACTTTATCGGCGAGCTGCTCGCCGAAAACAATGCCTGCATAAACGAGATCATATTTGCTGAAGTGTCCTCCCGATACCCGTCGGCTCAGGTCGCTTTGGCGCAATTGCGCACGTTGGGGCTGGCGCTGCGCCGTCTCGCTCCGGAAGATTGCCACCGGGCGGGCATGGCCTTTGCCCAGTATCGCCGCGAAGGGCGGGATCGGACCACGATCCTGCCCGATTTCCTGATCGGGGCGCATGCCGCAGGTCAGGGCTGGCCTATCGTCACGCGGGACCGTAAGGGGTTCGCGAAGTACTTTCCCGAAGTTGATCTGATCGATCCTTACACCGATCAGGGCAGGGCTTAAGATGACCGACACCGCATACCGCATCCACGGCGCAACGGGCGAATGGGAGGTCGTGATCGGCCTTGAAGTCCATGCGCAGATCACCACGCAGGCCAAGCTGTTTTCGGGCTCGTCGACCACCTTCGGCGCGGAGCCCAATGCGCAAGTGTCGCTGGTCGATGCGGCGATGCCGGGCATGCTGCCCGTGCCCAATCGCGAATGCATCCGCCAGGCGGTGCGCACCGGCATGGCGGTGGGGGCGCAGATCAACAAGTGGTCGCGGTTCGACCGCAAGAACTACTTCTACGCCGATCTGCCGCAGGGCTACCAGATCAGCCAGCTCTATCACCCCATCGTGGGCGAGGGCGCGATCGAGATCACACCCGATGACAAGCACCCCGACCAGACCAAGACCATTGGGGTCGAGCGCATTCATGTCGAGCAGGACGCAGGGAAGCTGATGCACGATCAGCACCCGACGATGTCCTACGTGGACTTGAACCGCTCGGGCGTGGCGCTGATGGAAATCGTCAGTCGTCCGGACATGCGCAGCCCGGCCGAAGCGGGGGCCTATCTCGCCAAGCTGCGCACGATCCTGCGCTATGTCGGCTCGTGCGATGGCAATATGGATCAGGGCAGCATGCGCGCCGATGTGAATGTCAGCGTGCGCCGCCCCGGCGAACCGCTCGGCACGCGCACCGAAACCAAGAACGTGAACTCGGTGCGCTTTGTGATGCAGACCGTGGAAGTGGAGGCCAGCCGCCAGGTCGATGTGATCGAGGCCGGCGGCAAGATCGTGCAGGAAACGCGCCTGTTCGATGCCGATACCGGCACCACCCGCTCGATGCGCAGCAAGGAAGACGCGCACGATTACCGCTATTTCCCCGATCCCGATCTGCTGCCGATCGAACTCGAAGACGCGTTCCTCGACGAATGCCGCGCCAGCCTGCCCGAACTGCCCGATGCCAAGCGCCGCCGCTATGAAACCGCGCTCGGCCTTTCGCCTTACAACGCGGGCGTGCTGACCGCGGACGTGGACACCGCGCGCTGGTTCGAACACCTGCTCGCCGCCACCGCCGCGCAGGCGGGCAAGCCCGAGGCCGATGTGGCAAAGCAGGCCGCCAACTGGCTCACCTCCGAACTGTTCGGTGCGCTGAACAAGCTGGGCCGCTCGCTCGATGACAGCCCGGTGAGCGCCGAGGCGGGCGGCGAACTGCTCGCGCTGATCAGCAACGGCACAATCTCTGGCAGCATCGCCAAGCAGGTGCTCGAAAAGATGCTGGAGACCGGCGATGCGCCCGGCGTGATTGTCGAGCGCGACGGCCTCAAGCAGACCAGCGACACCGGCGCGATCGAGGCCGCTGTCGATGCTGTGCTCGCCGCCAATGCCGACAAGGTGGAGCAGTACAAGGGCGGCAAGGAAGCGCTGTTCGGGTTCTTCGTGGGCCAGACGATGAAGGCGATGCAGGGCAAGGGCAACCCGGGGCTGGTCAACGAAGTGCTCAAGGCCAAGCTGGGGTAGGGGCAATGGGCCTGCGGACCCTGCGCAAGGCTCTGCCGTTGCTGTGCTGGGTGTGCTGCCCGCTTCCCGCGCTGGCGCTGGAGCCTTCGCCCGGTGCCGGATCCAGCACGGTCGACATTCCGTTTGCGACCGCGGTTGGACCGCTGCGCGCGGGCAAGCTGTGTCTGCCCAACGGCAAAGTGCGGGTGCGCGATTTTGTCGCCAGCCAGAGCGCCTTTGCCGCGATGGTGACCGATGCGGCCGATAGTCGCCCGGCGGATCGCAATGCCCGCCCCTCGACCAAGAGTCCCCCCGTTGCAGTGCGCCTCGTCGGCATCACCGCAAAGCTGTGTGCCAAGGATTGGGGCGCTTTCAGCTTCGGGGACCGAAGATCGCTCTCCGGCGATGCCGCGTTTACGTTTGAAGTGGGCTCCGGCGGGGTCGGGGCGGATAGCGCGGTCACGCATCAGATCGTGCTGAAACTGAAGGGCAGCCAGGCCTTGCCGCCAGCGGACATCCTCAACGCGGCGCTGATCCAGCTGCTCGCCGAAATCGTTAGGCCGGGCACCTGACAGAATGGTGGGCGCGGCAGGGATTGAACCTGCGACCCCACCCGTGTGAAGGGTGTGCTCTACCACTGAGCTACGCGCCCGCGCGGCGCGCTATGGCCGGGCAGGCGAGCCCGTTGCCACGCGCGGGCGCGATTGACAAGTGGGGGGATCAAGATATCTGCCCGGTGCATGACAGACGAAAACCAAGCGCCCGAATCCGGGCCTGCCGCCGACATCGATGCGGCTGCCGCTGCGCCCGTGGCCGCAGACGTCCCGCCCGACCGCCTCGCGATCAATCCGCGCAGCCCGTTTTTTGATGCAGCCAGATTGCAGCGCGGCATCGGCATCCGGTTCAAAGGCGTGGTCCGCAAGAATGTCGAGGAATACTCGATCTCGGAGGGCTGGGTGCGCGTGCAGGCGGGCAAATCGATGGACCGCAATGGCAATCCGCTGACCCTGAAACTGAGCGGCCCGGTCGAGGCGTGGTTCGAGGATCTGGGCGAAGACGCGCCGGTCGCCAAGCTGGGCTGAGTCGAGGTTCAGGATGGGCAAAGTTTTGCCCTGTTCTGCGCCACCAAGTCGGTCAGCCACTCCTTGAATGCGCGGACCCGCCCTAAGGCGTGGGTGTCCTTGTGCGTCACCAGCCAGAACGCGCGCATGATCCGCCGCTCTGGCAGCACCGCGACCAGCGCCGGATCGGCATCGCCGATGAAGCAGGGCAGCACGCCGATCCCCGCGCCGGCCGCGATCAGCCGGTGCTGCGCGTTGATCGAGGAGGAGCGCACCGTGGCAGCAAGCCCGGGCTCGATCTCGGCGAGATAGCGCAGTTCGGGCGCATAGAGCAGATCGGGCACATAGCCGACGAGCGGATGCCCTTGCGCCAGTTCGGCGGGCCGCCGCACCGCGCCGTGCCGCGCCAGAAAGTCGGCGCTGGCATAGAGTCGCAGCGCATAGTCCGCGAGCTTTCCGGCGATGACCGGCCCGGCGCGCGGACGCGATAGGGTGACCGCCAGATCGGCCTCGCGCTTGGAGGGGCTGAGGAACCCCGAAGAGGCCACCAGATCGATCACCAGCCGGGGATGTGCTGTCGTGAACGAGCGCAGGGCGGGGGCGACGATCCAGCTGGCGAACCCTTCGGACAGGCTGACCCGCAGCAGGCCCGCCGGGCCATCGCCGCCGTGCTCGGCGATCCGGCTGGCGGCCAGCTCCATCGCCTCGACCTCGGCCAGCATCATCTCGCCCGCTTCGGTCAACACCTGGCCTTCGCGCGTATGCTCGAACAAGGTCGTGCCGACGCGCGCTTCGAGCCGGCGCAGGCGGCGGCCCATGGTGGTGGCATCGACGCGCATCGCCGCTGCCGCGCGCGCCAGTTGCCCGCTGCGCGCAATGGCCAGAAAGGCCTGATAATCGTTCCAGTCCGGCGGCTGCATATCTGCATGTTACCCTCGCATTTTCGCTTGTTGCATGCAAGCGAGCGCAGGTTCAGGGCGCGTCCAGCACGTTTTGCCAGAAGAGGATATGCCATGCGCCAGATCGATCATTTCATTGTGGGGGGCGGCGGCACCTCCTCGTCGCGCAAGGGCGATGTGTTCGATCCCAACACCGGCGCAGTGCAGGCCCAGGTCGCGCTGGGCGATGCCGCGGTGCTCGAGCGCGCCGTGCAGGCCGCGCTTGCGGCGCAGCCCAAATGGGCCGCGGTCAACCCGCAGCGCCGCGCCCGGGTGATGTTCGAATTCAAGCGGCTGGTCGAGGCGAATCTCGACGAGCTGGCGCATCTGCTCTCGTCCGAACACGGCAAAGTGATCGCCGATTCGCGCGGCGACATCCAGCGCGGGCTCGAAGTGATCGAATTCTGCTGCGGCATCCCGCATGTGCTCAAGGGCGAATATACCCAAGGCGCGGGTCCCGGCATCGATATCTATTCGATGCGCCAGCCGATCGGCATTGGTGCCGGCATCACCCCGTTCAACTTTCCGGGGATGATCCCGCTGTGGATGTCGGGTGTCGCGATCGCCACCGGCAATGCCTTCCTGATCAAGCCTTCGGAGCGCGATCCTTCGGTGCCGGTGCGCTTTGCCGAGCTGTTCCTCGAGGCGGGCCTGCCCGAGGGCATCTGCCAGGTCGTCCACGGCGACAAGGAAATGGTCGACGCGATCCTCGATCACCCGGCGATCGGCGCGGTGAGCTTCGTCGGCTCGTCCGATATCGCGCATTACGTTTACAATCGCGGCGTTGCGGCGGGCAAGCGCGTGCAGGCGATGGGCGGGGCCAAGAACCACGGCGTGGTGATGCCCGACGCCGATCTCGATCAGGTGGTGAACGATCTTGCCGGAGCCGCGTTCGGCTCGGCAGGCGAGCGCTGCATGGCGCTGCCAGTGGTTGTGCCAGTGGGCGAGGAGACCGCCGAGCGGCTGAAAGCCAAGCTTATCCCCGCAATCGAGGCGCTGCGGGTCGGCGTGTCGACCGATGCGGATTGCCACTACGGCCCGGTCGTCACCGCCGCGCACAAGGCGAATATCGAACGCTGGATCAGCCGCTGCGAGGAAGAGGGCGGCGAGATCGTGATCGACGGGCGCGGCTTCACCCTGCAGGGCCACGAGAACGGCTTCTTCGTCGGCCCGACCTTGATCGATCACGTGACGGCGGACATGGAAAGCTACCAGAACGAGATCTTCGGCCCCGTGCTGCAGATCGTGCGCGCCAAGGATTTCGAGGAAGCGCTCGCGCTGCCCTCAAAGCACCAGTACGGCAACGGCGTGGCGCTGTTCACCCGCAGCGGCAACGCGGCGCGCGAATTTGCCGCAAGGGTCAATGTCGGCATGGTCGGCATCAATGTGCCGATCCCGGTGCCGGTCGCCTATCACACCTTCGGTGGATGGAAGCGCTCGGCCTTCGGCGATACCAACCAGCACGGCGTGGAAGGCGTCAAGTTCTGGACCAAGGTCAAGACTGTCACGCAGCGTTGGCCCGATGGCCTGCCGGATAGCGGGAATGCGTTTGTTATCCCGACGATGGCGTGATTGTCTGAGCGCGCGATTTCGGATATCATTGCGGATATACGAAAGGTTCGGCCATGAAGATGCAGATCGGCAAATGGGGCAACAGTCTGGCAGTGCGGTTGCCCCGCGAGATTGTGGAGCGCTTCCATCTCAAGGAAGGAGATTCGATCGACGCAGAGCTTCTCGCGCGTGCTTTGCAGCGCTCGAGGATGACCCGCGAGGAAGCCCTGGAGCGTGTCAAAGCCTTGCGGCGGCCCTTACCCGCTGACTGGAAGTTTGATCGGGACGAGGCCAATGCAAGGTGATCGCGGCTTTCGCGATTGACACGAACATAGCAGTCTACGCGCTTTCCGATGGACCAAAGTGCGACATCGCCTTCTTTGTGCTTGAAGCCGGGCCTTTGATTAGCGTCCAACTCCTCAACGAGTTCACGAACGTCAATCTCAGGAAACGCAAGTTGCCTTGGGGAGAAATCGAGGAAGCGCTAACTATCATCCATAGCCTTGCTGCCAGCGTGCGCGCGGTCGATACCGAAGTCCACCGGGTTGGCTGCGACATTGCAAGGCGGTACAAGGTCAACCTCTATGACGCGCTGATCATTGCGGTTGCCCTGCTCGACGAGTGCGAAGTCCTCTACAGCGAAGACATGCAACACGGCCTTGTGATCGATGGCCGCCTGACCATCACCAATCCTTTCCTATCCATGGAAGCCACATGACCGACCAGTTCCAGCTTACCGAAGACCAGATCGCCATTCAGGACATGGCGCGGCGCTTTACTGCCGATGCGATCACGCCGTTTGCCGCGCAGTGGGACGAGGATCACACGTTTCCGCGCGATACGATCAAGGCGGCGGCGGAGCTGGGCTTTGCGGGCATCTATGTGAGCGAGGAGAGCGGCGGGATCGGCCTGGGGCGGCTGGAAGCGGCGCTGATCATGGAGGCGATGGCTTATGGCTGCCCCACCACCAGCGCGTTCATCTCGATCCACAACATGGCCGCGTGGATGATCGACCATTACGGCGGGGCGGAGATCAAGGCGCGCTATCTGCCCGGGCTGATCGCGATGGATACCATGGCGAGCTATTGCCTGACCGAACCTGGCTCGGGCTCCGATGCCGCCGCCTTGCGGACAACCGCGCGGCTGGAGGGCGATCATTACATCGTCAACGGCACCAAGCAGTTCATCTCGGGCGGCGGGGTGAATGACCTTTACGTGACGATGGTGCGCACCGGCGCGCCCGGCCCCAAGGGCATTTCCTGCCTGGTGATCGAGAAGGACATGCCCGGGGTCAGCTTCGGCGCGCCCGAGCGCAAGCTGGGCTGGAACGCCTCGCCCACCGCCGCCGTGGTGCTCGAAAACGTGAAAGTGCCGGTGGCGAACCGCGTCGGCGCAGAAGGCGATGGCTTCCGCTTTGCCATGGCCGGGCTCGATGGCGGGCGGCTCAATATCGGGGCGTGCTCGCTGGGCGGGGCGCAGCGCTGCCTCGACGAGGCGATCAAGTATGCCAAGGAGCGCAGCCAGTTCGGCCAGCCCATCGCCGATTTCCAGAACACCCAGTTCGTGCTCGCCGACATGGCGATCGATCTGGAGGCGGCGCGCGCGCTGCTCTATCTGGCGGCGGCCAAAGTCAGCGCCAATGCGCCCGACAAGACCAGATTTTCGGCCATGGCCAAGAAGCTTTCGACCGAGAGCGGGTCTTCGATTGTCGATCGCGCGCTGCAGGTGTTCGGCGGCTATGGCTACCTGAAGGACTATCCGATCGAGCGCTTCTGGCGCGATCTGCGCGTGCACCGGATTCTGGAAGGCACCAACGAAGTGATGAAAATGATCATCGGCCGCGATCTGCTGCGGCAATAGAGGACCATGATGACCGACGATGTCCTGATCCGCACCGAGGGCGCTTGCGGCATGCTCTCGCTCAATCGCCCCAAGGCGATCCATGCGCTGAACCACGCGATGGTGCTGGCGATGACCGCCGCGCTGCTGGCGTGGCGCGATGATCCGGCGGTTCAGGCCGTGGTGATCGACCATTCCGAGGGGCGCGGCTTTTGCGCGGGCGGCGATATCGCGTTCCTGCGCAACTCGGCGCTGACCGACAATGGCGTGTCGGGCGCGAAGTTCTTCTTCGACGAGTATCGCCTCAACCATCTGATCATGACGTATGACAAGCCCATCGTGGCGTTCATGGACGGGATCACGATGGGCGGCGGTGTCGGTATTGCCGATCCGGCGCGCTTCCGCGTGGCGACCGAGAACACGCGGCTCGCCATGCCCGAAACCGGGATCGGCCTGTTTCCCGATGTCGGCGGCGGCTGGTTCCTTTCGCGGATGCAGCGGCGGCTGGGCCAGTATCTCGCGCTGACCGGTGCGCGGATGGACGGTTCGGACTGCCTCTGGGCAGGATCGGCCACGCACTATCTGCCTGCCGCCGCGCTGGCCGAGGCCAAGGCGGGCGTTGCCGCCGATCCGGCGAACATTGCCGCTGTGCTGCATAGCCTCGCCGCAGTACCGCCGCCGCCCAAGCTTGCAGCGCATGCCGACGATATCGCGCGGCTGTTCGCCTCCGACCGTTACGAGGATATCCTCGCCGCGCTGGAAGCCGATGGCGGCGAATTTGCGGCCGCGACCTTGACCGCGCTCCGCACCAAGAGCCCGCAGACCTGCAAAGTCGCGCTGCGCCAGCTGGCGACCAGCCTGACCCTGCCCGATTTCGCCGCCAACATGGTCATGGAATACCGCATCGGCGCGCGGGTGCTGGTACGGCCCGATTTTGCCGAGGGCGTGCGCGCGGTGATCGTGGACAAGGACAATGCACCCCAATGGAACCCGGCGACGCCGGAGGGTGTGACGGACGAGATGCTGGACGCGATCTTCGCGCCCTTGCCCGACAATGAGGAATGGACCCCGCTATGACATACGAATCGATCCTGGTTGAGACACGCGGGCCGGTCACGCTGATCACGCTCAACCGGCCCAAGTCTTTGAACGCGCTGAACTCGGCAGTGCTCGAGGAATTGATCGGCGCCTTTGCCGCCTATGAAGCCGACCCCGACCAGCGCTGCGCGGTCCTGACGGGCTCTGGCGAAAAGGCCTTTGCCGCAGGGGCGGACATCAAGGAAATGGCCGACAAGGCCGCGACCGCGTTTTACACCGGCGACTTCTTTTCGCGTTGGACCAGCCATCTGGTGAAGACCACGCGCAAGCCGTGGATCGCGGCGGTCAATGGCTTTGCGCTGGGCGGCGGGTGCGAACTGGCGATGATGGCCGATTTCATCATCGCTTCGGACAATGCCAGGTTCGGCCAGCCCGAGATCAAGCTGGGCGTCGCGCCCGGCATGGGCGGCTCGCAGCGGCTCACCCGCGCGGTGGGCAAGGCCAAGGCGATGGAAATGTGCCTCACCGGCCGGATGATGGACGCGGCCGAGGCCGAGCGTTCGGGCCTTGTCGCGCGCGTGGTGCCGCTGGCCGAGCTGATCGACGATGCGATCAAGACCGCCGAAGTGATCGCGGGGATGGCCCCGGTCGCGGTGATCGCCAACAAGGAAATGGTCAATGCCGCGTTCGAGACCGGCCTAGATCAGGGCATCGTGTTCGAACGCCGCCTGTTCCAGATCCTCGCCGGTACCGAAGACAAGGCCGAAGGCATGGCCGCGTTTATTGAGAAGCGGCCTGGGGTGTGGAAGGGCAAATAAGCCTCGTCCAAGTCCCCCTCCCGCCTGCGGGAGGGGTCAGGGGTGGGCTGCGTCGCCCGCCATCAATTCGGGAGAAGGCCCACCCCCGACCCCTCCCGCAAGCGGGAGGGGAGAAGGATGAAGGGCTTCCCGCCAAGCGGAAGGTGAGTTTCCCATGAAAATCGCATTTATCGGCCTGGGCAACATGGGCGGCGGGATGGCCGCGAATCTGGTCAAGGCGGGGCATGATGTGCATGCGTTCGATCTGGCCGAAGCGGCGCTGGCGCGCGCGCAGGAAAGCGGTTGCACCACTTACACCTCGGTGAAGGACGCGGTGCAGGGCGCCGATGCCGTCGTCTCGATGCTGCCCAACGGCGCGATCGTGAAGGCGGTCTTTGCCGCCGACGTGATCGGCCAGGCACCGACCGCCGCGCTGCTGCTCGATTGCTCGACCATCGACGTTGCCACCGCGCGCGAGGTTGCGGCCCTCGCGGCGGACGCGGGCTATGCGATGGTCGATGCGCCGGTTTCAGGCGGGATCGCGGCGGCCAATGGCGGCACGTTGACGTTCATGGTCGGCGGGACGGCGGAGGCGTTTGCGCGCGGCGAGCCGATCCTTGGCGCGATGGGCAAGGCGGTGATCCACGCGGGCGCGAGCGGCGCGGGGCAGGCGGCGAAGATCTGCAACAACATGCTGCTCGGCGCTTCGATGATCGCGACTTGCGAAACCTTTGCCATGGCCGAGAAGCTTGGGCTCGATCTGCAGACGTTCTTCGACATCTCCTCCAAGGCCTCGGGCCAGTGCTGGTCGATGACCAGCTATTGCCCGGTGCCCGGCGTTGGCCCGGTGACCCCGGCGGACAACGACTATCAGGGCGGATTTGCCGCCGCGCTGATGCTGAAAGACCTGAAGCTGGCGATGGCGGCGGCGGCGGATGCCGGGGCCAATGTGCCGATGGGCGCGCGGGCGGAAGAGCTTTATGCGGCGTTTGCCGACGCGGGGGGCGGCGGGCTCGATTTTTCGGCGATCATCAAGACGCTGTGATTGTTGCCTTGATCATTTGATCCCAACCAACTGCCCGTTCGTGTCTGAATGGAATCGGATACCTTAACGCATGCGGCTGGCGATGATCCGGCCGATGGGGTCGTTGGCGAGCGTGCGCGGGCTCAGTACGGGGCGCGCGGTGCTGGCGAGGCGCGGCTTGGCGGCGCCTTCGGGCACGATGCCTTTGAGGAAATCGGGGCCGATGCGCGATTTGACCGGCTGCGCGCCCGCCGAGGCGAGCACCGCCGTGCGCTCGGGCACGCCGGGCTTGCTGTTGTAAATGAATCCGTTGACCGGCCAGTGCGTGGTGCCCAATCCGCCCAGCGGCGCATACCACACGCGCACTTCGCTCCAATCGCCCGCCGGGGAGACATCGACCGCGCGCACGTCTTCCTCGATCTGGCCGCGCCGCCCGTCGATGGGCGACCAGTTGGCATGGCTGAGCAGCACGGTGCGCGCGTCGATCACTTTGCTCACCGCCGCGACATGGCCGAGCTGCATCGGGCCGTAGGCGGGAAAGCTCATCACTGCGCCGACGCGCGGGGCGCGGCCGCGGGCATAGCGCCCGGCGGCCTGATTCCACCAGGTATGCGCATCGCCATAGAGCTGCACGCCCGAGCGCGCCCGCGCATAGGGGACGCACTGGATGCCGGGGGCAATACCCGAACCGGGCCTGGTGTCGCGCGCGTCGTACGCCGCTTCATTGGGCAGGAGCATCGCCGGACGCGCCTGCGCGGCCAGCGGCGTCAGTGCCATCAGCGCGGCAAGAGGGATCGTGAAACGGCGGGCTTGCATGGCATCGACTTGCCCGCATCACGGTTAAGGGCGGTCTCAAGAACACAGTTAATAACTACTTAGCCGCTGCTCGCCCGCATCCCCGCCCGCAACGGGTGCCGCTTGCCATCCGCCTCCCAAAGCGCCACGGAAGGGGCATGCTCCCCCAAGTCATCATTATCGGCCGCCCCAATGTCGGCAAATCGACCCTGTTCAACCGGTTGGTCGGCAAGAAGCTCGCGCTGGTGGATGATCAGCCGGGGGTGACGCGCGACCGCCGCTTTGGCGAGGCGAGCCTGCTCGGCCTCGATTTCACCATCGTCGATACGGCAGGCTGGGAGGACGCCGACCCCGAAACCCTTCCGGGGCGGATGCGCCAGCAGACCGAGGTGAGCCTCGAAGGCGCGGATGTGGTGCTGTTCGTGATCGATTCGCGCGCCGGGATCACGCCGCTCGACGAAGAGATCGCGCGGTATTTGCGCACCAACAAGGTGCCGATCGTGCTGGTGGCGAACAAGGCCGAAGGGCGTTCGGGCGATCCGGGATTCTACGAGGCGTTCGCGCTGGGCTTTGGTGAGCCGGTGGCGCTTTCGGCGGAGCACGGCGAGGGCATGGGCGATCTGTTCGAGGCGCTGCTGCCGCATATCGAGAAGCAGCAGGGCGAAGAAGGGGCCGAGCCGGAGCCTGAGGACGAGGAAGAATTCGATCCGCAGTCGGTGCTCAAGCTCGCCATCGTCGGCCGGCCGAACGCGGGCAAATCGACCTTGATCAATCGCTTTCTGGGCGAGGACCGGCTGCTCACCGGGCCGGAAGCGGGGATCACGCGCGATTCGATCGCGGTCGATTGGCAGTGGAACGATCCCCGGACCGGCGAGGACCGCCCGATCCGCCTGATCGACACGGCGGGCATGCGTAAGAAGGCGCAAGTGGTCGACAAGCTGGAGAAGATGTCGGTCGCCGATGCGCGCCATGCGATCGATTTTGCCGAGGTGGTCGTGCTGCTGCTCGATGCGACGCGCGGGCTTGAGCATCAGGATCTCAAGATCGCCTCGCTGGTGCTCGAGGAAGGCCGCGCGCTGATGATCGCGATCAACAAGTGGGACATCGCCGAGGATACCAGCGCCCTCTTTCAGGGCATTCGCGCCGCGCTCGACGAGGGGCTGGCGCAAGTGCGCGGGGTGCCGCTGCTCGCGGTTTCGGGGCGGACGGGCAAGGGGCTCGACCAGATGCTGCAGGCCGCGTTCGAAATCCGCGCGGCGTGGTCGAAGCGCGTGACGACCTCGGCGCTCAATCGCTGGTTCGACGATGCGCTGGCCGCCAATCCGCCGCCGGCGCCGGGCGGGCGGCGGATCAAGCTGCGCTACATCACGCAGGCGCGCATCCGCCCGCCCAGCTTCGTGATGTTCGGCACGCGGCTCGATCAATTGCCCGAAAGCTATCGCCGCTATCTGATCAACGGCATCCGCCGCGAGCTGGGTTTCGACGCGGTGCCGATCCGGCTGACCTTGCGCAGCCCCAAGAACCCGTTTGCGAAATGATGCCGCGCGCTGCTTTGATTTTCCTCTGTCACCCTGAACTTGTTTCAGGGTCCATCGCGCCGTAAAGCGCGGAGCAATCGGCAAAGACACTACGCCGCGTCGTCGCTGCAGAACGGCGACTTCAGTGCGTGCGGAACGATGGACCCTGAAACAAGTTCAGGGTGACGGGAGTTTTGTGCCGAGCTTTGTTTTCGCCTGATGAGGTTTCGCCATGTCCAATGCTGCCCTTCAGATCGACCGCACAATGCTCCCGCAAGGGCTGGGCGCTGCCTTGTGGCGCGGGATCAAGGGCCAATGCCCGCGCTGCGGCGGCACGCACCTGTTTGCCAAGCTGCTCAAGCCGGTCGCGCGGTGCCGGATGTGCGGGCAGAACTGGTCGCTCCATTCGGCGGACGATTTCCCGCCCTATATCGCGATCCTGCTGACCGGGCACTTGCTCGCCCCGGTGATCATCCTGCTGGCGCTGAACGCCGACCTGCCGCAATGGGCCTCAATGCTGATCGTGGGCACGCTCGCCCTCGCGCTGATCGCCGCGATCTTGCAACCCGCCAAGGGCGGCGTGATCGCGCTGCAATGGTGGCTGGGGCTGCAAGGCTTTGCCGGGCATGCAGGGAAGGTCGAGGCGGGGGTGGGCTGAGGCCCGCACCCCAACCTCCCTCGTCGCCCCGTGCTTGACACGGGGCTTGGCTTCCCTCGCGACCTCGCGTTTGGCATGAGGGCGCGATGGAGAAGGGCGGTTGGGTCTATATCATGGCGAACCGATATCGCGGCGGCACTTATGTCGGCGTCACCTCCGATCTGATCCGGCGCGTCTGGCAGCATCGGGAAGGCAAAGGTTCGAGCCACGTATCGGACTTTGGCAAGACAAGGCTGGTCTACGCCGAACGGCACGAGGAAATCGAACCCGCTATCGCACGCGAGAAACTGGTCAAGAAATGGCGTCGGGAATGGAAATTCGCGTTGATTGAGGCGGACAATCCGGACTGGCTGGACCTGTGGGAGCAATGGTATCCGGCGGGGACTGCGCGGGATGGCGACGCCGAGAGGTAGCCAAGCCCCGTGTCAAGCACGGGGCGACGATGGGGAGGGCTTGTGGATTGGTCTTGCCACTGGTGGCGTGCTGGATTGGCCACGATCCCCGCTCCCCACTTCTCGTCACCCCGGGCTTGACCCGGGGTCCCGCTTTTTCTCCATGGACGTCAGCAGCGCCGGACGCGGTGCGCAGCAGCAGCGGGACCCCGGGTCAAGCCCGGGGTGACGGCGGGGTTTGGGAGGGGAGATGCTGGGCCAGTAAGGCGGGATTAAGTGGTCAGTTGTCATCACCTTCAGAGGCGTTTCACGAACTTGTTCGTTGCTTTATCGTAGCAGAATGCAGGGTTAGGTGCGTGAATTACAATGTCTTTGTTTAGAATGACGACAACGATGCAAGCCAGCCCTTTACCTTGAAAAAGAAATCCTGCGACATCGTTTGATCGCCCATAGAGCCGCTGCTCCTTAGGGGTCAGACGTGCGAGCGCGTCGGCCAAAAACAAAGAGCTTGGATCTCCTTGCACGACAGGAGCGTCTTTGCGAACGAACATAAGTTCTTCGGGCTTTGGCGGGCTGCATGAGTTTACCGCCAACGTCACGAAAAGATATAACCACCGCATTGCTTCAACGTGCACATTAATGCGCACGTCCGCAATGTTGTCGTATCCAGAAAAGCTGCTTTCAGCTACAACACGGCAAAAGCCGCCCTTCCCCCTTGATGGGGGAAGGATGCCGTAGCTTGCGGACGCAGTCCGTTAGCGTAGGCTGGATGGGGGTGGCTTGGCGCGGCGCATCGCGTCTCACCCCCATCCAACTTCGGCTGGGCAGACAAGCTGCCAAGCCTTCGTATCCTTCCCCCATCGAGGGGGAAGGGGGCGCTGCGCTCTTTGATCAGAGGACCTCGAACAGGCCCGCTGCGCCCATGCCTCCGCCGACGCACATTGTGACCACGACATACTTTGCGCCGCGCCGTTTGCCTTCGATCAGGGCGTGCATGGTGCAGCGTGCGCCGGTCATGCCGTAGGGGTGGCCGATCGAGATCGAGCCGCCGTTTACGTTGAGCAGTTCATCGGGAATGCCGAGCTTGTCGCGGCAATAGAGCACTTGCACGGCGAAGGCTTCGTTCAATTCCCACAGGCCGATGTCGTCGATCTTGAGGCCGAAGCGGCTGAGCAGCTTGGGGATCGCGAAGACCGGGCCGATGCCCATTTCATCGGGCTCGGTGCCGGCGGGGGCCATGCCGACATAGCGGCCGAGCGGGGTCAGGCCCTTGGCCGCCGCGACGCCGGCTTCCATTACCACGACCGCCGCCGAACCGTCGGAAAGCTGGCTGGCGTTGCCGGCGGTGATGATGCCGCCTTCGATCACCGGCTTCAATGCCTGCAGGTTTTCCAAGGTGGTCGAGGGGCGGTTGCCTTCGTCCTTGGTGAGGGTCACGTCCTGCATCGTGATCTCGCCGGTCTCCTTGTTAGCCACGCCCATCGAGGCTTCGCAGGCAACGATCTCGTCGTCGAACTTGCCCGCGGCCTGGGCGGCGGCGGTGCGCTGCTGCGATTGCAGGGCGTATTCGTCGCAGGCCTCGCGGCTGATGCTGTAGCGCGCGCCGACGACTTCGGCGGTCTGCAGCATCGGCATGTAGACATTCTTGTGCATCGCCACGAGGCTGCGATCGGGGGCGACGCGCATGTCCTTGGTCTGGACGAGGCTGATCGAATCCTGACCGCCCGCGGCGACGACATCCATGCGATCAATGATCACCTGCTTGGCGGCGGTGGCGATGGTCATCAGGCCCGAGGAGCACTGGCGGTCCATGCTCTGGCCCGAGACGGTGACGGGGAGCCCGGCGCGCAGCGCGACCTGGCGGGCGATGTTGCCGGCCTGCGTGCCCTGTTGCAGCGCTGCGCCCCAGATCACGTCATCGACTTCGGCGCCGTCGATCCCCGCGCGCTCGATCGCGGCCTTGAGCGAGAGCGCGCCGAGCGTGGGCCCGGGGGTGGCGTTGAACGCGCCCTTGTAGGCGCGGCCGATGGGGGTGCGGGCGGCGGCGACGATAACGGCATCACGCATGGGTAGTCTCCTGCTGGTTCGGGTTCTGGGTAATGGGCTGGGAAATGGGATTTCCGCCGAAGCGGTCGCGCAGCTCGCGCTTCAAGACTTTGCCGATCGGGCTGCGCGGCAATTCGTCCACGACTTCGATCGCGCTGATCCGCTGGGTCTTGCCGAGGCGGCTGTTGGCATCGGCAAGGATGGTGTGCGGATCGGCGGCGGGATCGGCGAGCACCACCACCGCGAGCGGGGTTTCGCCCCACTTGTCCGAGGGCACACCGACGACCGCGGCCTCGCGCACGGCGGGCTGGCGGGTCAGTTCGGCTTCGAGGTCGGTGGGGTAGATGTTGAAGCCGCCCGAGATGATCATGTCTTTCGAGCGGTCCATCAGGATGAGAAAGCCATCCTCGTCCAGGCGGCCGACATCGCCGTGGCGCAGATAGCGGTGACCCTCGGCGTCGAACCATTCCATCGCGCGCGATTGATCGGGTTTGCCGTGATAGCCGTTCATCATCAGGGGCGAGCGGCCAACGATCTCGCCCGTCGCGCCTTGCGGCAATTCGTTGCCGTCCTCGTCGATGATCTTGATCACGTGGCCGGGCGCGGGCTGGCCGACGGTGTGGAGCTTGTCGGGGAACTTGTGCGCGATCAGCGTGGTCGTCGCGCCGCCTTCGGTGAGGCCGTAGCCCTCGACCAGCCCGCCCGGCCAGCGCGCGAGCACATCGGCCTTGAGCCAGGCGGGGAAGGGCGCTGAGGTGCAGCCTTTGAGCCGGTAGGCCGACAGGTCGAAGCTGCCGAAGTCGGGCAGCTCCATGATCCGGCGATACTGGACGGGCACCAGCATGGCGTTGGTCACGCGCTCGCGCTGCGACAATTCGAGGAAACCGCGCGCGTCGAACTTCTTCATCAGCACGGCTTTGCCCGCCGCCGTCAGCGTGGGGAGGAAACTGACCAGCGTGGTGTTGGAATAGAGCGGGGTGGAATTTATCGTAACCGTGTCGTCGTCATAGCCGCCGACGATCGTGCGCCGGGCGTATTCGTGGCGCATCTGATGGCTTTGCACGATGCCTTTGGGCGCGCCGGTGGTGCCCGAGGAATAGATGATGTTGAAGGGGTCTTCGGGCGCGGGCAGGCGCTCTTCGGGGACTGCGCCTTCGGGGGCGATCCAGCCGGAGAACGGTGCGCCTGCATGGCTGTCGTCGAGCGCGATGCGTTTGACATGCGCGGGGAAGGGCAGGCCTTCGAGCCGCGCGGCCATTTCGGCATCGAGGAACAGCAACCGGCTGGTGCTGTCGGCCAGCATGGCGAGCACGGTGGGGGCGGCGGCGGTCGAGGTGAGCGGCGCGGCGACCGCGCCGGCGCGCAAGGCACCGAGGAACGCGAGCGCGGTGGGGACCGCATTGGCGGCGGCGATGGCGACCGGCTCGTTCGCCTCGACGCCCTCGCGCTGGAGCGCGGCCGCGACGCGATCCAGCATCGCATCGAGCGCGGCCCACGAGAGCTGGCTGGTTTCGTCCGCCAGCGCGATTGCCGCGCCGCGCCGCGCGGCATGCGCGCGCAGGATCGTGCTGAGCGGCACGAACGGGGCAGCGACGATATCCTCGATCCGCATGCGCGCGGGGCCTTAGCGGAAGGTTTCGCCGGACGCCGCGAGCCGGGCGAGCAGCGGCGCGACCGGGAGGCCGTGTTTCTCGAGGCCCGCCGCGACCACGGCCAGCCCGATATGGTTCGCCCAATACATCGGCCCGCCGGTCCAGGCCGGCCAGCCATAGCCATTGAGCCAGACGGTATCGATGTCGGATGCGCGCTGCGCGATGCCCTCGTCGAGGATCAGCGCGCCTTCGCTGACCATCGGATAGAGCAGACGCTCGCGGATTTCGTCCTTGTCGATGCTGCGCTGCGCCTTGCCTTCCTTGGCGGCGAATTCGGCGATCAGCGCCTTGGTCTCCTCGGACGGGCTGCGCTGGCGACTTTCGTCGTAGTCGTAGAAGCCCTTGGCGGTTTTCTGCCCCCAGCGCCCCTTGGCGCAGAGCGCGTCGCGCAAGGTTTCGATGCGGGCGGGATCGCGGTGCCAGCCGATATCGAGCCCGGCAAGATCGGCCATCTGGAACGGCCCCATCGGAAAGCCGAATTCGAGCAGCGCATCATCGACGTCCCAGTAGTTCGCGCCTTCCATCAGCATGGCATTGGCCTGCTGCTGGCGCGGGCTGAGCATGCGGTTGCCGATGAATCCATGGCACACGCCCGAGACCACCGGCACTTTGCCGATCTTGACCGCGAGCGCCATGACGGTGGCAAGCTCGGCCGCGCCGGTCGCCCGCCCACGCACCACTTCGAGCAGCTTCATCACATTGGCGGGCGAGAAGAAATGCATGCCGAGCACGCTGGCGGGGCGGTTCGTGCAGGCGGCGATCGCATCGACATCGAGGTAGCTGGTGTTGCTGGCGAGGATCGCGCCGGGCTTGGCCAGGGCATCGAGCCGGCCGAACACGTCTTTCTTCACGTCCATGCTTTCATAGACCGCCTCGATCACCAGATCGGCCCCCGCCAGCGCGGCGAAATCGAGCGTGGGGGTGAGCCGCGCCATCGCGGCCTCGGCCTGCGCGGGGTCCATCTTGCCGCGCTTCACGGTGTTTTCGTAATTGCGGCGCATCGTCGCCACGCCGCGGTCGAGCGCTTCCTGCGTCATCTCCACGATGGTGACGGGAATCCCTGCGGTGAGGAAATTCATCGTGATGCCGCCGCCCATGGTGCCAGCACCAATCACCCCGACCTGCGCGATGGGGAGCAGCGCGGTGTCGGCGGGGATATCGTCGACCGTGGCGGCCAATCTGCGTGCGGTATCGATGTGCTCCTTGGCACCGGGAATCGGTTCAGACATGGGCGGCCTCTCTGCGTGCAATTGGGCGTGTATCTGGTTTTAGTTTGGCGGGAGCGTAGGCCAGCGGCGCCGGGCGGGCAAGGCGGATGGCCTGCACAAGACTTATCCGAAGACCGCGACCGACTGGAGCCCGCGCATGACCTCGCGGCCATCGCTGTTCCACATGCGCAAGGTCTCGCTGCTGAAGCCGTGCGCCATATGGTTCGAGGCGGTTTCGAGCAGCCACCAGCCGTCGCGGGTCTGCGGCGCATCGCCCAGCGGGGTGAGCGCCCAGTTGATCGAGCTGATCGGCCCGCGCCGCTCCATCGCGCGCATCGCGCCGGGGGGCAGGGTATCGCCGATGGCGACGAGCTCGCCCAGCGGATCGAGCCCGCCGCGCTCTTTCAGCCGCACCCAGCGCCGGATCACCGCACCGCGCGGCGCATCGGCGGGCGCTTTGGGCAAAGCGCGCCGCACATCCATGCGCAGGATGAAATCGGGAACGAACTCGTGCTCGCCCAGCGGCGGCGCGTCTTCGGGGGCGATCAGATCGAGCGCCTCCGCCGGGGGCACCGTGCCGTTGCTCTCGCGCGCCGCGCCGAACAGCCACACGCTGCGATGCGCCAGCGCGCCGCCGCTGTAGAGGTTGGTCTCGACATGGCTCACGTTGCGCCCGCTGCGCAGCATGGTCGCCTCGATCTCGAGCTGCTCGCCCACCGGCGCGACGAACCCGATCTGCCCGGCGCGCAGCGGCCCGAGCTCTGGGAACCGGCGGCGCGCGGCGGCATAGGCGAGGAACGAGGAGGCCCCGCCGTACATCGTGCGGCCCTGAAGCCAGCCCGCCGCGCCATCGAGCGCGAACCGCTCGCCTACCGGGGTCAGCCGCGCCGCCATTGCGCCCAGGCCCATCGCCGCCTCATCGAGCGCGCTTGTCGTCTCGGGGGTGTCCATGCCGCTCTCCCAGCGTTCCGCGTGGTGCGCGAATCCTTCGCTGAATTGAGCGCTAATGGATTTGCAAGCCAAGGAAAAGCGGGGCGAGCGCAGGGAGCGCAACCCGCCTGCGGGGGTCTGCCTGCCTGACGCTACGGCATCACGAGCCGGGGCAGCGCGGCGGCGCGCAACAATTTTTTGCGCGCCGCGCTGCGGCTCAGAGGCGGAAGCCTGTCGAGACCGCATAGGCCAGCGCCGCCGCGCCGATCACGCCGACGAGCGCGCGCCACGAGAGGCCCGAGCCGACCGCTGCCGCATCGGGGTTGGCGCCGAGGCGCTTGCCGGTGATCATCGGGGTGATCAGGTCGGCTTTGAGCCACAGACGGTAGAACGCGATGGCGGCCACATGGACCACGACCAGCGCGAGCGCGATGTTGAACACCAGATGGTGGAACTTCGCCGCCGCGCGGCCGGTTTCAAAGCTCACATAATCGGACAGCGGCCCTGATTCGAGCCCGTCGACATCGACCGCGAACAGCCCGGCGGCGACCTGCACAAGAAGCGCCGTGAGCATCAGCATCACGCTCCAGCCGCCGATGGGATTGTGGCCTGGTCCGGCGACATAGGGTTTCCGGCCCAGCCCCCGGGCATAGGCGAGCACCGCGCCGGGGCCGCGCAGGAAGGCGGCAAAGCGCGCGGTGCGGGTGCCGGCAAAGCCCCAGTAGAGGCGGAACGCCAGCAGCGCGAGCACGGCATAACCCGACCAGCGGTGCCGATCCATGTCGTGGTTCTCGCCGCTCCACCACGAGAACGCGAACAGCAGCACGATCAGCCAGTGGAACAGCCGGACCGGCAGATCCCAGATGCGAACCGGGCCCCCGGGTTGTGCCATGTTATTCGTCTTCGGCGCGGTACTTGCGGTGGCAAGCGCCGCAGGTGGCCCCGGTCGCTTTCATCTGCGCGCCGATGGCGGCGGCGTCCCCGGTTTTGGAAACGGCCAGCAGCTTGCCCGATGCGGCGACGAATTCGCCCATCTTGGCGTCGAAATCGGCCTTGTTGGTCCAGATCGCGGCCAAGGCTTCGGTCTTGACGCCGGGGGCCGGACCGGTTCCGGCGGGGAACAGCCGCCCCTGTCCGCGCCCGGTGGTGGCGATCACTTGCGCGGCGGCGATCATCGCCGGCTTGGAGGGAGCGGAGCTTTTCAGCTGCTCGCCCAGCGCCTTCATCGCCTTGCCCATTTTCTTGAAGCCGGCCTGCCGCGCGGCGATCGTCGCGGTGGGCGAGGGCGCGGCGGCGGCATCGGAGAGCGTGGCGGCGGCAAGGGCAAGGACGGCGAAAGGAAGGATCGTGAAAGTGCGCTTGGCGGTCATCGTGGGTTCCTGCTCGTCAAGAAGAAGGGCCTGCCGGTTTTGCCGCTCCGGCGGCGCGGTGGCAAGCGGTGTTTGCGGTGTTGCCCGCTAAGCTTCGGCCTCGCGCGCGAACCGCGCGGCGAGCGCAGCGCAGGCGAACAGCTGGAACTGGTGGAAGATCATCAGCGGCAACACGATGATGCCGACCTGCGCCGCCGGAAACAGCGCGCCCGCCATCGGCACGCCCGAGACGAGGCTTTTCTTCGAACCGGCGAACAGCAGCACGATGGCGTCTTCGCGCGGCAGCCCGGCGGCGCGCGCGGCGAGCACGGTGGCCCCCATCACCAGCGCCAGCATGACCGCGCTGGCCGCCACCAGCTCGGCCAGATCGGCAGCGCTCACCCGGCTCCAGATGCCGCCGACCACCGCCGCGCTGAACGCGGAATAGACCACGAGCACGATCGCGGTGCGGTCCAGCGGCTGGAGCAGCTTCTTGTGGCGATCGATCACCCCGCCGATCAGCGGGCGCAGCAGATGCCCGGCGAGAAACGGCACGAGCAATTGCAGCACGATGGTGCTGGCCGAATGCCACGCCGAGACGGACGCGCCGCGCTGCACCGCCATCAGCACCGCGACCAGCAGCGGGGTGACGACAATGCCGAGCAGATTCGACAACGACGCGCTGCACACCGCAGCCGCGACATTGCCGCGCGCGATCGCGGTGAACGCGATCGAGGCCTGCACCGTGGAGGGCAGCAGGGTGAGGAACAGCAGCCCCGAGAGCAGCAGCGGATTGGCCCAGCCGCGCATCACCGCCACCACCGCGAGGCCGATCGCGGGAAACAGCACATATGTCGCGGCAAGCGTCAGCGCGTGGAGCCGCCAGTTGCCCGCGCCGGCGACGATAGCGGCGCGCGAGAGCTTGGCCCCGTGCATGAAAAACAGCACCGCGATCGCGCCGTTGGCGGCCGCGGCGGTCCATTCGGCCGCCGCGCCGCGCACCGGAAACAGCGAAGCCGCCGCGACCATGCCGACCAGGACAATGAGAAACGGGTCCCACGACAGGAACCAGCGAAGGGACCGCAGCATCGGCCCTCCTTGCCCGCCCCGGCCGCGCCGATCCAGCACAATCATGCCAATCCGGATTTACAACTGGGCGCGAGAACGAGGAAGGTTGAATTGCAAGGCGGTTCGCAGGCATAGCGGCGGCGTGCCACGGTTTGACGCAGCAGCCCCGAAAGAGCCAGACGATGCAGCCTGATAGAAGCGACCCCTGGTGGAAAGGCGCGGTGATCTACCAGATATATCCGCGCAGTTTCATGGATTCCAATGGCGACGGCATCGGCGATCTGCCGGGGATTACCGCGCGGCTCGATCATGTCGCCTCGCTGGGGGTGGACGGGATCTGGCTCTCGCCGTTCTTCACCTCGCCGATGCGCGATTTCGGTTATGATATCGCCGATTACCGTGGGGTCGACGCGCTGTTCGGCACGCTGGCGGATTTCGACGCGCTGTGCGCGCGCGCGCATGCGCTGGGCCTCAAGGTGATCATCGATCAGGTCTATTCGCATACCTCGGACCAGCACGCGTGGTTTGCCGAGAGCCGGACGAGCCGCAGCGGGGCGCGGGCGGACTGGTATGTGTGGCACGACGCCAAGCCCGATGGATCGCCGCCCTCGAACTGGCAATCGGTGTTCGGCGGCGCGGCATGGACCTGGGACGCGCGGCGCGGGCAGTATTATCTGCACAACTTCCTGAGCACGCAGCCCGATCTCAATGTGCACAATCCGGCGGTGCAGGACGCGCTGCTCGAGGTGACGCGGTTCTGGCTGGACCGGGGGGTGGACGGCTTCCGGCTCGATGCGATCAACTTTGCGATGCACGATCCGGCGCTGACCGACAATCCGCCGCGCCCCGAAGGCGAAGGGCGGCGGACACGGCCGTTCGATTTTCAGCTCCATCTCCATAACCAGTCGCACCCCGGGATCGCGACGTTCATCGAGCGGCTGCGCGGCGTTATCGATGGCTATCCGGGCGACCGCTTTACCGTGGCCGAAGTGGGCGGCGACGAGGCCGACGCCGAGATGAAAGCGTTCACCGCCGGGGAGCGGCGGCTGAACAGCGCCTATGGCTTCGATTTTCTCTATGCCGAGACGCTGACCGCCGCGCTGGTGCGCGAAGTGATCGCGGGCTGGCCAGGGGCGGCGGGCGAAGGCTGGCCGAGCTGGGCCTTTTCCAACCACGACGCGCCGCGTGTTATCTCGCGCTGGGCGGCGCCCGAGCACGGCGATGCGATGGCGCGATTGTGCCTGCTGCTGCTGTTTTGCCTGCGCGGCAATATCTTCCTGTGGCAGGGCGAGGAGCTGGGCCTGCCGCAAGCCGAGGTGCCGTTCGAGCGGTTGCAGGACCCCGAAGCGATTGCCAACTGGCCGCAGACGCTGGGCCGCGACGGCGCGCGCACGCCGATGCCGTGGACCGGCCCGGCGGCGCTGACGCGCGGCGCGCATGGCGGGTTTTCCGCCGCCGAACCATGGCTGCCGATGCCCGGCGCGCATCTCGACCGGGCGGTCGATGTGCAGGAACGCGATGCGGGCTCGGTGCTCAACCTGACCCGCGCGCTGGCGGCGCTGCGCCGCGCGCGGCCGGTGCTCAGGACCGGGGGTTTTGCGGCGCACGCTACGCCCGAGCCGCTGCTGGTGTTCGACCGGGGCACGGGGGCCGGGACATTGCGCTGCGTGTTCAATCTGGGCGATGCGCCGCTGGACTATGCGCTGGAACCCGGCTGGCGGGTGATCATGGCGGTGAACGAGGCCGCTGCGGGTGCGCCGCTGCCGCCGCGCGCGGGGCTGATTGCGGAGCGGCTTTAAGGAAGGGGTTTCGCGCAGAGCCCGCCGAGGGCCGCAGAGGCGCAGAGAGGTCGCGCGGGCCGAAGGCTCGCTTTTTGCATGGGGCGGGGTGTTGGCGGGGAGCGGGCGATTTTGGTGCGGCTTCGCCGCGTGCTGGACCTCTCTGCGGCTCTGCGGTCCTTTGCGGCCTCT
>CAZGWR010000005.1:0-179612 GCA_964529505.1 uncultured Novosphingobium sp. | reverse complement strand
CTCTCCTGCCCAAACGCCGCATCCGCGCGCCGCCAAATCCAACAGGATCGCGCCGCGTTTGCCGCCATATTTCGCGCAGAGCCCGCAGAGAGCGCAGAGCCGCAGAGAGCTCCAGCACCCGGCGAAGCCGCTCCAAGATCGCCCGCTCCCCGCCAACACCCCGCCCCGATGCAAAAAGCGAGCCTACAGCCCGCGCAACATCTCTGCGCCTCTGCGGCCCTCCGCGGCCTCTGCGCGAAACCCCTTCCTAAATGCCGCTCAGGCTAACCAATACCGGCAAAGCGCCAAGCGCCCCTCTCAGAACAAGTTCGCCTGCGCCGCCCCGCTGATCCCCGGAATTTCGCGCAGAGCCCGCAGAGAACGCAGAGAGGTTCCGCGGGCGGAAAGCCCGCTTTCGCATCGAGTCAGGATGTTGGCGGCACGCAGGCGATTCAAAAGCGGCGTCGCCGCGCACTGAACCTCTCTGCGCCTCCGCGGCCTCTGCGCGAAACACCCTGCCTTAAAGCCGCAGCAGCCGCTCCCACCTGCAAGAGCAAGCCTGCGGTCCAAGCCAAACACCCTGCCTCAGAACCGCAGCAGCACGCCCCTCAGCCGACCTTCACGCCCTTCCAGAACGCGATCCGGTCGCGGATGTTGTCCGCCTTTTCCTTGGGGTCGGGATAGTACCACGCCGCGTCGGCGTTTTCGGCGCCGTCCACCACCAGCGTGTGATAATGCGCGGTCCCTTTCCACGGGCAGAACGTTGTCGTCGCGCTCGGCCGCAGCAGCGCCGCATTCACCGCGTCGGCGGGGAAATAGTGATTGCCCTCGACCACGACCGTGTCGTCGCTGCTGGCGATCAGAGTACCGTTCCATCGTGCTTCGACCATCATGCTTCTCCTTCAAGCCGCATAAGTCGGACGCGCGCCGCCAGGCGTCAAGCCCGCAGCATGGCCCGTTCGGGCGGGAAAGCACGGCCGGCAAAAAACTGTGACGCCCTTGTAACCATGCCTTGCAAAGCGGCGAATTGGATCATGTGACCGGCGCGAACATCCGGACACGCTGGGCGGCAGGGGCGCACCCGCTGCCAGGCTCAATCCCGAATGCAACCAATTCAGTTTGAAAGGAAATCCTCATGAAAATCACTGCAACCGCGCTCGCCGCTACCCTCGCTCTCGGTCTCGCTGCCGGCGCGGCGCATGCCGCCGAAGGCAAGCCTGCCATGGAAAAGTGCTTCGGCGTTTCGAAGGCTGGCCACAATGACTGCGCCGCTGGTGCTGGCACCTCGTGCGCCGGTACGTCGAAGTCCGACTATCAGGGCAATGCCTGGACCCTCGTCAAGGCCGGCACCTGCACCTCGATCAAGACCCCCAAGGGCAACGGTTCGCTGACTCCCAAGGCGCACTGATCGCTAGCCGCGCGCCGGATGTCACAAGCATCCGGCGCGCCACTGGCCCTCAGAAAGGCGCTCCGATGAATTCCCTCACCATGATCTATCACCGGCTTGCTGCGCTCGCGGCGCGAATCCTGCCCGATGCCGTGCTGCTGCTAGTGGCAAGGCTGGGGATCGCAGCGATCTTCTTTCAATCGGCCCGAACCAAAGTCGAAGGCTTGCTGACGATCACCGACAGCACCTATTATCTCTTCGAAACCGACTACAAGTTGCCGTTCGTGCCGCCGCATATCGCGGCCCACATGGCGACTTATTCCGAACATCTGTTTCCAATCATGCTGGTCCTCGGGCTCGGCTCGCGCTTTGCGGCGCTGGCGCTGCTGGGCATGACCACCGTGATCGAGGTGTTCGTTTATCCGGATGCGTGGGCAACGCACCTCAGCTGGGCTGGGCTGCTCTTGCCGATCATCGCCAAAGGCGGTGGAGCGTTCTCGCTCGACCGTCTGCTGCGCCGGGACTGACCCGCGCCGCATGTTCCGTGCGCAGCCGCTGGCCTGCATCTCCACCCCGGGATGCGGGCCAGCTTGCGTTTAGACGATGCGCAGCCGCGCTGCGTAATCGGCCGCTTGCGCGGTCAGCGCGGCGCCTGAACAGACCTCGACCAGCGCCATCCCATCGACCACCGCCAGGATCATCGCCGCAGCAGCAGCGCGTTCGGGCGCGGGCGTCGCTTCCAGCCGCGCCTCGATCCAAGCCAGGAACCCTTGCGTGATCTGCTGGGCGATCGCGGGGAAGGGCGCCTCGCCGCGCGCTGCTGCCGCCACCACTTCGATCCATAGCCGCATGAACGGCTTCATCGCCGGCGCGCTCGTCACGCGCACCGCCTCGCCGATCAGCTGCCCCGCGCTCAGCGCCGCGCCTGCCGGGATGGCATGGGCCAGCTGGCTGGCGCTGCGCGCGGCAATCTGCCCCATCGCCTGCGCCAGCAGGTCCGCCTTGTCGGTGAAATAATAAAGCAGCATCCGGTCGCTCACCCCGGCGGCGGCGGCGAGCTGGCGCAAGCTGGTCTGCGCCAGCCCGGTGGCCAGCAGATGCGCGCCCACCGCATCGATCGCATGCGCACGCTGCGTGTCGCGGATGCTCACCACTTGCGCTCTCCGGGCGAGCCCGCTAGGTGTGTAGCAGTTGCTACAAAGACTCGGTGGGAGATCGTCATGGTCCTGTTTCGCGCATTCCTGATTGCCGCTTTCTGCGTGATCGCTGGCTATACTGCAATCGTCATTGGCGCGCATGGATCAGACTTCATTCCGCTGTTTAATGCCGACATTATGGCCATGACCTGGCGCGGCCAGTTCAACACCGATTTCTCGTGCTTCCTGCTGCTCAGCGCGATCTGGGTTGCGTGGCGCCATCATTTCAACCCGGTCGGGCTGGTGCTCGCCGTGGTGGCATTCTTTGGCGGAATGCTGTTCCTCTCGGCCTATCTCTTGCTCGCCAGCTTTGCCGTGCGCAGCGATGCGGCGGCGCTGCTGCTCGGCCCGCGCCGCGCTGCCGCGCGCGCATAATCGGCGGACCAGCGCCGCCGCAAACGCGCGCTCCGCCCTGTCCCTCCTGGCGGGTGCCGCACAAAAACACCGTGCGTTGAAACCATTGCGCGCGTGGCGGCGAACCAGTGTTCATGAAACATTCGAGCCAAAATCCCGCCCCGGCGTTTGTCGCGGCGCTTGCAATGCAGGCGCGCGCCCTGCAAGCTGCGTCTTCCAATGGACCGCGCGCGCCGCGAAACGGGGAAGTGCCTTTGCTCAATCCCCGCGATCCCCGCGCACCGCTTGGCGAAGGCCAGGCGGACTCGCTGCCGGATTCGCTCATCGATGCCATGGTGGCGGATCTCGCGCCAACCCGCGCACTGCGCCCGTCGAGCGGGATGATCGCCGGCCTCGCCGCGACCGCGCTCGCGGCCGGCGCGGTCGCGCTGCTGTTCGGCTGGCGCGCCGATCTTCTCGCCGGGCAGCCGAGCATGCTCGTTGTTACGCGCTCGGGCGTCCTGCTTCTGGCAGGCACTGCCCTGCTGCTGGCGGTGGTGCTCGGCGCGCTGCCGGGGCGCCGCGAGCGCGCCGCGCGTCAAGCGGGCACTTTGCTGCTCGGCTTGTTCCCGCTCGGCCTCGCCGCCGTCGCGGCGCAGGCGCTGATCACCCGCACGATGCCCGCGTTCGGCGAAGTGGCGGCGCTCTCTTCCGCGCGGTGCTTTGTCATCTCGCTGGGCTGCGCGCTGCTGGTGGCGGGCGCGATCATCGTGTGGCTGCGCCGCGCCGCGCCGACCGAGCCCGCTCGCGCCGCCTGGCTCACCGGCTGGGCCGCGGGCGCGCTGGGTACTTTTGCCTACAGCCTGTTTTGCCCGTCGAACACGCTGGTCTTCGTGGTCACGGTCTATCCGGCGGCGATGCTGCTTTCGGCGTTGCTCGCGCGGCTGGTCGTGCCGCAGCTGGTGCGCTGGTAATTCAGCGCGCTTCGAGCGCGGCCAGCACGTCGGTCGGCTCGGCGCGGTTGCGGAAATCGACATCGACGAACGCATAACGCACCGTCCCGTCCTGCCCGACGACATACGTCGCGGGCACCGGCAGGAACCCGCTCACCGAACCATAGATCGCGTTCAGGTCGACCCCGGACTTGCGATAAAAATCAAGCATCGGCTCGCCCGCGAAAAAGGCGAGCCCCAAGGAAAGCGCCAATCCGTGATCCACGTCGCACACCACATCGGCATTGCCCGGCAGGCTATGCAGGATCGAGCGGGCCTCGCCGCCGGTCTCGCCGGTCACTTCGAGAAAGCGCGCGCCGGTGGCGTTCAGCGCCGGCAGCGCTTCGGCCCATGCGGCCAGTTCGTGCACGCAATAGGGGCACCAGCGGCCGCGGCTGAAGTTGAGCACGACCGGCCCCTCTGCCAGCAGTTCGCCGAGGCTGAGATAGCCGCCGCGCGCGCTGGGCAGCGCAAACTCGGGAAAGATCTCGCCGACCTTGGGCGCGGCATGGCCCACGCCGGTCGATCTGAGGCCGACCACGATCTCGTCGAAAAATGTTTCGAGCGCACGATAGGTTTCGCGCGTCGCGGCCAATCGTGCCGCGAGAGGAGTGGCAAATGAAGCGCCGGGGGCTGATCGTTCAGATTTCATACACCGCTACTAGGCAAGTCTGGGGAATCAGGGAATGCCCTGCGTGGGCATTGAGTTCATGCTCAGTGCCTATTGTCGCCGGCGGCGGCATCCGGTTCCCAGCTTTGCGCGCGCGCCGCGCGGACAAAGGCATCGGCGGCGATCGCGCGGCGGCGCCCCGCGACCGAGGCGAGCACGACTTTGGCGGCGGCTTGCGCAAAGGGCAGCGGCACCGGCACCAGCGGCGGGCTGACCACGCCCACCGGCATCCACGCGCAGCCCAGCCCGGCCAGCACCATCTGGCGCAGCTGCACCAGGCTGTGCGCCTGGTGCCGCACTTCGATCTGCACACCCGCCCGCCCGGCGATGCGCGCCAGCTCGGCGCAGCCGTCGCCGGCAAAATCGATCCACACTTCGTCCTCGAGCGCTTCGACGCTTTCGGGCGGCGTGCTGGCATAAGGGTGCTCGGGCCGGGTCACGATCTGGTAGACATCGTCGAACAAGGGCCAGCGGTCGAGCCGTTCGGGGGCTTCCTCGGGCAGTTCGATAATCACCAGATCGAGCGACCCGCCCATCGCCAGCTCGATCAGTTCGGCGGAAGATCCGCTGGTCAGCGCCAGCTCAAGCCCGGCCAGTCCGCCGCCCAGTTCGGCGAGCACGCGCTGGAGCGCGGCGTTCTCGACCGTGCGCGCCACCCCCAGCGTGAGCGGCGCGATCTCGGCGCGGCCCAGCCCGCGCGCCATCTGCTTGGCCGCCTGCGCCGCATCGAAGCTGCGCTGCAAATGCGGCAGCATCGCCTTGCCCATTTCGGTGAGGTGGGTGCGCGCGCGCTCGCGCCGAAACAGCGGCGCGCCGAATTCTTCTTCCAGCTTCTGGACGGCCTTGGTCAGCGAGGGCTGCGAGACATTGCATTCGATTGCAGCACGGGTGAAGTTCAGGAGTCTTGCCGCCGCAAGAAAGTACCGCACCTGGTGCATTTCCATAAACCAAGCGCCTCGTCTCAGTGCTCTCTCTTCGCCCCGGGTGCGCTTCATGAAGGATGCGCGCATGATCGGCAAGCGCGCTCCATGCGATATGATCTATGCGTAGAACGCACGAATGGCGCGTTTCGATGCTGACAAGACCGGCAAGACTGGGCATCAGGGGCCCCATGAACGAACTGGCCGGCTGGATGCGGAGCTTTGTCGCGGTTGCCGATGCGGGCAGTTTCTCGCGCGCGGCGCAGCGGCTCGAGATCACCCAGTCTTCGGTGTCGCGCCAGATCGGCGCGCTCGAGAACCATCTCGGCGCGCAATTGCTCCAGCGCACCACCCGCTCGATCGCGCTGACCGCCGAGGGCACGGCGTTCTACGAGGCCGCGCTGCGCGCGCTGGCGGCGATGGACGAGGCGGAAGCGGCGGTGGGCCTGCACGGCGCGCTCAGCGGGCAGGTGCGGCTGACCGCGCCGCTCACCTTGGCGCAGTCGCGGCTGATCGCGATGATCGCGCGCTTCCAGCAAAAGCATCCGCGCATCGAGGTCGATCTGCGCCTGTCGGATCATGCGCTCAATCTGGTGTCGGACAATCTCGATTTCGCCATCCGCGTCGGCGCGATCGGCGACAGCCGCAATATCACCCGGCGCATCGGGCGGGCCTGCCGGGTGATGGTGGCGGCGCCCGCCTATCTCGCCCAATTCGGTGTGCCGGCCAGCCCCGACGACCTGCGCGAGCACAATTGCCTGAGCTATTCGCTCCTGGTCAACGGCACGCGCTGGTCCTTGGAAGGCCACCCGCCGGTCGATATCCGGGGCAATTTCCGCGCCGACAGCCCCGATGCGCTGCGCGCCGCCGCGCTGGCGGGGGCGGGGATCGCGGTCAATGCGCGCTGGTTGTTCGAGGAGGATCTGGCCGAAGGGCGGCTGATCGAGCTCCTGCCCGATTTCCCGCCGCTCGACATGCCGATCCATCTCACCATGCCGCCGGGCCGCTATCTCGCGGCGCGGGTGCGCGCGCTGGCCGATTTCCTGATCGATGCCTTCGCTGCCGATCCGCTGCTGCGCATTCCATAGCGGCGCGGTGTAACCCGGGGCATCCGCTCGGCGAACCTGTGGGCAGCACAGTGCGGTGCGGTATTCCGAAAGCGAAATTCCTATGGCCGAGCAAGCGCGTCCTCATGTCGTCATTGTCGGAGCCGGCTTTGGCGGTCTTGCCGCCGCGCAAAGCCTCGCCAACGCCCCGGTCGACATCACCGTGATCGACAAGCGCAATCACCATCTTTTTCAGCCGCTGCTTTATCAAGTTGCCACGGCAGGGCTCTCGCCCGCCGACATCGCCGAATCGATCCGCTCGATCCTGTGCGAACAGGCCAATGCGCGGGTGTTGCTCGACCGGGTCTATGGCATCGACACGGCCGCGAAAAAGGTCATCCTCGGCGACGGCGAGCCGCTGACCTACGATTGGCTGATCATCGCCACCGGCGCGCGCCACAGCTATTTCGGGCGCGATGAGTGGGAACGCTTCGCGCCGGGCATCAAGACGATCGAAGACGCCACCAAGATCCGCCGCAAAGTCCTGCTCGCGCTCGAAAAGGCCGAAACCGAATCCGACAAGGCGCGCCGCGATGCGCTGCTCACGTTCGTGGTAATCGGCGGCGGCCCCACCGGGGTCGAAATGGCCGGCGCGATCGCCGAGCTGTCGCGCCAGTCGGTGAGCAAGGATTTCCGGCACATCACCCCGCATTGCGCGCGAATCATTCTCGTCCAGCGCGGCGACCGGCTGCTGCCCTCGTTCCCGCCCCGGCTTTCGGCCAAGGCGAAAGCGAGCATCGAGCAGCTGGGCGTCGAGGTCATGCTCGATGTCGGCGTGGAGGAGATCAACGCCGAGGGCGTTGTCGTGGCCGACAAGTTCATTCCTGCCGCCACCACCATCTGGGCCGCCGGGGTCACCGCCAGCCGCGCGGCGGAATGGCTCGGCTGCCCGGGCGATGCGGCGGGGCGGGTCAAGGTGGGTGCCGATCTGCACCCGGCCGACCAGCCGCACATTTTCGTCATCGGCGATACCGCGGCGTGCACCGATGCCTCGGGCCGCGCGCTGCCCGGCGTCGCGCCTGTCGCCAAGCAGCAGGGGCAATATGCCGCGCGCGCCATCCGCAGCGCGCTCAAAGGGCGTTCCATCGCCGATTTCCGCTACCGCGACTATGGCAACATGGCGACTATCGGGCGCAGCCATGCGGTCGCCGATCTGGGCTTCATGACCGCCTCGGGTTTCCCTGCCTGGGTGCTGTGGTGCGTCGCGCATATCTATTTCCTCACCGGCTTTCGCAATCGGCTCTCGGTCGGCATCTCGTGGCTGTGGAACTATGTCACCTTCCAGCGCGGCGCGCGCCTGATCACCGGCGATGTCGCGCCTGATCTGCCTGCGATCACCGTGCTCGCCCCGGTTTTCGGCCGCAAGGCGGCCTGAGCGGCGCGGGCTCGGGCATCATTCGCAAGGGGCAAACATGCCCGTTGGGAATGAACACTATGCCCAGCCGGTACGTGGTCATCGGTCCGGGTTTCGCGCATTTTCCGTCTTGTAGAGAGACGAAGGAAATCACGATGACCAGCCAGACCCTCGCAATTCAGGAAATCGTCGCAGCCCCCGCAGCAAGCGTGCCCGCCCCGAAGCGCCGCGCCGCCGGCTTCCCCTGGGAAGAGACGATGGCTGCCAGCCTCGAAGGTGATGCGGCGGCCTATCGCCGCCTGCTGGGCGAGGCGACCCGCTGGTTGAACCGCTACTTCGCCCGCCGCCTGCCGCCTGCGATGATCCCCGATGCGGTGCAGGAAGCGCTGATGGCGCTCCACACCAAGCGCGCCACCTTCACCCCCGGCCGTCCGTTCCTCCCCTGGCTGGCCGCGATCGCCCGCTTCAAAGGCGTCGATTGCCTGCGCTCGGCGCACCGCAGCCGCAGCGAGGAGCTCAACGAGACCGAGCACAGCGTCGACAGCCACGAGAACTCCGCGCTCAGCAACATCGCGATCAGCGGCTTGTTCGAGCATCTGCGCCGCCCGCAGGCCGAGGCGATCCGCCTGGTCAAGCTGCAGGGCTTCTCGGTGCGCGATGCTGCCGCGATCACCGGCCAGTCCGAAGCGCTGATCAAGGTCAACATCCACCGCGGCCTCGCCGCGCTGCGCGCCCTGTTCGGCAATTCCGAAGAGCTGGGCGAACTGGCGATCTGATCATCCGGTTTCTGGCTGGCTGCTCCCGCCGCCGCCGGAATAGACAAACCGCTGTGATGGTTTATCCCCTTGGCGTGCAAGGGAGAGGAACCTGCAGCCATGAACGCAGACACAGATTTCAGCCATTCCCGCGTCCTCGTCGTCGGCGGATCGAGCGGCATCGGCAATGGCATCGCCCAGGCATTCCGCGCGCGCGGCGCTTCGGTCCATGTCTGGGGCACTCGCGCTCTTGCCAGCGACTATCTCCCTGCTGAAGGCTCCGATCTGGCAGGCCTGGGTTATACCTGCGTCGATGTGAGCGATCCCGACGCGGTCGCCGCCGCCCCCGCTCCCTTTGCCGATGGGCTCGATGTTCTGGTGCTCTCGCAAGGCACCGTGGTCTATCGGCGCGGCGAGTTCGAGCGTCCCGGCTGGGACCGGGTGATGGCGGTCAATCTCGACAGCGTGATGGACTGCGCGCGCCGCTTCCGCCCATCCCTCGCGGCATCGCGCGGCGCGATCATCGTGGTAAGCTCGGTCGCGGGGTTCAAGGCCAATATCGGCAATCCCGCCTATGCCGCGTCAAAAGCCGGCGCGGTCAGCCTGACCAGAACGCTGGGCCAGGCTTTTGCCGCCGAGGGCATCCGGGTGAACGGCATCGCGCCGGGCCTTGTCGCCACCAAGCTGACCAAAGTGACCACCGATCATCCCGAGCGCCTCGCCGGCGCGCTGGCGTCGATCCCGCTCGGGCGGCTGGGTACGCCGGACGACATGGCCGGGGCGGCGCTGTTTCTCGCCTCGCCGCTGGCCGCCTATATCACCGGGCAGACGATCATCGTCGATGGCGGGCTCACCTTGTGAGCATAGCAATGCGGGCTTGCCCCGACGCCCCGCTTTCGGGTTAATCATACCGCATGAACCGCCGATTCCTCCTCGCCGTGCTCCCCGCGCTCGCCTTGCTGCTCGCTGCCGCGCCGCACAAGCGGCCGCGCCCCGTACCCGCGCCGATCCCGCTGGCCGACAGCGTCCATGTGCTGGTCGAAACCGAGCTGGGCGCGATCAAGCTCGAGCTCGATGGCAAGCATGCGCCGGTCAGCACCGCCAATTTCCTGCGCTATGTCGATGCGCGGCGCTTTGACGGGATCACGTTCTACCGCGCGATGCGGCTTGGCTTTGGCGAGCAGCCCAATGGCCTGATCCAGGGCGGGCAGCGCAATGTGGCCCTGCGCTTCCCGCCGATCGCGCACGAGCCTACCAGCCAGACCGGCTTGCGCCATGTCGCGGGCGCGCTCTCGATGGCGCGCTATGCGCCGGGCACCGCGACCGCCGATTTCTCGATCCTGCTCGCCGATATGTCCGCGCTCGATGCCGATCCGGCCTCGTCCGATCCGGAAACGCAGGCGGGATACGCGGTTTTCGGCCGTGTCGCGGCGGGGATGGACGTGGTGCGCAAGATTTTCGATGCGCCGCTTTCGGCCACCGAAGGCGATGGGTTCTTGCGCGGGCAGATGCTGGCGCCCCCGGTCAAAGTGCTGCGCATGCGCCGTATGCCCGTGCCGCCGGCCGGATAGGGCGCGCGCCAAGCGCCATGGCGCAAGACCATTTGTTAACCGGAATTTGGTAGCGCGGCTTGTCGTTTTTACAGGCAGCAAGGCGGACCGGCGAGCTATGAATTCACCAGACAAGATCGGCGTTGTCGGCCTCGGCTATGTCGGTCTGCCCATCGCCATCGCATTCGCCCGGCAATATCAGGTGGTTGGCTTCGATGTCAGCGCGCTGCGCATCTCGACCTTGAAGGACGGCATCGATTTCACCAACGAGATCGCGCCCGAGGAACTCGCCGCCTCTACCCTCCAGATTACCGGCAACCCGGAGGATTTGCGTGGCTGCGGCATCATCATCGTCACCGTGCCCACCCCGGTCGACGACAGCCACCGCCCCGATTTCGGCAACTTGCGCAGCGCCTGCACCGATATCGGCAAGGTGATCGCCCCCGGCGCGATCATCGTGTTCGAATCGACCGTCTATCCCGGCGCGACCGAGGAAGTCTGCGCGCCCCTGATCGAGGCGGCATCGGGCCTCACCTGCGGCAAGGATTTCACCATCGGCTATAGCCCGGAGCGGATCAATCCGGGCGACAAGGACCATCCGCTCGAAAAGATCGTCAAAGTGGTGGCGGGGCAGGATCAGCGCACGCTCGATGCGCTCGCCGCGCTCTATGGCTCGATCATCACCGCCGGCATCCACAAGGCCTCGTCGATCAAGGTCGCCGAAGCTGCCAAAGTGATCGAGAACACCCAGCGCGACATCAACATCGCGCTGATGAACGAGATTTCGAAGATCTGCGATCTGGTCGGCATCCAGACCAGCGAAGTGCTCGCCGCTGCCGGCACCAAATGGAATTTCCTCAAGTTCTATCCCGGCCTCGTCGGCGGGCACTGCATCGGCGTCGATCCCTACTACCTCACCGCCAAGGCCGAGCAGATGGGCTACCACCCCGAAGTGATCCTCTCGGGCCGCCGCATCAACGACGGCATGGGCAGCTACATCGCGCAGCGCGCGATCAAGCTCCTGGCGATCAACGGGCGGCCCTTGAAGCATGCCCGCGTCGGCATTCTCGGGCTGACCTTCAAGGAAAACGTCCCCGACATCCGCAATTCCAAGATCGAGAGCATCTACCGCGAGCTGTGCGATTTCGGCGTGATTCCGCTGGTCCACGATCCGCTCGCCGATCCTGCCGCCGCGATCCGCGAGTTCGGCATCACCTTGCAACCGCTGGACGCGATGACCGGGCTCGATGCGCTGATCTACGCCGTCTCGCACCGCGACTACGCCGCAATGGGCGCCGCCGCGATCCAGGACCATGTCGCGCCGGGCGGCGTGATCATCGATGTCAAATCGATGCTCGCGAAAAGCGAAGTCCGCCCGGACTTGCGCTACTGGAGCCTGTGACGCACATCAGCCTGCGCCGACCGCATCCACTGCAACCCCATCCGGAGACAGCCCTTGGCCATTCTCGTTACCGGCAATGCCGGCTTCATCGGCTTTCACACCGCCCGGACCCTGCTCGAACGCGGCGATGACGTGGTCGGGCTCGATGTGGTCAACGATTACTACGACCCGGCGATCAAGGAAGCGAGGCTCGGGATCTTGGAAGAAACCGCGCGCCGGACCAACGCCCGCTACACTTTCGTGCGCGCCAATCTGGCCGATCGCGCGGTGGTCGAGCGCACCTTCGGCGAGCACGACATCCGCCGGGTGATCAATCTCGCCGCCCAAGCCGGGGTGCGTTATTCGATCGAAAACCCGCACGCCTATGTCGAAAGCAACATCGTCGGCTTTACCAACATCCTCGAAGCCTGCCGCCACGGCGGGGTCGAGCACCTGGTCTATGCCTCGACCAGCAGCGTCTATGGCGCCAATCAGGCGATGCCGTTCAGCGAGCATGTCGGCGTCGATCATCCGCTGCAATTCTACGCCGCGACCAAGAAGGCGAACGAGCTGATGGCGCACAGCTACAGCCACCTCTACCGCCTGCCGACCACGGGCCTGCGCTTCTTCACCGTCTATGGCCCGTGGGGCCGGCCGGACATGGCGCTGTTCCTGTTTGCGCGCAATATCATGGCGGGCAAGCCGATCGACGTGTTCAACTATGGCAATCACACCCGCGATTTCACCTATATCACCGATATCGTCGAAGGGGTGATTCGCGCCTGCGACCATCCCGCCGCGGCCGATCCGGCGTGGGACGCGATGAATCCCGATCCCGCCACCAGCAACGCGCCCTACCGGATCTACAACATCGGCAACAACAACCCGGTCAAGCTCACCGAATATATCGCCGCGCTCGAAGAAGCGATCGGGCGCAAGGCGCAGCAAAACCTGCTGCCGCTGCAAGCAGGCGACGTGCCCGACACCTTCGCCGACGTTTCCGACCTCGAGCGCGAACTCGGCTACAAACCCTCGACCAGCGTGCGCGAGGGCGTCGCCAATTTCGTGAAATGGTATCAGGAATACATGCCGGCGGCTGGTTGACGCCCGCTGCGTTGATGTAAACCAATCTGCTCTTCCCCCGTTCGGGGGAGGCTGGGTGGGGGTAAATGGTGCTTGCCGGAAACGCCGAACCCCCTCCCCCAGCCCCTCCCCACATGGGAGGGGGGCCTGATCGGTATCTTGGCTGTCTGGTCTAGCTTCGCCATGCAAGCAGCCCTCGCGGGCATGCCAAATTTGCATGTGTTGCGCAGCATTGCCGGGGGGGCTAAACGCGGGCGATGGAGAGGCTGGAAGACATCATCGCCGCGCATGCCGGGCGCGAGGGGCCGCTGTTGCCGATCCTGCACGATGTGCAGGCAAGCTTCGGTGAGGTATCCGAGCCCTCGATCCGCTCCATCGCCAAAGCGCTCAATCTCAGCCGCGCCGAAGTTCACGGCGTGGTCAGCTTCTACCACGATTTCCGCGAGACCGCCGATCCGCGCCCGGTGCTCAAACTGTGCCGGTCCGAGGCCTGCCAGGCGCGCGGGGTCGAAGCCTTGGCGGCGGGGCTGCCCGGCGATGACCGGGTCAAAGTCGAGACGATCTATTGCCTCGGCCTGTGCAGCGTCGGCCCCAATGCGATGGCCGGAGGAAAGGTTTACGCCCGCCTCGACGCGCCGAAACTGGCCGCCTTGATCGAGTCGCTGGCATGATCACGGTGCGGATCAGCGATGATGCGCTGGCGCTGGCCTGCGGCGCGGACGAAGTGGCGGCGGCGTTTGCCGCGGCGGGCTGCGCGGTGATCCGCGTGTCCAGCTGGGGCATGCACTGGCTGGAACCTCTGGCCGAGATCGATGGCGCAGGCTTCGGCCCGCTCGAACCCGGCGATGTCGCGGCGGTGCTTGCGGGCACCAGCGCCAAGGCCATCGGGCCGATCGCCGATCATCCCTTCATCGCGCGCCAGCAGCGCTTCACGTTCGCGCGCGCCGGCAAGACCCGCCCGCTCAGCCTCGACGACTATGCCGCGAGCGGCGGCTGGGCAGGGCTGGCCAAAGCGCGCGCGCTCGGCCCCGAGGCAACGATTGCCGAAGTCACCGCCTCGGGCCTGCGCGGGCGCGGCGGCGCGGGCTTTCCGGCCGGAATCAAGTGGACCACCGTGGCGCGCGCTTCTGCGCCCCGCAAATACATCGTCTGCAATGCCGACGAGGGCGACAGCGCCACTTTTGCCGATCGCATGGTGATGGAGGGCGATCCCTTCATGCTGATCGAGGGGCTCGCGATTGCCGGGCTCGCGGTTGGCGCGGGCAAGGGCTTTGTCTATATCCGCAGCGAATATCCGCACGCGATCGCCAAGATGCAGGCGGCGGTCGCGGCCTGCGCGCAGATCATCGCGCCGTTCGTTGTCGAAGTGCGCGTCGGCGCGGGGGCCTATGTCTGCGGCGAGGAAACCTCGCTGCTCAACAGCCTTGAGGGCAAGCGCGGCGAAGTGCGGGCCAAGCCGCCGCTGCCCGCGCTCGAAGGGCTGTTCGGCATGCCCACCGTGGTCAACAACGTGCTGACCCTGGCCGCAGTTCCGTGGATCATGGCGCAGGGCGGGGCGGCTTATGCGGCGGTCGGCTTCGGCCGCTCGAAAGGCACCATGCCGATCCAGATCGCGGGCAATGTGAAGCACGGCGGATTGTTCGAAGTGGGCTTCGGCATCACTTTGGGCGAACTGGTCAACGAGATCGGCGGCGGCACCGCTTCGGGCCGCCCGGTGCGCGCGGTGCAGGTCGGCGGGCCGCTGGGCGCGTTTCACCCCCCCGCCGATTTCCATCTGCCGTTCGATTACGAGGCCTTTGCCGCCGCCGATGGCTTGATCGGCCACGCGGGCCTGACGGTGTTCGACGACAGCGCCGACATGAGCAAGCTGGCGCGCTTCGCCATGGCGTTTTGCGCGGCGGAAAGCTGCGGCAAATGCACTCCCTGCCGCATCGGCAGCACGCGCGGGGTCGAACTGATCGACCGCATCCGCGCCCGCGCCGGCCGCGCGGCTGACAAGGTCGAGGCGCTCCCGCAAATGCACAATGCCCGCAAAGGCGCGCGCTCGCTGGCCGAGGAAGTGACCTTGCTCGAAGACTTGTGCGAGACGATGAAGTTCGGCTCGCTCTGCGCGCTGGGCGGCTTCACGCCCTATCCGGTGCTCTCCGCGCTCAAGCACTGGCCGGAAGATTTCGGCGTGCTTTTGCCGCAAGCGGATGCGGCGGAGTGATGGTCGGAGACCTGACCTTCCCCAAAAAGACCCGTCATGCTGAACTTGTTTCAGCATCCATCCCTCGTTTTGCGCGGCGGCCTGCCGCATTTGCGTATTGGCTTCAACGCGGTTCCATGCCGAACGCCGCAGCGCTTGCCGCCCGATGGACCCTGAAACAAGTTCAGGGTGACGAGCGAGGTGGGGTCATGGTCGAGCTAAGTCTAGTGCCGCCGATGCAGGGCCGCCCATGATCCTCGGCGCGGTCCTCGCCGGCGGCCAATCCTCGCGCTTTGGCAGCGACAAGGCGCTTGCCGACCTTGGCGGGCAGACGCTGCTCGCGCGCGCGGTGCAGGCGCTTGAAGCGCAATGCGATGCGGTCATCGTCGTCGGGCGCGAAACCGCGCCGGCACCGACTTTGCCCGATTGGCCGCGCCCCGGGATGGGGCCGCTGGGCGGCATTGCGGCGGCGCTTCGCCATGCGCAGGCCACCGGCTATGACGCGGTGATGACTTGCGCGGTCGACAGCGTGGGGCTGGGCGGCGATGCGCTGGAGCAACTTGCGCCGCCTCCGTCGTATTGCGCCAGCCAGCCGGTGATCGGGTTGTGGCCCGCCGCCGCTGCGGCTGCGATCGAGGCGATCGTGACCGGACACGGCAAGCATTCGATGTTTGCCTTCGCCGAAATGATCGGCGCGCGGGCGGTGCAATTGTCCTCCATTCCTGCTAATATCAACACACCGGCAGATTTGCTTGCTGCCGAGGAGCGAACCCATGGGTTATGAACGCCAGGCCGATTTCGGCACGCCGGAAGTCAAGTCGGACATCACGGTTACCGTCAGCATCGACGGCCGCGCGGTCAGCGTACCTGCGGGCACCACCGTCATGCGCGCCGCGGCGCTTTCGGGTGGTTCGATTCCGAAGCTCTGCGCCAGTGACAACCTCAAGCAGTTCGGCTCGTGCCGCCTGTGCCTCGTCGAGATCGACGGGATGCGCGGCACCCCCGCTTCGTGCACCACCCCGGTGGCCGAGGGGATGCAGGTCCGCACCCAGACGCTCCGTTTGCAAAAGCTGCGCAAGGGGGTGATGGAGCTCTACATTTCGGACCATCCGCTCGATTGCCTGACCTGCAGTGCCAACAATGATTGCGAGTTGCAGGATCAGGCAGCGGCGGTCGGCCTGCGCGATGTGCGCTATGGCTACACCGGCGAAAACCATCTGGGTGAGGCGGCCGATACCTCGAACCCCTATTTCGATTTCGACCCTTCCAAATGCATCGCCTGCTCGCGCTGCGTGCGCGCCTGCGATGAAGTGCAGGGCACCTTCGCGCTGACCATCGAGGGGCGCGGGTTCGACAGCAAGGTCAGCGCGGGCGCGGCTTCGGACAGCTTTTTGAGTTCGGAATGCGTGTCGTGCGGGGCCTGCGTGCAGGCCTGCCCTACTGCCACCTTGCAGGAAAAGGCGGTCAAGGACATCGGCAAGCCCGAGCGCGCGGTGGTCACGACCTGCGCCTATTGCGGTGTCGGCTGCACCTTCCGCGCCGAGATGCGCGGCGAGCAACTGGTGCGGATGGTGCCGTGGAAAGACGGCAAGGCCAACCGGGGCCACTCCTGCGTCAAGGGCCGGTTTGCGTGGGGGTATGCCCAGCATCAGGAGCGCGTGCTCTCGCCGATGATCCGCGCGAGCATCGACCAGCCCTGGCGCGAGGTCAGCTGGGACGAGGCGCTGACCTATACCGCCAGCGAACTGAAACGCATCGCCGCCAAATATGGCCGCAACGCGCTGGGCGGGATCACCTCGAGCCGCTGCACCAACGAGGAGACGTTCCTCGTGCAGAAGCTGGTGCGCGCCGGGTTCGGCAACAACAACGTCGATACGTGCGCCCGCGTGTGCCATTCGCCCACCGGCTACGGCCTCAAGACCACCTTCGGCACATCGGCGGGCACGCAGGATTTCGACAGCGTCGAGGACAGCGACGTGATGCTGGTGATCGGCGCGAACCCGACCGACGGCCACCCCGTCTTCGCCAGCCGGATGAAGCGGCGGCTTCGCAAAGGCGCCAAGCTGATCGTGATCGATCCGCGCCGCACCGATCTGGTGCGCAGCCCGCATATCGCCGCCGATTTCCACCTGCCGCTGCGCCCCGGCACCAATGTCGCGGTGCTTTCCGCCATGGCCCATGTGATCGTGACCGAGGGGCTGGTCGATGAAGCCTTCGTGCGCGAGCGCTGCGATTGGGACGAGTTCAGCCACTGGGCCGAATTTGTGGCGCAGGAGCGCAACAGCCCCGAATTCCTCGAACCCGTCACCGGCGTGCCTGCCGCCGATCTGCGCGGCGCGGCGCGGCTCTTCGCCACCGGCGGTAACGGCGCGATCTATTATGGGCTGGGCGTCACCGAGCACAGCCAGGGCTCCTCCACCGTGATGGCGATTGCCAACCTCGCCATGGCGACGGGCAATATCGGGCGGCGCGGCGTGGGCGTGAACCCGCTGCGCGGGCAAAACAACGTGCAGGGCGCGTGCGATATGGGCAGCTTCCCGCACGAGCTTTCGGGCTACCGCCATGTCTCGGACGCGGGCGCCCGCGCGCTGTTCGAGGCGGAATGGGGCGTGGCGATCGATCCCGAGCCGGGCCTGCGCATCCCCAACATGCTTGATGCCGCGACCGACGGCGAGTTTAAAGCAATCTATATCCAGGGCGAGGACATCCTCCAGTCCGATCCCGATACCAAGCATGTCTCCGCCGGGCTCGCGGCGATGGAATGCGTCATCGTCCACGACCTGTTCCTCAACGAAACCGCGCATTATGCGCACGTTTTCCTGCCCGGATCGACCTTCCTCGAGAAGAACGGCACTTTCACCAATGCCGAGCGGCGCATCCAGCCGGTGCGCAAGGTGATGGAGCCGCTCAACGGACTTGAAGACTGGCAGGTGACGCAGGAACTCGCCCGCGCGATGGGCCTCGATTGGAACTACACCCATCCGCGCGAGATCATGGACGAGATCGCGCGGCTCACGCCCTCGTTTGCCGGGGTCAGCTTCGCGCGGCTCGATGCCGAAGGCTCGCTGCAATGGCCGGTCAACGATGCCGCGCCGAACGGCTCGCCGATCATGCACATCGATGGCTTCGTGCGCGGCAAGGGCAAGTTCGTGGTCACCGACTATGTGCCGACCGATGAGCGCACCGGGCCGCGCTTTCCGCTGCTGCTCACCACCGGGCGCATCCTCTCGCAATACAATGTCGGCGCGCAGACCCGGCGCACCGCCAATTCGGTGTGGCACAGCGAAGACCTGCTCGAAGTGCACCCTGAGGACGCGGAGAACCGGGGCCTCAAATCGGGCGATTGGGCAAGGCTCGCCAGCCGTGCGGGCGAGACGACCTTGCGCGTCACCGTCACCGACCGGGTCGCGCCGGGCGTGGTCTACACCACCTTCCACCACCCCGCGACGCAGGCCAACGTCGTCACCACCGACTTTTCGGACTGGGCGACCAATTGCCCCGAATACAAAGTGACCGCAGTGCAGATCACCCCCTCGAACGGGCCGAGCGAATGGCAGGAAGGCTACGAGGCGCTGGCGCAGCGCGCGCGCCGGATCGAGGCGCAGGAGGCCGCCGAATGAGCGGCGATACCGGCGAGAAGCTGGTCTACATGATCAACCAGATCGCGCGCAACGTGGCGCACGAGGCAGATCCCGCCGCTATGATTGCCCATCATGTCACCACCTTCTGGTCGCCGCGCATGAAAGCCATGTTCCTTGATTGGATCGCGGTACATGGGCTGGCGGGGCTGGAGCCTGCGGCGCAAGCGGCGCACGCGCGGCTGGCCGGCGCGGGCGCGGATGCGGCCTGAAGGCGCCGCGCCGCACGCGCTCCACGAGCATTTTGCCGATGGCCGCGAACCCCGCGCGTTTCGCCGCGCGCTGGCGATCGAAGCGCCGATCGCGATCGAGATCAACGGCATTGGCTACGCGGTGATGATGGCCACGCCCGCCGATCTCACCGACTATGCGCTGGGTTTCTGCCTGTCCGAACAATTGATTGCCGCGCCGTCAGACTTCGTGTCCGCCGATGCGGCCCAGGTCGAAAGCGGCGGCTGGATGCTGCGGATCCAGCTGGCCACCGCCAGCGCCGCGCCTCTGCTCGAGCGCGCCCGGCTGCGGCTGTCGGAGGGGAGCTGCGGGCTGTGCGGGATCGAGAGCCTCGAGCAGGTCTTGCGCCCGCTGCCTCCGGTCACCGCGCGGCTTACGGTCGAACCCGCCGCGATCTTCCGCGCCGTCGCCGCACTGCCCGCCATGCAGCCGCTGAGCGAGGCGACCCGCGCGGTCCACGCCGCCGCCTTCTGCACCGCCGAGGGCGCGGTGCAGCTGGTGCGCGAGGATGTCGGGCGGCACAATGCGTTCGACAAGCTGCTCGGCGCGATGGCGCGGGGAGGCCTGTCGCCGCAGGATGGCTTCATCCTGCTCACCGCGCGGTGCAGTTTCGAGCTGGTGCAAAAGGCGATCATCGCGGGCTGCCCGCTGCTGGTGACGATCTCGGCCGCCTCTACGCTCGCCGCCGAGCAGGCCGCCGCGCATGGCCTGCGGCTGATCACGCTCGCCCGCGCCGACAGCTACCTGGCGGACTGACCCGCGCCCCGGCCTCCGCCGGGGTGCTGGGTGGTTCCGGTCTTGTCAGGATTGCCGTATGGATGCGCGCGCGATGACACGCCTGAACACCACCCGCTTCACCGACAGCCCTGCCGTCAGCCCGCGCCAGCGCGCGCTGATGATCGCGGCGATGGCGCTGCTCTATGCCGGGCTGATTGCGGCGCTGGTGCGCGGTCTGGGCGGCGTGGTGGCGGCGGATGCCGGGGCGGACAGCTCCGCGCTGGTCGCTTTCAATATCGCGCCAGACCCGCCGCCCGCGCCCAGCCCGGCCAGCAAGGAGCCTGAAGGCGCAGAGGCGGACATCGGCAAGAAGGCCAGGCCCAAAGCGATCGTCGCACCCCCTGCGCGCATTCCCGCCAAGGCGGTCCCGGCGGCCCCTGCGGCCTCCACCGGCGCGGACACCCGCTCCGGCGCGGGCGCAGCGGGCAGCGGCACGGGCGGCGGCGGTGCGGGTGCGGGCACCGGCAGCGGCGGCAGCGGCTCCGGCAGCGGAAGCGGTCTGGCCGCGCGCGCGGTCAAGATCGCGGGGGAGATCACCTCGGTGCGCGATTATCCCGCCAAAGGCCGCGCGCAGCGGCAAGGCAAGCAGGTGATCGTGGTGCTGCGCGTAGGGATCGACGGAACGCCCAGCTCGTGCCGCGTGCATAAACCGAGCGGGGTCGATGCCGCCGATGCCACGACATGCGCGCTCGCGCTGAAGCGTTTCCGCTTTCGGCCTGCGCTCGATCGCAGCGGCGCACCGATCGAATCCGATTATGGCTGGGAGCAACACTGGAACGCACCGTGAGGTTCGCTCGTTATAACTTGGCAACAGTGGGCCACTATTGCCAGACTTGCGGTTGTGCCGCAGGGAAATGCGCAGTCGCTTGCCGCGCGCAGAAACAGGGACGACGATGGACAGGATTACCCCGGTTGTATTGTGCGGCGGGATTGGCAGCCGCCTCTGGCCCCGTTCGCGCAAGGCGAAGCCCAAGCCCTTTCTCCCGCTGGTCGGCGAAAATACGCTGTTCGAGGCGACTGTGCTGCGCTGCACGGCGGAGGCCGGCTTCGCCGCGCCAGTGGTGGTCACCGGCGCGCTCCATCTGGAGCATGTCGAGGCGCAATTGCCCGATCCTGCCGCCAGCCGGATCATTATCGAGCCCGAGGGCAAGAACACCGCCGCCGCGATCGCACTCGCCGCGCTGCGCCTGCCCGAAGACGCGGTGATGCTGGTGTGCCCGAGCGACCACCACATCGGCGATGCGGGCGCGTTTCAGGCGGCGGCGCGCGCGGCGGCGGCGCTGGCCGCGCAAGGCTGGCTGGTGTCTTTCGGCATCGCGCCAACGTCGCCCGAAACCGGGTTCGGCTATCTGAAGCAGGGCGAGCCGATTGCGGGCAGCGCGGGCTTCCGCGTCGAGAAATTCGTCGAGAAGCCCGATCTGGAGCGCGCGCGCGGCTTTCTGGCGCAAGGCGGCTATGCCTGGAACGGCGGCATTTTCGCGTTTCGCGCGGGCACTTTCCTCGCCGAGCTGGCGGCGCATCGCCCGGCGCTGGCCGCCGCCGTGCGCGAGGCGGACGCGCGCGGCGTCGCCGATGGCCAGCGTTTCTATCCCGGCGCCGCCGCGTTCGCGCTGATCGAGAGCGAATCGGTGGATTATGCGGTGATGGAAAACACCTCGCACGCCGCCATGGTCCCCGCGGTGATGGCCTGGTCCGATATCGGCAACTGGCAGGCGCTGCACGAGGCGCAGGAGCGCGACGCGCAGGGCAATGCGATCGCGGGACGGGTCGAACTCAAGGACTGCACTAACGTGCTGGTCCACAGCGACGGCCCGCGCGTTTCGGTGATCGGCGCGAGCAATCTGATCGTGGTGGTCGATGGCGACGAGGTGCTGATCACCACCGCCGAGGGCGCGCAGCTGGTCGGCAAGCTCGAAGGCGCGGTCCGGCAATGAGCGCGCTACCGATCCGCACCGTCGAGAAAGTGTGGGGCCGCGAGGTGCTGCCCGCGCCGTTTGTCGCGCCCGAGGGCACGAAGATCGGCGAGATCTGGTTCGAACCGCCGCCCGAAGTGCCCAGCCTGCTGGTCAAGTATATCTTCACCAGCGAGAATCTCTCGGTGCAGGTCCACCCTGATGACGCTGAGGCGCTGGCCTCGGGCGAGACCGCGCTTACCGGCTATGGCGGCAAGGAGGAATGCTGGCTGGTGATCGAGGCCGATCCCGGCGCGGCGCTCGGCATCGGCTTCAAGGAACCGATCGGCGCCAAGGCGATGCGCGCCGCCGCGCTCGATGGCTCGATCGAACACCTGCTCGCGTGGCACCCGGTCAGCGCGGGCGATTTCTTCTATATTCCGGCGGGCACCGTCCATGCCATCGGCGCGGGGGTCAGCCTGATCGAGATCCAGCAGAATTCGGACATTACCTACCGGCTCTACGACTATGGCCGCCCGCGCGAGCTGCATCTCGATGCGGGCATCGCGGTTGCCAAGGGCACCGTGCACGATCCGGCGCTGCGCCGCCGGATTCCCGATACCGGCACGATCGAGCTCGCGCGCGGGCGCTATTTCACCGCGCACCGGCTCGATGGCGCGCCCGATGATGCGCTGCGCGCCGCCTATGATGGCCCCATGCTGGTCATCCCGCGCACCGGCGAAGTGCAGCTCGACGGCACGGTATTGCGGCCGGGCGATTGCGCCTCGGCCCCATGGATCGATGCGCTGGACTTTTCGGCAAGCGGGCTCAGCATCGTGGTGCGCCCCGCGCCATGACCGCCCGCCGATGATCGCGCAAACCATCCAGCTCGCGCTCGCGCCGGTGTTCGTGCTCGTCGCGATCGGCAATATCATGAATATCCTGACCACGCGGCTGGGCCGGATCGTCGACCGCTCGCGCCATTTGCGCACGCTTTACGCCGCGACCCAGGACGCGCAGCACGACGAGGTCGTCGTGGAAATCCGCACGGTCGACCGGCGGATTCAGCTGATCGGCCGGGCCTTGCTGGTGCTGGTGATGAGCGGTCTGGGCATCGGGGTGACGGTGGGCATGGTCTTTGTCGGCGAAATCCTGGGGATCGAACTGCGCACCTTGACCGCGACCACCTTTTTCCTGGCGATCAGCCTGTTGATGCTGGCGCTGGTGTTCCTGCTGATGGAAACGCGGATCGTCGCGCGCAGCCTGCGCCTGCCGCCCGAATTGCTCGAGCTGCACCGCAAGGATATTTAGAGCCTGATGACATGACTTTGACCCACCGGGATTGCCCTTGGAAGCTGCTCGGCAAGGAGCGTTGTGCAGGGCGGGCTGTTAGCCCGTCCAAGCGACGCGACGCTGTCCGAGGGGCTTCCAAGGGCAACCCTTGCAGGGCGGGCCGCTTTTGGCCCGGCGCAGCGTTGCTCGTCAGTCACGATGCGCTGCATCGCTCCTATCCTCACGCCTCGCGCCAGGCCAAAATCGGCTCCGTCACGGTGGGCCAAAGTCATATCATCAGGCTCTAACCCAGCAGCTTCTCGCTCTTTTCGCGGATCACGCTCTCGATCATGCCGCGGGCGAAGCCGAGCCCGGGGGGCATGGTCACGTCGAACACCAGCGCGGTTTCCTCGATCGTTGCAGCGCAAGGCACGGTGAAGCCCATCGCGCTCACGTCCATCATCAGGGTATCGGCATCGCGCCAGTGCTGTTCCACCGTGGCAAGGCCGCCGATCAGCGCGCTCGTTTTCATCGAGGCCTCATGGCGGCGCGCTTCGAGGCGGCGGCGCAGTTCGTCCTTGCCCAGCGTGTGCGCGATAGTGATCTTCATCAGGACTGTCCGCTCGGCGGCGCGAGCGCGGGTGCGGCTTCCGGCCCATCGCCATATTTGTAATCGAGAAAGCGCCCGCGCACCGCCAGCGCATCGAGATCGCCGGCTGCCAGCTGGCGCGTCACCGCGTCGATTTCGGCGCTGATCTTGCCCAGTCCGTCGGCCAGCTGCTGGTCGGCATTGCGCCCGCCGCGCTCTTCGCTTTTGAGATGCGGCGGGATGCGGCGATAGCTTTCGACCATGCCGGGAAGCAGTTCGCCCACCAGCTTGCGCACTTCGCCCACCGCCGGCTCGGCCGGATCGATCCCTTCGAGCTGCAGCCCCAGCCCGTCGAGCTGCACGCCGATCTGATCGACCAGCCGCACCGCCGGCGCGGGGAGCGCGGGCCGCTGCGCTTCGAGCCAGAGCTCGGTGCGGCCGACCATCGTGCGGACATCACCGCTGTTGAGCGCCGCCAGGCTCGGCACCTGAAGGCGGGGAAACACGCCGAACAACACCAGCGCGGCGATCACCGCCAGCGCGGTGATGAACAGACCGGTGAGGCCGATGCCGTTCATGGCAAGGCCGGTCGCCATCGCTGCGATCAGCACGGCGGCGACCGCCACGGTCATGCGCACCGCCTTGCGGGTGAGATGGCGGCGCTTGATCTCTTGCGAGCGCTGGCCGATCGAGCGCCCCCGGCCGCCTTGCTGGCGCACCAGCGCGGTGCGCGCGGCAGACAAGATCCGGGCGCTGTCGCTGGCGGGGCTGGTCACGGAAAGGCCGCTCAACTTTCAAGGCTCAGCAAGGAAGGCGCTTCGCCCCCCGCCAGCCGGGCCTGCGCCGCGCCTTCGGTCCGCGCGATATAGCCTTTGGATTTCTCGACTTCGCTCGAGAGCGTGTCGATCGTCTGTTTCATCGAATCGAGCGCTTTCAGCTTGAACGTGTCGATCGTGTCCATCGTCTCGTAGATGTTCTGGAAAGCGCGCTGCAGCGTCTCCATCGGGATCGTGCTCGATGCCGCCTGCTCGTGGATCTTGCCCGTCTGCTCGCGCAGCAGCTTGCCGGTGGAATCGATGATGTTGGCGGTGGTGGTGTTGAGCGCGGTGATCTGCGCCAGCACCAGCCGCTGGTTGGTCATCGCCTGCGCCACGGTGACCGCAGTGCGCAGCGCGGCGACGGTGGTGGTGCTGGCGCGGTCGACGCCCTTGATCAGCTCGACATTGTTTTTCTTGACCAGATCGAGCGCGAGATAACCCTGCACGCTCACCGCCATCTGCGTGAGCAGGTCCTGCGTGCGCTGGCGCGTGTAGAACAGCGCGCTCTCGCGGATCGCCTTGGCTTTGGCCGGATCGCTGTGATCGAGATCGAGCGCGGCATCCTCGAGCTTCTGGTCGAGCAGCTTGGAGATCACGACCATCTGTTCGAGATTGCCCATCGCTTCCCACAGCTTCTGCCGCTCCACATCGATCGCGGCATTGTCCATCAAAAGCTCGTCCTTGCCCGAAGCCAGCCGGTCGAGGATCGCCTTGATGTGCCCCTGCGCCGAGGTGTAGCCATCGAAGTAGGTTTTCAGGCTGTTGCCGAACGGGATGATGCCGAGGAACTTGCGGCCGGAGGACAGATTGCCCTTGCGGCCCGGATCGAGCTCCTCGACCGTGCGGCGCAGCGCCGCCAGATCGGTGCCGACGCCGCCTTCCTTGTTCATCGCGCGCACTGGCCGATCAAGAAAGCGGTTCGACATGCCCGCGGCCGCCGCGATTTCCTTGCGGCCCATCGCCGTCAGCTGATCGACCCGCTTGCCGAATTCCGGCCCCGCCGCATCTTGCGCGATCAGATCGGCGACGAACGCATCGGCTTTCGCCTCCAGCTTGGACTTCGCCTCGCTGCTCACCGGCACCAGCCCGGCGGCCTGCGTCGGCGCGACCACGGGCACCGGATCGGGCGCGCTCAAGACAATCGGGCTCGCGATATCGGTTGCAGGTTGCGTTGCCATTGTCGCTTTCTCAGGTTTGGCCCGGTGCGGGCGTGCGCCGCTGAAGATGGCAATCCTGGCGGCGCGGTGCAAGTGTATTGTGATGCTAATACAGTCGGAACGCCAACAAGCGGCAGCGCGGTTGCCCCCGCGCGCACTGGACGCGCCGCCGCGTTCGGGGCCATGGGGGGAAATGGAACCGGAAAACGAGGCAAAGCGCTGCGCGGTGTTCGGCGCATCGGGCGGGATCGGCGCGGCATTGGTGGCGGCGCTCGGCGCCCGCGCGGATGTGGCGCAGGTTTTTGCCGGCGCGCGCGGGGCGGGCGGGGTGGCGGGGCCGAAAGTGGTCCCCTTCCGGTTCGATCTGCTGGACGAAGCCAGCATCGCGGCGGCTTGCGCGGGCATCGGCGGCCCGCTCGATCTGGTGATCGTGGCGACCGGGCGGCTGACTTATGCCGATGGCACCGGCCCCGAAAAAAGCACCCGCGCGCTTAGCGGCGATCACCTCGCCGAGATGTTTGCCATCAATGCCACCGGCCCAGCGCTGATCGCCAAACATGCGCTACCGCTGCTGCGCCGCGATGCACGCGCGGTGTTCGCGGCGATTTCGGCGCGGGTCGGCTCGATCGGTGACAACCGGCTGGGCGGCTGGCACGCCTACCGCGCGAGCAAGGCCGCGCTCAACATGCTGGTCCGGACCTGCGCGATCGAGCTGGCGCGCACGCACCCCCAGGCGATCGCGGTGACCTTGCATCCGGGCACGGTCGATACGCCGCTGTCGCAGCCCTTCCAGCGCGGGCTCGCGCCGGACAAGCTGTTTACCGCAGAGCATTCGGCCGGGCGGCTGCTCGCGGTGCTCGACGGGCTGGTCCCGGCGCAAAGCGGGCGGCTGTTCGCGTGGGACGGCGCGGAGCTGCCGTTCTAGCGCGCCGCCGGAACATCGGCGGCATTAGCGCATTGTCCCATCACTACCGACACCCTGCATCACCCGTTCTGGAGAGCCGCCATGCTTTGGACCATCGCCGTCATTCTCGTCATCATGTGGGCCGCCGGCTTTCTGGCGTTCCATGTCGCGGGCGGGCTGATCCACCTGCTGCTCGTGATCGCCCTGGTGGTGGTGGTGTACCAGCTGATCACCGGCCGGCGCGCGCTCTAACCAAGCCGCGCTTCCATTGCGGCAATGAGCGCATCGAGCGAACCGAGCCCGTCGAGCGTTTCCGCGTCGATGAAACTTTCGACCTGTCCGCCGCGTTCGCACAAGACGACCGGCAACGCGAAACCGCGATAGGGCGTGTCGTCCTTGTGGTAGAACGCTACCGGGATCGGCAGCGCTTTGAGCCACTTGCGCCACTTCGTGTCCATCCTGAGCGCGCCATAGGTGATTGCGCATAGGCTGCACGGATAGGTCGCGGGCGAGAGCGTCTTGTGCACCGAATCGAGCAATCCCTGCACGAGCCCGCCGTCGGCGTTGTAGACAAAAATCAGGCGATCAGGCGGGGTCGTCATGGTGCGCGGCCGGTCAGGCCGCCAGCTGGTAGGGCTCGATCTCGCCCGCAAGATAGAGCTTCTTGGCCTTGGCGCGGCTCAATTTGCCCGAGCTGGTGCGCGGCAGCGTGCGCGGCGGGACCAGCTCGATGACGCAATGCATGCCGGTGATCGAGCGCACCTTGTCGCGGATCTGGTTGCGCAGCTTGATCCGCTCGGCCGGATCGGAAACGCGGCAGTGGACCAGCACGGCGGGGGTCTCCTCGCCGTTTTCCGCCTCGACCGAAAACGCGGCAATGTCGCCCTGATGAAATCCGGGCAGCTGCTCGACCGCCCATTCGATGTCCTGCGGCCAGTGGTTCTTGCCGTTGATGATGATCATGTCCTTGGCGCGGCCGACGACGAACAGATAGCCCTCTTCGTTGAGATAGCCCATGTCGCCGGTATCGAGCCAGCCGCCGATCATGCAGGCCTCGGTCGCCTCCGCATCGCGGAAATAGGAGTGCATCACCGATGTGCCCCGGCACCACACTTTGCCGATATGATGATGCGCCAGAACATTGCCGGTCTCGCCGCGCACTTCCAGATCCATGCCGCGCACCGGCACCCCGCAATTGACAATGGCGCGGTAGCGCGCCGGGCGCGACAGATCGCGCGGCGCGCCCGAAAGGCGCTCTTCCTCGACCAGCTCGACCCGGATGCCTTCGCCCGGCGGCATCAAGGTGACCGCAAGCGTGGCTTCGGCCAGGCCGTAGCTGGGCAGGAACGCCGATGCCTTGAACCCCGCGTCGGCAAAGGCATTGACGAAGCTTTGCATCACATCGGGGCGGATCATGTCCGCGCCGTTGCCCGCCACCCGCCAGCGCGACAGGTCGAACCGCTCGGCGACATGCGACTGGCTGGAAATGCGCCGCGCGCAGATGTCATAGCCAAAGGTAGGCGAATAGGAGAGCGTGGTGCCCGGATTGCGGCTGATCAGATCGAGCCAGGCGAGCGGGCGGCGGGCGAAATCCTCGGTCCGCAGATAATCGACTGATACCTGGTTGGCGATGGGCGACATGAAGCAGCCGACGAGGCCCATGTCGTGATAAAGCGGCAGCCAGCTGATCGCGCGGTCGCCCGGCTGGAACGACATGCCTAGCGAATGGCCGGCGAGATTGGCGAGGAGCGCGCGGTGGGTGACGGCGACGCCGTGGGGGAACCGGGTCGAGCCGCTGGAATACTGGAGATAGCTGATCGCGTCGGGATCGGGGGTGGGCAAAGCAACGCCGGCCGGCACGGTCTGCGCGAACGCGCTCCAGCTGAGCCCCGGGCAGCCCTGACGCTCGGCGGCGAGCGCGCACATGGTCTCCAGCTCTTCCGGATAGAGCAGCAGCGCCGGATCGGAGCTGCCCAGCTGCGTCGCGATCTGGTCGATGTAGTTCTCCTTGCCGCCAAAGCTGGTCGGCAGCGGCAGCGGCACCGGCCAGGCACCGGCATACATCGCGCCGCAGAACAAGGCGGCAAAATCGGGCCCGGTCTCGGCAATCAGCGCGACCCGGTCGCCGGGGACAACCCCGCGCGCGAACAGGCGCTGCGCCGCAACGAGCGCATCGGCGCGCAGCTGCGCATAAGGATAGACATGCGTGAGCACGGCGCGCGGGTCATGAAAGTTGAAGCCGCAGGGCCCCTCTGCCGCGAAATCGAGCGCTTCGCAGAAGGTGCCGAAATCGGCAAACCGGCGCAGGCGGCCATCATCGTTCGGGGTCGGGGTCAGGCTCGGCTTTGCCGCGACGATGTCCGAAATGTTCATGCAATACTCCGGCTCTATGCTTCCGTGCAAACTGGGTGGTTTGCGGGTTCCTGTGGCTCTGGCGCGGGTCGGTGCCGTTTTCAAACCGCGCCTTGACCGGCGCGCCTGTTTCGAAACAGCGCGCGCAGGTTCTCATTTAGCCGTGACTGTGGCACGAATGTGGCATGTCCCTGCAATCTCCCCGGCGGCCGCGCGCGGCCAAGGCGCGGCCGCGCGGCGAGCGGCCACCGCCCAAGCCGCTCGACGCGGCGCAGCTCGATGCGCTCGCGCTCGCCTATGTCGCGCGCTTTGCCACCAGCGGCGGCAAGCTTTCGGCCTATCTGGCGCGCAAACTGCGCGAGCGCGGCTGGACGGAGGACGCGCCGCCGCCCGATCTCGCCGCGCTGGTGGGGCGCATGGCAGCGCAAGGCTATATCGACGATGCCGGCTTTGCGCAGGCCAAGGGGCAGGGGCTGCTGCGCCGGGGCTATGGCGCACGGCGGATCGAAGGCGCGCTGATGCAGGCGGGGATCGCTGCCGAGATCCGCGGCGCGGCGCAAGGCGGCGAGACCGAGCGGCGGCGCGCAGCCCTCGAATTTGCCCGGCGCAAGCGGTTCTGGCCTTATGCCGCGGCGCGCAGCCTCGACCGCGCGGTCCGCGAGAAACAGGTCGGGGCGTTCCTGCGCGCCGGGCACCCTCTTGCCTATGCGCGCAGACTGGCCGATGCAGCCAGCCTCGAAGACGCAGAAAGTTGGGCCGATGAAGACGATGATTCGAATTGACGGAATTCGGATTGCCAGCCTTGCCCTTGCGCTGGGGGCCCTTGCTCTGGGCATGGCCGGGTGCTCGCCGGTGTCGGCGGGATCGGCCGCCGCGCCCGCCGCCGCGCAAGACGCCGCCACTCCCGCCGTCCATCCGGTTTCCGGGCTCAAGGTGCTGCCGCTGACCGTGAAGACCGCGTCCGGCGTTCATACATTCAGGGTCGAGCTCGCGGCCAGCGCTGAAGAGCAGGCGCAAGGGCTGATGTTTCGCACCGCGATGGGCGCGGACGAGGGCATGATCTTCCCGATGAACCCGCCGCGCCGCGCCTCGTTCTGGATGAAGAACACGGTGATCAGCCTCGATCTCGTGTTCATCGGCCCCGATCGCAAAGTGCTCAATGTCGCGGCCAATGCGGTGCCCTATGATCCCACCCCGCTCTCGGCCATCGGCCTCACCGGCAGCGTGCTCGAACTCAATGCCGGGCGCGCCGCGCAAATCGGGATCAAGCCGGGCGATATGGTGAACTGGTAAGCGGGCCTGCGTCCCTACCAGGGCAAGAGGACCACTTTTCCGCCCAGACCCCCGGTCTCGATCCGCCGGTGGACATCGGCAGCATGGCTGAGCGGCAGGCGATCGGCGACCACTGGCGCGATCGCGTGCTGCTTCAGCAGATCGAACAGCGCGGCCATGTCGGCAGAAAATTCGCCGGGGTGCGACTTGCGGCGGTCGGTGATGGAATACCATTGGGCGCTGCGCCCGCCGAAAAGCGGGCTCAAGAGCGACCACAGCTTGAGGCGCGCCAGTCCGAGCCCTGCGGACAGCAGCCCTTCCTTGCCGTTTGCCATGGTCTGTGAGCCATAGCCGATGAGCACACCGCCCTTGGCCAGTGCCGCGAACGAGCGGCTGAAATGCGCGCCCCCGATCGCATCGAACGCCGCATCGACGCCGCGCCCGCCCGTCATCTGCCGAACTTTGGCGACGAAATCGCCGCTGTGATAATCGACGGCCTGCGCGCCATAGCTCGCCACCACGCCCATATTGCGCGCCGAACAGGTGCCGATAACGTTGAGCCCGCGATGCCGCGCCAGGTCGAGCAGCGCGGTGCCGACCGTACCAGAAGCACCGACCACAAGGATGGTGGCGCCGCGCCGGGCGTCGGCGCACCGGGTGAGCATCTGGTACGCGGTCATGAAGGCCAGCGGGATGCACACCGCTTCGGCCGGATCGAGCCCTGCGGGCACGGCGACAAGCGCAGCGGCGGGGCGGATGGCATATTGGGTATATCCGCCGACAACGCACAGATCGGCCACCATCTGGCCTGGCATCAGCGACGTAACGCCCGCGCCGACCGCGTCGACTTCGCCCACCAGATCATAGCCCGGAGTGAAGGGCAGCGGCCCCTTGAAATCGGGATGGCGGCCCATGCGGATAAAGGCATCGGTAAATCCCGTGCCTGCGGCCAACACTTTGACCCGCACTTCGCCAGCGCCGGGGTCGGGCAGATCCTGCTCGCTGGCAAGTTCGAGCACCTCCGGGCCGCCGAAACGGGAAATGCGGATATGTTGCCAGGCCATGGTCCACCCAGTGGTTGCGGCGCGTGCTGTGCGCTGCGCCTCAGCTTAGGTGTTGAGGCGCGGGATGCAAATTCAATCAGCAGCCGCTTGCCCAAACCCCCTTCGAGACGCTAAGTGCCACAACGATGAGCATCCTCGGCAAGATTTTCACCTGGTGGGACGGCGCTACCGTCGGCACCTTGTTCGACAACGCGCTGAACGGCGTCGAAGTTGGCCATGATGCCCAGGGCAACCGCTATTTCCATGCGCGCAAGCCCTATCCCAAGGGGCATCCGTTTGCCGGGCGCGAGCGGCGCTGGGTGATTTACAACGGCGCGAACGATGCCAGCCGCGTGCCGGCCGAATGGCACGGCTGGCTGCACGGCAGCTTCGACAGCCTGCCGCAGAGCAATCTGCCCCCGGCGCGCATCTGGGAGGTCGACTATACCCCCAACGCCACCGGCACGGCGCAGGCCTATCGCCCGCAAGGCGCGCTGGAGCGCGGCGGCAAGCGGGCAGCAGCCACCGGTGATTACGAAGCCTGGTCGCCAGAAGACTGATGCGCCGCGCCGCACTGCCCGCGCGGGTTTGGGCTGGTTTCATCTATAGCTCGCTGATTTCGGCCACTTTGGCCGGGTGTAGCCAGCAGGGCGATGCGCCCGCCCCGCCGCCCGCCGAAGTGACGCAAGCCGCCCGGCCTGCCGCCGCGGGCAAGGGCGCGGTGGTCGAAAGCGCGTTCGGCACTCCGGTGCGCGACCGGGTGGCGACGCTGGGGCTGCTCAACAAGCGCAACAACATCACCGAGGACGTGATGCTGAAAAGCGGTGAATCGCGGCGCATCGGCAATGTGATCATCAAGCTGGCAACCTGCGAGCGCACCGCGCCGTGGGAAGACCCGCCCGAAACCGGCGCTTTCGTGCAGGTCTTTGTCGAAGAGCGCGCCTCCACGCAGGAAAAGCTGGCCTGGCACAAAGTGTTTTCGGGCTGGCTGCTGCACAATTCGCCTTCGCTCAATGTCGTGCAGCATCCGGTTTACGATGTCTGGGTCAAAGACTGCGCGATGAAGTTCCCGGGTGAGGAAGACAGCCCCGCCGCCGCCGCATCGGCGAGCAGCGCGGCAAAGCCCGCCGGCACCGCCCCGCCTGCTTCCGAAGCAAAGCCAAAGCCCGCGCCAGCACCAGCGCTCCCCGACCCGCCCGCCGCGCCCGAGGAATAAGGGCGCAGCGCCGCCCGCAGCCGATCAAGATACTGCGTCTGGGCGATCTCGATCGTGCCGAGCGAGGCGAGATGCGGCGTGGTGAACTGGCAATCGAGCACTTCGCACCCCGCGCGCCGCATCGCCGCGACAAGCCAGGCCAGCGCGACTTTCGAGGCATCGCTGGCGCGGCTGAACATGCTTTCGCCGCAGAACACCCGGCCAAAACCAACCCCGTAGAGCCCGCCGAGCAGCGTTCTTTCGCCCTGTTCGCCGACACTCCAGCTCTCGATGGAATGGGCATGGCCCAGCCGGTGCAGCGCGCGGTAGCTTTCGCCCAGGCGCAGGCTGATCCAGCTGGTTTCCGCCGCCGCGCGCGGCGCGGCGCAGGCATCGATCACCGCGTCGAATGCTTCGTTGCAAGTCACATGGAAGCGCTCGCGGCGCAGCGTGCGGGCCAGCGACTTCGACAGGTGAAAACCATAGAGCGGCAGGATCGCGCGCCGCCGGGGTTCGACCCAGTAGACATCGGGATCTTCGCGGCTGTCCGACATCGGGAAAATGCCGACACGGTAAGCCTTGAGCAGCAACTCGGGCGGGATGATGGGAGGATGGGACAGCGGCATCAGGACATCAGAATGTTCTTTCACGCGGTTGCGCTGGCGGCGTCAAGCGATTAAGGGCGCTCTTCCGGGCACAGGAGTGTAGCTCAGTTGGTAGAGCATCGGTCTCCAAAACCGAGGGCCGTGGGTTCGAGTCCCTCCACTCCTGCCAGAATTTCCCACGACGCCTGATTCTTGCCTTCCCGGCTCCGGCTTTGCTTGTGCAGGCGCGGACAAGCGGACATGATCGGCGTTTGAAGCCTAACCCGGGAATCGCTCATGTCCGTTCATGCCTACGGTACGCACGCCGCCGATCGCCCGCTCGAAGCCCTGGTCATCGAGCGCCGCGCGCCGGGCGCCAACGACGTGCAGATCGAGATCGCCTATTGCGGCGTGTGCCATTCCGATCTGCACACCGCGCGCGATGAATGGGGCGGCACAAAGTGGCCCTGCGTGCCGGGGCACGAGATTGTCGGCCACGTCAGCGCGGTTGGTGAGAACGTCAGCCGATTTAAAGTCGGCGACACGGTCGGGGTCGGCTGTATGGTCGATAGCTGCCACGCCTGTTCGGCTTGCGACGAGGGGCTCGAACAATTCTGCCAGACCGGCATGACCGGCACCTACAACTCGCCCATCGCCGACGCGCCGGGTTATACCATGGGCGGCTATGCGCAGCGGATCGTGGTCGATCAGGCGTTCGTGCTCGCCATCCGCCATCCCGCCGAGCAGCTCGCCGCCGCCGCGCCGCTGCTGTGCGCCGGGATCACGCTCTATTCGCCCTTGCGCCACTGGCAGGCCGGCCCCGGCAAGAAAGTCGGCATCGTCGGCATCGGCGGGCTGGGGCACATGGGGATCAAACTGGCGCGCGCGATGGGCGCGCACACCGTCGGCTTCACCTCGAGCGAGGCGAAGCGCGCGGATATCCTCAGCCTCGGCGCGCACGAGGTGATCGTCTCGAAAAACCGCGACGAGATGAAGGCGCACCTGGAAAGTTTCGACCTCATTATCGACACCGTCGCCGCCAGCCACAATCTTGATCAGTTCACCACTTTGCTCAAGCGCAACAGTACGCTGGTGATGGTGGGTGCGCCCGAGCATCCGCATCCCAGCCCGGCCATTTTCGCGCTGCTGATGCGCCGCCGCGCGATTGCCGGATCGATGATCGGCGGGATTGCCGAGACGCAGGAGATGCTCGATTTCTGCGCCGAGCACGGCATTGTCGCCGAGATCGAGATGATCGCGATGGCGGACATCAATGCGGCGTACGAGCGCATGCTGCACAGCGATGTGCGCTACCGGTTCGTGATCGATACCGCCACACTGGCCGCTTGACCGGCGTTCGCGGCGGCGGGCCCTTGCATTTTGCGGCGTGCTGCCCTAATTCGAACTCTCTTCCGACATCGGAAAATTCGCCAGCCCCTCCCGAACCTGTTCGGGGCGGCGATGACCCCTAGCCGGAAGCCGTGTATTTCTGAGCAAGCGCAAGTGAAGGCGAGACGATCAATGGCCAAGACCAGCCTGTCGGAATTCATCAATCAGGTGCGCGCCGAAACGCGCAAGGTGATCTGGCCGTCGCGTCAGGAAACCACCACCACCGCGATCTTTGTCGGCATCATGATGCTGATTCTCGCGGTGTTCTTTCTGGGGATCGACAGCCTCTTCGGCATGACCGTGCGCTGGTTGCTCTCGCTCGCCTGATTATCGCCGCTTCACTTCATATCGCCTGATTTTGGCAAACCGGATTGGGAAATCGCCGCAATGGCCCGTTGGTATATCATTCACGCTTACTCTGGTTTTGAAAACAAGGTGAAGGAAGCCATCCTCGCCGAAGCCGAGCGCATTGGCCTCGCGCAACTGGTCGAAGCGGTCGAAGTCCCGACCGAGACGATCACCGAAGTGAAGCGCGGCAAGAAAGTCCAGGTCGAGCGCAAGTTCATGCCGGGCTATGTCCTCGCCAAGCTGTCGCTCAACGACGACATTTATCATCTCGTCAAGAACACGCCCAAGGTCACCGGCTTTCTCGGCCTCAACAACAAGCCGCAGCCGATCTCCGACAAAGAGGCCGCGCGCTATTTCGGCGCCCGCGACGCCGCCGCCGCCGAGCCGCGCAAGCAGGTTCTGGTCGATTACGAGATCGGCGATTCGGTCAAGGTGAACGCAGGGCCCTTCGCCAGCTTCAACGGCACGGTCGAGGAACTGGATTTCGAGAAGAGCCGCGTGAAAGTGGCCGTCTCGATCTTCGGCCGCGCCACCCCGGTCGAACTGGCCTTCGAGGAAGTCGAACTGGTCAAGTAACGGCCCCGCGACCCCTCTTGGTGGTGGGCTTGTGCATGAGCCATTGCATTCAGGAGTTTGGTTCGCGCGGAGACGCAGAGGAAGCAAAGAGCGCAGAGCTGTTCCTCTCAGCCGCCGGCTCATTTGCATAACGATGCTCGTTGTAAACGCGAAGGAATCAGTCGCCAAGCGGCGTTGCCGCAAGCTGAACCTCTTGGCACCCTCTGCTTCCTCTGCGTCTCTGCGCGAACCGCTTTCCTCGAAGCCCTATGCGATTGCCCTGGTGGATCAGGCATTTGTCATTGCATTTTGGAGCGCGCGGCTTTAACGGCCCGCACTTCGCAGATCGGGCAGCCGATGTGCAAACCCGCGCGGGAGGGCGATTCGTCGTCTGTTTGACCGCTCACTCTGAGGCGCAGTTCGCGCCAACAGGAAGAAAGGAGGCCCTTCGTGGCCAAGAAGATTGAAGGCTATATCAAGCTGCAAGTGAAGGCTGGCGATGCCAAGCCATCACCGCCGATCGGGCCTGCGCTCGGTCAGCGCGGTGTCAATATCATGGAATTCTGCAAGCAGTTCAACGCTGCCACGCAGGAAGTGGAAAAAGGGACGCCGCTCCCCACCGTGATCACGGTCTATGCCGATCGTTCGTTCACTTTCATCACCAAGACGCCGCCGGCCACGTTCCTGATCAAGAAGGCGATCAATCTCAAGTCGGGCTCCAAAGAGCCGGGCAAGATTTCCGCCGGCACGATCACCCGCGCGCAGCTGGCCGATGTGGCGCAGGCCAAGATGGTGGATCTCAACGCCAACGACCTCGACGCCGCTATCAAGATCATCGAAGGCTCCGCACGCGCGATGGGCCTGCAGGTTGTGGAGGGCTGATCCGATGAAGGCGACCAAGAACCAGAAGGCGCTGACCGAGAAGCTCGGCGACAACATGAAGCTCTACGGCGTGGATGAAGCCATCCAGCTGCTCAAGGATCTAAAGCGCACCAAGTTCGACGAATCGATCGAAGTCGCGCTCAATCTCGGTGTCGATCCGCGCCATGCCGACCAGATGGTGCGCGGCATGGTCACGCTGCCTTCGGGCACGGGCAAGGATGTCAAAGTCGCCGTGTTCGCGCGTGGTGACAAGGCCGAGGCCGCGCTCGCGGCGGGTGCAGACAAGGTCGGCGCAGAAGACCTGCTCGAAGACATGCAGGCCGGCAATCTCGATTATGGCCGCGTGATCGCCACGCCGGACATGATGGGCATCGTCGGCCGTCTCGGCAAAGTCCTGGGTCCCAAGGGCCTGATGCCGAACCCGAAGCTGGGCACGGTCACGCCGAACGTCGCCGAGGCGGTCAAGGCGGCCAAGGGCGGCCAGATCGAATTCCGCGTTGAAAAGGCGGGCATCATCCACGGCGGCATCGGCAAGATGAGCTTCTCGAACGAAGCGCTGCGCGCCAATTTCGATGCGTTCGTCGATGCCATCGTCAAGGCCAAGCCGGCCGGTGCCAAGGGCAAGTATGTCCGCAAGGTGGGCATTTCCTCGTCGATGGGCCCGGGCCTCAAGATCGATGTGGGCCAAGTCTACAGCAGCTGATCGCCCCGCGATAACGAACTCATGAAAAAGGCCGGGCGGGGAAACCCTCCCGGCCTTTTTCTTGGCTCACCCCTTTCGCATCGCCCGTCTGCCGTGCAGGAGGCGCGCATGGCCAACGATCCGACCAGCCCTGCCGCCGATGACCCCAATCCCGTGCGCCGCGCGCGCGCGATGGTCGAGGCCGAGGTGCCGCCCGAACGGCGCGGCCCCGGCTGGGACCGGCATTGGCGCGAGCTCGAAGCCTATGCCGAGGATGCGGGCGAATGGAGCGTACCCGAAGCTTGATCCTTGGGCGCTACATAGGCGGGATCATGCGTGAAGGGTAACTGGTCGCCGCTCCGCAATGCGGCCAGCACCGCGGCAAAGTCGGTCCGGCAGCGAAAACCAAGGCGCTGCTCGATCAGGCCCGGATCATAGACCCGCCCGATCGAGCGCGGCAGCATCCAGCCGCGCGCCGCGAACAGCGCCGCCGCATCCGGGAAATGCCGCGCGATCACCGTCGGTGCGTCGACCTTCAGTTCCTCGGCCTCGTTGCGCGCAAACGGCGGCGGCGCGCTGACAATGAACAGCCCGAAACCCGCCCCGCCCGCGCGCTCCAGCGCCGCCAGATGCGCCTCGGCGGCGTCCTCGACGGTCAGGCGGCGGTGCAGAAGCTCGATGGCTTTGAGGTTCTCGCCCGAAGGCACGCGGTGCGTGTCATCGTCTTCGGGAAAGAACCGCGAGGTGCGCAGCACCATGCAGTTCATGCCGTGCTCGTCGGCATAGAGGCGGCACAGCCCTTCGGCGGCCAGCTTGGTCACCCCGTAGATATTGCGCGGGGCGAGCGGGCCGGTTTGCTCGTCGAGCCACACGGCGGCATCGCCCGCCTCGGCGCGGATCGCGCGGCTGATCATCAGCGAGGTGGTCGAGGTCATCACGAAGCGGTCGTGCCCCGCCGCCCGTGCCGCTTCGAGCAGGTTCAACGTGCCCGTCACGTTCACATCGACAAAGGCTTGCGCCGGATAGCGCGCGATGTCGGGCTTGTGCAGCGCGCCGGCATGGATCACCGCATCAATGCCCAGCGCAAAAGCGCGCGCGACCACCGCAGGGTCGGCGACCGAGCCGAGCACGTGCGTGTGCGGCCCCGCGGCGATGTCCAGCCCGGTGGCCGCATGCCCGGCAACCTCCAGCCGGGGCGCCAGATACCGCCCGAGCCAGCCCGAAGACCCCGTCAGCAAAATTCGCATCAGCGCCCCTTCTCCAGATTGGCGCGGGTATAGCATTCCGCGACCAGCGCGATCGCCCGCCCGTCTGCCAGCCGCAGCACCGCGCGGTGCGAGAGCACGGTGCCCGCCGGACAATCCGCGCTGCGCCCGCGCTGCGCCGCCAGCCGCTCGCGGCGAAAGCCGAGCGGCGCGACCACTTTGCCGAACGGCGTATCGGTGGTTTCGAGCGTGCGGTTCATCGCCGGGGCAAGCCGCGCGGGCACATACCAGTTCTGCGCGTCCGACAGGGTCTGCGCGCCGCACATCAGCCGCACATGGCGATGGGCGATGGGCTCGCCGGGACCGACGCCGAGCGCGGCGCGGATGGCGGGGGATGGGGGCTCCTCGGCAGACTGGTCGGCGAGCGCGCGGATCGTGGCGGGCTTGGCGATCCCGCGCATGGCGCACCATGTGCCCAGCGCAGCGGTGGCGCTGTCATAGGCGGCGAGCGTGCGTTCGAAACGGCTCAGTGTGGGCGTGCAGGCGGCAAGCGCGAGGGTTGCGAATGCCAGTAAAACGCTTCCCTGCACGCTTGAACCCGCACCCAATTCCCCGTTCGTGTCGAGCGAAGTCGAGACACCATGCGCCGCGTGTAGTGTCTCGACTTCGCTCGACACGAACGGGGGTCGGGGTAGAGTCATTGGGGAAGGATCAGATGCCCCCCGGCACCGCAGTCCGGCCCATTGCGGCGAGGCTCGCTTCCAGCGCGCTGGCGCAATCGTCAAGCCGCGCCTGATCGACCGAGCGGATCACGAAGTTCGCGCCGATGCGGCCCTCACGGAAAAACGGATAGCTGCCGATCTGGCAGCCTTCGTGCGCGCGCTCGGTCGCGCCGAGCAATTCGGCGACTTCGCTTTCGGCCACCCAGCAGCCGACGGTGACGGACAAGAGCGGTAATCCGCCTTCCAATGTGCCGGTCAGGCCATCGAGCATCTGCGCGGTGATCCCCGGCACCCCCGCCATCAGAAACACATTGCCCGCGCGAATGCCCGGCGCGCCCGACATGCGATTGGGGATGAGATCGGCTCCTTCGGGCACCCGCGCCATGCGCAGCCGCGCCGGATTGAGCCCGCCGCGCGTGGCATAATAGGCATCCAGCATGTCGCGCGCGGCGGGGTGGATCACCACTTCGACGCCCAGCGCCTGCGCCACCGCATCGACGGTAATGTCATCGTGCGTCGGCCCGATGCCGCCGGTGGTGAAGAGATAATCGTTGCGCGCGCGCAGCGTGTTCACCGCCTCGATAATCGCGTCCATGTCATCGGGCACCACCCGCACTTCGCGCAGGCGGATGCCTTGCACGCCAAGCCAAGTGGCGACTTGCGCAATGTTCTTGTCCTGCGTGCGGCCCGAGAGAATCTCGTCGCCGACAACGACAAGGGCGGCGGTCCAGATGCGCGAGGTTAGGGTCATGACAGACGAGCGATAGCGCAATCGGTGAGGGGCGCAATGCCCCTTTCGCGCGGGTGAACACTTCGAATTAAGACTATTGGGATAGCGCGACGCGATGAGACAAGCTCTCGCCAGCATCATTATGGCGTTGGTCGCCGCGCCGTGGACTTGCGCGCAAGCGCAGGATCTGTTTGGCTGATCGACAGTGTCGGGTGTGGTGGTCGCCGGGCCGGTCCTTGCATCAAACGCAAAAGCATGGACCAGCGGGGGGCTGGGTAAGGTGGAGCATCGCGGCGCAGATTTTGACGCTGACGCGATTGTCGCCTGGCGACCCGATATCACACCGCGCGTGTCTGCCCACATCGCGTTGGCCTTGCAATCGTCAGTTCGCGGGGTTGCAGGGCTCGACGAAGCCTACCTCCGGCTGCGCCGTGATCCAGCTGCAGCAATGGGTGTGTCTGCCCGCGCAGGCCTGTTCTTCCCGCCCGCCTCGCTCGAGCACGACGGGGCCGAGTGGACCACCCATCACACGCTCACCCCGTCTGCCATCGGCAGCTGGATCGCCGAAGAAGTGAAAGTGGCCGGTGCAGAACTGACGCTGCATACAGCGCTGGCAGATCGCCCTCTTAGCCTTACTGTCGCCGCCTTTGGTGCCAACGATACGGCCGGCGCGCTCCTTACATTTCGCGGCTGGGCCTTGCATGATATTCGCGCGACTGTCGGCCAGACGATGCCGCTTCCGCCAATAACGCCGGTGTTGTTTGAACAGGCATGGCGAACCCGGCCTGTCGCCGAAGTTGATGGTCGCATTGGCGGCTATGGCAGGGTTGAACTTGCCCTCTCTCATGCTTTGCGCCTCAGCGCGATGGTCTATGCCAACAGGGGCGATCCTTCTGCCTTGCGCAATGGCCAATACGGCTGGAATACCCGCTTTGCGACGATCGGTGCCAGCCTGAGGACCCCGGGCGACACCACCATCCTTGCTCAGGTTATGGTGGGCACCTCGATCATGGGCCTCGATGCGCAAAGACGCGCGTTGACCAGCGTGACGTTCAGTTCGGGCTATCTGCTGGTTGCCAAACCCTTGCGCGCCGGAGCGCTTACGGCCCGGATCGACGCCTTCGCGGTTGACGACCATTCGTTTCTCGATCTCGAAGATAATCGGGAAAAGGGTGCGGCGGTGACCGGCGCTTGGGCTACTCCACTTTGGGGAACGACGGAAATGGTCACCGAAGTATTGGCAGTCTGGAGTGACAGGCCAGCAAGGGCGCAAATTGGCGTTCGCGCCGATCAGACGGATGTCCGGACGAAGATTGCCGTTCGGGCGCGCTTCTGAATCGCGGATCATCGGGAACGCGGGAATCCGGGGTGCGCGCTGGCCTCTCCCAAACCTCTCCGCTTAACCGTAAATCGCTGAAGTATCAGGCTATTCAGCAGCTTCCAGTTCTATCGCCATCGCGGCCACTGGCTGGGCTTTGGTAAAACGCATCAACCCGTCGTCCAGCGGATCGGATTTCAGCCACGCCTTGTCGCGCACGTAATCCTGATTGAGCCGCCACGGCAGCGCTTTGGCGTTGCGCGGCTGGATCGCCAGCCCGCGCTGGATATAGCCCGAGGAGAAATCGAACACATTGTCCTCCTCCAGCCCGTGATCCTCGGGCAGATAGGGCGTGGCCACATCGGCACCGGTCGCTTTCATGTGATTGAGCAAGCGGCAGACATAGTCCGAATCGAGATCCGCGCGCAGCGTCCACGAGGCGTTGAGATAGCCGAACACTTGCGCCAGATTGGGCACATTCGAGAACATGCAGCCCTTGTAATAGAACCGCTGGCTGAAATCGACCGGCGCGCCGCCGATGCTGACCGCGATCTTGCCCGCCATCGCCAGCTTGAGCCCGGTGGCGGTGACGATCACGTCGCAATCGAGCCGTTGCCCGGAGCGCAGCACGATGCCCTCCGCGTCGATCCGCGCGATATGGTCGGTCACCACATCGGCCTTGCCCGCCTTGATCGCTTCGAACAAGTCGGCATCGGGCACGAGGCACAGCCGCTGCTCCCAAGGGTTGTAGGGCGGGGTGAAGGATTTCTCGTCGTACTTGTCGCCGAGATGGGCCTTGATTTTCCCGGTCAGGAAAGCGGCGACTTTCTCGGGCGTTTGACGCGCTTTCTTGAACACATAATCCTGCATCCGCACGTTCTTGAAGCGGGTGATGGTATAGGCCAGCTTGGTCGGCAGCCAGCGGCGCAGGATATTGGCGAAGGCATCGCGCGCGGGGCGCGTGGCATACCACGTCGGCGTGCGCTGCAGCATCGTCACGTGCGCGGCGGTCTGCGCGATCGAGGGTACGATGGTCACCGCGGTCGCGCCCGAGCCGATCACGACCACGCGTTTGCCCGCCGCGTCGAAATCCCCCGGCCAGAATTGCGGATGCAGGATCTCGCCGCGAAAATCCTCGCGGCCCGGGATCTGCGCGTCATAGGCTTCATCATAATCGTAATAGCCCGAACCGAGGTAGAGGAACCGCGCGGTGGTGCGCGAACGCTGCCCATCGGCGCTTTCGCTGGTGATCGCCCACCGCGCGGCGGCGGCGTCCCAGTCGGCAGCGACGACTTTGGTGCGGAAGCGGATGTGGCGGCGGATGCCGCGTTCGTCGACGATGCGGTTGAGATAGGCGAGGATCGAGGGGCCATCCGCGATCGCTTTTTCATGCACCCACGGCTCGAACACGAAGCCCAGCGTGTGCATGTCGCTGTCCGAACGCACGCCGGGATAGCGGAACAAGTCCCACGTGCCGCCAAGGTTCTCGCGCCCCTCGAACAGCGCGTAGCTGCGATCGGGGCATAGCATCTGCATGTGCGCCGCCATGCCGATGCCCGAAATCCCTGCACCGATGATCGCGACGTCGATATCGGGGCCCGTCTCGCCTGCGAATTTCATGTCTACGCCCACGGTTATCTCCAAATTGCTGACATCATTGTTAGCAAATTTGCCTGCAAACGCCAGTGCCGTTTCATCGCGCGGTTAAACAGCGCCAAGGCGGATTGCCCTGTGCGCCCTGCCGCGCTTAAAGCGGTGCCATGACCGTGATCGCCGCCCGCCGCTATTCCCATGGCAAAGCCGAGGATGTCGAGATCGCGCTCGATGGTGCGCCGTCGCGTCCGCCGGGCGAGGCCGCGCATCCCGGCTGGTTCGACTGGATCGGGCTGTGCGATCCCTCGGCGGAAGAGATGGAGCTGGTGCGCCGCCAGTATGGCCTGCATCCGCTGGCGATCGAAGACGCGCTGCACCCGCGCCAGCTGCCCAAAGTGGATGTCTACGGGAGCCAGCTGTTCATCGTCGCGCGTACCGCGGCGCTCGTGCCCGATGGCGAGGCGATCGTCTATGGCCAGACCGCGTGCTTCATCGGCCGCGATTTCATCATCTCGGTGCGCCTCGGCTCGGCCCGCGCGCACGATGAATTGCGCCGCGATCTCGAATGCAATGCCGAACGCCTCGCCGAAGGGGCCGATTATGTGCTCCATGCGGTGCTGGATTTCATCGTCGATGGCTATTTGCCGATTGCCGATGCGCTCGAGGATGTCGCGCAAAAGATCGAGGAAGCGGCCATCGATGCCTTTCCCGACCCCGCCACCATCCGCCGCATCTTCCGCCTGCGCCGCGAGCTGCGGCGGTTCGACCGGATCATCGGCCCGATGGAGGAAATGGTCGAGCGACTGGCGGCGGCCGAATTGCCGACCATCGATCCTTCGGCGCGGATCTGGTTTCGCGACGTGCTCGACCATGTGCGCCGCGCGTTGGCGCGCATGCAGGGCCTCAAGGAAACGCTCGCCGCCGTCGTCGAAACCGCAAGCCTGCTCGAACAGCGCCGCCAGGGCGAAACCACCCGCCAGCTCGCCGCGTGGGCCGCGATCCTCGCCGTGCCCACCGCCATCGCCGGGATTTATGGCATGAACTTCAAATACATGCCCGAACTGGAATCGCCCTGGGGCTATCCGGGCGTGCTCGTCGTGATCCTCGCGGTGTGCAGCGGGCTTTACTGGCAATTCCGCCGCATCGGCTGGGTCTAGGCGGAGCGGCGCCCCAGCTGCGCGGCGCCCACCATCAGCATGCTGGCACCCACCAGCGGAAAAAGGATCGCGAGCGCAATCAGCAACGCCTTGATCGCGCCGGGCAGACGTTCGCCGTGGTGCAATTCGGGCGCGCCCAGCTGGCCCTTGGGCCGCCGCTTCCACCACAGCGTAAGCCCCGCCAGCGTGGAGCCGACCAGCACGAGGCAGACCGCGAGATTGGCGATCTGGTTGATCAGGCCGTATTGCCGCCCCATGTGAGTCATCACGCCCCATTCCACGGCTTTGGCCACCGGGCTGTAATCCGGCCAGCCGATGTTGCCGACAATCCGTCCGTTCCCGGGATCGACATAGATGGTGCGCTGGCCCTCGGCCTTGTCGGGCACATAGGACAGCATGAACACATCGCCTGCTTCTTGCGGGTAGCTGATCCGCGCCCCGCCGCCCCAGCGCGGCATGTCGAGCGCCGGGAGCAGCCGCTCGATATCGGCAACCCCTGCTCCGCGCAGGCCCGTTCCGACCGGCATGGCGCTGTGCTGGATCGCCCAGGGCAACTGCGCGGCGGCCGCTGGCGAGCGGTGCATGGCATGCGGCTCTGCGGCGCGGCTTCCGCCCACGGTGGGCGCCGCTGTAAAGTTGGGGCTGGCCGCGACGAACGGCACAACCTCGCCCACCCTAGCGAACTGAGCGCCCCAGAACACCGACCAGGGCAGCCCCGTCAGCACCAGCAGGATCACGAAGACGGCATTGAAAATCGCCGGAATGCTGTGCAGATCGCGCCAGAACCGGCGGCCCCTGGCCGAAAGGCGCGGCACCACTACGCCTTTGGCTTTCCATCTGCGCGGCCACCACAGCCAGATGCCGGTCGCCATCATCACCAAGGTCCAGCACGCCGCGAGCTCGACGACATAGCTGCCGATCTCGCCGCCCAGCAGCGTGCCGTGCACGCGGCGGACCACGGCCATGGGCTGCATGGCGGGATCGGCAGTGCCCGTGATCGTGCCGCGATAGGGATCGAGATAGACATCCTCGGCGCGCCCCGCACCGGTGCTTAACGTCCAGATCGACGCTTCCTGCGGATTTCGCGGCAGACGCACGCGGTTGATGGCACTGCCCGGATAGGCGGCTTTGACCAGCGCCTCCTGCCGGGCGAGGGGGAGCGCAGCGGCGCCTGCCACCACCGTCTGGCGCTCGCGGTTCCACCAGCTCTCGAACTCGAGATCGAACAGATAGATCGCCCCGCTCAAGGTCAGGAGAATGAGGAACGGCGCGGTCCACAGCGCCGCGAAGAAATGCCAGCGCCACACGGCGCGGTAGCCGTGCCGGACCGCTCCTTCATGACGGCCAGCGCCCTCGAACGTTTCGGTTGCAACAGAAGTCATCTTGCAGCGGGCTCGCCAGAGGATTGATCTGCGGTTTGGGCTTGGTCCGGCGCGGCGGCTTCGACCTTGAACGCGATCCTGACGGTTCCGCCGCGCTGGAACCGAAGCGTGGCCGGGACCAGCGCCCCTTGCCTGAGCGGCGCTTTGAGGCCGAGCAGCGTGAGCTGAAAACCGCCGGGCCTGAACGCGACCGTCGCCCCCGCCAGGATCGTCAGCCCATCGGGCACCGCGCGCATCCGCGTCACGCCGTCGCCCAAGCTGACGGCGGTGATCTGCACGGAGCGCGCTGCGGGCGAGCTGGCGGAGAGCAGGCGGTCGTCGGTCGTGCCGGTGTTGGCAAGTGTCATGTAGCCCGCGCCGTTCGCTTGCGCAGGCGCGGTCACGGGCGACCAGGGATGCCCGATGCGGATGGCACCGGCCTTGAAGCCGTGCGCGAGCAGCGGCGCGGAAACGAGCGCGGTCGCGGCAAGCGCCGCGAGACGGAGAGTCGTCATGGGTAAATCCTGATGCTGAAACACGAACAGCCGCGAGGAGGACGCGGCGGCGGATCAGATCAGGCTGGGCGGTCCGGTCGAAGGCGGCGGCGGCGCGGCAAGCCCGCGGCCGATGGCGGGCACCGGGCGCGCCGCGACGATAGTCACGGCGGCGACAATGGCGGGCAGCGGCAGGTTCAGAACCGGCAGGTCATCGAGCCCGAGCCCGAGCGCGCCGAACCCGCATGGCTGGGGATCGTGATGGCTGCCAGACGGCGCATCCTGATGGACTTTGCCGTCGCGGCCGATGAACGCGGTCTGCGCGCCCATTCCGGTGCACACCGAGATGCGGATCATGCCGTCGGTGCCGGTCGTCGGCATATAGCCCGCCGGAACCAGCATACGCGCCAGCAGCGCCAGCGCAATCAGCGCAAGCGCGAAGTGCCGGGGAAGGGTGCGCAGGGAGACCACGGCGGCCCTTTGGACCCGTTCGCGGAGGCACGCAAGAGGGGGCAAAGTGCGCGGCCGGCACAAACCGCTTTCCTACATTGTCCGTTTTGCGCAATGCTGGGCGCTGCTCTTTGAACCGTTTTTCACGAAGGCAGCCACGCTGTCCGGCCCTCTAAAAGCCTAGGCGAACCGGAGGCCGACGCTTTGTGCCTGACAGGCCGTCTCCAACACACCGCTTTTGCGCGCCGCTGAGGACTTGTGCTCAGTTTGCAGGAATTTTGTTCTATATCAGATATATATCCCGTCCCACCGGGCCTGGGAGTTATTGCTCAGGACAGTGTCAACTGTGTCAACTTGGGTTGGAAATCACCCCGTACAGATCGTGCGCGTCGGCGTCCTCGATCAGCACATCGGCAAAGTCGCCCGGCTTCAGGTCGGCAGAAACATTTCGCAAGTACACTGCGCCGTCGATCTCCGGCGCATCGGCCTGCGACCGGGCCGTGGCGCCGATATCGCCGTCCTCGTCGGGCTCGCCCACTTCGTCGATGATCACGCGCACCGTGCGGCCGATCTTCGCCGCCAGCTTGGCCGCACTGATCGCCTCGGTCTTTTCCATGATCCGGGCGTAGCGTTCTTCCTTCACCGCCTCGGGCACTTGCCCTGGCAGCGCGTTGGCCGCCGCGCCCGCCACCGGCTCGAACCGGAACGCGCCGACGCGGTCGAGCTGCGCTTCGTCCAGCCAGTCGAGCAAGTACTGGAAATCGGCCTCGGTCTCGCCCGGAAAGCCGACCACGAAGCTCGACCGGATGACGAGATCGGGGCAGATCGCGCGCCACGCTTTCAGCCGCTCGAGCACTTTGGCCTCGTTCGCCGGGCGCTTCATGGCACGCAAGACACTGGGGCTGGCATGTTGAAACGGGATGTCGAGATAGGGCGTGACGAACCCTTGCGCCATCAGCGGAATGACCGCGTCGACATGCGGGTAAGGGTAGACATAGTGCAGCCGCACCCACGGCGTTTCGCCCTGCGGTGTGCGTAGCTGGCCCAGCGCGCGCGCCAGATCGGTCATGTGGGTGCGGATGGTCTCGCCCTTCCACTGGCGCTCCTCGTGCCGCACATCGACCCCATAGGCCGAGGTATCCTGGCTGATCACCAACAGTTCTCTGGTCCCCGCTGCGACGAGCTTCTCCGCCTCGCGCAGCACCGCATCGATCCGGCGGCTGGCCAATTTGCCGCGCAAGCTGGGGATGATGCAGAACGCGCAGGTGTGGTTGCAGCCTTCGGAAATCTTGAGGTAGCTGTAGTGGCGCGGGGTGAGCTTAACATCGCCAGCATCGGCCTGCGGGATGAGGTCGATGTAGGGGCCCATCGATGGGGGCGCGGCTTCGTGTACCGCCTCGACCACCGCCTCGTATTGATGCGCACCGGTGACGGCCAGCACGGCGGGAAAGCGCGCGCGGATCGCGTCGGCTTCGCTCCCCAGGCATCCGGTCACGATCACCCGGCCATTCTCGGCCATCGCCTCGCCGATTGCGGCAAGGCTCTCTTCCTTGGCCGAATCGAGGAAGCCGCAGGTGTTGACCAGCACCACATCGGCACCGGCATAGTCCGCGCTCATCGCATAGCCGTCGGCGCGCAGCCGGGTCAGAATCCGTTCGGAATCGACCAGCGCCTTGGGGCAGCCAAGGCTGACCATGCCCACTTTGGGCGCGCGGGGAAGGGTGATGGGGGAAGGGGTGGAGGCCATTGTGCTGCGGCGCATACGCGATATCGGCGCAGTAGTCACGGCTCTGGCGGGGGCAGCGCCTTCCGGGTCAATTGCCAAGCGGGCCGGCGGGGCGTACTCCTTGTGCCGCAAGGGTGCAGCGCGGCGCGGGATGAGCGATATGGGTCCGGTTAACTGGCTGGCGGTGGGGGCTGCGGTGGTCGCGGCGCTGCTGGTTTCGGCGCTGTGGTATGGTCCGCTTTATGGCCGCGCCCGGCTGGGCGAAGTGGGGCCGGGCGGGCTCGGCATCCGCAATGCGCCGGGGCGAACGCTGGCGCTGAGCGCCGCAGCGCTGTTCATCACCGCCGCCATGATGGGGCACATGTTCGCCCGTGTCGGCGCGGAAACGCTGGCGGCGAAGCCGTGGCTCTATTTCATGATGTCGGGCGGGCTGGCGATCGCCTTCGTCATCCCGGCGCTGTGGACCAGCTATGCCCAGCAGCGGATCAGCACGCGGCTGGCGCTGATCGACGCGGGCTTCTGGCTGGCCGCCTACCTTGCGATGGGCGCGGTGTTCTGGGTGTTCAAAGCCTGATCGGCAGGTAGGGATAGGGATCGCGCGGGCGGTTATCCTGCCGCAGCTCGAAATGGAGCGTGGGCTTTTTCGCCTCGCCGCTCTTGCCGATGCGCGCGATCATCTGCCGCCGCGCCACAGCATCGCCCTCCTTCACCCGCACTTTGCCGAGATAGGCGTAAGCTGTCACCCAGCCGCCGCCGTGATCGATCAGGATGAGCTGGCCAAACCGTTCGGGCTCGGTCCCCGCAAACAGCACCCGCCCGGCGGCGGCGGAATAGACCGCCATGCCGGGCAGCGCCGCGAGATCGAAGCCGTTGTTGGCCAGGCCTTTCACCGGTGCGCCGTAGCGGCTGACGATGGCACCCGCAGTGGGCCAGGACAAGTCGGGCGGCCGCGCCGACGAAGCGGCCACCGGGCGCGGCGGCGCGCCATCGGGGTCGGGCCGCCGCAGCACTTGCCCGCCGCGCAGCACATAAGGCGGGCGCATCCCATTGGCCGCCGCCAGCGCCTCGACGCTGACCCCCATGGCGCGGGCGATGCCGCTCATCGTATCGCCGGTGCGCACGGTATACGTCCACGCTACGATCGGGGCCTGCGCCAGCGCGGGCCCAAGAGCGCAGGGCGCGCCGATCAGCAGCGCGGCAATCCACAACCGCAGCAGGCGGCGCGCCATCAGCCCTGCGGCACCAGCCGCGTAAGGCCGCCCATGTATCCCGCCAAGGCCTCGGGCACTTCGACCGCGCCATCGGCCTGCTGGTAATTCTCCAGCACCGCCACCAGCGTGCGCCCGACCGCAAGGCCCGAGCCGTTGAGCGTGTGGACGAACTCGGTGCTTTTACTGCCTTCCGGCCGATACCGCGTGTTCATCCGCCGCGCCTGAAAATCGCCGCAGTTCGAGCACGAGGAAATCTCGCGGTAGGTGCTCTGGCCCGGCAGCCAGACCTCGAGATCATAGGTCAGCCTCGCGGTGAACCCCATGTCGCCCGCGCAGAGCAACATGCGGCGATAGGGCAGGCCCAGCGCTTGCAGGATGGACTCGGCCGCTGCGGTCATCCGTTCGTGCTCGGCTTCGGATTCCTCGGGCCGGGCGATCGAGACGAGCTCGACTTTCTCGAACTGATGCTGGCGGATGAACCCGCGCGTATCGCGCCCCGCCGCGCCTGCTTCGGAGCGGAAGCACGGGGTGAGCGCGGTCATCCGCAGCGGCAGCACGCCATCGGGCAGGATCTGGCCCTGCACCGCGTTGGTCAGGCTGACCTCGGCGGTGGGGATGAGCCAGCGACCTTCGGTGGTCTGAAACAGGTCTTCGGCAAATTTCGGCAACTGCCCGGTGCCGAACGCTGCCTCGTCCTTCACCAGCAAGGGCGGGTTGCATTCGGTGTAGCCGTTCTCGCCCGATTGCCGGTCGAGCATGAACTGGCCCAGCGCGCGGTGCAGCCGCGCCATCTGGCCGCGCAGGAAGGTGAACCGCGCGCCGGAAATGAGCGCGCCGGTCTCGAAATCGAGGCCCAGCGGCGGGCCGAGATCGGCATGCTCGATCGGCGGAAAATCGAACACACGCGGGCTTCCCCAGCGCGCCACTTCGACATTGCCCGCCTCGTCCGCGCCCTCGGGCACCTCGGCGGCAGGGCGGTTCGGATGCGCGGCGAGCGCGGCAGCGAGTTCTGCAGACAGGCGGCGCTCGTCTTCCTCCAGCGCGGGCAACAGCGTTTTCAAATCGGCGACTTCGGCCTTCAATGCCTCGGCCGCGTCCTTGTCGCCCTTGCCCCCATTCTTTGCTTTTCCAAGGGCGGCACCGATGGCCTTGGAAGCATCGTTGCGCCGCGCCTGCGCCTCCTGCATCCGCGTCGCCACTTCGCGCCGCGCGGTGTCGAGCGACAGGATCGAAGCGGCCAAAGGCCCAAGCCCCCGGCGGGCCATCGCGGCATCAAAAGCGGCGGGATCGTCGCGGATCAAGCGGATATCATGCATGGCCGCAGCCTATGCCCGCTCGGGCGCGCTCTTTCAACCGCGCGTGGTTGTGATGCCTCCGGCGGACAAGGGCCACTGCCCTTGCATCCCTGGAATGGGGGCGGAGCTCCCTTGCAATAAAGTCACTAAGTTTACACGTGTGATCTATGATGTTCTCCATTAAATATATGGATTTTATGATGAAATTGGGCAACAAGTGACAAGGTGACAGGTATGCACCTGCAATTCCTGGGTGCGAACTGACAATGACAAAGAGCTTGGCCGCGCGTCACCCGGAACTGAAATTCGCTCCCCTCGTCCGTCATCCCGGGCCTGACCCGGGATCCCGCTTTTCTTCCGCAACGTGTAAAAAAGTGCAGCAGGACCCCGGGTCAAGCCCGGGGTGACGAGTAAGGAGTCGGTTTTCGTTTCCACCAAACGAGGCCTGCGCCGGCTTATGCCAGATGCGGGCGATGTAGGAAAATCCTGTGTTCCCGCGCGGCCAGCCAACTCGACAAACTCCGGCCCAGCGCGCAGACTTGCGCCTATGTATCGCCCCCAATTCGAAGCCGCGCTGAGCCTGCTTGCCCATGTGAGCGAGGCCATGGTCCGGCGCGGATTGCGGCGGCCGATTCTTGTCGGCGGCGCAGCAGCCGAGTTCTATTCCGGCAGCGCCATATCGACCGGCGATTTCGATCTGTGTACGCCGGTGCAGGACGTGTTCGAGGAAGAACTCGTGAATGCGGGTTTCGTGCGCCCGTCGGGACCGGGCAAATCCTTGCGCGGCTGGGTTCATCCAGAGCTTGCGCTGGGCTTCGAAGTGGTGGCGGACGTGCCGATGGATGGCGGTTTCGACCGGAGCACGTTGTTGCTGGTCGAGAACGTCGTACCCGACGGCGCGTTCGTGGTCATCTCGATCGAAGACCTGATCGCCGACCGTGTCTGCCAATGGCACTCGGGCAGCGCCGCAGACCGACTTGCGCAAGCGCAGCAATTGTTCCGGCTTCACCCCGGCATCGACATGGACTATCTGGAACGCCGCATTCGCGAGGAGACGATGGGTGAGCACGGCATCAAAACAACCCTCTACCCTGCAGACTGACTGGCCGGGCCGCCGCATGGACTTCGCCGATTTTGCGGCGCGTCTGGAAGCCCGCCGCGCCGAAATTGGCCCCATCGTCATGCCCCGCAACAGCGGCACCCGCCGCACCAAAGCCAAGCGCACGCTGCTGGCTGAGATTGAAAGGCTGGGCGGGGAGTGGTGAGGGGGGAAACTTTTGGGGTTATTGCACGCTTCACCGCGGCCCCAATTAAGTATACTGTCCCCGGAACTCCCGCTCTGTCCCCGGAACTCCCGCTTTTCTTCCGCAACGTGCAAAAAGGTTCAGCGGGACCCCGGGTCGAGCCCGGGGTGACGATAAAGGGATTGATTTCGATTCCACCGAACGAGGCCTGCACGGGCTTATGGCAGATGAAGGGGATGTAGGAAAATCTTGGCGGCGGTTCCGACTTCACCCCTGCCTCGACCTGCCCTATATCGACTGGGATATCCGCGAAGAAACGGCAGGCGACCATGGCGTTCAAGACCTTGCAGACCCGGACTGAGCCGACCACGCTCGAAGCCATGTCCGCGCGCCTAGCCGTCCGCCGCGCCGAAATCGGCCCCATCGACGTGCCCCGCAACAGCGGCACCCGCCGGACCGCCAGCAAACGTGCGCTACTGGCGGAGATCGAGAAGCTGGGCGGGGAGTGGTGAGAGGGCGTTATGCTAGTTGACTGTACTGCCGCCGGAGCTAGTAATATAGGTGATAATTGTCGGGAGGAAGCTTATGTTAAAAACCGCAATTCCAATTCTGATTCTATTGGCCCCCACGATCGTTAAGGCGGAGGCCAGTTGCAAAGACGTCCTTGCCGTTGCGTATGACGTACAAGACATCTCTGGCACATTTAAGTCTTTTAGTATCGCAAAATCGCATGCTTGCGCATCGAATAAATCTGCGTCGCAGGTCAATGGCGGAATAGTCGTTGAAGGACTTCCTATAACTCTGGGATTATCGCAAGAGGAAACTAGTGCATGGTGCCGTGATAATTTTCAATCTACGGCCATTGAGAACGAGTTTAAAAGTAAAATACTGAAAGTTCATGATCTTGTTATTCAAAAGTGGGCCAGTTGTATGGATGGACAGGCGACAGGATTACGCGTCAGTCTCACGCCAATGCTTGATCCAGCTGACGTAGCCCTTGCTATGCAATTTAACCCTTATGATAGCAAGGGAACGAAAGAAATTTATACTCCGATCCTCAAAAACCTGAAGTGTCCTGATCTACCCTTAGTGGTTGGGCAACGAAAATACTATGTTTGCACGAGAGATCCCGAACTTGATTCGTCAATAACCATTAATGCTGTCGATGGGATTTCTCCGGAACCTATTCAACTAAAGGGTAAGTATTCACAAAAACAAATTACAACCGCCTTTAATGACGTCTCTGGCTGGTATTCGCTTAGCATTGATCCTGCGCACATACGTGTCGATAATATTGGCCTTTCCTTGACTTACTACTTCCATCCAAACGTACTAAAAATATCTGGAATAGGCGGCTTTATTGACTCAACAACGGCGATGGGAACTGAAACGGTAGTGCGTCCGGATGGAACAAAGTGCACTGGTATTTTTAGATTGTCTTTTAGTAACAGTAAAAACTATACGCGAGTTGTAAAAAAGTATCCAGATATTCAACCTTCTTGTACTCCTGCGCCGCTTCAATTTGACGTACTTACCGGCTCTACCTATCTGGCTGTTCAAGGGCCGTAACATTTTGAAGAGTTACGGTGACAGCTGCAATAACTCCCAGAAGTTCCGGGGACAGTATACTTAATTCCTGCCAAGGGGGGGGAGTTCCGGGGACAGGGGGAAGTTCCGGGGACAGTATACTTAATTCTTGCCAAGGAAACTCCGTATAGATGCGGCAAGAGTGTATCGGATAATCTCTTGGCGCTTCGATTTCTGCCATCCTTACCCCTCCACCACCCTTCGGGCGGTCCCCCTCCCCATTTGTGCTTCGCAAAAATGGGGAGGATTGGGAGCTTGGTTTTCGAAGGGGGAAGTTCCGGGGACAGTATACTTAATTCTTGCCAAGGAAACTCCGTATAGATGCGGCAAGAGTGTATCGGATAATCTCTTGGCGCTTCGATTTCTGCCATCCTTACCCCTCCACCACCCTTCGGGCGGTCCCCCTCCCCATTTGTGCTTCGCAAAAATGGGGAGGATTGGGAGCTTGGTTTTCGAAGGTATCGGGATGCAAGGGCAGTGGCCCTTGCCCGCCGGAGGCACTTAGTTCTTCAGAGCTAGAGCCCCTTCCGGTCGAGCTCGTCATTGAGCCGCAGCGAGGTGCGCCAGAAGAAGTAGGCCGGGATGAAGCCGATCACGGCGGCGCCGTAGAGCACCCAGCGCACGCTGTCTTCGCCGGCGACGGGTTTGATCCAGTCTGACAGGATGCCGAAGAAGAGGGGGCCGAGGCCGAGGCCGATGAGGTTCTGGCTGAACAGCAGGACGGCGCTCGCCATGGCACGGGCTTCGGGTTTTACGAGGCCCTGCGCGCTGGAATAGCTGGGGCCGTAGTAGAGCGTGTTGAGGATCGTGGGGATCATCAGCAGCGCCAGCGCCCAGCGCCAGTCGGTCACGACATAGGCCGCAATGGAGAGCGGCACTGCCAGCGCCATGCCGATCGCGGGGGCGGTCATCACGTGGCGGCGGTTGATCTTGCCGAACCGGTCGGCCAGCCAGCCCCCGGCGAGCGTGCCGGCGATGGCCGCCAGTCCGCCCCAGATGCCGAACCAGAAGCCGGTCTCGCCCGCGGTGAGGCCGTGGGTGCGCTGGAAAAAGATCGTCGTCCAGGTTGCTTTGCCATAGCTTAGGAATGCGGCCGACGATCCCGCCGCGAGCAGCAGGACGAAAGCGCGCGAACCCAGAATCTCGGCCAGCGCCTCGCGGTTGGACAGGGTTTTGCGCGCCGGGGCGGCACTGGCGGCGCGCAGGGCCTGCCCGGCGCGGCGCGGATCGCGCAGCAGCAGGACAACCGCGCCCGCCAGCACAATGCCGGGCAGGCCGACCACGACGAACGCCGTGCGCCAGCCATAGGCATCGGCGAGGGTCCCGCCGATCAGCATGCCGAGCAGCGTGCCGACCGGGATGCCAAGCGCATAGACCGCCATGGCCGAGGCGCGCTTTTCGGGCGGGGCCATGTCGGCAATCAGCGAATGGGCGGCAGGCGTGCACCCGGCCTCGCCCACGCCGACCCCGATGCGGGCGAGGAGGAGCTGGACGAAGCTTTGCGCCTGCCCGCACAGCGCGGTCATCCCCGACCAGATGACCAGCGCCCCGGCAATCAGGCCGACCCGGTTGGTCGAGGGGCGATCCGCGTAGCGCGCGATGGGAATGCCGAGAAAGGTGTAGAAGGCGGCAAACGCGATCCCGGTCATCAGGCCGATCTGGGTATCGGAGAGGCCGAGATCGCGCCGGATCGGTTCGGCCAGAATATTGACGATCTGGCGATCGATGAAATTGAAGATGTAGACGATCAGCAAGACCGCGAGGACGAGGCGCAGCGATTGGGGTTTGGGCGCCAGTTGTTTGGGTGTGTGCCCGGCCAGTTCGGTCATCCTCATCCTCTCGCAGGACTGATGCCTGATGATCACGGCATACGGAGCCTTTTTGCGAAACGCCAGCGGGGGATGGGGGCAGGACAGTCAATTCCATGGCCGTGCAGACCTCGGCTCGGCCGGCAACGCGCGGGGCCATATCCTCGAACGTTGCTGCCCCGCGTATTCCTGGCGCAGGCTATCAGGCGACCATCATGAACGCCGTTACGGTGAGCCGTCCGACCGCGGGATCTGGCGAAAGCGCGGTGTCCGGGGTTATGGCCCCGCTGTGCAATTGCTGGCCGCGATACAGCAGCGCACGGTTGAACTTTGCTTCCACCACATGGGTTTGCGCGAACAGGTCGGTATCGCCGTAAATGTAATCGAGCGGCGGCGGCCCGTGGTGCTTCAATTCGGCGTCCAACGTTTCAAAATACTGCGTCCGATCCATTTCCGAAATCGCCTCCAATCCGGTGGAGCGGTGCCGGTAAAACGCTGTCCCTTCGGAAAAGTCGTGCGAAAGGTAGTGGACAAGCGCAATCTGGCGCGGGTTGAACGCATCAGGATGCGGCAGGCATTGGCCCACACGCAGGGCAGTGCGCGGCGTGGTCACCATCGAAAAGCTGGCATCGATCAGATGGATCGCCCCGCTCAATTTGAAAGCCTGCGTGATTGCGGTCTGGCATAGGCGGAGTTGCTGATCGGACCAATAATCATCCGGCAAAGGCGCGCGTATCCCGGGATAGAGATTGCGTGCGGGCACAAATGTTGCAGCCAGCGCGGCGGCCTTGAGTGCTGCAGCATCAGGGAAAAAATTGTCGATGACCACGACCGGTTGGCGATCCTGCCCGGTTTGGCTGACACAAATGCGCGGCAAGTTGCTCACAGGGTGTTCCAGTTGCCGAGGCCCGGGGGGATTTCTGGGCTTCAGGCCCCCGCCTTTACCGCGAAGTCCCATGCGGTGTCGGCCAGCACGCCGACGCGCTCGCCCATGGCGACGGCGTGGGCGCTGGCGGCGGTGCCGTCGATGGCGCGTTTCTTGATGCCCTGGATGATGCCGGCGAGGCGGAAGTAGTTGTAGGCGAAGTACCAGTTCATGTCGGGCACGCTGTCGCGGCCCGTGGCGGCGCAGTAGCGGGTGACGACTTCGTCAAGCTCGGGGATGCCGAGCGCGGCGCGGTCCAGGTCTGCCACGCCGGAGCGGCCGCCGTTGTCGGTCGACCAGGCCATGCACAGGTAGGTGAAATCGGCGAGCGGATCGCCCAGGGTGGAGAGTTCCCAGTCGAGCACGGCGAGGACTTTGGGCTCCCCATTTGCGAAGATCATGTTGTCGATGCGGTAATCGCCGTGGACGACGCTGACGCGGTCCTGCTCGGGCAGGGTGCGGGGGAGCCATTCGATCAGCCGCTCCATCTGCGGCATCGTTTCGGTTTCGGAGAGGCGGTACTGCTTGGTCCAGCGGTCGATCTGGCGGCCGAAGTAATTGCCCGGCTTGCCGAAATCGCCGAGGCCGACGGCTTCGACATCGACCGCGTGGAGCGCGGCGAGCACGTCGACCATTTCCATGTACGTGGCGCGGCGGTCCTGCGGCGTGGCGCCCGGCATGGCGCCGTCCCAGATGGTGCGGCCATCGACCATGTCCATCACATAGAACATCGAACCGATCACGCTGTCATCGGTGCACAGGCCATATTGGCGCGAGACGGGAAAACCGGTGGGGCCGAGCGCGGCCTGCACTTTGTATTCGCGGTCCATGGCGTGGGCCGAGGGGAGCAGCTTGCCGAAAGGCTTGCGGCGCAGCACGTAAGGGCCGGAAGGGGCATCGAGGCGGTAGGTGGGGTTGGACTGGCCGCCCTTGAATTTGGAGACCGCGAGCGGGCCGGCAAAGCCCGCGACGTTGGCTTCGCACCAGGTGGTGAGGCTGGCTACGTCGAGCCGGTCGTCGCCTTGGGGTTCGACGGTGCCGGTGAAGGCCTCCTGCGCGTCTATGGCTTCGCTCATTGATCGAACACGATCACCGAGCGGGCGGAATGGCCCGCCTTCATCTTGTCGAAGCCCTCGTTGATGCCTTCGAGGGGGATGCGTTCGGCGATGATGCTGTCGAGATCGAGCAGCCCGCGCATGTAGAAATCGACGAGGCGGGGGAGATCGACCGGGAAGTGGTTGCCCCCCATGATCGCGCCTTGGAGTTTCTTGCCGGAGAGCAGGTCGATCGCCGAGAGACCGACCTTGTGCGTCAGCGGCATCATGCCCAGGATCGTGGCGGTGCCGCCGCGGCGCAGCGCGGCGACCGCGAGATCGCCCGAGGCGGGGCGGCCGACGGCTTCGATGGCATGATCGACACCGCCCTTGGTGAGCTCGATGATCTGCTTGGCGGCATCGGGGGCGAGCGCGTCGATCACGTCGGTCGCGCCGAGCTTGATCGCGAGCTCGCGCTTTTCGGGCATCGGATCGGCGGCGATGATGCGCCCCGCGCCCGCGATCTTGGCGGCGTTGATCGTCGCGAGGCCGACGCCGCCGCAGCCGATGACAGCGACGGTTTCGCCGGGCGTGAGCTTGCACGCGTTGAAGATCGTGCCCGCGCCGGTGGTGACGGCACAGCCGATGACGGCGGCGCGATCGAGCGGCATGTCGGGGTGGATCGCGACGCAGGCGTGTTCGTGGATCAGCATCATTTCGGCAAAGGCCGAGAGGTTGAGCATCTGGTTGACGACCGCGCCGTCGCTGGTGCGGGTGAGGCGCGGGGCCTCGCCGGAGCGGCGGCGGGTATCGCCGCCGAGGCAGAGCGACATGCGGCCGGTGACGCAGAATTCGCAGTGGCCGCAGAACGCGGAGAGGCAGGTGACGACCGCATCGCCCTTCTTCACCGTGCGCACTTCGCTGCCCACTTCCTCGACGATGCCAGCCGCCTCATGCCCGCCGACGCAAGGCATCGGATGGGGGTAGGTGCCTTCCATGAAATGCAGGTCCGAGTGGCACAGCCCGCAGGCGGCGGTGCGGATCAGAACTTCGTGCGGGCCAGGCTTGGAAATGGTGAGTTGCTCGATCACCAGCGGCTGACCGGCTTGTTGCAGAACGGCGGCTTTCATGGCGAGGTTTCCTCGTTGAGTCCCCCTCCCGCTCGCGGGAGGGGTTAGGGGTGGGTTCTTCAGGGGGTGCGCCTGGCGGCGGCCCACCCCCGCCCCCTCCCGCAAGCGGGAAGGGAAATTTCTGTCAACGCGAAATGGCCATGTCGCCCGAGCTGAAGTCCGCGTCGCCGGGCATCGGAGCGTGGCGCGCGAATTCGATGCGGGCGATGGCGCGGGCATGGACTTCGTCCGGGCCATCGGCGAGGCGCAAGGTGCGCTGGTGGGCATAGGCATTGGCCAGACCGAAATCATCGGACACGCCGCCGCCGCCATGCGCCTGGATCGCATCGTCGATGATGCGCAGCGCCATGTTGGGGGCCTGCACCTTGATCATGGCGATTTCGAGCGCGGCGGCCTTGTTGCCCACCTTGTCCATCATGTCGGCGGCTTTGAGGCAGAGCAGGCGGGTCATTTCGATGTCGATGCGCGCGCGCGCGATGCGCTCTTCCCACACCGATTGCTCGGAAATCCGCTTTCCGAAAGCGACGCGCGACTGGAGGCGCTTGGCCATCTTGCCGAGCGCCTCTTCCGCCACGCCGATCGTGCGCATGCAGTGGTGGATGCGGCCGGGCCCGAGGCGGCCTTGCGCGATCTCGAATCCGCGCCCTTCGCCGAGCACAACGTTTTCAGCCGGAACGCGCACGTTTTCGAGCAGGACTTCCATGTGGCCATGCGGCGCATCGTCATAGCCGAACACGGGCAGGTGGCGCAGGATGTTGACGCCGGGCGCATCCATCGGCACGAGAACCTGGCTTTGCTGCTGGTGGCGCTTGGCCTCGGTATCGGTCTTGCCCATCACGATGGCGATCTTGCAGCGCGGATCGCCGAGGCCCGAAGACCACCACTTGCGCCCGTTGATAACCAGTTCGTCGCCTTCGCGGCGCATCGAGGTTTCGATGTTGGTGGCATCGGAAGAGGCGACCAGCGGTTCGGTCATGAGGAAAGCGGAACGGATCTCGCCGTTCATCAGCGGGCGCAGCCAGCGCTCCTTCTGCGCGGCGGTGCCATAGCGGTGGAACACTTCCATGTTGCCGGTATCGGGCGCGGAGCAATTGAACACTTCGCTGGCCCAGCTGATCCGGCCCATTTCCTCGGCGCAGAGCGCATATTCGAGATTGGTGAGGCCGGGGCCTTCGAATTCGAAGGTTTCATCGACATGATGATGGCCCGAATTGCGCGGCGGCATGAACAGGTTCCAGATGCCTTGCGCTTTGGCGCGCGCCTTTTCCTCCTCGACGACTTGCAGCACTTTCCAGCGCTCGCCGGAGGCCTGTTCGGCTTTGTAATCCTTGTGGCGGGGGCGGACATGGGCCTCGATGAAGTCGCGCACGCGGTTGCGCCAGAAGACCTGCTTTTCGTTCGGCTCGAAATCCATGGTTCTCTCCAAAAACGTAATGAGGCGCGCTGAAACCCGCGTTTTAATCTATCGGTTAAATTGTGCGCGATGCGCGGGCCAAGATCAAGTGCCCGAAGCGTCCGCCGCTGCCTTCATGTCGCGCAATGTGCTGAACAGATCGGGGGTAGCAGGATCCCAGCTGTGGCGCGGACCCAGCGTCATCCCGCCATCGACGATCAGCGAGGTGCCGTTCACGAAGCTGGCGGCCTCGCTGCACAGAAACAGCACGGCCTCGGCGATATCATTGGATTGTCCGCCGCGCGCCACTGGCTGCGCGACCGCCGACAACATGGCAATGGCGCCTTTGGCCTGCGCTTCAAGCTCGCCGCTCATTTCGAGATGGCGGGTGAAGATGTTGGTATTGATGAAGCCCGGCTGCACCGCGTTGACCCGGATCTGGTACTTCGCAAGATCGGTGGCCGATGTCTTGGTCAGGTGGAGCACGCCCGCTTTTGCCACGGCATAGGCGCTGGGCGAATAGCCCGGACCGACGGCGGCGATGCTCGAGGTGTTGACAATGGCGGCCCCGGCGCGCCCCTTCATGTGGGGCGCGGCATAGCGGATGCCGAACGCCACCGAGCGCAGCAGCAGGTCCATCGTGCGGTCCCACCCGGCGGGCTCGATCTCGTCGATCGGGGCGGCATCACCGCCCGCCCCGGCATTGTTGAAGAGGGCGTCGATGCCGCCGGTTTCCGCAGCGGCGCGGTCCATCAGCGCCCTGATATCCTCGCAATCGGTCACGTCGCAGCGCACGCAGGTCATGCTGCCGTTCGACAGCGCGGCGGTTTCGGCAAGGCCGGCTTCGTCGATGTCGGCGGCAAAGACATGCGCGCCTTCAGCGGCGAAAAGCAGCGCGGTGGCGCGCCCGATACCCGACGCCGCACCGGTGACGACGGCGGTCTTTCCTTCGAAGCGAAGCTGGCCTTCGAATCGCATCTGGTCTCTCCTGCGGCAGATCGGATGGTTTTGTTTGTCCGCCTGATGGGGCGCGGCACCGCGCGCGTCAATGCGCAACGCATTGACGCTACGGCAGCGCGCCGTGCCCAAACGTCCAGAAATCGGCGCTTGCCAGAGCATCCCGCTTCGCCTTAACCTGTCGGTTAAAGAGCGAGAGGAACATGCCGCATGTCTGATCTTGAAACTTTCCGCAGCGAGCTGCGCAGCTGGATCGAAGCAAACTGCCCCGCCGAGATGCGCGAGCCGGTCCGCGACGAAGACGACGTCTGCTGGGGCGGCCGCAATTTCAAATTCAAGAACGATGCGCAGAAGGCCTGGCTCGATGCCTGCGTCGCCAAAGGCTACACCGTGCCCGACTGGCCCAAGGCTTACGGCGGCGCGGGCATGAGCGCGGCCGAGGCCAAAGTCTGGCGCGAGGAAATGGCGCGGGCCGGGGCGCGGCCCCCTTTGTCCAGCTTCGGCATCTGGATGCTCGGCCCGGCGCTGCTCAAGTTCGGCACCGAAGAGCAGAAAGTGCATTATCTGGGCGAGATCGCCCGCGGCGAAATCCGCTGGTGCCAGGGCTATTCGGAGCCGGGCTCAGGCTCCGACCTCGTCAGCTTGCAGACCTATGGCGAGGATAAGGGCGATCACTGGGTGGTCAACGGCCAGAAGATCTGGACCTCTTATGCCGACAAGGCCGACTGGATTTTCTGCCTCGTCCGCACCGACAAGGCCAACAAGTATCAGGGCATCAGCTTCCTGCTGTTCGACATGACCACGCCGGGGGTGACGACCAAGCCGATCCTGCTGATCAGCGGCAATTCGCCGTTTTGCGAGACCTTTTTCGACAATGTCGTGGTGCCCAAGGCGCAGATTGTCGGCGAGCTCAATCGCGGCTGGGACGTGGCCAAGTATCTGCTCGGCCACGAGCGCGAGATGATCTCGGGTGCGGGCGGCGGCGACCGGACGACCACGATCGGCGCGACGCTGTCGCGCAACGGCCTGGACGAACCGATGCTGCGCGCGCAGCTGGCGATGTTCGATGTCGATGCGCTGGCCTATGCCGCGATGGGCGAGAAGTTTCTCGACGAGGCCAAAGTCGGCCGCGGCCATCCCGCGCAGTCCAACATGATGAAATATGCCGGGACCGAGCTCAACAAGCGCCGCCACGAATTGTTCATGAATGTCGGCGGCAGCGCCGCGCTGGAATGGGAAAGCGAGGAAAGCCGCGGCGGCGGCACCGCGCGCGGCTGGCTGCGCACCAAGGCCAATTCGATCGAGGGCGGCACCAGCGAGGTGATGCTCAACGTCGTTGCCAAGCGCATCCTCGATCTGCCGGGCGCTTAAACCCCTGCGTCGCCAGGAAATCATAATGCCGGAGCAGGGATAACTGTCTTTGACCCGGCAAACTCCCCGCAAACGGGGAGGGGAGAGAACCAAATGCCGCTGTTTCATACCGAAGATCAGGCCATGCTGGCCTCCTCCGTCGCGGGTTTCATGGCCGACGAAGGCAATATAAAAAAGCAGCTTCGCACATTGCGCGCGAGCAATTGCGCGGATGGCTTTGCCCATGCGCTGTGGAAGCAATTTGCCGAAATGGGCCTGACCGGGATGCTGGCGAGCGAAGCCGATGGCGGGCTTGCCATGGGCCATGTCGAGGCGGGGATCGTGCTGGCCGAGATCGGCCGCAACCTGACGCCCTCGCCGTTCCTGACCACCTCGGTGATGGGCGTGACGGCGCTGGCCAGCGGTTCCGACGAATTGCGCGGGCGCTGGCTGCCCGGAGTGATCGCGGGCGACACCGTGCTGGCGATGGCGATCGACGAAGGCCCCAAGCACCGCCCCGAGCGGATCGCCGCGCGCGCCGAGCGGGCGGGCAACGGCTTTCGCCTTTCGGGCAAGAAGCAATTCGTGGTGCAGGGCGCTTCGGCCGATGCGATCATCGTCGCCGCGCGCACCGCGGGCAATGACGACGATGCCGACGGCGTGACCTTGTTCGCCGTGCCGCGCGATGCCGCCGGGATCGGCCACAACGCGGTGCGGCTGCTCGATTCGTCGATGGCGAGCCATGTCACGTTCGACAATGTCGAGCTGGATGGCGACTGCGTGATCGGCGAGGTCGATGGCGGGCGCGCGCTTTTGAACAGAGTGCTCGATGCCGGGCGCATCGGCGCGGCGGCTGAGCAGACCGGTGTTGCCACCGGCGCGTTCGACATGACCACTACTTATCTCAAGACGCGCAAGCAGTTCGGCAAGCTGATCGGCGAATTCCAGGCGCTGCAGCACCGCGCGGCGCATCTCTATTCCGAAGTCGAAATCGCCAATGCCGTGGTGATCAAGGCGCAGCAATTGCTCGACGGCGGCTCGGAGCGCGCCGAGCTGATGGTCGCCGCCGCCAAGGCCAAGGCCGGGCAGGTGTGCAATCTGACCGTGCGCGAGAGCGTGCAGATGCACGGCGGCGTGGGCATGACCGACGAATACGATATCGGGCTCTACATGAAGCGCGACCGCGCGCTGGCCGAATTCATGGGCGACCAGTTCTACCACACCGAGCGTGTCGCGCAGCTCAGCGGTTATTGAGGAACACGCGCATGGATTTTGCCAAACTTTTCAGCCTCGAAGGCCGCGTGGCCGTGGTCACGGGCGGATCGCGCGGCATCGGCCGGATGATCGCCGAGGGCTATCTCGCGGCGGGATGCGAGCGGGTGTATATCACCGCGCGCAAGGCCGCGGTGGTCGAGGAAACGGCCGCCGAACTGGGCGAGCGGTGCATCGCGCTGCCCGGCGATATCTCGTCGTCGGCCGGGATCGAGGCGCTGGTGGAGGATCTGAGCCAGCGCGAGAGCAAGCTCGACATTCTGGTCAACAATGCCGGCGTGGCGTGGGGCGCGGAGTTTGAGGATTTCCCGGAGATCGGCTGGGACAAGGTGATGAACCTCAATGTGAAAACGCCGTTTTTCCTGACGCAGAAGCTGCACGGGCTGCTCAAGGCGGCGGCGACCGAGCGCCCCGCCAAAGTGATCAACATCGCCTCGATCGACGGGCTGCGGATCAATGCCTGGGAAACCTACAGCTACCAGGCTTCGAAGGCGGCGCTGATCCAGCTGACCCGGCGCATGGCGGCGCGGCTGATCCGCGACAATATCGTCGCCAGCGCGCTGTGCCCCGGCGCGTTCGCATCGGAAATGAACAAGGCCGCCGCGCGCAATCCCGAGGCTTCATCGCGCGGCATTCCGGCCAAGCGCATCGGTAACCTCGAAGATATGGCGGGCGGCGCGATCTATCTCGCCAGCCGCGCGGGCGACTATTTCGTGGGCTCGGCGTTGCCGATCGATGGCGGCATCGTCAACGGCTGGATTTCGGAAGACGCGGTCGATCCCAGCGGGCATTGAGCCGAAGGCGAGGGGGCCTAGCCCCGAGTCAGCTGCCGCACGAAATCGATAAGCCCGGTCTGGCGGGTGCGGCGCATCCGTTCCGCACCCAGAATTTCATGCACTTTGGCAAAGCAGACATCGACATCGTCGTTGATCACGACGTAGTCATAGCCGTCCCAATGGCTGATTTCCGCCTGTGCGCGGGCCATTCTGGCGGCGATCACTTCGGCGGAGTCGGTGCCCCGGCCGATCAGGCGGGCATTGAGTTCGGCGAGGCTGGGCGGCAGGATGAACACGCGCACGACATCGGCCTGCGCCTTTTGATAGAGCTGCTGGGTGCCCTGCCAATCGATGTCGAACAGGAAATCCTGGCCGAGCTTCAGCCCGGCGCGGATCGCGCCTTTGGGCGTGCCATAGCTGTGGCCGAACACATGCGCCCATTCGAAAAACTCGCCCGCCTCGACCATCCGGTCGAATTCTGCTTGCGTTACAAAGTGATAGTCTTTGCCATCGACTTCGCCGGCGCGCATCGGACGGGTGGTGGCGGAAACCGACACCGTCAGTTCCGGGTCGGCCGCGAGCAGCATGCGCGCGATCGTGGACTTGCCCGCGCCCGATGGCGAGGACAGGATGAACATGAGGCCCCGGCGGTGGAGCGTGTCGTCTTGGGCAGCTTGGACCATGCACGCTAGTGCCGCACCGCGCGGCAAATCGTCAAGCGCTACGCAAGGCCGCGCCGATTTAGTGCAATAGCGCCGGGATAGCGCGGCATTAGCGCTGCTTTTTGGCGGTCGATGCGGTGAAATCCGGGTCCTTGTTGGCGACCCAGTCGACGAATTTGCGCACGGAAGGGTTCGCCAGCAGGCTTTCCACGTCCATGGCGTGGCGTTGCAGCTCGGAATTGGTGAAGTTGGCGATCAGCGTCTGCTGGCAGATCGGATGCATCGGCACGACATCGCGCCCGCCCCGGCTCTTGGGCACGGGATGGTGCCACACGATGGTCTTGCCGGTGGGTCGCCCACACAGCCAGCACGGCGGGACGACGACCGGGGCTTCGTCCGCATCGCCAAGGTCTTCGTACGGACCATGCTTGGAATGCTTGCGGGCCATGCCTGTGCCTATTTCTTCGGTGCTTTGGCCGCTTTGGCCCGCCGCCGGTCATAGAGCGATTTGGCGACCAGCGCCCCGCCGACCGCAATCGCCCCCGGGACCGAGCGTGTGGCGATGCGCAGCGCCGCCACTTTGAGGATTCGCACCGCGATCCCGCTGCCGACACCGCCGGCGATGTTCCTGACCGTGCCTCTGGCAGGCAGCACGCGGTCAACGCCCCGGCGCAGCATGGTCTCGCCCGCGCGCATCGCGATATCGGCAAGAATGATGTCGGCCACGGCGGCCACCGGGGCCGCTTCCGTCTTTGCTTTCGCTGCCGATTTCTTGAACAGGGCCATCATCAACCTCGCGTTTGCAGGCGGAGCCTGCCGGGATGCGCCGACGCCCGCGCGCCGGTCACTTCTTGCGAAAATCCACGGTCACCACATTGGTTCCATCGTCGCCGCCGGAGGGCGCGGGCTCGTCTGGCGCGGGATCGCCGGGCGAATCGTTTTGCGCGTCATCGCGGTGAACGTCCTCCTCGATGTCGCCCGCCGCCTGGAATTGCAGGCCGAAATCGACCGCAGGATCGACAAACGAGGTGATCGCGCTGAACGGAACGATCAGGGTCGAGGGAATCTGATTGAAGCTGAGCCCCACCGAAAAACCCTGATCGCTCACTTTGAGATCCCAGAACTTGTTCTGGATGACGATCGTCATCTCGTCGGGAAAGCGCTCTTTCAGGCGCTGCGGAATCGAGACACCGGGCGCCGCGGTCTTGAACGTGATGTAGAAATGGTGGTTTCCCGGCAGAAAACCTCCCGCGCTCTCGACCTGGCCGAGCACCCGGCCGACCACCGCGCGCAGCGCTTCCTGCACGATTTCGTCATAGGGGATCATGCTGTCTGGCGCGTCGGTCATGGCGCATCGATGGCCTCGGGCCGCGCCGGGGTCAAGAGGGAGCGCGCGCGGACCGGGAGATTGATTCTGCTCCCAAGCGGCTTATAGCCACCGCCATGCGCACCGGATCGATTGCCCGCACCACCCATGAAACCGCCATCAATGTCGCGGTCAACCTCGATGGCAGCGGGGTTTATGACGTCTCGACCGGGATCGGCTTCCTCGATCACATGATCGAACAATTCAGCCGCCACTCGCTGATCGACGTGACCTGCCATGTGCAGGGCGACCTTCACGTGGACCAGCATCACACCACCGAAGACAGCGCAATCGCGCTGGGGCAGGCGATTGCGCAGGCGCTCGGCGACAAGAAGGGCATCACGCGCTATGGCGCGGCTTATTCGCCGATGGACGAAGCGCTGGCGCGCGTGGCGCTCGATATCTCGGGCCGCCCGGTGCTGATCTGGAAAGCCGCATTCACGCAGCCGCGCCTTGGCGAGATGGACACCGAGCTGTTCGAGCACTGGTTTCAATCGGTCGCGCAGGCGGCGGGCATCACGCTGCACATCGAATGCCTTTACGGGCAGAACAACCACCACATCATCGAGGGCATTTTCAAAGGCTTTGCCCGGGCAATGCGCGCGGCGGTGGCAATCGATCCGCGCAAAGGCGATGCGGTGCCGAGCACCAAGGGCATTCTGGGTGGCTGAGGTCATTGCGCTGGTCGATTACGGCGCGGGCAACCTGCGCTCGGTCGCAAATGCGCTGACGGCGGCTGGAGCGGAGGGCGTTTGCGTTACTGCCGATCCAGCGGTGGTGCGCGCGGCGGACCGGATCGTGCTGCCCGGCGTTGGCGCATTTCGGGCCTGCGCAGAGGCTTTGCGCGCCGTGCCGGGGCTGGTCGAGGCGATGACCGAGCGGGTGCAAGTGGGTGCGGCGCCGTTTCTCGGCATTTGCGTGGGCATGCAATTGCTCGCAGAGCGCAGCATCGAATTTGGCGCGTGCACCGGCCTAGGCTGGATCGGCGGCGAGGTGCGCGAAATCGAGCGCACCGATCCCGCGATCAAAGTGCCGCACATGGGCTGGAACGATGTCGCGCCTTCGCGCCATCACAGCCTGATCGAGGGCGGCGAGGCCTATTTTCTGCACTCGTTTCATTTTGCCGCCAGCGATCCCCAGACCATTGCCGCGATGACCGATCATGGCGGCGGGTTGGTGGCGGCGGTGGCACAGGACACTGTGCTGGGGGTGCAGTTTCACCCGGAGAAGAGCCAGGACTATGGGCTGGCGCTGCTCTCGCGGTTTCTGGAGTGGAAGCCATGAGCTGGCTGGCGTCGGCACCCCCACCCAACCTCCCCCGAACGGGGGAGGGGCTTGTTGCGTTTTGGTCTAAGGATGGCGGCCCCGCATGATCGTTTTTCCGGCCATCGATCTCAAAGGCGGTCAAGTCGTGCGTCTCGCCGAGGGCGATATGGCGCGCGCGACGGTTTATGGCGATGATCCGGCGGCGCAGGCGATGCTGTTTGCGGAAGCCGGGTCGCAGTATCTCCATGTGGTCGATCTCGATGGCGCGTTTGCGGGCGAGGCGGTGAACCGCGCGGCGGTCGAGGGCATCCTCAAGGTGTTTCCGGGGCATGTGCAATTGGGCGGGGGCATTCGGAACCCGATTGCTGTCGATGGCTGGTTCGATCTGGGCGTGGCGCGGGTGGTGATCGGCACGGCGGCGCTGAAAGACCCGGAGTTTGTGCGCGACATGGCCAAGGCCTACCCCGGCGGCATCGTGGTGGCGGTCGATGCGCGTGACGGCATGGTTGCGACCGAGGGCTGGGCGGAAGTCTCCGACGTTTCGATTGTCGACATGGCGCGGCGGTTCGAGGATGCGGGCGTGGCCTCGATCCTGTTTACCGATGTGGGGCGCGATGGGCTGCTCAAGGGCTGCAATATCGATGCGACCTTGGATCTGGCGCGCGCGACGCGGCTGCCGGTGATCGCCAGCGGCGGGGTGAAAGGCATCGACGATATCCGCATGCTCAAGATCCACGAGGCGGACGGGATCGAGGGCGTGATTACCGGGCGCGCGCTTTTCGAGGGGCGGCTCGATCTGGCCGCGGCGATTGCGATGGCGGAGGCGTGAGGATTTCGGCGCAATTCCTCCCCCTCCCCGTGCCGGGGAGGAATTAGGTGACCGTCCGCATCCGCGTCATTCCCTGCCTTGATGTGCGCGATGGGCGCGTGGTCAAGGGCGTGAACTTTGTCGACTTGCGCGATGCGGGCGATCCGGTCGAGCAGGCGCGGGCTTATGACAAGGCGGGCGCGGACGAGCTGTGTTTCCTGGATATTTCGGCGACGCATGAGGGGCGCGGGACTTTGCTCGATGTCGTCGCGCGCACGGCCGAGGTGTGCTTCATGCCGCTGACCGTGGGCGGCGGGGTGCGCAGCGCGGAGGACGCGCGCGCGCTGCTGCTGGCGGGGGCGGACAAGGTTGCGGTCAATTCGGCGGCGGTGGCGCGGCCCGAACTGGTGCGCGATATTGCCGAGAAATTCGGCGCGCAGTGCGTGGTCGGTTCGGTCGATGCGCGGCGCACCGGGCCGGGCAAATGGGAGATCTTCACGCACGGCGGGCGCAAGGCGACGGGCATCGATGCGCTGGCGCATGGCATTTTGCTGGCGGAACTGGGCGCGGGCGAACTGCTGGTGACTTCGATGGACGGGGACGGCACCAAGGCGGGCTATGACCTGGAATTGACCCGCGCGATTGCCGATGCGGTTTCGGTGCCGGTGATCGCCAGCGGCGGGGTGGGCAGCCTCGACCATCTGGTCGAAGGGGTGACACAGGGCCATGCCAGCGCGGTGTTGGCGGCCTCGATCTTCCATTTCGGCCAGCACAGCGTGGCCGAAGCGCATGCGGCCTTGCGCGCGGCGGGATTGCCCGCGCGCAGCTGAAACTGCCGGGTTGCTTTACAATCGGGGTTGGCCGGTCGCGGCGGTTAACCACGCGGCGCGCCGGTCCCCGCCACTCTCGCGGCGGTGGCACAAGCTTTGCATTAACTTTTGCATGGCCAGGTATCTCCGTTTCCTTGTGCGTGCTGTGTTCACGGGCGCGCTGCTGGCGCTTGTCCCGGCCGGCGCCGCGCTTGCCCAAGGCGGCGACACGCCGGTGCCCGAGCCCAGCAACATCGTGCTGTTCGCAATCGGCGTGCTCGGCCTGATCCTTGGCCGGCGCAACGGGCGGCGCCGCGACTGAACCGATCCGCTTGACCGGCGGGCGGCCGCGCGCCATTCGTGGCAACGCCATGACCCATGCCGCAATCCTCGCCCGCCTCGAAGCGCTGATCGCCGAGCGCCGCGACGGCGATCCGGCAACCAGCTATGTGGCGAAACTGCATGCGCGCGGTGTGCCCAAGATTGCGCAGAAAGTGGGCGAGGAAGCCACTGAAGTGGTGATCGCGGCGCTCACCGGAACGGCGGCAGAGCTGACCGGCGAGGCGGCCGACCTCGTGTTTCACCTGCTGTTGCTGCTGGGCGAAAAGGGCGTGACCATGGCCGATGTGCTGGGCGAGCTCGAACGCCGCGAGGGCACATCGGGAATAGCGGAAAAAGCCAGCAGGAGCGCCTGACATGCCCGTCGATGCAACGCAGCCTTACGATGATCAGAACGTGTTCGCCAAGATCCTGCGCGGCGAGATCCCGTGCAAGAAGGTGCGCGAGGATGAGTGGACGCTCGCGTTTCACGATATCAATCCGCAATCGCCCACGCATATTCTGGTGATCCCCAAGGGTGCCTATGTGAGCTGGGACGATTTTTCGGCCAAGGCCTCGGACGCGGAGATCGCCGGGTTCGTGCGCGCGGTGGGCGCGGTGGCGCGCGAGGCCGGGCTGGTCGCGCCGGGATACCGGCTGCTGGCCAATACCGGCACGAACAGCCATCAGGAAGTGCCGCATCTGCACGTGCATATCTTTGCGGGGCGGCAGCTGGGGCCGCTGCTGGCGGTTGGTGATTAGCGGCGAGCGGCCCACCCCCGGCCCCTCCCGCAAGCGGGAGGGGGGAAGAAAGAACCCGTCAGCTCCAATACTGATTGCGGGGGGAAGGGGCCGTCCTTCTGCTCCCCTCCCGCCTGCGGGAGGGGCCGGGGGTGGGTATCTCTGGCTTATGGTTAACAAAAGCCGCTGGTTCGGCTTGCCCTGAGACTCGCCGGTGGGCTAACAGCGGCGCGACCTATGATCTTGCCCGAGCCTCCTTCCGGCCGCTTCGACGGTTCGTGCCACCTTTATGCGGTGCGCGTCTATTTCGAGGACACCGATCATTCGGGCGTGGTCTATCATGCCAATTATCTGCGCTGGTTCGAGCGGGCGCGTTCGGACATGCTGCGGCTGCTCGGCATCGACCAGCGCGCCGCGCACGAGGCGGGCGAGGGCGCTTATGCCGTGGCGGACCTCACCTTGCGCTATGCGCGGCCCGCGCGGCTGGAGGATGTGGTGCTAATCCAGAGCCAGGTGATCGCGCTGAGCCCGGCGACCTGCCGCGCGGTGCAGCGGGCGCTGCGCGGGTCCGAGCTGCTGTGCGAGGCACAGCTCAGGATGGCGTTTGTCGCACCGAATGGCCGACCGCGCCGCCAGCCTGCGGGCTGGCTGGCGGCTATGGCTCCGATGGTTTCCCCCCACTTCCCTGATGAAAGCAGTACCCCCGCATGATGATCCCGCTTCTTGCCCTTGCCGGTGTAAGCGCCGGTGCCAGCGCCGGCATGCCGACCCGGCTCAATCCGGTCGAGCTGTTTCTGAACGCCGATGTGGTGGTGCAGGTGGTGATGGGCGCGCTGGTGCTCGCCTCGGTCTGGACCTGGACGATCGTGGTCGGCTTCTGGCTCAAGATGGGCAGCGTGCGGCGGGCCTGCGACAAATATGAGGACGGTTTCTGGGAAGCGCGCGATGTCGATGCCTTTCACAAGGAGGAGGGCAGGAAGGACATCCCCAGCGCGCGCATCGTGACCGCCGCGCTGGCCGAATGGCGGCGCTCGACCGCGGGCAAATCGATCGACCGCGAGGGCACGCGCCAGCGGCTGAGCAGCGCGATGGAAAGCGCGGTGGTGGGCGAGACCGAGCGGCTCGCCAACCGGCTCAATTTCCTGGCGACAGTGGGCGCGGTGGCGCCGTTTGTCGGGCTGTTCGGCACGGTCTGGGGCATCATGGGCAGCTTTTTCAGCATCGGCGCGCAGGCCAATTCCTCGCTCGCGGTGGTGGCGCCCGGCATTTCAGAAGCGCTGTTCGCCACCGCCATCGGCCTGTTTGCGGCGATCCCGGCGGTGATTGCCTACAACCGCTTTTCGCACAGCGTGAACCGGTTCGAAGCGCGCCTGTTCCGCTTTGCCGACCGCTTCCACGCGACCTTGAGCCGCGAGCTGGAGCTGTGAGCATGAGCGGCGCGCGGCGGCGGCGCGGGCGCGGAAATGGCGCGCCGATGTCGGAGATCAACGTGACGCCGCTGGTCGATGTCATGCTGGTGCTGCTGATCATTTTCATGGTGACCGCGCCGATGCTGAGCGCCGGCGTGCCGATCGATCTGCCCGATAGCCAGGCCGAGGCGCTGAAGCAGGAGGCGGACCAGATCACGGTGAGCATGGACGGCGAGGGCCGCCTGTTCCTCGATGATCAGGAGCTGGCCCCGGGCGAGCTAGGCGACCGGCTGGCGGGGCTGAACCGGGGGGCGACGCCGCCGCTGGTGACCCTGCGCGCCGACAAGCGGCTCGATTACGGCCGGGTGATCGGGGTGATGGGCGCGCTCAATGCCGCCGGGTTCAAATCGATCTCGCTGGTCACCAACGGTTCAGCCACGGCCCCATAACCTGATGGCGATGCGCGAAACCGCTGCCTCTGGCCTGACGCGCGAAGAAGCGCTGGCGCTGGTCATCGCGCTGGCGGCGCATGCCGGGCTGATCGCCGCGCTCACGCTCGCCCCGCCGAGCGGAAGGGTGCCGCCGCTGCCCGAACGGCTGACGGTGACCGTGTCGGAGGAGATTGCCGAGCGCTCGACCTCGACCGAGCCCGATGCGCAGGCCGCGCCCGACGTTGCGCCCGATCTGGGCGAGCCCCAGCCAGAGCCGGAGCCCGCGCCGCAGCCAGCGCCGCCCAAGCCGCAGCCGCCCGCGCCGCAGCCGGTGCCCAAGCCGGTTGCGCGTCCTTTGCCGCCGCCGCCACGCGCGCAGCCGCAGCCTGCGCCGCCGAAAACGCCGATCAAGACGCCGCCTGCCAAGGCCGCGCCTGCCAAACCGGCGGCCAAAGCACCCGCTGCCAAGCCTGCGGAGGAACGCCCCACCCGCATCGCCAAAGCGCCGGCGGGGGCGAGCCGCATCGGTAACGATTTCCTTAAAGGGGTGAGCGGCGCGACCGATCCCGGCACCGCGCGCACGCCGCCCGCGGCCGCAATCGGGCCCGAGGTGGTGTCATCGCTGGTCAGCGCGATTGCCCGCCAGATCAAGCCCAACTGGACCGCGCCGCAAGGGGTGGACAGCGACAAGCTAGTGACCGTGCTGGCGTGGAATCTCAATCCCGACGGCAGCCTGGCGGGAAGGCCGGTGGTGGTGATGCAATCGGGCGAGAACGATGCCAATCGCTCGCAAAAACAGCGCCATGCCGAACAGGCAATCCGCGCGGTGCAGCTTGCCGCGCCGTTTGAATTGCCGCCCGAATACTATAGCAAGTGGAAGCGCGTCGGCAGTTTCCGCTTTGACAGAAAGTTGTCGCAATGATGATCCGCACCGTTTCGCTGTTCCTCGGGATTGCCGCGTGGCCCGCGCTGGCTCTGGCGCAAGCCGCGCCGGTTGCGCCCTCCTCGGCAACCGCCGCTGCCGCTCCGGCGGAGGATGCGGGGCTTTCCGGCTCGGTGACCGACGAGAGCGAATGGCAGGATCTGGGCATCGCCATCCCCGCATTTCCGACCAATGCGGTGGTGAGCACGGCGGCGGAAGGCGGCAATACCGAGGCGCTGGGCAAGAATGTGGCGCGGGTGGTGTTCAACGATCTGAAGAACAACGGCCTGTTCAAGCCGGTCGGCCCCGATGCGTTGCCGGGCATCGGCTATGGCGAAGTGGCCGCGCCCGCCTTTGGCGGATGGCGTGCGCGCTCGGCCGAAATGCTGGTGCAGGGCTTTGTCCAGGGCGGCGAGGACGGGCGGCTGACGGTGGGCTGCTATCTCTATGATGTGGCGCTGGGCAGCGAGCTGGCGCGGCAGGGCTATGTAGTGAAGCCCGAGGAATGGCGGCGCGCGGCGCACAAGTGCGCCGACATGGTCTATGCCCGGCTTTCGGGCGAAAGCCCGTTTTTCGACAGCAAGATCGCCTATATCGCCGAAACCGGGCCCAAGGATCGGCGCCGCAAGCAGCTCGCGATCATGGATTCGGACGGGGCCAACCACCGCTTCATCACCAGCGGACAGGCGACCGCGCTAACCCCGCGCTATTCGCCCAATTACAGCCGGATCGTGTATCTCAGTTATGTCAGCGGCAATCCGCGCATCTATATCTACGACATCGGCACCGGCCGCCAGCAGCTGGTGACCGAGGGCAAGGGGCCGACATTTGCGCCGCGCTGGTCGCCCGATGGCAAGTCGATCCTCTATTCGATGGCGATTGCGGGCAATACCGACATCTACCGCGTTTCGGCCGAAGGCGGCGCATCGACCAAGCTGACCGATTCGCCGGGAATCGATGTCGGCGGCAGCTATTCGCCCGATGGATCGAAGATCGTGTTCGAAAGCGATCGTTCGGGCAGCCAGCAAGTCTATGTGATGAACGCCGACGGATCGAACCAGCGGCGGATCAGTTTTGGCGGGGGCCGCGCGGCCACGCCCGAGTGGAGCGCGCGCGGCGACCAGATCGCTTTCACCCACATGGGCGGCAATTTCCGCATCGCGGTGATGAGCCCGAGCGGCGGCGATATGCGTTTCCTGACAGACAGTTGGCAGGATGAAGCGCCGACCTGGGCCCCCAACGGGCGGATCGTGCAGTTCTTTCGCACCGCGCGCGGCAGCGGCCGTACCTCGATCTGGCAGGTTGACCTGACCGGGCGCAACGAGCGGCGGCTGAACACGCCGGTCGATGCCTCCGACCCCGCATGGGGACCGGTTCTGCCCTGAATTGGGCCGGTTTCGCCCGGCGCGGCCCGTGCCGTTGTGCGAATCCGATTGCGATTCCGCCGTGTGCGGGGCACTTTGCCGCCCGGGGTATCTCGTCAATCCAACCTGATGCAGGAGTCAACCGCATGTCCGTCAAAGCCGTTACCGTGTCCTTGCTTGTCTCCTGCCTCGTGCTGGCCGGTTGCGCCAGCAAGCCCAAGGATCTGCCGCCGCCGCCGCAGCCGAGCACCAGCACCACCGCGCCGACGCCGACCGCGCCGACCGGGCCGGTTCCCGGCAGCCAGGCCGATTTCCTCGCCTCGGTGCTGAGCGACACGATCCTGTTCGATACCGATCGGTACAACATCGACGCCGAGGATCAGGGCGCGCTGCAGAGCCAGGCGCAGTGGCTGTCGCGCTATCCGAACAAATCGGTGACGATCGAGGGGCACTGCGACGAGCGCGGGACGCGCGATTACAACATCGCGCTGGGCGAACGCCGCGCCAATGCGGCCAAGAACTATATGGTGAGCCTGGGCATCGATGCCGCGCGGATCACCACGGTCAGCTATGGCAAGGAGCGCCCGATCGCGCTGGGTTCGGATGAGGGCAGCTGGGCCAAGAACCGCCGCGCGGTGACGGTGACCGTTCAATAAGCAGCGGACATTCGGCGCCGGTGCTTTCGGGCACCGGTGCTTGAGGCCTCTGGTCTGTATGGGTCTGCTGTGGCATGACATTGCGCTCCCCAATTCGGGGGCGGCTTGAAGGTATCGATGGCACGGCAAGGCAGATCGGCTGACTGGGGGTTTCCGCGCTGGCGCGGCTATGGCGCGAGCAGCGAGGCGGCCACGGTGCGGCTGTGCGACCGGCATGGCTGCGAGGCCAAAGGCGATTGCCCAGCGCCCAAATCGCCCAACAACCCCGACCGCTGGTATTTCTGCGAGCGCCATGCCGCCGAATATAACTCCGGCTGGAATTACTTCGAAGGGCTCGACAAGGAAGAGGCCGAACTGCGCGAGAAAGCGGAGCGCGGCGAGGCCGAGGGCTACCGCGAGGCCGCCTGGGCGGCATGGGGCGGCCCCGGCGACGGCACCCGCAGCCGCGATGAAATGCGCGCGCTGGAGGCGCTCGGGCTGGACAGCGACGCCGATTTCGAAGCGGTGCGCAAGGCCTGGCGCACCCGCGCCAAGGAAGTCCACCCCGACCTGCGCCCCGGCGACAAGGCGGCGGCGGCGGAGTTTTTGAAACTGCAGACCGCCTATGAAGTGCTGCGCGCCGCCGAGGATCGGCGGGCGTGGAAGGGGTGAGGATCGCTATTTGACCAAAGGTGAGCTTGGGAGTGCCAGTTCATCGGCGGCAGCACGTACTTGGACGTCGGGTTGGCGGCGCACATCAGGAGCACTAGCCCTCGCGTTAGCGATTTGCCTCGGGGTTTACCTCCTACTTGAGACGATCCGTCCGAATAACGGACTAGTGAGCTTTTCGTTTCTTGTCATTTCGCCAGCTGCGATCTGCGCCTTGGCTTCCTACATTGCCGATCCATGGGGGGAGCGCCGGCTCGCCACCTACTTATGGATACCTGTCTGGATTCTGGCTGCGGTCGCAGTGGTCTCGTTCGTCGCGTTGCGGGAAGGCGTGATCTGCGTCCTGCTGCTGGCACCACTTTGGCTTATCAGCGGGCTCGCGGGTTCTGCGTTAACGTATGTTGTGCGCCATCGCCTCAAGCGCGGGCGGACGTATTGTGCAGCATTACTGATGGCGCCGCTCGTAGCCATGCAGATAGAGCCGCTGGTTACGCTACCCGATGCACGGTTTGTGGTTTCGCGCACGGTCGTTGTTGATGCGTCTCCCGAGAGAATCTGGCCTTTGTTACGGGGCATTCCCAATGTGGGTCCTGGCGAGGGCAAATGGAATGTGACGCAAGACGTGATCGGTGTGCCACGGCCGCTCGGTGCTCGCCTGATTGGAAATGGGATCGGGGCTGACCGTTTTGCTCACTGGGCGCACGGGCTCCGGTTTCGAGAGCAAATTACGGATTGGTCTCAGGATCACCGCATTGGCTGGCGCTTTATCTTTGAACGGACTGACGGCTGGGAATACACCGACAGGCATCTCGTGCCCGACAGTCCGTACTTTCGCATCGAAGAAGGCGGATACTCTCTCGAACCGATAGATAGCACGCACACCCGGCTTACGCTGCGCACGCAATATTGGATTCAAACCCCGGTGAATTTATATTGTGCTTGGTGGGGAGAGTTATTCTTGGGTGACCTGAGCGATAACCTGCTGGCCGTGGTGAAAAACCGAGCCGAACAAACCCGCCGTGGCCGAGGTTCGAAGCTCATTTAAGCGGCTGTACCCAGAACATCATCCAGTATTTCAGCAATTCGTTCAGCTGGGAACCCTTCCTCCACCCACCGGCTTTCCACCGCGCGCAGGATGCGCGCAACCTCCGGTCCGGCGCTGATGCCGCGTGCGACGATGGCGCCTCCTTTGAGCGGGAAGGGCGGAACTTCCCAGCCTGCGAGCGGCGCAAGGTCCCCGCCCGCGATGAGCAGCCGGTCGGTCGCGGCTTCCATGCCCACCTGATAGGCCAGCGCGCGTACGTTTTCGTCTGGCCCGGCACGCACCGCCGCCAGCGCCAGCCGCTTGCGCTGGGCGATCGACAGGCGCAGCCGTGCGCCGATCAGCGCTGCCAGTTCCGGATCGGGGGGGAGCATGGCGGTGAGGCGGCGCAGCGCATCGGGCGCGGCGTGGGCGCGTTGTTCGGCGGCGATGAGCGCGGGCAGAGGGGCCGGGTCGGCCTCGGGCAGCACTTGCGCGAGCACGCCGAGCTCGGCCATCCGCTGCGTGGTGGTGGCCGGGTTTGGCAGCCCGAGCAGATTGAGCAGTTCCCAGCCGATCCGTTCGCGCGAGAGGCCTTTCATGCCGGGGGCGAGCCGCGCGCAGGCTTCTTCCGCCTCGGCATCGGCGGGCACCGAGCCGAACCGCGCCTGAAAGCGGAAATAGCGCAGGATGCGCAAGTAATCCTCGGTGATGCGCGCTTCGGCCGCGCCGATAAAGCGCAAGTGCCGCGCCGCCAGATCGGCGAGGCCGCCGAAATAGTCGAACACGGTGCGTTCGCGCGGATCGGCATAAAGCGCGTTGATCGTGAAATCGCGCCGCGCCGCGTCTTCCTGCCAGTCGCTGGAAAAAGCGACGGTGGCGTGGCGGCCATCGGTGGAAACATCGCGGCGCAAGGTGGTGATTTCCGCCGGGCCGCCCGCGATCACGGCAGTCACCGTGCCGTGCGCGATGCCGGTGGGCACCGCCTTGATCCCCGCCGCTTTGAGCCGCGCGAGCACGTCACCCGGCAGCAACTGCGTGGCGATGTCGATGTCCGCGACGGGGAGCCCCAGCAAGGTATCGCGCACCGCGCCGCCGACATAGCGGCACAGGCCAAGGCCATCGGGATCGAGCGCGGCGATCAGCGCGGCGAGATCGGCGCGCTGCGTCCACCCGGCGGCGGGGAGGCGATCAGCCACGGTAGCCCATGCGCTGCGTCAGGTTGGCGATGATCCCGGCGGTGACGCCCCAGACGCGGTGTTCGCGCCACAGGATCTCGATGTAGCTGCCCTTGCGCCCGTTCCATTCGCCGGTGTGGCGCGTGTGGTTCGCCGGATCGAGCAGGAAATCCAGCGGCGGTTCGAACCACGCGGCGACTTCGGCCGGATTGGGCTGGAGCGCGAGGTCGTCGGGCACCACCGCGAGCACCGGGGTGATCTCATAGCCGGTGCCGGTGCGGTATTCGTCGGTCGCGCCGATCACGCGCACGTCGGCGGCATCGATGCCCAGCTCTTCGTTCGCCTCGCGCAGCGCGGCCTCGATCGCGGTCTCGCCGGGATCGATCTTGCCGCCCGGAAACGCCGCCTGCCCGGGATGCGCGCGCATGTGCGAGGGGCGGTGGATCATCAGCACGCCGGGGCCATCGGGGTGATCGCGCCGGTCGGTGACCGCGATCAGCACGGCGGCGGCGCGCATCGCGGTGCCCGGGACCGCGCGCCAGTCTTCGTAAAACGGTTCGGGCGGCGCGCGGTGGCCCGCCTCGAACAGCGTGGTCAGGCGCGCCAGCAACGGCGAGGTCATGAGGGCGGCACCAGGGAAAAGGTTTGCCCCATGCTTTCGACCGCCAAGGCAGCGGCATCGGAAACGCTGAGCGCATGATCGACGAGCTGGCCATAGGTGCTGCGGTTGAGCCGTGCTTCCGCGCCGTGGCGGACGGCGAGATAGAACGCGGGCTGATCCGCGCTGCCGCCCACGCGCAGCGGGTTCTGCGGCCCCAGCAAGAGCACATCGTCGGTGTTGAGCTGGAACGCCAGCACCGGCGCGCCGTGCTCGTCTGCGCGCACGTCCATGTCGATGGCGATGAAGGCGGCGTCGTCGACCGCGATGGTCAGCCGTTCGGCGGGGGTGACCAGCCAGTGCTGGCCCGCCCCATCGCGCATCAGGAGCCGGGCGAAGGCGCGGACCATCGCCGGGCGGGTGATCCGCCCGCCCTGATGATACCACGCGCCATCGGCGGCGATGCGCATCTCGCTGTCGCCCGCGCGCTGGGGTGCCCATTTCTCGAGCGGTGGGAGGTCACTGCCATCAGCGAGCGCGGCAAGCTGCGCGAGCGTGAGCGAGGCGATCGGCTGGGGCGGTTCGTAAGGCATGGCAATCGCGATGCCAGATCAGATCACTTGCGCCAAGGGCCCAGCATGCCATGCGGGGGCAGCATGTCCTGAACCGCGGTGCGGCAGAGCAGTCGGCGCGGCTCGAACGGGCCGGGAAGCTGCCACCCGCCGGTGCGCGCGGCGGTGAAGCCGAAGAAGCGCTCGTAGTATTCCGGATCGCCGATCAGCACTTGCGGCAATGGCGCGCGCGGGTCGATCGCGGTGAGGCTTGCGGTCATCAGCGCCTTGCCATAGCCATCGCCGTGCAGCGCAGGCAGCACGGCGACCGGCCCCACCATGATCATCGGATGCGCGCGGCCTTGCGGATCGGTCAGTGCCACGGGCCAGCACTGGATCGTGCCCGCGAGCATCTGATCCTCGTCGAGCGCGGCGAACGACAGCGCGGCGAGGCATTCCATCCCCTCGCGCACTTTGTAGGCCGTACGCTCGCGGCGCGAAGGCTCGAACGCGGCATCGAGCAGCGTTTCGACCAGGGCAGGATCGACATCGGCAATCGGAATGATCGTGGCCACGGCGCAGCGCTTTCCGGAGGGGGCGGGAGGGTGCGGATAGCGGCGCGGTGTGCGCGCGGCAAGCTGCATCAGACCCCTGCGCGCCAGGCGATGCACCGGGCAGCATGATTGCACTTTTTGCATGCTATCGCGGAACAATCGCACTGGCGATCAATTGAGTGAAGTTCTAGCCCATTGGCGGGCGAATGTGAGTCGTCCCGACTTTAGGAGCCTGCCGGTGATTTTCGGCTTTGACGCCCTCACTCTGGCGCGGATGCAGTTTGCTTTCACGGTAAGCTTTCATTTCGTCTTTCCGTCGATTTCGATCGGCCTCGCCAGTTATCTCGCGGTGCTCGAGGGCTTGTGGCTCAAGACCGGCAAGGAACTGTACCTCGACCTGTTCCGCTACTGGCTGAAGATCTTCTCGGTCACATTCGCGATGGGCGTGGTGTCGGGGCTGGTCATGTCTTACCAGTTTGGCACCAACTGGTCGGTGTTTTCCGACAAGGTGGGCGGCGTGATCGGGCCGCTGATGGCCTATGAAGTGCTTACCGCGTTCTTTCTGGAAGCGGGCTTTCTGGGCGTCATGCTGTTCGGCATGGGCAAAGTGGGGCGCGGCCCGCACTATGCGGCGACCTTGATGGTGGCGCTCGGTACGTTCGTTTCGGCGTTCTGGATCATTTCGGTCAATTCGTGGATGCAGACGCCCACGGGGTATGAAATCGCGCCCAATGGCCAGCTCGTACCCGGGCCAAGCTGGCTGGCGATCGTGTTCAACCCCAGCTTTCCTTACCGCCTCGTCCACACCGTGATCGCTGCCTACCTGACAACGGCCTTCCTGGTCGGCGCGGTGGGCGCGTGGCATCTGCTCAAGGACAGCGGCAACGCGCACGCGCGCAAGATGTTCTCGATGGCGATGTGGATGGCGGCGATCGTCGCGCCGATCCAGATTATCGCGGGCGACGAACACGGGCTCAACACGCTAGAATACCAGCCTGCCAAAGTCATGGCGATGGAGGGGCATTTCCAATCGCACCCCGAAGGCGCGCCGCTCTATCTGTTCGGCATCCCAAACGACAAGACCCAGCAGCTGGACTATGCGATCGGCATTCCCAAGGCTTCGAGCCTGATCCTCAAGCATGACATGAACGCGCCGCTCAAGGGGCTCGACACGATCGCGCCCGACAAGCGGCCGCCCGTTGCCATCGTGTTCTGGTCGTTCCGGATCATGGTCGGCATCGGGATGGCCATGCTCGGCCTTGGCATCTGGAGCCTGATCGCGCGGGCCAACCGCTCGCTCTATACGTGGCGCTGGCTGCACCGCGCGGCGCTGGTGATGGGGCCTTCGGGCATTGTCGCGGTGATCGCGGGGTGGTGCACCACCGAAGTCGGCCGCCAGCCCTATACGGTTTATGGCCTGCTCACGACGGCGCAGAGCGCCAGCCCGATTGCTGCGCCTGCTGTCGCCGCTTCGCTGGTCGCGTTCGTGCTGGTCTATTGCGCGGTGTTCGGCGTGGGCATCTGGTACTTGCTCAAGCTGATGGCTGGCGCGCCGCATCCGCACGAGGGCGGGCTGGAGGAACTGGGCGAAGCGCCGGTGCGCGCCGCCGGCATCACTCCCGGCCCGGCGCAAGGCAATGCCGAACATGGCACATTGCCGCAAGGCCATGCGGCATGATCATGGGCGCTGACCTGACCACGATCTGGGCGTTCATTATCGCCTTTGCCGTGCTGATGTACGTGGTGATGGATGGCTTTGATCTGGGCATCGGCATCCTGTTTCCGTTCTATCGCCCCGGCGAAGAGCGCGATCAGGCGATGAATTCGATCGCGCCGGTGTGGGATGGCAACGAGACATGGCTGGTGCTGGGCGGCGGCGGGCTGTTCGCCGCGTTTCCGCTGGCCTATGCGATCATCCTGCCCGCGACGTATCCGCTGATCACCGCGATGATGCTCGGCCTCGTCTTTCGCGGCGTGGCGTTCGAATTTCGCTGGCGCGATCCGGGCCACCGCGCATTCTGGGACATGGCGTTTTTTGGCGGCTCGCTGGTCGCGGCATTTGCGCAAGGCGTGATTCTGGGTGCTTTGCTTCAGGGCATCCATGTCGTCGGCCGCGCGTATGATGGCGATTGGCTCAGCTGGCTCTCGCCCTATTCGCTGCTGACGGGCGTGGGCGTGGTCTGCGGCTATGCGCTGCTCGGCGCGTGCTATCTGGCGATGAAAACCGAAGGCACTGCGGAAACGCGCGCGTTTGGCCATGCGCGGCTCGCGGCGCTCGCTACGCTGACACTGATGGTGGCAGTCAGCCTTGCGACCCCGTTCCTCGCCGCGCAGTATTTCCAGCGGTGGTTTGCGGTGCCGCTGCTGTGGTATCTGGTGCCGGTGCCCGTGGTGACCGGGCTGGTCGCGGTGCTGCTTCTCAAGGGGCTGAGCGAGCGCCGCGCGGCGCGCGCGTTCCTGCTAGCATTGGCGCTGTTCGTGCTCGGCGCGATCGGGCTTGGCGTGTCGATGTGGCCCTATGTGGTGCCGCAATCGGTGACTATCTGGCAGGCCGCCGCGCCCGAACGCAGCCAGCTGTTCATGCTGATCGGCGTCGCCTTGGTCATGCCGCTGATCCTGGCCTACACTGGCTGGGCCTATTGGGTGTTTCGCGGGAAGGTCGGCACGCATGGCTATCATTGACCCGCGCCTCAGCGGTGCCGAACGCGCCGAGCGCGCGCCGCTGTGGCGGCGGCTGGCGTGGATGGCCGCGATCTGGGCGATGAGCGTTGCGGCGCTGGGCGCGGTGGCGATGGTGATCAGGGTCTGGCTGAGGGCCTGAGGTGTGCGTCAGACTGTCGCCTGGGTGCGGGTTAATGCGCGGGGGCTGAAGTTGGAGCGGCAATGGGTGGCCGAATGGGACACGTTTCCTCGCGATTGACCATATCAAAGGTGAAGATCCATTTGGCGACGCCCGTGAGGACCGCTGCGATAAAGCCCATCTCGATAATTTCGCCGTCGTCGTAATGACCCCGCAGCTTGGCATAAAGCTCGGGTGTCAATTGCCCGTCCATATTCTGCAGCATCATCTCGTGCCCCAGCGCCAGAACCGCACGATCCTTGTCGTTCCAGACGTCGGCATCGTCGTCGAAAATCGCGTCGACCTGCGCTTGGGTAATCCCGGCAGCCAGCGCCTCTACCGTATTGAACCGGTTGCAAAACTGGCAGCCGTGCTGTTTGGACAGCTTCAAGCGAAGCAGTTCCTTGGTGCGGACGTCCACCCGTGCTCCGGGATTGTTGTTATAAAAGAGCCCGTCATAGAATTCGCCGAAGTACCACCGCAGGATCGCGGGTTGGTGCGACATCACTTGAACGATCGTGGCATCACCCGTTCGATCCAAGCCGGTGTCGAACAACGGCTTGATGTCGTCGGGAAGCGCGTCACGAGAAATGGGAGGAATAACCGGATCTGCCATGGTGGAATCCTTTGGCGACGGAGGTTTGTTGCGCTCTTTGCTATATGCTTAAGGAGGTTGTCATAAAGAAGGTGGCTGTCAAGCGTCCTGTCTTGGTGGCGCGGGGTCGGCGGTGCCGACCAAAGCGGTTTTCGATCTCAGTCGAAAGCCCGGCCTTCCAGCATCAACATATTTCCGCGCAGTGATTTTTTAGTGATCTGAAACAGGCGCTCGAAAGCCGCGCAAACTTGATCTTCGCTTTCCGGCACGGCGACTTCACCGTTCCGATGGAGCAACCGCAGCATGCGATTGCCAAGGGGGCGATCGGCGAGGACAAGCGTCGAGATGGCGATGCTGGCACCTTTGGCACTGACCGCTTTCAATTGGCTGAGAAGGGGCGACGCGGTGCCGAACACATGAAGCATGCCCCATGACATGACGCCTGCGAACGCCTCGCTCCTGAACGGCATGGCCAGCGCGTCGGCTTGGAGAAATGTTGCATCAGCCACTCGCCCGGCACCGCGCCGGAGCATTCCCAGCGACCTGTCCATGAGCACCAGCTTGTTCAACGCCGCGCTTTGCCGGTAGATCTTGCCGGTGAAAACGAGCGACCCGCAGCCACAATCGAGAAGGGGGCCAGCGGGGGCGTCCGCCAGGAATTGTGCGGCCGCGTCGCGGTAGTGCTGGGCCCAGTTTCCCCAGACCAGCCGGTTATAGAGGGTGTTTCCGACAACCATGTCATAGCTGGCCGCGAGCCGGTCGTAATCCGCGCCGCGCTCCTCCGGCGCGATCGCCGACCAAAGGCGACCATCCAGCTGTTCAAGCGCTTTGCCGGCTTGAACCACCCCTTCGAGCAAAGACATTGTGCCGGTTCTCCCTCAACTCTCCGCAAAACTGAAAGGTTCTGCCCCTCGGCGATAATCGTCGGGCAGGATGTCGCGGCCGAGCGGGGGTTCGGCGCGGGCGATGCAGCCGGCGCGGTTGCACAGGCGGCAGGCGATGCCGATGGGGGTGGCGTCTGCCGTGCGCGGGTCTTGGCCGCGCGCGTAGATCAGGCGCGGCGCGTGTTCGGCGGCGCAGGCGAGCGCGATGGCGCGGGTGGTACGCGGGCGGTCGAAGCCGCCGCCGCCCGCGACAACGGTGCGCAGGATCGAGAAAAAGCGCTGGCCGTCGGGCAGTTCGAGCCACTGGTTGGCGATTTCGCCCGGCATGCGGAATACATTGTGGAGCCGCCACAGCGGGCAGGCCCCGCCATGCGCGGCAAAGGGAAAGCCCGCGCCGTCGAACCGCTTCGACACATTGCCCGCCGCATCGACGCGGATGAAGAAGAACGGCACGCCTTCCTGCCCCGGTCGGCCCAAAGTGGTGAGGCGGTGCGCGACTTGCTCGAAGCCCGCGCCGAATTGCCCGGCGAGCGCTTCGATATCGTAGGCGCAGTCCTCCGCCGCGCGGGCAAAGCGGCCATAGGGCATCATCAGCGCCGCCGCGCCATAGCCCGCCAGCGTGCGCCGAACGAGGCTGGCGGCGGTCTTGCTGGCGAAGCTCGCCCCGCGCACCATGGCGTTGATCTCGCCGTTCAGCGCGGAATAGGCGATGTGCAGCGCGATCTGGAAAGCGCGGCTGGCGGCGGGCAACGCGTCGTCGAGCAGCAATTGCTCGCCGTGCCGGTCATAGCGGCGGACCGCGCCCATCATCACCGCGCCGGGCAGCGAGCGGACGCGCACGCCCTGCTTGCGCAGCCATTCGGCCGCGCCGCCGCTGCTCTCGATCTCGGCGGCAAGCGCTTCGGCGCGCGCATCGATGGGGGCGAAATGATTGCGGTGCTGCGCGATGAACGCCCGCGCCTCGCCCACCGGATCGTTTGCCAGCGCGCCGCCGCCGCTGCGCAGCCCCGCCAGCGCCTGCTGCTCGCGGACATAGGCGCTGTGGAGCCGGAGCATCGCCTCGGTCATGCCGGGAAAGCTGGTGGCGACATCGGCCACTTCGAGCGGGGGCAGATCGATCTCGGCAAAGATCGGATCGCGCAGCACAGCGGCGAGACGGCGGGCATAATCGTCGCGATCGTCGGCGGCGAGCTGCGCCATATCAAGCTTGTACGAGCGCGCCAGCCGCAGCAGCAAATCGGCAGTGAGCGGGCGCTGGTTGCGCTCGATCAGCGCAAGATAGCTCGCGGAAATGGCAAGTTCTTCGGCCATCGCGGCTTGGGTCAAGCCAAGTTCGCGGCGCAGACGCTTGATGCGCGGGCCAAGATAGAGCGGGCGGGCGGTCATGACAGCCGATCTTGTCAGGCCTGCACAACTTTACAAGCATTATCTGTAAAGTTTGACAAGCGCACCGCGCGGCGCATTTGCGGCGCTCCCCCGCGCGCCTAGGGGCCGGGCAGTACCAGCGCCTTTCTACGAAAGCGAACCGACATGAACTATCAGCAGACTATCCACGCCGCCGGCACCGCGATCGCGCCCTTCGCCGGCACCTGGCAGGGCATCGAGGCCGAATCGGTGGCACGGATGCGGTTGCAGAACCGGTTTCACTCGGGTCTCGACATTGCGCGCTACACCGCCAAGATCATGCGCGCCGATATGGCCGCCTATGACGCCGATCCGGCCAAATACACGCAGTCGCTGGGTTGCTGGCACGGCTTCATCGGCCAGCAGAAGATGATTTCGATCAAGAAGCATTTCGGCACGACCAAGGGCCGCTATCTCTATCTTTCGGGCTGGATGGTCGCCGCGCTGCGCAGCGAATTCGGCCCGCTGCCCGATCAGTCGATGCACGAGAAGACCAGCGTTTCGGACCTGATCGCCGAGCTTTACACCTTCCTCAAGCAAGCCGACGCGCGCGAGCTGGGCATGATGTTCCGCGATCTCGACGCAGCGCGCGATGCCGGCGACCAGGTCAAGGCCGCCAAGATCCAGCACGATATCGACCATTACGAGACGCATATCGTGCCGATCGTGGCCGATATCGATGCCGGTTTTGGCAATGCCGAGGCGACCTATCTGCTCGCCAAGAAGTTCATCGAGGCGGGCGCTTGCTGCATCCAGATCGAGAACCAGGTCTCCGACGAAAAGCAGTGCGGCCATCAGGACGGCAAAGTCACCGTGCCGCACGAGGACTTCCTCGCGAAGATCCGAGCGGTTCGCTATGCCTTCCTCGAGCTTGGCGTCGATGACGGCGTGATCGTGGCGCGCACCGACTCGCTGGGCGCTGGCCTCACCAAGCAGATCGCTTTCACCCGCACCCCGGGCGATATCGCCGATCAGTACAACAGCTTCCTCGATTGCGAGGAAGTCGATCCCGCCAGCATCACCCATGGCGACGTGCTGATCACGCGCGATGGCAAGCTGATGAAGCCCAAGCGCCTGCCTTCGAACCTGTTTCAGTTCCGCCCCGGCACCGGCGAGGACCGCTGCGTGCTGGACAGCATCACCAGCCTGCAGAACGGCGCGGATCTGCTGTGGATCGAAACCGAAAAGCCGCACATCGGCCAGATCGGCGGCATGGTAAACCGCATCCGCGAGGTGATCCCCAACGCCAAGCTGGTCTACAACAATTCGCCCAGCTTCAACTGGACGCTCAATTTCCGCCAGCAGGTTTATGATGCGTGGGTCGAGGCGGGCAAGGATGTGAGCGCTTATGACCGCGCGCGGCTGATGAGCGTGGACTATGACGCGAGCGAGCTTGGTGCCGAGGCCGATGAGCGCATCCGCACCTTCCAGCGCGATGCGGCGGCGCAGGCGGGGATTTTCCACCACCTGATCACCCTGCCGACCTATCACACCGCCGCGCTCAGCACCGACAATCTGGCGCGCGAGTACTTCGGCGAGGCCGGCATGCTCGGCTATGTGAAGGGCGTGCAGCGTCAGGAAATCCGCCAGGGCATCGCCTGCGTGAAGCACCAGAACATGTCGGGCAGCGACATCGGCGACGATCACAAGGAATACTTCGCCGGCGAAGCCGCGCTGAAGGCCGGCGGCGTCCACAACACGATGAACCAGTTTGCTGCCTGAGCTTTGGCGATGGAGGAGAGCATGATGACCGAACCACCCCGCGCCCGCGCGGTCCTTTCGACCGAAGACTTCAAGCTGCTGCGCGAGGCGGTGCTGTTTTATCTCAAAGAGATCGAGGACACGCCCGAATCGGTGAAGTTCTCGCATCTCTATCATCGGCTCGGGAGCGCGATGGGCCGCTAGAGCCCACGCGTTTTCCGACCGGAGCTTTCCTGGAGAGGAGGGCAGGCCCGCCGCGCAAGCAGTTGCGCGGCGGGCCTTTCTTTTTGGCAAGGCCGAATTCTAGAAAACAGGGCATTGACTTTGATTAGACGACTAATTAGATAATTAGTTGTCTAATCGGAGTTGCCTTGATGACGATAAGCCGAAGAATGATGATCGCAGGTGCCGGAGCGACCACGCTCGCTTTGGCAGGTGGCGCCGGGATCTGGCGCGTGACCCGTCGGCCACGCACGGCGACGCAGCCCTGGATGATTGATCCCAGCCCGCCCGCTGACGTCAGGCTGGATGCGTTCCGCCATGCCATCCTTGCGCCAAACCCCCACAATCGGCAGCCATGGCTGATCCGGCTTGACGGCGACGATGCGGCCACCATCATCTGCGATCTAGCCAAACGCCTGCCCGATACCGATCCTTTCGACCGCCAGATCACCATCGGCTTCGGCACATTTCTGGAGTTGGCGCGCATTGCCGCCACCGCACGCGGGATGCGGATGGAGATCGAACCGTTTCCCGAAGGCGAGCCGCAACCCAGACTAGATGCGCGGCCCATCGCCAGGGTGCGCTTCGTTGCCGACGCCGCGATCGCGAAAGATCCTTTGTTTGCAGCCATTACCCGGCGCCGGACCAATCGCGAGGTGTACGATCCCGGCCGGCCCGTTGCAGAGGATACGGCGCGTCAGATTGCCGAGGGCAACTATGCCGTCGATCGCCAGCTGATTGCCGCGGTCAGAGCGGTCACTGTCGACGCGATGACGATCGAGACGACAACCCCCCGAACTTTCCAGGAAAGCATCGATCTGATGCGGATCGGCGCTGACGAGGCCAATGCCAATCCTGACGGCTTGGCGCTGGTGGGACCGCAACTGGAAACGTTCAAACTTCTGGGCGTGCTCAGCCGGTCGGCGCTCGAAGATCAATCGAGCACCGCATTCAAGAGCGGCTTGCAAATGCAGCAGGAGATCTGCGGCTCGATCCCGGCGCTTGTGTGGATAACGACACCGGGAAACAGCCGGGCCGATCAGCTCGAAGCTGGGCGCCGTTATGTCCGGGCCAATTTGCGCGCGACCATGCGCGGCTTGGCCATGCACCCGCTCAGCCAGTCGTTGCAGGAATATCCCGAAATGGCGCGGCGCTTTTCTGAAATTCACCAGCTTTTGGAGGCCAAGCCGGGCGAAAGGGTGCAAATGCTGGCACGGATCGGCTATGCGCCCCCTGTTGAGCCAACGCCCCGCTGGCCATTGCAGGCGCATTTAAGAACGTGACCGCAGACCCGCTTGCCTTTGAATTTTTCAACGAGATCGGCATCATCGATCAGCTGACAAGCGCGATGCTGACCAATGCATTGCCTTGTGGGATGACGAAAGCGAAGTTTACGGTCCTCAACCATTTCGTCAGGCTGGACATTTCGGAAAAATCGCCTGCCGAACTGGCCAGCGCGTTTCAGGTACGACGGCCGACGATGACGAGCACGCTTGCAGGGCTCGAAAGCGCAGGATTAGTCGCAATGCGCATCGATCCGAAGGACGGTCGCGGCAAACTGGTTTCGATCACGGCGCAAGGCCGGGCCATGCGCGAACGCTGTATCGTCGCGCTGCAAACCGTGACCCCGGCGATCGAGTCGGTAGTCACCGCAGCGGAGATGCGCGCCTTGCTCCCGGCGCTTCGCAAGATCCGCGTCGGATTGGATGCGCTGCGCGACTAACTTCACGTCACAGCGTGCCGCGCCACCGCGCCAGCCGCGCGACCGCTTCCTCCAGCATCGCAGCCGGTTTGCAATGGCAGAGCCGCACGATGCCGCGTGGTGCGCCTTCGCCTTCCCACAGCGCGGAGAGCGGGATCGAGGCGACGCCGGCTTCGCGTACCGCGCGTTCGCTGAAGGTCATGTCATCGAGCGCGATGCCGCTGGCGGCGAGATCGATGCACGAGAACCATGTCGCGCTGTTTTCGAGCACGGCAAAGCCTGCGTGCGCGAGGCCACTGTTGAGCACCGCACGCGAGGCCGCCCAGTCGGCCTGAAGCGCGGCTGAGAGCGCTGGATCGGCCAGCCCCTCGGCCACGGCCCATTGCAGCATGGGCGGGGTGGTGAAGGTGAGGAACTGGTGCGCCTTGGCCAGCACGGCGGACACTTCGGGCGCGGCGACCATCCAGCCGATCTTCCAGCCGGTTGCGCCGAAGATCTTGCCCGCCGATCCTATCTTGATCGCGCGCGCGGCCATTCCGGGCTCGGCCAGCAAGGATCGGTGCGGCTGGCCATCGAAGCGCACGTTTTCCCAGACTTCGTCGCAGATTGCGAGCAGATCGTGCGCGACGCACAGCCGCGCGAGCATCGCCAGTTCCCCCGCCAAGGCGACCGAGCCGGTCGGGTTGAGCGGATCGTTGAGCATCAGCGCGCGGGTACGCGGAGTGATCGCGGCGGCGATTGCGGCCTCATCATAGGCCCAGCGCGGCGGCGCGAGCGGCACGAACACGGGCACACCGCCCGCGCGGCGCACCAGCGGGGCATAGGCATCATAGGCCGGGGCAAACAGCAGCACCTCGTCGCCGGGGCAGACCACCGCCATGACCGCCGCCGCCAGCGCTTCGGTCGCGCCCGATGTGACGATCACCTGTTCACGCGTGAGCTCCAGCCGCTGCGAGCGGGCATAGAACGCAGCGACCGCATCGCGCAATTCGGGCAGGCCTGCGCTCGGCGGATATTGCTGCGAGCGCTCCGCCATCGCGCGCGCGGCAGCGGCGGTGAGCGAGGGCGGCGGCGGATCGTCGGGAAATCCCTGCCCCAGATTGATCGCGCCGTGCGCGCGGGCAAGGCCCGACATGTGCTCGAACACCGTGGTCGGCATCGCGGAATAGAGGGGGTTCAGTCCGGCCATGGGCTGGTTTTCAGCCGATCAGCGCCGCAATGCTCGCTTCCGCCGCTTGCGCTTCGGCGATCAGGGAGCGCAGCGCCTTGGCGGTGTCGGCCAGAATGCCGCTGCTGAGCGGCCGTTCGCCGCCCACAAAGCGCCGGATGGCGCGCTCATCGATCGCGAGCCGCCGCGAAGCCGCCGTGACCCCGCCCAGAACCTGCACACAATGCGCGAACTGTTCGCGGGCTTCGTCTTCCGGGATCGTGGCGGTCATGGTGCTCCGTTTCGCCAAAGCGCGTGGCGCTGGCTGGGGCGGCAGGATTCGAACCTGCGGATGGCGGCATCAAAAGCCGCTGCCTTACCACTTGGCGACGCCCCAACGAGTTTCGCGCTTATAGCGGTGCGTTTGCGGATGGAAAGGGGGCACGAACCGGGTTTCGTGCCCCCCAAGGACAGCTTGAATCGCAGTTCAGGCTGCCGCCTGTGCCGCCGCGGCAAAGTCGCTCGCCGCATGGCGCTCGAGCGGGCCCTTGGCGGTGTTGACGATCCGGCCGCGCTGGGCGCCCGGGCGGGCATCGATTTCGGCGACCCAGCGGCCGACCGCTTCGTACTCGTGCATCGAAAGAAAGGTCGCGGCATCGCCATAGGCGTCGCCGCGATGGATCGCGCCGAGCCACGGGTACGCGGCCATGTCGGCAATGGAATAGTCATCGCCGCCGAGAAAACGCGTTTCCTTCAGCCGGTTGTTGGCGACATCGAACAGCCGCTTGGTCTCCATCGAATAGCGATCGATCGCATATTCGATCTTGATCGGCGCATAATGATAGAAATGCCCAAAGCCGCCGCCGATAAACGGCGCGGAGCCGACCTGCCAGAACAGCCAGGACAGCACCTCGGCGCGCTCCTTGCCGCCCGAAGGCAGGAACTTGCCGAACTTTTCAGCGAGATGGAGCATGATCGCGCCGGACTCAAACACCCTTATCGGCTCGGGGCCGCTGCGATCGACCATTGCGGGGATCTTCGAATTGGGATTGATGCCGACAAAGCCGGTGGTGAATTGATCTTTTTCGAAGATCTTGATCATCCATGCATCATATTCTGCCTCGGCGATGCCAAGCTCGATCAGCTCTTCGAGCATGATCGTCGCTTTCTGGCCGTTGGGCGTACCCAGCGAATAGAGCTGGAAGGGATGTTTGCCTACAGGCAGCTCGCCTTCGCGCTGCGGGCCGGCCGTAGGCCGGTTCATCCCGCCAAATGTGCCGCCATTGTCGGCGTTCCAGGTCCAGACGGGGGGCGGGGTGTAGTCTTCGGACATCGGTGCGGCCTCCTATGCGTTGCCGCTCATAAATGGAACGGCGGGCGACAAAGGGCAAGGCAGCTTTACCCCAAGGCCTCGAGCGCAGGCACCAATTCGTCGAAATGATCGATCACCCGGTCCGCGCCGAGCTGATCGGGCGGCAGATCGCAAAACCCGAACCGTACCGCAACCACCGGCATACCCGCCGCGCGGGCGGCACCGACATCGAACGTGGTATCGCCGACGAACGCCGCGCGCCCTCCGCCGCAGCGCGCGACCATCTCATGTAGCATGTCGGGCGCCGGCTTGGCCCGTGCGAAGCCCAGCGTATCGCCGCCGATGATCGCGGCAAAGCGGCTGGTAAGGCCAAGCTCCTCGAACAGTTGCACGGCCAGCGCCTCACGCTTGTTGGTGGCGACCGCGAGCGTGACCCCGCGCGCTGCGAGCGCATCCAGCATCGCCTCGCCGCCCGGGAACAGCCGGGTGTGGCGGGCGATGTTTTGCCGGTAGAACGCGACCATCGCGTCCTGCCATGCCGGTATATCGGCCTCTTCGAACCCGCCGCTGGCAGCGAGCGCAGCACGCAGCATCTGCCCGGTGCCGCCGCCGATGAACCGGCGCGCCTGCGCGACCGGAACTTCGGGCCGCCCGATCGCCGCCAGCACATGATTGAGCGCGTGGCCGAGGTCTACCGAGGTATCGAGCAGCGTGCCGTCGAGATCGAATCCGACGATATCGAAAGGAAATGTGCGCATCGCAAGCGCCAGTGACGCGGCATTCTAGAAACTGCAAGCAAATGCTGGCAAAGGAGGCGGCATGACCGAAACCACACCCCTCGCCCTCATCGTTCTTGCCGCCGGCAAGGGCACGCGCATGAAAAGCGACCTCCACAAAGTGCTCCATCCGATCGCCGGGCGGCCTATGCTGATGCATCTCCTCGCCAGCGCCGACCAGCTGAGCCCGGCGCGCAAGGTCGTGGTCGTGGGCAGCGGGCGCGATCAGCTCGAGGCGGCGCTGGCGGGCAGCGCGGAGCTGGCGCTGCAGGAGCCGCAGCTGGGCACCGGCCACGCGGTGAGCCAAGCCGCGGAAGCGCTGGCCGGGTTCGCGGGCGATGTGCTGATCCTCTATGGCGATGTGCCGTTCGTGACGCCCGAAACCATGCGCGCGATGGTCGAGCGGTTGCACGAGGCGGACCAGCCGGCGGTCGTCGTGCTGGGCTTCGAGCCTGCCGCCACGCTCCAGTATGGCCGGGTGATCGCGCACGCCGATGGCCGGATCGTCAAGATGGTCGAGCACAAGGACGCCACCGACGAAGAGCGCGCCTGCACTTTGTGCAATTCCGGCCTGATGGCGGTGCGGGCGGCCGATCTGTTTGCACTGTTGGCGCGGGTGACCAATGCCAATGTGGCGGGCGAGTATTACCTCACCGACATCGTCAATATCGCCAGCCTCGACGGGCGGACCTGCGCGGTGGTCGTTACCGGCGACGAGGACGAAGTGGCGGGGATCAACAGCCGCGCCGAACTGGCGGCGGCTGAGGCGCGCTGGCAGGGCAAGCGGCGATTGGCCGCGATGGCGGGCGGCGCGACACTGATCGCGCCCGAAACGGTGTGGTTCGCCTGGGACACGGTGCTCGGCCGGGATGTCACGGTGGAGCAGAACGTGGTGTTCGGCCCGGGCGTGACCGTCGCCGACAATGTCGTGATCCATGCCTTCAGCCACATTGCGGGGGCGACGCTGGAAAGCGGTGTCTCGGTCGGCCCGTTTGCGCGGCTGCGGCCCGGCGCGGTGCTGGAGGAAGGCGCGCGGATCGGCAATTTTGTCGAGGTGAAAGCCGCGCGGATGGGCAAGGGGGCCAAGGCCAACCATCTGAGCTATATCGGCGATGCCGATGTCGGCGCGGGCGCAAACCTGGGTGCGGGCACGATCACGTGCAATTATGACGGCTATTTCAAGCACAAGACCGTGATCGGTGCGCGCGCCTTCATCGGCTCGAATTCCTCGCTGATCGCGCCGGTGCGGATCGGGGCGGATGCCATTGTCGCGGCGGGCAGCGCGGTGAGCCGCGATGTGTCGGATGGCGAACTCAGGCTGGTGCGCGGCGACCAACTGGTCAAGCCCGGCTGGGCCGACCGCTTTCACGACGCGATGAAGAAGAAGAAGAAGGAGGGCAAGTAGCGCCAATGCCGATCGCCCAGCTCAACGTCGCGCGCTTTCGCCGGCCCAAGGACGATCCGGCCAATGCAACGTTCATGGATGCGCTCGATCATGTGAACGCGCAGGCAGACGCGGCGGACGGGTTCATCTGGCGGCTGGTCGGCGAGGGCGATAACGCGACCGATCTGGAGGCGTTGCCGGGGGACGCGGACTTCATCGTCAATCTGTCGGTCTGGCGCGATGTCGCCTCGCTGGAGGCCTTTGCCTATCGCCAGCCGGACCACCGGGCGATGCTGGCGCGGCGGGGGGAATGGTTCGAACCGATGGAGCTGTCGATGGCGCTGTGGGAAGTGCCCGATGGGCATGAGCCGAGCGTGGGGGAGGCCATGGCCAAGCTGGCGCAGCTTGGGCGGGAGGGGCCCTCAGCGGATGTCTTCACATTCCGCTGGCACCGCGAACGCCGTCCTACTCAAGCCGGGTCGGGCGTATAGAAGCGGGCGCGGAACCGCTCGAGGAAAGCGGCCAGGTTGGGGTGGCCCGCGATCATTGCCTTCATCGGGCTGGCAAAGCCGGTGAAGGCGATGTTGGCGAGGAGACTATAGACGACAGCGTCGGTCTCGCTCGGGGTCTCGCCGAAAAACCACGGCTGCTCGCCCAGAAACCCTGCAAGCGCGTCGATATCGCGGCGGGCGATCTGGGCGATCTCATCGGGCTTATGCAGGCCCATCCCGTGCCCGGCCAATTGGCGCTTCACGCCGCGCCGCGCGACGGGCGCGAGCACCGCGCGGATCGGGGACGGGATGCGCCCGAGCACCGATCCCTTGAGCACGGGCCAGTTTTCGGGCGTGACCCAGCGGTCGTGGACCATGACCCAGTAAAGGTTTTCTTCGACGAGCCGCTGAATCGCGACCGCCGCGCCGCGCTGGGCCGAAGTGAGGTGCGCATCGGGATCGACCCCGAAACGGTCCTTGAGATAGGCAATGATGAGCGCGGAATCACCGATTGAGCGGCCTTCATGCTCGATCCAAGGTGCCTTTTTCTTGGGGCCGCGAAAAGGCGCCGCCGTTGTGATCGATTGGTGCTCGATCCCAGCCATGCGCAGAAACGCATCCAGCTTGAGGCAGAACGGACTGACCGAAACGAGGTCCCAGCCGCCGGGCAGGTGATAGGCCTTCAGCGATTGGGGCGCAGCTATAGTGTTCATTATCGACGCCCTTCCAACGGGGTTGCATGAGGCCTTGCTAAGATTGGTATCGTATAATCACCGGTGAGGGATGCAAGCGCAAGGCACCTTCCTGCTTGCAATGATATCGCGATATGATATCACGATATCACCATGACCCGCATCCTTGCAGACCTGCCCGACGACGACATCCAATGGCTCGATGCCCGCGCAGCGGAGCAGGGAAAATCGCGCGCGTCCTTGGTGCGCGAGGCGGTAGCTGCTTACAAAGCGCAGAGCCCGGTTTCTGGCAACAAGGACTGGATCGAACGCGGAGCCGGATATTGGAAGGATCGCACCGATATCGGGGACGGGGTGAAATACCAACAGGCGATCCGCGAGGATCGACGACCTTACGAAGAAATCTGACCTTTGTCGGACCCATTCTTTGATACCAATATCCTGATCGACTGGCTCAAGGATCGCCCGGCGGCAATTACCGAATTGTCACGCTATAACCGCCACCGCATTAGTCGGATCGCCTGGGCAGAAGTGCTCGCAGGCGAACCGCTGGAGACCCGCGATCATGTCCGAGAACTGATCGCTCCATTTGAAATCGTCGAGGTTGACGGGCGTATCGCACAGGCGGCAGCGGATATCCGGCATCGCACGCGCATGAAATTGCTTGATGCGCTGATTCTCGCCACCGCACAGATTAATGGGTCTATTTTGGTTACCCGTAACACTCGCGATTTTCCGGCACAGATGCCCGGCATCCGCGTACCTTACACGCTCTAACGAAAGCACCTCTCCATGTGCGGAATCATCGGAATTGTCGGCAAGGATCATGTGGCAGACCGGCTGGTCGATGGGCTGCGCCGGATGGAGTATCGCGGCTATGACAGCGCGGGCGTGTGCATGGTCGCAGGCGGGGAGCTGATCCGGCGGCGCGCGCAGGGCAAGCTGAACAATCTCGTGCACGAACTGGCGCGCAATCCCGCGCCGGGGATGACCGGGATCGCGCATACGCGCTGGGCCACGCACGGCGCGCCCACCACCAGCAACGCGCATCCCCATGCCACGGGCGAGCTGGCTCTGGTGCACAACGGCATCATCGAAAACTTCAAACCGCTGCGCGAGGCGCTGATTGCGCGCGGGCGCACGTTCGAAAGCGAGACCGACACTGAAGTGGTCGCGCATCTGGTGTCCGAACTGGTCGAGGCGGGCCAATCGCCGCGCGATGCGGTGAAGGCCGTGCTGCCGCAATTGCGCGGTGCGTTTGCGCTGGCGATCGCGTTTCGGGCACATGACGACATGCTGATCGGCGCACGATTGGGTTCGCCGCTGGTGGTGGGGTATGGCGACGGCGAGACTTATCTCGGATCGGATGCGCTCGCGCTCGCGCCGCTGACCCAGCGGGTGACCTATCTGGAAGAGGGCGACTGGGTGGTGATCACCCGCGCCGGGGCCGAGATTTTCGACGCGGCGAACAACCCGGTTAGCCGGCCCATCGTCGCCTCGGGCGCGACCTCCGCCGCGATCGAGAAGGGCAATTACCGCCATTTCATGCAGAAGGAGATCTTCGAGCAGCCGACCGTGGTGGCGCAGACCTTGCGCAGTTATCTGCGGCGGATCGATCAGACCGTGGCACTGCCGCAGATCGATTTCGACCTCTCTACGATCAACCGCGTCACCATCGTTGCCTGCGGCACCAGCTTTTACGCCGCGATGGTGGCGAAATACTGGTTCGAGCAGTTTGCGCGGCTGCCGGTCGATATCGATGTGGCAAGCGAATTTCGCTACCGCGACCCGGTGCTGGAAGAAGGCGGGCTATCGCTGTTCATCTCGCAGAGCGGCGAAACCGCTGACACGCTGGCCGCGCTGCGCCATTGCAAGGCCGCCGGGCAGACCATCGCGGTGGTCGTCAATGTGCCCACCAGCACGATGGCGCGCGAGGCGGACCTGCTGCTGCCGACGCACGCCGGACCGGAAATCGGCGTTGCCAGCACCAAGGCGTTCACCTGCCAGCTGGCCGTGCTTGCCGCGCTGGCCGCGCATATGGCGGTGAAGCGCGGGAAGCTGAGCCGCGCGGAGGAGGCGGCGATCGTGAACCACCTGACCGAAGCACCCGCCGCGCTCAACGCCGCGCTGGCGCACGACGAAGAAATCGCCGCGATGGCGCACTTGATCGCGCCGGCGCGCGACGTGCTCTATTTGGGGCGCGGGGCCGACTATCCCCTCGCGATGGAGGGCGCGCTCAAGCTCAAGGAGATCAGCTATATCCACGCCGAAGGCTATGCCGCGGGCGAAATGAAGCACGGGCCCATCGCGCTGATCGACGAGGCGGTGCCGGTGATCGTGCTCGCGCCGTCGGGCCCGCTGTTCGAGAAGACCGTGAGCAATATGCAGGAAGTGCGCGCGCGCGGCGGCAAAGTGGTGCTGATCTCGGACGCCGCCGGGATTGCCGAGGCAGGCGAGGGCTGCCTTGCAACCATCGAGATGCCGCGCGTCCACCCGCTGATCGCGCCGCTGGTCTATGCCGTGCCGGTGCAATTGCTGGCCTATCACGTGGCTGTGGCCAAGGGCACCGATGTCGACCAGCCGCGCAATCTGGCCAAGAGCGTGACGGTCGAGTGATGCCCATCGACGCCGAGGGCATGCTGGCGCTCAATCAGGCGCATGTCACGGAAACCTCGCCGCTCGATCTGGCGGGGATGCAGGCGCTGATCGATCGGGCGTTTTTCGTTGGCACCTGCGAGGCGGGCGGGGCCGAGGCGTTTTTGCTCGCGGTGGATCAGGATGCTGACTACGCCAGCCCCAACTTCGTCTGGTTTCGCGAGCGATATCCGCGCTTTGTCTATATCGACCGGGTGATTGTGGCGGCCAGCCAGCGCCAGCGCGGCTGGGGGCGGCGCTTCTATGCCGATCTGTTTGCCGCTGCGGCGCAGGCTGGGCACAGCATGATCGCCTGCGAGGTCAATGCGGTGCCGCCCAATCCGGCCTCTGATGCGTTCCACGCCGCGCTCGGTTTCGAACCGGTCGGCACTGCCGAGCTGAGCGGAGGCGCGAAGACGGTGCGCTATCTGGTCCGCGATCTGGCTGCGGGCTGATCGCGCGAAATCAGTTTCCGAGCAGTCCGCCCAGCACACCGCCCACTGTGCCGACAGGATTGGCGCGCAGCCTGCTTTCTTCGCTGCCGATATAGCGGAAGATCCCGTTCATTGCCTGATCGGTTACCGAGCTGCCCAGTTTGTCGCGCCCGATGCCGGCAAGGCTCGCCATCGTGCCCGATTTGCCAAGCCTCGCCAGCGCCGCATAGGCACCCACTTTGCCTAGCGCGCTGTCGATCAGCGGGCGCATCCGCCGGCGCAGCTCGTCCCCGGCGCTGGTTCGCAGGTATTGCGTGGCGCCATCGTTGTTGGTGGCGATGCCGGGAATATCGGTGAGCGAAAGCTTGTTGATCGCAGTGCGAAACACCGGCTTGGCGGTGTTTGCGGCGAGACCGGCGGCGTCGTTCAGCTTGCGCACCAGACCATCGGCGAGGCCCAGTTTCGCGCCCTGCGTCACCACTTGGTCCAGCACCCCGCCGGTGTTGCCCAGCGCGCCGCCGCTATTGCCGAGCAGACCGCCCAATTGGCCGCCAAGCCCGCCACCTAGTCCTCCGCCGAGATTGCCGATCAGCGGCAGACCGATGCGCACCGCCGGATCGCCATAGAACGCGCCGGGGGTGGCCAGCTTGGTCAGCGCCGCATCCGAAGCAGAGGCGAGCAGCCCGCCGAGACCTGATCCCAGGCCGGCGGCCCACGCCTGCGCGCCAAGCGGCGCTGCGGATGCGACGCCCGATGCCGCGAGAGCCGCCATAAAGGTTCGCCGATCATATGCATGTGCTTTGCCAGTCATCGCCTGCGGATCCTCACCCTATGTTTTGGGCGCTATAGTCTCATGTCAAGGCGGCGGATTCAACGGCACAGTATCTGAAGAGCATGGGATTTTACATCCTGCTTGCAGCTTGGAGGCGGCGTCGATGTCTGTAAGCAAGGCGGGGCAAGCGTTCAGCCGAACAGCGTCTCCGGAGCTTCAAGCAGCGCTTTGAGCGTCTGGAGAAAGCGCGCGCCCGCTGCGCCGTCGATCGCGCGGTGATCGACCGAAAGGCTGAGCGCGATGCGGCTTTCGAACACGATGTCGCCATCATCGAGCTCTGCGGCGACGCGGCTCATCGCGCCGACGGCGAGGATCGCGCCTTGCGGCGGATTGATGATCGCGTCGAATTCCTCGATCCCGAACATGCCGAGATTGGAGATCGAGAACGTGCCACCGTCCATGTCTTCGTAGCTGAGGCGGCCGGCCTCGGCCTTGTCGATCAGCGCGCGCGTGGTGGCGGCGATCTGCGCGATGTGCATCCGGTCTGCCTGGCGCACGATCGGGGTGACAAGGCCCTTGGGGCTGGCGACCGCAATCGCGACGTCGGCATGGGGGAAGCTGTGGACGGCGTCGCCATGCACCTGCACGTTGACATCGGGGTGCCGCGCCAGCGCCATGCCGACTGCCTTCACCAGATAATCGTTGATCGAGGCCTTGGTCCCGAGCACCAGATTGGCGGTCTTGCGCAGCGCGATCAGTTCATCGACCCGCGCCGATACGCGCAAGTAGAAATGCGGGATGGTCTGCTTGGCCTCGGTCAGGCGGCGCGCGACGATCTTGCGCACTTTGTCGAACGGCTGGATCGCGGGTTGATTGGCCGCCAATTCGAACGGCGCGCCAAACGAAACCGGGGGGGCGGCGGCGGCGGGCGAGGGTATCAGGGCCAGCACGTCAGACTTGGAAATGCGCCCACGCGGGCCGGTGCCGGCCAGGCCTGCAAGATCGATGCCGTGGAGCGCGGCAAGGCGGCGGGCCAGCGGCGAGGCGAATATCGCAGCGATTTCGGGCGGGAGCGGAGCGGGACCGGTTGGGACGAGCACGCGTGCTGGCAGCATTGCCTGCGCGACGTCCTGATAGGTGATCCGGCCATGGCGACCCGATCCCTCGATCGCTTCGATATCGACGCCGTTTGTTTCCGCCAGCTTGAGCGCCTCAGGGCTGATCGGGCGGTTTGTCACGATCTTTTTCGGTGCCGCGGCGGGAGCGGCAGCAGCGGCGGCTGGTGCGGGTTCGGCTTCGGGCGTGCCGGTCTTGCCCGGATCACCGGTTTCGGCAGGCACGAACCCGGCGATGAAGGCATCGATTTCCGCATCGGTGGTGGCGGCATCGGCGAACACCGCGAGCAATGCACCGACCGGCAGCACATCTTCGCCTGCCGGGGCGAGCACGCGCTTGGCCACCGCGTCGTATTCGGCTTCAACCTCGTTGGTGATCTTGGCGGTTTCGATCAGGCACAAGGTCTGGCCCTTGGAGAAAGCTTCGCCTTCCTTGATCATCCATTCGGCAATCGTGCCCTCGGTCATTTCGATGCCCCACTTGGGCATGCAGAACGGGCGGATATCGGCCATGGGGCGGCTCCTCAGCGGAAGCTCAGAACCTTGCGCACCGCCGCTTCGATCTTTTCGACCGAGGGCAGATACGCCGATTCAAGCTCTCGCGCGAACGGGACGGGGGTATGCGGCGGGTTCACGCCGAGCGGCGGGGCCTTGAGGCTGGCGAAGGCCTTCTCCGCCACGGTGGCGCAGATGTCGGACGCCATGCTGCAGCGGGGCGGCGCTTCATCGACGACAACCAGACGGCCGGTGACTTCGACCGAATCGAGAATGGCCTCCTCGTCGATCGGGCTGGTGGTGCGCAGATCGATCACATCGCAGCCGATGCCCTCGGCGGCGAGCGTGTCCGCCACCTTCTCGCAGCGGCCCAGCAGCAGGCCGGTCGATACGATGGTGACATCCCCTCCCGCGCGCGAGAGGCGCGCATGGCCGAAGGGGATCACATAATCGGGATCTTCGGATACTTCGCCGCTCGTGCCGTAAAGCGCCTTGTGCTCAAGAAAGATCACCGGATCATCATCGCGGATGGCCTGGCGCAGCAGGCCTTTGACGTCGTCCGGAGTGGTGGGCATCACCACTTTGAGGCCGGGCATGCCGGTGAGAATCTGGTGGACCGCCTGGCTATGCTGCGCGGCGGCATTGAAGCCTGCGCCATACGCCATGCGGATCACCGCCGGGCACCTGGTCTTGCCGCCGAACATGTAGCGGAACTTGGCCATCTGGTTCCAGATCTGATCGAGGCTGACCCCGATGAAATCGGCAAACATCAACTCGGCCACCGGGCGCTTGCCCGCGAGCGCAAGACCCGCCGCCGCGCCCATGATCGCGCTTTCCGAAATCGGCGTATCGATCACGCGGTTCGCGCCGAATTTGCCGAACAGCCCGATCGAGGTCGACCAGATCCCGCCGATCGCCTCGGGCCCACCTGCCGTGCCCATGCCGCCCACGATATCCTCGCCCAGCACGACGACATTGGGATCGCGCGTCATTTCCTCGACGATCGTCGAGAGAATGGCTTCGCGGTACATCATCTTGACCATTGTTCGTCCCCCGCGCTCAGTAGCTGATGTAGACGTCGGTCAGGACGTCTTCGGCGGTCGGCCGGTCAGCGGCCTTGGCTTTGGTTACCGCGTCTTCGATCTGCTGCAGCACTTCGGCATCGAGCGCATCGAGATCGGCATCGGTGAGCAGGCCCGCGCCGGTTACGCTCATGCGGAAGCGCTTGAGGCAATCGCGCGTTTCGCGGATGCGGTCTAGCTCGCCCGGGCCGCGATAGCGCTGCGGATCGCCTTCGAAGTGGCCGAAGAAGCGCTCGGTATCAAACTCGACCGCCGCCGGGCCGTGCCCCGCACGCACATATTCCAGCACTTCGCGCATCGTTTCATCGACCGAGAAGAAATCGGTGCCATCGCCGCGCCAGATCTTCATGCCGAAGGCCTCGGCGCGGCTGGCGATGTCGTTGGTGGTGCCGACCGCATATTCAAAGCCGGTATGTTCGGAATAGTGGTTGTTTTCGAAGATGAAGATCGCCGGCGCTTTGGTGACCACGGCAAAGTTCATCGCCTCGAACGTGGTGCCCTGGTTGCACGCGCCGTCGCCCGAAAACGCGATGGCGACATGGCCGAGCCCGTCGATCTTGGCCGAAAGCGCCGCGCCCACCGCAATCGGCGCGCCCGCGCCGACGATGCCGTTCGCGCCCATCATGCCCTTGTCGACATCGGCGATGTGCATCGAGCCGCCCTTGCCCTTGCACAGCCCTTCGCGGCTGCCCCAGATTTCGGCCATCATGCCGTTCACGTCGCAGCCTTTGGCCAGGCAGTGCCCGTGGCCGCGGTGCGTCGAGACGATCTTGTCGTCGCTGGTGAGATTTTCGCACACACCGACCGCGACCGCTTCCTGGCCGCAGTAGAGATGGGTGAACCCGGCAATACCGCCGGTCTGGATATCGATATGCAGGCGTTCCTCGAACTCGCGGATCACCTTCATTTGACGATAAGCGCGCAATAGCGCCTCACGGCTCAGCTGCATCGTTGCTCCCTGCCTTGCGGTTCACGCGGTTTGGCCACGTGGCTTGGGCTGGCTGCCACAAACCGTCCGGGCTTGATTCCGATCTACTCGCTTAAGCGCCATTGGCGAGCGTTTTCCGACTCTGCAAAACGCTAGGTTTCGCCGATTTGTCAGCTCTCACGCGCTTTTATCCAGGCGATGCCGCGGCGCAGCAACTCGTAGAACACCGGCAGGTCCCACGCGCAGCGATCCACCGTGGGCCACCATTCGAGCATCGGCTGAAGGTCATAATGCCCCCGGCAATGCCCCAGCGTGTTGTAAAGCACCGCGCCCGCGCCGTGATTCTTGATATAGCACACCGGATATCTGCCCGGCGCATCGGCGGCTTCGACAAAGCCGGTGCCTTCGGCGGTGCATTCGGTTTCGAGCAGAACGTGCAAGTCCCCGTGCGTTTCGAGGTGGTACAGCTCGTCGGTGGTCTCGAACGCCTCGATCCCCTCCATCAGCGGGTGCGCCGGATCGGCCACCGTGACCATGTAGGGCTCGATTGCCGGGTGCGAGATGAACTGGCTGCCGAGCAGGTCCATCATCAGCGGGGCCCAGCGCGGCGCATCCCATTTGCCCGCATCGGGGCCGCTGGTCAGCATGCGCAGCACCGAATTGGTGCCGTGGAGCGCATACCACCGCCCGCCCTTGGTCAGCCATGCGCGCAGGGCTTCCTGCGCTTTGAGCGAGGGGGTCACATCGCAGGTGTAGGAAATGAGGATATCGGCCTTGCTCAGCGCGTCGAGGTTTTCATAATCCTCGAACACGCGGGTGCGCACGCTTTCGTCCTCGCTCAGCAGCTTGAGCAGTTCGAGCCGGGCGAAATCGATGTCGTGCCACACCCCGCCCGCGATCAGCACGCAGTTGATGCGCGGCGGTTTGGCTTCCGTATCGCTCATTTCGTGCCTCCAAGTTCGCCGCTCAGATACTTGTCGAGCGTTTGATGAAACTGCCTGATCCGGATTTCCTGATAGTCGCCGAGGTTGACCTGGCCGTTCTTCGAGGCGTGGAGCCCCTGTTGGACATAGGGCAGATTATCCATGTCCTGATTGAACACATCGCCAAGCACGCCGATCTCGGCGGCATCGCTCCATTTCTGATCGGGGCCGAGCAAGTGCATCGGTACGCTGCGCGGCATCGGCTCGCCCTTCTTCACGCGGGCCAGAATGCGCACTTCCATAAGGCAGGTATCGGGGGTGGCCCCGGGGCGCCAGCGGTAGACGATGTTGGGCATGAACCCGCCCCACGGCGCGAAATTGGGGAATACGTTGTAGACCAGCGCGTCGAGCAGCTCGGCGTCGGTCGCATCGCTGTGGTCATAGCCGGATTGCGCGGTGTAGCCCTCGCGCATCGCCGCGCCAAGCGCCTCGCGCGCGGTCATGCCATCGGGCACGGTCACCGCGAAAGGATCGCCGCCGCCCTCGTAATTGTCTGCGGAGCGGCCGTTGTATTTCACGAACTCGTCGACGATCCACTGCTGCGGCTGGCCATTGCCATCGACATGCGGCGACATCACCCCGAACGGCACGAGGTTGACGTTCACATTGTCGCCCCATGTCCAGTAGGCGCTGTTGCTATCACCAGTGAAGGGCAGAAGTTGCGGGTGCGTGACCACGGTATGCCATGCTTCCATGAAGGCTTCGGCGGTTACTTTCCAGTTGGCGGGCACCTCTTTGGCCACCCAGACCACGGTGGTGCATTCCTCGTGCCGCCAGCGCTTGAAGAATTCGGGGATAGGTGCGAGGAATTCCTCGAGGCTCGGCCCGCCGCGTTCTTCGCGCAGGAAAATGTATCCGCCCCAGCGGCCGACTTCGGCATCGGGCAGGCTCATCTTGTCCTTCTGGAGATGCGGGAAATCCCACGAGCACGGCATCGTGTCGAAGCTGCCGTCCTTGTGCCAGGTGAAGCCGTGGAACGGGCAGGTGAACTTGTCGGCCGCGCCATCTTCGGTGCGCAGCTTGCGGCCGCGATGGAGGCACACATTGTGCATCGCACGCACCGAGCCATCATCCTGACGGCTGACGAGATAGGACCGGCCCGCGTTCTCGTAGACGATGAAATCGCCCGGCTCGGGCAGATCTTCCTCGCGCGCGGCGAACTGCCAGACATAGGGCCACATCTTCTCGCGCTCGGCCTGCGCGAATGCCTCGCTGGTATAGCGCTCGGCGGCCAGCGGTTCGGACCCGCGATACTCATAGCTTTCCTGCGTCAGGATCGCGGGCACGGGCCGCGAATCCGCTGCCATCAGCGCAGTCCAGCTGGTGCCTGCGCAGCGCGCCATGCCGCCGCCCAGAGTTGGATCACTTTCAGCCATTGCCATCCCATCCTTTATTCAAGTCTTGTCTGGCGCTTATAGCGCCAAGGCCAGCTCTGCCGCGACCGCTCTTTTGGTCAGGTAACGCGCGTCGCCCTATCCAAAGCACAAGTTGCATGGCGGGCTGGCGGTCTCCACTCCTATAAGCGATAAATGACGCGGCAATCTGCGCGCAGGAGAGCGATGTGAGCACGAGACTCGAAGGCAAAGTGGCGCTGGTTACCGGCGGAACCAGCGGGATCGGCGCGGCGGCGGTGCGGCGGTTGGTGGCCGAGGGCGCGCGCGTTGTCTTCACCGGCTCGAAGGCAGATGCGGCAGCAGCGCTCTGCGCAGAAACCGGCGCGACCTTTCAGGCGCACCGGGTGCAGGATGCGGCGGCGTGGCCCGCGCTGATCGAGGCAGTGCTCGCGGCGCATGGCCGGCTCGACATCGCCTTTGCCAATGCCGGAACCGAGAGCGGCGACGCCAGCATCGAGGACGTGACGTTGGCCGGCTGGGACAATGTCGTGGCGGTCAACCAGACCGGTGTGATGCTGACCGTGCAGCACGCGATCCTGGCGATGAAGCGCAATCCCGATGGACCGGTGGGTTCGATCATCATCAATTCGTCGATGAATGCGGTGCGCCCGCTCGGCAATTATGTCGCCTATTCGATGACCAAGGCGGCGGTTTGCGCGCTGGCGCGTTCGGCGGCGGTGCACTGCGCAGGCGCCGGCTACAAGATCCGCGTCAATGCGATTCTGCCCGGGGTCGTGGAGACCGAAATGATCCGCTCGGTGATGAATTCGCAGCCCGATCCGGCAGCAGCGCGGGCGATGTTCGAAGGAATGGCACCGATGAAGCGCATGGCGCAGCTGGGCGAGATTGCCGGGCTGGTCGCCTATCTCGCCTCGGACGAGGCCGCGTTCATTTCAGGGAGCGAATACGCCATCGACGGCGCGACCACCGCCGGGATGATGGGGGTTTAGAGCTTGCTCGCCGGCAGGGCCAATGCGGCGGCTTTGGCCTCGCGTTCATAACGCGTGGCGTCGAGGATCTTGGCCCCGGCCATGAGCACCGCGAGCGAAGCGGCCACAAACAGCAGCTTGCCGGGAAAGCCGGGATACTGCGTGAGATAATGCGCGCCGCGCTCGGTGCCGCCCAGCGCCAGCGCGTAGATCACCGCAAATGCCTCAAACCGGTTTTTGATCACGAACAGGCGGGCAATCTTGCGCAGCATTGGTTATTTCCTCTGGTCAAAGCTGCTCCGCAACCTTCGTGCCAACCGCGCAAAGGCGGCGAACCGGGGGGTTAACGGCGCATTACCTGTAAAGCTGGGCGACAAACGGCGCGAAGGCAATTGGTAATCATGACGCTGCCTCATCCAAGCTGGGACAGGTCGAGCGCCGTCAGCAGTTCCTCGCGGGCACGGCGGATGGTCGCGGCCAGCGCCGGGCTGCCGATATCGGCCGGATCGATCTGCTCGGGCCAATGCGCGGCGATCACGGCCTCGATCGTATCGGCGCGCGCTTCGTCGAGCAGAAAGCGCGGATCGACGGTGGCCGGATCGGCGACGACGCGCAGCCGCAGGCACGCCGGGCCGCCGCCATTGGCCATCGATTGGCGCACATCGACCGGCAGAACGCGGCGGATCGGCCCATTTGCGGCAAGCATGCCATCAAGGTAGCGGCGCACGGCAGGGTGCTCCCAAGCCTCGAGCGGGATGACCAGCGCCATATCGCCTTCCGGCAGCGTCAGAAGCTGCGCGTTGAACAGATAGCTGGCGATGGCATCGGCCATGCTGACCGCGCTGGCTGGCACCACGACGATCTCGGCTTCGGGCAGCGCGGCGCGGATCGCGGCATAGGTGCCCTCGGGATCGGCAAAGGCTTCTTCATGCGTAAACAGCACATGCTCGTTGGCCACCGCGACGACGTCGTTATGAAAAGCGCCGGCGGCGATCGCGGCGGACGATTGCTCGATGAACAGGCAGCGCTGCGGCGCAAGACCGTGGAGGCGGGCGACCGCGCGGCTGGCCTGCTCGTGCTGGCGGGCGGGAAAGGCGCCGCCGGTTTTGCCATAGACGAAAATCTCCAGCCCCGGCGCGCCGTGGCTGGCGGCCATGCGCATGTGGTTGGCCGCGCCCTCGTCGCCAAAGCACGGCGGCACCGCATCGTGTACCGCAAAGTGCGCCGCATCGGCAAAGGCAAGGCGCAGCTGGCGCGCGGTATCGCGCCATTCCTGCGCCCGGTGCGGCATGGTGACGAGGTTTGCCGGTGTGAGATGGCAGCGCCCGTCGGCCGTATCGGGGCGAGGCGAGACGGTTGCCGCATTGGCGGTCCACATCGACGAGGCGGACCACGCGGCGGCACGCAGCCGTGTTTCGGCCTCGCCCGCTGGTTCACGATCATTGAGCCCGAGCGCCTCAAGCAAGGCTGGATTGGGGCGCGGGAGCGGGCAGAGAAAGCCCTGCGTCAGGCCCAGCGCCAGATTGTGGCGCATTTTGGCGAGGCCTTGCAGCGCCGCTGCGCGGGGATAGGATATCTGGCCGCCATGTTTCGCCGAGGCAAGGTTGCCCAGACTGAGCCCGGCATAGTTATGGCTGGGGCCGACGATGCCGTCGAAATTGATCTCGACCAGATTCATGGCATTCCCTCCGCTCGAAAGTCTGCTCAGCGTGCCGCGTGCCAGATCGTGTCGCCCTCGCGGACGTCGAGATTGGCCGCCGCGACGGGATCGATCACCAGCGCATCGCCATCGGCCGCGATCTCGCCAAAGCAGCAGCGGAAATCTCCCAGTTTGCCCGTGGCGACGAGCGCGCGTTTCGTGGCTCCGGCGCCCGCGCCTTCGGGCGCGCGGACACGCGCAATCACGCATTCGCGTGCTTCGGCAATCGAGCGCACCCGGTCGGTGCGCGCGGTCATTGTCGGCCCGCCGTCGAAGATGTCGACATAGCCTTCGGCGGCAAAGCCTTCTTCCTCGAGCATGCGCATCGCCGCGCGGCCATTGGGATGGGGCATGCCGATGACCGAACGCGCCGCCTCGGGCAGCATCGCGACATAGACCGGATGCTTGGGCATCAGATCGGCGATGAACTGGTGCCCGTTGATCGCGTTGAAATAGTCCGCCTCCTGAAAGTTCATCCCGAAGAAGCGCCCGGCTACCCCGTCCCAGAATGGCGATCCGCCGCGCTCGTCGATGATCCCGCGCAGTTCCGCCAGAATCCGGTCGGCAAAGCGCTTGCGGTGCATCGCGATGAACAGATAGCGGCTGCGCGCGAGCAACATGCCGAGCCCGCCCGCGCGCTCGGATGGGTGGAGAAACAGCCCGCCGACCTCGCTCGATCCTTCGAGATCGGTGACCAGATTGAGCAGTTCGGCGCGGAATGTGCGGTTGAGTTCCTTCGAATGCTGGGTCAGCGTGGCGATGCGGTATGAATAGAACGGCCAGTGCTGCCCGATCCGGGTGAAAATCTGCGAGGTGCCGCGCACTTCGCCGGTTTCGACATTCTCCAGCACCAGCACGAACAGCTCATCGCGCAAGTCCGCGGGATCGCTGTCCGCCGGGTTGCCAAAAGCTTCGGCGGCGCGCTCGAGCTTCGCGCCGAGCGCCTTCTTGTCGGGCGGCAGGTTGGTGAAACCACCGCCGGTTAGCTTGGCCATCTCGTAAAGATGCTGCAAATCCTGTGCTTTGGCGGCCCTGATCCGATGCGTCACTGGCGCTATTCCCCCCCCGAAAGCCGGTGCAGCACCAGCGCCGAGAGCGCGGCGCGTTCGCCAAGCGATGGCACGATCATGAATTCCTGCGGCGAATGGATCGCGCCGCCGCGCACGCCCATCGTATCGACCACCGGCACGCCTAGCGCGGCGATGTTGTTGCCGTCGCAGACGCCGCCCGAATTCTGCCAGCGGATGGGCTGGCCGAGCGCCGCGCCGCATTGCTTGACCAGGCCGAACAGCTCTTCGGCCGCAGGAGTCAGCGGCTTGGGCGGGCGGCTGATCCCGCCGTGGAGGTGGATGGTCACCTCGTGCGCGGCTTCGATATCATGCAATAGCGCCGGGATAGCAGCGCGATAGCGCGCCGCATCGGCCTGTGTGCGCGGGCGGATGTTGAAGCGCAGCACGGCATGATCGGGCACCACATTGTTGGCGCTGCCCCCGTCGATCCGCGCCGGATTGATGGGGAGGTCATCCGATTGCAGCGCTTTGAGCCGCAGCGCGAGATCGGCGGCGGCGACCAGCGCGTTGCGGCCATCGCCGGGATTGCGCCCGGCATGCGCCGAACGGCCGGTGATGATCGCCGAATAATTGCCGCTGCCACCGCGCGCACCGGCCAAGGTGCCATCGGGCAGGGCGGAAGGTTCATAGGTCAGCGCCGCCGCCTTGCCCGCCGCCAGTCGCGCGATCAGCGGGGCGGAAGCGAGGCTGCCGGTTTCCTCATCGGCATTGATCATCACGTCATAGCCGACCGCAGCGGCCACCGGGCTTTTCTCGAACGCGGCGAGCGCGGCAAGGATCACCGCGATGCCGCCTTTCATGTCGGCCGTGCCCGGCCCGTTCAGCGTTTCCTCGTCCAGCCAGCGCGCGGTCTGAAACGGATGCTCTGCCGGAAAGACCGTGTCCATGTGCCCGGTGAGCAGATAGCGCCGCGCGGCATCCGGGCGAACCGAGAGCACGACATGCTGCCCATGTCCCAGCGCCACCGCCGTGCCATCCGCCGCGATCGCCTCGACCGGCGCGGGCGCTTCCAGCGCAACCTCGCCCGGCAGCGCGGCAAAGGCATCGGCGAGCAGCTGCGCCTGTTCGGCTAGCCCCGCCAGATTGCGCGTGCCGGTGTTGATCGGGCACCATTCGAGCACCTGCGCCAGCATCGCCGCGCTGTCTAACCCCGCGATCAGGGCATGTTCGGTGGGGGAGAGCAGGGACATCGGATCGAGCCTTAGCCTGCCCCTGCGCCGGGGTGAACCCCCGCCCGCCATATCGGCTCGATTGCAATGCGAATTCCTATGCGCCATAGGCCGCGCGACCGCGGAATGGCGCGTGAAATCAGCGGACGAGACAGACATGAACGAACATATTGCCAAGGCCGGATTGCAGGTCGATGCCGCTCTTGCCGGGTTCATCGATAGCGACGTGCTGAGCCCGCTCGGCATCGTGCCGGAGGCATTCTGGACCGGCTTCGCCGCGCTGGTAGAGCGGCTCGCGCCGATCAACCGCGCGCTGCTCGCCAAGCGCGACGCCTTGCAGGCACAGATCGACGCCTGGCATACCGAGCGCCGGGGGAAGGCCATCGATCCGGCCGAATACCGCGCGTTCCTGAGCGCGATCGGCTATCTGGTGCCCGAGCCCGCGCCGTTCACGATCGGCACGCAGAATGTCGACCGCGAGATCGCGGCGATGGCCGGGCCGCAGCTGGTGGTGCCTGTGCTCAACGACCGCTTCGTGCTCAACGCCGCCAACGCGCGCTGGGGCAGCCTCTATGACGCATGGTACGGCACCGATGCGCTCGATGCGCCCGCGGCATTGCCCGGCGGCTATGATCAGGCGCGCGGCGCTGCGGTGATCAAGGCAGGCCGCGCGTTCCTCGATTCCGCGCTGCCGCTTACCGGCACGAGCTGGGCCGACTGGGACGGCGCAGGCACGCCGCCGCTAACCGATCCGGCAGCGTTCATCGCGGCAAAGCCGGGCGGCATGCTGTTTGCGCACCATGGCCTGCACATCGAACTGGTGATCGATCCCGCGCACCCGGTGGGCCAGACCGACAAGGCGGCACTTGCCGATATCGTGCTCGAAGCCGCGCTCACCGCCATCGTTGACCTCGAAGATTCGATCGCGGCGGTCGATGCGCAGGACAAGCTGCTCGCCTATCGCAACTGGCTGGGGCTGATGCGCGGCGATCTCGTCGCCAGCTTCCAGAAGGGCGGCAAGACCATGACCCGCGCGCTCGACGGCGACCGCGAGTGGCCGCTGGCCGATGGCACCACGCTCACCCTGCCGGGGCGCAGCGTGCTGTTCGTGCGCAATGTCGGCCATCTGATGACCAACCCGGCGATCCTGCTCAGCGACGGCAGCGAGATCCCCGAAGGCATCATGGACGCCGCGATCACCTCGGCCATCGGCATGCACGATCTGAAGCGGCTCGGCGCGCTGACCAACAGCCGCGCCGGATCGATCTACATCGTCAAGCCCAAGATGCACGGGCCGGAAGAAGCGGCGTTCACCAACGACCTGTTCGCCGCTGTCGAAGACCTGCTCGGCCTTGACCGCAACACGATCAAGGTCGGCGTGATGGACGAGGAACGGCGCACCTCGGCCAATCTCGGCGCGTGCATCGCCGCGGTGAAAGACCGCATCTGCTTCATCAACACCGGCTTCCTTGATCGCACCGGCGATGAAATCCACACCTCGATGCAGGCCGGGCCGATGATCCGCAAAGGCGCGATGAAGGCATCGGGCTGGATCGCGGCTTACGAAAAGCGCAACGTCTGCATCGGTCTGGCGGACGGCCTTTCGGGCCGCGCGCAGATCGGCAAGGGCATGTGGGCCGCGCCCGACATGATGCACGACATGATGGTGCAGAAAATCGCCCACCCGCGCACCGGCGCGAACACCGCCTGGGTGCCATCGCCCACCGCCGCCACGCTCCACGCGGTGCACTACCACGCGGTCGATGTGTTCGCCGTGCAAGCCGAGGTGCGCACCGAAGCCACCCCCGGCCTCGATGCCCTGCTCGCCATCCCCTTGGCCGAAGGCACCAACTGGTCCGAAGCCGAAGTGCAAGAAGAACTCGACAACAACGCGCAAGGCCTGCTCGGCTACGTCGTGCGCTGGATCGACCAAGGCGTCGGCTGCTCCAAAGTGCCCGACATCAACGACGTCGGCCTGATGGAAGACCGCGCCACCCTGCGCATCTCCAGCCAGCACATCGCCAACTGGCTTCTCCACGGCGTGTGCAGCGAAGCGCAAGTCATGGCCTCGCTGCAGCGCATGGCGGCAAAGGTGGACGCGCAGAACGCGGGCGATCCGCTTTACGAACCGATGGCCGGCAATTGGGACACCAGCTACGCCTTCCGCGCGGCCTGCGACCTCGTATTCAAAGGCACCGCGCAGCCCAGCGGCTATACCGAGCCACTGCTGCACGCGTGGCGGGCGAAGAAAAAGGCGGCCTTGGCGGGGGGATGAAGGGTTTCTCGCTCATCCTGAGCCTGCCCAAAGGACGGGCAAGGGCCTCCGGGATGCAAGGGCTGTTGCCCTTGCATCCCGGGAATGGGCTTGGGTGGTCCCCTGCAAAATAGGTGACAGAGGTGACACTGTGTCACCTTTTGTTTTGGCAATTAAATAACTGAAATTATTGTTTAAAATGGTGTGGGAGCGCGAAGGTGACACTTTGCGGCTGAAAGCGTTTGGCGGGATCGACGATGACAAAGAGCGCGGCTGGGGAGCCTGCGCGGACTTATAGCGGATTGGGGTGATGTAGGAAAATTTTGGTTGGTGGAGGGCGAAACGGCAGTCTGGAATCAGTGCACACTTACCGAAATTCTAGGCAAGCCATTTACGGCGGCTCCTCATTGTCTTGGGGCGGTTGAGAGTCGCTGATTGCAAGACGCTGTAGCCCTTGGGGTGTGTGCGAGGCCGTCTGATTGACCTCATTGGGCAAACATTGTGCTTCGCGCTGAGTGTTCAAGTTAGGCCAAGTAGCTTTCAGGATTTCTGCGAGTGCTCGGAGAATTTCGGCAAGGTTCTTCGCGGGAACTTTATTCCGAAGAAGGTAGATGATGGGAATAAGTACCAGCAGGATCGCTGCCAACCCGTCGCCCTTAAGGCCAAGAAGGTTGATCCCTGCGGATTTTACGACGTCCGCAGAAAGTGCCAAAAGCGTAACTAGATAAGATTGGTCATCCATTGATCTGCTCCTCATGCTAGAAATGCCCGAAGGGCGATGAAGGCGATCTCGGGCAGTTGCCGGTCTTCAGCAATTTTCACTTGAAGGCCCGCGTAGTCATCCGGCGCCACAGCTCGCCCGGCATGCTCATGATCGGCCAACGTGCTGCATTTGGTCGCGAGTCTCCGCACCACTTTGCTACGTCGTGCCTTATTCGGCAGCGCTCAACAGCGGACGGTGTCTTGCGCCGCAGATCAACAATGGCGGGACACCTCAAACAGGACCAGGCACAGCGCTGCGGAAGGTAGCAAGGGACTACAAATCTTTTTACTTCAACACATTGCAGGCTTGTGTCTGCTCAAGAAGCACCATGCTCGTCGAAGTTAATCATTGCCATTGATTGCTTGTGCTTGTGCTGGTTCGCAGCGCCGTGTATTTGACTGCCAATGCCTGATGATCGATGTTCTGTTGCGCTGCGGAATGATTGCGCTTGCGTGGGTTTGTCAGGAAGTGCAACCAAGCAGATGTAAGTGGATAGCGCGATGACGGCAAAGCCTAAGGCGGGAGGACAAGGACCTTTCGAACCAGCAACATGTTTGGATCTATTGACAGACGAGTTACCAGACATGGGGTGGCAGTTGAACATTGGCACCCAGCAGTCCTTCTATATCAGGCGCGTCACCTGGTTCAGGACAACTATCCTGAACAATATGAGGATGCTTTCTGAGTACGCCCATAAGGCGGTATCAGCCGATGGTGAGACGTATCTTTCTAGTGCACTTGAGGCTTATGAAAGCCGACTTAGGGGAGATAAGCCTGATTGGTTTGATGGTGGCTTCGATTGGAATAAGGCATTTTCGCCTCGACGGGCTGGCGATGCTTTGACTATGCGTCAAAGGAAGCCTCTCAGCTTCGATAAGGCTGCCAAAACTATCCATCTCTGCGCGTGCGCAACAGAGGATTTGAATGCGAAAGGCGTTATCACGGCAACAGCGGATGATGTCTTGGTCACCATGAAGATAGAGCCAGCAGTTTTCTACATTCAGGATTTTACTACGGATATTTACCGTGCAATTAAGAGGGACCGTCCGAGCGTAGCATATGATCTTCGTCGAGTTACGTCTCAATCGTCACTTTTAGTCTTCGATCATATGGCAGCCGGTTATACAGTGACTCGTGCATTAGCGGAGAAAGTAAGGAACTGCTTGTTGGAATTTGCTCCCGAGTACCAGCTTGGCGAGGTCCGCTCAGCCTATTTTGCCCAATCAAAAGGTGCCACTAAGGAAGAGGCACTCCGAGATTAGGTATTTGATCGTTTAAATGCGGAGGGACCCATCCAGGCACGCTTGCTTGAAGTCTGAGGCCAAATTCACTAAGCCGAGATTTAACAGCACTAATAACAAAACTTGTATGGTCGACAACTCGCTCTTTGGTCTGCGACTTTTGTGCTATCGCTTCCATTATATCTTTTGGCGCGAGTTTGACAAAATCGCCAGTGTATATAACGCCTCTTTCTCTCATTCTTTCCGAAACATTGAAAAGTCGTGTTTCTGTCGAAAATAGTTGGCCTAATCTAAGATCCAAATATGGATAGGCTCGGCGTGGGATCAAGCTTATGAATGGGCTGCCTGCGCTCTCGTGAAATAGTGTTGTATACCCTCGAGCTTGCTCTCGAAATCGGAGACGGTCGAGAGTGGCGATGGCCTCTTCCAGCGTGTCATAAACCATGGAACGCCGACGGCCAATCGTTCCGATTCGGCCCCAGTAAATGTCGAGCTGGATATCGCCAAACAGGTTTTCAATCACTTGTGCGTTGTAGAAGCGATAGGCGTTTTCGGCGGGATCTTCTCGTTCCAGGTAGACCTCAGCGATCGCCATGCGGCACCTCCAGCGTATCGTTCCGGCATGAGCTTAAGCAAATTGCGTAACAGATCAACGACGCACACTGCTGAGATATCTTACACGCAATCCCTTCCTTGGTTTTCCCGCTGATTCGAGCAGGATTGGGCGAGGGCGCTAACTGGTATAGGCTCCCCGGAAGCTCCAATTCTCCCTCGAAAGGCCAAACCTGTGATGCAGTGGGATCTCTCCAGCAAGGTGGTGCAGGTGGCGTATGTCGTGCCGGATCTGGAGGCGGCGTGCGGGGACTTTCATCGGCTTTACGGGATTGGGCCGTTTGTGGGCGGCGAGGGGGTGCGGACGTTGGAGGAGCATTTCTATCGCGGGGCGGCGGCAGCGCCGATTGCGTTTCGGGGGGTGTTTGTCCAGTCGGGCGATTTGAATATCGAGCTGATCGAACTGGCATCGACCACGGACAGCGCGTTTCACGATATGGCGCGGGGCATGGCGGGGCCGTTCGTGCATCACGTGGCGATGTTTTGCGATGATTATGCGGGCACGCGCGATGCGTATGTGGCCAAGGGCTTTGCGGTGGCGAGTGCGTTCAAGACCGGGTTTGGCGCGGAGATCTGCTACATCGATGCGCGCGCGGCGACGGGGCATATGCTGGAGCTTTATCCCGAGGATGCGACGATCCGGGCGATGTACCGCGCGACTATGGCGGCGGCGCGGGCGTGGGATGGGCGCGAGCTGATTGTCCCGTGGGAGCGGGCGATGGGGTTGTTGGGAGAGGGGTGAATGCCCCCTCCACCACCCTTCGGGCGGTCCCCCTCCCCATTTGTGCTGCGCAAAAATGGGGAGGATTTAGGCTGTTAGCGCGCGCGCTATCGCTGCGAAATCGGCGACTTCGAGGGTTTCGGCGCGGCGCTGGGAATCAATGCCGAGCGTTTCCAAAGCATCCAGCGCGCCGGGGAGGCCTTTGAGCGATTGGCGGAGCATCTTGCGGCGTTGGCCGAAGGCGGCTTCGGTGACGCGCTCGAGCATGCGGGCGGAGACGCCTGTGGGCATCTCTGTGGGGAGGGCGTGGATAACTGCCGACATGACTTTGGGGGCGGGGGTGAAGGCGCTGCGGTGCACTTTCATGGCGATGCGGGGGGCTGCGCGCCATTGGGCGAGGACGGCGAGGCGGCCGTAGGCGTCGCTGCCGGGCTTCGCGATGATCCGCTCGGCCACTTCCTGCTGGAACATCAAGGTGAGGCTGCGCCACGGCGGGGGCCAGGTCTGGCCGGAGAGCCAGCCGACGAACAGCGCGGTGCCGACGTTGTAGGGCAGGTTGGCGGCGACATGCCAAGGGGCGTCGAACAGCGTTTCGGGCGCGATCTTGACGGCGTCGCCTTCGATGACGGTGAGCTGGCCGGGGAAAGCTTCGGCAAGTTCGGCGAGCGCGGGGAGGCAGCGGCGGTCCATCTCGATCGCGGTGACGCGCGCGCCGCGCCGCAGCAGCGCGCGGGTGAGGCCGCCGGGGCCGGGGCCGATTTCGAGCACATTCTGGCCCGCAAGATCGCCCGGGATGAGCGCGATGCGCGCGAGCAGCTGCTCGTCGAACAGGAAATTCTGCCCCAGCGCTTTGGTGGCGATGAGGCCGTATCGCTGGGCGACTTCGCGCAGCGGGGGCAATTGCGTCATCCGGTGGTGAGCCTGCGCGCGGCGCATTGGCCGGCCATGCGGATGGCGGCGATGGTGGCGCCGGGGCGGGCGGTGCCGGTGCCGGCGATGCCGAAGGCGGTGCCGTGATCGGGCGAGGTGCGCACGATGGGGAGGCCAAGGGTGACGTTCACGCCTTCGTCGAAATCGAGCACCTTGATCGGGATGAGCGCCTGGTCGTGGTACATGCAGATCGCCGCGTCGTAAGTCGCGCGGGCTTCGGCGTGGAACATGGTGTCGGCGGGGAGCGGCCCGCGCGCGTCGATCCCGGCTTCGCGTAAGGACACGACGGCGGGGGCGATCACGTCGCGGTCTTCGGTGCCCATGCGGCCATCTTCTCCGGCATGGGGATTGAGCGCGGCCACGGCGAGGCGGGGGGCGGCGACGCCGAAATCGCGGGTGAGCGCGGCGGCGGCGATTGCGCTGCGCGCGCGGATCAGCTCGGCGGTGAGCAGGCCGGGCACCGCGGCGAGCGGCACGTGGACGGTGATCGGCACGACTTTGAGGTTTGGCCCGGCGAGCATCATCACAGCGTTTTCGGCGGTGATGCCGCAGGCCTGGGCGACGAATTCGGTTTGGCCCGGCTGGGTGAAGCCGACGCGGGCGAGCAGGCTCTTTGCGATGGGGCCGGTGACCAGGGCCGATGCGGCCCCGGCGCGGACGAGACCGGTGGCGGTTTCGAGCGCGCGCAGGGCAAGGGTGGCTCCGGCATCGTCGGGCGCGCCCGGGGTGTAGTCCGCAGGGCCGAGGTCGATCACCGGGAGCGCTTCGTCAAACATCGCGGCGGTTTCATCGGGCGCGGCGATGGCGCGCACGGCCATATCAAGCCCGCGCCGCCGCGCTGCCGCTTCGAGCAGATCGCGGCTGCCGACCGCGAAGAACGGCGGCAGGCCGTGCGCGGCGCGCTCCGCCCAGGCGGCGCAGATCAGTTCGGGGCCGACACCGGCGGGATCGCCGATGCTGATGGCCAGCGGGAGCGGGGTGGTCATGGCGCGAGCCTAGCAGACTTGGCCTGCCAAGCGCAGAGCTTTAGTTGTATTCGATCACCGCGTCGCGGCGCAGATCGCGCAGGTAGGTTTGCGCGCGCTTGTTGACGCGGTCGTCTTCCATCTGGCTTTGCAGCGCTTCGAAGCTTGGTCCGGCGTCGACTTTCGGATCATCGCGGCCGCACAGCATCAGCACGCGCACGCCGTCTTCGATCGAGCCGAACGGCGGGGTGGCCTCGCCGATCGAGAGTTTGAGCACCGTTTCCTGAAGCGCGGCGGGCAGATCGCGGGCGCGGATCTGGTCGTTGGCGACAACCGTGGCACCGAGCGGCGCGGCGGCGGCTTCGGCCTGGCCGCAGCCCTTGATATCCTTGACCATGCGGGCGAAATCGCCGGCCTTGCCCGCAGCATCCTTTTCGGTCGCGCCTTTGGCAAAGGCGATCGAGATCTGCTTGAGGCTGAGAACCGCGTCGCGCGGATCGGCGGTGAGCACCTGGCGCTTGTCGATCAGATAGAGGATCGAATAGCCGCCGTTGAGCGCAACCGGGCCGACCAGCTGGCCCGTGGACATTTGCGCGGCCGGGCCGGCAAGCTCGGTGGGCAACTGCGCAAGGCGAATCCAGCCCAGATCGCCGCCGACCGCCGCGGTCGAGGCTTCGGAAAACTGGCGGGCATAGGCAACAAAGCTGCCGCCCTTCTTGAGCTGCTCGACGATCTTCTCGGCGTTGGCCTGAACCTGGAGGCGGGTTTCGTCGGTGGCTGACAGGAAAATCTCGCCGATGCGGTACTCTTCGGTGCCCTTGGCCGCTTTGAGACGGTCCATCATTTCGTTCACTTCGCCATCGGCGACATTGATGAACGGCTGGACATTGCGGCGCAGCAGCCGCTGCCAGGCCAGCTCGCCATTGATCTGGCGCTTCAGCGAATTGGCCGAGGAGCCGATCGAGACGAGATACTTCTCCAGGTTTTCCGACTTCTGCCCGAAATTCTGCGCCGCGACGCGGTTGAACGATTCGTTTACTTCCTCGGGGCTGATCTCGATGCTCGCGGCTTTCGCCTCCTGGATCTGCAAGGTTTCATCGATCAGATTGCGCAGCACCTGCAGGCGCAGACGCTCCATTTCCTCGGGCGTGACCTTGCCGCCGTTGGCGCTGATGATCAGCGCGAGGCGCTGCTCGATATCGGTGCCGGTGACGATCTCGCCGTTCACGATCGCGGTCGCGCGGCGCACGTTCGGATCGTTCTTGCCGAAGATCATCGGGTTGGCCGGGAGATTCAGCGCGCCGCTCGCGCCGTCCGGAGCCGCGGCGGGGGCATCGTCCGAGGTGCCGGTGCTGGACGTCGTGGTATCGTCATCGAGCAGGCCTTGCGCGGACAGCGGGGCGAGCGACAGCGGCGCGATCGCCACGGCGGACAAGCTGGCGATGACCAGCGAACGGGCCAGAGCGGAGGGCAGGCGAGGAGCCAACTTCATATCGATCAGAGTATCCTGTGCGTCACGCCAAAGATGCGGCCAAAGAAATAGCCAGAGGAAAGGCCAGAAGGAAAGATTTGTATATCGGCATTTACCGCCTTGACGGCTTAACCAAAGCTGAGTGGCGCGCCGATAGCCCGAATGCAACGGCGATGAAAGCGAAACAGGGGAAAACGCGCGTGTATCAGCGCGGGGCTCAGCGCCCGCCCAGGTTCCGCAGCGAAAGATTGAGCTGGAACGAATTGCCCTTCTGCGCGTCGCCGGTGGTGACATAGTCGCGCCGCCAGGTGAACCCCAGATCGAGGCAATCGTCGGTATAGGCGACGCCGAGCCGGTGGCGCAGCAGATTGAAACCGCTCGATGCATTGGTCGGATCGTCGCTGCGGCGGGTGAGATTGAGCACGCCCGAGCCGAACAGCGACCAATACCGGGCAAACGCGACGCGCCCGGCCAGACGCAGCTCCTCGCGGTCGCGCAGATCCTCGAACGCATTGGCGATGTTGCGGTTGAGCCGCAAGTAGCCGACCTCGACATAGGTGCGGTGGTCGCCGATCGTCGCGTCGAGCTCGTTGCGGCGCAGCGCGAAGCCGCTCTTGTCGAGCCGGAACCGGTGCGTGAGCTGGACGATGTCGCGAAAGCGGATCTGCGTGCGGCCGACGATGTCGGAACGGCGCGCCGCCAGCCCGGTGCCATCGGGCAGCAACGATTGCTGGTTGGTCAGGCGGTAGCTCTGCCCGATCGTGCTGAACACGCGCCAGCCGGGCCGGGTGACCTGCCAATCGAGGCCATAGGTGAAACGCGCGCCGTCCTCGATCCGGTCGTAGCCGGGAAAGCGATTGAGAGAGAAGAGATTGGAGGTCTCAAGCTCGACCGCGCGCGAATCCTCGTTGGGAATGGCCAGATTGCGCACGCGCGGGGTGGCGACGATCTGGAACCGCGGGGTGAGCACTTGCGTGCCGCCGAACAGGCTGCCGAGCAGCGGCCATTTGACATCGACGGCGGCGGTGGCGATGCCGCGCCCCTGCCAGCCGGAATCGCCGCGATAGACCGCGTTCGAAGTGAGCTCGTTGCGGCTCGAATGATAGACATCGCTGCGCAGCAATCCGGTGAGCGTGATTTCCTGCCCCAGCCCGCTGATGAACCGGCGGTCCCATTGCGCGCGGGCAAAGGCGCGCTGCGTGTTCTGCCCGCTGGTGCGGCCGATCGCCAGACTGTTGACCTCGAGCTCGAGCTTGCCGCCGATGCCGGGAACATCCAGCCGCCGCCGGTAATCGAGCGCGGGCAGCGCGATCGGCTGAAGACCCTGGCGGTCGCCCGCGCGCAAGGTCTGCACCGCCCAGCCGGCCAGGCTGAAATAGCTGTCGGCATCGATCCGTTCGAGATTGATCGTCGAGCGCAGCCGGTTTTCGCGGCTGATATCGTAGCGGCGCAGGAAGGTGCGGTCGCTGGCGTAGCGGCCATAGCCGGTCAGGCTCCAGTTTTCCGTGAGCTGGAAGCGGCCGTTGGCCTCGGCATAGCCGCGAATCTGGTTGCGCTCGACCCCGGCGTCGCCGGTGGTGAGCGCGTTGATCCGCCCGCTCTGGGTGATATAGCCGGTGAGCTGATAGGCGCCCGTGCCGGTGAGCTGGCGAAAGCGGGCGGACAGCATCGGCAGCGCGGCGGTAAAGACCGAGGCGGTGATCGACAGGTCGCGGTTTTCGTCCATGCGCCAGTAATAGGTGCCGGCCACTTCGGCCCCGTTGCTCGCGCTCAGCCGGAAATCGGGGATCAGCACGCCGCCGCTCGAGCGGAAATCGGAGCGGTGCGACAGCCCCGGCAGCGACAGCAGCGGCAGGCCGAACAGCCGCAAGGTCGCGCCATGATAGCGCACCCGCTTTTTCGCCGCGTCGAAGGTGACCTTGACCGCGGTGATTTCCCAGCTGGGCTTTTTGGGGCACCCGTCGCCATCTTCGATCGCGCAGCCCGAGTACGACCCGTTGTCGAGCAGCAGATTGCCCTTGTCATCGCGCGTGCCATGGCGCGCCGCCAAGCGGCCGCCGCCGCGCAGCACGACCAGCATATCCTCGATCGCGCCCGCTTTGAGCGCGTCGGTCAGCTCGACCCGATCGGTATAGAGCACGTTGCCGCTTTCATCGACCAGCCGGATATTGCCGGTGGCCTCGATCACGCCCGATTTGCGATTCCACACGATGGCATCGGCGCGCACCGTCTGATCGTCGCGGCGCAGCACGACATTGCCGGTGGCGGTGACCACATCCTGGTCGCGCGCATATTGCAGCGTATCCGCCTCGAAGCGGATCTGCTCCTCGCCGGTCGCGGCTGCGGGGCGCGTCGTTTCCGCCGGATCGGGCGGGGCTTGCGCCAGCGCGCCGAAAGGCATTGCCATGACCGCCGCCCCTACCGAGGCGAAGATCATGCCGCGCGCAGGCAGGCGTTGGAAAAAGGCCTGGCGCAGGGGCCGCACGGCAGGTTGCATGGCTTGCCTATCGCACCGGCGCGGCCTAACTGCAAACCCACAATTCAGGCTTCGCGCGGTCTTGCCGCGGCCTGTTGCCGCATTCCGACAGGAGCTTATCAATGAACATCGTTTTTGCCCGGGCCGATATCGCCCAGCCGCGGCTCCTTGCGCAGATCGTCGCCCAAGGCGCGATGCCGGGGGATACCGACGCGCTGGTAGCAGAGGCGGCGGCGGCGGCGCGGTTTACCGGCAAGGCGGGACAAGTGTTCGAAGCTTTCGTCAGCGCGGGCGGCGTGTTGCAGCGCCTTGCTTTCGCCGGACTCGGCGAAGCCGACGCGGCTGGGCGGATCGCGGCGCTCGAGCGCGCGGGCGGCGCGCTGACCGCGAAATACATCGCTTCGGGCGAGACCGCGATGGCGATCGACTTCGGCGGCAGCGGGCTGATCGCCGAAGAGGCGGCCGCGGTGCTGCTGGGCGCGCGGCTGCGCGGCTGGCGCCATGATGTGTACCGCACGAAGCTGCCCGATGATCAGAAGCAATCGCTGACCGAGATCATCGCCCTGCATGCGCCGGAAGGCACCGAGGAAGTCTGGCAGACCGAAAGCGCGATTGCCGAGGGGGTCGAGTTCACCCGCGAGCTGGTGACCGAGCCGGCCAATGTGATCTACCCCGAGAGCTTTGTCGCCGCGTGCGAGGCACGGCTGGCGGGAACCGGGATCGAGATTCTGGTTCTGGACGGCGAACAGATGGCCGATCTGGGCATGGGCGCGCTGCTCGGCGTGGCGCAAGGATCGGTGCGGCCGCCGCGCCTGCTGGCGATGCGCTGGAAGGGCCGGGCGGGGGTCAAGCCGACCGCATTCGTCGGCAAGGGCGTGACTTTCGACACCGGCGGCATCTCGATCAAGCCGGCGGCGGGCATGGAAGACATGAAATGGGACATGGGCGGCGCGGCGGCGGTGGCGGGCACGATGCTCACGCTGGCGCGGCGGCGCGCGGCGGCGGACGTGATCGGCGTGTGCGGGCTGGTTGAAAACATGCCCGACGGCGCGGCGCAGCGCCCGGGCGATGTGGTGACCTCGATGTCGGGCCAGACGATCGAAGTGATCAACACCGACGCCGAAGGGCGCCTCGTGCTGTGCGACGCGCTGACCTGGGTGCAAAAAACATATTCGCCAGCGACGATCATCGATCTGGCCACGCTGACCGGGGCGATCATCGTCTCGCTGGGGCACGAGCATGCAGGCATGTTTTCCAACGACGATCTGCTCGCCAGCCAGCTCGATGCGGCGGGCAAGGCGAGCGGCGACACGCTGTGGCGCTTCCCGCTGGGCGCGGCTTACGACAAGCTGATCGACAGCCCGATTGCCGACATGAAGAACGTGGGGCCGCGCCCCGCCGGTTCGATCACCGCCGCGCAGTTCATCCAGCGGTTTGTCGACAAGGGTGTGGCGTGGGCGCACCTCGATATCGCCGGTACGGTGTGGATCGACAAGGCCGGGGCGACGCACGACAAAGGCGCGACCGGGTTTGGCGTGCGGCTGCTCGACCGCTACGTGCGCGACGTACTGGAAGCCTGACGCGCCTGCCATGCGCGCCGATTTCTATCAGCTGACGCGCGATCCGGCCGAGCTGGTGCTGCCGCTGCTGGCACGCAGCGCGCTGGCGGCGGGGGAGCGGATGCTGGTGGTATCGGGCGACGCGGCGCAGCTGGGCCGGGTGAGCGAGGCGCTGTGGAAGCGTCTGCCCGAGAGCTTTCTGGCGCATGGCCACGCCGGGGGGCCGCACGATGCGCGCCAGCCGATCCTGCTTTCGGACCGCACCGAGCCGGCCAACGGGGCAAAGTTCATGGCGCTGGCCGACGGCGTGTGGCGCGAGAGCGAGGGCTTTGCGCGCGTGTTCCTGCTGTTTGCGCCCGACCGGATCGACGATGCGCGCGGCTGCTGGCGCATGCTGGGCACGCGCGCGGGGGTGGAGCGCAAGTATTGGCGGCAGGACGGGGGCAAGTGGCGCGAAGGGCCTTAGACGACCTGGTTGCCGCCTTTGGACAAGCGTTGTAAATTGCTCCGATGGTTCTTCATCGCATTGTTAGCCTTATTGCAACGCTCGTTCTTGGCTTTGCCGGGGCCGCGGCTGCCGCGCAGGACGATGGCTCTTGTCGCAATGGCTTGTTCCCGCAGCAAAATCCTGAATTTGGCCGGGCAAAGGTGCAAGGCGCGGGGCGGGCATATTTCCACGATGACATGGATGGCTGCCCGAGACTTTCTGCCAGTTGTCGGCGCGGGTATGTTGTGCCGGGCGACACGGTTGTCACTGGCCGCACCACGGGCGCTTTCATCTGCGCCTATTTTCCGAGCAAGGGCGGCGGCACGGCAGGCTGGGTGGAAGCCTCGCGGCTCCGCGCGATGCCCGTCAATGCGCGGCCACCGCTCGCCGCGTGGCTCGGCCGATGGTCGGACCAAGGCAACCCGGCCTTGCGCATCATGCGGGCCAAGTCCGGGGCGCTGCAGATCGCAGGCGATGCCTTTTGGCCGGGGCCCGTCCGGCAAAAGGGCTGGGAAGCCGGCTGGCCGCATCTGGGGCAGATCGGCGGCGAACTCAAACTCAGGGGCAACCGTGCCCGCTATGATGATGGCATTTGCATCATGGATCTCGTTGCGCTCGGAGATTTTCTGGTCGGATACGACAACGAATCATGTGGCGGCTTGAATGTGCGCTTCAATGGGGTCTACCGCCTCCGCCGCCGATAGCGCCTTGCCTGCCGCCCATAGCCCGCCTTGCAGTGCAGCACGAACCCGGCTAGGGGCGCGGCCAAACCACACCACTTAGCTCGCAAGGAACTTTCCCATGGCGGTGACCCGCACCTTTTCGATCATCAAGCCCGATGCCACGCGCCGCAACCTGACCGGTGCGGTTACCAAGATGCTGGAAGAAGCGGGCCTGCGCGTGGTCGCCTCGAAGCGCATCCAGATGACGCGCGAGCAGGCCGAAGGCTTTTACGCGGTGCACCGCGAGCGTTCGTTCTTCGGCGAGCTGGTCGAGTTCATGATCTCGGGTCCGGTCGTTGTGCAAGTGCTCGAAGGCGAAAACGCGATGCAGCGCAACCGCGACGTGATGGGCGCGACCAATCCGGCCAACGCCGAGCCCGGCACGATCCGCAAGGAACTCGCCGAATCGATCGAGGCCAATTCGGTGCATGGTTCGGACAGCGACGAGAACGCGGCGATCGAGATCGCCTACTTCTTCAAGCCGGAAGAAATCGTCGGCTGATTGCCGATCGGCCGCAATAAATGGGGACTGTCCCCATTTATTGCGTTCAAAATTCCATCATCGCCGCGAGTTTGCGCGGCGCGATGCTGAGCCAGCTGCGGCGCAGGTGCTCGGCGATGTCGTCCCAGTCGGTGTCGCCCAGATCGAGGCGGATCGCGATCCAGCCGTCGCCGAAATAGGCGGGGCGATAGAAGCGCGCGGGGTCGGTCTCGATCAGATGCTGCTGTTCATCGAGCCCGCTGATCTTCGCGAGGAGCGCGATCCGGCCATCGCCGTGGTGATCCGTGCTGACGTAAGCGAACTTCTTGCCTTTGATGATGCCGAAGCAGGCCATGCCGTGGCTCAGGGTTTCTTCGGCTTCGGGCAGCGCCATGGCGCGCGCGCGCACTTCGCCGACGAGGTGGGCGGGATCGGTGTCGCGCGTCACCAATGCGGCGAGGCAGCGCGCGTAAAGCTGATGCTCGGCGATCAGCACGCGCGCGGCAAGGCTGGCGGGATCATCGCCGGGGAGGATGGCGACGGCGGTCTGGCCCAGCAGCGGGCCTTCATCGAGCTGCGCGGTGACCAGATGCACGGTGCAGCCGCCGTGGCTGTCGCCCGCCGCCAGCGCGCGTTCGTGGGTGTGGAGCCCGGTATACTTGGGAAGCAGCGAGGGATGGATATTGACCATCCGGCCCTCCCAGCGCGCCACGAATTCGGCGCTGAGGATGCGCATGTAACCCGCCAGCGCGATGAACCGCGCGCCGCTTTCCAGCACTTGCTCCTCCAGCGCGGCATCATGATCGGCGCGGGCCATGCCTTTGTGCGGCAGCGCGAAGGTGGCGACGCCTTCGGCCGCGGCGAGCAGCAGTCCGGGGGCATCAGGGTTGTTCGAGGCGACGAGCACGATCTCGTAAGGGCAGTCTGCGGCGCGGCTGGCATAGAGCAGCGCGGCCATGTTGGTGCCGCTGCCGGAGATGAACACGGCGACCGGAACCCGGTCAGCCATGATGCACCGCTTGCCACGGCGCGCGCGCGGACCATGCTTCGGCGCTGCCGAATACCGTGCAGCCCTTCTCGCCCGCGACGACCTCGCCGATGCGATGGACGGTCTCGCCTGCTGCGGCAAGATCGGCGGCGAGCAATGCGGCCGCGTCGGGCGCGACGGCGAGGACCATGCCGATGCCGCAATTGAACGTGCGCGCCATTTCAGCCGGTTCGATCTGGCCTTGCGCCTGGAGGAACGCCATTAGCCGGGGCTGCTCCCAGCTATCGGCATCGATCCGCGCATGGAGCCCGCGCGGCAGCACGCGGGGAACATTTTCAAGCAGGCCGCCGCCGGTGATATGCGCCAGCGCGTGGATGCGGCCCGCGCGCAGCAGCGGCAGCAGGCTTTTGACATAGATGCGCGTCGGTTCGATCAGCAGATCGATGAGCAGGTGATCCATGTCGAACAGCGCCGGGCGATCGAGCTTCCAGCCTTTGTCTGCCGCCAGCCGCCGGACCAGCGAATAGCCGTTGGAATGGACGCCGGAGGAGGCAAGGCCGAGCAGCACGTCGCCTTCGGCCACTTTATCGCCGGTCAATTGCGCCCCGCGCTCGACCGCGCCGACGCAAAAGCCCGCGAGGTCATAATCGCCGGGGGCATACATCCCCGGCATTTCGGCAGTCTCGCCGCCGATCAGCGCGCATCCGGCCAGCTTGCAGCCATCGGCAATGCCCGCGATGACGCGTGTCGCGATGCCGTTGTCGAGCTTGCCGGTGGCGAAGTAATCGAGAAAGAACAGCGGCTCAGCGCCCTGAACGATGAGATCGTTGACGCACATCGCGACCAGATCGATGCCGATCGCATCGTGGCGGTCATGATCGATCGCGAGCTTGACCTTGGTGCCCACGCCGTCGTTGGCCGCGACCAGCAGTGGATCGCTGTATCCCGCCGCGCGCAGATCAAAAAAGCCGCCAAATCCGCCGAGTTCGGCATCGGCGCCGGGGCGGGCGGTGGATTTCGCGAGGGGGCCGATCGCGCGCACCAGCGCATTGCCCGCGGCGATGTCGACGCCGGCCTGCGCATAGCTGTAGCCGCGCGGTTTATCTTCGTTTGCTGCCATGATCGGGGCGACTAGCGCTTTCCTGCTTGGATTTCCACTTGCCTTTGGGCAAAAGCGCGCCGAGCAACCTTGCTCGGCGGTGCCAGTGCCGACCTCATGGAGTTCCCTTGGCCGCAGTGCGCCCGTTTCTAAGAGATTTGCCCCGCCGCCAGACGCTGATCGCCGCCGTTTTGGCGCTGCTGATCGGTCTGGGCGCGGCGGCGCTCTATGCCCAGATCGAGGGCGAGCGGGGAATTGCGCCGATTGCCAGCAACGGCGATTTCGAGGTGAGCGGGATCGAGGTGAACGTGCAGGGCGAAAGCGCCGCGGACGCGCGCATGAAGGGATGGCGCGCGGCGCAGCGCATGGCCTGGGAAAAGCTCTGGAAATCGAACGGTTTTGGCGGAGGTGCCGCGCCCGCGCTCGATGACGGCACGATCAACGGGATGGTCTCGGCGGTGGTGGTCGAGCGCGAGCAGATCGGGCCGCGCCGTTATATCGCCACGCTGGGCGTGATTTTCGACCGCGCGCGCACCGGCGGGATGCTTGGCCTGCAGGGACAGATCGCGCATTCGGCGCCGCTGCTGGTGATCCCGGTGCTGACGCAAGGCGGGGTGACCGCGGTGTTCGAAACGCGCACCCCCTGGCAGAAGGCCTGGGCCGAATTTCGCACCGGTGCCAGCGTGATCGACTATGTGCGGCCCAATGGGGCGGGGGCCGACTCGCTGTTGCTGACGGCGGGGCAGCTGTCGCGCCGCAGCCGCAATTGGTGGCGGTTGCTGCTCGATCAATTCGGCGCGGCGGATGTGATCATGCCCACCGCGCGGCTCGAACGGCTCTGGCCCGGCGGGCCGGTGCGCGGGGTCTTCACCGCGCGCTATGGGCCCGACAACCGGTTCCTCGGATCGTTCGCGCTGACCGCGCCAAGCGAGGAAAAGCTGCCCGCGATGCTGGCCGAGGCGGTCAGGAAGATCGACGGGATCTATGCGCAGGCGCTGGCCGACGGGCAATTGCGGCCCGATCTCACGCTGGCGATGGAGCCGGTGCTGAGCGCCGAGGCGATTGCCGACATTCTGTCGCGGCTGGGCCCGGTGGCCGATGCCGCGCCGCGCGACAGCGGCCCGGTGGCCGCGCCAATCGAGAGCGGGCCCGCGCTCACCACCATCACGGTGGAGCTGGTCACGCCCGATGGCGCTGCGGTCGACAGCGGGCTTGCCGGGGTGCGCGCGGTGGCGGGGGTGAAAAGCGCGGCCACCAGCTCGATCGCGATCGGCGGCATATCGGTGCTGAGCGTCAGCTATGCCGGCGATATCGATGCGCTGGCCGCGGCGCTGCGCGCTGGGGGCTGGAAAGTGACGCAAGGGACCGGCGCGCTCCGGATCCGCAAGTAGCCGCGCGGGAACCGCCATGCCGCCGCCGTTCCCCTCCCAGATCGCCTTGCCCCTGCGCACCGCGGCCAGCGCCGAATCCATCGTGACCGGGCCGTCGCTGGATCCGGTGATCGCGGCGCTGAACGCGCCCGGCAACTGGCCGTTTCGCGCCGCCGTGCTCGCCGGGCCGCCGCGTTCGGGCAAGAGCCTGATCGCGCGCTGGTTCGTGCAATCGGGGCTGGGCGATGCGCTCGACGATGCCGACAGCTTGCCTGAAGACGTGGTGTTTCACCGCTGGAACCGCGCGCAGGCCGAAGATCGCGCGCTGCTGATCGTGCGCAGCGGAGCGGCGGGGGCGTGGCGGCCGGTGCTCCCCGACCTCGCTTCGCGGCTGGGCGCGGCGCTGCTGATCGACATCGGCGCGCCCGACGATGCGTTGCTGCGCGCGCTGATCGCGGACCATGCCGCGCGGCGCGGGCTGGCGCTGGGCGAAGGTGTGCTCGGTTACCTGATGCCGAGGATGCAGCGCAGCCATGCCGCCGCCGAAGCGCTGGTCGAAACAATCGATCGCCTGTCCCTTGAGCGCAAGGCCGCCATCACCATATCGCTGGTGCGGGATGCGCTGGCGGAGCGGATTCACGGTGTGCATGGCGGCGAATTGCAACCTCGCTTGCTTTAGCGGACCAAACGGGGGAAGAATGCGCCGATGTTCACAAGCCTCATCGCCTATCTGGACTCGATCCGCGCACGCGACCCGGCACCGCGTTCGCGCTGGGAAATCCTGCTCTATCCGGGGCTTATGGCGGTTGGCTTTCACCGCTTGGCGCATGCGCTGTTTGGTGTGCGGCTGTTTTTTCTGGCGCGGGTGGTCAATCATCTCTCGCGCTTTCTGACGGGGATCGACATTCATCCCGGCGCGAAGATCGGCAAACATCTGTTTATCGACCACGGCTTTACCGTGATCGGCGAAACCGCCGAGATCCATGACAATGTGACGATTTATCAATGCGTGACCCTGGGCGGGACCAATCCGGCCAATGGCGTGCCGGGCAAGCGCCACCCGACCTTGTGCGACAACACGATCATCGGCTCGGGCGCGCAGATCCTGGGGCCGATCACGGTGGGCGCGCGGGCGCGGGTGGGTGCCAATGCGGTGGTGACCGAAGACGTGCCCGAAGGCGCGACGATGGTCGGCCTCAAGGCGCGCTCGACTTTGGTTCCGGTGTCCACCTGGCTCAAGGATTTCATTCCCTATGGCACCCCGTGCAAGGAGCCATGCGAGCCATGCGAGCCGGCTGATATCTCGCGGGTCGACCAGCTGGAAAACGAAGTCGCCACGCTCAAGGCGCAAGTCACCGCGTTGCTGGGCGGGCGCGGGGCGGCGGAGCAGATGCCCGCAACGACCCCGGGTGACACGCAGCGCAAGGCGCGCGGCTGAGCGTGGCCGGAGCGGGCGAGAGCATCGGCGCGCGTGCGGGTGTTGGTTTGGGTGGGGCGACCATCGTGGCCTTTCCGCAAGCGCGCGCGGCGGATCAGGTGGCGTTCGATCGGCCCGAACTGATGAAGATCCTCGACCTTTATGGCCGGATGGTCGCCGCCGGGCTGTGGCGCGATTATGCGATCGATTTCGGCAAGGACGCGGCAAGCTTCAGCGCGTTCAAACGCACCGCCGAGCGGCCCAGCGCGCGGATCGAGAAACGCCCGGCGCTGCGCGGCAAGCAGGGCATGTGGGCGCTCTATGGCGAGGCGGGGCAAGTGCTGAAACGGGGCCAGGAGCTGGCCAGCCTGCTTTCGCCGCTGGAGCGCAAGCTGATGAAAGTGGTCGAGGATTAGGCGTTCGTGGGCATCGCTGCGGCGAGCAGAGTTTGCTGGTCGCGCGTGATCCGGCGTACGATCATCATCAGGAAGCCGCACGAGAGCAGCAGCAAAACCGCACCCGCCGCGCCGCAGATCGTTGCCAGCGGCGCGGAGATCAGCAGGCCGGCGCCGGGAACCGAGGCCATGAACGCGGTCCGCACGAAAAGGGCCTCGAGCAGCGCACCGCAGATCAGCGACCACTGCCAGCCGTTGATTGCGGCGACAGGCTGCCGCGCGCGGTGGAGAGGCTCGCCGGCGCTGCGGTGCCACAGCTCGCGCATCGCGCGGGGCGGGACGACGAGGTTGATCAGTGGCACGAACCAGCTCGCCGCGACCCACGTGGGCGGATAGTCCAGCTCCGCCAGCCCAAGATCGCGCAAGTTGGCATGCGCGCGCCATACCCAGAGCGCGGCCGTTAGCAGCACCAGCGCGGTGGTGGGCAGGACCGCAAAGACCATGAGCAGCATCCCCGCGCCCAGGGCCTCGCCCGCCCCGCTGCCGTTGTCGGTGAACATGAGCGTGGCATAGGCGAGCGCAAGGACCGTCCACAGCATGTGGAGAGCAAGCGCGCTGACCAGCAGCCGGGCGCGCCAGCGCAGCGCAGAGGTCTGGCGAGTGGCGCGCATGGGGCCCTGCTTCCTCCTTTGTAGCCGCCAGTGGCGATGGCGGGGGGAATTACCCCTTCATCAGCTGGCTCAGGATCACCTGGCTTTGCTCTGCGCCCGATTGCGGCACGAAATCGCCGGTGCGGTCGGAAATTTCGGCCCAGTGCGCGGCGAAGCCTTCGACCGAGCGGTCATCGCCGGTGAGCATTACGCCCTTGTTCATGGTGACCCACGCCGAATGATAGACACCCGCGCCCGCGCCGACGATGGCGTTGCTCGGCGCGTCTTCGGAAACGAGAAACAGCGCGGCGGGCACGACGTTTTCAGGGCCGAACGCCTTGTAGGCTTCTTCGGGGAAGATATCCTCGGTCATCCGCGTGCCCGCGACCGGGGCGAGCGTGTTGACGCGGACGTTGTTCTTCGCGCCTTCGAGGTAGAGTGTCTTGGTGAGGCCCGCGAGACCCAGCTTGGCCGCGCCATAATTGGCCTGGCCGAAATTGCCGAACAGCCCGGTGGACGAGGCGGTCATCAGGATGCGGCCATAGTTCTGCGCGCGCATCGTGTCCCACACCGCCTTGGTCGCGTTGGCCGAACCGATCAGGTGCACTTTGACGACGAGGTCGAAATCGGCCGGCTCCATCTTGGTGAAGCTCTTGTCGCGCAGAATGCCCGCGTTGTTGATCAGGATATGGACGCCGCCCCAGGCCTCTTTGGCTTTGGCGGTCATCTCGACCATCTGCTCGTATTCGGTGACCGAGCCGCCGTTCGACATCGCCTCGCCGCCCGCCGCTCTGATCTCCTCGACCACCGCCAGCGCGGCATCGGAATGGCCGGTGCCATCGCGTGCGGCGCCCAGATCGTTGACCATCACTTTGGCCCCGCGCCTGGCCAGTTCGAGCGCATAGGCCCGGCCCAGACCGCCGCCCGCGCCGGTTACGATCGCCACCCGGTCCTTGAACGAAATGCTCATGCCAATTGCTCCTGCTAGCCCTCACCGGGGCATTTTATGGACGCGGCGATGCCACGACATCGCGCGGTTGGCAACCGCGATGGAACCTGCGCCCGGGCGGGATTCAGGCGATGCGCTTGACCCAGCCGTGCGGGTCCGGCGCATGGCCGCGCTGGATCGCGACCAGCCGCTGGCGCAGCCGCTCGGTCAGTTGGCCGGGGCCGCCACTACCGATCACGAATTCGCCCGCCTCGCTGGCGACTTTGCCGACAGAGGTGACCACCGCCGCCGTGCCGCAGGCAAACGCCTCGACCAGCTTGCCGCTTTGCGCATCGGCGCGCCAGGCATCGAGGCTGTAGCGTTCCTCGCGCACGGTGAGCCCTTCATCGCGGGCGAGCGCGATCAGGCTGTCGCGGGTGATGCCGGGCAGGATCGTGCCGCCCAGCGGCGGAGTGATCAGCGAGCCGTCGTCAAACGCGAAGAACAGGTTCATGCCGCCCAGTTCCTCGATCCATTTGCGCTCGGCGGCATCGAGGAACAGCACCTGATCGTGGCCGCGCGCAAAGGCATCGGCGGTGGGCACGAGGCTGGCGGCATAGTTGCCGCCGCACTTGGCCGCGCCGGTGCCGCCCGCCGCCGCGCGGGTATAGTCGCTGACCCAGATCGAGACCGCGCTTGCGCCCGATTTGAAGTAGTTGCCCGCCGGGCTGGCGATGACGAGAAAGCGATAAGCCTTGGCCGGGCGCACGCCGAGGAATGCCTCGGTGGCAAAGAGGAAGGGGCGCAGATAGAGCGAGCCGCCATCGACCGTGGGGAACCAGCGGCGATCGGCGAGCACCAGCCGGGTGACGGCATCGACGAACATTTCGGGCGGAATTTCGGGCATGGCGAGACGGCGGGCGGAGGCATTGAAGCGCTCCGCATTGGCTTCGGGGCGGAACAGCGTGATCCCGCCATCATCGAGCGCATAGGCCTTCATGCCCTCGAAAATTTCCTGCGCATAATGCAGCACCGCGCTGGCCGGATCGAGCGCGATCGGCCCGTAAGGCAGGATCTCGGCATTGTGCCAACCGTGCGCCTCGGTCCACGCGATCGACACCATGTGGTCGGTGAACGCGGTGCCGAAGCCGGGATTGGCAAGGATCGCGGCGCGCTGCGCGTCCGCCATCGGGGCGGGATGGGGCGCTTGCGCAAACGGGAGCATATCGGGGCCGGGCATGGGTGAAAGAGTCCTCTTGTAGGCGAACCGCCGGAGCCCTCTTTGTACTATTATTGCGCGAAAGGCAAGAGGACAGCAATAAATGAAATGTGAAGGGCCGCGTCCGCCTGACGGACACGGCCCTTCGCATGGTCAGCGGCCGGAAAGTGCCGCTTACGAAGCCTTTATCGCCAACTGTGGGTCAGCGATAATGCTCCGTGATACGGTTTACCGACCTCGCTGCTGAACCATGAGACATCGGATCACCTCCTTTCGCTGTGTTGAACCAGATTTGCCGCCGTTTCAGACGACCCGACCGGAAAAGCTGCGCTTTGTCTCGGCCTTGACAGCGAATGTGATTCATCTGCGAGCACAGAACAAGTCTTGCATTCATTTATTTTCACGTCAAAATAGCAACTTCGCGCTACATGCCTGTGGATAAGGTTTATTCGTTTGGCACGCCCCGCGCGGCGGCTTGCGAGGACAACGCGCGGCAATCTTCGATAACCCGGCCGACTTCCGCCCATGCGGGCAGGACCAATGTCGGCAAACCGCTGATTTCCAAAGAAAACCGCCCTTTGCTGAAGGCCATTTGGTCGAGCACCCGGTCGCGCGGATCGAGCTCGATGGCCAGCGCGCGCGGTTCGACATTGGCCGCGGGGTTGGCGGTGAGATTGCGCGCGCCGCTGCTGGTGCCGATCGATGCCGCCACCGGGGCGGCGCTGGCAGCCGGGCGGAGCAGGACGATCGTCCGCCGCGCCTGATCGCAGCGCAGCACCAGCAGCGGCAATGTGCCGGGGGCAGCGAAGCGCGCGGCGGTGCCGCCCTGTTCTGCCGTATACGTCCACGCGCCGGGGGTCTGCGCGGCGTCGCGGACGCCTCCGGCCGAGGCGTTTGCGGCGGTTTCGCCGGGCGGGACTGACGGCCGCGCGACCTGGACCGGGCGGGGCGCGGGCAGGGCAGCGCCCCCGCCAGCGCGCGCAGGCGGCGGCGGGGGCGGCGCGGCGCAGCTGGCAAGCCCCAGAACCAGCGCGAGCACGCCGGGAGCGCGCGCCAGGAGCGGATGGGCGGGGGCGCGGCCGTTACAAAGGTTGCTCTTCATGCGCTTGCTATGGAAGAGAGCGCGTGTGACCTCAAGCCGAACCACCAAAGGAAAGCAGCGCGCCGACCAGCTGCTGTTCGAGCGCGGCCTTGCCGAGAGCCGCTCGCGCGCGCAGGCGCTGATCCTGGCGGGGCTGGTCTTTGCGGGCGAGACGAAGGTTGCCAAAGCGGGGCAGCTGCTCGATCCGGATGGCGCGCTCGAGGTGCGCGGGCGCGATCACCCGTGGGTTTCGCGCGGCGGGATCAAGCTGGCGCATGCGCTGGAGCATTTCGGGCTCAATCCGGCGGGCGTGACCGCGATGGATATCGGTTCCTCGACCGGTGGTTTCACCGATGTCCTGCTGCATCACGGCGCGGCGCATGTCTTTGCAGTGGATTCGGGCACCAACCAGCTAGCGTGGAAATTGCGGCAGGACCCGCGCGTGACCGTACTCGAGCAGACCAGCGCGCGGGTGTTGACGCGCGCGCAGATCGATCGACCGGCCGATTGGGTGGTGTGCGATGCCAGCTTCATTTCCCTGGCCAAAGTGCTCGAGGTGCCGCTGGCGCTGGCGGCGCGGCCGACGCGGCTGGTCGCGCTGATCAAGCCGCAGTTCGAGGTGGGGCGGGGCGAAGTGGGCAAAGGCGGGGTGGTGCGCGATGCGGCGCTGCACGTGCGGGTGTGCGAGGAAGTGCGGGCGTGGCTGGTCGGCGAGGGCTGGGAGGTGCAGGGAATTGTCCCAAGTCCGATCACCGGGCCGGAAGGCAATGTGGAATTCCTCGTTTCAGCTTTGCGCCAATCTGCGTAAAGCAGCCGTTGCCGAAGGGCGGTCCACTCGCCAATGTCGGCAGCGAATCATCGGGGGCGATTTCGGCAAAATATGATGCGACAACTTGCTTCTCCTGCGCAGCTTCGCGCCAGCATGCTCCGCTGGGCATTGTTTACCGTGCCGCTCATCATCGGTCTTGGCTTTTTTTCAGGGAGCGCCGGGGGCAGCGCATCGGAAAACGCCTGGTTTGCCGCGCTGGCCCGGCCCGCGATCTATCCTCCGCCGATCGCATTTCCGGTGGCGTGGACGTTTTTCTATACGCTGATGGGCGTTGCGCTGGCCATTGTCGGCTCGGCGCGCGGTGCGGCGGGGCGGGGGATCGCCGTGGCCGCATTCGTGGTGCAGTTCGCGCTCAATCTGGCTTGGAGCCCGGTGTTTTTCGGCATGCACCAGATGACGCTGGCGCTGGCGATCATCGGGGGAATGTTTGTCACGACCGCGATCACGCTGGTGTTGTTCTGGCGGGTGCGCCCGCTCGCCGGCGCGCTGCTCATCCCGTATCTCGCGTGGATCTGTTTTGCCGGACTGCTCAATTATCAGTTTCTGGCGCTCAATCCGGGGGCGGACGGGGCATCGGGCGCGGCGGTGCGAGTCAAACTGTCGAGCCTTGCACAGACGCCCCGCACGCCCCATCTCGTGTCCGTAACTGCTAGCTAGGGCGCCGCACCATGCAATCCGAAAACCCGATGATCGCCGATTTCGTCAAGCTGATGAACAGCGCTGCCGCGACCTTGGCCGGGATGGGCCGCGAGGCGGGCGAAAGCGCACGCGAGAAGGCGCGCGAGATTTTCGGCGGGATGGACTTTGTCGGCCGCGAGGAATTCGAGACGGTGAAGGACATCGCCACTGCCGCTGCGGCGGAGGTCGATGCGCTCAAGGCGCGGATCGATGCGATTGAGGCCAAGCTGAGCGGCGGCAGCGAACCGCTGTAAGCCCCAATAAATAGGGACTGTCCCTATTTTCGAATAAATAGGGACTGTCCCCATTTAATTCAGATCTGCCCTTCGCCATAAGCTGGAGCGGCAGGGCCCGCACCGACAAGCAAGATTCTGCACAATGCAGCGATCCAAGCGGGTCTGATAATGCTATTGGTCTTTATTGCCGCGATGCTACGGCCCTGACTGGGGAGTTGCAAATCGACATTCCGCGCCAGCGAATGGCATCTTATAAATAGGGACTGTCCCTATTTATAAGATGCTCAAGGCACGCACTCATGGGCTCGAGGCGGTGATGAGCGGTAACGCATAACCCTGAAATAAATGGGGACTGTCCCTATTTAATTAAAGTCCGGCCTTGGTCAGCGCCTGATCGAGGTCTTCGATCAGGTCGTCGGGGTCTTCTAGTCCGACGTTGAGCCGCAGCAAGCCTTCGCCTACGCCCATGTCGGCGCGGGTTGCGGGGCCGACGCCGTGGTGGGTGGATGAGGCGGGGTGGCACATCAGCGACCGGGAATCGCCGATGTTGTTCGAGATATCGATGAGGCGCAGCGCATCGAGGAGGGCGTGCGCCTGTTCGCGCCCGCCTGCCAGATCGATCGAGAAGATCGTGCCGCCCGCGCTCATCTGCTTGAGCGCCAGCGCGTGCTGCGGATGGCTGGGCAGGTAGGGATAGAGCATGCGCGGCACGCGCGGTTCGACGAAACTGGCGACTTTGAGCGCGTTCTCGCTCTGGCGGCGGATGCGCAGATCGAGCGTTTCGAGGCCTTTGAGCACGACCCAGGCATTGAACGGCGCGCAGGTGGGGCCGGTGTTGCGCTGGAACGGCATGAGCACGTTGTTGATGAAATCCGCGCTGCCGCAGATCGCGCCGGCCATCACGCGGCCCTGTCCGTCCATCATCTTGGTGGCGGAATAGGCCACCACGTCCGCGCCGAAATCGAGCGGGCGCTGGAGTGCGCTGGTGGCAAAGGCATTGTCGACCACGCTCACGATGCCGTGCGCGCGGGCCAGCGCGCAGACGAATTCGAGATCGACCACGTCCATCGTCGGATTGGCCGGGCTCTCGAAGAAGAACACTTTGGTATTGGGCCGGATCGCGGCCTCCCATGCCGCGTTGTCCGCCGCGTGGATCGTGGTGCTCTCGATGCCGAAGCGCGGGAGCAGATTGTCCACGAGCCAACGGCACGAGCCGAACGCCGCCTTGGCCGCCACCACGTGGTCTCCGGCCGAAAGCTGGCAGAGCAGCGCGGCGGTCATCGCTGCCATGCCGCTGGCCTGCGCGCGCGCCGCCTCGGCGCCTTCGAGCAGCGCGATGCGTTCCTCGAGCATCTGCACGGTGGGGTTTTGAAGGCGCGAATAGGTCATGCCGTCGGCTTCACCGGCAAAGCGCGCGGCGACCGTGGCGGCATCGTCGTAGGTATAGCCTGACGTCAGGAACAGCGCCTCCGACGTCTCGCCCATCTCCGAGCGCCAGGTGCCGCCGCGCACGGCCTGCGTTGCGGGGCGCCACTTGGCGGTGATCGAGCGGTCTTGTCCTGTCGTGCGTTTCATGGGGGCAGGCTTTAGGTTCGTAGGCAGGCCCGCGCAAGCGCCGCCATTGCGCGCGCACCGGCACTTGGCGTAGGGACTGCGCCGATTATGACCCCTGCCGACCCCATTTCCGAACCACTTGCGCGCGGGCCCGACCGCGATCCGCTGTTCTGGACATGGGTTCTCACCTTGGTGTTTTTCGCACTGGTGCTCAACCGGCTGACGATCCCGGCGCGGCCGATGTTCGACGAGATCCACTATATCCCCGCCGCGCGCCGCCTGATCGAGCTGACCAGCCGCCTCAATCCCGAGCACCCGCTGCTCGGCAAGGAATTCATCGCGCTGGGCATGACGCTGTTTGGCGATACGCCGCTGGGCTGGCGCATGCCCAATGCCGTGCTGGGGACGATCGGGCTGTTTGCGGCGACGCGCGCGCTGTGGTGGGCCAGCGGATCGCGCGCGGCGAGCCTGCTGTTCGGCATTCTGCTGGCGAGCAATTTCATCTGGTTCGTGATGAGCCGGATCGCGATGCTCGATATGGCGATGGCGGCGATGCTGGCGCTGGCCTTCTGGCAATGGGCGCTGGCGTGGCGGCGGCAGAAGCGCGTGCACCTGGCGCTGTGCGGGGTGTTTCTGGGCCTGTCGCTGGCGGGCAAGTGGAACGGCATTCCGCTGCTGGTGCTGCCCGGGCTGCTCTTTGCGTGGGATCGCGGGCGGGCGCTGGGGCGGCGCTGGCGCGGTCTGTTGACGGCGCGCGATGAGGGGCCGGTGCGCGGGGTGTCGCTGCTCGAAGCCGCGCTGTGGCTCGGCATTGTGCCGCTCGCGGTCTATTGCGCCACGTTTGCGCCCGCGTTTTTCTACAAGGTGCAACCGCTGACGTTGGAGGAGCTTGCGCACTGGCAGCAATACATGCTCGAGCTGCAGGGCAGCGTGATCAAGCCGCACCGCTATATGAGCCGCTGGTGGCAATGGACGTTCAATCTGCGCCCGATCTGGTTTCTCTATGAAAAAACCGCAGGCGCGCAGCGCGGCATCCTGCTGCTGGGCAATCCCTTCACCATGCTTGCCGGGCTGCCCGCGCTGGGGCTGTGCCTGTGGGACGGGCTGCGCCGCCGCGACCGGCTGCGCGGCGGGGTGGCGTTGATGTATGGTGCGGCGCTGATCTTCTGGGCGCTCAATGGCAAGCCGGTGCAGTTCTTCTATCACTACGAGCTGGCGGCGGCATTCCTGATGGCGGCGCTGGCGCTGGCGCTGGCGGGCTGGTGGGACGCCGGCATCCGCTGGCCTGCCGCCGCCTCGGTCGCGCTGGCGCTGGCGATGTTCATCGGATTCTATCCGATCCTCTCGGCAGGCGCGCTGGCGAATGTGCGCTCGTATGAATGGTATGTCTGGATGAAAGGCTGGCACTGAGCGCGGCCTGGGGTGACGTCATATCGGGATTACACGGGGCTGAATATGTGGCGGTAGGCCCCCTCCGTCAGCGCTTCGCGCTGCCACCTCCCCATTTGTCCTCCGGAAAAATGGGGAGGAGCTTGGATAAGGCCGATCCTCCCCATTTTCACGAAGTGCAAATGGGGAGGTGACCCGCCAACGGCGGGTCGGAGGGGTAATCAGTACTTGCCCCAGACGAACTTGCTCGACAGCGCGAAATTCCACACCGAGCCCAGCACGATGCCGATGATCACCGAGATCGCATCGTGGAAACCCATCGTGCGCAGCACCGCCGCTGCGCCCACATTGGTGAGCAAGCCGAGCGAGCAGGTGGCGGCAAACTTGGCCCAGCCGCGCAGCAATGGGACGAACCCGCGCAGGCGCTTGTCCTGATAGGTCAGCTCGTTGTTGAGCACGAAATTGAACGACATCGCCACCACGGCGGCAATCGTGTTGGCAATGTTGAACGCGGTGTTCGATGACCAGTGGCCATAGACGAAGGGCGCGCCCATCAGCCCGCTGCGCACCAGCCAGAGCACCGCAAACTGCACCGCCACGCCCATCGCGCCGACGGTACCGAACAGGGCAAAGCGGGTGGGGATGATCCGGCCGAGCCACTTGTCATAAAGTCCGACGAGGAATTCGAACACGACGGTGCGATCGAGCTTGGACTCGCCTGTCGCGCGCGCGGCGAAATTCATCGGGAACTCCTTGACCTTGAGCGGCGCGTCGACTGTCGCCAGGATATCGAGCAGGATCTTGAAGCCTACGCCCGAGAGGCGGTGCGCGTCCGCCCGCAAGGTTTCGGCGCGCAGCATGAAAAAGCCGCTCATCGGATCGGAAAGCTCGACCCCGGTGACGCGGCGGGCGATCCGGTTGGCGAGGCCCGAGGCCTTGACCCGGTCCGGGCGGCCCCATGCCTCGGTGCTCGCGCCTTCGGCAAAGCGCGAGGCATAGGCGACATCGTATTCGCCGCCGACCACCGCCTCGTACATCTGCGGGAGCAAGACCGGATCGTGCTGGTGATCGGCGTCCATCACGCCAACCACGGGCGCGGCGGTGGCGCACATCCCCTCGATCGCGGCAGAGGCGAGACCGCGCCGCCCGATCCGCTCGATCACCCGCACGCGCGGATCGTCGCGGCCGATCCGGCGCGCCTCGTCGGCGGTGCCATCGGGGCTGTTGTCATCGACGAAAATCGCTTCCCAGCTCAGCCCGGCGAGCGCTTTGTCGAGACGTTCGACCATCAGCGCGATGTTGCCCCGCTCGTTGTAGGTGGGCAGAATAACGGCAAGTTGCAGCATAGGCAGCGCGCTTACAGCCTTGCGAGCACCGCGTCACCAATTTCCGTGGTTCCTGCGGTTCCGCCCAGATCGTGGCCGAACACGCCGTCTGCGATCGCGCGGGCGACTGCCGTCTCGATCCGCAGCGCGGCTTCGGAAAGCCCCAGCGAATGGCGCAGCAGCATCGCGGCGGACAGGATCGTCGCCATCGGATTGGCGAGGCCCTTGCCCGCAATATCGGGCGCGGAGCCGTGGATCGGCTCGTAGAGGCCGAAAGTGCCATGCGCGGTTTCGCGGCTGCCGAGCGAGGCGGAGGCGAGCATGCCGATCGAGCCGACGCACATGCTCGCCTGATCGGACAGGATATCGCCGAACAGATTGCCGGTGACGACCACATCGAACTGGCCGGGATTGCGCACCAGCTGCATCGCAGCATTATCGACGTACATATGGCTGAGCGCCACATCGGGATATTCGCGCGCCACTTCGATCACCACATCGCGCCAGAGCTGCGAAGTTTCGAGCACATTGGCCTTGTCGACCGAGCAGAGCCGGCCAGCCCGGCCCTGCGCCGCGCGGAAGGCGACATGGGCGATGCGGCGCACTTCGGTTTCGCAATAGGACATGACATCGTAGCCTTCGCGCGTGCCATCGGCGGCGGTGCGAAAGCCTTTCTCGCCGAAGTAGACGTCGCCGTTGAGCTCGCGCACGATCAGCAGATCGATGGCAGAGGCCACTTCGGGGCGCAGCGCGGAGTGATTTTCGAGGCCCTTGAACACCGTCGCCGGACGCAGATTGGCAAACAGGCCGAACGCCTTGCGCAGGCCGAGGATCGCCTGCTCGGGGCGCAGATGGCGTTCCAACGCATCGCAATCGGGATCGCCAACCGCGCCGAACAGCACACCATCGGACTTCTCGACCAGCGCCAGCGTTTCGGGTGGCAGCGGATGGCCGTGCGCTTTGTAGGCCGCGCCGCCCACCAGCGCTTCGCTGCGCGCGATAGCGAGACCGAGCGCATCCAGCACCCGCAGCGCCTCGTGCGTCACTTCGGGGCCGATACCGTCACCCGCCAGGACCGCAATTTTCATGATTTCCCCTTAACTTGCGCTGATGCGCTTCAACCGCTCGAGCAGAATCGCGCGCGCCGCCATAACATCGCGCCTGCGATCGGCAAGCAGCCGGTTGCCAATGGCGGCGCCCTGCCGTTCCAGCAGGGCGAGCAATTGCGCCCACGGCATATCGGCGGGCGGGGCGGCATTGATGCCAGCGCCGGCGGCATATCCTGCCTCGCGCAGCACCAGCGCCTCATAGCCCGCCAGCGCGCGCGCCCAGCCGCGCGCCGAGGGGGCGTGGCAGATCGCATCGAGCAGCGCGAGCAGCGCGCTGTGGAGCGCGGGATAAGGCTGGCCTTCGGGCAGCACGGCGGCGGTCAATGCGGCGGCCCAGCCGATCGCGGCGCTGGCCAACGGTTCGGTGAGCCATGGCCCTCGGCTCGTCACCAGTTCGAGCCGCACCGAGGCCAGCTGGTTGTCGCCGCGTTCGTTAAGTTCGATTTCCAGCACATTGCCCGGGATGAGCAAGGGTCGCAGCATGCGCCCGCGCGCGCCCGCGACATAGGCCGCGAGCAAGCCGTGATCGGCGGTGAACAGGCGCGCCACCGCGCCATGTTCGCCATGCGCAAACGAAGCGCAGAGGATGGCAGGCGCACGGATCAGCATGGGCCATCCAGTGGGGCCAATCGGGCAAGCTCGCAAGACTTGCGATTCCACCGTTGGAACGCAGCGCAATGTGCGTTAGTTTGCGCGCCATGAAGCAGCTATTCCAGCACGCCGCCGTAACCGAGGGCATTACCGTTCGCGTGGCGGTCAATTTCCTGCCTGAGCAATCGCGGGTCGATGCCGGCAAATGGTTCTGGGTCTATCATATCCGGATCGAGAACGGATCGAACCAGCCGGTGCGCCTGCTGACCCGCCACTGGCGCATCACCGATGGGCGCGGACAGACCAATTTCGTCGATGGCGAAGGCGTGGTCGGCGAGCAGCCGCTGCTGAAGCCGGGCGAGGCGCATGATTATGTCTCGGGCTGCCCGCTGGGCACGCCGCGCGGGAGCATGCAGGGGCATTACATCATGGAGCGCAGCGATGATTCGCTGATCGAGGTGGCGATACCCCGGTTCCCGCTGGCGGCTCCGGCTACTGCGAATTGAGCGCGGGGCGCTTGCCATGAAGCGGACGCATCTGCCGCTCAACGGACTGCGCGTGCTCGATGCGGCTGCACGGCATCTCTCGTTCACCCGCGCTGCCGACGAGCTGGCGGTGACCCCGGCGGCGGTCGGGCAACAGATCCGCGCGCTCGAGGATCTGCTGGGCGTGGTGCTGTTTCGCCGCACCACCAAGGGGCTGGTGCTGACCGAGGAAGCGGGCGCTGGCCTCAACGCGATCCGCGAGGGCTTCTTGCGCTTTGAAGAGGGCGTGCAGGCGATGCAGGCCGGGCAATCGAGCCATGTTTACACCATTGCCTGCCCGCGCGACTTCTTTGCGGCGTGGCTCTCGCCACGGCTGGCGGCGTTTCGCGCGCAGAGCCCGGCAATGCGCTTTGCGCTGGCGGCGGGCGACGGCGAGACCGATTTCACCGAGGCAAACCTTGATCTGGCGGTGCGCTGGGCCGAAGGGCCGGGCGAGCTTGAAGGCATCGCACTGGGCGCGCCGATGGTGCAGATCGTGGCCGCGCCGGGGCTGGGCAATGCGGCCCCATGGATCAGCTGGCCGGGCGATCCCGCACCCGACGATGAACAGCGCGAGCCGCAGTTTTCGGTGGGCGATGCCGGCACCGCGATCAGCGCCGCCGCCGCCGGGCTGGGCAAGGCGCGCGTGCCGCTGTTGCTGGCAGAGGCCGCCGCCGCGATGGGCCGGGTCGAGGCGGTGGGCGTGCCCGAGACCGGGCGGCGCGGCTATTGGCTGGTGGCACCGCTACCGCAATGGCGGCAGGCCAAAGTGAAAGCGCTGGTCGCGGCGCTCACGGCCTGAGCTTCGTAATCCGGTAGGCGTTATGTCCGAAATCATTCTCCGTTCCTATGTCGAGGCCGATAACAGCGCCGTTGTGACACTCATCCTGACGATCCAGCAGCAGGAATTCGCTATCCCGGTCACTGCCGAGGACCAGCCCGATCTTGGAGCCATTGGGGAAGTCTATCAGTCCGGCACCGGCGGGTTCTGGGTAGCAGAGCAGGCCGGGCGGATTGTCGGGACAATCGGCCTGATCGGCTTCGGCGAGCGGCAGGGGGCGCTGCGCAAGATGTTTGTCGCGGCTGATATGCGGGGCCGAGAGCATGGGGTTGCGGCAAGATTGCTGGCCACCGTGCTCGATCATGCCCGCGCGCATGCCCTGACCGCGATCACGCTAGGGACGCTCCAACGGCTCCACGCGGCCGTGCGCTTTTATGAGAAGAACGGTTTTGTCGAAATTGCCGCAGAGGTGCTGCCCGCGGGATTTCCGCGCATGCCGGTCGATGACCGGTTCTTCCGCCTCGATTTGCGCTGATCCGCTGCGGATCAGGCGGCCCGTTCCAGAAATGCATCGAGCGCGGCATTGAACGCCTGCGGTGCTTCCCACGGGACGAAGTGCCCGCAATCGGGCACGTGTACCACGGTGAGATCGGGGATCATCGCGCCCAGCCCTTCGAGATTGGCGGGCGGCAGCGCCATGTCGTCGAGCGCCCAGACCACCAGCGTGGGGATGCCCAGCGGCGGCAGCGCGGGCGCGGCGAAGCTTGCAGGCAGCGCGAAGGGCGCGTCCATCGTGGGCACCTCCATCGGGCTCGCGCGATACCAGTTGAGCATCGCGATTGCCGAGTCCGGGTTCGCCCAGTCCTCGAGCAGCGCCGCTTGCTCTTCGGGCTCGATCGCGGGCGTGCGGTCCCATTTGAGCGCTTGCTGGAGCAGCGCGCCGAGGCCGTGCTCGCGGACCAGCGGATCGAACGCGGTGTTGCGGAAATCGCGCATGTACTGGCTGGCGGCGCGCTGCACCGGATCGAGATAGAGCAGCCGCTGGAAAATGGCGGGGTGCGGCGCGTTGGCGATCACCGCGCGGGTGACGCGTGTATGCTGGCCCATGAGCGCCACGCCCCACGCGATCGCGCCGCCCCAATCGTGCCCTACCACGGTAAACTGCGCGACGCCCAGCGCATCGGCGAGCTGGAAAATGTCGCCGATCAGCTTGTCGGGGGTGTAGCTGGCCACATCCTGGGGCTTGGACGAGCCGCGATAACCGCGCTGATCGGGCGCGATGCAGCGATAGCGGCCCGCCAGATGCGCGATTTGATAGCGCCAGGTGCGATGCGATTCGGGGAAGCCATGGAGGAACATCAGCACCGGGCCATCGCGCGGGCCGGTGTCGATGACGTCGAGTTCGATGCCGTTGGCCAAGGTGACGCGTCGCATCGGGTCGCTCATTGCGGTGTCTCCATGCGGGTAGCATAGCCTGCGGCGACCCACCCGGCGACTTTGTCAAAGAGCGCGTCGGGCGTTCGGCGCATCTCGCCGAGGTGCTTTTCGGCTCCTCGGGCGACGATGATCTCGCGCTCGTCTGCAGCGATGGCGGTCAGCATTTCGGCGACCGCTTCATCGGGATCGATCCCGCCTTCGATGCCCGGATCGCTCGCACCGCGCGCGCTGCCATCGGCGGTCAGCGCATTGCGCGCGACATTGGTGCGGATCGAGCCCGGCGCGATCACGTGCACTTTGAGGCCAAGGTGCGCCACTTCGCTGCGCAGCGCATCGGCATAGCCGATCAGGCCGAATTTGGCGGCGCTATAGGCGGTGCGCAGCGGCACGCCGACTTTGCCCGCCACGCTGGAGATCATCACGATCCGCCCCGATCCGCGCGCCACCATTTGCGGCAATACCGTCTGCGTCAGCGCGATGGGCGCGAGCAGATCGACCGCGATGATCCGCTCGTAGACCGCATACTCGGTATCGACTGCCAGCGCGCGCTGCGAAATGCCCGCGTTGTTGATCAGCATGTCGATGCCATCCGACCATTCCCAGGCGCGCGCGGCGGCGGCGGTCATCGCGGGCTGGTCGGTCACTTCGAAGGGAAGCAGCAGGGTTTCGCCCATACCTTCCGCCACATCGGCCAGCGCTTGCTCGTTGCGTCCCGACAGGATCAGCCGCGCGCCCTGCGCCGCCAATGCGCGCGCCAGCGCCGCGCCGATGCCCGATGAAGCGCCGGTGATCCACACCACCTTGCCCGAGAATGCCACGTATCGTTCTCCCCCGCTTGTCCGCGTCTTCCGGCGGTTATTCGCCCGGAGCCTTTGCCTTGACCGCCAGCGCATGGACGCGCTGGCCCGGAATATCGCCGAGCGCGGCATTGACCATGCGCTGGCGCTGGAGCCGCGAGACGCCGGAAAACGCCGCGCTCTCGATCTCGACGGTGAAGTGCGATTCGCCCGAACCGTCATCGCCGCGGTGGCCGCTGTGGCTGGCGCTGTCATTGATCACGGCAAGCCGCGACGGCGTGAAGGCCGCACTCAGGATTTGTTCGATTTCTTGTGCGATTGGTCCGGTCATGTCTTCCATCTTAGCCAAAGAACTATCATGTGCCAAAGGCCCAGAATCTGAAAGCGGGAATGCGACACGACAAGTTTCACGGCCGCGTCGAAGGCAGCGGCAGGGCCTGCGATGCGCCGGGCTGCCCCAATGCGGGAGAATTTCGCGCGCCCGGCGGACGCTCGCCGGGGTTCGATGGCCCCGGCGATTATCGCTGGTTCTGCCTCGATCATGTGCGCCAGTTCAACGCAGGCTATGACTTCTTTGCCGGCATGAGCGCAGACGAGATCGCAGCCGCGCAATCGCCGCTGGCAGGTTGGGAGCGCGAGACGCGCGCTTTTCGCGCCGATGCCGGGATCGACCAGGCCCCGCGCTGGAACGATTTCGCCGACCCGCTCGACGCAATCGCGCGCCGCGCGCGCATGCGCCGGGAGGATGCGCTCCACCGCCAGGAAGCGGCGCGGCGCGGCATCGGGCCGGAAGAGCGCCGCGCTTACGAGATCATGGGGCTGGGCTTCGATGCCGACCGCAAGGCGCTGCGCGCGCGCTATTCGCAGATGGTGCGCAAGTATCATCCGGATCGCAACGGCGGCGACCGCAGCTATGAAGGACAGCTGCAGGAAGTGGTCGAAGCCTACAACCGGCTGCGGGCAAGCAGTGCCTTTGCCTGATCGGTCAAGATTCACAGGGAGAGAACAGGATGAGCGACGTACAGGCGGGCGGGCAGAGCTATGATCAGATCGTGCTGGGGCGGCGCAGCATTCGCGGATTTCAGCAGAGGCCGGTCCCGCGCGCCTTGATCGAGGAAGTGCTGGCGCTCGCGATGCGCGCGCCTTCGAGCTACAACACGCAGCCGTGGAACTTCACCGTGGTCAGCGGCGCGCCGCTCGACCGCATCCGCGAGGAAAACGCGCGCCGCACTTTGGCTGGCGTTCCCGATTCGCGCGAGGGAAGGCGCGGCGGGGCTTATGACGGGGCGCACCGCGCGCGGCAGATCGAAGTGGCCAAGCAGCTGTTTGCGGTGATGGAGATCGGGCGCGAGGACAAGGACAAGCGGCAGGACTGGGTGATGCGCGGCTTTCGCCAGTTCGATGCGCCGGTCTCGGTGGTGGTGACCTATGACCGGGTGCTGCTCGAAAGCGATATCGGCCCATTCGATTGCGGCGCGGTGACCAACGCGCTGGTCAACGCCGCATGGTCGCGGGGGCTGGGCTGCGTGATCAACAGCCAGGGCATCATGCAATCCCCCGCGGTGCGCGAACATGCTGGGATTGCCGAGGATCAGGTGATCATGATCTGCGTCGCGATGGGCTTTCCCGACGAGGAGTTCCCGGCCAACAGCGTGGTCTCGAACCGCAAGACAGTGGCCGAGGCCGCGCGGTTCGTGGGGTTTGCAGATTAAGGCGGCAAGCGCGGCTCAGGCGGCGACAGGCGCCGCCTTGCGCACGCTTTCGTCGACGTGGGCGGCGAATTCCTCGAAGTTGTTGATGAATTTGCGCACCAGTTCGGCTGCCGTCACGTCGTAGGCGTCGCCATCGGCCCATGCGCCGCGCGGATCGAGCAGCTGGCTGTCGACGCCGGGCACGGCGACCGGCACTTCGAAGCCGAAGTTGGGATCTTCGCGGAACTCGGCGCTGTTGAGGCTGCCATCGAGCGCGGCATTGAGCAGTGCGCGGGTGGCCTTGATCGGCATGCGCTTGATGCCAGGCATTGTCGCCTTGCCGCCCGACCAGCCGGTGTTGACCAGCCAGCACTTGACCCCGCCCTTGGCGATCCGCTCCTTGAGCAGGTTGCCATAGACCGAAGGATGGCGCGGCATGAACGGCGCGCCGAAGCAGGTGCTGAAGGTGGCTTCGGGTTCGGTCACGCCGATTTCGGTGCCGGCCACGCGCGCGGTGTAGCCCGACAGGAAGTGGTACATCGCCTGGTCGGGGGTGAGGCGCGCGATCGGGGGCAGCACGCCGTAGGCATCGGCGGTCAGGAAGATCAGGTTGGCGGGAACCGGGCCGAGGTTGTGCTCGCTGGTATTGGGAATGAAATCGATAGGATAGGAACCGCGGCTGTTTTCGGCGAGGCTGGCATCGTCGAAATCGAGCGAGCGGGTGGCGGGATCGATCACCACGTTTTCGAGGATCGTGCCGAACCGCTTGGTCGTGGCGAAAATCTCGGGCTCTGCCTCGGGCGAGAGCCGGATCATCTTGGCGTAGCAACCGCCTTCGAAATTGAACACGGCGGAATCGGACCAGCCATGCTCGTCATCGCCGATCAAGGTGCGGCTGGCATCGGCCGAAAGCGTGGTCTTGCCGGTGCCGGACAGGCCGAAGAACACGGCGGTATGACCATCGGGGCCGATATTGGCCGAGCAGTGCATCGGCATCACGCCTTTGGCCGGGAGCAGATAGTTGAGGATGCCGAACACCGACTTCTTCATTTCGCCGGCATACGCCGTGCCGCCGATGAGAATCAGCTTCTCGGTGAAATTGACCGCCACGACGGTTTCGCTGCGCGTGCCGTGACGTTCGGGATCGGCGCGGAAGCTGGGCAGATCGATGATCGTGTATTCGGGCACGAAATGGGCAAGATCAGCGGCGGTTGGCCGGACCAGCAGCGTGCGCACAAACAGGTTGTGCCATGCCAGTTCGTTGATCACGCGCACGTTGACACGATAGTCGGCCTGGCTGCCGCCGAACAGATCGGCGACATAGAGCGCATCGCGTCCGCCGAGCGCAGTGATGAAATCGGCCTTGAGCGCGGCGAAATGTTCCGGGGCCATCGCGACATTGGTCTTGCCCCACCAGACGGTGCTCTCGGTGGTTTCATCGCGAACGATGTACTTGTCCTTGGCGCTGCGCCCGGTGTGCTTGCCGGTGGCGACGACCAGCGGGCCATCGGCGGCAAGGATGCCTTCACCGTTGCGGATCGCATGTTCGACCAGCGGAGCGGTGCCCAGATTGGCGAACAGCTGTCCCGGTTCGGGAAAGCCCTGCTGCGAAAGCGAAACGTTGAGCGCGGTATCAGACACGGCAGATCTCCCAATCGGCGGGTCGTCGGCAGTCCGGAGGAAACCCTTCCGCCGCCGCGATCGCCGCACTATACCTCAAACTTTGAATACGAATGCATAGACTCGATGAAAGGCGCATAGGCATTGCGCCATGCGGCGTCAAACCGCGCATGGCAAAGAAGTTTTTTGCGCAGCAAAGTGCGCGGCGCGCAACCTGATTGGGTGCAGGCGGGGGCGGCGATTGCCAGCACCCGCGCCAGCCGCTATTCACCGGGGCCGCGCAGACAAGCGTGCATGGCAATCTCGCCGCCTGGCAGACCGGAAGGCCGCTGTGACATTGACCTCGTCAGAGAGCCCGGGCGCTGTTGCGAACGCCAATCCTGCGCCGCCGCCTTACACTATCGCGCTGGTCGACGACGACCGCAACATTCTGACCACCGTGTCCATCGCGCTGCAGACCGAGGGGTTTGCCACGCGGCTCTATTACGATGGCGCCGCCGCGCTCAAGGCGTTGCTCGAGAACCCGCCCGATCTTGCGGTGTGCGACATCAAGATGCCGCGGATGGACGGACACGAGCTGCTCCGGCGGTTGCGCGACAAGAGCCAGATCCCCGTGATCTTCCTGACCAGCAAGGATGACGAGGCGGACGAGGCGCAAGGTCTGGCGATGGGCGCGGACGATTACATCACCAAGCCGTTCAGCCAGCGGCTGCTGATTGCCCGCATCCGCGCGATCTTGCGCCGCACCGAGATTGCCCGCACGGATTCGGCCGGAACGGGCGCGGGTGGTGGTGCCGGGCCGATCGAGGCGCTGCCCGAGCCGATCCGCCGGGGGCGGCTGCTGATCGATCCGGCGCGCCATGCGGTGGAATGGGATGGCCGCGCCGTTTCGCTGACCGTCACGGAATTCCTGATCCTCGAAGCGCTGGCGCTGCGTCCCGGTGTGGTCAAGACCCGCAACCAGCTGATGGATGCGGCCTATCATGACGATGTGTTCGTCGATGATCGCACCATAGACAGCCACATCAAGCGCCTGCGCCGCAAGTTCCGCCTTGCCGATCCACAGTTTGCCGGGATCGATACGCTCTATGGGGCCGGGTATTCCTTCGCCGCCACCTGACATCTGGAGCGCACGGCTGGCTTCGCGCCGCCGGGTGTGGCGCACGCGCGGGCTCTCGCTCACGGCGCGCATCCTCGCGGTGAACGTGATCGCGCTGGCATTGCTGGCTGGGGGGTTCTTCTATCTCGACAGCTACCGCAACCAGCTGCTGCAGGAGCGCTTCAAGCTTGCCCGCGCCGAGGCCGAGATTGCGGCGACGGCGCTGGCAGATGCGGGCCCCGCGCAGCAGCGCGCGCTGCTCGCCCGGATCGGTCCGGCCCAGCGGCTGCGGCTGACGCTCTATGATGCCAAGGGCGGCCTCATCGCCGATAGCTTCGCGCTCGCGCCGCCGCCGTTCGCCTTTGTCGATCCGACAAACGAGCCATGGTTCAAGACCGCCGCGCGCGGGCTCGATCGCTGGGTCGAGTTCGTGGTCGGGACCCCGCCGATCGAACGCCTGCCGGCGCTGCCTCCGCCAGACGCTGCCAACTGGCCCGAGATCGCGCGCGCGCGCGCTTCGGGCAAGGCCGAAGTCGATCTGCGCTTTGCCCCCGATCGCACGCCGGTGCTGACCGCCGCGATCCCGGTGGGCGATCAAGGCGAGATGCTGCTGTCGATGCGCAATGCCATCGACATCACCCAGTCGGTGCGCGACGCGCGGCAGACGCTGGTGGTGATCGTGGGCTTTGCGCTGATGCTCTCGATCCAGCTGTCGCTGTTTCTGGCGCGCACGATTGTCCAGCCGCTGCGCATTCTCGTGCGCGCCGCCGTGCGCGTCCGGCTGGGCCGCGACCGCGCGGTGGTGGTGCCGCGCCTGCCCGATCGCGGCGACGAGATCGGCCTGCTGGCGCGCGCTTTTTCGGACATGACGAGCGCGCTGCGCGAGCGGATCGACGCGGTGGAAAGCTTCGCCGCCGATGTCGCGCATGAGCTCAAGAACCCGCTGGCCTCGCTATCCAGCGCGCTCGAATCGATGGACAAAGTGGACGATCCGGATTTGCGCCGCCAGCTCGCCGCGATTGCCGCGCACGACATGCGCCGGATCGACCGCCTGATCACCGAAATCGCGGCGGCCAGCCGGATCGATGCCGAGCTTACGCGCGTGCCGTTTGCGCCGCTCGATCTGGCGCAGACCGCGCGGGCGGTGGTCGGCGCGCGCGGCATGCGCGCCGAACAGACCGCGGCCGACATTCGCTTCGCCCATGGCGGCGGCCCGACGATGGTGCTCGGCGATGCGCTGCAGCTCGAACGTGTGCTGGAAAACCTGCTCGACAATGCGGTCTCGTTCTCGCCGCCGGGCGGGGTGGTCGAGGTGGCGGTGCGCGCCGACAGCGGCCGGGTGTGGCTTACGGTATCGGACGAGGGGCCGGGCATTCCCGAAAGCGAGCGCGAAAAGGTGTTCGAGCGCTTTCACTCGGTGCGCCCGGCGAGCGAGGCGTTCGGCGCGCACAGCGGCCTTGGCCTGGCGATCGCGCGGACCATTGCCGAGGCGCACGACGGCGCGCTGACTATCGCGCAGCGCGCCGATGGCGGGACCGGCGCGGTGCTGGTGCTTGATCTGCCGATGGCGGGCGAGGACGAGGAATGAGCGTGCCCTTGGACATCCTCCACTATCAGGCAACCTGCGTCTGCGTGGACGGGCGAGGCGTGCTGATCGAAGGCCCGCCGGGCTCGGGCAAATCGAGCCTTGCGCTCGCACTGATCGACCGGGGCGCAGTGCTCGTCGGCGATGACGGGGTGGCGCTGGAGCGCGACGGCGCGCGGCTGATCGCCAGCCCTGTGCCCGCTACGCGGGGGTTGCTGGAAGTGCGCAACCTTGGCTTGCTCACCATGCCCGTGACACAGGATGTGCCGGTCGCGCTGGTGCTGATGCTTGATGCGGCCGCACCGCGCTTCGTGACGGAAGCGGAATCTGCGCTCTGGCACGGGGCCGCGCTGCCGCTGCTCCGGTTGTGGCCAGACAGCCCGCAACTGGTGCTGCGCGCCGAACTGGCGCTGCGGCAGTACGGGCTGAGGGGCGCTCACGATGTGCATTGATGGGACATCCACGCCAGTTTCCCGTTAGCGCCTGCGCGCTTACTGGCTTCCAATCGACCGGGCTTCGGCGCAAACCCATCTCGTGCCTGATTCGGATCAACAACCCCAGCGCATCCTGCTTGTCACCGGCGTGCTCGGCGCGGGGAAAACGACCGTGCTGCGCACGCTCGAGGACATGGGCTGGGAAGCGATCGACAATTTTCCGATCCGCTTGCTCGATCGGCTGCTCGAGACCGAGCCGGGCTCGGCGCAGCTCGATGCCGGCTCACCGCTCGCCATCGGGTTCGACACGCGCACGCGCGGGTTCGATCCGGCGCGCACGATCGAGCGCGTCAAGCGGCTGACCGAGCGCGCCGATCTGGCGGTGACCACGCTGTTTCTCGATTGCGGCGGCGCGGAGCTGGAACGCCGCTACAACGAGACGCGCCGCCGCCACCCGATGAGCGAGGACAAGCCCGCTGCCACCGGCATCGCCGCCGAGCGCGAATTGCTCGAACCGCTGCGCCGGTGGGCCGACGTGCTCCTGTCGACGACCGATTTCACGGTCAACGACTTGCAGCAAGCGATCCGCGAGCGGTTTGCCGCGATCACGCCGCAGCGCACGACGGTAACCATCAGCAGCTTCGGCTTCTCGCGGGGAACGCCGCCGCTGTCGGATCTGGTGTTCGACATGCGGTTTCTGGCCAATCCGCATTGGGACGCCAACCTTCGCCCGATGACCGGCAAGGACGCGCCGGTCGGCGATTACATTCGCGCAGATCCCGCCTTTGCCGAGGCATTCGACCGCATTCGCGACTTGCTGCTGCTGTTGCTGCCGCGCTTCGAGGCGAACGGGAAGGCCTATGTCAACATCGCCTTTGGCTGCACCGGCGGGCGGCATCGCTCGGTGTTCATGGCCGAGCAGATTGCAAGCGCCTTGCGCGGGGCGGGCTTTTCGCCCACATTGTTGCATCGCAATCTGGCTTCGCGGGCCGCCGATCTGATCGAAGGTGCGCAGGCATGATGGCAGGTGCTGCGTGCATAACAATAATGCATAATGGGGATGGATGTGTTCTGAGAGACAGGACGCTTGGCCACCACGGTTCGGGCGGGAGCAGACTGCGCCCGCTCGATTGCCTGACGTGACCGGCGCAAACTGGCGGGTTGCCCTTCGGAGCCTATTTCCCTGATGATCGGACTCATTCTTGTAACGCACGGCGCGCTCGCCGATGAGTTTATCAACGCCATGGAGCACGTGGTGGGCCGGCAGCCGGACATGGCGGCGGTCTGCATCGGCCCCAACGACGATATGGAAAAGCGTCGCCGCGAGATCGCGGACGCGATTCGGCGGGTCGATAGCGGGAAAGGGGTGATCATCCTCACCGACCTGTTTGGCGGCACCCCATCGAACCTGGCCATTTCGCTGATGGAAGCGGGCCGGGTCGAAGTGATCGCGGGCATCAACCTGCCAATGCTCATCCGCCTGGCCAAGGCGCGGGCGAGCATGGGGGTGCGCGAGGCGACCGCGGCGGCGCGCGATGCCGGGCGCAATTACATCACGATTGCATCGGAATTTCTGGGACAGGACGCATAGCGGATGGCGGAGCAGGAAGCGGGTACCACATCGGCTTCGGGCGGGCTCGAATCGGCTGAAACGGCCCGCGAGGTGATTACCATCGTCAACGAACGCGGTCTCCATGCGCGGGCCAGTGCCAAATTTGTCGGCGCGGTCGCCAAGTTGCCGAATGACCTGATCATCAAGGTGAGCAAGGATGGGTTCGAGGCCAATGGCAGCTCGATTCTGGGCCTGATGATGCTCGGCGCGGCGCGCGGTGATGCCATCGAGATCGTGGTCACCGGGGCCGATGCGAGCGCGGTGCTGCTGAAGCTGGCCGGGCTGGTCAAGGATGGCTTTGGCGAGAATTGACCCGGCCCGAGTGATCCCATGACACGCCGGACAATCACGGGATTTTCCAACCCCACGGTCAAGTTCGTGCGCTCGCTCCGCGAAAAGAAGCATCGCAAGCAGGAGCGCAAGTTCCTTGCCGAAGGGCTGCGGTTGCTCACCGATGCGCGCGCGAATGGCCGCATCCCCGAAATCCTGCTGATGGCGGAGCGGCGCGAGGCACATCCTTTGCTGGATGCGCTTGAAACCGCGGTCGAACATGCCGGCGGCGATGTGATCGAATTGCCGATCGATCTGCTTGCCAAAGTGACCGGCAAGGACAATCCGCAGGCGGTTGCGGGGGTGTTTGCCGAATGGGACACCGGGCTGGACCGCATCGACCGCCTGAGCGCGCCGATCTGGCTGGTGGCGCAGGCGATGCGCGATCCCGGCAATCTGGGCACGATGCTGCGCACCGCCGACGCGGTAGGCGCGGGCGGGCTGATCCTGATCGATGATTGTGCCGATCCGTTTTCGGTCGAGGCAGTGCGCGCCAGCATGGGCGCGATTTTCACGCAGGCGCTGGCGCAGGCGCGCTGGGACGAGTTCAGCGGCTGGTTGCGGCAAGGTACCGGTGGGCAACTGGTGGCGGCATCACTGCGCGAGGCGCGGCCCTATCGCGGCGCGCCTTACCAAAGCCCCTGTTTCGTCATGGTCGGCAATGAATCGCAAGGACTGCCCGAAGCGATTGAAATGGCGTGTGATCTGCGCGTGACTATGCCGATGAAAGGGCAGGCGGATAGCCTCAATGCCGCGGTCGCCGCAGCTGTGCTGGCTTACGAGGTACTCGCCGCTATCGGCGGTTAAGCGCGCGCTAAGATACGTGGTGCTATACACTGGGCGATGGTTAAGGTCCGTTTTCTTGTGCTTCTCAGCCTCCTTCCGGCCCTGCCGGGGTGCACTGCGGCGGTGGCCGGCAGCGGCGCAGCGATGCTCGGCACGCAGTGGCGCCTGACCGCCATCGATGGCGTAGCACCGGAGCGACCCGATGGCGCGCGGCTGACTTTCGAGCAGACCCGCTTCAATGCCAGCGCTGGCTGCAACGCGATTGCGGGCGATTATCGCCTCGAAGGCGGACGCATGATCGCCAGCTCGGTTCTGGCCACGCAAATGCTCTGCGAACGCCCGATCATGCGGCAGGAACTGGCCGTCAATGCCTTGCTGGCAGGCGCGCCCCAGATCGAACGCCAGGGCGAGCGGCTGCGGCTGGCCTCGGCGGGACATTCGCTGGAGGCGGTCTCTCTCGCGCGTTAATGCGCGGCGGGCACGACGACCGGGCGGTCTGCGCCGGGCGGCGTGAGGCGGCGAAACAGCTTGCCGTGTTCGCTCCACAATACCGCCAGCAGCGCGACAATCCCGCTGAGCAGAAACGCCAGTGCGAGCGGGCGCGCGGTGCCATCGTAGGCCAGACCGATCACCACGCCGAGCAGGGAGCCGCCAGCCATGCGCAGGAAGGCCTGCACCGAAGCCGCCGCGCCCGCCATGTGCGCGAAGGGCTGCAATGAGATCGAGCCGAAGTTCGCCCCGATGAAGCCGACCATGCAGATATTGAGCGCCATGACCGGCATGAATTGGAGCAGCGTCTCGTTGGGGCTGTAGGCGAGGACGCACTGCAACCCGCTGATCGCGATAAACGCAAACAGCGCCGCGTGCGACACGCGGCGGGCGCCGAACCGCTCGACAATGCGCGAGTTGAAGAAGCTCGCGACCCCCATGCCGAGCGCAGTGGCGCCGAAGATGAGCGGAAAGGCCGCGCCCGCGCCGAAATGCTCGCCCACCAGCTGCTGCGAGGAATTGACGTAGCCGAGCAGCGCGGCAAACGTGAGCCCGCCGCCGACGACATAGCCGAACGCCGAACGGTTCGAGGCTGCCGTCAACATGTTCGCGGCAATCGTCATCGGCAGGATCGGCTGGCGGTATTCAGGCCGCAAAGTTTCGGGAAGGCGCAGCGCGACCCACACCGTGACCATCGCCGAAAGCAGCGCGAGCATCACGAAAATCCAGCGCCAGCCCGCGAAAAGCAGCACCGCTTGCCCCATCGAGGGCGCGATCATCGGCACAAGCATGAAGATCACGAAGATCGTGGACATCAAGCGCGCCATCGCATCGCCCGAATGGCGATCGCGGATGATCGCGCTCGGCAGCACCGAGAGGCCCGCGCTGCTGATCGCCTGCGCCGAGCGGAGCACGAGCAGCAGGGTAAAATCCTCGACGATGGCGCATGCGAGCGAGAACACGATATAGCAGACAAGGCTTCCCAGGAGCACCGGGCGGCGGCCATACCGATCGGCCAGGGCTCCGGGCACCAGCGCGCCAAGCCCGCCGGCGACCAGAAAAACCCCGACCACAAGCTGGCGCCGGTTTGGATCGGCGACATCCAGGTCGCGGGCGATCTGCGCCAGCGCGGGCAGCATGGCATCGATCGCCAGCGCCTGCAGCGCCATGATCATCGCCATAAGTGCCACGAATTCGCGTTTGCCCATGATCGGGGCCGAGGTTGCATCGCTCAAGACTGCCATGGCCGCGCTATAAGCCGAAGGTCGCGCAGTTCACAGTGCTTTATGCTGCACTGCGAAATAGGATAGCTTGCGCGCATGGACAGCGCGGACCGCCTTGCAGACAGCGATGACGAGGATAGCGGCGCTGGCTTTCGCAAGATCATTCATGTTGATATGGATGCCTTCTTTGCCAGCGTGGAGCAACGCGATGATCCTGCGCTGCGGGGGCGTCCGGTCGCGGTCGGAGGCTCGTCCGAGCGCGGGGTGGTGGCGGCGGCGAGCTATGAGGCGCGCGCGTTCGGCGTGCGTTCGGCGATGCCTTCGGTGCGTGCGGCGCGGCTTTGTCCCGAGCTGGTTTTCTGCCGGCCCCGGTTCGATGTCTACAAGGCGGTATCGCAGCAGATTCGCACGATCTTTCTCGATTATACCCCGCATGTCGAGCCGCTTTCGCTCGATGAGGCCTATCTCGATGTGACTGCCGACATCCGGGGCATCGGATCGGCTTCGCGGATCGCGGCGCTTATTCGCCAGCGCATTCGCGCCGCCACCGCGCTGACCGCGAGCGCGGGGGTCTCGTACAACAAGTTTCTCGCCAAGCTGGCCAGTGACCAGAACAAGCCCGATGGCCTGTGTGTCATCCGGCCCGGGGAAGGGGCGGCATTCGTCGCGGGCTTGCCGGTCAAGCGGTTTCATGGGGTCGGACCACGCGGCGCGGAAAAGATGGCCGCGCTGGGGATCGTGACCGGAGCCGATCTCGCGGCCAAGGACCTCGCCTTTCTGCGCCAGCATTTCGGCAGCCAGGCGGATTATCTGTACCGTGCGGCGCGGGGCATCGATCTGCGGCGGGTGCGCGCTGATCGACCGCGCAAGTCGGTGGGCGGCGAGCGGACGTTCGCGCAGGACATCTCCTCCGGCCCCGCGTTGCGGGCAGCGCTGGAACAGACCATCGATACGGTGTGGGAGCGGATTGCCCGCAGCGACGCGCAGGGACGGACGGTGACGCTCAAGCTCAAATTCACCGATTTCCAGGCGATGACCCGCGCCCGCTCGCTGCCCGCAACAATCGCCGATAAGGATCAGTTCGCGCAAGTAGCGCGCGATCTGCTCGGCGCCGTGTTGCCGCTGCCGCAACCCGTCCGCCTGATGGGACTTACGCTCTCGGGGCTAGCAGGCGACGATCCCGAGGAGGCGGGCCCGCCGGGTCAGGGGGAAATGCCGTTCTGATCCGGAAGGCGAGCGCGCGCTCTAATCGAGCAGAGCGCTGAGGAACCACACGCGCTTTTGCGCTTCGTCGGTCCAATCGTCGGCCATGCCTTCGGTCGCATTGTCGCCAGCGGTGGTGGCGGCGGCTTTGGCGGCGCGGATGCGCTCGACTAGCTTGGCATTGTCATCGCGCAGCGCTGCGATCATGTCGGCGGCGGCCACGCCGCTGCGATCGTCGTTCTCGATCACGCTGTGCGCCTGAACGGCCCCGATCGAGGTCAGGGTTGCGCCGCCATTCTTGCGCACCCGCTCGGCAATCACATCGGTGAGCGCGAACAGTTCGCCCGATTGCTCGTCAAACAGCAGGTGCAATTCGCGGAAGTTCGGCCCTGTGACGTGCCAATGATAATTCTTGGTTTTGAGATAAAGCGCGAAGTAATCCGCCAGGAGGCCGTTGAGGCTATCGATCAGGGCTTTGTCGGCGTTGTCGCTGGACATGCAAATTCTCCTCGGATGCAGAACCGTCTGAAACGCCCCATAGTACCGGGTGTTCCCCGCCATGGCAAAAGGGGTTGGAAAGTGCCCTAGTCAGCCGCGTGCGCCGCCGGACGGGCTGCAAACCTGAGGACCATGGCACCGGCCAGCGCCGATAGCAACGACCCGGCAAGGACGCCGAGCTTGGCCTCGCTGGCCAGCTCTGGCTGCGCCGGGAACGCCAGCCCTGCGATAAACAGGCTCATCGTAAAGCCGATCCCGCAAAGCAGCGTCATGCCCCATAGATGCGCGAAGCCCGCGCCTTCGGGGGGAGGCGCAAGCCCGAGCCGGTCGCTGGCGAAGATGGCCAGACCGATCCCCAGTTGCTTGCCAAAGAACAAGCCGAGCGCAATGCCGAGCGGCAAAGTCTGCGCAAGGCTGGCCCATCCGTCGCCCCCCAGCGCGACACCGGCATTGGCCAGTCCGAACAGCGGCACGATAAGAAAGCCGGTTACCGGCACCAGAGCGTGTTCGAACCGCAACAGCATGCTCTGGCCCTTGCGGTCCAGCGCGAGCGGAATGGTGAACGCGGCCAGCACCCCGGCCACCGTGGCATGAATGCCCGAATGGAGCACCGCAAACCACAATGCGCCGCTGAGCGCGGCATAGAGGGCAATACCGCCCACCGCGCGCCGGCTCATCGCCGCCATTACCGCCAGCACTGCGCCGGCGGCGGCCAGCCAGGCCAGATCGAGCGAGGCCGTGAAGAACAGGGCGATGACCGCCACGGCACCCAGATCGTCGACGACGGCGACCGTGAGCAGGAACATGCGGATCGAACGCGGCACGCGCGGCCCAAGCAGCGCCAGCACGCCGAGCGCAAAGGCGATGTCGGTCGCGGCCGGGATCGCCCAGCCGCGCACGAGATCGGTGCTGTTCCAGGTGATGGCGACATAGATCGCTGCGGGCATGGCCATCCCGGCGACCGCCGCAATCACCGGCAAGCGCCGACGTTTTGCCTCGGAGAGCGCACCGATCAGGACTTCCCGTTTGATCTCGAGACCGACGACAAAGAAGAACAATGCCATGAGGCCATCGTTGATCCATTCATGCAAAGTCTCCAGCCGCGCTATCGGCGACCACGCCAGATGATCGTTGAACTCCGCGTGCCAGGCATGGGCTGCGGATGAATTGGCCAGCACCATTCCTGCCGCAGCGCAACCCATCAACGCCAATCCAGGCGCGGCCTCGCTGCGCAGAAAGTCATGGAACATCCGGTTTTTTCTTGGGAATCTCGCCATATTCGAACCATCTGCCGTGCCCTGTGCATTGCGCACGGGTGGATCATGGGCATACACACTATTGCGAAGCTTAGCGCTACCAAACGGGCGCAAGGCACGCGGGGGCGCGATCATAATGCCGTTTGTCACTGGTTTCCAATGGCTGGCGCATGCCGAATACGAGCTTTTGCTGTTTTGCGCGGTGTGGTTCGCCATCGGCGCGCTGGACGAGCTTGGGGTCGATGTCCTGTGGTTTTGGCTCCGCCTGACCGGACGGGTGAAGACCGGGTGCGCGCCTGCCGATACCGATGCGCCCTTGCGCGGGATGGCGGCGGTGTTCGTGCCGGCATGGAACGAATCTGCCGTTGTGGGAGCGATGCTGGCGCACTGTCTGCGCGTCTGGCCGCAAGCCGAACTGCGCATCTATGCCGGCTGTTATCGCAACGACACCAAGACCCTGCAGGCGATGATCGCAGCGGCGCGCGATCCGCGCCTGCGCATCGTCATTCATGACCGGGCCGGGCCGACGACCAAGGCGGATTGCCTTAACCGGCTCTATGCAGCGCTCTGCGAGGACGAGCGGCGCGGCGGATTTCGCGCCCGCAGCGTGATCCTGCACGATGCCGAGGATATGGTTCACCCCGCTGGGCTGGCCCTGCTTGATCGGGCGTTGGATGATGCAGACTTTGTGCAACTGCCGGTGCGGCCGGAACCGCAGCACCGCTCACGCTGGATTGCGGGGCACTACTGCGATGAATTTGCCGAATCGCATGCCAAAGCGATGGTGGTACGCGATTGGCTCGGGGTTGGTCTGCCTGCCGCCGGGGTCGGCTGCGCCTTTTCGCGCGGTGTGATCGAAACGATCGCGGCGCGGCGGGGATCGAGCGATCCGTTCGCGGCCGAATGCCTGACCGAGGATTACGAGTGCGGCTTGCTGATCGGCGAGGCCGGGGGGCGCACGCGATTCCTGCGGATGCGTGACTCGGCAGGGCAGTTGGTCGCCACCCGCGAGTTTTTTCCAGCCAGTCTGGGCTCGTCGGTCCGCCAGAAAACGCGCTGGCTTCATGGCATCGCCTTTCAAGGATGGGACCGACTGGGCTGGCGCGCGCATCCGCTCGAGCTATGGATGCGGCTGCGCGACCGGCGCGGGCCGATGACCGCGGTGGTGCTGGCCACTGCCTACCTGTTGATCGCGCTTTTCCCGTTCCTGCTCACCGCGAGGCTGATGGGCTTTCACGAGCCCGAGCCGATCGGACCTGCGCTGCGCGGGCTGTTGCTGATCAACCTTGCCGCGCTGCTGTGGCGCGCGGGCGCGCGCGCACTGTTCACCGGACGCGAATATGGCCTGGCCGAAGGTGCGATGGCGATCTTGCGCATGCCGCTGGCCAATGTGATCGCCATCATGGCGGGACGCCGCGCGATCGGAGCCTATCTCGCTTCGCTGCGCACCGGGCGGGTTACGTGGGATCACACCGCGCACGTCGGGCATCCTGCGCTGGCTGGCGTGGGGTGATCCGCGCCCTTGCCGAACGGTCGGGGAGGGTACGAAGGGGGCAGCCCCTGATCGTGCTGGTTTCGGTGCTTGTCGGCTGGGTGGTGATGCGGGTCGCTATCGCAAGCGTCGCGGCCGAGCAAACCGTCGGCGATGCCGCGGCGCAGTCGGCAATTGGCGCACGGATTGAGCGATCGGTGACCGGCCTTGATGGGCGCGACATGCAGGCGGCCGCCGCCTTTCGCGCGGGCCGCGGCGCTTTGGCGGGCGGGCCGGTTCCGCTGCGTGCGGCGCCGATTGCGGCGCCGGATCGGCTGATTGCCCGGCGGGCAGGTCCGTTGGTGACCGCGCGTTTGCCTTGGCGGCTTTCGCCTGCGCCGTCGGAGACCGCCGCCGAGCCACCGGTTTTCCTTGAACCTGCAAGAACGCCATCGTCCGGCCAGATGGCCGCTGGAAACCCGCTCGCAGCTCCCGACGACATGGCGCAAGCTTCCGCGCTTCCGGGACCGCGCCGCGCGCGCTGGTCGGGCGATGGCTGGGTGCTGTTGCGGCCCAGCGGCGGCCCGCCCGCTCTCGCGACGCTCCCGGCGGCCTATGGAGCCAGCCAGTTCGGTGCGGTGATCCGGTATGACTTGCGGCCGGACAGCGCCGTGCGCAGCCAGATCTATCTGCGCGCGACGGGGGCCATCGGCGCGGCGTTCCGCGATCGGCAGGCGGCGCTGGGCGCGGCCATCCGCCCGTTTCCGCAAGTGCCGCTCGTTGGCCTGATCGAGGGCAGGCTGCAGCAGGGCAGCGACACGGTGCGCCTGCGCCCGGCGGCGGCCTTGGTCAGCGAGCTGGCGCCGTTTCGCCTGCCGCTTGGCGCGGTGGGGGAGGTCTATGGGCAGGCAGGCTGGGTTGGCGGGCGCGATGCGACCGCCTTTTTCGACGCGCAAGCGACGGCCGAACGCACCGTGCTAGGTATTGGCCCCGGCACCGCGCTTGGCATCGGCGCGGGCCTGTGGAGCGGCGGCCAGCGCGGTGCGGCGCGGCTCGATCTGGGGCCGCATGTCGTGCTGCATTCCCGGCTTGGCCCGCTGCCGGTGCGCGCGGCGCTTGATTGGCGCGCGCGCGTGGCCGGAAGTGCTTCGCCTGGTTCAGGCCCGGTGGTGACCCTCTCGGCCGGGTTCTGATGGTTTTCAGGCTAGGCGCGCCTGGGTTCGGGCGCATAGAGGCGCACAGAAAAATTCGCCGTCGTGGCATTCCCAAGCGGGCCACGGGGGGCTAGCCTCCACCGCGAAATGGATGTTTATCTTCCCATTGCGAATCTTGCGGTAAACGGGCTGGTGATTGTCGGGCTGGGTGCGCTGACCGGACTGCTGTCCGGGATGTTTGGCGTCGGTGGCGGCTTTCTGACCACCCCGTTGCTTATCTTCTATGGAGTTCCGCCCACTGTGGCCGCCGCTTCGGCAGCGAGCCAGGTGACCGGAGCCAGCGTTTCAGGCGCATTCGCCCATGCGCGGCGCGGCGGCATCGATTACCAGATGGGCGCGGTGCTGGTGGCAGGCGGGGTGATCGGCACCGGCATCGGTGCCGTCCTGTTCCGATTGCTGCAGTCGCTGGGGCAGATCGATACAGTGATCAATATCCTTTACGTGCTGCTGCTTGGCGGCATCGGCGGGCTGATGGCTTCGGAAAGCATCGCCACCTTGCGGCTGCAGCGCAGCGGCGGGGCACCTTCGCCGCGCAAGCGCAGGCACCATCCGCTGGTGGCAAGCTTGCCGCTGCGCTGGCGGTTCTATCGCTCGGGCCTCTATATCTCGCCGCTGGCGCCTTTGCTGCTGGGAATTTTTACCGGCATTCTGACAATGCTGATGGGTATCGGCGGCGGCTTCATTCTGGTGCCCGCAATGCTCTATATCCTCGGCATCGGGGTGAATGTAGTGGTGGGAACATCGCTGTTTCAGATCCTGTTCGTGACAATGGCGACAACGATGATGCACGCGCTCACGACGCGTGCGGTCGATCTGGTGCTGGCGGTGTTGCTGCTGATCGGTTCGGTAACGGGCGCGCAGATCGGGGTGCAGTTTGCGCAGAAGGCACGGCCCGAAGTGCTGCGGTTGATCCTCGCCGTGCTGGTGCTGGCGGTGGCCATGCGGCTCGCGCTTGGGCTGGGCTACCGTCCCGACGAAATCTATACGGTGGTGACCCAGTGAGGCGATCCGGGCTGCGGCTGCTGGCGCTGGCCTTTGCGTTTGCCGTGCTGAGCGGTGCGCGCGACCCCATTCTCGTGCCCGAAATCTCGCAGCACGAAATTCAAGTCCGGCAGGGCTTTACCGGCGCTGATCTGCTGTTGTTCGGCGCGATCCTGACACCGGAAGGCGCGCGTGCGGCCAAGGAATATGATATCGTCGTGCTGCTCGAAGGCCCGGTCCGCTCGATCATCGTGCGCGAAAAGCAGCAGATTGCCGGCGTCTGGGTGAACGCCGCGAGTTCGGAGTTTCGCTCCGCGCCCAGTTTCTTCGCGGTTGCGTCCTCGCGCCCGATCCGCGAGATCGTCGATGACAAGACGGCGGCAATCTATGAGCTGGGCCTCGGCTGGCTCCAGCTTTCGCCGATCGGGGTGATCGACCCCAAGGAGCAGCGGCGCTTTTCCAAAGGACTGGTGGATCTGATGCGCCGGCAGGAGCTTTACCAGCAAAACGAAGGGGCGGTGAAGATCAGCGGGCAGGTGCTCTATCAGGCGCGGATCGCGCTTCCCTCCAGCGTCCAGACCGGCACATACACCGCCGAGACATTCGCCATCCGAGAAGGCCGCGTGGTCACTTCGGCAATCACGCGAGTGACGGTGCGCAAGGAAGGCTTCGAGCGCTTTGTCGCCGCCAGCGCCGATCAGTACGGGTTCTATTACGGGCTGTTCGCGGTGTTCGTTTCAGTGGGCATGGGCTGGATCGCCGGGCGTCTGTTCGCGCTTGTCTGACCGGGGAGCGCGATGTGATCGATCCGCGCTTCGCTGCGGGCCGTCGCCGCATGCATTAGTCAGTCTTTAACCATCGTCGGGTAATCCCAATAGAGGCCGCGTAATGCGGGGGGATTTTGTGACGATGTCGGACATGAACGCCAAGGGTTTTGACGAGGCAGGCCGGGCAAGCCCCGCCGACCTTGCGGCCAATGGCGCCGCGCCCGCCGTTCAACCGGCCGCTCAGGCCAGCTCTGCCGCCAAATCGGACAATGCGCGCCGCCCGATCGGCTATGTGCTCGAAGTTTCGGGCGCCGGCAGCGCGATCGCGCTCGATCTGCGGCGGCTCGACGAATGCATGGCGGATACCGATCCCTCGATCTCGCTTTCGGGGCAGGTCGGCAGCCAGATCAAGATCCGCGTCGGCAATGGCTGGCTGCTGGCCAGCGTGCGGACCCAGCGGCAGGATATGACCGCCGGGCATGACGGCGTCATCATCGCGCAAATCGACTTTCTCGGCGAAGGCGATGAAGAGCGCTTGACCAGCCGGATTTACGGCTTCCGCCGCGGTGTGACGCGTTATCCGGTGCCGGGTTCGGCGATCTATCCGGCCACCAGCGCCGATTTGCGCCAGATCTATGCCAGCGACGGCCGCACCAACATTACCATCGGCACCGTGTTTCCCACGCGCGACATCCGCGCCGGGCTCTATGTCGATGCGCTGCTGGGCAAGCACTTTGCGCTGCTGGGCTCGACCGGCACGGGCAAATCGACCAGCGCCGCGCTGATCCTTCACCGGATTTGCGAGCTTGCGCCCGAGGGTCACATCGTGATGATCGACCCGCACGGTGAGTATATGCAGGCGTTCCGCAATACCGGGCAGCTGTTCGATGCCTCGAACCTGCAAATGCCCTATTGGTTGATGAATTTCGAGGAGCATTGTGAGGTGTTTCTCACCTCTACCGGGACCGACCGGCAGATCGATGCCGATATTCTGGCCAAGTGCATCCTCAATGCGCGGCAGCGAAACCGCCTCGCCGAACAGATCGGCAAGATCACGGTCGATTCGCCGATCCCCTATCTGCTTTCCGATCTCACCAACATCCTGCAAAACGAGATGGGCAAGCTCGACAAGGGGCACACTTCGGTGCCTTATCAGCGCATCCGCAGCAAGATCGAGGAAATCCGCAGCGATCCGCGCTATCAGTTTATGTTTTCAGGCATGCTGGTGGGTGACACCATGGCCGAATTCATTAGCCGGGTGTTTCGTTTGCCCGCCTTCGGCAAGCCGATCTCGATCATCGATGTTTCGGGCGTCCCTTCCGAAATCACCTCCACTGTGGTCGCCGTGCTCTCGCGCCTGGTGTTTGATTACGCCATCTGGGCGCGCGACGAAGAGACGCGCCCGGTCTTGCTGGTGTGCGAGGAGGCGCACCGGTATGTCCCCAACGAAAAGTTCGACAGCGTCTCGTCGGTTGGCCGCATCCTTTCGCGCATCGCCAAGGAAGGCCGCAAATACGGCGTTTCGCTCGGCTTGATTACCCAGCGCCCCTCCGACCTTGCGGAAGGCGTGCTTTCGCAGTGCGGCACGATCATCGCGATGCGGCTCAACAACGAGCGCGATCAGGCGTTTGTGAAAGCGGCGATGCCCGAAGGCGCGCGCGGCTTTCTCGATGCGATCCCGGCCTTGCGCAACCGCGAATGCATCATCTGCGGGGAGGGCGTGTCGATTCCGATCCGCGTATCGTTCGACGATCTGGATCTGAATTTGCGCCCGGCTTCGGCCGATCCCTCGTTCTCGGAGCTGTGGAGCCGCGCGGGGGGCGAGGAAATGGCGGTCGAGCGCACCGTCCAGCGCTGGCGCGCCCAATCACGGTAAGGAGCAGGCGAGCGGGGATGCCTTACAGTTGCGGGGCCATGCGGCCGGCGCAATCGCCATCGGCGCGGGTTTCTTCGGAGCAGTCTGCATGGGGCATGACTTGTGCCCGTTCGCGCCACTGCGGGCGGCGATAAGCCAGGGCCGCCAGCGCCACCGCCGCAAGCGAGCCCACCGGATAGGACAGCCAGATCGCGTCGGCGCCGATGATGGGATAGGCGAGCGCATAGAAGCCCAGCCGAACCGGATAGAGCGCCGCGCCCATGACGAGAAGCGGGATCAGCACCACGCCCCCGGCGCGCATCGCGCCGAACAGCATGATGGTGATGCCAAACATGATGAAGCTCCAGCTGGCAAGCAGCTGGATATGCCGCGCCAGCGCTACCGTGGCCGCCTCGCCGCCGAGGAAAAGCTCCATGACCGGGCGATCGAAGATGAGAAGCAACGCCGCCATGAGCCCCGTCGCGGCGAAATGCAGGATCAGCGCAGCGCGGGTCACTTTGTCGAGCCGGTCGACCAGCCCCGCGCCAAGCGCCTGGGCCACCATCGCGCTCAGCGAGGCGGCGATCGCCAGCGCCGGCATCTGCAGATAGGTCCACACTTGCAGCGAGGCACCGAACGCTGCGCTCGCCATGGCGCCTTCGCGATTGACCAGGCCAATCATGATCAGGCCCGAGGAGGCGACCAGCAGCATCTGCGCGCCCATCGGCAGGCCTTTGCCGACGATAAAGCGCAGTTCGTCCAGCCGCGGGCGGAGATAGCCAAGCTCCGACCAGCGCAGGCGCACGGGCAGATCGCGCGCATAGACATAAGCCACAATGGCCGCCATCGCGCCGTACGAAGCCAGCGTGCTGGCCAGCGCCGAGCCCGCAATCCCGAGGCGCGGGAACGGGCCGACACCGAGGATCAGCAGCGGATTGAGCGCGGTATCGAGCACCACCGACAGCAGCATGAAGCGCAGCGATGTGGCCGAATCCCCCGCGCCGCGCAGGCCCATGCCGATGATCAGGGTGACCATGGCGGGCGGCATGCCGATGATCAGCACGCGCAAATAGACCAGCGCGAGCGGGAAAATCTCGGGCGGGGTGGCCATCGAACGCAGCAGGTGCGGCGCAAACAGCCAACCGGTTGGGGCGATGATCAAGGTCAACCCCGCACACAGGCTGAGCGCGTTGGCGAAAGTAAGCCGCGCGGCAGCGACGTTGCCCGCACCGAAGGCTTGGCCAACTTTGATCATTGCCGCCATGCCGAACCCGAACACGGCCGCGAACACGAGGAACATGATCACATTGGCATTGGCCGTGGCCGCTAGGGCATTGGCCCCCAGCGTGTTTCCCACCCAGATCGAATTGATCGAGCCGCTGAGCGACTGGAGGATGTTGGAAGCCAACGTCGGGGCTGAAAACACCAGCAACGTGCGCAGGATCGGGCCTTGGTTGAGATCACGGTAGCCGCTGCCGCCGCGTGAGGGCGCGCCGCGCGGGGCGGACGGAGCGACCACGTTCAATCAGGCTTTCTGAGCGCTGCCAGCGCAGCAAAGGGCCCGGCGGCATCGGCTTCGCCCAGCCCGTGCGCGATGCGGAATGCTGCCGCGCCGGGGCCCTCGGCAAACAGATCGATGGCAAGCGCGAGCGACTGCGCGACCGCTTCGCCCAGATCGAAAACGGTGCCCTCGTATTCGATATCGTCGCAATCGGCAGCGGTTATCTCGATTTCCTTGTCGGGCACCAGCGCGGTGACCTGAGGCACGAAGCGGAGCGTTACCGGCTCGTCGATGCGCGCGGGAAAGTCCTCGCCCGAAATCGCGCATGGCTGGATCACCTCGGCGCGCAGCCGGCCCGCCGCGTTGACCACTTGCCCCACTCGCACAAGGCTGATTTCGGCGCGCATCGCGGTGATTGCGGTGATGCCAAAGCGCGCAGCAAGCCGCCGCCGCGCGGCCTCGTCCGGCGTGATCACGACGGGGGCTTCGAGAATCTGGCGCAGATCGATCATGTGGCTGAACTCGGGCGGGTTCATCTGCCGATTTCCCCGGCAAGCACCCGGTATCCCGGCACCAGCGCAAGGCCGGCGGCCAAAGCACGGGCTCGCTGGGTTACCGGCAGCGATGTGGCCGATGGCACAAGCGAGACGTTGCGCGCCACGGCTTCGGCCATTGCCGCCTCACCGCTGGCCAGTCCATCGCGGTAAGCGCCCAGCCGTCCGCCCAACGTGCTCATCAATTTGCCCATGTGCTTGCCCACCACGTCGGCACCAACGCCTTGTTCGCGCATCTGGCCGTCCATGTCTTCGACAAACAGCTCGGTCAGCCGCACCGATGGCGCGATCAGGTCAGGCTCGCGCTCCATCCGCAGCAGGACCAGCGCGAGCACCAGCGTGATCATGTCGAACCGCCCCGCCACCGTGTCGGCGACACCGCAATCGCGATACCATTCCGGCTCGCGCGCGATTTCCACCACGCGGTGCCACAATTCGTGCAGCGCCGCGCGATCGCCCCGTCTGGCGCCATCCTTGGGGCGGAGCAGCCGGGCGAAAAACGACATCGGCGATGATCCTTTCACATGCACGCTCCGGTTCAGCGGGAGTTCAAAGGCCTTTCGCCAAGCGGCGGTTTGCCTACCATTGCGGCCCATTGCGGGATCGCGCATTGGACCGTATGGCTTGCTGCGATACTATGGCCCCCGCGCGATACAAGGGGCGGTTTGGCAAATGCCCCGATGGGGCAGGGCTTTTTTGATGCGGAGTAAGGCATGCGCGTTTTGGCTGGGATGAAGCAGGGAGCGAGCGCAGCTGCGCTGCTCGGGCTGGCATTGTCGTCGGCGGGTTGCGCGAGCATCCGCGATCACCGCGGCTACCTGATCGACCCGGCGCTGACCGGCGCGGTGCAGCCCGGGGTGGACAACCGGCTCTCGGTCGAACGCGCGCTGGGGCAGCCCACGTTCAAGAGCCAGTTCGGCAAGCAGACATGGTATTACGTTTCGGTCGATACCCGCCAGCGCCCCTTTGCGCGTCCGCGCACCAGCGCGCAGACGGTCTTGATGGTCAACTTCGATGCCAAGGGAAATGTTGCCAGCGTGGAGCGCGGCGGCATGGAAAAGGTCGCGCGGATCAATCCCGATGGCCACAAGACCGCGACGCTGGGCCGCAACCGCAGCTTCTTTGAAGATCTGTTCGGCAATATCGGCTCGGTCGGCGCGCTGCCCGGCGGCAACCAGGGCGGCGCTCCGACGGGAACCGGCCCGAACGGCAGCTGATCGGGGCGCCGGGGCGCGATATGCGTCGGCTTGCTTGAACCGGGCTGGCCACTTCCCATATCGGCTTCATGGATACACGCAGGGCCAGCCACGGCCTTATCGAATGGCACGGCACCACTATCATCGGCGTCAAGAAGGGCGGTGTCACCGTCATCGCGGGCGATGGTCAGGTGTCGATGGGCAATACGGTGATGAAGCCCAACGCGCGCAAGGTGCGGCGGCTGGGCATGGCCGACGAGCATGGCAAGGGCAAAGTGATTGCCGGGTTTGCCGGTGCGACCGCCGATGCCTTCACGCTGTTCGAAAGGCTGGAGCGCAAGCTCGAGCAGCATCGCGGCCAATTGATGCGCGCAGCGGTCGAGCTGGCCAAGGATTGGCGCACCGACAAGTACCTGCGCAATCTTGAGGCACTGATGATCGTGGCCGATGCCGAGACGATGCTGATCCTCACCGGCAATGGCGATGTGCTGGAGCCCGAAGGCGGGCCGGGCGGACAGATCGCCGCGATCGGATCGGGCGGAAACTTTGCGCTCGCGGCGGCCAAGGCGCTGACCGAATACGAGGAGGACGCCGAGAAGATCGCGCGCCGCGCCATGCAGGTCGCAGCCGAGGTCTGCGTGTTCACCAACGACCGGGTGTCGGTCGAGACCATTTGACTTGCAGCTCCGGCTCCGGCCCATACCGGAGAAATCAGGGATCAGAATGAACGACAACCTTACCCCCAAAGCCATTGTCCGCGCGCTCGATGAGCACATCGTGGGCCAGCAGGACGCCAAGCGCGCAGTGGCGGTCGCCTTGCGCAATCGCTGGCGCCGCCAGAAGCTCAGCCCGGATCTGCGCGACGAGGTCAGCCCCAAGAACATCCTGATGATCGGGCCGACAGGCTGCGGCAAGACTGAGATCAGCCGCCGTCTCGCGCGATTGGCCGAGGCGCCGTTTGTCAAGGTCGAGGCGACCAAGTTCACCGAAGTTGGCTATGTTGGCCGCGATGTCGAGCAGATTGCCCGCGATCTGGTGGAAGAAGCGATCCGGCTGGAGAAAGAGCGCCGGCGCGGCGCGGTGCGCGAGGCCGCAAGCAAAGGCGCGATGGACCGCTTGCTGAAAGCGCTGGTCGGTGACGGCGCGAGCGAGGCAACGCGTGAAAGCTTTCGCCAGCGCTTGCACGAAGGCGCGATGGATGATGCCGAGGTAGAGATCGAGGTCGAGGAAGCGCCTACCATGCCGATGGACATCCCGGGCATGGGCGGCGGCATCGGCATGATCAACCTGAGCGACATGATGGGTAAGGCGTTTGGCAAGCAGGCGCTCAAGCGGCGCAAACTTCGCGTGGCCGACGCGTGGGACAAGCTGGTCGACGAAGAATCCGAAAAGCGGATGGACCAGGACGATGTGGCGCGCACCGCGTTGCAGAACGCCGAAACCAACGGCATCGTGTTCATCGACGAGATCGACAAGATCGCGGTTTCCGATGTGCGCGGCGGTTCGGTCAGCCGCGAGGGTGTGCAGCGCGATCTGTTGCCGCTGATCGAGGGGACAACCGTGGCCACCAAATATGGCCCGATGAAAACCGATCATGTGCTGTTCATCGCCAGCGGCGCCTTTCACATCGCCAAGCCGAGCGACATGCTGCCCGAGCTTCAAGGGCGGCTGCCGATCCGAGTCGAACTGCAGGCGCTGAGCGAGGATGATTTCGTGCGCATCCTTTCGGAAACGCGCGCCAATCTGGTCCAACAGTACAAGGCGCTGCTCGGCACCGAAAAGGTGACGTTGGAGTTTTCGGATGACGCCGTGCGCGCGATAGCGCGGATTGCCTGCGCGGTGAACGACAGCGTCGAGAACATCGGCGCGCGGCGCTTGCAGACGGTGATGGAGAAGCTGCTCGAGGAAGTGAGCTTCGAGGCCGAGGACCGCGCCGATACCACTGTGCTGATCGACGCGGCTTATGTGAGCGACAAGCTGGCGGGCCTCGCGGGCAATGCGGATTTGAGCAAATACATCTTGTGACGGCCGTTTGTTGCTCGTATGTTCTGCCGTGATCAAGCGGGAGATCGAACGTGGAAGTGACCGGTGGATGCCAGTGCGGCGCAGTGCGTTATCGGGTTAGCGCCGAGCCTCAACACGTAACGTTGTGCCATTGCGGCGATTGCCGCAAGAGCGCGGGCGCGCCGGTGGTTGCCTGGGCAGGTTTCGCCGAAGCGGATTTTGCCGTGATCGCAGGCGAGCCGGTGACGTTCAATTCGTCGGGCGCATCGTTTCGATCGTTTTGCGGAAAGTGCGGAACCGGGCTGATTTTTCGCAATGCCGAGATGCTGCCGGGAATAGTCGACATCCAGAGCGCGACACTTGATAATCCCGAGCAATGGTCGCCTTTGGCGCATATCCAGGCGGCGGAAGAGCTGTCCTGGATGAAGACCGCGCATGAGTTGCCGCGGTTCGAGCGGTATCCGGGCGCGTGATACGGGAGATGATGCGGCCTTGCTGATCGCGCACGCCGCGCGTCAGGTCGGTAGCAGCTTGGCGGGATCGATATCCGGTGCAGCGGCCGTTTGCTGCTCATCTTCGGTGATCGGTGCCAGCAGAGGCCGCAGGAGCGGCGCAGCGAGCAGAAACACCACGCCCGCACCACTGCATATCGCGGCATTGATCAGCCAGAACGGGCCCGGACCAAGCGTTTCATAGAGGCCGCCCATCAGGCCGCTGATCAGGCTGCTGGCCGAAACGGCGAGGGCAATGACCCCGACCAGTGTACCGCGCAGCGCGGCCGGTGCCCGGGTGGCGTAAAGCCCAAGAATTACCGGCGCGAAATACATCGCGCCGAAGTTTGAAGCGATGTGGAACAGCAGCGGCAAGACCGCCGGTGCGCGGCCTTCGGCGTTGGCGAGGAACGGCCCGGCCGCCAGCATTGCGATGCTCGCGCCGAACAGCAAACAACCGAACGCGAGTTTGCCAAACACGTCCGGCTCGCGCCCGCGTTTAGCCTGCTGCGCCCAGATCCACAGCACGAGCGGGATGAACAGACCCGGTGCCAGCCCGTCGAGCGCCTGAAACCAAGGCACCGGGATGGTGAAGTCGCCCACGCGCAGATCGACGTTGTCGCGCAGCCAGACGTTGTAGACATTCCAGATCTGGGCCTGCGCGGTCCAGTAGCAGACCGCGAGCGGCCAGATCAGGAGCAGCCCGAAAACCCGTCGGCGCTCGGCCGCGGTGAGCGGCGCCGTTTTGCCGCTGGCGGTCCGGCGGCGCGGGGGCTCGGCCGGAAGCCACGTCTGTCCGGCGAGGTACACGACAAGACCGATCAGCATCCCGAACCCGGCGACCGCAAATCCGGCATGCCAACCCCACACGACCGCGACCGATCCGCTGGCGATGGGCGCGATGAACGCCCCGAAGCAGATGCCCATATAGTAATACTGGAACGCATTGACCTCACGCGGATCGCCATCGGCATAAAGTGATTTGACTTGTGCAGAGAGATTGCCGCGCAGCAGGCCAGCGCCGCACATCAGCAGGCACAGCGCGATCAGGAAAGTGCGATCGAAGGCCAGCGCGAAATGCCCCGCGGTCATCAGCGCCGCGCCGCTGCTCACGGCCACCTTGCGACCGGTGACGCGGTCGCCGATCCACCCGCCCAGCAGCGGCAGGCCCGAGACAAAGGCGAAATAGAGCCCGAATGTCTGCACCGCGAGCGCCTGGCTGCTGAGCGGCCCGGTCATGCCCTCGATAAACGCGCGGTAGGGCGCGAAGCCGATGATGGTCGCCACCCGCTCCGGATGGATGAGCAGATCGCCGGTCATATAGAGCACCAGCATCGCCACCATGCCGTGAAACGAGATGCGGTCCCACAATTCGGTTCCCGCCAGCACCCATAGCCCGCGCGGCTGGCCGAACAGGTCGGTGCCGGGCCTTGCGGGAACTGCGGGTTTGGCCATCGTCACTCTCCAACAAGCGAGCAGATTGAACCAACACACCGCCACGTGCAAGAAATCAAGATGCAAGCTGCGCGGCATTGCCCTATGGCTTGGCCATGTACCAGACCCCGGAAGACCGCCCGATCTACCGCCTTCTCACCGGCGCCGATGACCGCGCCTTTTGCGAGCGCGTGTCGGAGGCGCTGATGCAAGGCTGGCGGCTTTATGGCTCGCCGACGATCACCTGGGACGAGGAGGCGGGCTGCATGAAAGCGGCGCAGGCGGTGCTCTGGCACGAGGCGGACGTGGTCAAGTAGGCGTGGTGCGGGTTCGCCGATTGGGCGGAGGTGATGTGGCGGCGATGCGCGCTGCCAATGCCGTGTTCGCCGCGGCGTTCGACGACCATGCGAGCTATTGCGCCGCTCCGCCGCCCGATGCCTATCTTGCGCGCTTGCTCGGCCGCGAGCAGTTCGTGGCGCTGATTGCCGAGCGGGACGGCGAGGTAGTCGGTGCGCTGGCCGGGTATGAGCTGGAGAAATTCGAGCAGGCGCGCAGCGAGTTCTACATTTACGATCTGGCAGTGGCGGCGGGAGAGCGTCGCCGGGGGATTGCCACGCAATTGATCGCACTGTTGGGAGACATTGCGCATGCACGCGGCGGCAGCGTGATCTTCGTGCAGGCGGATTACGACGATCCACCCGCCATTGCGCTCTATGAGAAGCTCGGCACCCGCGAGGAGGTCTTGCACTTCGACATTGCAGTCACTGCGCCGCTTCGCTGATTTCCTCGCCTTCCGCCGCCTGGCGCATCCACATCTCGGCATAGAGCCCGTCGCGCCGGAGCAGCTCGGCGTGGCTGCCCTGTTCGGCCAGCCGCCCCTGATCGAGCACGAGGATCGTGTCTGAGTCGGCAATCGTCGACAGCCGGTGCGCGATCGAAAGCGTGGTGCGCTGCGAGGCAACGGCGCGCATCGTGCCGAGAATATCCTGCTCGGTGCGGGTATCGAGCGCGCTGGTGGCTTCGTCGAACAGCAGGATCGGCGGGTTTTTGACGAGTGTGCGGGCAATCGCGACGCGCTGTTTTTCGCCGCCCGAAAGCTTCAATCCGCGCTCGCCCACTTCGGTTTCGAGCCCCTTGGGCAGGCGCGCGATAAGCTGCGCCATCGACGCGCCCTGAACTGCGCGCGCGACATCCTCGGCGCTCGCGCCTTCGCGGCCATAGGCGATATTGTAGCCGATGGTGTCGTTGAACAGCACCGAATCCTGCGGCACGATGCCCAGCGCCGCGCGCAGCGAGGCCTGCGTGACGCGGGCGATATCCTGTCCGTCGATCAGGATGCGCCCGCTCCAGGGATCATAGAAGCGGAACAGCAGCCGCGCGATGGTCGATTTGCCCGCGCCCGATGGCCCGACGATCGCCACCCGGCTGCCCGCGGCCACTTCAAACGATAGGCCATGCAGGATGGTGCGATCGGGCTCATAGCCAAACACCACGTTGTCAAAGGCGAGGCCGGGCCGCTTGATAATCAGCGCGGGCGCGCCCGGCACATCGGCCACCTCGATCTCGGTATCGATCAGGCGGAACATTTCCGCCATGTCGATCAGGCCCTGGCGAATGGTGCGATAGACCATGCCGAGCAGATCGAGCGGGCGGAACAGCTGGGTGAGGTAGCTTTGCACGAAGACCAGCTGGCCTGCGGTATAGAGCCCTTTCGACCAGCCCCACGCGGTATAGGCCAGCGCGCCCGCCATCAGCAGATTGACCACCAGCGCCTGCGCGATGTTGAGCAGCGCGAGGCTGTTTTCGCTGGTGACGGCGGCATCGGCATAGGCGCTGGTGGCCTGCGCATAGCGCGCTTGTTCGCGCGCTTCGGCGCCGAAATACTTCACCGTCTCGTAGTTAAGCAGCGAATCGACCGCGCGGCCCAATGCTTGCCCATCGAGCCGGTTCATTTTCTCGCGCAGAGCGCTGCGCCATTCGGTAATCGCCCGGGTGATCCAGATGTAGGCGATGACCGCCACGGCGGTCGCCGCCACCAGCCCCCAGCCGAAGGTGACGTAGAAGATCACCGCGACCACGATCAATTGCAGGATCGTCGGCGCGATGTTGAACAGGATGAAATAGAGCATCGTATCGATGCTCTTGGTGCCGCGCTCGATCACTTTGGTGACTTCGCCCGTGCGGCGCGCGAGATGAAAGCGCATCGACAGGCTGTGCAGCCGAGCAAAGACGTTTTCGGCTAGGCTGCGCGTGGCATCCTGCGCGACGCGTTCGAACACGAAATTGCGCAAGTTATCGAATACGACGCCGATGAACCGCCCGGCCGCATAGCCAAGCACCAGCAGAATCACGAACAGCGCGAGGCGCGGACCGCGCACGTCCATCGCATCGACCGCCCATTTGAGCAGATAGGGCAGGGCAAGCTGCGTGGCGGTGGAAGCAAGGATCAGTGCGCTGGCAATGACGATCCGCCAGCGCAGCGCCGGTTTGTCGCTCGGCCAGAGGTAGGGGAGAAAGCGGCTGAGCGTTTTCCACCCGTCGTGGCGGGCATTGGAGTCTGTGGCGGTATCTGGAGGCATCCTGCCCAAATAGGGCCTTCGCGCAAAAGCGCCAGTGCGCGGTTCAGCGCTGGCTGATCATGGCCGACATGGGCATGTCGAACAGCACCCGGCGTGTGGCGAAATCGATCGCCACCCGGTGAAACAGCCGCAGCTGGTTCATCCCCAGCAGCAGCGCCGGGCGCTTGGCCAGACCAAGCTTCTCGAAGGCGAGCGTATCGGCAAACGCGATAGCAGTATTGTTGATCGTGACGCTTTCTAGCTTGAATACGCGCGCCAGCCCCACATCGGCGGCGATCGATTGGCCGGTGACCGAAACGAGCCGGGTGGTTTCGCTCTTGCTGCGCCGCGCCAGCGCGCGCTGCAGGGCACGGTTGCCGATCGAGGTGTCTGAACCGGTATCGACCACGATATCGGTGCGCACGCCGTCGATCAGGGCATTGGTCATGATCAGCTGGCCCGAACGGCGGCGCGCCTTCACAACGATTTCGAACCCTTTGTTGCCGCCCAGCGTAGCGGCATCGCCGATCAGCATGTGCTTTTTGTCGAAATCGAGCAACACGCGCTGCTCTTGCAGGCTGTCGATGCCGAGAATGCCGTCGGCACCGATATTGTGCCCCTCGATCAGCGGCGCGGTCAGTCCGTAAAAGCTGCGGCGGCCGAGATTGATTTCATCGACTTCGACCAGATCGACCGTTTGAGAGCCTGCGATACCTACCATTGTCGCCGAACCGGCCGCCGTCAGCCCCAGCCGCAGGGCAATGTCGCGTGCCAGCACCGTGCGTTCGGATCCGGTATCGACCAGAAAATCATAGGGACCTTGCTGGCCGATATGCACCGGCACAGTCATCCGGTCGTCGCGGTCAACCGTCGCCGCGATGATCTCATCGGCGGGGTTAGCGCTCGGCGGCGGCGCGTTGGCCAGAAGCGGCAGCGCCGTTGCCACGGCAAGAATGGCTGAAATTGCCATGATCATGTTCTCCCGAGCGGCAGCTTACGACGTCTCGGCGCGTCGCGCCATGGCCCATCTGCCGGTTTTTTCAGGATGATGCGGTGAACAGGCCCGCGCGCGCAAGCGCTTTGCACAGCGGCACGTCCTTGACAAAGCGCGCCGGATCGAAAGCGCCCGCATCGCCGCGATCGCCTTTCCAGTTGTTCGAGATGGCCTTGAAATGCCGGAACGAGAAATCCTTCGAGATCACCTTGTTGGCCTGCGCGCCAAACAGATTGTGGACCGACCAGCTATGCCGCCGATCATCGCAGGCCGATGGCACCACGCACCATTTGGGCGGGCAACCTGCGGTCTCGCGCAAATCGCGGTGCACGAAATCGGCGTGTCGGCAAACGGCTGGCGCGACGGGATACGGCGTCGTACCCGTGACCCATTGCCCTGGAAATCTGATGAACCCGCCGGGCGATACTTCGGTTGCGGCGAAAATCGGCGCGGGGCCAACAACCAGCTCATCGATGTCGGCATTGAGCACGCTGCGCGCGAGGCGCAGAAATCGCAGGCGCGCGTGCTGCAGTGATCCGGCCTGACAATAATCGGAATCCCACGGCGCTTCCTGCCCATTCACCGCGCCGGCCATGCCGCCTTGCGGACCATATTTGAACGGCCAGGCGACCACGACAATGACCATCGCCGGAAACGCCGCAGTCAGTTCGGCCGCAAGCTCGCTGACTGTGTAGCGGCTTGAACCGTTGTCGTAAAAGAGCACCGCGTCAGCACCATGAATGCGCTCGTGATAGCGGATCCAGTCGACGATCCAGCGCACTTCGTTGTCCTTGGACAAAGTATGGAGCACCCGCCGCCCGGCAAAGCGCGCGGTCTCGCTGGGTTGGACGACGATCTCTAAGCTGCCGAGGGCGGTGTCGAGGGTCAGTCGTTCGGCGGCATCGCGTAGCCAAAGCTCACTGGCGTTGACCCGCTCGATCCGCCGGGTGCGTTTGAACAGCGGGCCGAAGCGTCCTCGCAAGCGCGGCGCGCCGAGCACCGGCGCTGCCAGATTGAGCAGCGGGGGCCCTTGCAGCACGATGTCTGCGCCGACCCGGTAGCAATCGTAGAACAGCGTGTCCCAATCGAACTGCTCGGCATAGCTGGTATTGCGCAAATGGGCCGGACGCGGGCTTTCGCGGCGCATGCCGGATTCGGGGGGGATCGTGATCGATGACAGCGTGATCGGCGCGGGCACGGTCAGGCGGCCGAACCAAGCTTGGGAAAAAGGCGGCGGGTGAGCGGAAATCCCGCGGCCAGTGCGCCGAACTCGGCCAGAGTCGGATGGCGCAGCACGAACATGGCGGCCAGCCACGCAGCGCCGCCCGCCACGACCGCGCCAAACAGCGCCGGAATGGTGATGGTCGCGGGCGTTGCCCAGAAAGCATATGTCAGCGCGAGCGGGGCGACCGCCGCCAGCGTGGCGCCCGCGCTGCGCGCGTAGATGATCATGAGCGCGCGGGTATCGAATTGCACCAGCCCGTGCATGAAGCGCCAGTACAGGCAAAGCCAGGCCGCGCCGTAAACAAGGCGCGAGGCTGCGGCACCTTCAACACCCCAGAGGCATCCTGCCGCGAGCAGAATGACCGACAGCGCGGTATCGACGAGATTGAAGACCAGCAGCCGGTTCAGCCGCCCGAGCAGTATCGGCAGGTCGTTGACCAGCGGCAGCGAGATAAGCATCACCTCGGTGAGCGCGATCATCGAGAGCAATGGCGCGGTGGGCAGCCAGGCATCACCGTAAAGCAGCCGCACAATCGGCTCTGCCGCGAGCGCGAGACCCGCCATGCCCGGCCAGATAATCGCGGAATAGCCCGCGCAGACACGCAAGTAGGCAGGACCAAGTGCCTCCCCGCGATCGCGGATGCGCGCGAAGGCGGGATAAAACACGCTGCCGATCGCGCCGGCCACCAGCATCCGGAACTGATCCGACAAGCTCACCGCGCGGCTGAAATAGCCCACCGACCTGACAGTCAGCAACTTGCCGATGATCAGGTCGGGCGAGCGCGTTCCCAGCGCTCCGGTCAGATAGAGCACGCTGGTGCGCGAGCCGAAGTGGAGCACCGGGCGCAGTTCGTCCAGACGCAGCGGCCATGGCGGTGAAGGACACATGATCTGGGCGATGATCGCGCGCGCCCAGCCTGTCGCCAAAGTGGCCCAGGCGAGCGCGAACGCCGAATAGCCCATCGCTGCCAGCGTGATCGCGACCACCGACTGCGTGATCGCGCCGCCGACATTGACCGCGAAGTGGCCGCCGAACTGCATCTTGCGCCCCATCCGCGCCATGGGCACGACAGCGAACGGGACCGCCAGATATGTAGCAGCGATGATCAGCAGGATCGGCGCCAGCGCCGGCTGGCCATAGCCCCACGCCAGCGGAACGGCGCTCGCGGCAATCAGTCCGGCCACGATCAGCGAGAACAGCAGTGCCACCGCGCTGCACCGGGCGATGTCTTCCGGTCCGAAACTGGGAAGTCCCGAAATATAGCGCGACAAGCCGAAATCCTGCAGCACCGCGACCAAGAGCGCGGCCGCCAGCCCGATCGAGAAGAGCCCCACTTCGGCGGGGCTGAGAAAATAGCGCGAAATGATGACCGAACTGACGAACTGCAGCGCGAACGACAGATACTGGCCCGCCATTGCCCAGACAGCGGCCCCGCGCACGCTCATCGCGGCTGGTTCGCGGTCGGGGGCAGGGGTCTGGGTTGATGGCAAGATGGCGGTCACCGGCAAGATCTAGCCATGATGGCCATGCGCGGTGGTCGCCGCCAGCGTCATGGCCAGCCGCGCGGCGCGCAGCGGGGAACCAAAACTAAGCAATCTGACGACTGTGCGCCACATGCCGGCATGCGCACCGCCGTCGCGCAAATGCTGCAAGACCACGTTGAAACCATGGTCCTGCAAGCCGGCCTTCGAATACAGCAACCCGGGGGCAACCTGTCTGCGCACAGCGCGCGCCGCACCGGCTTGCCCGAACAAGGCATCAAGCCCCTCGATCGGCGGAAGCGCGGTGAGGCTTGCTGTGGGATCGGGACGCCCTGCAACGCGCTCCTGATAGGCGAGCCGGGCCACTGCGGCACCGACTTGCTGCTCGGTCGCGTGGCGGCTGGAGACTTGCTGTTCGTAGCGACGGTATTTGATCAGGCGCTTCGGCAGATTGCAGATGCGGGTAACCCCGGCAAGTCGGAGCCACAGATCAAGATCTTCGCAATGCCGGAATGCGGCGTGATAACCGCCCACCGAACGGACCAGATCGAGCCGATACATCACGGCGGGGTGACAAAGCAGCGGCTGGCGGGTTTCGATCGCCGTCAAAAAGCTTTCGTGCGTCTCGGGATGATCGGCCGTCTTGAGGGGGTAAGGATCGCCCTTCTCATCGATATCGCTGGTCCAGCACCCGACCACGCCGTGATCGGGGTGGTCTTGCAGAAAGGCGTACTGCTCGGCGAAGCGCTCGGGCAGGCAGATGTCATCGGCGTCCATCCGCGCGACGAGCGGCGCGCGGGCCTCATGGAGGAGCTGGTTGAGGCTGACGATCAATCCGCGGTTTTCGCGCGCGATCAGCCGGATGCGGGGATCGCGCTGCGCATAGCGCTCGATGATTGCGCGCGATCCATCGGTGGAGCCATCGTCAAGGATCAGGAACTCGAAGTCGGCGAAAGTCTGAGTCAGCACGCTTTCGATGGCTTCGGCAAGAAAGCGCTCGGCATTGTAAACGCTCATCGCCACACTGAGCGGGGGGATGATCGCTGGCCTTCCCATTCTCAGTTGAATCCCTGGTGCCGCGGCGCGTGGTCGCCGCAAAGAACGAGGTTGTCCGTATCGCAGCAAGGTAAACAAAGCGTGAGCCGCGCGGGCGCGGCGTTGCGCGAAAATGCCCGGTAGCGCTCAGACTCGGCTGTCGCGATGAAGCCTGGTGCCCGCCTCGGCGGGGCTCCGAGTCACAGAATCGGGGTGATTCTGTGGATCCAGCGCATGATGGGCGGTGGGTGCTGCCGCGAAGGCGTCGAAAGGAGTGCTAAAAACCGGCAGTTTTCCGCCATTCTCGCGAAACATTGCAAAAAAAATGCAAAATGTCGTTGACCGGTCAGGCCCCCCCACATATAGGCCCGTTCACCGGAAGGGAGCGGGCGGTTTCGCCTTCACCTTCTCCGGTCGCCAACATAGACGGACACCAAGTCCCCCGGCCAAAATCGGGGATGATTGGTTGTCCGCCAATTTCTGTCGGTGGGTTCTTTGACATTGTTAGTTTAGATGAAGGGACATGTGGGCGACGGCGCCTGCTTCCGGGAACTTTCAGGTTCCGGCAAGCAGTAACCAAGTCGATGTTTACATGTCTCGTATCCATTACGTTTGACAATATGCAGGCATCGGCTCCTGAAATTCGTCGCGTGCGGGTTTGCGAATTTATTCGTGCTCGCAAGCGTCGTGACAAAACTTGAGAGTTTGATCCTGGCTCAGAACGAACGCTGGCGGCATGCCTAATACATGCAAGTCGAACGAGACCTTCGGGTCTAGTGGCGCACGGGTGCGTAACGCGTGGGAATCTGCCCTTGGGTTCGGAATAACAGTGGGAAACTACTGCTAATACCGGATGATGACGTAAGTCCAAAGATTTATCGCCCAAGGATGAGCCCGCGTAGGATTAGCTAGTTGGTGAGGTAAAGGCTCACCAAGGCGACGATCCTTAGCTGGTCTGAGAGGATGATCAGCCACACTGGGACTGAGACACGGCCCAGACTCCTACGGGAGGCAGCAGTAGGGAATATTGGACAATGGGGGAAACCCTGATCCAGCAATGCCGCGTGAGCGATGAAGGCCTTAGGGTTGTAAAGCTCTTTTACCCGAGATGATAATGACAGTATCGGGAGAATAAGCCCCGGCTAACTCCGTGCCAGCAGCCGCGGTAATACGGAGGGGGCTAGCGTTGTTCGGAATTACTGGGCGTAAAGCGCGCGTAGGCGGCGATCTAAGTCAGGGGTGAAAGCCCGGGGCTCAACCCCGGAATTGCCCTTGAGACTGGATTGCTAGAATCATGGAGAGGTGAGTGGAATTCCGAGTGTAGAGGTGAAATTCGTAGATATTCGGAAGAACACCAGTGGCGAAGGCGGCTCACTGGACATGTATTGACGCTGAGGTGCGAAAGCGTGGGGAGCAAACAGGATTAGATACCCTGGTAGTCCACGCCGTAAACGATGATAACTAGCTGTCCGGGCTCTTGGAGCTTGGGTGGCGCAGCTAACGCATTAAGTTATCCGCCTGGGGAGTACGGTCGCAAGATTAAAACTCAAAGGAATTGACGGGGGCCTGCACAAGCGGT
>CAZGWR010000004.1:101169-179938 GCA_964529505.1 uncultured Novosphingobium sp. | reverse complement strand
ATCAATCCCGCTTGGGAATCCCCTATCGATTCAGTCTCATCAGGACAGACTCTAGGCCTATCAAAACGCGAGGCTTCTCTGTGCCACGGCGTACCTTTAACCACCGTCAAAAGTTTGTTAGATGGAAGTCGATCGGTCCCGCAAAAAGCATGGGATGATCTACGAAACTATGAAGAATTAATCATTGCAGAGAGCGCTGCACTGAGCGAAGGAACGAGTACGGAACACGATGGAAACTTTAAATTTGGTGACATACAATCAGGCACAAATCCTTTGATTGTTATTGCAAATCTTGTTCTAAATTCAGAAGGAGATGTGTGTGTTACCGAAGAGAGGTCAGGTCATAGGCGGTCCGCTTCGTCTCTTGCGACGGAAGGGGCGGATGCAAGGCGCGACAAAGGGCGGCGACTAGAGCTTTAGGCTAGCGAGAGCCAAAGAAGGTCATTGCAACGCGTTGCACAGGTTCGGGAGCTCAACGGCCAAGTGCCGAGCGGTGCAGAATGGGTACATAACCTGCCTTAAGAACAGCAATGATCGGCTTGGGCGTCAGCAGCTTGCCAACCAAAGGCGTCATGTGGGTCGCAGCGTAGCCATCGAACGACCAATCCAGCCAATGTCCTCCCCACCACAGCAAAGGAGAGCCGCCGGCTGTGATCATAGCGCCATCGGGCAGCTTATCGGCCGGGCCAGCTGTGCTCGGCTGGGCTACCCTCAAGGCACTGTCTATTTCGGCCACGCGCGGCAAGTCCCTCAAGTGGTGTCCTATCGCCCACGCCCGCTTGAACGCTGCTAGTGCATCAGGACGGCAACTGCCACATGGCCGATGGCCAGCCGCAAGCGCTGTTGCCTCATCGAGGAAGAATAGTTCGGTGTAGCAGCCGGGAGCCATCAAGGTGCGGCGAACACCGGGCCAACTTGGCATGCACGTAATCCATGCTACCCGGTCACTGTCACGGATGATCCTTCCAGTATGATCATGCAGGCAGCCTCGGTTGCCCATCAGGAGCCCGCGCGCGGGATGCACAACGATGTTGCCGCAGGGATCGACGCGGTTTTGCCGGGGCATCGCAGATATCAGGCCAGCCGCTGAAGCCGGGGGCGCAAGCTGTTGACGAACTGATTTGCCACCTTAGCCATCCAAGCGCGCTGAGCCGCTTCCGCTGAGGCATCCCAAGGCTGCGCTGAAGGCGTGGTCAGCTTGAGAGTGGGAACGTCGCCATCATCCCAACGAGGCGCTATCAGACAAGCCGAAGCGAATTCTGACGATATCGCTTCAGCGTCCTCCCGCAGCATGGCGAAAGCCGCCGCGCCGTCGGCACCCGGGAAACGAACTTGAGCACCCAAGCCACCTTCAGAGCTGCTCCGATAGACGTTCACATATAATCCCTCGGGAAGCGGCACACGCACCCAGCCCATACCGCCGTTGCGTGCCGGTGGTTGACCGGGGTCATCGAAGTGCATCTCGGCAATCAGCCCATCGGCAAACTCGCACCATATGACCCCGGCTTCTGAAGTTCCACGCGCGCCAGCCGCATTGTTGGCGGAGGGAGCTGCGGTGACGGCGTCGATCACAAGTCCTGGCACTTCGCTGCGGATGATATGCCGCTCGATCAGCACGGTTTGCGCGAGTACGCGTGGGTGCATGATGGCGTGGTCTTCGCCATTGGCGTCCATGTGCCGATATTCGGCCATCTCGATTAGCGCAAATGAGAAGGCAAGGCCCGGCTGGTCGCGCAGATATTCACCGATGCGCCGCGTGCCCTCGGCAATGCCGTCGCCCACAACCAACAACAGGAAGCGGCCAGCCGCGAGATCGCGCGTTACCCGGTCCACGAAATCAGCTTCAGGCAGAGTGCTGCCTGCCTCGCGTGCCAGCGCATAAAGCACGTTGCCCTGCCGCTTGGTGGCAATCGACACCTGCCGTTGCAGGTCCTCATAGCCGAAGCGGCTTAGCTCGCGGGCGTAGTCGAGGATTTGTCCCACCACTTCGCGCCGGGCCTGCGGATTGCGCCACAGCTTGCATTCAACCACAATCAGTCGCCCGAACTCATCCATCAGCACGACATCGACAAAGCCGACGCCGGGAATGGAAAGTTCGGTGGTGACGGTGATGACCCTGCCATAACTTGGGTCGATATCGTGCACCGGCAGAATGGCAGGGTGATCGGCGATCATATCGCGCAATACCGCCTCGCAGCGGGCTTCGCCCTGGGGCACGCGATGAACTACCTGCGGCGTATCGCCCAGCAATATTAACGTCACAGCCCGGCCCCTTGCTGGCGTGACGATACCGGTCGGCTTATTCGTCGCGCCTATGTCCACTCGGAGCGACGGCCTAAGCCGGATGTTGGAAACCTGTTCAACGAGCAGGCGCATACGCCTTTACCGGCGGACCGGCTGGACATGCGCGCATGCCACCCGGCCTCCAAATCTGGCGACCGAGCATCGTTGAAAGGGGTTTCCACGCCCCACCTCTCGGCTTTCACGAGAGGCAAAGGCAGATTGCGCAGCGGGTGACGAGTGGCAAGAGCAAACTGTCGAGAGCGTTCGTTATTGCTTACCTGACGAAGGGAACTGGGCTTTTCGCTCGACGCGCGTGAAGCCTGCTCGTCAGACCCATCCTGAAGATGCTATCGCGGCATCCGGAAGGGTTGGGATGTCTAGGACAACTATGTGGACGAGTGCTACATGCTGAGTAGACCGACCCACAAAGACAATAGCGCGGCAATTGCTTCGGAATAACAACGCGATAAGCAGTTTAGAGCCAATATGGTGAAAATCCCTCAATCTGGCAATTCTCGTCTTAGCTTGTCAGATCATTTCGCTGCGGCAATGATGGGGTCCAACCGATCGAGAGGGTGAGATTTGGCTATCGTTGACGTTGTTCGCAGCATGCGTGCCCGGATACCCTGGGCAGTTGCCCGGCGGGTGTTCCGATCAGAGGACCTTGCTCGTGCCCAAGGCTGGGACCGCACCCTTGCTCGTATTGCGGACGGCGACAATCAATACGAGAATAAGGAGGATCAGCTGCGCGCTGCGCTCGAAGAGCATATCATTTGTGGCGAGAAGATCGTCCAGATGTTTAAGTTGGAAACGGAACAGGTTGAGGCGCTCAGGCAAGCCGCTCTAGCATTGCAGGTGCCGCAGAGCCCGTTTTCAATTGCTTATCCGATCTTGCTAACCGAGGAGCAGTTAGCCGCTCTGGCTGGAAATCTGCCCATTCCCGCTGCCGTTGTCGAGCACGAAAACGGGGTTGCGGTGGTTCTCGCATCCACCCGGTATCTCACCACACGCGAGACTGTCGTCGTCGCGGAACTGACAAACATTGCCGCCGCAGAATTACATGGTTTTAATGAGTTGATTGGTGTTCGCCATGTGCGGCTTGAGGCATTGGATGTGCTCTGGATCCCCGATGGTGGACAGCATATCGAGCTCCGGGTAGACTACCCCTTTGGAACCCACCAAAGTATGGGCCAGTTAGCATTGGCACAGGCTCAAGCGCGCATTGGCGAACTCCTAGGCCGCGATGCTTTTATCAATCAAATCAATGTCTTTCCTGTCATTCGTTCGTTGTATGAAGCAAAAGGGGACGGCTCGATGGTTGAACTTGGCTTCATGGTTTCCGGTTCGGCTCAGAAGCTGGAGCGGACACGTCGAGGTGAGCAATGCTGCCGGGAGGAGGCCTATCATCTTGGTGGAATTGGTGCCCTAGATGCACCCATCCAACTATATCGCACCAGTGTCGTTTGGCACGTTGATCTGGGCGAAGATGCTATGTCTGCACCAGAAGTTTCCATTCGTGGAACGTCGTCCCATACCGCCGAACCAAATCCATTTGTGGGCGAGATGGTCGTAAGAAATTGCGCTTGCTTCCTCGACTACGACCACGTGCGCAACCGCATACTTGATCACCTTCAGCTTGGTGTCGAAGCGTGAGCTTAGATTGATGGTTCTAAAGGAAATCCAAGACAATATCGCTCGTGACGTTCACGAACCGATCAAACACGTTTGCCTCAAGCTCGTCGAAAAGCTATCGAGTATGAGACCTGCCCAGCTGCAGCGGCTCACATTCATGCTCCTAGCCGACTTCGCCGAAAAGCAGTTTGACGATGATCAGCTGCAAGCAGCGCTAACAGCATTAACGACGATCAAGCACAATCCCCTGACGCTGTATTTCGTCTTCTACGATGAGGGTGAGGACCGCGAGATTGCAATCTCAGCGTCAGAAGCGATGCAGTCGGTGGACGAAGACGTGTTCATTCACCCCCGGACGGGAGAAGAAGTGGAGGATTTCGCGCGCCAGCTGAAGCCAGTCTACAAGGTATCTCAGGAATTTGCCGCTGCGATTGCGGGGCAAGATGGACACTGAACCTACACTACGCGACATGCTCAACCGCGCCCATAACAATACCGCCTATGAAGTTCAGCTTCGAATGCAGAGTGCAACGACGCATGCTGAAATCTTGGTGCAATTGGAGCGGGCCTTGAGCCTAGCCATAGGATTTCTCGTTCAGAATAGGAAATACAAGCAGCAATCGTGCGAGGATGCGCTCAACACAGACATTGTTGCCTTGCTCGGTATGAACGGCATCCCCGCGCGCCACGACGTGAAGATTGGAGGGCATACAGACATATCCGTCGAGATGCGCGACGGCTTCCTGTGGATCGCGGAGGCGAAACATTGGAAAGGCGAGACTTGGATATTTAAGGGCTTCCGCCAACTTTTGACGCGATATGCTACCGGAATGCCGGGGCAGGACCACGGTGCCATTGTCATCTATTTCCTAAAAGAACGCCCAGCGGCTTTCATGGCGAAATGGATGGCCGCACTGGCACGGCGCGCAGTGCTCACTGGGGGTATAGAAGCCGTTCATGAGCTACAGTTCAATTCCGCTCACCCTCACAAGGGCACGGGCCGCACCTTCAACGTCAAACACTATGGGGTGCCGCTTTTTTATAGCCCCGAAGACGACTAACCGGCAGAGACGATGACCTGGGCAGAGTTCTATACCGAATTGAAGGGCTGGCAGGGTGCAATAGGGTCAGTGCTTGGTTTCTTGGCGCTGATTGCAGGTGCTCTGTTCAATTACCGCTTAAACCGGAGGCGCGATGAGCGCCTGAGAAATGAGGAGATCGCCGCGATCGTGAGCGCGCTCTACGGCGAAATCGTAATTCTCAGGCGCAGCGTCGCCCGAATGGCTAATGCGGTCGGCGATCGCTACTTCAGGCACGGCATCCACGGCAATGGGCCAATCGACCATCATTTTATCGAGCAGTTCGCACTTCCAAAGCCGAAGCTATATCCGGCGCTCGCGAACAAAGTGGGTATGCTTCAAAGCCATCTGGCACTTGAGGTAGTGCTTTTCTACTCGCGCGTGGAAGAGGCTGAGCTGTGGCTGCCACGGCTCCAAGAAAACGACGAGCGACCTTTCACATACGGTGTGAAATATGTTCTGGACCCCGCGATAGACGCGGTGATCGGTGTGACACCTGCTCTCAGGATTATCGAGAACATCGCTGGTATCGCGCAAGAAGCTGGGATGCCAGATTTGAGGAAGGCGCTCGACGCACAGCAATTTGAAGCCATACAAAACGAAGGCTGATTTCCAGTTTTCGGAGAGAAGTTGGTTCTTGCCGAGCGAAACTCGAAGCCTTTAAGAATTTTTATATAACAAAGCGCAATATTGGTGTTCATATATTTATTATATATGATTTATGTTTAATTCATATTTAAATATTGAATTATAAATTGAATATTAAACTCATATATTATTGTAATTACTATGTAATTGACGAACAATCTGCCATAATGCTATAGCATCATCGTTGGTTGTTGCTAAAGGCCGCACATGTCGGAGTGTTGGGATACTAAGAAGTTCGTAGCTTATTATAGGGTGTCGACTGACCGGCAGGGCCGAAGTGGCCTCGGACTAGATGCCCAGCGGGAAGCGGTACACAAATTTCTGGACCAGCGCCCTCATACACTGATCGCTGAAATGTTAGAGGTCGAAAGCGGGCGTAACGCTGACCGGCCACAACTGGCCGAGGCGTTCTCCCTTTGCCGCCTGCACCGCGCCACCCTGATCATCGCGAAGCTGGACCGCCTGACCCGCAGCGTGGCCTTTGTCTCCAACATGCTCGAAAGCGGTGTGGATTTCGTAGCCGCCGACTTTCCAGAAGCGAACCGTCTGACAATACATATCCTGTCTGCCGTCGCCGAACACGAAGCGCGCATGATCTCTGAGCGGACCAAGGCCGCCCTTAAGGCCGCTAGAGCGCGTGGCACGGTGCTAGGTGGTAATCGAGGCAACCTTCCCGGCGTCGCCGCCCAAGGCGCGCTGGCCAGCGCCAAGGTGCGCTCCCGTCGCGCCAATGAGCGCGCCCGCGACATCGCGCCAACAGTCGTCGCAATGCGCGACGCCGGGCACAGCTACGAAACCATTGCCACCGAACTTGTGCGTCGGGGCATTCAAACTGCAAGAGGGGGAACATGGTCAGGCCAACAAGTCTCACGTTTGATGCGCCGGGCTGCCAGCCGGTGAAGCGGCCCCGGCAGAACCGCGCGACGCCGTTCGGCACGATTGAAGCGACACATTTTAAAGGCACCATGATGGGCAATCGTGGCGATCTACATGCACAAGATGGCACTTTGGGTAGGCAATGGCGCAGCCGCCGTTGGATTTGCTGCCTGCTCAACACAGGTGACGGCTGGAAGGCACCAATGGACGAGCCGGGACGAAACTATCCATTGTTCTTCCACGACGAGGCCGTAGCACTTGCGGCTGGACATCGGCCATGCGGCGAATGCCGACCCGAAGCCTTGGCTGTCTTCATAGACGCGTGGAAGATCGGCCAAGGAATAGAAGAACGCGATTGGGTGCCGTTGCGCGAGATCGATCGGCAATTGCACCAAGCCCGTCTAGCTGAGATGAGACGACGTCGTCGCGTCGATGTCTCCAGCCTGCCGGATGGCGTTTTCGTTTGGTGTCCCACCGCTAACATGCACCCTATGATCGTTGTCGGCGATCATCTGCGAGCATGGTCACATGAAGGATATGCCAACCCGATTGGGCAGCACGAACTCACTGGCCCCATCTATTGCCTTACACCCTCGCCGATTGTCGCAACGATTTTCGGCGGTTACAAACCGAGCTTCTGAAAAGATTGCAACGCGTTGCAAAATTGAATTCTGCCCGTTGGGTCGCTGTGGTCGGCAACAAGGTGCTTTCGTTCAGATTGTGTGTTGCACCATGTCAGCCACGAAGTCTGAAACCGGCTTCGCCCCGGTGATGTGCAGCCTGTCGCGGGCTCGTGTGCAAGCGACGTAAAACAGGTGGCGCTCGGTCTCGAACACCTCGCGCAGTTCGTCCTCATCCGTCGCCTCATCCACGCGCGATTGCAGGGGCAGCGCTTCATCGTCGCAAGCCATGACGATCACCGCCTTGAACTCCAGCCCCTTGGCGAGGTGCATGGTACCGAGCGACACGCAGTCGCCAAAGTCCTCTGATCGTTCGGTCAGTTGCCGCGCCTGCAGACCAGCCGCCGCGACGGCAGCCCGGCAACGTGAGAGGTACTCGGTAGAGCGCACAAAAACGCCGATCTCGGCGGCGCTGATGCCGTCATCAATCGCAGCGCGGAGGTAGGCCGCGACCTTAGCTTTTTCGTCAGCCTCATCCGCACATTCCACAATCGTTGGCGCTGGCCCCTCGAACACAGATTGCGCGCCGGTCCTGTCATCCTCGATCCCGTCAACGTCCCGAACACTGGGCGGCAACAACTGGTCTGCCGCCTCCCTGATCTGGCGCGACGTGCGGTAGTTGATGCGCAAGGTGAACGACCTTCCCCGGACATCGACGCCCAAGGTCAGCCATGAAAACGGAAGCTGGCAAATCCGCTGCCCGAGGTCACCGGCGAAGAAATGCGCGTTAGGCCCGGTTGCCAGCGCGCCCATCATCCGCAGTTCAGCGACACCCAAGTCCTGCGCCTCATCGACGATCACGTGCGTGAACGGCTTGTCCGCCTTCGTCCTGGCATCCGCTTCCACCGCAGCGAACAACTGTGATGATGTGACAAACCCTCGCGCGGCCAGCGCGCGCCGCGCCGCTTCAAAGACCGGCCAAAGGGTTTCACGTTGCTTCGAGCCGAGGCGATTACGTCGCCCGATCCGGGGTACCTTCGCATAGCTCGCAACATCGGGCAGGTTCCACGCATCGACGATCTGCCGCCATTCCGAGAATACAAAGCGCGGCGACAGGTCCTTGTAGCCCAAATCGGCAATTGCGCGCTCCAGCGCAGCCTGCTGGGCATCAACCGGGGCAAGGGTGGGCCTTCGCCCCGTCGCAAGCTGAAAAAGCTCTGACGCGGCATCCTCGAAGGAAGCAATCGACACGCGCGCCAGCTTGGCCGGATCATTGGCCAGTAGGATCGCCAGTTTGGCGCGCAAGGCGTTGGCGAGCGGGCGTGAGAAGCTGGTCAGCAGGACGCGGGCTTGCGCATCCTCCCGGACCGCACGTGCGGCACGATGCAGAGCGACGATGGTCTTGCCGGTGCCAGCCGTGCCGGTGACTCGCGCCGGGCTGGAAAAGTCGCGGTCCACGACATCGCGTTGCGACGGATGGAGGAACACGCTCCACTTGTCCCACGGGAAATCGAGGGCCAGCCGCAGTTCTTCTTCGCTCGTGATGGTCTGGACGCGGCGCAGCGTGTCCGGGTGGGCGAAGGGATCGGCAGGTGCAGGCTCCGGCGTCGGCAAGCGCCCGGTTGCAGCATAGTCTAGCAGCGCCTCGGCGACTTCGGCGGGAAGCCGGTCGCTCATCTGGAAGAAGCGTTCCTCGGTCCAGCCTTGTATATCGGCAATCCAGTCAGCCGGTGCGCCGATGTTTAACAGGGCATCATCGGTCAAGCTGACGAAGATTGGCGGTGCAACGGGTTGCACAGGAGCGGGCGCAGGCTGCGGCTGCACAAGTGTGGCATCAGGCTGGCGCGGCGCAAACAGCGGCCCGGCATCCTCTATCCGCTCGTGAACCTCCACGATCTGGATGGCACCCGTGCGCGGATGGGCTTCGATCCGGCGGCGTTCAGCCCAAGCATAGGCTTTGTCGTGGTGGTCGACATAGGCCAACATGAAGCTCGCCTCGGTCTTGTGGACGATGATGCGAATGTCCCCGTTGACCCGCACCGACCAGAAGTTCGGATCGCGGCTGTTGGTCAGCCGGTGCATTTGCAGGCCCGGTTGCGCAGGGTTCAGTTGCAAGTCGAACGCCGACATCTTGGCCTGCTTCTGCTCCTGCCCGGACAGACGGGTGAGCGCGGCAGTGAAGCTGTCGGCGATATGGAAGTTCATTGGGCCGTGGCCGAACCAAAGCCACACTTTCCGTAGGCTTGCAGAATGCGCAGCGTGTCATATCCGTCAATCACGCAGTAGGTTCTAGGGTTGCCCATTTGCTGCGCGTAAGCGCGCATGGTCTTGCGCACGTGCGGTGTAACTTCGTGACAATGTTGCAGAACTAGCAGGTCCGCTGGCTCATCATACAGTCGATTGATTTGATCTCCGTTCTTGCCAAGTTGCGCCATAGTCATGGGTTTGAATGCTGCCGGGCCTTTGAATGCAAAGGCGGTAGATACTCGCCTTCCGTCCAAAATGACCTGCGTTGAAAACATATCGGACTGCTCGCCACCCCAATCCTTTGGAACGGTTGGTTCATTCAAGATTTCTGCGAATGCTTCCTTGACGGATTGCTCTGACACACCCTTCAGGGCTTCAAGGGATTTTTTGGTCATCTTGGGTCGGTAGTCTCTGACTTTGGCAAAGCTGTCGATCTGGTCAATCGTAACTTCTAAATGATTGGCCCACCTTCCAATCCCAAAAAATCCGCCGTTCTCTAGTACGTTCGCGATGACATAGGGTTTGGATTTAATCTCGTCGCCTGTGATCTCTGTCACCACACCAAGCACAAACATTCTTTGCTGCCCGGTAAGTTGAACCCAAGACGAGCTAGAAGTGAGGTGGTCTGGATGGAAATCGAATGTCAGCCGAAGACCCGTGCGCCACTCATCCAGCTTGGCATACGCCACAGGCATTTTTCGCGTCTTTTGAAAGGCGGTCAGGCCCTTGAAATAAAACCTGTCGTTGAATGTGAAAATCGTGCCTTCACGCAAAACACCTTCAGTAAGCAGCTTGCCGAGCGGGGCAGGATTGCTGCCGACAATCCAATCAACGGCTGAACGCTTGATTGCATCCAAATCCGCAAGGCGTTGAAACTGGTCGGATGTTGTGACGCGATTGCCCTCAATGGCAGCAAAGCCCGTTAACTCGGCGATGCGGCGCGCGTTGAGATACCAGCAGGTCAGATCAAATGGCACCGGCATCCTAAACCCCAAACACCTTCATAGGTCATCGCGGAAGTAACTGAGGGCTGCACCGCAAGTCGCCCATTTTGCCCGTTCGAACTTGCGGAAAGCGGCTGCAAATCTGTCGGCGACCTGATAGCTCACTGCATCTCTGCCATCACTGCATCCACGATCTTGCGCCTCGATCTTGCTCGTCGCAACAGGTGAGTGCTTTCGCCAGAACGGTCGAGCCACTCAAACATCCGCTGGACGCCATGAACTGTGCTGGATGCGTCGCGGCAGTTAGTCACTAGACACATTTGGATTTTTTGGACGTTGTCAGCGACATAAACCCCGAATGATCCGGGAACGATTGTGGCATCAGGAAAGCCAAGCAAGGCTATCGCTTGCGCTTCTGTAACTGACTTTGAGCAGCCGATTATGTGGATGGGACCGGCCACATCGTCACCATCTGAAAGATGGCCCACATATTCATGATCTCGAAGAAATGGCTGCCCTGTCATTTCCTTCGCCGCAGACACACCAAAGGCCGCGGGAATGGCATGTGAAACCAAAGCGACCTTACTCTTCTCGATCTCGACGACAGTGATGTCCGCATCCACCGGCGAATAGGCGTTTTGCCTTTTAGACAATGCTCCCTTGATCGCTGACTTTATCGCCTTTGCTCGCTGCTGAAAGTTCATGCGAGACCAATCCAATGCCTGCCCGATATTCGGCCCGCTCTTTTTTAGATCTGCGGCTCCTGCGTGTGCCACGCGAAGTAGCAACTCGCGCGCTACCTTTTGGAGACCCTTCGTTAGATCAGCCTTTTTTGCATACGCGTCAGCCCTTTTGGCGATGACGGACTGAAAGACGCTGGCCTTGGTCAAGGCGCTAAGAAAATCCATATCAGCGCCCGAAGAGGCTTTGGCATTTGCGAGGCGGATCACACGCACCTTCTCTGGTGCTTGGCTAAATGCAGCATCAAACTCGGCGTGGCAAATGCCGATGCCGGGATGGCGGATGTCTTGCCAGCCTGCCGATCCATCGAATATCGAGATGAACAAGTCACAGTCAGCAGCCTGCTTTAAGCACTCGTCCCAAGCGTCAGTGCCCTGATCTGCAACTTCCTCTTCATTTATCCATACGGTCAGCAGTTTCCGGCCAAGGTACATTTCCTGCTCTAGCAGAGACTTCCACTCTTTGCGGGCATCTGAAAGGCTTATCTTATTGCCCTGGTCATCCAGCAACGTGGTCGCATCGCACCTGCTGGAGATCATTAGCTTTAAGTTCGGCTGCGCCATTTCAGACCCCAAACACCTTCATCACTTCGTCGCCGAAGTGGTTGATCACCTTGACCGCAATGCGTCCACTCTCAGGCCGGTCGAACGGACGCGAGGTGGCGCGGTTGAGCGTCGCCCATGCCTCTTCGTCGATCTCGGCCTTCAGGGCGGTCTTGAGCTGCTTGTAGGGCTCGTTCGCGCCGAGGAAGTAGGCGTGGCGAACGAAGAAGCTCTCTTCGTTGTAGGCCGTGTCGATGAACCAGGCGGCGATGCCCTTCACGTCGTTGGAGCGGACCTCGCCGGTATTGGGGTCGTAGATGTCCACGCCGTTGACGCGGACGGCGATGCGGCCATCGGCTTCCTCCAGAATGTCGATGTCCGGCTCGCCGAACACGGTGAAGAGGTTGCCCTTGCCGGTGTTCTTGAGTTCGCCTGCCATGTGCAGGTCTGGGTTCATCTTGGCTTTCAGGATCGGCAGCGGGCCGAGCCGGGTCAGTTCCGAGGCGTGCGCATCGAAAGCGAAGCTGACGGCGATCAGCACGTCGAACCGGCTTTCGGCAGCTTCGCGCGCGGCGGCGGTGAGATCGACGCGGGAGAGCGTGCCAAACTCCGGCCCGATGAAGATCGCGGCGCGCCGCTCGGTCTCGCCTTCCATGAACCGGCCCTCCGCGCCGATGTAACCGCGCCCAGCATAGGGTGTCAGGCTGGTGAACTCGATCCGGTCAGCGCGGTCGGTCTGGTGGACACCGGCGGTCTTGAGGTGTTCGATCACCATGGTTGCGAAGTCGGTTTCGGATGCGGCGAGCGGCCCGCGCTTCTTCTTTCCGTCAGCGGCGTCGAGAACGTCGATCAGCTCTTCCGCATCGGCAGGCACAATGCGGTGCGGGGAAAGGCTCTCCACTGTGAACGGGCCTGCCACGCGCACGCGACCGGGGTCAGCATAGGGCTTGTCGTAGAGGTATTCGACGTCGGCGGCGCGGGCGATGGATGCGTCGATCTCCTTTTGCCGGGCGATGCGCGCATCCCACCAAGCCTTGTGCACGCCGATGACATTGGAGGACCAACCTCCCTGCGGCTTGCGGGGCATCTCCCATTCCTGCCATGCCTTGCCGGTGATCTCGTTCAGTTCTCTGCGCAGTGGCTCCAGCTTGGTCTGCCACTTGTCCCAAATGACGTCGATCTCGGCATTATTTGCGATTGACCGAAGTGTGACCCGCGGCACCCGCTCATAGACGAAGCCTTGCCGCACATCGTTGTGTGTTGAATGATCACTCGGTGGCTTACCTGTTATCTCCGCTTCCTTGCGTTTGCCTTCGGCACTATCGGCAAGAAAAAACCAGGGATAGCGAGCTGCCATGATCCTCGTGCGCGCCAGCGCCAGCGCGACACGACTTGTATCGACGGTGATCCAGCGGCGGCCCCATTGTTCGGCGACATAAGCTGTTGTGCCCGAGCCACAGGTGGGATCGAGCACGAGGTCGCCAGGATCAGTGGCCATGAGCAGGCAGCGTTCAACAATTCGCGAGTTTGTTTCAACTACATATTGCCGGTCAGATGCTCCGCCAAACTCAGTCCAGACGTTATTGATTGCATAGGCAGCAAAGTCATCAAGTTTACGCGCATATCTTAACGCCTTAGTTTGAGCGATCAATCTTCCTGCAGATTTCAGCCGATCCATGCCTCGCTGACTCGTTTTCCATATACTCTTACTAGTCGGCTCGAAGGCTCGGCCATTTAGGTTGACTGGAAACCACGAGGCTGCGCCAGCAATTTTAAGACTTCCGTGACTACCTGTAGACTGAAGTTGATCAGCAGTTACAAGTACGCCATCGGTGTCTAGTGCAGCCCTCCCTTCTTCCGAGGTTAGTCGAAGCAGGTCACCGTTGGGTAACAAAACAAGATTGTAATGAGATACACCACCAGTTTCGGTAGATTTTATTTTGTACGCGGCTCTGAATTTCAGAGCTTCTCGCCTTTTGCTAAACCAAAGCACATAGTCTGCAACATTTCCGAGAGCATCTCCAGTCGCAGAGGTTGTTTTGGTGAGGGTTATCATTGAAACAATGTTATCTGCTCCAAATACTTCATCTAGGACAGCTCGAACTCTGTGCACATTTTCGTCACCAATCTGCACAAAAATCGATCCACTTTCGGTCAAGAGCTCACGCATAACCACCAGCCGGTCGCGGAGGTAGGTCAGATATGAATGGATGCCGTCCAACCATGTGTCACGAAACGCCTTTACCTGCTCTGGCTCTCGACTGACGTCCTCGCGCTTGCCATCGGTTACCGCCGTAGACTGGGTTGAGACCTGCCAGTTCGAGTTGAACTTGATGCCATAGGGTGGGTCAAAATAGATCGCCTGCACCTTGCCTTTCAGCGCCTCGCGCTCGGCAAGGCTGGCCATCACCTGCAAGCTGTCGCCAAGGATCATCCGGTTCGACCAGTGCTGATCGTGCTGGTAAAATTCGGTGCGCGCCATCGGATCGGGCAGGCCGTTGAAGTCGGCAAACAGGTCCGGCGCGAAGTCATCTGATTTTCGGGCGGCATCCTCGCGCGTCAGCTTCGACTGGCGCACCAGATCGTCGATGATCACCTTGGGATGCACCTTCTCTTGAATATACAGCGGCGGCGCGGTGACGACGAGGTCTGACCAGTCCTGCCGATCCTTGCCCCGCCACACCAGTTGCGCATCGCCGATCTCGATGGTGCCGGTCTCGGTAAGCTGCGCGACCTGATCCTTGGTCAGCGTGATGCGCGCACCGTTCCAGACGATTTGCGGATCAAGGTCCGTATCCCGCTCCCGCACCTCGCCTTCGGCCAAAGGCCGGGCGCGCGGGTATGCAACGGGTTGCATCGGAGCAAGCTCCTCCTGCATCGCCGCGAGATCGGCCATTTCCGCCGTGGGGATGTTCCGCCGCGCATCGGCTTCATGGTTGAGCGTGGTGACCTGTTTCGGGCCTTTGGGCGCGCGGGCCATTATTCGGTTTCCTCGATCAGATTTTCAGCGAGTTCGGGCTTCTTGCCCGGCTTCTTCAAGACGGTTTGCAATCCGTCGATGTGCTCAAAAAGATCATTGGCCACGGATTGCCACAGTGGGTCCAATATGAACTGGACGCCCTCACGCCGGGCCAGCTTTGCGGCGGGCACAAAATCGGCATCGCCTGCCACCAGAATGATAGTGGAGGCCAATCGCTTGAGCGTGATCGACGCAATGTCGAGGCCGATCCGCATGTCCACACCCTTTTGTCGGAGATCAAGGCGAACCATCCAATCCTCCAGAGCCGCCCAATGCACGGCTTGGGTCTGGATGCTTTCGGCCAACTCTTGTGACAACGTTATCGATCCGTCTGCCGCACGTGGCAGCGCGGTAATGGCAGCAAGAGGGTCTTTGATCCGCAGGAGTTTGGCCAGCCGCCCGTGATCAACTGTCCAGCCGCCAAGGTTACTCAAATTGCCAAGCCGGAGCGCAACATTGCGCTGCTTCCGAAGCAACTCGAAAAGTTCACCTTGGAACTTAGCCTGATCACTGATCTTGAAGTTGATTTGGCGGCGGCTCAGCGGATGGTGAGCCTGCCCTTCAAACGGAGGGGCGTCATAGTAAAAGATGCGATAGACGTGGCGGTGCCAGTTGCTGTCATTATCGCCGGTCAGCTTCTGGATGTGCGAGCGGCACATGGAACGGATAACGCCACACATTGCATAGGGCGTGAGGCGCTGCGGTTCAGCGACCAGCTTGGCCAACCGTTTGGTCAGAAAGCCGCCGTCGATCAGTATTGCGATTTCGCGGCTCATGCGTTGCAACCCGTTGCAAACGCAAAAGCCCCAAGATTTCGGTAGCGCTCTGGATTGTGGAGCGAACCTACTCTCGAGGGGCGAATACCATTTTTATATGCGCAAAAGGTTCCAACTTTGCAAACGGAAATCACCGGGAAATACCTTTTTCTGACATTAGCCTGCTCACAAGATTTCCAACGTTTCCCTCTATCTCGAACACATCGGTAAACTCGGCGAAGGCCCAGCGGCCATGCGTGCCAAGGTTGTTTACCCCCGGCACCCACATCGTTTTCATGGTCTCTGCCTTCAACTGCGCATCACCCTTGCGGTAGCCCTTGGTCTCCAGAACAAGGTTCAGTAGATCATCGGGGCCGTGCCCGTCATTGAGCCGGACGACCATGTCAGGGATGTAGCGCCGGGGCTTGGAGCCGTCGCGGTAGGGCACTTCCAGCCCCAGCCCTTGGTTTTTCACGAAGGCGACGACGCGATTGTGCGTCTCCAGCACGCGAGCAAGCTCCGCCTCCCACGTGCTGTCGCACACGACATGGCTGACATGGCTTCGGCGCGGATCGGTAGCGTATATGGCTTTGCTGGTAGTGAAGCCAACGTGCCGCGTGGAGCCTTTGGGATTGTAGGGGTCAAGGATGGCCTTGATCGCCTTCGGCCCATGCTCATAGCGTTGGCAGGCGAGGAAGATGCGCTCCGCCGCCTGATCCTTGATCTCCAGATAATCGAGCACGCCCATCGGCACGCCCTTGAGCACGAGATAGCCGCCATCGAGCCATTCGCGCACGATGCGCCGGACCTGCCCGAACAGGTGCACCGGCAAGTCGCCGCTCTCATCGCCGAACCGCTTCAGGAGGTGCGCGGCGAGGGCATAGGCGATTGCGCTTGGGCGTTGATCGCCGACACCCTTGGCGGTCAGTTCCTCGGTCGCACCGACGATGCCCTGCATGGTGACACGCGACGGGCCGATCATCGCCGGATCGACCATAAGGCGGCTATCCTCGCTGAAGCTGGCGCTGATCCGCTCCTCCGGCAGATCGACGCGATAGCCTTCGACGCGGGGGAAGCTGATCTCCAGTTCCGGGCGCTCGGCGACCCGTTCCTTCACCGCCTGGACCCGCGTCACCAACTTGGGCGGGGTCGGCTTCACGATCACCGGCTTTGAGGTGAAGTCGAAAGGGATGCCGAGCACGTCGGCGTACTCGACATCGAACAGGCCGTGGTCGTTCAGTTCATAGGACTGACGGCGAAGGCCGCGCCCGACGACCTGTTCACACAGCAACTGCGTGCCGAACGCGCGAACGCCGAGAATGTGCGTGACTGTGTTTGCGTCCCAGCCTTCGGTCAGCATGGACACTGACACGACGCAGCGGATGCTTTCGCCCAACCGGCCAACGCGACCGACCGTGTTCATCACCTCGCGGAGCAATTCGGCATCGTCGATGTCATCGGCATACTCGACACGCCCGGTGCGGTCTTGCCGCTCACGCCGGAACTGCTCGATCTCTGCCGAGGCCATGTCCTTGAAGTCTTTGGCAAGCGCCTCACCGCTTTCAAGCTGGGCGCTGTCGATCAGCAGAGTTGGCGCGCGGGCGATCCGGTTGCCGTGCTCATCATAGTTGCGAAACAGTTCGAGGTGGCCGCGATGGACGTTGACCAGTTCGCCGTCCGGGTTGGGGCGATCCCACCCCGAGATGTATTCGTAGATCAGCTTCGAGGTGGACGTGTTGTTGCACACGACGATGAACACGGGCGGCACCGGGATGCCAGCCCGCCGCCATTCCTCGTGGACTAGCAGATAGTGATTGTAGAGCGCATCGAGCGCGGTCAGCAGCTTTGTCGGCAGCTTGAGCGGGTCAAGCTCATCCGACTTCTTCGCGCCCTTCTTCGGCATTTCCTTGCCGATGTGATCCCACAGCTTGCGGTAGATCGGCATGTCGGCAACCGGCAGATTGTCGGCCACCGGCACGCGGGGTAGCTTGACGATGCCGCACTCGATGGCATCCATCAGCGAGAAGTCACTGACCACCCAAGGAAACAGAGTGCCCTCGACATAGCCAGACCCGGCGAGGAAGAACGGGGTTGCCGATAAATCATAGACGGCCCTGACGCCGACTTTCTTCTTCAGCGCCTTGATGCCGTTGATCCAGAGCCGGGCGGCTTCCTTGTTTTCCTTCGCCTCGGCTTTGGCGTCGGCATCATCCAGTTCCTCGAGGCTGCCTTGCGGACGTTCCTCATAGCAGTGGTGCGCCTCGTCATTGATGACGACGACATTCTTCATCGACATCAGTTCGCCGCAGGCGCGCTGAAGCATCTGGCCTTCGCTCTCGTTAGTCGTCAGCGCCTCACCGCGGCCTTGGAGCAGCGCCTTGCCAACCTTGGAGACATCCATCGTCTCGCGCCGCTTGAAGGCATGGTAGTTCGTGATGACGACCTTGGCCTTGGCGATCTCCGGCAGCATGTCCGAAGGCACCATGTCGCGGGTGCGGTAGTAGCTGTCAGGATCGTCCGGCAGCAGCACGCGCAGCCGGTCCTTGATAGTAATGCCGGGCGCGACGATCAGGAAGCCACGGCTGAAATAGCTACTCGTCGGCGAGCGCACTGCGTTGACGGTCTGCCATGCGATCACCATCGCCATCACGGTCGTTTTGCCCGCACCCGTAGCCATCTTCATTGCCAAGCGCAGCAGGTCCGGGCTGGACTGCTGGTTCGCGCCTTCGATGTGCTTCCAGATGTGCGCATACCGCTTTTGCGTGCGGGCGACCTCGGTCAACCAGATAACGGTTTCGACCGCCTCGACCTGACAGAAGAAGGGGCGCAACCCCTCCACCTCGGTGCGCCGCCAATAGTGGAGCAGGCGCGCGGTGGCAGGCGTGACGCCCCAATCGCGGTCGCTCGGCAGCGAGCGCCATGTCGCGACATGCGCGCGTATTTCGTTGATGATCGGCTTGGGGTTGTATTCCTGATCCGCGTCGGAAAGCCCGGCAACATCCTCGAACACCATCGAGCTTTGCGCTGCCTTCGCCGGGCGGCGTTTCGGCTTGGGCACCGGGGTGATGAAGTCACAAGGCCGCCGCCCGTCAATCGGGGGCTGCTCCATCGGTTGGCCGTCGTCATCTAGCGCATGATACCGCGAGGGGGGATCATACGGTGAGTTCAGGATGGGGTGATCAAAAAACGACTGTGACAAATGGCTTCCCCCCCGACCGCATCTGTATCAATGAGGTGGGCTAGAAGCACAAGACGCAGGCTTAATGAGTTGCTGCGAAAAACGCACATATGGGTATGCCCGCCGAAAAAACACCAGCTTAGGCTGTCGGCGGACTTTCTAGTTTCCGCGCATCTCTTGCATCGCCACGATGAATGAACATAGGCTCTTCTAAGCGATGATGACGAGTTAGAAGGGGCGCAGCGGTGAAAACGTTCACGACATGCATGCAGTGTCAGGCTGATACAGGCGTCCCGAACTTTGGTTCGTTTGGCTTAGCTCGGATACCGGACGATGGCGTGATTGAGGTCACCTGCGACCGAGGCCACCTGACCTACAACCTGATACAAGAGGCTAAACACGAGATACTGTCTGAACTGGCGGTTTCCGCGCTCCAGGACGGTTACTATCGAGAGGCTATCGCGTCGTTCGCATCAGCCCTTGAACGCCTCTACGAACATTTCGTTGATGTAGCTTGCAGGGCTAGAAATGTTGATAGAGAAGCATTTTTGTCTTCTTGGAAGCCCTCGCGGAAAGCGTCAGAACGACAGCTTGGGGCCTTTTCGCTCGTCTATCTCATTGAGACGGGTCAAGCTACGCAGTTGCTTCCAGACAAACAGGTGAGCTTTCGCAACAATGTGATCCATGCAGGGATGATACCCGACCGCGATCAGGCAGTCGCATACGGCCAAGCAGTAGGAGATTGCGCTTGGCCATTGATCGAACTGCTGCACTCTGAACGTTACGAGCGGGCGAGGAGCGACTTTATCTTTGATAGCCTCCGAGAGAAGTCCAAGAGAGCCGAAGAGGTCGGCGCGCGTTACAGCACACAAACAATAGCCACTCCCTTCGGCTTCAACACTACGGCTAGAAAGTTCGACCTAGAAACTGTGTTGGCCGAACGCGCCGCGAGACCAAATTTTGACGAGGCAGTCACACAATCCCATGCCATCGCTCGGTTTATCGCAGGGCTGATGGCCGGTGCCGATGAGCCTGCGCAGGGGGGTGGGAAGTAAGGATTGCTCCTGCTGGCTGCTCCCACTGGCCCCTGCCTCAGTGATACCTAACGATACCACTGAGAAGGTGTTGCATAAGGCTGGATAACCGTATTGTCTGGGCCGTCAAGGATGCCTTCGGCCAGGCGGATGTAAGCAGCACTGCTAGCGACAGGCGGCGAGGCGCTTGCGCTGGATCGAGCATTATTGCAACGCGTTGCAATTCTCGGGCATCATGAGTTGACTTAGCGCGTTGTCATTATGTTGGCATGCGGCAACAGCCGCGTCGCGACGTCCAAAACCTCCCGAATTAGATCAGTCTGCTCGGCAACTGGCTTGGCGAAATCGCATCGCGGAACAGGCAAGCGCAACGCCGACGATTTTTGAGTTCGAACGGGTATGATGTCTGAGGGTAAATCGGGTGGAATTGCTTTCTCCAGTGCTTCGAACCCAATCTTATCAAACGCTAAGTCCATGACGCCTTGGTAGACTTTGTAATTTAAGCGCACACACTTGGGGAAGCTATGCCCCTTGAAAATGATCCATGTTGATCCGCCACCCTTAGGGGTTGGTCGTGGCATCTGAAACTGCGGATAGTAGCGGGTCAGGAACTCCCAAAAATCGCGGTGGAATGAGGTCATCCCCGTGTGTGGGATCATGGAATAGCCGCGACGGCCCTGCTCGATTGCTTCCGCCATGATTGTTGCCCGCCACGCGGCGCGTCTGCCCGGTTGCACCGCAAACCAATCCCTAATCGCCTCATAGCTAACGAGGTGTTGGTATTGGCTGTCGGGTGGCACGCCATCGAGATAGCAGCGGGGAGCGCATATAGCGGTGACATAGGCGTCGAAATGCCCAGACTGCTGAGACGAAACGGCTCGTAGGTGATACCTGCCATCCTGATCCGGCTGCGCTGGCGCGATCACCTTGTTCTCGATGAGTACCCCCAGCCGGGTTGCGCCCTGTTTGACCCGTAACAAGAGATCGGTTTCCCCGTGGGCGTCGCTCAGAGAATGCCATGCTCCGTCGAACTCGCATGGTCCCTCCAGTCCAACCAGCTCGCAGAACATTTGAACGAAAGCGGGCTCGGCATGGAATTCTTCCATCAGCAGCAGGTCGATGTCCCGCTCCATTACGGATTGTAGATATCTGCCAAGATCGGGGCGCGCGGTCATTGCGAACAGATCATGCATGTCTGCGCGCCTAACGAAAGTCAAAAGTCTGACTTACCAAGGGCGCGCCATTGGCGGGCATGTCTTACCGCCACCGAGCGGCGATCAGGCTCGTTGGAAATCAGTCGGATTATAGCAATTTCGCTGCGCAAACGAGGATGCTAAGCAGGAAACGGACTGAACAGGAAAGGCACGTGATGGGTACCAAGAGCGCCTGGACGCCCGAGCGGCGGGCTCGACAATCTGAAATCATAAAAGCAACAAAGCCTTGGGAACACTCAACTGGCCCGAAAACGGAGGCAGGCAAGGCAATTTCTTCGCGCAATGCTAGCGCATCTCCACAACGAGTGATGCTGCGGACGATGCTTGCCGACGCACGAATTTTCGCCAAGTCCGCACTGGGGCGGTATCGCGCACTGAAACGCTGAGCACGTCCGCGCTATCCAAATAGTACGTCGAGCGGTGCGCGTTGCAACGGGTTGCAAAGTTCCTCGTCACGGGAACCTAGTGATTAAATTCTGACGCTTGGTACCCGTCTTGAGATGCCTGCGAATGAACGGGATTGTTGGATTGCGGATGGCAGTCGGCCTCTACGCCAACGGGCGGCAGGCAGTGACTCGCGCGAACGCCTCTATTATTGTAGGCAGCCGGGTAAGGGGAACTTCATATGCTGCATTCGATGATGAAGTCAGTGATCCCCGTCGCGCTCCTCGCTTTTTCCTCCGCATGTGGTTCGTCTCCATCGCAAGAACAGCGTAAGCCTGATGCAGTCGATGCCGCCTATCGCGTCTGCAAGGCTATGATGACCACAAATCTCGTCAGCAAATGCGATGTGAGCGGTTGGAATTCGTCTGTTGACGTTCGGATTGACACCAACGCGAGGGAAGCAATTAAAATGTGTAGCGCCTCGGTTGCGCTCGTATCTCAGTATACGACCACGCTTTCGGGACGCTGGAAGCTTCGGATTTTTTCGCCGTTTAGTGGCGAGAACGTGCTCGCCGAGTGCCCGTTTTAGGCAAACGCATAACCTTGTCCCAAGTACGTCTCTAGAGTGCTAGCTGCCGTAACCGTCATGGGCACCCAGCGTCAGATTTTGACAACTAGCACCTACGTTTGACGTCTTACGGTAAAAGGTAGGTGACGAAAGCAGCTCGGTAAGCAATCGGACACCAGCCGGACACAAGCTATGGACGCTTGAGATGCTCGCAGCTTAAGTCCTTGAAAAGGTTGGTGAGCCCTGCTGGGTTCGAACCAGCGACCTAGTGATTAAAAGTCACGTGCTCTACCGACTGAGCTAAGGGCCCGCGCTTGCGCTGCGTCGCGGTCCTCTAAGGGCCACGCTCTTGCGGGTCAAGCGCGCGCGCAGGTGGCGCAAGGTGCAATGACTGATCGGATCGCGCCAATCCGGGGCGATCATGGCGGCGGGGCTGAGCACGAACAGGCGGCGGCGAAATTCGGGATGCGGGATCGTGAGCGCCTTGTCGCGCCAGGTGCCACCCTCCCACAGCACCACATCGAGATCGAGCGTGCGCGCGCGCCAGCGCTGTCCCCGCCGCTTGCGGCCAAAGCGGCGCTCGATGCGCTGGAGCAACGCCAGCAGCGCGCGCGGTTCGGGCGCGCCCGTCACGACCGCGGCGGCATTGGCATAGCGCCGCTGCGAGGGCCCCAGCGGCGCGCTGTCGATGATCGGCGAGATCGCTTCCAGTTCGAGCCCGGCCGCCTGCAGCGCGAGCAGCGCGGCGCGCAGTACCGGGCGGGGCGGGCCGAAGCGGACATGGCGCTGGTTCGAGCCGAGCGCGATGAGGTAGCGTGCCAGGCTTAGATATCCTGCACGAGGCGCGTGTAGAGCTCGGGCCGACGGTCGCGAAAAAAGCCCATGCCGGCGCGGTGTCGCGCCGCTGCGGCCAGATCGAGGCTAGCCACCAGCGAACCGGTTTCCTGCGCGCCATAGTCGCCGAGGAAATCGCCCCATTGGTCGGCGATGAAGCTGTGGCCGTAAAACGCCTGGCCTTGTCCTTCTGTGCCGATGCGATTGGCCGCGATCACCGGCATGCAATTGGAGGCAGCGTGGCCGATCATCGCGCGGCGCCAGATGCGGCTGGTATCGAAGCTGGCGTCGTAGGGCTCCGAGCCGATCGCGGTGGGATAGAACAGCACTTCCGCGCCCATCAGCGCCATCGCCCGCGCGCATTCGGGATACCACTGATCCCAGCAGATGCCCACGCCGATGCGCGCGCCGAATACATCCCACACTTTGAAACCGGTGTTGCCTGGGCGGAAATAGAACTTCTCCTCATAGCCGGGGCCATCGGGGATATGGCTCTTGCGGTATGTGCCTATGATCGCGCCGTCGGGGCCGATCATCGCCAGGGTATTGTAGTAGTGATGGCCGTCGCGCTCGAAAAAGCTGGTCGGGATGGCGATGCCAAGCGCGCCCGCCAGCTGCTGCATGGCCGCGACCGAGGGGTCTTCACCCAGCGGATGGGCCAGCGCGAACAGCGCTTCATCCTCCACGTTGCAGAAGTATGGTCCGGCAAACAGCTCCGGCGGCAGCACGACTTGCGCGCCGGCCGCCGCCGCCTGTTCGACCAGCACCGAGACCGCGCCGATATTGGTGGCAGGATCGCCGCCCAGCGCAAGCTGCAGCGCAGCGACAGAGAGAGTGGTCATCGTATGCCCTTAAAGCCCGATAAGGTCAGGGGCGTTTGCGAAACAGCAAGGTCATCCGGTCGCTTTCGCCAATGGCCTCATACTTTGCGCGGTCCTTGTCCTTCAAGGTCAAGGCCGGGGGCAGCGTCCACACGCCGTCGGGCCAATTGGCGCTATCTTTCGGATTGGCGTTGATTTCGCTCTTGCCGACAAGCTGGAAGCCCATGGCATCGAGCAGCGCGATCACATCTTTCTCGCGCATATAGCCCATGTTGCCATCGGTATATTCGGCCGAAGCGCCCGGCTTGGCGCGGTACTGTTCGATCCCGAGCAGCCCGTCGGGCTTGAGCAACAGCCGGGCCGCTTTCAAATCGGCATGGAGCGTGGGCACGTAAGACCACATGTTGTGCAGCCCGCGAAAGATGACGACACGGTCGGCGGTGCCTTTGCGGTTGTCGAGCTTGCTGCCGCTGACGATCGCGGACACCGTTGCGCCGCCGCTACCGGTCCACTTGGCAGCTTTCTCGGCGAACGAGGCCGGGGTTTCGGTCTGCGCCTCGCCCGCGCCATCTGCTGGCGTTACGGGCGGGATAAGCGCGATGTATTGCCCCTGCGCGCCGAGATAGGGCACCAGCACGCGGGTGAACCAGCCGCCGCCGGGATAGTATTCCACCACGGTCATGCCAGGCTTGACCTTCATGAACGTTAGCATTTCGGCGGGATGGCGATAGCGATCGCGCGCCCGGTCCTTCTCGCGGTGCGAATCGGCAAGCGCGGCGGTGAGCGCGGGATCGATCGCAGCAGCGGGCACCGCAACCCGGCGCTTTGCGGCCTCAGCGGGGATCGCGAAGGTACCGGCGGCAAGGGCGACGAGGGCGGCGGTGGCAATCTTGGACCAGACGGGCATGGGTACGGTTCCTCACGCGAAAGGGGGGTGAACTCAAAAGCGATCCTAGCTTAAGCTGCGACCATTACAATCGGGCGCGGCGTTCCTAAATACCCGCAAGCGCGCAATTCGCAGACAAGAGGAATGGACGATGGAACAGGCAATCATGGCAGGCGGCTGCTTCTGGTGCACCGAGGCGGTCTTTCAGGATATCGCCGGGGTGAGCGCGGTAGAGAGCGGCTATATCGGCGGGGCCATCGCTGACCCGACGTACAAGCAGGTCTGCTCGGGCAACACCGGCCATGCCGAGGCGATCCGCGTGACGTTCGATCCCGAAGTGCTTGCGCTGGCCGATTTGCTCGACATTCATTTCGCCACGCACGATGCGACGCAGCTCAATCGTCAGGGCAACGACGTCGGCACGCAGTACCGTTCGGCGCTGTTTCCGCATGGCGACGCGCAGCGCAGCGAGATGGAGGCCGCGATCGCGCGCGCGCAGGCCGATAGCGCAAAGCTGATCGTGACCACGATCGAAGGCCCAGCGGTGTGGTACCCGGCCGAAGACTATCATCAGGAATACTGGAACGGCGAAGGCCAGCGCAATCCCTATTGCCTCGCGGTGATCCCGCCCAAGCTGGCAAAGCTGCGCAAGGGCTTTGCCGATCGCCTCAAAGCGGGCTGACTGGCTATTTCTCCCACATCGCGGCGAAGAAGCCGTCGATCCCGCCTTGCTCCGCCAGCATGCCCGGATCGCTGCGAAACCAGCCCTCCGCCGTGGGCGCGATGCCTGGCGGGAGCTGGTGGGCGGTGATCGGCACGCGCGCCAGCGCCTTGACCCATGCGGCCTGCGCCTCGCCCTCCTGCGGCTCGAGCGAACACACCGCATAGACCAGCCGCCCGCCCTGGCGGATCGCGCCGGCCGAGCGTTCGAGCAGATCGCGCTGAAGGCTTTCAAGCTCGGCGAACGGGATGGGCCGGTGGAGCACATCGGGATGGCGGCGGCAGGTGCCGGTGGCGCTGCACGGCGCATCGACGAGCACCGCATCGAACAGGGCCTCGGGCGGGCGCCATTGCATCACATCGGCGGTGATCACCTCGGCCTCCAGCCCGGTGCGCGCGAGGTTTTCGGTCAGGCGCTCGACCCGGCGCGCGGACTTGTCGATCGCGGTCACCTGCCAGCCCATGGCCGCGAGTTGCAGGGTCTTGCCGCCGGGCGCAGCGCACAGATCAAGCACGCGCCGCCGCGTTCCCGCCCAATGGCCCGGCCCCAGCAGCCGCGCCGGGATGCTCGCGGCCAGATCCTGCACCCACCACGCTCCCTCGCCATAGCCCGCCAGTGCCTCGACCGCACCGCCGCGCGCCAGCCGGACGTGGCCGGGCATCAGTGAAGTTCCGCCCAGCCGCTCTGCCCACGTCTCGGTCTCGGCCGGATCGCGCAAAGTGAGATCGAGCGGCGGCGGCAGCGCCAGCGCGGCCGCGATTGGTTCGATCCGATCGGGCCAGGCGCTGCTCCAGCGCTCGAGCGCGCGCGCGGGTAGCGTGGGCGATGTTGGCAAGCCTGCACCGCTCTTGAGCACTGCGGAAAAGACCCCGTGCGCCAGCCGCCGGGGTCCGCCCATCAAGAGCGGCAATCCGGTGGCGATCACCGCATGCGGCGGCAGATCAAGCCGCAGCGCCTGCGCGAGCATGAGCCGCAGCACGCTGCGCGCCTTGGCATCACCAGGCAGCCGTTCCCGCGTGGCCCCATCGATCAGCGCATCAAGATCGGCGAGCCAGCGCAAGGCTTCTTGCGCAATGGCCAGCGCGAGCGCGCGATCATCGCCGCGCTCGATTGCGCGAAGCACCGGCGGCGCGGCCTGATCGAGCGGGTCGCCCCGGCGCAGCACGGCATCGATCAGCCGCAGCGCGGCAAGGCGGGCGGGGACGCCGCGGATATCTTGGGAGGATTGCGATTGAGCCATCGATCGGCCTATCGGGCCTCATGCCCTTCTTGGCAATTGCGCGCGGGCTCAGAAACGCGCACCGTCTGTCCCATGGAAACTCCGATCAAGCGGGCGCTCACGCGCCCATCCCGCTTCATGCCGCCCGCACATTGGACGAACGAGCCGGCGCCCGAGCCGCGCGCGGTCGTTCGCGGCGACGACCCCGACGGGCTCGACCCGACGCGCTTCGGCGATTGGGAAAAGAACGGCATCGCCGTCGATTTCTGAGGAGGCCGGGTTCTGAGGAGGCCGGGCAGCTAGCGTGGAATGACGGCCAACGGGGGAAGCGGGTGCCAGCCCAAGGGATTCTGGGCAAAGCCGGCCACATTGCTGCGCACCAGCGACCAGCGCAGCGGGCGGGCAATCGGAATGTAACCGTTGGCCGCAGTGATCTCGGCCTCGGCCTCTCCCAGCAGCGCGGCGCGTTCGCGCGGATCGCCCGCCGCGCGCGCTTCGGCCAGACGCGCATCGCCCACCTGGTTGCAGGCGGCCTGGTGCACCGAACACGCCAGCTGATTGAGAAACCAAGCCGGGCGGCCATAACGCGCCGCGACATCGATCAAGCGCAATTCAGCCGGCTTGCCTTCGGCGGCGCGCGACAAGCTGATACCAATCGCGGCGAAATCGGCGCTCAGCCGGTCGAATACCAGCTGCGAGCCGGGACCGTCCGGCATCGCAATGCGCAGCGATGGCGCGTCCTGCCCCGATGCCTGCCAGCGGGCCACCCGTTCTGCCGCGAGCGCGCGGCGCTGCGCGATCTCCATGCCCACCCAGCGCTCGCCCACGGTGCCCAGATCGCCGGGAATCCCGGCGGCGACAATGCGCGTGGTGGCCTCCCAGCCGCCGATATTGAACGCGGCAATCAAAGTCTCGCGATCGATCGCCAGCGCCAAGGCCTCGCGGTTGGGCGGCTCGGCGAGAAACCCGCGCTCGCTGTCGACCATGATGCCGAACAGGCCGATGACCGGATCGAGCTGGACGTTGCCGCGCGAAAGCGCCGCTTTTTGCGCGAGCGGCAGTGAATCGATGCGGCCTCCGAACAGGGCATCGACAAAGCCATCATTGAAACGCGCAACCCCCCGCGCGGCCGGGAGCGTGTCCACCACCAGCATCCGGCTGCGCCGCGCGAAATCCTCCTGAGGCGGCAGGCCGCGCTTTTCAGGGGGGATGAGCGAGAGCAGCAACTGGCCATTCTCGCGCTTTAACGCCATCGGGCCCGAACCGCGCGCACTGCGCGGCAAGCCAAGCTCGGGCTGCGCCAGCAATGTCAGCAGATCGGGCTCGGGCGCGATCAGATCGATCTCGATCACCCGGGTGGCCATTACGCGAATTTGCGCGATCGCTTTGAGATCGAGCCCCAGCGCGGTCCCTTTGAGCGCGGCAAGCGCCTTTTTGAGCGCAGCTGCAGCGGATTCCGCGGTAATGGCGCTGCCATCGGGCCAGGTACCATCGCGCAGCCGGAAGATGTAGCTTGCGCCATCGTCGGTAATGATCCAGCGCTGGGCGATGGCCGGAACGACCCGCCCGCGCTCGTCGAAACCGACTAGGCCTTCGCTGGTGGCCGCGCGCAGGACCTGCCCTGCTGGAGAGAGCCGCACGCCTTCGCGCTGCAGGGCATCCATATCGCCGATCAGTGCGATCGGCAGCGGCCCCTGTGCCCTCCTCCCGCAGCCCTGCGCCAGCATGGCGCACGCAATAAGCAGCGCGAGGCGGTGAAACCTGTTCATGCCGGGACGCTAGCAGAAGCAGGCGGCAAGGTCAGCGCCCGCCTTGCGGCGCAGCGCATAAAAATCATCAGATCTTGCGGATGCGCTTTGGATCGATCGTGGGCACCATCGGCCGGATGAAGCGCGGAGCGGTATCGGATGCAGCGGTCGGCAGCGGTTCGCGCGCCACTTTGGGCTCGATATCGTGGGCAAAGGCGATGCCGAACCGGTTTTCCTGAACCCACGCGACAAAACCTTCGACCCAGCCGATATTGCGCAGATTGATGTCCAGCTTGTTGCCCCGCGCCACTTTCACGCTGCCTTCGGCCATCATCCCGCCAGCAGAGAGATTGCGCACTTTCACGCGGTGCTCGCCATCCTGCCCGGCAAGACGCAAGTCTGCCATCAAGAACAGGCTATCACGACCTAGCTGCCGATGATCAACATCACTCACTGTGTGGTTCCGCTTCATACGTGAACTACGCCCTGGTTCCCTAGACCGTTGCCAAGGCTTTGGGGTGCCAGAAATCCGTGAGCCATTTCTAAGAGAGCTTGGCGAACAAAACCTTAATCGCGCAGCGGGTTAACCAGACATTTGCAGCGGTGTCCCCGTTTGAGACAGACCCTGACCGCAACTTTCCGCGCGCGGAATTACATGTCGCGCGAAATTTTCTCGCGCCGCTCATGCGCTTCCTGCGCTTCGACAGTCATTGTCGCGATCGGGCGGGCAATCAGCCGGCCCAGCCCGATCGGTTCTCCCGATACTTCGCAATAACCATATTCGCCCTCGTCGATCCGGCGCATCGCGGAATCGATCTTCGCGATCAGTTTGCGCTGGCGGTCGCGCGTGCGCAGCTCGATCCCCCAATCGGTCTCGCTGGAGGCGCGATCATTGAGATCGGGCTCACGGATCGGGCCGTCCTGAAGCGCGGACAAAGTGCCCGCCGACGCCGAAAGGATCGATTTTTTCCAGGAAAGCAGCAGCCGACGAAAATAGTCCTGCTGCGCTTCGTTCATGTAGGTTTCGTCATCGCTTGGAACATAGTCATCGGGAAGAGCCCGACGCGCCTTGGAGAGAACATCGATCTCGTCACTCAAAACCTCAGCCATCCGGCCCTCCGCGTAAACGCTTGCCGACCACCGGGCACCACGCCGCAATTTGTGATAGCGGCTGCGGGTCCCCGCTGCGGGGGCCTATAAGGTCCCCCCCGGAGCGGCACAAGCAAATCCTCGCGGTTATCCGCCGCTGCGATAAGCGGCATTGCCTATCTGTCACGCCGCGCCCGCTCCGACCATTTTTTCGTCCGTTAATCATTTGTTGACCAAGATTGGTGACTTTGCGCTCACGGGAAGCCGGAACCGGTGGCCCCGCCAAACGAGGATCAAGGCAAATGTCACAAGCATGGATCAAGCTGGTTGCTGATCATGAAGCGCACGATCAGGCTCCCATCGCCGCGCCGGCGGCGGACCAGATGGTGGCGGCATGTCTTGCGGCCGCAGCAGCGGGCGACTGCGATGCGCTGTTCGATCTTGGCGTGGTCACATCGACCGGCAGCCACGGCGTACCGTGCGATCTGATCGAAGCGCACAAGTGGTTCAATCTCGCTGCGGTGCGCGGGCACGAGGAAGCCGCGCTCTGCCGCGCCGAGATTTCCGACGACATGACCGCGCGCGAAATCGCCGAGGCACAGCGCCGCGCGCGCGAGTGGCTGCGCGCTACCGCGCCGACCGCCAAGGGGCGGCATGCCGCCTGAGCGCTTGCGCTACCCCTTTTTGAAGGGCGTTCGTTCGCCGAGGAAGCGCTGATCCTGCGCCACGCCGCGCCGCTCGCGGTCGAGAAAATCGGCGATGGCGGCGCGAAATCCCGGATCGGTGATATAATGCGCCGACCATGTCTGCACCGGTTCATAACCGCGCGCCAGCTTGTGCTGGCCCTGCGCGCCCGCCTCGACCCGGGCGAGGCCGCGTTCGATCGCCGCATCGATCGCCTGATAATAGCACAGCTCGAAATGCAGGAATGGCTTTTCGACAATAGCGCCCCAATAGCGCCCATATAGCGCGTCATCACCGATGAAATTGAGCGCGCCGGCCACCGGCGTGTCGCCGATGTACGCCAGGACCAGCAGGATGCGATCCGCCATGCGCTCGCCCAGCAGCGTGAACGCGGCGCGGGTGAGATAGGGGCGGCCCCATTTGCGCATGCCCGTGTCCTGATAGAAGCGCCAGAACGCCTCCCAATGTTCTTCGCGCAGCGCAGCGCCGCTGAACGCGCGGATATCGACGCCGTCCTGCGCGGCCGCGCGCTCCTTGCGCAGGTTCTTGCGCTTGGCAGACGCGAGCGCGCCAAGAAAATCGTCGAAGCTGCGATAGCCCTGATTGTGCCAGTGGAACTGCAGATCGGCGCGCGCCAGCCAGCCGGCCTGCTCGAACAGCGGCAATTGCGCCGGTTCGATAAATGTGGCGTGCGCCGAGGAAAGCTTGTTTTGCGCGCAGAGCTGCTCGGCGACGCGCAATAGCGGCAGGGCAAGTTCGGGGTTTTCGCCCAGCAGCAACCGCGGCCCGGTGGCAGGGGTGAAAGGCACGCTGATCTGGAGCTTGGGGTAATAGTCGCCGCCCGCCCGGTGCCACGCGTCGGCCCAGTTGTGATCGAAGACATATTCGCCCTGGCTATGCGCCTTCACATAGGCGGGCAGCGCGGCAAGGGGAGTGCCCGCTTCGTCCTCGATCACGATGGGAAGCGGCGACCAGCCGCTGCCGCCGCCGACGCTGCCCGATTCCTCGAGCAGCGAGAGGAAGGCATGGCTGGTGAACGGATTGGCGGAGCCGGCCAGCCGGTCCCACTGCGCGGCGGGGATTTCGCTGACCGAGTGATGGACGCGCGCGGTAATGCTCACGCCGGTCCCTGCGCCTCGCCGCCCGGGCCTGCGCTGCCGGACCCATCGGCCATAAGCACTTCCACGCCGCGTCCTTCCGCGATCGGTGCATCGGCCTGCGCGGCGGCGCGCGCGGCCAGCTCGGGCGCATTGACCGTCCACGCAAGCAGCGGGAAGCCGCGGCGGCGCAACCGGGTGGCAAACCGGCTGGGCAGATCGCGCACATCATAGGCGAGGAACTGCGGGCGCGCCTGCCACAAGGCGAGATGCCGGCGGAACCGGGCAAAGAGCGTGCGCTTGCCGCCCTCGGTCATCACCAGCCCCCGCACGGTGTGCGGCGAATAGCGCGCGAACCAGCGCGAGACACGCGGATCGAAGCTCATCACCGCGACATGGCCGCGATATCCTTCGAGCACGCGGCGCACGGCAAGACAGAGCGGGACGACATGCAGGCCATCGCGCGACTTGATCTCGATCAGCAGCGGCACGTGCCCGCCAACCAGATCGAGCACCTGGCGCAAAGTGGGGATCGTATCGTCGGCGCCTTCCAGCGCAATCTTGCCGAGCTGCGCCGCGCTCAGATCGATCACCTGCCCGGTCTGCCCGGTCAGCCGCGCGAGATCCCAATCGTGGAACACCATAGCCTGGCCATCGCTGCTGCGCTGGACATCGCATTCGATGCCAAGGCCGCGCACGATGGCCTCGGTGAAGGCGGCGGCGGAGTTTTCGACGACACCGGGGCCATGGAGCCCGCGATGCGCAAAGACATGGGTTTGCAGCCAGCCGACGCGCGCGCCGGGCGGCGCGGGCGCAAACCAGCGATCAAGCAGAGCGAACAGCAAATACAGCATCGATTTCTACCGCAACCCCCATCGGGAGGACCGGCACGCCGACCGCGCTGCGTGCGTGGCGGCCAGCTTCGCCGAACGCGGTGACCATCAGTTCGGATGCGCCGTTGGCGACTTTGGGCTGATCGGTGAAATCGCCGGTGGAGGAAATGAACGCGCCCAGCTTGACCACGCGCTCGACCCGGTCGAGCGAGCCCAGCGCGGTCTTGGCCTGCGCGAGCAGCAACAGGCCGCAGGCGCGCGCGGCGGCGATGCCTTCTTCGATGGAGACAGTTTCGCCCAGCCGTCCGGTGATGAACTTGCCATCGGTGAACGAGACCTGGCCCGAAACATAGAGAAATCCGCCTACTTCGACGGCAGGCACATAAGCCGCTACCGGGGCGAGCGGTTCGGGAAGAGTGATGCCGAGTTCGGCAAGCCTGGCGGCGATGCTATCCATGATCGGTTGCTCCATTGACCTGTGCCATGAGCCACGGGAGTGCGGCTGTCCATTCATCGATCCGCGCATGGGCATGCCCGGCCTGATGCGCGCAGGCGATGTGGCGGGCAATCATCGGCTCGCCGCAAAGATGGAGCCGGGCGACATGCGGCGCAAGATCGGCGACCGAGCCATGATGCTGCGGCAGATCATCGATGAACACGGCGCGGCTGGGCTGGTATTCCTCGAGGATGGCTTTGAGCGCCGGACCTTTGGGGCCGGTGTTGGTGAAGACGCGGGCGTGAATGCCGACGTTCTCCAGTTGCCGGGTGCGCGCTTCGCGGCGGTCGTCGTTGAGATTGGTGAGAATGACCACGTCGGCATGATCGGCGAGCGCGGTGATACCCGCGACCGCGCCGGCGATGGGTTGCTGACGGTGCATCTCGTTATCGAAGAACAGGCCGAGCAGCCGCCAGATCTCCTTGGGTTCGACCAGGCTGCTATCGTGCGCATAACGCATGGCCTGGCTGAAATCGTGGTTCTCCATGTTGAAAGCGATGCCATGCTGCTCGCCCAGCCAGTCGCGGTAGGGCGCGACCATGTGCAGCAGCACTTCATCGCAATCGCTGATCACCAGCGGACGGTTCATGACAGATTCTCCCGGGCGGCGATGAGGGTGGCAGGGGTTATTTCGAGCGCGTCTGCCGCCGCGACAAGGTCTGCCTCGTGATTTGCCAGAAAATCGAAGACCGCAACCAGCAGCGCCGGATCCTGCAAACCGGCGCGCAAGGCATCGGGGGTGAGCCCGGTGAGCGCCAGAAACCGTTCCGCCCGTTCACCATCGGTGAGCACCCAGCCGAGCGCCTGAAGCGCCAGCGCCGCTGGATCGGGGACGGAGGCGGGCGTACGAATGATTGTCAGGACCTTTCAGGGTCAATAGTGTGGCATCTGGGCCTTTCGGCTCGCAGGCACAGGATACCCGTTGTCAGTGGCAAAAAGAATTCTGGTTGTCGAGGACAACGACCTTAACCGGAAGCTGTTTTGCGACCTCTTGAAGGCCAACGGCTTTGCTGTCGAGCCGGTCGCCGATGGCCGCGAAGCGATCGAGCGCGCGCGGTCTTTCGTGCCCAATCTGGTGATCATGGACATCCAGCTGCCCAATGTTTCGGGGCTGGAGCTGATCGAAGCCCTAAAGGGCGATCCGGAACTGCGCTCGATCCCGGTGCTGGCGGTGACTGCCTATGCCGGCAAGGGCGACGAGGAGCGCATCCGCGATGCGGGCGCCGAAGGCTATCTGGCCAAGCCGGTTTCGATCACCCCGTTCATGGCGGCGGTGCGCCAGTTGATTTAGGCAGCGTAGACAAATTGCTCTGGCTAAGTGTCCGCATTGAATGTGGTCTACTGTGTTTTGCGTGGCCACCGAACGGCAGGAAGTGGGTGGGAAGAGGACATCTCTGCAGACACCCGGTCCGTCGCCCCGTGCTTGACACGGGGCTTGGCTTCCCTCGCAGCCTCGCGTTTGGCGTGAGGAAGCGATGGAGAAGGGCGGCTGGGTCACCATCATGGCGAACCGCTACCGAGGCGGGACGTATGTCGTTGTAACCTCCGATCTGATCCGGCGCGTTTGGCAGCTTCGGGAGGGTACCCAGCGTGGGAAGCGCCGGATTGTAACGCCGAAAGGTAGCCAAGCCCCGTGTCAAGCACGGGGCGACGGCAGGTTTTGGGTAGTGATTTGGTGAGCAGCTATGGGCCGAAATGGTGGGAAGCGGACTTCAAACCCAGACTTCGTTTTGAAACTCAGGAGCGGGCCTGCTTACGGATTAGTTCATAAAGTTTACGAGGATGTTGAACGCGGAAGAATTGAGTGGCGCTGCCTAGAGCCGGAAGCCACCAGCTAAATCCGTTCATGGCATCCAAGGACATGCTATTGCTTGCTTCGAAAGCCAATGTTCCGGTCCCGTCGCGGTGCTCGGAGAGCTCAAGGCGCGGAAGCCGGTTTATGTCGAGCGATGTAAACTTCGAGCCTCGAAGAACCAGAATGCGCTGCTCGGTTACAGCATAAAAGAGTTTCTCTCGGATGCGCGCATCGTGAACGAAGCGGCCGACGATGAGGTAAAGGCCAATGACGAGGAACGGCAGGCCCCAAAGCTTGAAGAACCATCGCGTAGCATCGCCAGAGTCGGTGTCGAAAGGTCCAAACCAGACCATCGCATTCCAAAAAATGGCGAAGCCGCCCCACATTAGGCTGAAGGGGATGAGCAGCGCGTCCCTAGCGCCGAGCGCCAAGCCCTGCTTAGGTTGGCCCCACCAAAGGATGCTCTCGTCGGCAAAGAGATACTGCTGGAAGGGTTGGGATGACACAGATGATTCCATAGCGCGCTTCTACTAGCATGAGACGAACAGCGCTACGCAATGCCGCGATCCGCAGGCGGACAGGGGGTCTGCTTCTGGGCGTTTCCGGACAGGCAGGTTATGATCTGCGCAAGGTCAGATGCTGCCGTCAATGTGAGGCTGGAATTTGTCCACGCGGCCTAGGGCATAACGGGGCACCTAAGGGCGGCGCTTGACAAGCGGGGCGCGAGGCCCCTTTTCAGCCGCAATCGTCTGGCAGGAGCCTCTGCCAAATGGAGAACGAAACCATGGACCGCGTCGCAACCGCCGAGAAAATCGCGCAGCAGATCGAACCTTTCAACAAGAAGGGCGTCGTTATCACCGAGGAAAGCACCTTTGCCGGTGATCTCGAGTGGGACAGTCTGACGGTGATGGACTTCGTGGCCGCGATCGAGGACGAGTTCGACATCATCATCACCATGAACCAGCAGGCCGAAATCGAGACATACGGCCAGCTGATCGATGCCGTCACCGAACTGCAGGGCTGAACCGATGAATGAGATGACTACTAACGATATGGCTCTGGCCGATGTGCCGACCGAGGCCAAAACCGACCTGTTCTCGCGCTTCGATCCGCTGATCCAGCAGCGGAAGGCCTTGCTCGATACCGGGGTGACCGATCCTTTCAGCCTGGTGATGGAGAAAGTGCTCTCGCCGACCACGGCAATCTGCAACGGGCGCGAGACCATCCTGCTCGGCACTTACAATTACATGGGCATGACCTTTGACCCCGATGTGATCGCGGCGGGCAAGGCGGCGCTCGACGAATTCGGCAGCGGCACCACCGGCAGCCGCGTGCTCAACGGGACATATGCGGGGCACCGCGCGGTCGAGGAGGCGCTCAAGGAATTCTATGCCATGGATCATGCCATGGTGTTTTCCACCGGATATCAGGCGAACCTGGGCATCATCAGCACGATCGCGGGCAAGGGCGACTACATCGTGCTCGATATCGACAGCCACGCCTCGATCTGGGACGGCTGCAAGATGGGCGACGCCGAGGTCGTACCGTTCAAGCACAACGACATTGAGGCGATGGAAAAGCGCCTCAAGCGCATTCCGGCGGGCGCGGGCAAGCTGGTGATCCTCGAAGGCGTCTATTCGATGCTGGGCGATGTCGCGCCGCTCAAGGAGATGGTCCGCGTCGCGAAGGAAAACGGCGCGATGGTGCTGGTGGATGAGGCACATTCGATGGGCTTCATCGGGCCGAACGGGCGCGGCGTGGCCGAGGATCAGGGCGTACTCGATGATGTGGACTTCGTGATCGGGACGTTTTCCAAGTCGGTAGGCACGGTGGGCGGTTTCTGCGTTTCCAACCACCCGAAGTTCGAGATCCTGCGGCTGGTGTGCCGCCCCTATGTGTTCACCGCCAGCCTGCCGCCGAGCGTGGTGGCGACGGCCGCCACCTCGATCCGCAAGCTGATGCACGGACACAACAAGCGTGCGCACTTGTGGGAAAATTCGCGCACCTTGCACAAGGCACTGCGCGAGCTGGGCTTTCCGCTGGGCACCGCCGAACCGCAAAGCGCGATCATCGCGGTGATCATGCCCGATCTGGAGCGCGGCGCGATGATGTGGGAGGCGCTGCTGCGCGAGGGACTTTACGTGAACCTTGCGCGGCCGCCGGCCACGCCTGCTGGCATGACTCTGCTGCGCTGCTCGCTGTGCGCCGAGCATTCGGCCGATCAGGTGCAGGTGATCATCGGCATGTTCGAGCGCGCCGGGCGGGCCACGGGGATCATCTGATGCGCTGGCCGGGCGCGCTGTTGCTGCTCATGGCCCCGGCGGCAAACGCCTATGCGCAAGCGCTGCCGTTTCAGCCGCCGTCGGCAGGGCTGGGAATTACCGCGCAGCCGTGCCGTTCGCAGACCGGGCTCAACGCGCTTTCGCCGCAAGTGGTACAGGAGGACTGGGCGTGGACCTGCCGCTACCGGCCCTACAACCTCATGATCGCGTTTCGGCCGCGCGCGGTGTTCATCGGCGATTCGATCACCGAGCGATGGATCAACCTGGCGCCCGCGATGTTTGCCGGGGGCGTGATCGACCGGGGAATTTCAGGGCAGACCAGCCCGCAAGTGCTGGTAAGGTTTTATCAGGACGTGGTGCGGCTGAAGCCGGCGGTAGTGCATATCATGGTGGGCACCAACGATCTGGCGGGCAACACCGGGCCAAGCACGCCCGAGCAATATACCGACAATATCCGCGCGATGGTGGATATCGCCAAGGCCAACCGGATCGCGGTGGTGCTGGGGAGCATTCCGCCGACCGCCGGCTTTTCGTGGAAGCCGGCGATCACACCGGCAGCGCAGATCAAGGAGCTCAATCGCTGGCTGAGCGATTTTGCCAAATTGCAGGGGCTGGTTTACGCCGATTATTACGCTGTGCTCGCCGACAGCGCGGGGGCGATGAAGCCCGGGCTGTCGAACGACGGGGTGCATCCCAATGCCGCAGGCTATGCGGTGATGACGCCCGTGGCGCATGCGGCGCTGGCGGCGGCAGCAGGCGCGCCGGGCCGCAAGCCCTGATCAAGACATAGCTTTCAGGGCATAGCTTTCAGGGCTTGGCGATGAGTGCGGCCGGGCGATTGCATTTTTCGTTGCTGGAATCGCTGCCGCCGCCGCCCAGCATCGCTGCCGCGACAAAGCCGCTGATGATGATCACGACGACGCCGATCGTGACGAGGCCGAGGTATTTGTCGATGAAGCGCTTGATCGGCGCACCGAACACCCGGAACAGCAGCCCCATCGAGACGAAGCTGATGGCGCGCGAGACGATGCTGGCGAGAATGAACGGGATCAGCGGCATGCCGATGAACCCGGCGGTGAGCGTGATGAGCTTGAACGGGATGGGCGTGGCGCCCTTGATGACGATGATCTCGACCCCGTACTCGCGCAAATAGCAGGCCGCGCGGGGGAAGCTTTCGGTCAGGTGGAGCAGCGAGAGCAGCTGAACACCCAGACTGTCGTAGAGGAAATGGCCGATCGCATAGCCGAGCAGCCCGCCCAGGACCGATGCACCGGTGGCGATCACCGCATAGCGCAGCGCCTTTTTGGGCTGCGCCAGGCACATCAGCCCGAGCAAGGGGTGCGGCGGGACCGGAAAGAAGCTGGCCTCGAGAAACGCGACCAGCGCCAGCCACCATTCGGCGTGGGGATGCGCGGCTTTGGCGACGGTCCAATCGTAGAGGCGGCGGAGCATAAGCGGGGTCTCGTCAAGCAGGGGGGCGAGGTCGATGGAGCGCGCTGTTTAGGCGAGCCGCCTTCAAAGGACCATAGCGCGGCAAATTTAACCTATTTGGCACATTACGCTTGACATTCGACTGGTTTTTGGTACAAACCATGAACAACGAGTCGCTGCACCCCAGCAACCCGGTTCACGCCTTTCCCTTCCACTGCGACGGATAGCCCATGGCAGAGCAGAGCCTGGCCGCACCCAAGGTGCGCGCCGCGAAGAAGAGTGCGCCCGATACTTCTCTCAAATCCGGGACGAAGCACAACTGGGTAAAGCCGTTTCTGGCGGCGCTTGCCGATACATCGAACGTGGCGGCCGCGGCGCGCGAGGCCAAGATCGATCCCTCGACGGCGTATCACCGCCGCCGCTCCAACGCCGCGTTCAACCGCGAATGGCAGATCGCGCTGTGCGAAGGTTATGACAACCTCGAAATGGAGCTGCTGCACCGGCTGCGGACGGGCGAGATCAAGCCCGCCGCCGGGGCCAGGCGCGCGGTGCGCAGCTTCGACAACGCGACCGCATTCCGATTGCTGACGATCCACCGCGAAAGCGCGGTGCGCGAGCGAGCGATGCGCCACTCGGTGAGCGCCGCCGAGATCCGCGAATCCATCGACCGCAAGGTGGAAGAACTGCGCCAGCGGGTGCTGGCTGCGAAAGCTGAGCGGGAAGCGGCGCAGGAATTGGCGGCTGCTGCAACGGTTCTGCCGCATGGCGCGTGACCGGCTCGATTTTCTGCGGCTGGATGAAACCGGGCTGCGCCACACGCTGCCCGGCAAGCTGAACGAGGTGGAACGCGAGGCGGTCCACTGGAACTGGCCGCTTTGGGCCAGAGCTGCGCAGCTTGCACCGCCGGGGGATTGGCGGGTCTGGCTGGTCATGGCCGGGCGCGGCTTTGGCAAGACGCGCGCCGGGGCCGAATGGGTGCGCAGCGTGGCCGAGGCGAACCCGGAAGCGCGGATCGCGCTGGTGGCCGCTTCGCTGCACGAGGCGCGCAGTGTGATGGTCGAAGGCGAAAGCGGCTTGATCGCGGTGTGCCCGCCGCAGCAGCGGCCGCGCTACGAACCTTCGTTGCGGCGGATCGTATGGCCCAATGGCGCGCAGGCGCAGCTTTATTCGGCGGCCGAGCCCGAAGCGCTGCGCGGGCCGCAAAGCAGCCACGCGTGGTGCGACGAAATTGCCAAGTGGGACGACAATACCGGCCAGGCGCGGCGCAGCTGGGACAACCTGCTGCTGGGGCTGCGGCTGGGCGCAACGCCCCGCATCGTGGCGACGACCACGCCGCGCAGCGTGCCTCTGGTGAGGCGATTGATGCTGCAGGCGGACGGCGATGGCGACGTGATCGTGACGCGCGGCACCACGCGCGACAACATGGCCAACCTGCCCGGGAAATTCATTACCGATGTCGAGCGCGAGTTCGCCGGTACCATGCTTGCCCGGCAGGAACTGGACGGCGAGTTGATCGAAGATTTGCCCGGCGCGCTATGGACCCGTGCGCTGATCGAGAAATGCCGCGAGCCGCGCACCGAACAGGGCGAGGAAAGCCAGGCGCGGATGACCCGCATCGTGATCGGCGTCGATCCGCCGGCGAGCGCGCAGGGCGATGCCTGCGGGATCGTGGTCTGCGGCCTGGGCGAAGACCGCGTCGCGCGGGTGCTGGCCGATGCAACGGTCGAGAAGGCCAGCCCAGAGCGCTGGGCCCGCGCCGTCGCCGGGGCCGCGCAAGCCTGGTCTGCGGACCGGGTGGTGGCCGAAGCGAACCAGGGCGGGGACATGGTGAGTGCGGTGCTGCGGGCGGCCAATGCGGCGCTTCCGCTAAAGCTGGTTCACGCCGCGCGGGGCAAGGCGGCGCGGGCCGAGCCGGTGGCGGCGCTCTATGAAGCCGGGCGCGTGCGCCATGCCGGGCTTTTTGCCCGGCTCGAAGACGAGCTTTGCGGGCTGATGCCTGGCGGCGGCTACCAAGGGCCGGGGCGATCACCGGACCGCGCGGACGCGTGCGTCTGGGCATTGCACGAATTGATGCTGGCGCGCGCGGGCGAACCACGCATCCGCAGCGGATGAGCGTCTGAACAATTGCAGAATGGTGCGCCGGGGCGCGCAGGACGTTTTTTGTGAAGGAATTCGCATGTCGATTTTCCAGAGTTTGGCAGCGGCATTCAAAGGCGAGGCGGTGACCCCGCGGGCGCCCTTGGGACGCAGCTTCATTTCGCCCTGGGCCGAAGCGTTCGAATGGCGGGGCGGCGAGCAGCGCGGGCCGATGAACTATCCGGTGGCCATTCGCGAAGCCTATCTGCGCAACCCAGTGGCGCAGCGGGCAGTGCGGCTGGTAGCCGAAGGCGTGGGCGCGGCACCGCTGGTGGCGGCGGACCCGGACATCACCGCGCTGGTGAGCGCGACCAGCGCGGGCCAGGCGCTGCTCGAAACGCTGGCCAGCCAGCTGCTGCTGCACGGCAACGGCTATGTGCAAGTGCTGCGCGATGCCGAAGACAATGTCGCCGAGCTGTTTGCGCTGCGGCCCGAACGGGTGACCGTGGTGCCCGACGCGAACGGCTGGCCCGCCTCCTATAGCTACCGCATCGGCGAGCGGGTGATGCGGATCGAGGCGTTCGACGAATTCGGCCGCACCAATATCATCCATATCAAGGGCTTTCATCCCGCCGACGATCTGTATGGCGCGGGCTGCCTCGAAGCCGCCGATGAGGCTGTGGCAATCCACAACGCGGCGGCGGCGTGGAACCGGTCGCTGCTCGAGAATGCGGCGCGGCCATCGGGCGCGCTGGTCTATGACCCCGGCGAGCCGGGTGCGGCGCTGACAGCGGACCAGTTTGACCGGATCAAGACCGAGCTGGCGCAGGCTTATGCCGGACAGATCAATGCCGGGCGGCCGATGCTGCTCGAAGGCGGGCTGAAGTGGCAGGCGATGGCGCTGAGCCCGGCGGACATGGATTTTGCCACGCTCAAGGCCGCCGCCGCGCGCGACATCGCGCTGGCCTTTGGCGTCCCGCCGATGCTGCTCGGGCTGCCCGGGGACAATACCTACGCGAATTACCGCGAGGCGAACCGTGCGCTGTGGCGGCTGACCTTGCTGCCGCTGGCGGGCAAACTGCTTTCGGCCATCGCCGAAGGGCTGGCACCCTGGTTCCCTGCCGCAGGCCTTGCAGTCGATCTCGACCGGGTGCCGGCGCTGGCCGAGGACCGCGAACGCCTGTGGACGCAGGTTTCGGGAGCGGATTTTCTCTCGGATGCCGAAAAGCGGCGGATGCTGGGCATTGCGGAGGTGGCGGAATGAACCGCGAGGATATGCTGGCGCGGCTTTTGGCGCAGGCCGCGACCGAAGGGTCTGAAATGATCACATTGCGCGCGATTGTCGAGGAAGCGAGCGACCTTGGCGCGGTGCGGGTGCTGGAGCGGATGGGCCTCTCCGACAAAGGCGCGCATCAGGATCTGGCTGAGCTGCGCGAACTGCTGCGCGCGTGGCGCGATGCCAAGGCCAGCGCGTGGAAAGCTGCTGTCGGCTGGGCCGTGCGCGGGGTGTTGGCACTGCTGCTCTTTGCGTTGGCATTCCGCTTTGGCTTTCACGAGACGATGCGATGAGCGCGGTGCCTGCCGCCGCCCCCGCGCCCATCCGCTTTGCCGGATATGCCGCGGTGTTTGGCAAGCGCGACAGCGGCGGCGACACGATCGTGCCGGGCGCGTTTGCCGCGAGCTTGGCCGCGCGCAAGGCGGCGGGCACCAGGCTTCCGCTGTTCTGGCAGCACCGCCCGGATGTGCGCATCGGCTGGGTCGATCTGGCCGAAGAAGACCGCCACGGCTTGCGTGTGATCGCGACGCTGAACGAAGCGGCGGGCCCGGCGGCCAAGGCGCTGGTAGGCGGCGCGGTGAACGGGCTCTCGTTCGGATACAGGGTGCGCGACGGCGCGCGGCAGCCGGGCGGGCGCGAACTGCGCGCGGTCGATCTGTTCGAAGTGAGCCTCGTCACCCGGCCGATGCAACCGCTGGCGCGGGTCCACTATGTCGACAGCGCGCCCGGGCGACTGGCTGCGGCCGCGCCCTCCTGAAGCTTTCCCCCCTTGGCGCGGCCCTTGCGGCGCGATCCGAGAACACCCGACGGTCGCTCCTTGCGGGCGGCCAATACCCAAGTGACCAAGATCCCCAGTGAAAGGATGCCCCGTCTTATGGATATCGTAACTCCCGCAAGCGCGCTTGAAACCAAAGCGGACCCGCTCGACGCATCGTTCGACATCGTCGCGCGCCAGGATGCCAATGCCGCCGCGCTCGAAGCGCTGCGCGGCGAGATGGCCGAAGTGAAAGGCCGCCTCGACAAGGTGAGCCGCAGCGCGGTGCGTCCGGTTATCGGCGGCGACGCTGCGCCGGCTCCCGAGCTCAAGGGCTTTGTCGACGGCTATCTGCGCTATGGCCGCGAGAGCGAGCTCAAGTCGCTCTCGATCGGTTCGAACTCTGATGGCGGCTTTGCCGTGCCCCGCCAGATCGATACCATGATCTCGTCGCGCATGGTCAAGATCAGCCCGATCCGCAGCATTGCCAATGTCGTGCAGACCAGCACCAGCGGCTTTCGCCGGCTGATCGCGATCGGCGGCACGGCATCGGGCTGGGTGAGCGAAACCGCCGCGCGGCCTGATTCGGCCACCACCAAGCTGGCCGAGATCGTGCCGCCGATGGGCGAGCTTTATGCCAATCCCTCGGCAACGCAGGCGATGCTGAATGATGCCGCATTCGATGTCGAAAGCTGGCTGGCCGCCGAGATCTCGGCCGAGTTTGCCCGCGCGGAAGGCGCCGCATACGTGAACGGCACCGGCACCAACCAGCCACGCGGCTTTCTGGCCGGCGCGACCAGCGCGCAGAACGACGCGGCGCGCGCCTTCGGCACGCTGCAGTTCATTGCCACCGGCAACGCCACCGGCTTTGACGCATCGCCCGAATCCAAGCTCATCGATCTGGTCTTCGCGGTGCGCGCTTCGCTGCGCCAGGGCGCGGTGTGGGTGATGAATTCGTCAACGCTGGCGGCCGTGCGCAAGTTCAAGGCCGCAGATGGCTCGTTCCTGTGGCAGCCGGGCATCACCGAAGGCCAGCCGAACCGCTTGCTGGGCTATCCGGTGATCGAAGCCGAAGACATGCCGGACATCGCTGCGTCGGCCTACCCGATCGCGTTCGGCAACTTCAAGGCCGGATACCTGATCACCGAGCGGAGCGCGACCACGATCCTGCGCGATCCGTTCACCAACAAGCCCTACGTCCAGTTCTACGCGACCCGCCGGGTTGGCGGGCAGGTGCTGGACAGCGACGCGATCAAGCTGCTGCGCGTCTCGGTCTGATCGGCTTGGGGCAGGCGCGCGCGAAACCGCCTGTGCCTGCCCCCGCGCCCGCGGCGGTTTCCCCCCGTGCCGCCGTGGGCGCCCCTTTTCTTCCTCTCATGAACCGGAGATTGCCATGAAGCGGGCAATTGTCGCGCCGCCTGCGCTATCCCCGGCGGCGCTGAGCGAGCTCAAGGCGTGGCTGGGCATCACCACCACCCGCGAAGACGCGGAACTGACCGCGCTGCTCGGCGCTGCGCTGGACCTGTGCGAAGGCTTTATCGGTGCGATGCCGCTGCAAGCGGGCTGCGAGGAAGTGATCGCAGCCCGCGGTGAATGGCAGATGCTGGGCACCCGGCCGGTCCAGGCAATCTCCGGCATTTCGGCGATTGCGCCGGATGGAACCCGCACGGGCTTGGCCGCGAGCGACTATGAGATCGAGCTCGACGCCGAGGGCGGCGGTATGGTCAGATTGCTTGTGCCGCTGGACCAGAAACGCATTGCGGTGCGCTTTACCGCGGGCGTCGCGAGCGATTGGGCGGCGCTGCCGACATCGCTGGGTCAAGGCATCTTGCGGCTGGCGGCATCGCAGCACCGGCTGCGCGACAGCGACAAGCCGGCGGCCTTTCCGCCGGCTGCGGTCGCGGCGCTGTGGCGGCCATGGCGGCGGATGCGGCTGGCATGATCTCCGCCAACAGCAACTTTGCACAGCTGGAGCGGCGGTTAGCCGCCATGGCGCAGCGGCTGGCGCAGGCGCGCGCGGCGCAGCCGCCGCCCGGACCCGAGAAATGGCGTGACGCGGCCGCGCTGTGGCCACAATTCGCAAAGGATTGAAGCGATGGAACTGGCTTTTCGCGCAGTACTGCTGGCCTGGCTTGCAGCGGATGCGTCGCTTGGCGCGGGTTTGAATGCGATTTGCGAGGAAGCACCGTTGCGCAAGGCGTTGCCGTGGCTGGCGCTGACGGCAAGCGCGAGCACCGATTGGAGCACCAAGAGCGGCCCCGGGCGCGAGATCCGGGTGGCGCTGGAGCTCAATTATCGCGGGGATGATCCGCTCGCCGAAAGCGCGCTGATCGGCGCGATCGAGCGGCGCGCGCTGAGCGTTCCGGCGGACCAGAGCGCGGCAGGCTTTCAGATTGCCAGCCTGACTTTCCTGCGAGCGCGCTCGGAGCAGCGCGGCGAGGCGCTGCGCGCACTGGTGCTGGAATATCGGGCGCGGGTGGTGGCGGTTTAGGCCCTGCCTTCGGCCCTGAGCGACGACGCAATTTTTTCTTTTGGAACAGGAGAAGCGACATGGCAGCGCAAAAGGGCAGTGCATTCCTCTTGAAGATCAGCGACGGCGCGGCGACCCCGGTCTACAACACGGTGGCGGGCCTGCGGACAACGCAGCTTTCGATCAATGGCGAGCTGGTGGTGATCACCAGCAAGGATTCGGGCGGCTGGCGCGAGCTGCTGACCGGCGCGGGTACGCGCTCGGTATCGGTCAGCGCGGCGGGCATTTTCCTGGGCAGCACGGCCGAGGCCCAAGTGCGCGGCAATGCGCTGGCGGGCACAATCGCGGAATACGAGCTGTCGTTCGAAGGCGGCGAGAAAATGCGCGGCAAGTTCCTCGTCCAGCGGCTGGACTATTCGGGCGATTTCAATGGTGAGCGCAACTACACGCTCACCTTGGAAAGCTCGGGCGCGGTGGCGCAGCTGTGAGCGGCGCAAGCTCGAGCGCGTCAGCCAATCCGCACCGCGGCGAAGTCGCGCTGCTGCTGGACGGCTTCACGCATGTGCTGCGCCCAAGCTTTGGCGCGCTGGTTGCGGCGGAGGAAGAGCTCGGCTCGCTGTTTCGGCTGATCGAGCGGGCCAGCGGCGGCGAGCTCAAGCTGGCCGAACTGGTCGGGCTGTTCTGGCATTGCCTCGCCGACCGGGACGACCAGAGCCGCGAGGCATTTGCCGAAGCCGTGGCCAAGGCCGGCCTTGCCGCGCTTGCCGCACCGCTGCGGGCGCTGCTCGTGCAAGTGCTCAAGGGGGGCGGATGAGCGAGCGGTTCGGTCCCGCCGCTGCCCGGCTGGCGGGCAAGGCGGCGTTGCTGCTCGGCTGGGCTCCCGCAACATTCTGGGGCGCGACCCCCGAGGAGCTCGCCGCGATCCTGGCAGCAGCTGCGCCGCCACCGGGCGACGGCGTGGACCGGATGACATTGAGCGCGATGATGGAGCAAGACCGCAATGGATGATCTGAATTCGCTGGTCGTCGATGTGCGCGCCAGCACCGACGGCTTTACCGCCGATCTAGGCCAGATGCGCAGCAGCTTCGATGCGATCCTCGTCGATGGTTTTGCCAAAGGCGGCGATGCGCTGGAGCGGGGATTGCTCGGTGCGATCCGCAAGGGCAGCCTGGGCTTCGATGATTTGCGCCGGACCGCGTTCAAAGTGCTCGATGAAATCGCGGCGCAAGCGCTGCGCGGCGGGCTGGCTTCGCTTGGGCTGGGCGGCGGCGGCGGCCTTGGCGAAAGCGCCGGAGCGGGTCTCGGCAGTCTGATCGGTTCGATCTTCGGCTTGCCCGGGCGCGCGACCGGCGGGCCGGTGGCACCGGGCCGCCCCTACCTGGTCGGCGAGCGCGGACCGGAGCTGTTTGTGCCGACGTCCGCCGGACAGATCGATGCGGGCGCGGGGCGCGGCGGCAGAAATGTCAATGTCTCGATCAAAGTCGTCTCGCCCGAAGGCAGCAGCAGCCCCGAAAGTCTTCGCCGATCCAGCCGCCAGGTCGCCCAAGCGGTACGGCGCGCGCTGAACTCATACTGAAAGAAGGCGCACAATCATGAGCTTCCGGCCATGAGTTTCTGGCTCGCCAAGCGGCGCACGGTGCAACAGACCGACACGATCCAGCGCTTCGATCCGCGCTTCTGGACGGTGGACTTTCCGCGCCCGGCGATGGCGGCGGTGGTGACCACCGCGCCCGATGCCTTGCGCGTCGACGCGGTTTTTCAGAAAGCGGACGATCTGGTCGGGCTGATCTGGGAAAGCGAGGACCGGTGGGACCATCCGCTGCTCGCCTATGACACTGATCGCGATTACACCCGCCTGACATTGTCGTTTCGCTGGCGCTCTGGCGGCATTCTCGCGCTCGATGCGGTAAACGGCCCGACTTTGACCATCGAGGGACGCGACGCCGCCGGGGCGGCCCGGTCATGGTATGTGCGGCTGTGGAACTATGCCAGCGGAACGCCTGGCGACGCGCGGATCACGCTGCCCTTTTCCAGCCTTTTGGGCGGATTCCTGCTGCCGGGCGAGGCCGATCCGGTCTACCCGGCCGATATCGACCGCATGTTCATCTCGCTGGTTGCGCCCGGCTATGCGCCCGGCAGCGCGGGCGCGTTTGCCAGCGCGGCAAGCGGGTGGGCCGAGCTGACCGATATCCGCTGCCAGGGCAACCGGCCGATGCTGACCATCGGCGATGTGATGATCCCGCCGCATGGACTGTGCATGGCGACCGGCTATGACGATGGATACAACCAGACCCCGGCAAGGATCCTGCGCACGATCCGAGGGCTGGGCTATCGCGGCAGCATCAACCATTACATCGGGATGAGCCACTTCTTCGCGCTGGCCAGCGACGGCGCGGACGGGTTTGTCGTCGATCCGGCGATGCCGCCGATGAACGCGGCGGCGGATAGCTGGCACCGCGCGTTTCTCTCTGCAGCCGCCGCGATGGGCCACACGGTGATCCTGTCGCAATCCTACGAGGTTTTGGCGCAGCATTGCCCGGCGCCATGGCAGCAGCGCGCGGCCGATGGCGAGCCGGCGCGGACAGGCTGGGTTCCGCCTTCGGCGCTGGTTTCACCGGCCAATCCGGCAGCGCTGGCATGGCTGCGCAAAGTGGCCGAAAAGCTGGTGGATCTGCAAGCCGAGGCCGGATTGCCGATCCGCTATCAAGTGGGCGAACCGTGGTGGTGGGTGACTGCCGACCGCCGCATTTGCCTCTACGACGATGCGGCGAAGGCGGCATTTGGCGGCAATCCGGAGGTGATCGCCGATCTCGGCGCGACCTTGACCGCCGCGCAGAAGGCGCTTCTGGATCAGGCCGGTGCGCTGCTCGCGCAATCCACCGCTGGCTTGGTTTCGGCGGTGCGGACAAGAGCGGGAGCGATCGCGTGCGAGGTGCTGCTGCTGGCATTCCTGCCCACCGTGTTCGATCCGGCTACGCCCGAAGCGCGGCGCGCCAATCTGCCGACCGGCTGGGCATCCCCCGCTTTCGACGTGCTCCAGCTGGAAGATTACGATTGGCTGACCGGAGGGTTTGAGGCGCGGCGCACGGCCGCCCGCGCCGATGCAGAAGCCCGGCTCGGCTATGCGCGCGCGCAGCAGCATTACCTTTCCGGCTTTGTGCTCGATGCCGTGGACGCTGATGCCATGTGGCCCCGGATCGATGCGGCGGCCAGCGAAGCGCGGACATTGGGAGTGGCCGAGACTTTCATCTGGGCGCTGCCGCAAGTGGCGCGCGACGGCTTTACCCGGCTGCCCGATCCGGCGCTCGAATCAGCCTTTGGCCTCAATGACGGGGAACCTGCAATGCAAGCCTTCGATGATGTGCTTTTCCCGATCGCGCTTGGCCGCGATGCCACCATCACGCCCGAGTTCTCGACCAATGTCACCATCACCGCGTCGGGGTTTGAACGGCGCAACAGCCTGTGGGCGGATGCGCGGCTGCGGTTCGACGTGGGACCTGGGGTTCGATCCGAGGCGGAACTTGGCGCATTGATCGCCTTTTTCCGTGCACGGCGCGGGCAGGCGCGCGGCTTCCGTTTGCGCGATCCTTCGGATTTCAGTTCGAACGCGATGACCGGAGTGCCCACGCTGGTCGATCAGCTTCTAGGGGTCGGCGATGGTGCCAAGGCGCGTTTCGAACTGATCAAGAGCTATGGCGAAGGCGGCGATTTGCAGCAACGCCGCATCACCCGGCCGCGGGCAGACAGCCTGACGGTAAGCGTGGACGGGGTTCAGACCGCGGCGTGGACGCTCGACCCGCTTGGCGTGATCGCATTCAGCGCAGCGCCTGCCGCGGGTGCGGCGGTGCGCGCAGGGTTTCTGTTCGACGTACCCGTGCGTTTTGCCGAGGACCGGCTGGACATTTCCGGTGCTGCCTTTGCCGCGGGCGAAGCGCCAAGTGTGCCGCTGATCGAACTGCGCGAGGAAGCCTGACATGCCCGGCACCGCGCGCACATGGTTCAGCGAACCGCTCGAGACCGTTGCGATCTGGTGGCGGGTCGAGCGGCCCGACGGGGTCACGCTCGGCTTTACCAGCCACGACCGCGATCTTGCCTTTGGCGGGCTGGTGCATCGCACCGCGCCCGGCATGGTGCCTTCGGCCATTCGCCGGACCGCAGATTTTGAAGCGGACAGCGCCGAGATCGCCGGCGCGCTGAGCCATGACTCGATTCGCGAGGATGACCTGGCGGCGGGAAGGTTTGACGGAGCGTCGGTGGCGATGGGACTGGTCGATTGGCAGAACCTTGAGCAAACGACGCTTTATGCCGGCACGATCGGCGCGGTGGGGCATGAAGGCGCCGGGTTCTCGGCTGAGCTGCGCTCGATCAAGGAGCTGCTGGCGCGGCAGATCGTGCCGCGAACTTCGCCGACATGCCGCGCCGAGTTCTGCGGCGCTGGCTGCACACTGGCAGCGGTCCGCTTTACCCATGCGGTTACAGTGAGCGAAGTCTCGGCCGATGCGGGTTCGGTGAAAGTCACCGGCGGCCCAGGCGCGGCGGCGTTGCTATTTGGCACACTGCGCTGGGTCGATGGACCCGACGCGGGGCTAACCCGACGGATAGAGGATATCGACGGCGCGTGGCTCGTGCTCGACCGGCCCGCGCCCGGCGGCATCGCCGGCGGCGCCCGCCTGATTGTGCGCGAGGGGTGCGATCATACGCTCGGCACGTGCGCGAGCCGATTCGGCAATGCCATCAATTTTCAAGGCGAACCCTTCCTGCCGGGCAACGACATGCTCATCCGCTATCCGGTGCCCCAGACATGAACGTGCGGATCGGCAAAGCGGCGATGGCATTGATCGGCGTGCCCTTTCGCTTGCACGGTCGCGATCCGGCCAGCGGGCTCGATTGCATCGGGCTTGTGGCCGAAGCGATGGCGCGCGCGGGATACACGCCTGTCGCGCCGCACGGCTACAGCCTGCGTGCCAGTTCGGTGGAAGCGTTGCTGCCGTTTGTCGGCGCGAACGGCTTCAAGCGCGTGAAGAAAAACGGCGCAATCGCGCTGGTGATGGTGAGCCCCTTGCAGCCGCACCTCCTGGTCAGGGTGCCGGGCGGCTTCGTTCATGCGCATGCGGGGATCGGACGGGTCACTTTTCTCCCCGGCGCATTGCCGTGGCCCATCCATACCCAATGGCGCGTGACCAAGAAAAGGAGCCGATAGGCCATGGCTACGCTGTTACTTACCGCAGTGGGCTCTGTGATCGGCGGGCCACTCGGCGGGGCGCTAGGCGCGCTGCTGGGATCGCAGGTCGATGCGGCGATTTTCGGAGGGAAGAAGATCGAGGGCCCCAGGCTCAAGGAACTGACGGTCCAGACCTCGAGCTATGGAACCGCGCTACCACTGCATTTTGGCCGCATGCGGGCTGCCGGCAGCGTGATATGGTCGACCGAACTTACCGAAACCAAGGAGAAATCCGGCGGGAAAGGCCGCCCCTCGGTGACCAGCTATGCCTATAGCGCATCGTTCGCGGTGGCGGTGGCGAGCCGCCCGATTGCCGGGATCGGTCGCATCTGGGCCGATGGCAATCTGTTGCGCGGTGCCGGAGCCGATCTCAAAGTTGCCGGTTCGATCCGCGTGTACACCGGGCATGGCGATCAGCCGCAGGACTCGCTGATCGCGCAGGCCGAGGGTGTGGCAAATTGCCCTGCCCATCGCGGGTGTGCCTATGTCGTGTTCGAGGATCTGGCTTTGGCCGATTATGGCAACCGGCTTCCCTCGCTGACTTTCGAGATCATTGGCGACACGGATGCCATAACGGTGGCCACCATTGCGCAGGCGATTCTGCCCGAAGCCGACGTGCGCGATCTGCAGCAGGCAGTGGCCGGATTCAGCATCGATCAGGGCAGTGTTGGCGATACGCTCGCCACGATCGCCGAAGCAGTGCCGATTGCGTGCTCTTCGACCGGCGACCGGCTGGTGGTGCAAGCCGCCGAGGCGGGCACCGATGGTGCATTTCCGCTGCTGCCGCTGCCAGCGCGCAGCGAGGACCCGCAGGCCGAGAAAACGAAAACGACCGGCTGGTCGCGCAAACGAGAACCGCTGCCGCGCGTGAAACAGTCTGCGCTGCGCTATTATGATGTCGCGCGCGATTATCAGCCAGGGCTCCAGCGCGGGATCGGCCGCAATGAGCAAGGCGAACTGCAGGTGATCGAATTGCCCGCCGCCCTGACCGCCGATGCCGCGCGCGCAATCGCAAGTCATGCCGGACGACGCGCCGCGCGGCCAAGCGATACGATCAGCTACCGATTGACCGAAATCGACCCCGCGCTTGGTCCCGGAGCGATCGTCCGCCTGCCGATCGCCGCCGGACTTTGGCAGATCACCCAGTGGGAATGGCAAAAGGACGGGCTTTCGCTCGAGCTGACTTATTGCAGCACGAGGGCCGCCGCGAGCGCGGCTGCCTCGGTCGATCCCGGACGGTTCAACGCGGCGCTCGATCTGGCCGGCACGCCCACGGTGCTGGCGGCTTTCGAACTGCCGTGGGACGGCGTGGGCAGCGGGAACAGTCCGATCATCTTTGCCGCCGCATCGGCCGCCGGCGCGGGCTGGACCGGGACATCGCTTTTCGCCGATTCGGGCGGCGACGGCGGAACGCTTGCGCCGCTCGGCGGCACTGGCCGCAAACGCGCGTTGCTGGGCCGCACGCTTGGCGCGCTGGCACCGGCCTCACCGTTGCTAGTTGATCACGCATCGACTCTCGATGTCAAACTGGCCGGGGCCGATCTGGCGCTGCAGGACGCCGCGATGGCGCAGCTTCTGCAAGGCGCCAACCGGGCCAAGGTGGGTGCGGAGATCGTGCAGTTCGCCAGCGCAACCCCGCTGGGCGCCGGAAACTGGCGCTTGAGCGGGCTGCTGCGCGGGCGGGGCGGCACGGAGTGGGCCGTTGCCACGCATGCGGCCAACGAGGTCTTCGCGATGATCGATGAAGCACTTATTCGTCTCGATAGCCAAACCGTGGGCGAAGCCGGCACCGCACGCATCGTGGCGGCGGGTCTGGGCGATGCGACTGCCGTCAGCGTGCCCATAAGCGACAGGGGTGCGGCGTTGCAGCCGCTTTCCCCGGTCAGGGGACTGGCATCGCGGCTGGCCGACGGATCGATCGTGCTAAGCTGGGTTCGCCGGGCGCGCGGCGCGTGGATCTGGGCCGATGGCGTGGAGACGCCGCTCAACGAGGAAGCCGAACTTTGGGAGATCGGCTTTGGCGATGCGGCGCTGCCTTCACTGCGCTGGCAGACCAACAGCGCGGCCCTCTCACTGTCGCCAGCGCAAGCCGCGGCGTTGCCGCCCACCGTGCCGCAAACATTCTCCATACGGCAGATCGGGCGCGCCGGTGCGTCGCGTCCGCTGGCCATCGCGGCCCCCGCCTGACCCCCCATTTGCGCCCATCAGACCCTTATAACAGGAACCGCACATGCCCGATCCCATCGCCTTTTCCGCGACCGCACCGCGCTTTGCCTTGCCATTGCTGTTTGCCGGGCAAAGCCAGAAGGAAGTGAGCTTCAACGAAGCGATGCTGCTTGTCGATTTTCTGCTGCAACCGGTTATCGAAGGGAGCGCCACGACCGTGCCAACGGCACCGACGCCCGGCCAATGCTGGATCGTTGCATCGGGCGCGAGCGGCCTTTTTGCGGCAAGAACAGACCAGATCGCTGCATGGAGCGAGGGCGGATGGCGCTTTATTGCTCCGCTCGAAGGGATGCGGGTCTATGACCGCACGCGCGGGGGGCACCGAATCTATGGCGGCGGTTCTTGGCGCGCGCCAACAATGCCGAGCGCGCCGTCGGGCGGGGCGACGGTCGATGCTGAAGCACGCGCGGCGATCAACGCAATCGCCGCCGCATTGCGCGATGCAGGGATCGTTTTGACGCCGTAACAATCTCCAATAATTGGCGAAACTGGATTGCGTTAGCGTAACGCGAGCCCCCATCTTGCACGTTGTCGTGCCAAACTCCGCAGGTTAGTTGTTTTTTGGCAACACTTTGAAAGCTTGCGCGCTTGCAACAAAACATCAGAACCGTTAAGGGCTCATCCATACTTTCTGCGACTTCGCTAAAGGGGATGAAACAATGCGGAAATTGGTCTTGGGCCTCGCTTTGGCAACAACCGCGTTGGCAACGCCAGCGTTTGCCAGGAACGATGCTTGGTATGTTGAGGTCGATGCCGGTGCGATGATCCTCGAAGATGCGCCGCTGGCGGTTCGTGGCATAAATAATGCTGCGCAACTGGATTCGAAGCTCGGCTATGATTTCGGCGGCATTGTCGGCTACGATTTCGGCGGCTTCCGCCTTGAAACGGAAGTCAGCTATCGGCGGGCCAAGGCGCAAAGATTTGCCGATACCGCAGGGAACGTAACGACTCGCCGCAATTTCCTCGATGGTCGTTCGCAAGCGCTCAGCTACATGCTCAATGGCTTGCTCGATTTCGGCGCAGATGACGGCTTCCAGGGCTTTGTCGGCGGCGGCGTCGGCGTCGCCAATGTCAAGACTACGGTCGCTACCACCGGTTTTGGCGTCAACGATTCCGATACCAACTTCGCATGGCAGGCACTCGCCGGCGTTCGCACCCCCCTCAACAAGCACTGGGACGTGGGTCTGAAGTATCGGTATTTCAACTCGAACAATGTCGATCTCGTCGGCACCGGCGCGAATGTTGGCCAGGGCATCCGGACCCGGTGGCGTTCGCATTCGTTGCTCGGGACTTTGGCCTACAACTTCGGTGGCGCAGAGCCCATGCCTGCTCCCCCGCCGCCGCCCCCTCCTCCTCCGCCCCCGCCGCCCCCTCCTCCTCCGCCGCCGCCTGCGCCGGTTTGCAACACGGGGCCCTACATCGTGTTCTTCGATTGGGATAAGTCGCTTATCACTGCGGAAGCCGCCGCGATTCTCGACAATGCCGTGACCGCTTATGGCAACTGCAGCAGCGTTCCCATCATGCTTGCAGGTTACGCGGATCGCTCGGGCGCTGTGAAATACAACCAGGGCCTGTCGCAGCGTCGCAATGTCGCGGTCACTTCGTACCTGACCGACCACGGCATTCCAGCAAGCGCGATCACGAGCCAGGCGTTCGGCGAAAGCAACCCGCGCGTGCCGACGGCAGATGGCGTTCGCGAATTGCAGAACCGCCGCGTGGAAATCACCTACGGCCCGGGTTCGGGCATGTAAGCTCGGGCTTTTTGCCAGCAGCATACAATCGGGGGGCCGGAGCGATCCGGCCCCCTTTCTTTTTGCCCGGCCGTCATTATCGGCCTCGTCGCAGAGCAGGCGCAGCAACATACCCGGTCCGGATTTCGCAGGCAGAACCGGAAGCGGATTGACCGGGAACGCGTGGCGGGCCTGATCAACACGGCTCGCCGGAGATCGCGGTCCGTCCGCGATTTCTGTCACGCGGTGAACCCGGCATCACAGCACAATTCATGCGCCATAAACTCGGGCTGCCACAATCTCGCGTTCTGGCAGTTAGCAATGATGCCGTCCGCATCCGCGCCTTTCACTTGCAGGCTTACCCATCATGACCCGCTGCTTGAAATTGATCGGCATTGAACCCTTGCTTGTTTTTGCGGCAATCGGGATCCCTTCCACGCTTGCGGCGCAGACGGCGCCACCGGACGAGACAACGACGCTGTCTGCATCCGCCAATCCGCCGTCCGAGCTTGGCGAGGATGAAGCGGAGATCGTAGTGGTCGGGCAGCGCGAGCGAGGGGTGGTGGCTGGCAACATCAAGCCCGAACTGCAGCTCAGGGCCGCCGACATTCGGAGTTATGGTGTCAGTTCCATCGCCGAGTTGCTTACCGAGCTTGCGCCGCAAGTCCGCAGCAGCGGCAGCGGTCCGCCGGTGGTGCTGCTTGGCGGCCAGCGAATTTCGGGCTTTGCCGAAATCCGCGATTTACCGACCGAAGCTATCGCGCGCATTGATATCCTGCCCGAGGAAGTGGCGCTCAAATATGGCTATGCGGCGGGGCAGCGGGTCGTCAATATCGTGCTGCGACAAAGGTTTCGCGCCATAACCGGCGAGCTCAGCGACACCCAGCCGACGCGCGGCGGCGCAAACAGCCCGCAGGTCGAGGCCAATTTGCTGCGCATCCAGAAGGGCAGCCGCTTCACGGTAAATCTCAAAGCCAGCCAGCGTGATGCGCTGCTGGAAAGCGGGCGCGACATAAGCAACCCGGCGCCGGTCAGCCCGTTCGATCCTTCAGCGAGCATTACCAGTCTGACGCGCTCGCGCACGCTGCTCCCCGCGACGCGCAATGCGTCGGCCAACGTCGTGTTCAACCGGACAATTCTTGGCGACGTGGCGGCCACGCTCAACGGCACGATCGAGATCACCGATTCCTCGGCGTTGCGCGGGTTGCCCCGACTATCGCTGGTGGTGTCGCCACAAAATCCGTTCGCGCAAGCGGCCACGCCCGCCACGCTCTCAGGCCTTGTGCCTGGCACTGCGGCGCTGACCCAGGACACCCAGGGCGTGACGGGCCATCTGGGGATGACCCTTTCCAATAGCGCGCACAGATGGCGCTGGAATCTGACCGCAAACTATGATCGCAGCGAAATTCGCACTCAAAGCGATGCCGGGCTCGATTCCGCTTCGTTGCAAGCCGCGCTCGATGCGAATGATCCCGCGCTCAATCCGTTCGGCGTGTTGCCCGCGCGCCTGCTGACCCGCCGTCCCCTCGACCGGGCAAGCGCCATCTCAAGCAGCGGAACAGTGGACCTGCTGGTCTCTGGCTCTCCGTTCAGGCTGCCCGCCGGCGATGTTTCGACCAGCATCAGGATCGGCGGGCAACTCAGCCAGTTCGATAACAACGCCGTGCGGCTCGGCGTTCAGAGCGGCGCGTCGCTTGCGCGCAATCTGGGAAGCGGCCAGATCAACGTCGATCTGCCGATCACCAGTCGCCGGAGAGGCATTCTGGCAGCTGTCGGCGATTTCTCGCTCAACGGAAATCTCGCAGTACAGCATGTCTCCGGCTTCGGCACGCTGACCACCCGGGGTTACGGTCTGGTCTGGGCGCCTGCGGAACCGCTGAGCATTGTCGTTTCGATGACCGACGACGAACAAGCGCCCACGGTGCAGCAGCTTGGCAACCCGGTGATCGCCAACCTGGCTATCCCGGTGTTCGATTTTACCAGCGGCACTTCGGTGCTGGTGACGCAGATCGGCGGCGGCAACCCGGGCCTGCTCGCGACAAAGGCGCACAATTTCAAAGCGGAAGCCAACTGGAAACTGCTCCCCAGCGCCGACCTGACGCTGACGACCACGTATTTGCGGCGGCGCGTCGACAACGCGGTCAACAGCTTTCCGCTGGCGACCAGCGCAATCCAAACCGCGTTTGCTGACCGCTTCGTGCGCAATGCCGAGGGTGCTTTGACACAGATCGACACGCGTCCGGTCAATTTCGCGCGGACAGACACCGAGTCGGTGCGCTGGGGAATCAATTTTTCCAAGCCGATCAAATCGCGGCAGATATCCGGCAGCGACGCGCGCCGGATGTTTGGCGGCAGCCGAGGCGGCGGCGGGCCGCGCGGCGCAGGGGATAGCGCGCGACCGCCCGGCGGCGGGGGGCCGGGCAGAGGCGGAGGCGGAGGCGGCTTTGGCGGCGGGGGAACGGGAGGACGCTTGCAGTTCGCCGTATATCACACGTGGAATCTCAGGAACTCCGCGCGCATCCAGCCCGGCCTGCCGCTGCTCGATCTGCTGAACGGCGATGCCACGGGCGGCAATGGCGGGCAGCCGCGCCATGAAATCGAGGCGCAGGCGGGACTTTCCAAGAACGGTTTCGGCGCGCGGTTAAGCGCCAATTGGCGCAGCGCAACGCGGATCAACGGCGCGACAAATCTGCCCGGTGATCGGCTGAACTTTGCTGATCTGGGCACTGTGGACTTGCGCCTTTTTGCCAACCTTGGCGTGCAACCCGGATTGATGCGCGCCTATCCATGGCTGCGCGGAACGCGGCTGACCGTGTCGGTCGACAATTTGTTCGACGCGCGCCAGCGTGTCACCGACGGCAACGGCCAGACACCGTTTACCTTTCAACCGGCCTATCTCGATCCGATCGGGCGGAGCGTCCGGATCAGCTTGCGCAAGCTGTTTTTCTGAAGCCCGGCCAGATCCCGCCCGCTCACGCCTTGCTGTTCGCGCGGTGGCGGGCAGCTGGGAACGGCAGCTTGTCCAGCCGGTCGAACAGATGGCGGAGCTGGCCGACGAGCGCTTCGACTTCAGCCGCCTGGTTCTCGGCAAATGTCGCGGTGAAGACGCGGCTCCCTTCGGCCCGCACATTCTGAAGCGCCTCCCGGCCCGCATCGGTCATGCGAACATGGGTGACACGGCCATCAGCCTCGCTGACTTCGGTGGCGACCAATCCATCAGCCACCATGCGCTGTACGATCCTTGTCATCGTCGCGAGCTTCACCACGCTGCGTTCGGACAAGCTGGTGACAGCGGCGGGTTCGTCTTCCGCGAGGATCATCAGCACCCGCCAGCGCGGCACATCCATACCGATCGCCTTGAGGTTTCGCTCCATCTGCAGCAAATAGCGGCCCGAGGCGCGCGTCAGCCAATAGAACGGCGATTGCTCCAGGCTGAAATTCGGCGAAGCGGGATTGGCGCGCTCCCAGCGCGCATTTGCGGTCATGCACGGTCCTTCTTGGTAAATTGATCTTAGCGCCAGTCTGGCCTGATCGACAACCTTGCCGCTTGCCTAGCAGGTATATCGCGCGCCGCCAGCATAGGGTGCAGTCATCGCGCTGGCGGCGCGAATCTAGCCGAACTGCGACCAATCGCGCACCAGCGCCTCGGCCGATCGCAGCGCCAGCGCGTGAACGGTGAAAGTGGGGTTCACGGCCGAAGCGGTCGGAAACAGGCTGGGACCAGCGACGATCAGATTGGGCACATCGTGCAGGCGGCCGAGCGAATCGGTGACCGAGCGCGCCGGGTCGGTGCCCATCACGCACCCACCCATCAGATGCTGCCCCGCAATCGGCGAACGCCAGTTCTCGCTCGCTCCCGCCGCCCGCATCACCGCCGCGCCCTCGTCCGCCGCCGCCGCGATCAGTGCCTTGGCGTCGCTGCCATAGCGGTGAGTCACCTGCGCCGGTGGCAGCCCATGTGCATCGCGCCCCGCGCCCAGCGTCACGCGGTTAGCTGCATCGGGCAGCGGCTCGCACAGCGCCACCATATTGCCCAGCCCGCGCGCCGCCTTGCGCATGAACGGATCGAGCGCGGGGCCGATGATGTCGGGGCGGCTCATCGCGATTCCGAGCAGATCGTTGGGCTTCAATGCTTGCCCGATCATCCACTGGCGGCTGCCCAGCGCGCCCGGGGTCGCGTCCTTTGCGAAATGGTCCTGATTGAGCAACTGGCCGCCGGTGGGGCCGAGGTAGTTTTGCATGTCCTCGTCAAACAGGCCGAAAACGGTGATCGAGGGATGCGCCATCAGATAGGCGCCGAGCAAACCGCTCGCATTGCCCAGCCCGCCCGCATGCTTGCCGGTCGCCGAATTGAGCAGAATGCGCGGCGTCTCGATGGCGAAGGCGGCGAGCACGACCGCGCGGGCGCGCTGGATATGGCGGACCCCGGCCCGGTCAACATGTTCCACCCCGATGGCGCGCGCCCCGGCGGGATCCATCAGCACGCGGGTGACATGGGCGTCGGCGCGGAACTCCGCTCCCGCTTTCAATGCTTTGGGAATATGCGTGACCAGCGGATTGGCCAGCGCGCCAGTCGGGCAGCCCGCATCGCACCAACCATCCATCAGGCACGCCGGGCGGCCCTGATACTCCTGCGTCAGGATCGCCACGGGCAGCGGCGCAGTAGTCAGCCCCCGCGCCGCAAAGCCGCGCGCGATGGCTTGCCCTTGCGCGAAAGCGGGGATCGGGGGAAGCGGATAAGGTGCGCCGGGAGGCCGCCACTTTTCCTGCGCGGCATCGCCTGCCACGCCCACATCGGCCTGTATCCGGTCGTAGAACGGGCGCAAGGTGTCATAGTCGATCGGCCAGTCGAGCCCGCGTCCATACGCGCTCGCCATGCGAAAGTCTGCGGGGTGAAGGCGCGGCCACACCGCATAATGGTGAATCGCCGCGCCGCCATAGCCATGCCCGCCGTTGAAGCTGACCCCGGCACCGTCGGCCCCGACATCGCTGGCGGCTGGCGAGGTCCACTTCAGCCGCCTTGCCCAGAGCTGCGAGCTGTAAAGATCGCCCAGTTGGCGCGGCGGCCCGCCTTCGAGTACCACGACCGAGCGCCCGGCGGCGGCCAGAACCGCCGCGTGCACACTGCCCGCCGCGCCCGCGCCGACGATAACGACATCGACCTCATGCCCGGCGTACGCGCTCACCAGCGCCTCGGCGGGAGAATATGCTCCATGTAGGGCACGCCCAACATGTCGAAGCCGGCCTGCGTACCATAAACCACATCGACCGCATCGCCGCGCAGAGCGAGGTAGAACAAGGGCGCGGGCGGGCCGCTCCAGCCCGGCGGTGGTCCTGCCAGCAACGATGCCGCCAGCGTTAGCGCGGGTTGAGCGGCGAGCGCGGCAAATGATTGCCCATGTGCAGCCTTGGCCGCCGCATCGAGGCCAGCAAAGCCAGCCGCATAGAAATCGCGGAACGGCGGCAGCACGCCGAAATAGCGCGCGATCAGCAGGCTTTCCGTTGGCTCTGCGGCCAGTTGACTGTCAACATATTCGGCAATGCCAGCCGCGCGCGCGCCGGGCACCATCGTCTCGGCGAGATGGGCGAGCGTTTCCGCTTCATGCGCCGATAGGACCCGCGGGACTGCAGCCTTGGCATGCGCCTCTGCCGGAGAAACATGGACGATCTTGCCTGCCACGACGCACGCGATCATCAGGGCACCAGCCTTGATTGCGCCCCGGCGTCCGACCATCGCCGCGCTCATTCGGCGGCGGCCAGTGCTGCGATGTGAGGCTCGGCGCTTGCCGTCCCGATTGCGGGGGTCTCAGCCGCCAGCCCGGCAAGCGCCGCGCTGAGCGCGCGCGATTCGTCATCTGCGAGCGCCGCGCGGTGCAGCGCGGCCAGTTGCGCCGCACCATCGCCGCGCCCCGCCAGCGCCGGAAGCTCGCGCATGATCGCGGCAAAATTGGCGAGGCCGCGCGCATGCGTGTCCGAATATCCGCGCACGAGGCGCTGGAGCCGAATCACCTCGACGCCGAGCGCCAGATCGCTGCGCGCGGCGCTCACCGCGCTCGCCAGCCACGCTTCGATCCGCGCCTCTTCCACCTTGAACCGCAGCGACAAGGGCCGCCAGCGCCGCAACCGTGCGATGCCCCAGAGCAGCGCAAAGCCGCGCAGGCTCGATGTCGTGACCTGCCGGTCGCGATCGATCAGCGGGGTCAGCCAGCGGCGCAGCCGCGCGCTGTTCTGCAGGCGCACAGCGAGCCCGGCGGGGAGCATGTCGATCACTTCCTCAAAGCGCGGGTGCATGAATTCGGTCGTGCGCGTCAGCACATCCTTGGCCGCGCGCACCTCGCTGGCCACCCGCTGCGCGCGCGCGGCGCGGGTTTTGAGATCGGCGACGCGGATCACATCCTCATAGCTCATCCACAGCGCCAGGTGGCGCGCGGCACCGGCAGCCAATGCACCCTCGCCGCCCAGTGCGCGCTCCGCGTTTGCTACGGCTTCAATCCGCTCGAGATAGCGCGCCGCATGCGCCTTGTCCTGATAGTCGGTCAGCCGCTCGGCCCCGAGCCGGGCATAGGACTGCGCCGCAGCGGGCAGCTTGGCAATCCGCTCCGCCAGCGAAAGCGGCACCGCGCCTGCGGGCAAGGGCATCGCGCCGCGCGGCGCGGCCAGCGTGGGCGCCGGCGCGGCAGCGGCCAGATCAAACCCTGCGCCAAAAGCCGCAAGGCTGGTTTTGACCCCCACCCCGGCGCGCGCGATCGCTGCCTCATAGTCTGCGCGGGCAAAGGGCATCACCCCCGATCCGGCCAGCGCCCCCAGCAGCGTGGCCGAGATGATCGAGCCATGCGCTGCCGCCAGCGCATCGAGATCGGCCACCACCAGCCGCTTGGCCGATGCAATGCAGCCTTCGAGCACCGCCGCCGCCGAAAACGCACCGTCGCCCATGGCCGATTTCTCGCCAATCGCAAAAATGCGGTGCGACGATGCGATCAGCGTGGTGCGCGCCGGTGTCACCAGCCCGCGCGCCACCGCGCGGCCGGCCTCCATCAGCTCCGAGGCAACCACCACATCGACATCGCCGGGCGTGGGCATGAGCGCGAACACCGGCTCCGGGCCGGGCGGCGCAATCTCGATGTAATAGACCGTCGCGCCGGTCCGCTGCGCCACGCCGGGCACACTCGTCGCCTGCGACCACCATCCGGCATGCTCGGCGGTATCGGCGATCCAATCCGCAAGCACGCCCCCGCCCTGCCCGCCGAGCGCGTGGATTGAAAGGCGCAACGCTTTGGTCACGCGAGCCGCGCCAGGCGGCGCCGGTCGCTCCAGCCTTGCAGTGCGCCCGTCACCCGCGCCTGCACCCCCGCCCACCAGCGCTCCCATGGCCCCGCATTGTGGATCAGGTCGGCGCGGTAAAAGCTGGGGCACAGGATCGCGGCATGCGCGATCTCGCCGCAGACCCCGCAGCCCACGCAATCCTGCGCCACCGCCGCCACCGGGTCCTCGCGCAGCGGATCGGGATTGGGCGCGACCGTCAATGTCGGACAACCCGACAGGCGGATGCAGCTGTGATCGCCGGTGCAGACATCGGGATCGACGCCGAAGCGCGCGCGCACGCGGCGCTCGCCTTGCTTGACTGCAGCGGCAAACAGCGGCTTCTCGCGGCGCTGGCGATTGAGCATGCATTCGCCCACCGCGATGATCACTTTCGGCCCCGTTTCGGACGTGGTCAGCGCGTCCTTGAGCGCCGCCTTGAACTGCTTGATCCGATAGGTCTCGACCGTGCGGACCCATTCCACGCCCACCCCGCGCACTGCATCCTCGATCCGGTGGTGGCCGCTGCGCGTGGCGGGCGCGTTCTTCGAGGAGAGAATGTCCTGCCCGCCGGTCGCGGCCGAATAACCGTTGTCGACGATGACAAGCACGTTGTCGGACTTGTTGAACACCGCATTGCCGACCCCGCTGGTCAGGCCATTGTGCCAGAAACCGCCATCGCCCATCACGCTGATCGTGCGCTTGGCATCGGCGACGTTGAACGCCGCCGCGCCTGCAAAACCGAGGCCATAGCCCATTGTCGTGTTGCCGATGTTGAACGGCGGAAGGATCGAAAAGAGATGGCAGCCGATGTCGCAGCTCACGTGAAACGGCCCAAGCTCGCGCATCACCAGCTTCATCGCGGTGAACACCGGCCGCTCGGGGCAGCCGGTACAGAAACCCGCTGGGCGCGCCGGGACTTGCGCCATCGACAGTGCGGGCGGCGCGGGCGGCGCAGGGGCGATGCGGCCGCCATGCTCCGCCAGAAACGCATCGAGCCCCGCCTTGATTATCGCGCCGGTATACTCGCCCGCCAGCGGAAACGTGCCCTTGCCCACGATTGCGGTGTTCACATCGGCGCGGCGCAGCGCGGCAGCGATGGCATCCTCCATGAACGCCGGCTGGCCTTCCTCGACAATCAGGACGGCGCGTTTGCCCGCGCAGAACTGCACGATCTCTGCGGGCACCAGCGGATAGGTCACGTTGAGCACCAGCGTGGGCAGATCGAGCCCGCCGATTCCGTCGCCCAGCCCCGCCAGCTCCATCGCGCGCGCCAGCGTATTGAACATGCCGCCCTGCACGATCACGCCCAGATCGCCTTCGTCCGGCCCGAAACGCTCGTTGAGGCGGTGCTTGGTGATGTAGTCGATCGCGGCGGGCCAGCGGCGCTCGATCTTCTCGTGTTCATGCAGGAAATTGGCCGGGGGCAGCACGATGCGGTCGGTATCGCGCACCGGCGCGTTCATCGCGTCGCGCAAAGTGAAAGCAGGACGCACGTTGTCCTTGGCGGCAAATCGGCCGGTCATGTGGCAGGCGCGGATGCGCAGTTCGAGCATCACCGGGGTGTTGGAAGCCTCGCTCAGGCAAAACCCGTGCTCGACCATATCGACGATGTGGCCCAGATTCGGGCGCGGATCGAGCAGCCAGATCTGCGACTTCATCGCAAAGGCATGGCTGCGCTCCTGCATGATCGAGGAGCCTTCGCCGTAATCCTCGCCCACGATCACCAGCGCCCCGCCGGTCACCCCGCCGCTCGCGACATTGGCCAGCGCATCGGAGGCGACATTGGTACCCACCGTCGATTTCCAGGTAACCGCGCCGCGCAGCGGATAGTTCACGCTCGCCGCCAGCATCGCCGCCGCTGTCGCTTCGGACGCGGACTGTTCGAAATGGATGCCCAGTTCGCGCAGCAGCGGATCGGCGTCGGCAAACACATCCATCAGATGGCTGATCGGCGAACCCTGATAGCCGCCGACGTAGCTCACCCCCGATTGCAGCAGCGCCTTGGTGACCGCGAGGATGCCCTCGCCGTGAAACACAGCGCCCTGCCCCAGCCGCAGCCGCTCGACCTCGCGGGCAAACGAACGCTCAGCCATCGATCAGCGCCAGCACGCGCAGCGGCGAGCCCGAACCACCCACGATCTTGAGCGGCGCGGCGAATATCAACGCGCCGGTCGGCGGCAGCTGATCGAGGTTGGCGAGGCACTGCAGGCCATAACGCCCCGCGCCGTGCAGCAGGGTATGCGCGGGATATTGCGGCTCGAACAGATGCGCCTGCCCCGCGTCGGTGCCGATGGTCTCCACGCCCAGCCCATGCACGCCGCGCTCCAGCATGAAGCGCACCGCGTCGGCCGAAGGCCCGGGCGTATGCGCGCCGTCCTCGCGGCGGTTGGTATAGTCGGCCCCGCTACGCTTCGACCAATCGGTGCGCAGCAACAGCCATGCCCCGCGCGGGATGAGACCGTGCACCGCCTCCCACGCTTCGAGATGCGCGGGCTCGACGATCAGGTCGGGATCGGCTGCAGCCTCTGCCGTCAGATCGACCACGACAGCGGGCGCCAGCAGATGCTCCGGCGCGATCGTATCGGTGGTATTGTTCGGCAGATCGCGCCCGCTGATCCAGTGCACCGGCGCATCGAAATGCGTGCCGGTATGCTCGTTCATGGTGAACTCGTTCCAGTACCACGCCACACCGCGCTCGTCATAACGGCTGACCTCGCGGCTGGTGAACCCGGCGCACTGGCCAAATTCGGGCGGCAGTTCGAGCGCGGGGGTCTCGGGCGACAAGGGCTGGGTCAGGTCGATCACCCGGACGGACCCGCCGCCCAAAGCCGCTGCCAATTGCCCAACCATGCCTGTGCCCATGCCCGCTCTCCCTCGACTCAGCGAAGAATACGAGATTCTTCAACTAAATCCAGCGGTGATTGGCGCGTGCCCGGTTACCCCACCCGAAACGTCAGTCCGCCCTCGCCCTCATCGATCTGAACCACAGCGCCGTCGGGTATCTCGCCGCCCAGCAGGCGCTCGGCGAGCGGGTCTTGCAGATAGCGCTGCACCGCGCGCTTCAATGGCCGCGCGCCGTAAATCGGGTCGTAGCCGATGCGGCCCAGTTGGCGCTTGGCGGCGTCGGTGAGCACGATGGCGATCTTGCGGTCCTTGAGCAGCTTCGCCACGCGGGCCACCTGCAGTTCGACGATCGGGGCCATGTGATCTTGCCCCAGCCGGTGAAACAGGATGATCTCGTCCAGCCGGTTGAGGAATTCCGGGCGGAAATGTGCGCGCACCATATCCATCACTTGCGGCTCGACCACCGCAACATCCTGCCCCTCGGCCAGATTGGCGAGATATTGGCTACCCAGGTTCGAAGTCAGGATGATCAACGTGTTGGTGAAATCGACCTGGCGGCCATGCCCATCGGTCAGGCGGCCATCGTCGAGCACTTGCAGCAGCACGTTGAACACATCGGGATGCGCCTTTTCCACCTCGTCGAACAGCACGACCTGATAGGGGCGGCGGCGCACCGCCTCGGTCAGCACACCGCCTTCGTCATAGCCGACATAGCCCGGAGGCGCGCCGATCAACCGGCTAACCGCGTGCTTCTCCATGAATTCGGACATGTCGATGCGCACCATCGCGCTGTCATCGTCAAACAGGAACCCGGCAAGCGCCTTGGTCAGTTCGGTCTTGCCCACGCCGGTGGGGCCGAGGAACAGGAAGCTGCCGAGCGGGCGATTGGGGTCCTGCAGCCCGGCGCGGGCGCGGCGCACCGCCTTCGATACCGCATGGACCGCATCGGTCTGGCCGATCACGCGCTGGCCGATAATCTCTTCCATCTTGAGCAGCTTGTCGCGCTCGCCCTGCAGCATCCGGTCGACCGGAATGCCCGTCCAGCGGCTGACCACCCCGGCAATGTCGTCGGCGGTCACTTCCTCGCGCAGCAAGGCGTTTTCGGCCTGTCCTTGCGCCTGCGCCAGCTGGCGTTCGAGTTCGGGGATGCGGCCATAGGCAAGCTCGCCCGCCTTGGCGAGATCGCCGCCGCGCTGCGCCTGTTCAAGCTCGATCCGCGCCGCGTCGAGCGCTTCCTTGATCTTGCCCTCGGCCGCGATCTTGTCGCGCTCGTTCTGCCAGCGGGTGGTCAGTTCGCTCGATTGCTGCTCGAGATTGGCCAGTTCCTCGCGCAAGGCGTCGAGCCGGTCCTTCGATGCCTGATCGGTCTCCTTGGCGAGCGCCATTTCCTCGATCTTGAGCTGGATGATCCGGCGGTCGAGGTTCTCGATCTCCTCGGGCTTGCTTTCCACTTCCATGCGCAGGCGGCTGGCGGCCTCGTCCATCAGATCGATGGCTTTGTCGGGAAGAAAGCGATCGGCGATATAGCGGTTGGACAGCGTGGCGGCGGCGACAATCGCGCCATCGGTGATGCGCACGCCGTGGTGCAGCTCGTACTTCTCCTTGAGGCCCCGCAGGATGCTGATCGTGTCTTCCACCGTCGGTTCGCCGACGAAGACCGGCTGGAAGCGGCGCTGGAGCGCGGGGTCTTTCTCGACATGCTTCTGATATTCATCGAGCGTGGTCGCGCCGATGCAATGCAGTTCGCCGCGCGCCAACGCGGGCTTGAGCAGGTTCGAGGCATCCATCGCGCCCTCGCCCTTGCCCGCGCCGATCAAGGTGTGCATCTCGTCGATGAACAGGATGATCTCGCCTTCCGCGCCTTTCACCTCGTCGAGCACCGCTTTCAGCCGTTCCTCGAACTCGCCGCGATACTTTGCGCCTGCGATCAGGCTGCCCATGTCGAGCGACATCAGGCGGCGGTGCTTGAGGCTGTCGGGCACATCGCCGTTGGCAATGCGGATCGCAAGACCCTCGGCAATCGCGGTCTTGCCCACGCCCGGTTCGCCGATCAGCGCCGGGTTGTTCTTGGTGCGCCGCGCCAGGATCTGGATAGTGCGGCGAATTTCTTCGTCGCGGCCAATGACCGGATCAAGCTTGCCGTCGCGCGCCGCCTGGGTGAGATCGCGGGCATATTTCTTAATCGCCTCATAGGCATTCTCGGCGCTGGCGCTATCGGCATTGCGCCCGCCGCGCAGCGCGCTGATCGCGGCTTCGAGCGCCTGCGGTGTCACGCCCGCGGCTTTCAGCGCTTGCCCCGCCGCAGTCGTGGTGGCCAGCGCCAGCGCGACAAGAATGCGTTCGACGGTAACGAAGCTGTCGCCCGATTTCATGGCGATCTGCTCGGCCTGGTCGAGCACGCGCACGGCATCGTTGTCCAGCCCGGGGGTTTGCTGCGCGCCGCCGCCGGAAACCGCGGGCATCTTCGCCAGCGACTTGTCGGTTTCGGCCTGCGCCAGCGCGGGATTGCCGCCTGCGCGCTGGATCAGGCCGGACGCCATGCCCTCGCTGTCTTCGAGCAGCGCTTTGAGCACGTGATCGGGGGTGATCCGCTGGTGGCTGCTCCGGATAGCGACGGTCTGCGCGGCCTGCAGGAAACCCTTGGCGCGGTCGGTGAATTTCTCGAGGTTCATGGACGCAAATCCTCCTGTTCACCGTCAGAGATGGTGTTGCGCTTTGGCAACACAAGAGGTGCTCAATAGATTTTCAGAGCGGCAAAGGTCAGAGGAACCGGCACCGCTGGCGGCCCGCCATTTAGGCTCTGTTCAGGCAAGGTATTGTCTGAGAGGATGTGTTTTGTTCCCAGCGATCAACCATGGTGCTCATGACTCGTAAACCAGCCGCCGGTTTTCTCGCCCTCGCTCTCATCCTGCCCTTGCCGGCCCTGGCGCAACCGCTTCCGTCACCTGCCGCAGCAGCCCCCGAACCCGCGCCGCTGGCCGATCTGGTGAAAGCGGTGTCGATCCCGTACGAGCGTTTCACCTTGCCCAATGGGCTCACCGTTCTGGTACATACCGACCGCAAGGCGCCCGTCGTTGGCGTCTCGGTGTGGTACGGCGTCGGCTCGAAGCACGAACCGCGCGGCAAGACCGGCTTTGCGCATCTGTTCGAGCATCTGATGTTCAACGGATCGCAGCACGCACCCGGGGATTTCTTCGAACCGCTGCAACAGATCGGCGCGACCGATTACAACGGCACCACCTGGTTCGACCGGACCAATTACTACGAGACGGTGCCGACCGGCGCGCTCGACCGGATCCTCATGCTCGAAAGCGACCGCATGGGCTTCCTGCTTCCGGCAATGACGCAGGAGAAGCTCGATAACCAGCGCGGCGTGGTGCAAAACGAAAAACGCGGACGCGACAACGAACCATATGGGTTGGTAGAGTACGAGCAAAACGAGAATCTCTATCCCTCGGGCCATCCCTATCACCACAATACGATCGGCTCGATAGCCGATCTCGACAGCGCCTCGCTCGCTGATGTGCACAGCTGGTTTCGCGATCACTATGGACCGAACAACGCGATCCTCGTGCTGGCGGGCGACATTGATCTGGCGACTGCCCGCGCCAAAGTGACGCGCTGGTTCGGCGATATCCCGGCGGGGCCGAAACTGGTGCCCGTCGCGGCGCCGGTGCCGACACTGCCGGCGCCTGCGACCAAGACCATCTTCGATCAGGTGGCGACCACGCGGCTCTACCGGATGTGGGCGGTGCCGGGGCTCGACAATCCCGATTACCTGCCGCTGCAAGTCGGTGCGGTCGTGCTTGGCGGCCTTGCCAGTTCGCGGCTTGACGACACCCTCGTGCGCGGTGAGCAGGTGGCGGTCGCAGTGACGGCCAGCGCCGATGTCTTCGCGCAGGCCGCGCAATTTATCGTCTCGGCCGACGTCAAGCCGGGCGTGGACGAGGACAAGGCGGGAGCCGCGCTCGATTCCCAGATCGCGCGGCTGATCAAGGATGGGCCAAGCAGCGATGAACTGGCACGCGCCGCCACGGTGATTGCCACAGGCCAGATCCGCCAGCTCGAAGCGGTCGGCGGGAGCGGCGGCAAAGCTTCCACGCTGGCCGAGGGTCTGCTGTTTTCAGGCGATCCGGCGCATTACCGCGCAGAGCTTGCTCGGGTCGCCGCGCTCACGCCAGCGATGGTGCGCGCGGCACTGGCCAAATGGTTGCTGCGCCCGGCTTTCACGCTGATTGTCAAACCGGGCACCCGCACTGCGGGCGGCGAGGCGCGCGGCGGCTACCGCGCGGTCGGCGGCGGCGCGCATCCGGCCTATTGGCGCGATCCGGCGGGGGCAGGCCCGGTAGGGGCAACGTCGGCAGAAACAGGCACCCACAGCGCGCCTGATCGCGCCGTGGCACCGCCGATCGCCGACATGGCGCCGCTCGAGTTTCCCAAAATCGAGCGCGCGACTTTGGCCAATGGCATGAAAGTGTTCTTTGCGCGGCGCGACGCGGTGCCCATCGTGTCGGTGCGGGTCGCGTTTGATGCCGGCTTCGCGGCCGATCCCAAAGCCGCGCTGGGCACTACATCGTTGCTGCTGCGGTTGATGAACGAGGGCACCGAGACGCTCGATTCCTCGGCACTGGCGCGCACGCGCGAACGGTTGGGCGCGAACATCAACGGTTTTGCCACCGCTGACTGGACCGCGTTTCAGCTCGACGCCGTGACGCCCAATCTGGCGCCGTCGCTTGATCTGCTGGCCGACTACGTGCGCCGCCCGGCGCTGGCCCCGGCGGAGCTCGAACGGGTGCGCGCGCAGCAGCTGGCCACGATCGCAGCGGAGCTTAATGATCCGGGCACCGTGGCCACGCGTGTGCTCTATCCGGTGATTTATGGCCCCGCGCATCCTTATGGCATTCCGCCCAGCGGCACCGGCGATGCGCCGGTGGTCAAATCGCTCACACGCGCGCAATTGATGGCCCAGCATCGGCGCTGGCTGCGGCCCGATACAGCCAATGTATTCGTGGTCGGCGATACCACGCTGGCGGCGCTGGTGCCGCTGCTGGAAGCCAGCTTCGGCGATTGGAAAGCCCCGCCTGAGCCCGCCCCGGTCAAGGATTTCGCCAAGACCGTGCCCGCGCCAAACCCGCGCATCCTGCTGGTCGATCGCCCCGGCGCACCGCAGTCGATGATCACCGCGGGCGAGGTGCTTGATGCCAAGGGGACCGAAGATCTGATCACGCTGCGCACCGCCAACGAAGTGATCGGCGGCTTTCTGGGGCGGATCAACACCAACCTGCGCGAGACCAAGGGCTGGGCCTATTCGACCGGCAGCGGGGTGAACGAGCGGGTCGACCGGCTGCTGATCCGGGTGATCGCCCCGGTCCAGACCGACAAGACAGGCCCGGCCATCGCGGAAATCCGCAAGGAGCTGGAACGATTTCTAGGACCCAACGGCGTGCGGCCCGAGGAACTGGTCTGGTCAACCCAGTCCAGCGCGCGCGAACTGCCCGGCATGTTCGAAACATCGAGCGCAGTGCTCGAAGGGATCACCAAGATCGTGAATTTCAAGCGGCCGGACGACTATTTCGTGCAGCTTCCAGCCCGCTACAAGGCGATGACTGCGGCCGAGATCGACAAGGCGGCGCGCGCCGCGATCGATCCCGCACGGTTGGTGTGGGTGGTCGTTGGCGACGCTGCCAAAGTGCGCCCGCAGCTGACCGCGCTGGGCCTGTCGGTCGAAGTGGTCAAAACCGGAGAATGACCTATAGGGACCCATGCGCGCCCTGCGGGGTTATGCCCGGGCAACTCGCGATCAGGCGAACGGCGAGCTCGGCGGATTGCCTTGACGGCGGGTTGACAAGTGTGAGCAAGTGCAACCAAAATCTGTCGAGAGTGTTTGTGCGACGCAGGAGCAAATAAGTCTATGGCGACACTCCCCAAGCGTGATTCGCTGATGGCCGAATGGCGATCTGACGTCCCGTCCTCGATCGTGGTCGCGCTGGTGGCTTTGCCGCTGTGTCTCGGCGTCGCGCTGGCGTCGGGTGCCCCGTTGTTCGCAGGCTTGGTCTCAGGGATCGTCGGCGGCATCGTCGTAGGTTTCCTCAGCCGCTCGCCATTGTCGGTCAGCGGGCCGGCGGCCGGCCTCACCGCGATTGTGCTCGCCGCCATCGAAGGCCTGTCGAGCTACGAAGCGTTCCTCCTCGCGGTGTGCCTGGCGGGCGCGATGCAGATCGGGTTTTCGTTCCTGCGCGCCGGTATTCTGGCGGAATTCGTGCCTTCGTCGGTGATCACCGGCATGCTTGCCGCGATCGGCCTGATCCTCATCCTCAAGCAATTGCCCCATGCCATCGGCTATGATGGCGATCCCATCGGCGATTTCGCCTTTGGCCAGAAGGATGGCGGCAACACGCTCTCGACCATCGCAATGATGCTGCGCGACGATATCCAATGGGGCGCGGCGCTGATTGCCGCCGTCAGCCTCGTGTTCCTGTTCTGGTGGGACAAGGCACGGCCCAAGGAAGGGCCGTGGCGGTTCCTCCCCGGGCCGCTCGTCGTCGTCGTTTTCGGCGTCGCTGCCAATGCGCTATTCCAGCAAGCCGTGCCCTCGCTCGCGATCGCGGCAACCCATCTGGTCGCCGTTCCGACACCGGCGACCCCGGCGGGATTCTTCGAGCTGTTCCGGCAACCCAATCTGGGTGCAATAACCGAGGCCAACGTCTGGACGGCAGCGGTCACGATCGCCATCGTCGCCAGTCTGGAATCGCTCCTCAGCGTCAAGGCGGTCGACGAGATCGATCCGCAGCGCCGCGTCACCGACAAGAACCGCGAACTGCTCGCCCAGGGGTTCGGCAATCTGACCGCCGGTTTCCTCGGCGGAATTCCGGTCACCTCGGTCATCGTGCGCAGCTCGGCCAATGTCGATGCCGGCGCCAAGTCGCGGCTGTCGACCATCCTCCATGCGGTGTGGCTGCTCGCCAGCGTGGTGGCGATCCCGGTGATCCTGAACCTTATCCCCTTGTCGGCGCTGGCCGCCGTGCTGATCGCCACGGGCTGGAAACTCGCCAAGCCCAGCCTCTTCCTCGAACGGTATAGCCAGGGGCTGACGCAATTCATTCCGTTTGTCGTCACTGTCGTGGCGATCCTGTTCACCGACCTCCTGATCGGCATTGCCATCGGCATCGCGATTGGGCTCGGCTTTGTCATCTGGCGCAACATCCAGGACGCGGTCACCGTGGTCACCTATGGCAACGACGTGATGGTCCGCGCGCGGCGCAATCTCTATTTCGTCCACAAGGCGCAGTTGCAAAAGGCGCTTGCGGCCATCCCGGACGGTTGCACCGTGCTGATCGACCTTTCGGCCACCAACTACGTCGATCTTGATAACATCGACATCATCAACGCCTTTGCCAAAGCTGCCCCTTATCGGTCGCTGCGCGTGGTCATCAAGGGTGACGCGCGCGGCTATCTCGCCGATCGCATCCGCGCCCCGTTGACACGCGCCCGCGCGACCTGACGCCCGAACAACAAGGACCGCCACCATGCAGGAAATCGCGCAACTTCTGCTTCACAACCGGGCGTGGGCAGCCGAACAGCTCGAGGAGGACCCCGAGTTCTTCCGGCGGCGTCTCGATGGGCAAAAGCCCGTATTCCTGTGGATCGGCTGTTCCGACAGCCGCGTCCAGCCCGATCACTTCACCCAGGCCGCACCGGGCGGCCTGTTCGTCCATCGCAATATCGCCAATCTCGTGCGCGACGACGATGCCAATCTCATGGCCGTGCTGGAATTCGCGGTGATGACGCTGGGCGTGAACGATATCGTGATCTGCGGCCATTATGGCTGCGGCGGTATCGAAGCCTCGCTCGGCAAGCTGCCTTCCGGGCCGGTCGGCCACTGGCTGGAACATGTGGTCGAAGTCCATCATGCCCACCGCGATGCCATCGACACCATTCCCGATCATGACGAGCGGGTGAACCGCCTGGTCGAAATCAATGTCCGCGATCAGTTGGTGCATCTGGCCCGGACATCGACGGTAAAGGCTGCTTTCGCGGCGGGTCGCGAGCTCAGGCTGCATGGCTGGGTCTATGATCTTCGTGACGGTCTGATCAAGCCGCTCATGGAAATCGACAGCTCGACCACGCTCGAAGAGGTCGGCGCGCCCGAACGCGTGCTCGTCTAAAGACCATCCGGTTGCGCGGCGCGCGCGCCTGCGGCGGCGGCGGCGGGATCGGCCAGATCACCCAGATCGGGTGCCCAGCGGATGTAGGCCTCGATCAGCGCATCGCGGTCAGCCCATGGAAATTCGGGCCGGGCGATCAGCAGCGAGGTCAGCCCGTGCACATGCGCCCAGATCATCTGCGCGGTCAGTTCGGCCTGCGGCGAGGCCCCGCCCATCAGCTCGAACACGACCTGCTGCATGATCTCGAAGCACCGCATCCCCGCCGCCATCGCGGGATCGAGCGTATCGAGATCGGCTCCGATCGCCATGCCCTCGCAGGGCCGCACCTCGTCGAGCATGAACGCCACCCGGTACATATCGGGATTGTCGATGCCGAAATGCACATAAGCGCGCGCCATCTGCAGCAGCCGCCGCTCGGGCGGTTGCGGTCCATCGATCGTCTGGCTCAGCTGCGCCGCGAGCGCGGCAAACGCGCGCACACTCAGTTCACCGGCGATCTCGTCCGCGCTGCGAAAGTGGGCATAGAGCGAAGGCTGCGAAATGCCCACCGCCCCGGCAATCTGGCGGGTGGTCACATTGGTCATGCCCTTTTGGGCAAACAGTTGCAGCGCCGCGTCCAGAATCTGGTCACGGCGCTGGCCCGGCCTTGCGCGCTGGGCCTGCGAGTGTTCGGGCACATGCCCGGATTCCGGCGCGTTGGTCGAAGGGCTTTCGGCGTCCGGCGGCGGCGCGGCCTTGGTCTGCACGTTCATCGTTCTTTTCATGGGGTCTTGACGGAGCGGGGTCAACCTATCATTGATTGGCTATCATTGATAGGGTTGATCCCATGCTCGTCCGACGCCGTCTTGTTGTTGCCTGCGCACTGGCCTTGGGCGGCGCGGCGATCGCGCTGAGCGCGCTGCTCCCTGCATCCAATGCGGCCGAACAAGCCGCGGCCGCGCCGATCCCGGTGCAGGCCGAGCGGGTCATGGCGCTGACCGGCAGCGGCGCCGCGCCCGGCACGGCCTCTGCGCCGAACGGGGCACAAAACGCGGCCTTCTCCGCGACCATCCACTACGACCGCGAAGCGCAACTCGCGTTCCGCGTGCCGGGCCGGATCGCGGCTCTGCCGGTCCATGTCGGCGACCGGCTGCCGCGCGGTGCGCTTGTCGCGATGATCGAGAGCAATCCCTTCCGCGCCGCCGCGATACGCGCCGATGCCGAGCGCGACCGCACCGCGCGCACCGCGCAGCGCGCTGCGGCGTTGGCGAGCGAAGGCGCAGGCGCCGAAGCACAAGCGCGCGACAGCGCCGATTTTGCGCGCGCGGCAGCGGCAGCCGCCGATGCGGCTGGCTACGACTTGCGCTCCACCCGGCTGGTCATGCCGTTTGGCGGGCTGGTCATTGCCAAGCGCGGCGAAGTGGGCGAATTTGCCGGTACAGCGCAATCGCTGGTCACCGTGGCCGATACCGGCTCACCGCTGATCGCCACCGCGCAAGTCCCTGCCGCGCTGGCCGCGCGCCTGCGCCGGGGGCAAGCGGCGCGCGTGGTGGCCGGTGGCTCTAACGGCGCCGGGCTGGCACTGGCCGGAAGCATCCGGCGACTGGGCGCGGCCGCCGATCCGCGCAGCGGGTTGGTGCCGGTCGATGTCGCACTTGGCGCGACGAACCATCCGCTGGCAAGCGGCGCGCCTGTCTCGGTCAGTTTTGCTCCCGATAGTGCCGGTGCAATCGCAGAGGCTGGCGCGGCCGTGCAGGCCGCCGAGGGCACCGTTCCTGCCGAAGCGCTGCTCGAAGCGCAGGGCGCAGCCGCTACGGTCTATGTCATCGATGCGCGCGGCTTTGCCCGGCGGCGTCAGGTGCGCTTCATGGGCTTTGCCGATCGCGACGCGCGGATCGGCGGTCTGCCGGTGGGCACGATGGTCGTCACCAAGGGGGCCGGGTTCGTCCACGAGGGCCAGCGGGTCGAGGTCGTGCGATGACCGCGCTGATCCGGTTTGCCGTGCTGCGCTGGCAGTTCATGGCGCTGTCCCTCGTTCTGCTCGTGGCGCTGGGGCTGATCACTGCCGCCACGCTTCCGCGCACCGAAGACCCCCCGCTCAACAGCCCGGGGTTCAATGTCATCGTCGTGTTGCCGGGCGCGACCCCGCAGACGATCGAGCAACAGGTGACCAAGCCGATCGAGGACGCGCTGGCGGGTCTCGACAATTTGCGCGAGATCAGATCCAAAAGCGGCGACGGCGTCGCCATTATCGAGGCGGAATACATCTGGGGCACCAACCCCGATCGCAAATACGACGAAGTGGTGCGCGAGGTGAATGCCCTGCGCCCGACTCTGCCCGCCGGCGTCATCCGGCTCGACGTAACCCGCAATCGCCCCACCTCGATGCCGATTGTGCAGATCGCGCTGGTCAGCGAAGTTCTGCCGATGCGAGCCTTCGAAAAGGTGGCGCGCGACCTGAAAAACAGGCTGGCGCGCATTCCCGGTATCCGCAAGGCCGAAGTGCTCGGCGCGCCGCAAAGCGAAGTGCGGGTGTCGCTCGATATGGCACGGCTGGCGGCGCAGGGGATCAATCCCGGGGCCATTGTCGAGGCTTTGCGCGACGGCGGCGCAGAAACCCCGATCGGCTCGGTCAACGCGGGCAACCGCCGCCTCAACATGCGCTTTGCCGGGGCCTATCCGGATATCGCGGCAGTGCGCGCCATCCCGGTTGTGGCGGGGCCAAGCGCAACAGGCGAGGCCCGCGCGGTCACAGTCGGCAATCTCGCTGATGTGGACTGGGCCGAACGCGAGCCGACCCATGTGATCCATTTCAACGGCAAGCGTGCGCTGCTGATTACCGCAGAGCAGGGCGACCGGCAGGACATCGGGCGGCTGACCAAGGCTATCGAGGCAGAAACCGACGCCTTCAAGCGGCTTTTGCCCGGCAGCGTGCGGCTTGAGCGAGGCTTCGTACAGAACGACAACGTCACCGCGCGTCTTGACCACCTGACCCGCGACCTGTTGCTCGCGCTGGCGATTGTGGCGCTGACCTTGCTGCCGCTCGGTTGGCGCGCGGCGGCCGTGGTCATGATTGCCATCCCGGTATCGTTGCTGTTCGGCGTGCTCACATTGGCCGCGTTCGATTTGACGCTGAACCAGTTGGCCGTGGCGGGCTTTGTGCTCGCGCTCGGACTCTTGGTCGATGATGCCATCGTCGTCATCGAAAATGTCTCGCGCTGGCTGCGCGAAGGGGCCGACCGCACCACCGCCGCCATCGGCGCGACCACGCAGATCGCGCTGCCGGTGCTGGGCTGCACCGCCTGCTTGATGTTTGCCTTCCTGCCGCTGATCGCGCTGCCCGAAGCCTCGGGCGAGTTCATCCGTTCGCTGCCGATATCGGTGCTGGGCACCGTCGGCGGCTCGCTGATCGTGGCGCTGACCGTAATCCCGTTCATCGCCGCGCGCGTGCTGAAGCCCGATGAAGACCCGCATGGCAACCGCATGATGCGCGCCCTCACCAGCGGCATCGAGCGGGTCTATGCCCCTGTGCTTCACCGCGCGCTGGATCGGCCATGGGCCGCGCTGGGCGCAATCTTCGTGCTGGCTTCGCTGTCTGTGCCGCTGGTTGTCGTGATCGGCTCCAGCCTGTTTCCGCCCGCCGATCTGCCGCAATTCGTGGTGCGAGTGGAAATGCCGCGCGGCACGGCGCTGGGGGCCACAGAGGCGATGGTCGCGCGCGTAGAAGCGCGGTTGCAACGCGAGGATGCAATCATCTGGACGGTTGCCAACGCGGGACGCGGGAGCCCCGCACTCTATTACAATGCTCGCCGCACGGCCGAAGACCCGGCGGCAGGCGAGGTCGGCGTCGGTCTCAAAGGCTTTCACGGCGAGGAAACCCGGAGACTCATCGACCGGCTGCGGAGCGAATTCGCTCGCATTCCGGGCGCCAAAATCAACCTGGAGACATTTACCCAGGGCCCTCAAATCGAAGCTCCTGTGGCGCTGCGCTTCGTCGGCCCCGACCTTGCCACGCTGACCCGGCTGGCCGCCAAAGCTGAAGCTGTCATGGCAGCGGAGCCGGGCTTGCGCGATATCGGCAACCCGCTGCGCATCGCGCGCACGGACCTGACCCTGGAAGTGGACGAAGCCCGCGCCCGGGCGCTCGGCGTACCGTCGGGCGCGCTGCGCACTGCGTTGCAGATGGCGCTGGGCGGGGCCACGCCCGCGATACTGCGCGACGAGGATGACGACGAATATCCGCTTTCCGTCCGGCTGCCGATGCAGGGGCGCAACGAGATCGGCGCGTTGGACCGCATCTTCGTCACGACCTTTGGCGGCGGGAGCGTGCCCCTCTCGGCGCTTGCCAGCGTTTCGGCGCTGTCCGGCCCGGCCGAGGTGGATCGCTTTCAGCGCGAACGCGCCGTCACGCTCACCGCCTACGTCAAGCAAGGCACGCTGGTGTCGCGCGCCGCCGATGATGCGCTGGCGCACATCACCGCGCAAGTTCCGCTGCCGCCGGGCTATGCCATCAAAGTCGGTGGTGAGGCGGAAAGCAAATCGCGCAGCTTTGGCGGCCTGCTGCCCGCCATCATCATCGCTTCTGTCGGCATTCTGGGTGTGCTGGTGCTTGAGTTCGGCAAGTTCCGCCAGGTTGCGGTCGTTGCCGGCGTCGTCCCGCTCGGCTTCTTCGGTGCGGTTGTGGCGCTCTGGCTGACCGGCAACAACCTGTCGTTCACCGCGATTGTCGGGCTCATCGCGCTGGTCGGTATCGAGATCAAGAACTCGCTGCTGCTGGTCGATTTCACCGAGCAATTGCGCCGCGACGGCATGGCGGTGCGCGCTGCGGTCGAGCGCGCGGGCGAAATGCGGTTCCTGCCGGTACTCTTGACCTCGATCACCGCGATCGGCGGGCTGCTGCCGCTCGCGTTCGAAGAGAACGGCCTCTACTCGCCCATGGCCATCGCCATGATCGGCGGGCTCGCCACATCGACGATTCTGGCGCGAATCGCGACGCCGGTGATGTATTTGCTGCTCATGTTGCCGCGCACAGCAAAAGCGCAGCCGACCCAACCGTTGCACCTTGCGGGAGCACCAGCATGAACCGCGCGCGCAATTGCGTGCTTTTGGCCCTAGCGGCGCTGCTTGCGGGCTGCGCCGCCGCGCTGCCCGATGTCCCACTGAATCCGCCGCTAATGCCTTCCTATCGCGCTGCTAATGCACTGTCGCGGCCTGCCGCGCGGGCGTGGTGGAAAGGGTATGGCGATCCGGCGCTCGATGCGCTGGTCGAACGTGCCCTCTCAGGTAGCCCCGATATCGCCGCCGCGGCCGCCCGGATCGATCAGGCGCGCGCCGCCGCCCGCGCCGCCGGGGCCGCGCGTTTCCCCTCGGGCGCGGTCAATGGGACGCTGGCGCGCGCCGAACAATCGATCGACAGCGGCCTCGGCCGCATCACCCGCTTCGTGCCGACCTTGGGCCGCACCCAGAATGCGGCGCAATTGGCGGCTTCGCTGGGCTGGGACCTCGATCTTGCGGGGGGTCTGCGCCACGGCCAGCAGGCCGCGCTGGCCGAAGCCGTCGCCGCCCGCGCCGGGCTCGATACCGCGCGCCTCGCGGTGGCCGCCGAAGTGGCGGACAACTACCTCGCCTATCGCGCGGCGCAGGCACAGCTCGGCGCGGCACAAGCGCGCGAAGCCCGGCTGGCCGATCGCCTGCACTTTGCCGACGTGCGGCTGCGCCTGCAGGAAGCCTCGCTGCGCGACCGCGACGGCAGCGCGGCCGCGCTCGCCGCCGCGCGCAGCGCCGCGCCGCTATGGCGCGCGCAGGCCGATGCCGCGCGCTTTGCCATCGCGGTCCTGACCGGCCAACCGGCCGGAACCGACGTGCCCGAACTGGCCGGCGCGGGCCCGATCCCGCTTGGCGCCAACCCCGCCGCCGGGGTTCCCGCCGATCTGCTGCGCGCGCGCCCCGATCTCGTGGTGGCCGAAGCGCAAGTGCTGGCGGCGCACGCCCGGGTAGGCACTGCGCTCGGCGAGTACTGGCCACATGTCACGCTCACCGGGCTGATCGGCTTCGACACCAACACGCTCTCCACGTTCGGCTCGCCCACCTCGCGCTTCACGCAAGGCGCGGTCGGCCTGCGCTGGCGGCTGTTCGACTTTGCGCGGGTCGATGCCGAAGTCCGCGCCGCGCGCGGGCGCGAGCGCGAAGTGCTGGAAAACTACCGCGCCGCCGTGCTGAAAGCGGGTTCGCAAGTCGAAAGCGGCTTTGCCGCGCTGGCGGCGCGGCGCGCGGCGCTGGAAGCCGAGGAAGCGAGGCTGGCGGCAATCGATGACAGCTTCACCCGCGCCCGGTCAGCCCGCCGGCTCGGCGAGATCAGCGAGGACCAGCTGCGCGGCGCAGAGATCGAACGGATCGAAGCGCAATCAAGCGCCATCGCCGCGCGGGCGGCGCTGGCGCAGGCACTCTTGGCCTGCCACAAAGCGCTGGGCGGATAGCTCCTGCGCCCTACGCGCCGATCGACAGGCGCGCCGCTTCGGTGGCCAGCGTGTTGTCGGTGTAGAACACATAGTCGTTGCCCGATTGGGTGTAAAACGCATCGTTGGCAATCGTGATCGTGTCGTCACCATCGACATGCAGCGTGAGCGACGAGGCGTTGCCCGCGCCGACCAGCGACTGGATCGTGGCCGCGTCCATGGTCAGCGCGGCATTCGCGCCAGCTGCGGTGAAATCGATGTCTTCGATCTGCGAGAGCACCCCGGTGAGCTGCGCATTGCCGATTGTCCCGCTGCCAAAGCGCACCGAGTCCGTGCCCGCGCCGCCGTCGATCGACCAGCCATTGCCCGGCGAGAGCGTGAACTGGTCGCCAAAGGCCGAGCCGATAATCGCTTCGATCCCGCTCAGACTGTCGCCGTTGGCCTCGCCTAGAGAGCCGCTGCCGCCCGCGCCGAGCGAAAGGCCTATCGCACTGCCCGCCGCGCCATAATCGGCGATGTCGTTGCCCGTCCCGCCGATGAGCGTGTCCGCGCCCGCGCCGCCGATCAGCTG
>CAZGWR010000004.1:0-101069 GCA_964529505.1 uncultured Novosphingobium sp. | reverse complement strand
TATCCGCACCCGCGCCGCCGTTCAGCGTATCGTTGCCGTCTCCGCCGAGCAGCGTGTCCGCGCCCGCGCCGCCGAACAGCTGGTCATCGCCCGCGCCGCCATCGAGCGTGTTTGCTGCCCCATCGCCGGTCAGCCAATCCGCCAGCCCCGAGCCGGTGATGTTTTCGATCGCGGTCAGCCGGTCGCCCGCCGCCTCGCCACCACTGCCCGCGCTGCCGTCGAGCGCGATCGTGACGCCGGCGGTGGAGCTGGCATAGCTGGCGGTGTCCGTTCCTGTGCCGCCATCGATGGTATCGGCTTCGGTGCCGCCGATCAGGACATCATCCCCGCCCTCGCCATAGAGCGTGTCGGTGCCCGCCGCGCCGCGCACGGTGTCATTCCCGCCGCCGCCGTAGAGAATGTCGCTCGCCGTGCTGCCGCCGAGCGTATCGGCCTGGCCCGAACCGATCAGTGTTTCGAAGCCGCTGGCGGTATCGCCCGCCGCATCGCCGCCGCTGCCAGAGGTGCCTTCGAGCGCCATCGTCACGCCCGCTGCCGACGTGGCATAGCTCAGCGTGTCGTTGCCCGTCCCGCCGATGAGCGTGTCCGCGCCCGCGCCGCCGATCAGCTGGTCGTCGCCCGCGCCGCCGTCGAGCACGTTTGCGCCTGCGTCGCCGGTCAGGGTATCGGCGAAGTCGGAGCCGGTGAGGTTCTCGATCGCGGTCAGGATGTCGCCCTGCGCCGTGCCGCCGCTGCCCGCGCTGCCATCGAGCGCGATCGTGACACCGACGGTCGAGCCCACATAGCTGGCCGTATCGGTGCCCGCGCCGCCATCGAGCAAGTCTGCGCCGCTGCCGCCGATCAGGGTGTCGTTGCCGCCCTCGCCGAACAGCGTATCGGTGCCCGCCGCGCCGCGCACGGTATCGTTGCCGTCGCCGGCATAGATGATATCGTCCGAAGCGCCGCCGGTCAGCGTATCGGCCTGGCCCGAACCGATCAGCGTTTCGAAGCCGCTGGCGGTATCGCCTGCCGCATCGCCGCCGCTGCCGGTGGTGCCGTCAAGCGCCATCGTCACGCCCGCCGCCGAAGCGGCATAGCTCAGCGTGTCGTTGCCCAGACCGCCGAGCAGCGTGTCGCTGCCCAGGCTGCCCGTAATCACATCGTCGCCGTCGCCGCCATCGAGCGTTTCCGCACCGGTGCCGCCGGTCAAGGCATCGGCGAGGGCGGTGCCGATCACGCCCTCGATCGAGGTGTACGTGTCCCCGCTCGCATCGCTCCCGCTCACGACCAGCGCGCCGCTGGCAAAGCTGGCGGTGATGCCCGCATTCGCGGTGGCGAACGAGACGCTGTCGGTCCCGGTGCCGCCATCAAGCGTGTCCGCCCCGGCGCCGCCCAGCAGCACATCGTTGCCGCCGCCGCCGGTCAGGGTATCGGCTCCGCTGGTGCCGACCAGGATATCCGCCTGCGCCGATCCGATCAGCACTTCGATGCCGGTGAGCACATCGCCCGCCGCGTCGCCGCCGCTGCCCGCGGTGCCATCGAGATACACCGTGACCCCGGCTCCGGACGTGGCATACGTCGCGCTATCGGTGCCCGCGCCGCCATCGAGGATATCCGCACCCGCGCCGCCGTTCAGCGTATCGTTGCCGTCTCCGCCGAGCAGCGTATCGCTGCCGCCGTTGCCAGTGAGCGTATCGTTGCCAATCCCGCCGCTCAGGGTTTCGTTCGCGGTCGATCCAGTGAGCGTATCGTTGAACGCCGACCCGATCACGCTTTCGATCGAGAGCAGGGTGTCGCCCGCAGCCGTGCCGAAGGACGATGCCGAGCCATCGAGCGCCACGATGATTCCAGTGGTCGAGGCCGAGTAGTCCGCCGTGTCGAAGCCCCCATCGCCCGAGAGCGTATCCGCCCCATCGCCGCCGATCAGCGTGTCATCGCCAAGGTCACCGCTGAGGTTGTTGCCATTGGCATCGCCGATCAGGGTATCATTGCCCTGGCTGCCGGTGATATTCTCGATCGAGAAGTAAGTATCGCCTGCGGCATCGCCGCCGATGCCGGTGTTGGCACCAAGATTGACCGTGATCGCCACCGTGCCAAGGCTGTAAGTGACCCGATCGGTCCCAAGACCGCCGTCGAGCACGTCGGCCCCGGCATCGCCGCGCAACGTGTCGTTGCCCGATTGGGCATAAATCGCGTTGTTCGAGGCATTGCCGCCAAGCGTGTCCGAGAGATCGGAGCCCCACAGGAATTCGACATTGGTCACACGGTCGCCCGCCGCCTCGCCGCCGGTGCCTGCGGTCCCGTCCAGCGAGATGGTGACGCCTGACGATGATCCCCAATAGCTGACGGTATCGTTACCGGCCCCGCCGTTGATGGTATCCGCCCCGCCGAGGCCGCGAAACCATTCGTCGGCCCCGGTGCCGGTGATGGTATCGCTGAAGGACGTGAGATAGACGAACTGGATATTGCTGTATCTATCACCGGCCGCATCGCCGCCGATCCCGGCGGTCACACCATCGAGGAAAATGGTGACGCCGGCCGTGGCATTGGGCAAGTCCGGGCGACCGAAATCGGTCCCGAAGAGAATCGTGTTGGAACCGGTTCCGCCATCCACCGTATCGGCTCCGGCTCCGGCGGAGATCATATCGTTGCCATCGCCGCCATTGATAATATCGTTGCCCGCCAAGCCGGACAGCTGATCATCGCCCGCACCGCCGGTCAGCGTATTGGCACCGGTAGTACCGATCAGATAGTCGCCCGCTGCCGTTCCGATAACGTTTTCGATATTGGCATAGGTATCGCCGGTTGCATCGCCCGACGTGCCCGCATTGCCTGCGAGGTTGACGGCGACCCCGCCCCCGCTGGCCGAAAAATCGAGTGTATCGATATCGGCACCGCCATCGTAAGCATCAGAGCCTGCGCCGCCCAACAGTGTATCGTTGCCGGCCCCGCCAGAAATAGTGTCATTCCCAGCATCGCCATTGATGATATCATCGCCAGCGCCACCGGAGATGAACTGGGCAGCAGCGTTGCCTATCAGCACGTCGTTGCCGAGACCGCCGCTCAAATCGCGGAAGTTTGCAAACGTATCCCCCTGCGCATCGCCGCCCGATGCCGTTCCGGCCAGCAGCGAGATGGTGACACCCCCGACCGATGAGGCATAGCTAAGGTGGTTGATATCTGCGCCGCCATCCAGAATGTCGGCCCCCACACCGCCTTCGATAGTGTCGTTGCCCTCATCGCCGGTGATGGTGTCGTTGCCCGCGCCGCCAATCAGGGTGTCGTTGCCGATCCTGCCCGAAATGACATTGGCATTGCCATCGCCGGTCAAAGTATCGCTGGCCAAGCCGCCGATCAGGTTCTCAAAATTGCTGATCACATCGCCTGCGGCATCGCCGCCGGAGACAATTCGGGTAAGCAGCGAAACGTTGATCGCAACGGCCGATCGGGCGTAGCTGAGCGTATCGTTATCCGCGCCGCCATCCAGCGTGTCAGCCCCGGCACCGCCATCGATCACGTCATCGCCTGCACCGCCAAGCAGCGTGTTGGCAACATTGCCGCCAAGGATGGAATCGCCGAACGCCGAGCCTGTGACGTTCTCAACGGAAGCGCTGGCAATGAAATCGCCCTGCGCATCGCCGCCAATGCCGATGTTGGCTGAACTGAGATCGATCGAGATCCCGGCCGATGAACTGCTGTAATCGATCGTATCGATGCCGGCGCCGCCATCAAAGTTGTCCGCGCCTGCGCCGCCAATCAGTATATCGTTGCCGATTCCGCCATAGAGCAAGTCGTCGCCCGCGCCCCCATTCAGCGTATCGTTGCCGTCCTGACCATAGACGGATTCAATGCCGGCCGAGCCGATGAAGGTATCGTTGAAGGCCGAAAGCGAATAGACCTCGACATTGGCATATGTATCGCCCTGCGCAAGGCCAGTAGATAGCGCCGCATTGGCGAGGTTGACAGTGATCGCGCTGCTCGAGCCTGTATAGTCGAGCGTGTCGAAGAAGCCCGCACCGCCGTCGATCGTGTCCGCTCCGAGGCTGCCGACAAGGATATCATCGCCGCCGCCGCCCAGGACCGAGTCGGCACCGGCCGAACCATAGATGATATCCTGCAAGGCCGACCCGATCACCCGCTCGATCCCGATCAGCACATCGCCATTGGCTTCGCCCGCGCTGCCAGGCGTGCCGTCCATGCGCACAATCACGCCGCCCGCGGTCGAATAGTCCGCCGTATCGAAGCCTGCGCCGCCGTCGAACGTATCTGCACCCGAGCCGCCGGCCAGCACGTCATCGCCGTCGCCGCCCAGCAGGGTATCGCTGAGCGCGCTGCCGATCAGTGTATCGCCGAAGGCGGAGCCGATCACGCGCTCGACATTGCTGACCACATCGCCAGCCGCATCGCCGCCCGCCGAAGCCGTGCCGTCGAGCCGCACGGTAACGCCGCTCAACGACGCGGAGTAATCGACCGTATCGGTGCCCGCGCCGCCATCGATCACATCGGCCGCTGCAAAACTGACAAACAGATCGTTGCCGCCCCAGCCCCACAGCACCGTGGAATTTGTCGCGCCGCCGCGCAGGACGTCGTCGTAATTGGTCGAACCTTCGATCCGCTCGATGCTGGTGAGCACATCGCCCTCGGCCCAGCCGCCGCTGCCCGCTGTGCCATTGTTGGTAATTGTCACTGCCGCGCCCGAATTGCGATAATCGGCCACGTCGTTGCCGGTGCCGCCAATCACCTGATCCGCGCCCAGCCCGCTGGCAATCACATCGTCGCCCGTGCCGCCATCGAGGATATCCCCCGACGTGCCGCCATACAGCGTGTCGTTGCCAGCGCCCGCCTGAATCGTCGCTGCGCTGGAGGAGGCCGTGATGGTATCGTTCTGCGCCGATCCGATCACAGTTTCGATTTCGAACAGGCGGTCGCCGACAGCATCTCCGCCATTGCCGAAATTGCCGTCGAGGTAGATCAGCATGCCCGAACTGGCCGACGCCGAATAATCGACCGTGTCGCTGCCCGCATCGCCGCGGTAAATGTCCGAGCCTCCCGAAGCGATAAACAGATCGCCCCCGCCGCCGCCCGAGGTTTCCTCGTCGGCCGCCGTGCCCTCGAAGCGGTCGGCAAAGGCCGATCCGATAACTTTTTCGATCCCGCTGAGCACATCGCCCTCGGCGTCACCGCCTGCGGAAACCCCGCCTGTACGGATCGTCACCGCCGCCGCCGAAGCGCTGTAATCCGCGGTGTCGGTCCCCGCGCCGCCATCGAGCGTATCCGCCCCGGCCCCGCCGGTCAGGAGGTCGTCACCCATTCCGCCCAGCAGCGTGTCGTCGCCCGCGCCGCCGCGCACGGTGTCATTGCCATCGAATCCGTCGAGGTAAGCGGTGCTCGCGCCGCCGATCAGCGTGTCGCTGTTTCGTGAGCCGACGAAGCGCTCGATCGCGGTAAAGGTATCACCTGCGGCATCTCCGCCGGTTGCGGTGCCTGCGGCAAGGTCGATAACGACCCCGGCGCTGGAAGCCACATAGGTAACCGTGTCGGTGCCGGATCCGCCGTCGAGCTGATCCGACCCACCATCGCCGCTCAGACTGTCGTTGCCCGCGCCGCCTTGCAGCAGGTCGCTGCCGGTGCCGCCGGATAGCACATCGTCGCCGTCGCCGCCCTGCAGGGTATCGTCCGAGAAAACCCCGGTCAGGCTGTCGTTGAAAGCCGATCCGATCACCATTTCGATCCCGGTGAGCCGGTCGCCCGCCGCGATGTCGCCGGCGCCCGAGGAGCCATCGAGTCCGACCACGATCCCCGATGCCGCAGCGCCGTAGTCTGCCGTGTCGAGTCCGTCGCCGCCGACCAACGTATCGCTGCCCGCGCTGGCGACCAGCGTATCATCGCCCAGCCCACCTTCGAGCGTTTCCGCCGCGCCGCCGCCGATCAGCGTATCGTCGAAATCGGAGCCCACCAACCGCTCGATGCCCGAAAGAACATCGCCCGCCGCATCGCCGGTCGTGCCCGCGTTGCTGGCAAGGCTGACCGTGACCCCGCCCCCGGCGAGGCTGTAGGATGCCGTATCGGTCCCGTTGCCTCCGGTGATCACATCGGCGCCCGCGCCGCCCTCGATCACATCGTTGCCATCGTTGCCGATCAGCGTATCCGCGCCCGTGCTGCCGAACAGCGCGTCGCCGAATTGCGAACCGGTGATCCGCTCGATACCGATCAGGATATCGCCGGTGGCGCTGCCGCCCGCGCCTGCATCGATGCCGTTATTGTAGACCGTGACCGCTTGCGTACTGGCCGAATAGTCGGCCGTGTCGTTGCCGCTGCCGCCGTCGATCGTGTCGCTGCCCGTGCCGCCAATGATCGTATCGTCGCCCGCACCGCCCAGCAGCGTGTCGCCGCCCGCGCCGCCGTCGAGCAAATCGTCGCCCGCGCCGCCCTCGATCGTATCGGCGTTGCCCGAGCCGGTGATGGTATCGGCGAGGCCCGAACCGATGACGCGTTCGATCGTGCTCAGCGTATCGCCTTGTGCATCGCCCGCGGTGCCCGAGCCTGCGGCAAGATTGAGCACAACAGCCCCGGCCGAGGCGGAATAGTCTGCCGTATCGAAGCCGTCGCCGCCTACCAACTGGTCCGCCCCGACGCCACCGATCAGCACATCATCGCCGCTCTGTCCGCGCAGGGTATCGGCTCCGGTGCTGCCATAAAGGGTATCGTCAAAAGCCGTGCCGATCAGGATTTCGATGCCTGTGAGCACATCTCCGGCAGCATCGCCGCCGGTCCCAGCCGCGCCGTCGAGCCGTGCGGTAAGGCCGGCGGTCGATGCCGAATAGTCTGCCGTATCGCTGCCCAGCCCGCCATCGATCTGATCGGCATCCGCGCCGCCTTCGATCAAGTCGTTGCCTTCTCCGCCGCGCAGGATGTCTGTGCCTGCCGCACCGCGCAGGACGTCATCGCCCGCGCCTGCCTCGATCGTATCGGCATTGTCGCTGCCAATGATCGCATCGGCAAAGCCAGAACCAACCGTCCGCTCGACATTGAGCAGCACGTCGCCAAGCGCCTCGCCCCCGGTGCTTGAAAGGCCGTCCATGCGCACCGCGACGCCGCTCGTCGCGGCGGAATAATCTGCGGTATCGAAGCCGGCACCGGCATCGAGCAGATCCCCGCCCAGCCCGCCGATCAGCGTGTCGTCGCCTAGCCCGCCCAGCAGCGTATCATTGCCCGCGCCGCCGCTCAGCACGTCCGCTCCGCCTGCGCCGACGATCGTGTCCGCGTTCACCGACCCGGTGATCGTGTCGGCCTGGTTGCTGCCGATAACCTGCTCGATGCCGCTGAGCACATCGCCCTCTGCCAGCCCGCCCGCCGACGCGGTGCCGTCCATTCGCACGGTTACAGCTACCGTATCGGCCGAATAGTCTGCGGTGTCGAAGCCGCCGCCACCCGTCAGCTGATCCGCCCCGGCGCTCGCTGCAAAAAGGTCGTCGCCCGATCCGCCATCGATCTGGTCGTTGTCTACCGAGCCATAGAACTCGTCGGCAAAACCCGATCCGATCACGCGTTCGATGCCGCCAAGCGTGTCTCCATCGGCATCGCCGCCAATGGAGGCCGTGCCATCAAGCCACACCCGGACCGCCGCCAGCGACGTGGCATAGCTCGCCGTATCGACCCCGGCGCCGCCGACGATCTGATCCGCGCCGATACCGCCGATCAGCAGGTCATCGCCGGCATCGCCCGCGAGACTGTCATCCCCGCCGCCGCCGATGATCGTGTCGGCCCCGTCGCCGCCCTGAATCGTCTCGCCCACATTGGCGCCGGTCAGTTGGTCGGCAAAGGCCGAGCCCAACAGCTGCTCGATGCTGGTGAGAACATCGCCGGCCGCATCACCGCGGCTGCCGGTGGTGCCATCAAGGTAGACTGTGACCGCCGCCGTTGCTGTCTGATAGCTCGCCGTGTCAAAGCCCGTGCCGCCGTCGATCGCGTCCGCGCCCGCGCCGCCGGTGATCGTGTCATCGCCCGTGCCGCCCTGAAGCGTATCGCTGCCCAGTCCGCCCGACAGCGCATCGTTGTCCGAGCCGCCGATGAGCATGTCGTCGCCGAGCCCGCCTTCGAGCGTGTCGGCATACGAGGAACCGATGATCTTTTCGATGCCGATGAGCACGTCGCCCGCCGCATCGCCGCCGCTGCCCGCCGTGCCGGTGAGCGAAACGGTCACGCCCGAACCGGCCGTGGCATAGTCGGCCACATCATAGCCCGCGCCACCGTCCAGCGTATCGGCCCCGCCGCCGCCGATCAGCGTATCATCGCCGACATTGCCGACGAGCGTTTCGTCCGCCCCCGCTCCGACCAGCGTATCCGCCTGGGCCGAACCGAGCACGGTTTCGATGCCGCTCAGCGTATCGCCTTCGGCATCGCCGCCGATGCCTGTGCCGCCGCCGAGAAACACGGTAATGCTCTGGATCGAGGCGCTGTAATCCGCGACGTCCGCGCCCGAGGAACCGTCCAAGGTGTCCGCGCCAGACCCGCCGAGCAGGGTATCGTCGCCCGCGCCGCCAATTTGGATGTCATCCCCCAGCCCGCCGACTAGCCGGTCGTCCCCGCCGCCGCCTTCCAGCACATCGGCAGAATTGCTGCCAGTCAGCACGTCGGCAAGACCAGAGCCGACAAGCCGCTCGATGCTGCTCAAGGTATCGCCTGCGGCATCGCCGCCGGATCCGGCAGCGCCGCTCAAACCGATCGCCACGCCGGCGGCGGAAAGGCTGTAATCCGCGGTATCGAAACCGCTCCCGCCATCGAGCGTATCCGCCCCGGCAGACCCGGCAAGCGTATCGTTGCCCGCGCCGCCGATCAGCGTCTCGCTGCCGCTACCGCCGCGCAAGGTGTCGGCAAGCGCCGATCCGACGAGTCCTTCCACCCCGGTGATGATATCGCCCGCGGCATCGCCGCCGCTGTTCGCCGCGCCATCGAGGCCGACATTGACCGCGCCGGTCGATGCCGAATAGTCGGCCCGGTCGTTGCCCGCTTCGCCATCGATCGTATCCGCGCCCACGCCGCCGATCAGGATATCGTCGCCCGTGCCGCCTTTCAGGATATCTGCGCCGACGCCGCCGTCCAGCGTGTCGTCGCCTGCATTGCCTTCGAGCGTATCGGCCAGATCGCCGCCATTGAGTACGTCGCCCAGTACCGAGCCCAGCACCCGCTCGATGCCGGAAAGACTGTCACCCGCCGCGTCGCCGCCTTGCGAGACCGATCCATCGAGATTGACCGTCACGGCAGCGGCAGAGGCGGTGTAGTCCGCTGTGTCGAAGCCGCTGCCGCCATCCAGCGTGTCGGCACCCCCGCTCCCCCTGAGCGTATCGTCGCCGCCAGCGCCGAGCAGCATCTCGGAGGCGGCGCGACCGGACAGGGTGTCGCCAAAGTTCGACCCCTCGAGTATCTCGACGTTGAGAATCGTGTCGCCCAGAGCTTCGCCGCCGGTGCCCAGCGCCCCGGTCAGGCCGATCGTGACCGCCGATGCCGATGCGAGATAGCTGACCGTATCGGTCCCGCTGCCGCCGTCGATCGTATCGCCGCCATCGCCGCCAACCAGAAAGTCGTCGCCCGTGCCGCCTTGCAGCGTATCCGCGCCGAGCCCGCCCGCCAGGCTGTCATCGCCCGCGCCGCCCACCAGCGTGTCATTGCCGCTGCCGCCGGTGAGCACGTCGACATCTGCCGAACCGATCACCCGCTCGACCCCGGTCAACGTATCGCCTTGGGCATCGCCGCCGCTGGCGGCCGAACCATCGAGCGACACAGTCACGCCGCTCGCCGAGGCACTGTAGTCCGCCGTATCGAAACCAAGCCCGCCATCGAGCACATCGGCCCCGGCACCGCCGCGCAGTACGTCGTCGTCCGCGCCGCCGATCAGGATATCGCTGCCGCCATTGCCGGACAGGACGTCCGCTCCAGCTCCGCCCTCAAGCGTTTCCGCGAGCGAGCCGCCCGTGATCCGATCGGCAAAGGTCGTGCCGATCACCCGCTCCACGCCGATCAGCGTATCGCCCTCGGCATCGCCGCCATAAGCCGCCGATCCATCGAGCGTAAGGTCTATCGCAGCCGTGCTCGCCGCATAATCTGCGGTATCGAGGCCGCTCCCCCCTTCGAGCGCGTCCGCGCCCGCGCCGCCGGTGAGCGTGTCGTCGCCAGATCCGCCGCGCAGCGTATCGTTTCCAGCCCCGCCCGAAAGCGTGTCGTTGCCTGCGCCGCCGATCAGAGTCTCGTCCGCACCGCTACCGCTCAGGATATCATTGAAATCCGAGGCAGTGACCTGTTCGATAGCGCTCAGCGTATCGCCTTGCGCGTCGCTGCCGCTGCCGGTTCCGGCCAGCAAATCGATCGTCACCGCGCCCGTCGCCGCCGCATACGTCACCGCGTCGAAGCCGCTGCCGCCATCGAGCGCATCGGCTCCCGCGCCGCCATCGAGCGCATCGTCACCCTGCCCGCCGCGCAGGATATCATCGCCCGCCGCGCCCGACAGGATGTCGTTGCCAGTGCCGCCGTCGAAGGTTTCGGCCCCGATCCCACCGGTCAGGCGGTCATCGAAGGCCGAACCGATCACGCGCTCGATGCCGGAGAGCGTATCGCCCGCCGCATCACCGCTCGAACCTTGCGCGCCGCCCGTGGCAATCGCCACCCCGGCGCTCGATGCGGCATAATCCGCCGTATCGTAACCCGCCCCGCCGATCAGCGTATCGCTGCCGATCGATCCAGTGAGCACGTCGTCACCCGCGCCGCCATCGAGCGTCTCGTTCTGGATGCCGCCCAGCAGCACGTCGCCCAAGCCAGAGCCGATCACCGTCTCGATGCCGCTCAGCGTATCGCCCTCGGCATCGCCACCCTGACCCGCCGCGCCATCGACACCCACCATGACCGCTGCCGTCGATGCCGCATAATCGGCAATGTCGGTGCCTTCGCCGCCGATGAGGCGATCGGCGCCCGCCGCGCCGATCAAGCGATCATCGCCCAGCCCGCCGGTAAGGGTTTCATTGCCGGTGCCGCCGCGCAGCGTATCGTCGAAATCCGATCCTACCAGCGCTTCGATGCCGATCAGCACATCGCCCTGTGCCGTGCCTCCCGCGCCCGCGCTGCCATCGAGACTGGCGGTGACACCGCTGGTCGAATCGGCATAGCTGGCGGTGTCGATCCCCGCGCCGCCTTCAAGCCTGTCCGCGCCATCGCCGCCTGTGAGCAGGTCGTTGCCGTCGCCGCCGCGCAGCAGATCGGCCCCGATGTCACCGTAAAGCCGGTCATCGCCCGCGCCGCCGTCCACCGTATCGGCAGTGATGCTGCCATAGATCGTATCGTTGCCCGCCGAACCGATCGCGGTCTCGAAGCCGGTCAGGATGTCGCCTGCCGCATCGCCGCCAATGCCGCCGCGACCATCGAGATAGACCGTCACCGGAGCGCCCGACGCCGCATAACTGATCGTATCGAAGCCGGTGCCGCCATCGAGCGTGTCCGAACCCGAGCTGCCCAGCACGGCGTCATCGCCGGCTCCCGCCCGAATCGTTTCCGCGCCGCTCCCGCCGCCCAGCTGATCGGCAAACGCCGAACCGACAAGCTCTTGAATATTGCTGAGCGCATCGCCCAGCGCTTCGCCGGCCGTGCCCGCCGCGCCGGTCAGATCGATAGCCACGCTGCTGGCGGCAAGCGCGTAGCTGGCGGTATTGAAGCCGCTGCCACCGTCGAGCGCATCCGCGCCGATCCCGCCGCTGAGCACATCGTCACCATCGCCGCCGAGCAATGTATCGTCCGCAATGCCGCCGGTCAGCGTGTCGGCAAGGCCCGAACCGATCACCCGCTCGATGCCGATCAAGCTATCGCCTTCGGCGTCGCCGCCGGTCGAAAGACTGCCGTCGAGCGTGATTCTGACGCCCGCCAGCGATGTCTCGTAGCTGGCGGTATCGAAGCCGATCCCGCCGTCGATCTCGTCGGCGCTCGTGCCGCCGATCAAGGTATCGTCGCCGGCGCCGCCCAGCAGCCTGTCGCTGCCGCTGCCGCCAAATACAGTGTCGTTGCCGCCGCCGCCGCCCAGCGTTTCGTTGCCGATCGTGCCCGTGAGCACGTCGGCAAATGCCGATCCGCTTACATTTTCGATGCCGGTCAGGGTATCACCCTGCGCGTCGCCGCCCGCCGCCAGGGTGCCGTCCAGATTGATCGACACGCCGGCCGCAGAGGCCGAGTAATCGACCGTATCGCTGCCTGCGCCACCATCGATGGCGTCTGCGCCGCTGCCGCCGTTCAGTGTGTCGTTGCCCTGGCCGCCGGACAGGATATCGTCACCCGCGCCGCCGTTCAGCGTATCATCGCCCACGTTGCCGCGCAGATCATCGGCGAGGGCAGAACCCGATATCGTGTCGTCAAACGCCGAGCCTTCGACGATCTCGATGCCCGCGAACACGTCGCCCGCCGCATCGCCGCCGGTGCCGCCATCGGCAAGGCTCAGGCTGACCGCCGCGCCGCTCAGCGCGAAATCGGCCGTGTCGATCCCAGCGCCGCCATCCAGCGTATCCGCTCCTGCGCCGCCGCGCAGCAGATCATCGCCAAGACCGCCGCGCAGCGTTTCATCGCCTGCCGATCCGACCAGAGTATCGGCAAAGTTTGAGCCGGTAACAACCTCGATCGCGATCAGGCGGTCGCCCTCGGCCAAACCGCCCGAGCTGTCGCTGCCATCGAGATTGACCTGGACCCCCACATTGGAGGCCGCATAATCGGCGGTGTCGATACCGCTGCCACCGTCGATCTGATCCGCGCCCGCGCCGCCGTCGATCTGGTCATCGCCCGCGCCGCCCTGGATGGTGTCATCGCCGCCGAGGCCCCGGAGTGTATCGTTGCCCGCGCCGCCTTCGAGCACATCGACTTGCGAAGAACCGGTGAGGACATCGGCAAAGGCCGAGCCAACCAGCCGTTCGATCGAATCGAGCTCATCGCCCGCCGCATCGCCAAGCGTGCCGAGGCCCGTGGCCAGCGATACCGCGATTGCAGACGCCGCATCCGCATAGTCCGCCGTGTCGAAACCCGCGCCGCCGACAAGCCGGTCGGCACCGGCTCTGCCCGCCAACACATCGTTGCCAGCGCCGCCGGTGAGCACGTCATCCGCGCTCGTGCCCTTGAGCACATCGTCGTAGTCCGAACCGATCAGATTTTCGATTGCAAGCAGCCGGTCGCCCTGCGCCGCGCCGCCGGTTGCCTGCGAGCCATCGACCGAAACGTCGACACCAGAGCTGGAAGTCGAATAATCGACCGTATCGATGCCGTCGCCGCCATCGAGCAAGTCAGACCCGGCCCCGCCATCGAGCAAATCGTTGCCCGCGCCGCCGAGCAGCGTATCGTCGCCGCCGCCGCCGCTCAGCTCGTCGTTGCCGGCCCCGCCATCGAGCGTGTCGGCTCTGACCGAGCCAACCAGAATATCATCGAGCGAGGAGCCGATGACTCCTTCAATCTCGCGGTAGCGGTCGCCGGCCGCATCGCCGCCTGCGCCTGCGGCCCCGTCCAGGTTGACAATCACGCCGCTGGCCGAAACCGAATAATCGATCGTATCGAAGCCATCGCCGCCGATCAGCAGATCGGCCTCGAGGCTACCGACCAGACGGTCGTCGCCGGAGCCGCCATCAAGGGTTTCTTCCCCGTCACCGCCGCTCAGCACATCGCCGAATTGCGAACCGATCAGATTCTCGATGTTGACCAGTGCATCGCCTGCGGCATCGCCGCCGCTGCTCGTCTGCCCGCCAAGGCCGACGGTTACCGCAGTCAAGGACGTGGCATAACTCGCGGTGTCGTTGCCCGATCCGCCGTCGATGCTGTCGGCTCCAGCGCCGCCATCGAGCTGGTCATCGCCTGATCCGCCAAGCAGGGTATCCGCGCCGGCACCGCCGCGAATTGCATCATCGCCGCCGCCGCCGGCAATGGTCTCATCGGCCACGCTGCCATTCAGGCTGTCATCGTAATTCGAACCCGTCAGGTTCTCGATATTGAGCAGTTGATCGCCTTGCGCGTCCCCGCCCGCGCTCGGCGTACCATCCAGATAGATCGTGACCGCCGCGGTTGAGCTCGAATAATCGACCGTATCGAGGCCGTCACCGCCATCGATGATATCGGCGCGCGCACCGCCATCCAGCACATCGTCGCCCGCCCCGCCTTGCAGGATATCGCTCCCCGCGCCTCCCGCGATGGCATCGTCGCCCGCGCCGCCGACCAACGTATCGTTTAGCACGCCGCCCGCCAGGGTATCGTTGAACGCGGTGCCTACAAGCCGCTCAATGCCCGTCAGCACATCGCCAAAGGCATCGCCGCCTGCCCCGATGGAACCATCGAGGCCGACTTGCACAGCCACGCCCGAACCGGAATAATCGACCGTATCGAGGCCGCTGCCGCCGTCGAGGAAATCGCTGCCTGCGCCGCCCTCCAGCGTATCGTTGCCCGCGCCGCCAAGCAGCGTATCGGCGCCATCGCGCCCGGCCAGAATGTCGTTGCCGTCGCCGCCCTCGAGCACGTCGTCGGCGCCTGCGCCGGAAAGAAGATCATCGCCGGTCGATCCGACCAGCCGCTCGATCGAGATCAGCAGATCGCCCGCGGCATCGCCGCCCGATCCGCTGCCGAGCGCCAGATCGACCGTGACTCCGTCCGCTGAATCGCTGTAATCCGCCGTATCGAGCCCGCCCCCGCCATCGAGCACATCGCCGCCGGCGCGGCCCTGCAGGGTATCGTCGCCACCGCCGCCACTGAGTGTCTCATCGCCGTCGTTGCCTGAAATCGTATCGTCGTGGCCCGATCCGATCACTTCCTCGATGCCGATCAGCGTATCGCCCGTGGCAATCCCGCCGAGGCCCGCCGTGCCATCAAGGTAGACCGCGACCCCAGATCCGGATTGGCTGTAGTCGGCGATATCGCGCCCGGTGCCGCCATCGATTACGTCGCCACCTTCGCCGCCATCGATGCTGTCGTTGCCGCTACCGCCGCGCAAGGTGTCGGCACCGGCGTCGCCATGGATCAAATCATCCCCGGCATTGCCGTCGATCGTGTCCGCCGCCGCGCTGCCGTTCAAGTGATCGCCAAAGGCTGAGCCGCGCAGCGCTTCGATGCTGGTCAGCACATCGCCTTCGGCATCGCCGCCAATCCCCACGTTTCCGCCAAGATCGACCGTGATCGCCGCGTCCGAGGTGGCATAGTCGGCGGTATCGAAGCCGCTGCCGCCCAGAATCTGGTCTGCCCCTGCGCCGCCCGCCAGTACATCGTCGCCTTCACCGCCCGACAAACGGTCCGTGCCGGTGCCGCCGTCGATCTGATCGCTGCCGATACCGCCGATCAGGGTGTCGTCTCCGCCGGCGCCCAGCAAGATATCATCGCCGCCACCGCCTTCGATCGTTTCGGCCGCAGCGACGCCGCTGATCGCATCGTCATAGGCAGAGCCGATGATCCGTTCGATCTCGGTGATCCTGTCGCCTGCAGCATCTGCGCCAATGCCGACGCTGCCGTCGAGCGTCAGCGCAATGCCGCCTGCGCTCGCCGAATAATCTGCGGTATCGAAACCGTCGCCGCCTTGCAGCGAATCTGCGCCGCCCCGGCCTGCCAGCACGTCGTCGCCCGCACCGCCAACCAGCGTCTGGTCGCCCGCCGTCCCGGTCAACTGGTCGGCAAAGGCCGAACCGATGATCTGCTCGATCCCACTCAGCGCATCGCCTTCGGCAAAGCCGCCGCTTGTGCTTCCAACCGCCAGATCGATGGAAATGCCTGCGTCCGACCCGCTGTAGTCGGCGGTATCGATGCCGGTGCCGCCGTCGAGCGTATCTGCGCCGCCCGAGCCGAACAGTTGGTCGTTGCCGCCATTGCCGCGCAGCGCTTCGTCGAGAACCGAACCATAGAGCATGTCGGCATAGGCAGATCCGGCAAGCCCCTCGATCCCGCTGTAGGTATCGCCCGCAGCATCGCCGCCGCTGGCCGCACGGCCATCGAGACCGGTGACCACGCCAGCGCCCGAGCGGGAATAGTCCGCCACGTCAAAACCTGCGCCGCCTTCGAGCACATCCGCGCCGCCTGCGCCTTGCAAAATGTCATCGCCGCCGCCGCCCGTCAGTGTCTCGTCGCCCGCGCCGCCAGTGATGCTGTCGGCAAAGGCCGAGCCCACGATCCGTTCGATCTGCTGCAAGGTGTCGCCTTGCGCATCGCCGCCCAGACCGACCGATCCATCGTTGGCAATCACGATCCCGGTTGCCGATCCCGAATAATCGGCCGTATCGATGCCTGCGCCGCCGAGCAGCTCGTCTGCGCCCATGCCGCCGCGCAGATTGTCGTCGCCAGCGCCACCCGAAAGGCGATTGGCAAATTCATTGCCTCCCAGCACATCGTCGAACGCGGACCCGGTCACCCCCTCGATGCCCGAGAGCCGGTCGCCTGCCGCATCGCCGCCCTGCCCTGCAGAACCGTCGAGCGCGACGGTCACTGCCGCTGCAGACGCCGCATAGTCCGCCAGATCGAAGCCGATGCCGCCGATCAGCGTATCGCTGCCCGCGCCACCTGTCAGAATATCGTTGCCCGCGCCGCCATCGATGCGGTTGCCGCCGCCATCGCCGGTGAGCCGGTCATCATAGCTTGAACCGGTAACGTTCTCGATTCCCTCGAATACATCGGCTTGCGCCGATCCGCCAAGGCCCGTGCCCTGCGCCAGATCGACCACGACATCCGCCGCTGAATCGCTGTAGTCTGCCGTATCGCTGCCCGCACCGCCCACCAGCCGGTCCGCGCCCAGGCCGCCGCGCAATGTGTCGTCGCCGGCACCGCCATCGAGCGTGTTGGCCCCGCTATCGCCGATCAAGGTATCGGCATAGCTGCCGCCGATCGCCTGTTCGATGCCGGAAAGTCGGTCGCCCTCGGCAATATCGCCGGAGGAAACATTGCCATCGAGCCGCACGGTAACCGCCGCCTGCGCCAGCGCATAATCCGCCGTATCGAAACCGGCGCCGCCCTGCAGCCCATCCGCGCCCAGATCGCCGGTCAGAATATCATCCCCGTCGCCGCCGGACAGCACGTTGTCGCGCTCATCGCCGCCAAGACGGTCGCCGCCCGCCGAACCGATCAGCTTTTCGATGCCGCTCAGCACATCGCCTTGCGCATCGCCGCCTAGGCCAAGACGGCCATCGAGCGACACATCGACGCCGAGCGCCGAGCCGATATAGCTTGCCGTATCGCTGCCTTCGCCGCCCTGCAGAATGTCTGCACCCGCGCCGCCGATGAGCGTGTCGTTGCCGCCGCGGCCTTCGAGCCGGTCATCACCGGCCGACCCGACCAGCGTGTCATCCAACCCCGAGCCGATCACCCGCTCGATGCTGGTCAGCACATCGCCGTCCGCATCGCCGCCTTCGGAAAGGCCGCTGCCGAGGCGCACGGTCACCGCAAAACGCGACTGGCTGTAATCAACCGTATCGCTGCCACTGCCGCCGTCGAGCCGGTCCGCGCCGCCCAGCCCGACAAGCATATCATCGCCTGCCAGCCCGGCCAGCGCATCATTGCCCGCGCCGCCGATCAGCGTGTCGCCAAAGCCCGAACCTTCTAGACCCTCGATGCTGATGAACGTGTCGCCAACCGGATCGCCGCCTTCCAGCACCGAACCATCGAGCGCCACCCGCACGCCATTGGCCGCTCCCGCATAGCTGGCGATATCGAAGCCGTCGCCGCCATCGAGAGTGTCGCCGCCGCCCGCACCTTCGAGCACATCATCGCCAAAGCCGCCGCGCAGTGTCTCGGCGGCCGCCGCGCCGACCAGCCGGTCGGCTTGTGACGATCCGATCGCCACTTCGATGTTGGCATAGGTATCGCCCTGCGCGTCACCGCCCAGGCCCGCCCGGCCATCGAGATAGACGGTCACGCCTGCGGCGCTGCCGCTGAAATCGACCCGATCGGTCCCCGCGCCGCCATCGATGGCATCCGCGCCGCCGCCGCCGGTCAGCACGTTGTCGCCCGCGTCACCGGTCAAGACATCGTCGAAGCCGGTACCAACGAGGTTCTCGATCGCAACCAGCCGGTCACCCTCGGCATCGCCGCCGCTGCCCGCCGCGCCGTCGAGCCGAACGTCGATGCCGCTGCCCGAACCGCTGTAATCGGCAGTGTCGCTGCCCGCGCCGCCATCCAGAATGTCTGCGCCTGTGCTGCCGGTGAACCGGTCATCGCCGCTGCCCCCTTCGAGCGTCTCGCCCGCCGCGCCGCCGTGGAGCACATCGTCCCCGGCACTGCCGATCACCCGCTCCACGTTGAGCAAGGTGTCGCCCTGCGCCTGTCCGCCGCGCGAGGCTGTGCCGTCGAGGAAGATTTCAACCCCTGCAGTGCTGCCCGAAAGATCGATCGCAGCGCTGTAGTCGGCGGTATCCGACCCGCCTTTGCCATCGATCGCGTCCGCGCCCGCGCCGCCCACAATGACGTTATCCGCATCATTGCCGGACAGCGCGTCATTGCCCGCCGAACCGGTGATGTTTTCAATTCCGGTGTATTCGTCGCCCTGCGCCGCGCCGCCGCTGCCCTTGCCGGTGAGCAAGTCGATGCTCACGGCATCGCGCGAGCGCGTGTAGTCGATCGTGTCCGTACCGTTGCCGCCATCGATCTTGTCCGCGCCGATGCCGGCATAGATCAGGTCATTCCCTTCGCCCGCATTGATCACGTTGCCCGGAGGATTGGAAAACAGCACGTAGATGGGATCGCCGGTCACCGGGTCGGTGGCGGTCATATCGGCCTGGGCACTGACCTCTCTGATGCCGAAGCGGTTGGAAACCTGGACGGCAAAGGTGCTGGTCTTGCCATCGCCCGAAAGGCCCAGCTGGACCGGCAGATAGAAATCGTCCTGAAAACCGCTTTCGCCCGCGGGCGTACCGGCAGCGGGCACGGAATAAATCAGTTGCAGGTCAAATTCGAACAGCGATTGTTTGGATGGAACCGGGACTGTCTTGCCGGTTTCGTCGGTGGTTGTCGTTATCTTGGTGATTTTTCCCGCATCGATGTCAACCAGCCAGCCCCTGTCGCTGATAACCCCGTTGGCGATCGAATAGCCTTCGGGAAGCGATGGCACGAGCACTTTAAGCAGATCGAGGTTCCCCGCCGGGACCATCGCCTCCACATGCAACACGCGCATGGTCGCGCCGGGCGGCGCGTGCAGCGGATTGTCTGCGTTGATAACATCATCGCTGGCGGTGCCGCTGATCGTCTCCGGCGCCGATTGCGCGGCAAAGGCGGTGTCGGTGGACGAATTCGGACCCCCGGTTTCGCCGGTCAGCACCGGATTGCCAGCGACGGTGGTCTGGGTCTGCCCTTCGGCATTAAACAGCGTGTACTTGAGCTCGGGCACGAGCCTGCCGATCCCGGAAGGACCCAGGGCATCGTCAGGCGCGGGTTCGACCGCCCTTGCCGAAGGCGGAGAGGGCGGCGGGCTCGCCGAGGCTTGCGAATCGCTGATCTTTTCGGTGAGCTTCTTGGCATCCGAGTCGAACTTGTGCCGCGATTGCTCTTCGGCGGCAGCCTGTGCCTGGGCTTCGGCGGCATCCTTAGGCTGAACCGCCGGGCCCGATTCCTCGCTCGGCTTGGCTGACGGCTTTTCAGCTTCGAACGACGACAGCGAAAGTGTGGGCGCGGCGTCTTGTTGGTGGATTTCGCCAACAGAAGCGATGGCTTGCTCCGCTTGAATCTGGCGATCCTCGAACACGAGGATCGGCTTGCGGCCCGAAAATGCGGCCAGAGCCATGCCCGGGATGATCACCCTCGATCCATCCGCGAACACCAGGATCACATCGACATCGACGATCTCCACTTTGAATGGCTTGTAGGCGATGCCGAGCACGGCTTTGCCGTCGGCACCCATTTCGACGATTTTTTCCTCGCCGATCAGGGGTTCGTTCCGTCCCGCCCCGCCGGTTTTTGCGCTGTCCGGCGCGCCCGAAGCAGCATCGCTCGCCACGCGCGCGTGATCTGTCTTGGCGGCTTGCTCTGCCTTTGAGGCTTTTCCGCTGCGTATCCTGGCCATGCAAACCCCTGCTGATATTCAGCCACGCATGCACGAAACCACACTTTATTATGGTTAGTGGTTCAGCACATGACTACGTATCGCTCACCTGCTGCGCATTAAGACTTTCGGGTCTCAGTCGCTGCGATCGCTTCTGACATCGGGCAGCTTCTGCCCGCCGCTGAGCAGTTCAAACAGGCCAGCAAGGCGCTGCAGAACTCTGAATTCCGCAGCACGCAGCGCGGTATCGTTGACAATCTTGTTGGCCTTGGCCGCAAACAACACTTGCTGGCTGTCGAGCAATTCGAACACCGTGCGGCGGCTTTCGCGGAACTGCTGCCGGTAGAGATCGGCGACTTTCTGCGAGGATGCGGTTTCGGCATCGATCGTGGCGATTTTCTCGCGCGCGGCGCGCAGCGCATCGAAATCGATGCGCAAGTCCTGCTCCACCTCGCGCTGGCGGCGGTCGAGTTCGTAGTCCGCCTGGCGCAGGCGCGCACCGATCCTGCGCCGAATGGCCAGATCCTGCCCGCCATTGAAGAAGCGGTAAGACAGCGTGACCATGGCGCGCGCATCTTGCGCAAGGCCGGTCGGTCCCAAAACATCTTGTCGGCGATTGCCTTGCAACTGCAAGCCGATCCGGGGGAAGAAATTGCCGGTCTGGCTGTCGGCCTGCCGTTTCAGCGAAAGGCGATCCTCCACCGCCTGCGCCATGCGCGGGCTGCGGGTTTCGATCTGCGCAACCGCGTCCGCGATCGTTGCGGGCACGGCGGCCGAGCTGTCGGGCAAATCGACAGCGAGCCCGGGCTCGTGCCCGGTCAACCGCCGGTAGGTGCTTTTCGATTGCCCCAGCGTGCTGCGGCGATCGAGCAGGATCGATTGCAAGCTTTCCAGCCGCGCCTGAACGCGCCCGACATCGGCCGACGTCGTCAGCCCGAGGTCCTTCTGGATGGTCACGACTTTGAGGATCCGGCGGGTGGCCGCCATCTCGGCAAGGGTCAGATCATAGAGCTTTTGCTGCTGCAGAATGACCAGATAGGCGCTGCTGATATCATAGGCGATCGCCTCGATCCGCTCGCGCGTGGCCCACTGCGCGCTGCGAAAGCTGGCGCGTGCGCGGCGGATGTCATTCAGCGTGACGCCGAAGTCCCACAGATTCTGGTTCATCGTGATAGAACCTTCGGTGCGCATCCGATAGGTTCCGGTCTGCCCGGCCAGCTTCACAAATTCGCGGCCATAGCCAACCGAGAGATCAAGGTGCGGCAGATAACCGGACCACGCTTCGTGCACACCGTAGCGCGCATCATCCTGCACCGCGAGCGCGATCTGGATCTCGGGGTTGGCCTTTAATGCAGCGATAATCGCGCTGGTCAGCGATTCAACTTCGCCGGGCGTGGTGACCGGCTCTGCCGGGCCCTCTTGATCCATCTCGGCTTTGGCCGCGGCTTCGGCATCGGCCGGGATGGCTGCGGCCGGCAGTTCGCTGTCTTGCGACTGCGCGCTTGTCAGCGGCAATGCGGCGAGCTCGGCGGGCGGGCCATAGACGGCCGCGGCAACCTGAATGGGCGCCGCCTGCTTGGGCGGGTCCGGCAAGACCGGCTCGGACTCGAGCGGGGACACTTGCGCCAGTCCGGCAAGCGCTGCCGCCTCCGGCACGCGCATCACGACCGGCGGCCCGTCAAGGATCGACGCAGGCACTGGGCGAGGGATTGTCAACGCATGCAGTGGCGGCAGGGCAAGTGCCACGTCGATAGCGACGACCGGACTGAGCGCAGGCATCGCTTCGATGACAGGGATGAGACGGCCTTTGGCCTCTGGCCGGTGAACCTTGCCGACTTGTGCGCCGGAATGAGGGATCAATGTGAACCCCGGCTGCGCATCTGCCATCACCGGGCCTGCAATCAATGCCTGGCCCAGCAAAGCGCCGCACCCGCCAATTGCAATCGAATAACGCTGACCCACACTGGTCTCCTGCGGTCTGAACCCAGCCGCCACACTGAAGGAACGTGGTTAATTCGCTCAAAGGGCGGCTAGCGGATAATGCTTAGGCAGCCGCCAGCGCGCCGGACTGCGACTTGCGCAAGATCGCTTCGAGTTCCGCCGCCGAGATCGGCTCCAGAAAGGCGATCCCATAGCCTTGCGGCACGGTCGCCAAGATCTCGGCGGCGAACTGCTTCTCGCCGACTATCAGCAGCACCGGGACATGCTTGCGCTGAAGGAGATAGCTCAGGCGCGGGCGAAACAGCGCCCCGCTCAGCGAGACGTTGGTGATCCGCCCCTCAAGCCGGGTTTCTCGATCAACCAACAAGAGCTGCCCGTCGATCAGGCACGAATGGCGCACCGCCGCGCGCGCCATGCGCTGCCGCTTCGAACGCTGGGAGAAATCAAAAATCGACATGGTTCGAACTCCGCTTAACGCAGGCCGGCGATGTTGCGCCGGGTGGTGGGGGTTTCCGGTGTGCTTTCCATAGGCACGCCCAAGCGATCGAGCAGCGCGGCCAGACCGGCCCGCGCACCATAAGGAACCTCGGTACCGAACGGCCCTGCGGCGACAGCGTCGAGCTGCTCCTTGAGCTCGGTCAGCCGCGCGGTCTGCGCGTTGCTGACGGCCGTCAGCCGCGCCAGGAGGTCGGTATCCGCTGCGTTCGCGCCTTCGATCCGGGCCAGCCGGTGATCCAGCGTTTGCGTCAGTTCGCGCAGGCCCCGCATATGCGCTGCGGCCAGCGCCCGATCGGTCTGCCGCGCGTGGCCCGCGCCAAACCAGCCGGCGAACCGGCCCGGAGCCGTCGCGGGCGCGTCGGCCGTCGGTGGCGTCGGCACGGTGGTGGCCGCTTCGAGAAGCTCCCCCAGTTGCGCGCGCAGCGATGCGCCGTCGAAGGCCGCCATGCGCGAAACCGCGGTGTTCAGCGATGCGAGCGCGCCGCGGATATGTTCGCGGTCGATCACAGCATGTTCGTGTAGCACCGCAGAATGATCGGCAATGCGCTGCTGCCCATCGATCAGGCGGCTGACCGCATCGGCAATCGGCTGCATCAGCGGCGCAGGATCGGCCACCTCGCGGACCACATCGGCCAGCGAGCTGGTCATCTGGGCAAGGTCATTGGTCGACTGCGTCAGCGCATGCAGTTGCCCGCGCGTTTCCATGGTCTCGGTCACCACGCCCGCGAGGATCGACTGCATCTGCGCAATCTGCTGCACCCCGGTGGCCAGCACTTTGCGCATCGCATCGACCGCCTGCGTATTGTCCGCCGCTTCGGCCTGCGTTCCTTCGAGCGCGGCCATGTTGCTCAGCCAGTGTTCGAACTCGTTGCGCAGGGTCTTGGCCGCGCTGGTCATGCAGCGCTCGAGCGCGCCGAGCACCATCGATGTCATCAATCCGAAGAGCGAGGAGCTGAAGCCCACCGACATCCCCGTCAGCGGGGCCTTCATCCCCTCGATCATCTTGCCGAAGGCGTCGGGCCCGGCATTTCCGCTCATGTCCATCGATCCGATCAGATCGCTGACCGAATGGACCGTCTTCATCAGCCCCATGAACGCGCCGAGCAGGCCGAGAAACACCATCAAGCCGGCAAAATACATGATCGTCGATTTGCGGTCGGTGATCCGCTGATCGACGTCGTGGAGCAGCGTCTGCATCGAAGCGCTTGAAATCGTGAAGTTGTCCTGCTTGCCAAGCTCCTCGGTGATCATCCGGTAGCCCTGGCCAAGGAGTTCGGGTTCGCGGAACACGATCGCCGGGTGCGCATAGGGATCGGTCGGACGCCGGGAGCGCGCGCCATGATCTACCTGCAGCGCTTTGAGCGCGAGCGCCTCGTTGCGCAGCGACAGCACGTTGCGAAATGCAATGCCTGCCGCAATCGCCGCCAAGGCGAAAATGCTCAGGTTGAGCGCGGCCTTGGCCATGATGCCATCGATCACGAAATCGCGCGCATAGATGCCCAGCCCGATCAACACCACAATGATGGCGGTCATCTTGAACAATTCGGATCTGATCTTCTTTTCCATCAGCTTGTCTTTCCGATATCTCAGGGCTTCACGACAACGCGCACCAAGTGCTCGTTGGGCGAGACCGGATCGTTTACGCGGATCTGGGTCGTGATTTGCGCAGGTGCGATGCCTGCCCGGATCAGCAGGTTGCGGGTCGTCGCGGCGCGGTAATAGGCAAGCCGCTGCGCCTCCGAGACCGACGCCGTTTGCGGCGCGAACGACCAGACCTCGTAGTTGGCGTTCGCCTCCTGATGATCGCGCAGGAAGGCCAGAACCTTGTTCGCATCGTCGGGGGAATAGCTGATCGCCTGGGGCTCGAACGCAATCTTGAGCAGGGTCGCCGCCGTGGTCACCGCCGTACCCTTGGCCACAGACGGCTGCTCCAGCGCCTTGACCGCGATCTGCAGCGTGTCCTTGGTATCGCGGGTGCGGATCGTCAGCCGGTCTTGTGCGGTCACGGGTGTTTCGCTGCGCAGCACATCGCCCAGCTCCACCGCAGTGCGGCCGGGCGTCGTCTTTGTCGCTGCCACCTGTTTGGCGGCCCCTTTAGGAGCGGCCGCAAGGATGCGTTGCTCCCTCGCCTCGAATTGCTTCTGCAACTGCGCGACAACCCGCTGCGACAGCATCATCACCGCCGCGCTCATGATGACCAGCAGAAACGTCACGACCATGATGACCGTGGTCAACACGTCGACAAACGCCGGCCAGACATTGATCTCGCCGTCTTCACTAGCGCCCGCCATCATGGCCTCCGATTGTAAGGTGTACCGCGTCGGTCATGCCGCGCGCGCCGTTTGCGGGGTCTGGCGGGCCAGCATGGCCAGCACTTCATGCTTGGGCCGATCGGCCACCACACGTCCTTCCTCCAGCCAGATCACGCGGTCGACCAGATCGAGCACGGCAAACCGGTGCGTCGCCACAATGAGCGTCTTGTCGCGCGTTGCCTCGCGCAGCCCGGCAATCACGTTCTGCTCGCTGGTTATGTCGAGCGAAGCGGTCGGTTCATCGAGCAGCAGCACTCCTGGATCGCGGATCAGCGCGCGCGCCAGCAACACCGATTGCCGCTGTCCGCCCGAAAGCGCAGACCCACGCGGCCCCACGTTGCGCATATAGCCCTCGACCGTGCGTGCGACGAAGGTATCGAGGCAGGCGCAGCGGACCGCGCGCTCCGCCAGATCAGCCGCGGGCTCGGGCAGCCCGAGCAGGATGTTCTCCCAGATGGTGCCGTCAAACAGCGCGGCATCCTGCGCGCTCAGCACGATCGACCGGCGCAGCTGCGCCGCAGCATAGTGGCCGATGGCATGTCCATCGATCGTCAGGCTTCCCGCCTGCGGTTCGATCATCCCGGCGAGCAGCTTGAGAACGGTGGATTTGCCCGATCCCGACCGCCCGATCAGCGCCACTTTTTCGCCCGGCTTGATCGTGAACGCGAGATCGGCAAGCGCCGGCTCCGAGCTCGCGTCAAACCGGTGAGTCAGACCCTTGGCCGCGATGAGGCCGGCAATCTCGCGCTGCCCGACGGCGGGATCGGAGACTTCCCGCTCGCTCTCGCTGCCCAGAATGCCGGCCAGACCGTTGAATTGCGGCAGGCACTGGTAAAGCTTGCCGACCGTGGTGATGGCGGTCGAAACCGGCACCATCGCGCGACCGGTCAACATGATCACCGCGATCAACGCGCCGCTGGTCATCACCCCGGCACTGATCTGGAAAATGCCGATAATCGCCACCAGCACCGTCACCAGCTGGATCATGAAAGCCGAAAGCGCGCCCGGGATCTCGCTCCATTTGCGCTGCGCACCCGAAGTCACGCCGAAATGATCGGCCACGATATCCCAGCGCCGCTGAAACAGACCCTCGGCCTGGTTGGCCTTGATCGTGGGCCATCCCTCGATCACATCGACAATCAGATTGCCGCGCGCCTGCATCAGTTTGTGCGAGCGGCTGCCCGCAAGGCGCAGCGCGTGATTGGCGACAAAGCCCACGACCATCAGGCCGACCGCGCCCAGCACCGGGCCAAGGATGGTCCAGCCGCCGATCAGCCCGATAAGCACGAAAAAGGCGAGCACGCTGGGCAGATCGACCACGAACGTCACCAGCGCCTGCGGCACCAGCAGCGCGATCTGCTCGACATCGCGCAGCGCGGTCATCATCGCGCCCACCGAATTGCCGCCGGTTTGCGAGCGGGCCGAAAGCACGGCGCGCAGCGCGCGGTGCTGGATCGCCTGCCCCACGCGTCCGCCGATGCTGTCGACGAACGCCGCGCGCACTTGCCGCAGCACGAGTTCGAGCATCAAGACGATGATCACGCCGATCGAAAGCGCCCACAGCGAATCCATCGCCAGATTGGGCAGAACCCGGTCATAGACCGCGCGCATGTAGAGCGGGATCGCCAGCGCGCAGAGATTGAGCAGCAGCGCCGCGCCGATCAGATGCGCCAGCCCCCGGCGCTCGCCGAGGAACACCCCCAGCAGCCACAGCCGGGGATTGCTGCGCAGCAGCTTGGCATCCTGATCTTCGCTCTGCCCGTTCTCCGGGTCGACATGCCCGATCAGATGAAATTCGCCAGTGAGCACATCGCCCAGCGATGCCGCATCCACCTCGATTTCGCCGCGAGCGCTGATGAGCCGGATAATGCCGGGATGGGGGATGGCGGTGATCACGAACGCCCCGCCGCCGCGCGCCCAGCCAATCGCGGGCAGATCGACCGCGCGCAGCCGGTTCGGCGAAAGCCGACCGACTTGGGCGGTAAGGCCGACGCGGGCGAGCGCGAACGGCACGAACTTGAAAGCGATCTCACCGTTATCGAGCGGCAGCGCTCCGCACAGTTGCGCCGCCGAAGCAGACTTGCCCAGCCGCTCGCACAAGCTGAGCAGGGCGTCGGTGGCAGACAGCGCACTCAGCGGAACGTGCGCCTCGCCCAGTGAGCAGGTGCCAGAACCGGTGCAATCAGGTTCGCTGCCGCCGCCGTTGTTTAAGCGTGCCTTGCGCGTGAACACGCGCAAGGCTTTGGCGGCGAGGCTTGGCCTCCCCCGACTTCCTGCTGTCCCACGTGGTTCCATGAATCCCGCTTCCCTCGCCTCGCGGTACGCACCGCTTGCGGGCTTTAAATCCCATTAAGGATAACTCCTCGCAAAGCCGGGGCACGCAGTACCGCGTAAGTCAGCCGCCACGGAAATTAGGGATAATGGTTCGTAAAGGAGCGCAGTGGTCAGACTACCGAAAGTACAACCCGAATGATCCGCTCTCTTCGCAACGCTGCGATCCGCGCCTTGGGCGGCACCGCGCTGCTTGAAAATGTGACCGACAGCCAAACCGACAGGGTGTTCGCCGGACGGATTGCCTTGCCGACCCCGGGTTCCGCCGGACTGGTGCCGTGGTCGGGCCGTATCCGCACCGAGCGGCCGGCCCGCCGCCTCGTTATCATTGCCGCATTCCTGCTCGCTTTCCTCGCTTGGGCAACGTTGTGCTCGGTTGACAAAGTCACGCGCGGCGCGGGCCGGGTGCTGCCTTCGGTGCAAAACCAGATCGTCCAGCATCTCGAAGGCGGCATCGTCAGCGATATTCTGGTTTCCGAGGGCCAACAGGTCCGCAAAGGTGACGTGCTGGTGCGCATCTCCAATGCCGATACCGGGGCCGCGATGCAGACCGTGCAGACTGATGTCGTGGCCAAGCGCATCATCCTCGCGCGCCTCGATGCCGAGATTTCGGGCGCTGCCACATTTCGCGCGCCGCCTGAGATGGTGGCGCAGGCGCCCGAGATCGCGGCGAGCGAGGAAGGCCTCTTCCAATCCCGCCGGATGCAGCGGATGCAGCAGGCGGGGATCATCGGCGAACAGACCCGGGGCCGCTTTGCCGAAGCGACGCAGCTGCGCGTGCGGCTGCAAAACCTGCGCCGCGAGGAAGCGCTGGCCGGCGAGCAGCTCGCCAAGCTGGAGGCAGCTTTCCGCGAAGAAGCCATTTCCGAACGCGAAGTGTTGGAAAAACGCGCCGGTTTGCTCGCGCTGCGTACCCGCATCGCCGATGTTGAAAACCAGATTCCGCAAACCAGCGCCAGCATTTCCGAATCCGAGGCCAAGCATGGCGAAATCTGGACGCGCCAGATCGAGGACGCCAAGCAGCTCGCCTCGCAGCTCCGGCTCGAACTGGCGAAAGCGGGCGAGCAATACGGCGCGGTGCAAGACCGCGTTTCGCGCGAGGAAATCCGCGCGCCGATGGACGGGGTGGTCAACAAGCTTTACATCCAGACCGTCGGCGGGGTGATCAGGGCGGGCGAGCCGGTGGTCGAAATCGTGCCGCTCAAAGATGCGGTGATGTTCGAGGCGCGCATTCTGCCGCGCGATCGCAGCGAAATCTGGCCTGGCCTCACCGCGCACATCCGCATCAGCGCCTACGACGCCTCGCAATTTGGCACACTGAAAGCCAAAGTGGCCGACGTTTCTCCCGATGTGTTGCAGGATTCAAAAGGCGAAGTGTTTTACCGCGTGCGGCTCACCGCCGATCGCGCCAGTTTCGGCAAAGGCAAGGATATAGTCCCCGGTATGACCGGCGACGTCGCGATCAGCGCCGGCAGCCAGACGATCCTGTCCTACATCCTCGGCCCCCTCGTGCAGATCAGGGACAACGCGCTCAGAGAATAGGACCATTTCGCGCGCAGGCGCGGCGCCAGGCCGCATTGAGCTGCCGCAGAATGTGCCGCAATGACGCATTGACGGCGTGTGCAACTGCACAAACGTGTCAGACATTCCATCAGGTTAGGCTTGAGTCGTGGGCCGTTGCGGTGCAAAAGCACGCCAATTCTGTCGATTGAACAGTTCTTGGGGCCCAAACACCAAATGTTTCCCGCGTTGAAAAGTGCTCCGCCGGAAGGCGGGGCCATTTTGCTTTGCCGCAGCGGTGCGGCGGTTCTACCGCGTCCGCCGCAGGGCGCACGCACTGGGCCGCGCGCGTGACAGCGGTACCGGTGGGCAAGATGACCGCTACCGCACGATGGCAGCGCCCACTGGCCACCACCGTGCTCGTGGCCGTTGCCGCAGGTCTCGCGCTGTTTGCGTTCAAAGGCGTGGGCGGTCTCGCGCTGCCGATCATGATCGCGGGGCTGATCGGCGTCATCGGGCTGGTCTGGCTTCCGGGGTCGCGCGGTCATGCCGCGCCGCTGAACGCAACCGCCGAGCAATCGGAGCCACTGCGCCAGCTCGCCAAGGAGCGCGACGCCGCGATTGCGGCAAGCGAGGCCAAAAGCCGCTATCTCGCCAATGTCAGCCACGAAATCCGCTCTCCGCTCAATGCCATCTATGGCTATGCCCAGCTGATGGAACGCGGCACGGCCACGGTGCCGCGCGATGCCGCCCGGATCATCCGCCGCAGCGCCGAGCATCTCAGCGATCTGGTTGAAGGGCTGCTCGATATCTCGCTGGTTGAACATGGCCAGACCCGCGTCGCCAGTGATGTGGTGCGCCTGCCCGCCTTCCTCGAGCATCTCGACCAGATGTTCCGCCCGCAGGCCGAGGCCAAGGGATTGCGCTTCACTGTGCAGCAAAGCGGCCGGCTTCCCGAATTTGTCCGCACCGATCAAAAGCGTCTGCGCCAGGTGCTGATCAATCTGCTGGCCAACGCGATCAAGTTTACCGCCGAGGGCGAAGTCGTGCTGGCGCTTTCGTTTGCCAGCGAAGTCGCCACATTCGAAGTGCACGATACCGGCCCGGGTGTCGCCGAAGCAAGTCGCGAGCGCATCTTTATTCCGTTCGAACGCGGTTCCGGCGCGGCCGCGCATGCCGAAGGCGCAGGCCTTGGCCTTGCGATCACCCGCGCGATCGTGCGCGTGCTGGGCGGCGATATCGATGTGCGCGACGCCGACGGTGGCGGCGCGGTCTTCCGCGTCAGGCTGCTGCTTCCCGCGGTCACCGGGCACCGCGAGGCGGGGGCACCCGAAGGCCGGATCATTGGTTATGAGGGCCCGCGCCGCAGCATTCTGCTGATGGACGATGATCTGCGCCAGCTGTCGTTCGTGCGCGCGGTGCTCGAAGACCTGGGCTTTGAAGTGATGGCCGCCGCAAACGGGGAAACCGCGTTGGCGCTGGCCGAGGCGCAGGAATTCGACCTTGCACTGCTCGACATCGCGATGCCCGGTCCCTCGGGGTGGGAAACCGCCTCGTCGCTGCGCGCGCGCCAGCGGCCCGAGCTGCGGATCCTGATGCTATCGGCCAATGCGCACGAGCGTTTCGGGCAGGCAGCGGGCGCGACAGGGCAGCCTGCGCAAGGTACAGCGGCGCACAACCAGTTTCTGGTCAAACCGGTCGAAATCGGCGCGCTGATCGACGCGCTCGGCGATCAGCTGGGCCTGCAGTGGACGCGCGAGGCCCCGCCCACCGCGAAACCCGCTGCAAACGAACGGCCAGAGGGCGATACGCCGCTCGGTCCCGCAGCGGCGGAGCATGTCGCCAAGCTGCGCGAGTGCCTCAAGATCGGCCACGTGCGCGGCATCGAGATCGAAATCCGGGCGCTGGAAAGCGCCGCACCGCACGCGCAGGCGCTCACACAAGCGCTCTTTGCCGATCTTGACCGTTTTGACCTTGCATCGCTCGCGCGGCGGCTGGAGAACCTGTAGCGATGGATGCCGAGCCAAACCGCCGCGACACCGTGCTGGTGGTCGATGACCAGCCAGATACGCTGCGCCTGATCACCGATACGCTCGACAGCGCCGGGCTGACCGTGCTGGTCGCGACGTCCGGTGCCGCCGCGCTCGATCTGCTCGCGCATGTCGTGCCCGATCTGGTGCTGATGGACGCGGTCATGCCGCAGATGGATGGGTTCGACACCACCCGGCGGATCAAGGCCAATCCCGCCACCGCGCATGTGCCCGTGATTTTCATGACCGGGCTGACCGAGAGCGAACATGTCGTCCAGGGCTTCGAGGTCGGCGGGACGGACTATGTGCGCAAGCCGGTCAATGTCGATGAACTGGTGGCGCGGGTGCGCGTCCATCTTATTCAGGCGCGCGCGGTGCAGGCCAGCACTGCCAGCCTCGATGCCACCGGGCGGATGATGCTCGCCACCGACACGCGCGGCACGATGCTGTGGTGCACTCCGCTGGCCGAGCGCGCGATCATGCGCTTTGCCCCCGGCTGGGACCGCGAGCAGACGATGCTGCCCGAAGTGCTGCGCCAGGCGGTTGAGCGGTTGCTCGCGCGCACCGACACGCGCGGCGCCAGCGTCCGGCTCGATCACGAAGAGGGCACGCTTGAGCTGGTGCTGATCGCGCAGTACCGCGAAAACGAAGTGCTGATCCGGCTGAACGCGATCAATCTGCGCGAAGATGCGGCGCGGCTGCAGGAGCGGCTCGGGCTGACCGAGCGCGAATCCGAAGTGCTGCTGTGGATCAGCTATGGCAAGTCGAATGCCGATATCAGCGATGTGCTGATGATCAGCCCGCGCACCGTGCAAAAGCACCTCGAACGGATCTACGAAAAGCTGGGCGTCGAGACCCGCGCCGCAGCGGCTGCCATGGCGATCCGTTCGGGCGATCAATGAGCATGCGCCGGTGAGCGGTCCGGCCCGCGAAGCCTTGGCGCGCGGCGACATGGCGGCGGTGCGGCAACTGGCGCAGGGCCTTGCGGGCGTCCCGGCAACAGCGGCGGAAGGGCGATTCCTGCTCGGCATCGCCGAAGCCAGCGAAGGCCGCGTGAGCGCCGGGCTCGCGCATATCGAAGCCGCCATTGCCTTGGGGCCGACCGCCGAGATTTTGGCGCAGCAGGCGCGCCTCCTGATTATGCTGCGCCGCGACGGTGAAGCCCGCGCCGCCGCGCAGGCCGCCGAGGCCATGGGGCCGGCGGACCCGCTCACCTTCGATACCATCGGTAATATCCATGCGCGGCTGGGCGATCATGATGCAGCGCTGCGCTGCTTTGCCCCGGCGGTGGCGCGCGATCCGGGCAATACCGAATACCGCTACAACTTCGCCGCCGCGCTCGGCTTTGTCGGCCGCGTGGCCGAGGCGGCGGCGCAGCACGAGATCATTCTCGCCGCCGCCCCCGCCAACGGCCGCGTGCACCATGCGCTGTCGGGCCTTGCCAAAGCCACCCGCGAGGCCAATCACATCGCGCGGCTCGAAGCCGTGCTGGCGCGCGGGCCCGCGCCCGACGACGCGCTGCGCATACGCTACGCTCTGGCCAAGGAGTATGACGACATCGGCGATGCGGCCGCGTCGTTCCGCCATCTCCAGGCCGCCAATGCGGCGCACAAGGCCCGGACCGGCTACAGCTTTGCCAGCGACTCCGCGATTTTCGATGCTATCGAGGCGGGTTTCCGCCAGCCCGGCTTTTTTGCGGGCTCCAGCGCGCTCGCCGACGCGCCGATTTTCATCACCGGCATGCCGCGCACCGGCACCACGCTGGTCGATCGAATCCTGTCCTCGCACCCCGACGTGCACAGCGCCGGGGAATTGCAGGCGATGCCGCTGGCGATCAAGCAGCTCTCGGGCACCCGCTCGCGGATGGTCATCGATTCCGAAACCGTGGCCGCCTCGGGCGCGCTTGCGCCGCAGGAGGTAGGCGCGGCCTATATCGCCCGCGCCGCGCTGCATCGCCGCCGCGCCGAGGGGCAGTTTATCGACAAGCTGCCCGCCAACTTCTTCAACATCGGGCATATCGCGCGCGCTCTGCCGCACGCGAAGATCATCTGCTTGCGGCGCAATCCGCTCGATACGGTGTGGGCCAACTACAAGAATCTCTTCGCCACCACCTCGGCCTATTATGCTTACAGCTACGATCTATCTGATATCGCGCACTATTATGTGCGGTTCGACCGGCTGATGGCGTTCTGGGAACAATTGCTGCCCGGGCGCGTCTGCGAGGTGCAGTACGAAGCGCTGGTGGCCGATCAGGAGACCGAAAGCCGCCGCCTCTTCGCGCATTGCGGGCTGGAATGGACCGATGCCGCGCTCGCTTTCCACACCAACACCGCCGCCGTCGCCACGCCCAGCGCCGCGCAAGTGCGGCGGCCGATCTACGCGGACTCGGTCGCGAAATGGCGGCTTTATGAGGACGCGCTCGCCCCGGTCAGGGCGTTTTTCGAGGCGCAGGGCATTGCTACAACATGAAAAAAGGGGCGGATCGCGCTGATCCACCCCCTCAATTCATTGCAAGGTGAGCTTCAGAACTTCAAGCGGCCCTCGAGCCCGATCACCCGCGGCCGCGCGACCGAGCGCGCATAAAAGCGGGAAAGAGTGCCACTTGGGGCAAAGCCCACGCGGCTAAGATCGTTGCTGACGCCGGTAACCGCATACTTGTTGAAGATGTTGTTGGCGAAGAACGAGATTTCGTAAACCGGCGTTTGATAGGTGATCGATGCACGGTTCATCACATAACCGGGCAACTTTTCACCTGCACCGCGCCCGCCGACGCGCGTCAAGATGTCGCCGATATACGTCGCGGTCCAGTCGAAGATGGTTTTGTTGTCGCCCACTGGCAACGTGTAAGCTGCAGAAATGGCCCCCGAATGCGCTGCCGAACCCGGCAGCCGATCACCGGCAAGGACGTCGATTCTGGTGAACTTATTGCGGGGGGTCGAAATCAAACTACGTCTGACTTGCAGAAGTTCATTCACGCCCTCAGTCAATTTGGCGTCCAGATAGGAATAATTGCCGCGCAGCGCAAAGCGGTCGGTCACATTCGCATTGAAAGAGAAATCAACACCGCGATTGGTTGCCTTACCACCATTAACCGTTATTCCCACCGCACCATAAAATGTTTGCCCTGCCAGCTGGATTCCGTCCCACTTCACATCGAATACAGACAAGTTAAACGAAAGGCGCTTGTCAAACAGCGCCGCACGAATGCCGATTTCGAGGTTCTTGGTCTTGTCGGGGCTGAAAAACAGTTCATTCGGCAACGCGCAGGTTTGCTGCCCAGGCGGTAGTGGATCATCACATGCGCCAGCACTGGTATTGGCACCGCCGAGCCGATATCCAGTGCTATAGGTAGCATATACTAGGACATCATCTGAAAACTTGTAGGATGTGTTGGCCTTCCAAACGACACCGCTGGATTGTGCTACACCTGACAGAGACGGGATGTCTTCATCAGTTGTTACTGTCCCAGTAAAATAGGGTGTCGTAGCACCACCTCGGCTGGTCACGTCATAATGATAATACCGCAGCCCGCCTGTCACTTGCCATTCAGGAGTAATCTTGAAGCTGCCCTCGCCGAACACTGCCTGTTCAGTCCGTTTGCTGCGTCCGAATGCTGCGTACTCGTTATCATCTGGAGTCGGAGCAAAACCAATATCAAGGTCAATCAGTTCAAGTGCGACCGGCGACGCACCAAATCCTGGCACATATTCGCGTCCGGACGTTGCAACCTTCGATTGATTGAAGAAGCCGCCAACCACCCAGCTAAATGGACCGCCGTGCGCCGAAACAAAGCGTAGTTCCTGATTGATCTGCGTGGTCCGGGCATAGTTGCGGTTAAACCCGACGAACTGGGGCCAGCTATCGTAATCATAATCAAGATCGATCAGCAGATCGGTCACATCCGACGAACTCCGGTTGGTCGTCTGGGTGTAAGCCGTGGACGATACGATCGTCATGATGCCTTCGAGTTGCGCCTCCATTTCGAGCGAAACGAGGTGAGACTGGCGATTGGACGGCTCGAGCACGCGCCATGGGCCTTCATAACGCCCTTCGCCAAGCACACCGGCACCATTGGCCTGGCGGCCGTTGGTCCTGGTCTGCTGATAAACGTAAGACACGTACGCCTTGAAGTCGGGCACTGTCAGCCCAAGCTGGTTACGCGTCGTAAACGTGCGCTCAAAATTGACGTCCTTTTGACGGTTGAAATTCTCAGTCTGCTGCGCCGCTGTGCCTGCCGGGTTTGATACTGGGCCGGGCTGCGGCAGCGAAGTTCCGATAGTCTTTACCGCGAACGGATAATCGATAAATCCAGTGTCGAAGTAATAACCGGTGGCCGAGCGGAACGCGAGCACATCCGGAATGATCGGCAGATTGATCGCGCCATCAACGACATAGCTGGCACCATCGCCGTTGTTCACGTTGTAAACGCGGCCATGGACATAGCCGCTAACCTTGGACGCGTCGGGCCGCTCGGGAATGTAGCGGATTGCGCCGGCCAGGGTGCCGAGGCCGTACAGCGTCCCCTGAGGACCAAGCAGCACTTCGATGCGCTGGAGATCGATCAACTTGAAATCGAGATAGAGCGGCACTTCGCCAAGGTAGGTGCCGATGGCGCTATTGGCGTTATCGGCAAAAGTGCTCGAGTCATCGGCGGAAAGCCCGCGCAAGACGATGGTGCCTGCGCCGCGTGGCCCGGTGTCAGTAATGGTGATGCCGGGCACGAACGCCCCAAGATCGCGCACATCGTTAAGGCGCTGCGATTCCAGTTGCTTGGCGCTGAGCGCGGAAATGTTGATGGGAACATCGGAAAGCGAAGTATCGCGCCGGGTTGCGGTCACGACGATCGCGTCATCGTTTTCGGTGGCCGCCGCATCGGCTGCCGCCTCGGCTGGCGCTGCATCGGCCGCCAGCGCGGGGCTTGCCCCCAGCGCGGCTGTCGCCAGAATGCTCGCACAGAGCAGAGTCGTTTTGACCCGGAAACGCGACGTCATAATATTTTTCCCCTGAACCTTTTGGAATCAAACCAAGTTTGTTCCCCCTCCCGTCCTCGTTGCAGCTTTCGTGCCGCATACGGACATCTTGGGTATGGGGAGGGCGATGGAGGGCCAATAGGCCGTTTGGCGTATGCGCGGTGTCCTTCAGGGCACGGCGTGGCGTTTGGGCAACAGGTCAGGTGCCCTTTAAGATAGGCGCGGCCCAGCGCGAATGACCGCAGTCAGCCGTGCCGCAAGGCTGGAGGTAAACGCCCAGAAGTCCCACCCTAGGTGGGGAAGCCCGCCGCCTTAGCCTATCGAAGGCGTCTCGCCCGCGAGCTTGGCTTTGACGTAAGCGATGCCATGCTTGGCCGGGAACACCCACTGCTCCCAGATCGAGAGGCGCTTGCGCTCATCCTGCCCGACGATTTCGCTATAACCTTCGCGGTAGGTCCCGAAGATCCGGTCGAGCAGGATCAGTGAATTGCCGAAGTTGCTGAAGTTGTTTTCGAACACGGTCGAATGATGCAGGCTGTGATGCTCGATCGTGGTGAACAGATACGAATACCAGCGCGGCGGCGTGGTTTTCACATTGGCATGTGCGAACGAGGAAATCGCGGTCAGCATGTTGCTGGCGCAGAACACCGCCGACAATTGCACATCGAGCAGCGCCACAACGCTCAGGCTGATCAGGAACAGCTCGATCGGATTGCCGGTCGCGCCTTTCAACGCATTGAGCTGGGTCATGTGATGGTGCGGCGCATGCGTCAGCCAAAAGGCATAGTTGCCGTGCATCAGCCGGTGCATCCAGTACTGCCCGAACTCAATCACCACCAGCACCAGCGCGACTTGCACGACAAACGGCAGCGCCATGATCCACGGCGTGGCAATGCCGAGCGAAGCCTTGAGCGCCGTCAACGGATTTTCGGCCACAATCTGGGTAAACCAGGCGATCGCGAAGGTGAAAAACAGCACATAGAAAAAGTCGGTGCGAAATTCGCGCCAGGTGAGCCGCCAGCTGGCGTGCCGCTCGCTGACAAATTCGAGCCCCTGCACCGCGCCATAGGTCAACGCGACGGCCAGTGTCATGGTGCTGGCATTGACCCACGCGGCCGGCGCCAACGACCAGAAGGCCACAATGACCAATAGAAAGGCCGGCTGCACCCAGGTCATTGCCAATTTCATCATGCGAATCACACCCTGACACGATTTTTCAGGCATCCTGCCAAAACTTCGGCACAATGCATACAGCGCGAGCATAGGCGAGAACGGACGCCGACACAGGTCGCCGAATGACGTAGGCGTGCCTTATTGCGCGGCGCGTAGAGGGCAGCCGAACACGGCACGAGATGGAGAACAGGCGATGGGGCGGAAGTTGCGGCGGCGGAGTGCGGGAATGGCCTTGATAGCGGGCGCGGCGGCGATGGCCGGCAGCAGCGGCTTTGCCGCGCCCGCGCCTTTGGCAAGCGAAGACATCGTGCTGACAGTGCCCGGATTTGCCGACTTTCTCGCGGTCGATGGCGAAAACGTGTGGATCACCAACAAGGGCCGGGTCGAGCTGTGGTCGCGGCAGGCCAAGCTTGCCGAGGTGGCGATGGCCAAGCCCTGCGGCGGGATGACCGTCGCGTTCGGCTCGCTGTGGGTGGCCGATTGCCAGCACCGCCGGGTCAACCGGATCGACACCGGCATGTCCTCGATCGTCGCGGCGATCCCCACCGGCCTCACCACGGTAACCGGCGGCGAGTTGAACGTGGTCGCGGGCGCAGGCTCGGTCTGGGCACCGAGCGACGATGCCGGCATGATCGCGCGCATCGACCCGGCCACGAACACGGTCATCGCCTCGATCAAGGTCGATCCGGGCACGACCTATCTGGCCTTTGGCGAAGGCGCGCTGTGGGCAGTGAGCAGCAAAGCGCAGACCGTGCAGAAGATCGATCCGGCGACGGGGCAGGTCGTCGGCAGAGCCGCGCTGGGCAAGCAGCCCGCCTTCCTTGCAGCGGGCGAGGGCGCGGTGTGGGTGCAGGAGCAGGGCGACGGGACGCTGGCACGGATCGATCCGCGCAGCGTGACAGTGACCGGCCGCGCCAAAGTGGGGGCGGACTGGCAATACGGCGATATCGATACCGGCGGCGGCAAAGTCTGGCTGCGCACCACCGCCGATCAGGTGGTGGTGGTGGTTGACCCCAAATCGATGGCAATCCTCGGCCGCTACGGCACAGCGGCGGGCAGCGGCGCGCTGCGCTATGTGGGACCGGGGTTGTGGACCAGCGCGCACGATGTGCACACGCTGTCGTGGTGGGGCACGCCCGCAAGCAAATAGCGGTCGCTGCCGGCTGCGCTCATGCAGCAGCGCTGCGTGCCGTGGTTGCAACCCGTTCGAACACTGCGAGCAGCATTTCGGGCGTTGCGACGTCCAATACACCCCGCGCAACGTCTGCCGCCGACCATGTCAGCGAAGGCATCTGATCGTCGAGCATTTCCCATTCGGGGAAAATCCGCTGATCGGCGGTGCGGCTGAGCAACACTTTGACCGCAAGGTGACGATCATCCTTGACGATCCGCGCGAAAACGGTGTCGATCGCCGCCTCTGGCCCTTCGATCAACTGAAGATAGAGATCGTGACGGCAAATCAGCGCGCCGGTGATCTTGGCCTGGCGATTCTTTTCGCGCGAACGCACCAAGATGCCCGCGAGCATTGCGCTGTCAAAGCCGAAGGGTTCCGAAGAATAAATTAGCTGTTTCAACGGCCACGCCCCCAACGGTACCCGGCGAGTTGCCGCCGACCGCAACAATGGACCGTCGGTGGCAGCGAAGCAAGACCGCGGGGCAATTCACTCATCCTACTCGCCGGGACGAGGCGGGACCGGGTTCAGGATGAATTCTGCACGGCGGTCGACCACCGGCGGGGACGGCGCGGCCCGCACCGCTGCCTGCAGTTCGTAGATCGCCGATACCGGCAGCGCGAGGCCGTGTTCGGCCGGATGCGCCGGGGCCTCGTGCGCATAATCCTGCCCCGGCGTCGTGGTCATCTCGATATGCGCGCCCAGCGCCGCGCGGATCGGATGGGTTCGGGCGAACGCGGCAAGACGGTTCGCGCTTGCTTGAAACGCGGCGAACTTGTCGAGCGGCACGTAGAGCCGCCCCGGATAGAGCATGTCGCCCGAAAACAGCAGCCGCGTGCGCGCGTCATAGACCATGATATGCGACGGCTCATGGCCCGGCGTGGGCAGCACTTCAAGTACGCGGCCACCCAGATCGATCCGCCCGCGCGTCACCGGCCATTTGGCGACGTGGAAATAAGCAGCGACATCGGCAGGCTTGAGGCCGATCACATCGGTATCGGCGCGCCCGGTGAACTCACCGTCACCCGCGTGGTGATCGCCGTGGCTATGCGAATGCGCGACGGTGAGTTTCACCGGCTGGCCGCCATGCGCCGCGCGCCACTGTGCAATCACCTCTTCGATCGCCGGCCGGATCTTGAGCCCGCCCGAGCCGGTATCGAGCAGCAGCGCGCGCCCCTTTCCAAACAACAGATAAAGGAACGGGGCCTCGAAATTGGTCTTGACCGACTGACGGATAACGAAAGTATCGGCGTCGATCGCCTGCACCTGCGTTTGCGGCTCCACTGCCTGCGAGCCGTCGATCCAATGTTCGAAGCGCGGCCCCGGCGCAGGCGGTACTGCGGCGATCAGCGCCAGCGCGGCAGTCGCAACGACGAGCGGGAGGGGCGAATTACGCATTGCTGCGATGCGGAAGCGGGTGGCAGGGTTCATCTTGCGGCTTCGGCCTTTATTACCAAATTGCCCGAACGTAATAACGAACGGGGTAGACAACCGCGTCGATCCGCCGCACTCTAAGCGGTGAATCGAAACCCAAGGGAAATGCATGGCACGCTCGTTGTCTGAAGGTTGGCTGGCTCAAGGTCGTCTGGCAATGGGCCGAATGGCGAAGGCGCGCCTAATCATCGCGGCAATAGCGCTTTTCGCCACGGCGGCCTGCGGCGGCGGCGCTTCGGAGCCGGTGAAGCGGACCGAGTTCAGCATCGGCTGGTCGATCTATGCCGGGTGGATGCCTTGGCCTTATGCGCAGCAGGCAGGCATCGTGAAGAAGTGGGCCGATAAATACGGCCTCAAGATCAATGTCGTGCAAGTGAACGACTACGTTGAATCGGTGAACCAGTACACCGCAGGCAAGCTCGACGGCGTGACCGTGACCAACATGGACGCGCTGACCATTCCGGCGGCGGGCGGCAAGGATACCAGCGCGATCATTCTGGGCGATTATTCGAACGGCAATGACGGCGTGGTGCTGAAGAACGCGGCCTCGCTGGCGGATATCAAAGGCCGCACGGTCTATCTCGCCGAGCTTTCGGTATCGCACTATCTGCTCGCGCGCGCGCTTTCCACCGTGGGGCTGAAGTTGTCCGACGTGAAAACGATGAACACTTCGGACGCGGACATTGTCGCAGCGTTCTCCAGCCCCGATGCCAATGCGGCGGTGACGTGGAACCCGCAGCTGACCGAACTCGCCAAGATGCAGAACGCCAAGCTGGTGTTCGCCTCGAACGAAGTGCCCGCCGAGATCCTCGATCTCCTCGTGGTCGACAGCGCCACGCTCAAAGCCAATCCCAATCTGGGCAAGGCGCTCATCGGCATCTGGTACGAAACCATCGCGCTGATGCAAAGGCAGGATGCCGAGGGCGCGGCAGCCCGCGCGGCGATGGCGAAGTTGGCGGGCTCGAGCCCGGAAGCATTCGACGCGCAGCTCAAGACCACGCACCTCTATGGCACGCCCAAAGAGGCGATTGCCGCGATGGGCGCGCCCGATCTCATCGGCACGATGACCAAAGTGCGCGATTTCAGCTTTTCCAAAGGACTGTTCGGACCGGGCGCGCGCAGCGCGGACGCGGTTGGCATGGGCTTCCCCGGCGGCAAGACCCTGGGCGATGCAGCCAATGTGAAGCTGCACTTCGATGCGGCCTACATGGAAGCGGCTGCGGCGGGCAAGAATTGATCAGGCCCAAGAACTTGGCATCCGCATGCGCTGGATAAATGTGCGGCCCTCGCGGCGCACCGGGTGGCTGCTCGGCGCGGGGCCGCTGCTGCTCCTGCTGCTCGCCTATCTGATCGCCTCGGCCAGTCGCCACGCTGCCAATACTGCCGACAAAGTCCTGCCCACGCCTGCGGCGATGTTCGCCGCGATGCGCACGATGATGGCCGATGCCGATCCGCTGACCGGCAAACTGATCTTCTGGGCGGACACGGTCGCCAGCCTCGAACGGCTCGGCATCGCGCTCGCCATCTGCACCGTCTCGGCGCTGCTGGTCGGCATGGTACTGGGCGTGCTGCCCGCCGCGCGCGCCACGTTTGGCGGGCTGGTAACGACAATCGCGGTGATTCCTCCGATCGCGCTGCTGCCGATCCTGTTCATCGTGTTCGGTCTCGGCGAAACGGCCAAAATCGCACTGATCGTGATCGGCATCACCCCGTTCCTGATCCGCGATCTCGCCGATCACATCACCGCGCTGCCGCGCGAGCAGATGATCAAGGCGCAGACCTTGGGCGCGAGCAGCTGGCAACTGGCGCTGCGCGTCGCCCTGCCGCAGGCGCTGCCCCGGCTGATCGCGGGGGTGCGGCTGTCCTTGGGGCCAGCGTGGGTCTACCTCATTTCGGCCGAGGCGATCGCGTCCGACATCGGCCTCGGCTACCGCATCTTCCTCGTCCGCCGCTATCTCTCGATGGACATCATCATCCCCTATGTGATCTGGATTTCGCTGCTGGCGATCGTGATGGATGTCGCGCTGGCACAGCTCAGCCGCCGCGCCTTTGGCTGGGCGCACGAGGCCGGGCGATGAGCGCGCTTATCGCGTTCGACAACGTCTGGCTCGAATACGGCGACAAGGTCGTGCTCGAGCGCGTCAGCCTCGCCATCGCCGAGCGCAGCTTTGTCGGCATCGTCGGCCCCTCGGGCGCGGGCAAGAGCAGCTTCCTGCGGCTTGTCTTGGGGCAGGAAGCGCCCACCAAGGGCAAGATCATGCTCGACGGCGCGCCCTTGCCGCCCGAATGTGGGCCGGATCGCGGCGTAGTGTTTCAGCGCTATTCGGTGTTTCCGCACCTGACCGCGCTGCGCAATGTGATGTTCAACCGCGAATGCGTGGCCGCACCGTTCACCGCGCGGCTGTTCGGCGCGGCGCGGCGCGCGGCGCAGGCCGAGGCCGAGGCCATGCTCGAAGAAGTCGGCCTCGCCGACGCGCGGCACAGCTATCCCGCGCAGCTTTCGGGCGGCATGCAGCAACGGCTGGCGATCGCGCAGGCGCTGATGGCGCGCCCGCGCGTGCTTTTGCTCGATGAGCCGTTCGGCGCGCTCGATCCCGGAATCCGGCAGGACATGCACCGGTTGATTACCCGCCTGTGGCATCAGCGCGCGCTTACCGTGCTGATGGTGACGCACGATATCCAGGAAGCGTTCAAGCTCGGCACGCGGGTGATCTCGTTCGACAAGCGCCGCCACGATCCCCACGCGCCGCACCGCTACGGCGCGACAGCGGTCTATGATCTCGCGCTCGATCGCAAGCCCGCTCCCGATGCGATTGCGGGATAGCGTTCAGTATTACGATTGACAGAATCGGTAATAATTATGAGAGTGCCTGTGTGACGAAAGACCAAGCCACAGCCAGCCTCGCCCGCCTGAGCATGAGCCTTCCGGCCGAGCTGTCGCGCCAGCTCGATGCGATGGTGGAAGAGCGCGATCTTTCCTCGCGCTCGCAGCTGATTGCCGAGCTGATCCGCAACGAGCTGGCCGAGCATGGTGCTGCGGAGCGCCCCGAAAACATGCTCGCGGGCACGATCACGCTGGTTTACCGCGCCGACATGGGCCGCGTGCGCCACCAATTGGCGCAGACCCAGATCGAGTATCTGAAAGAAGTGATTTCTTCGCAGCACGTCTTTCTCGAAGACGACCAGTCACTCGAAGTGCTGCTGGTGCAGGGCCCGGCGCGGCGGCTGCGCGCACTGTGCGATGCGCTGCGCAAGGTGCGCGGGGTGCAGCAGCTGCGCCTGTTCACCACCACCGCGCTGCTGCCTCCGCTTTATGATCAGGATGCTGTCCAGATGTCCAAGAACCCGGCACACGAGGAGGCCGCATGAGCGCGCTCGCCAATCCCAACGCCGCCCGCGATCATGCCCGCGCGATGGCGGGCACTATCGCCGAAGCCATGCCGATCCTTCCGCCGCGCGCGGATGATCTGCCCGCCGATGTCGGCCCGGACGATCTCGTGTGGGAGGAAACCATCGCCGCTGGCGGTTATGCCACCCGCTCGCTGGCGCGCGGCACCCGGTTGCGGCTGATCGATCTCAAAGGCGATGCCTGCGCCTCGCTGCTTTTATACAATGCCGCGATGCCGACCGAGCGACTGAACATCGCCGACACGGTCAAAGTGCAATGGAACGCTTATCCTGGCGCTGGCAGCCTGCTGTTGTCCGACATGGGCCGCGTCCTTGCCAGCTTTGAGTACGACGACGCAGGCACACACGATGCCTTCTGCGGCGCATCCAACGAAGCTTCAAACCGCCGCCGCTATGGCGAGGGGCGCAATTCGGGCAGCTTCCCCAATGCGCGCGACCGGCTGCTCTTGGGCTCGGCCAAGCACGGGCTGGGGCGGCGCGATGTGCATCCCTGCATCAATCTGTTCAAGGGCGTGCGCATCGCCGCCGATGGCGCAACCGAGCCGCAGCTCGGCCCCTTCGCGGCGGGCCGCACCGTGGTGCTGCGCGCCGAGATGGACGTGATCGTGGTGATCGCCAATTGCCCGCATGTGCTCGATGCGCGGCCTTGGAGCGTGACCCCGCTGCGCGCCACCGCCTGGCGCGGGGCCATTGCGGGCGAAGACGATCCGATCCGCAACGCCACCCCCGAAGGCCAGCGCGCTTTCCTCAATACCGAGGATCTGTACCGCCGATGACCCATGATCCCCATGTTCCCGCGAATGCCAACAATGTCCTGCATGACGAGGTCGTCCCCGCGCGCGCACCGTGGATGCACCAAATCAAGGCGGGCGAAACGCTGCGCATTGTCGATCTGGAAGGCAATCAGGCGGTCGACTTCCTGCTCTATGCCGCCGCCGACGACGCCGAACGCTACAGCGCGCAGGATACCATCGCCGCGCAATCGAACATCTTCCTGCGCACCGGCAGCGTGCTGCTCTCGAATGAGGGCAATCCGATGATGACCATCGTCGATACCTCGGTCGAATACCACGACACCATCGGCGGTGCCTGCTCGTGCGAATCCAACAGCCTGCGCTACGGCCACCACACCAAGGCGCAGCACGCCTGCGTCGACAATTTCCTCGAGGCGAACTTGCGCCAGGGGCGCGGCAAGCGCGACATCGTCTCAAACATCAACTTCTTCATGAACGTGCCGGTCGAGCCCGATGGCGCGCTCGGCATTGTCGACGGCATTTCCGCGCCTGGGCTGACAGTGGACTTGCGCGCCGAGATGGATGTGATCGTGGTGGTGTCCAACTGCCCGCAGATCAACAACCCGTGCAATGGCTTCAACCCCACATCCGTGCGCATGATCGTGACTGCATGATTTTCAGCACGGTCCTGATTGCCAATCGTGGGGCCATCGCATGCCGCATCATCCGCACATTGAGGCGCATGGGCATCCGCTCGGTGGCGGTGTTTTCCGACGCTGACGAAGCCTCGCGCCATGTCGCCGAGGCCGACGTGGCAGTACGGATCGGCCCCGGCCCGGCGGCCGAAAGCTATCTCGATGTCGCGCGCATCCTCGCCGCCGCGCGCGAAACCGGCGCTGAGGCGATCCATCCGGGCTACGGCTTTCTCTCCGAGAACGCCGCCTTTGCGGAAAGCTGCGAGGGCGCGGGCATTGCGTTCATCGGGCCGACGCCGGAGAACATCCGCGCCTTCGGCCTGAAACACAGCGCACGCGCGCTGGCGCAGGCCAATGGCATTGCGCTGGCACCCGGCACCGGGCTGCTCGCCGATGCAGAAACCGCAGTGACCGAAGCAGCACGGATCGGCTATCCGGTGATGCTCAAAGCAACCGCAGGCGGCGGCGGGATCGGCATGCGGGTCTGCGCCGATGCCGATGCGGTACGCGAAGGCTTTGCCGCAGTGGCGCGGCTGGGGGCGAGCAATTTCAGCGATGCCGGGTTGTTTCTCGAGCGGTTCGTGCCGCGCGCGCGCCATGTCGAAGTGCAGATCTTCGGCGATGGCGCGGGCCGGGTAATCGCGCTGGGCGAACGCGATTGTTCGCTGCAGCGGCGCAACCAGAAAGTGCTTGAAGAGGCTCCCGCCCCCCATCTGCCCGAGCGCGTCCGCGCCGAGCTGATCGAAGCGGCGGTGCGGCTGGGGCAAGCGGCGCACTACCGTTCGGCTGGCACGGTCGAGTTCCTCTACGACCCAGCGCGGCAGGACTGGTTCTTCCTCGAGGTAAACACGCGGCTGCAGGTCGAGCACGGCGTCACCGAGGAAGTGACCGGCATCGACCTTGTCGAATGGATGGTGCGCGGCGCGGCGGGCGATACCGCTTTCCTCGATACACCTGTTCCGCAACCCAAGGGCTGGTCGATCCAGGCCCGGCTCTATGCCGAAGACCCGGCGCTCGATTTCCGCCCCGCTTCGGGCACGCTTACCGACGCCAGCTTTCCCGCAGACGCGCGGATCGAGACCTGGATCGAGCGCGGCAGCGTGGTCTCGCCCTATTACGATCCGATGCTGGGCAAACTGATCGTGCGGGGCGAAACCCGCGCCGAGGCGGTGGCGGCGATGCAGGCGGCTCTCGACGATACGCGGCTGGCAGGAATCGAGACCAATCTGCGCTGGCTGCGCGATGTGGTGCGCAGCCCCGATTTCGTCTCGGGCGATGTCTCGACCCGCTCGCTCGAAAGCGTGGTGCACGCCGCGCGCAGCCTCACCGTGCGCAGCGGCGGCACTGCAACCACCGTTCAGGACTATCCGGGCCGCACGGGCCTCTGGGATGTCGGTGTGCCGCCCTCGGGGCCGATGGACGCGCGCGCCTTTCGCCTCGGCAACCGGCTGCTCGGCAATACCGAGAGCGCGGCGGGGCTTGAGATCACCGCCACCGGCCCTGTCATCCAGTTCAACACCGAGGCCGCGATCTGCCTCACCGGCGCGGAATTTGGCGCGACGCTGGATGGCATAGCCATCGAGCGCAACCAGCCCATCGCAGTCAAGGCAGGCCAGGTGCTCGCGCTCGGCCGGGTCAGCGGCGGCGGGATGCGCGGCTATATTCTGTTTGCCGGCGGGCTCGATGTGCCAAGCTACCTCGGCAGCGGCAGCACGTTCGATCTGGGCGAATTCGGCGGGCATGGCGGGCGGCGCCTGCTCGCTGGCGATACGCTCCATCTGGCCGAGAACCCCGGCGCCGCCTTGGCGCAAACATCGACCGCGTCGCCAGCCCCTCTCGGACCCGACTGGACCGTGCGCGTGCTCTATGGCCCGCACGGCGCACCCGATTTCTTCACCGCAGACGACATCGCCGCCATCCTCACCGCGCAGTGGCGCGTGCATTACAACAGCAACCGCACCGGCGTGCGCCTTATCGGCCCCAAGCCCCGCTGGGCGCGGCAGGATGGCGGCGAGGCCGGGCTGCACCCGTCGAACATCCACGACAACCCTTACGCCATCGGCGCGGTCGATTTCACCGGCGACATGCCGATCATCCTCGGGCCGGACGGGCCTTCGCTCGGCGGGTTCGTCTGCCCTTTCGTGGTCATCGCGGCGGACTTGTGGAAACTCGGCCAGCTCGCCCCGGGCGATGCCGTGCGCTTCCACCAAGTGACCCTCGCCGAGGCGGCAGCGGCGGCTCAGGTGGAAGAGGCGCTGATCGCCCAAGGCATCCCCCTGCCGGCGCCAAACAGCACCGCGCCCGACACGAGCGACGCCGTGCTCGCCCGCCTCGAACCGCAAGGTGCGCGCCCGCTGGTCACCTACCGCCAGCAAGGCGACCGCAACCTGCTGGTCGAATATGGTCCGATCACGCTCGATCTCGAGCTGCGGTTGCGCGTCCATGCCGCGACCACCGCGCTGGCCGCGCTGGCGCTGCCCGGTATCATCGATGTCGTCCCCGGCATCCGCTCGTTTCAAGTTCATTTCGATGGGGTAGCGCTCACCCAGCCCGCCCTTCTCGCGCATCTCACCGCGATCGAGCAGACGCTGGGCGATCTCGAAGACTTCGTGATCCCTTCGCGCATCGTCCATTTGCCGCTCAGCTGGGACGATCCGGCGATCCACCAGACCATCGAGCGCTACATGGCGGTGGTGCGCGATGACGCGCCGTGGTGCCCGGACAACATCGAATTCATCCGCCGGGTGAACGGCCTCGCCAGCGCCGACGACGTCCGCCGCACCGTGTTCGATGCCAGCTACCTCGTTTATGGCCTCGGAGACGTTTACCTCGGCGCGCCCGTCGCCACGCCGATCGATCCGCGCCACCGGCTGGTCACCACCAAGTACAACCCCGCGCGCACCTGGACCCCGCCCAATGTCGTGGGCATCGGCGGGGCCTATATGTGCATTTACGGGATGGAGGGCCCCGGCGGCTACCAACTGTTCGGCCGCACGATCCAGGTGTGGAACACCCATCGCCAGACCGCTGCTTTTGCCGATGGCCAGCCGTGGCTGCTGCGCTTTTTCGACCAGATCCGTTTCTTCCCGGTGAGCCACGACGAGCTGACCGGGTGGCGGCGCGATTTTCCGCTGGGTCGCCGCGCGATCCGGATCGAGGAAACGGAATTCCGGCTTGCCGATTATCGCGCCTTTCTGAGCGAAAACGCCGGCTCGATCGCGGCGTTCGAGACCCGCCGCAACGCCGCCTTCGCCGCCGAGCGCGCCGATTGGGCGCAGCGCGGCGAGTTCGACCGCGTCGCCAGCCTCACCGACGCGGGCGGCGGGGTCGCAGACGCAGACGCCGTCGTCGTGCCCGAGGGTGCGCAACTGGTGGAAGCGCCGTTTGGCGGCAGCGTGTGGAAACTGATGAAGGGGCTGGGCGATACGGTCGCCGCCGGGGAGACAATCGCGGTGATCGAAGCGATGAAGACCGAGTTTCCGGTGGAAAGCCCCGCTGCGGGAACAGTGGCGGCGATCTATGTCGCCGAGCGCCAGTCGATCAATCCCGGCGCGCCGCTGCTTGCCTTGGTGCCCGCATGACCGCGCTGACCCGCCTCTCCGTCGCGGCCATCGCCAGCGCGGTCCAGTCCGGCACGCGCACCGCCGCGCAAGTGATCGAGGAGACGCTGGAGCGCCTCGCGTTCTACGACACCATCCAGCCCGCCGTATGGATTTCGCGCATCGACCCCGCTGCCTTGCGCACCGCCGCAGCCGCCGTGGATGCGCGGATTGCCGCAGGCGAAGTGCTGCCGCTCGCGGGCGTGCCTTTCGCGGTGAAGGACAATATCGACGTCGCCGAGCTCGATACCACCGCCGCCTGCCCCGCTTTCGCCTATCGCCCCGCGCGGTCCGCCACGGTAGTCGAGCGGCTGGTCGCCGCCGGTGCGATCCCCGTCGGCAAGGCCAATCTCGATCAGTTCGCCACGGGGCTCAATGGCACCCGCAGCCCCTACGGCATCCCGCGCAACGCCTACAACCGCACCTATATCAGCGGCGGCTCGAGCTCCGGCTCCGCGATCGCGGTCGCCGCCGGGCTGGTCGCCTTTGCCCTCGGCACCGACACGGCGGGCTCAGGGCGCATTCCCGCCGCTTTCAACCACCTTATCGGGTTCAAGCCCACGCGCGGGCGCTGGAGCAGCCGGGGACTTGTGCCCGCCTGCCGCACGCTCGATTGCATCACCGTGTTCACCGGCGACGCTGCCGATGCCGCGCTGGTCGATACCGCGATTGCCGGCTTCGATGCCGCCGATCCGCTCTCGCGCGCGCTGCCCGAAGCTCCGCGCGCAGCACGCCGCATCGGCATTCCGCCGGCGCATCAGCGGCCTTGGTTCGGCGATCTGGAATCGGGTCACCTCTATGATCGGGCGCTGGCCGCGCTCGATGCCGAACTGGTCGAGATCGACATGACCCCGCTCAATGAAGCGGCGCGGCTGCTCTATGACGGACCATGGGTGGCTGAACGGACCGCGGCGATTCTGGAACTGTTGCAGACCGATGCCGATGCCATCCACCCGGTCGTGCGCGGCATTGTCGAGCGCGGCTTCGACTATGGCGCGGTCGAGACTTTCGCCGCGATGTACCGCCTCGCCGACCTCGCCCGCGCGGCAGAAGCGATGTGGGAGACCATCGACCTGCTGGTGCTGCCCACCGCGCCCACCTGTTACCGCGTGGCCGAAATGCTCGCCGCGCCGGTCGCGCTTAATGCCAATTTGGGCGCCTATACCAATTTCGTGAACCTGCTCGACATGGCCGCGATTGCCGTGCCCACGGCCACGCGCGCCAACGGCACCGGCTTCGGCGTTACGCTGATCGGCCCGGCTGCAACCGACCGCGCACTGATCGCGGCGGCGGCCAAGCTTTACCCCGCGCCGGCCGCCCCGCCGCCGCTCGATCTGGAGGGACGCATGGATACCGTGAAACTCGCCGTCGTCGGCGCGCATTTGAAAGACATGCCGCTGCACTGGCAACTCACCTCGCGCAACGCGCGCTTTGTCGGCGAGGCCAAGACCGCGCCCGCTTACCGGCTCTATGCCATTGCCGATAGCGTGCCGCCCAAACCTGCGTTGGTCCACTCGGGAGACGGCGGACCGATCGCGCTCGAAATCTACGAGCTCGATCTCGCCGCGTTCGGCAGCTTCGTCGCCGAAGTGCCGCCGCCGCTCGCCATCGGCACGGTCGAATTGGCAGACGGCAGGCTGGTCAAAGGCTTCGTCGCCGAACCGCGCGCGATCACCGGCGCCGAAGACATCACCGCGCTAGGCGGCTGGCGCGCGTTCGTGGCGCGCTAAACGAGCAAGGCGCGCTGCGCTGCCGCATCGAGCGCAGGCCCCACGTGCTCGGCCGGGAAGGGCAAGCCGGGCAATGCCGCAATCTCGGCCAGCGTGCGGGTACCGTCCGCTGCCAGCAACAACGCTTGCAGCTCGTCCTGCTCGATATTCATGAGCCGATGGTCGAGCGTCGGCACCATTTTTTGGCCTTTGGCAAGCATCGCGCGGATGAGCGGGCTGAGCTTCGGACGTTCCCCCGCGGCGAGCGAGCACGGCGCTGGGCCATGATGAAACCGGATATAGCCGCGCCCAAACAAGGTAAGCAGAGTCTTCCGCCGGTCCGCATCGAGTACTTTCTCCGAAAATGAAAAGCGTTCGGGCGAATGCGCAGACACGATATCGATCATGCGGACCATTTCCTCGTCGTTCAGCCGGAACGTCGACCGACCGCTGAGATAGGAACCATCTTCTTCCTTCTTGAGCGAGCATGACATCCACATCCCGTCGAGCGTCTGCGGATCGAAGACGCGCAAGGGTTTGCGCGCGCTGCGCACGAACAGGCTTTGGCGGAAGAATCGCACCGTGGCGTAGTCGGTCGCCTGCGCCGCGCGCACCACCAGTTTGTCCAAATCGCCCTGAGGAGCCAGCCCATCGGGCAGAAATCCATCGAGATTGAGGCCCGCCCCCGCATCGTCGGTGAGGAAGGAAAGCCCGTGCTCGCCCGCCTGCGCCACCACATCGGTCAGACGCTGCGGCGCAAAGATCCCGCCAAGTTCATCGTGAAACAGCACGCTGTCGGGTCGCTCGAGCATTGAGGCGGCCTGCTGGCGCAGCGCGGTGACCACCACGTCGTCGCTGTCGCGCGGCTTAGAGAACATTTCCAGGCATTGGTGCGTGATCGCGATCTTCTCGTCGATGCCCTCGGTGCCTTCGAGCGCATGGAGCAGCATGTCGCGCATCATCATGCGGATATAGCCGCCGGGCATCGCGTTGTAGCTGACGAACGCGACTCCATCGGGGGCCAGCGCATGCCCGATCAGCGCCATGATCGCGCCGCGCACCGGCTCGGGCACCCACGCATAGACCCCGTGCGCGATAATGTAGTCGAAACCGCCCGCTGGATAGCGATCGCGCGCATCCAGAATATCGCAGACCTGCAGCTCGACATTGGTCAGCCCTGCCGCCGCAATCAGGTCCTGCCCGCGCGACACCGCGGTCTCGGCCAGATCGAAGCCCTGACACGCCATTCCGGGATAGGCCGCCGCGAGCGCGATCAGGTTCAGCCCGTCGCCGCCTGCGATCTCGAGCACCCGCGCAGTCGCCACTTCGGGCGCGGCCAGCCCGTGGATCTGCGCCAACGCGCGCAGCCGGTCGGGGTGCGTCTGCTCGAACACCATGCTGGGGTAAACGACGGTATCGTAAGCGGTGGTCATTGATCGTTGTCCTTCAATGCCCGTTGATCGACCAGTGCGGCTTGTCCTTGAGCAACTTGATCACGCCATACCCCTTGCCGACAGCGTGGAGATCGGTGTTCGACGCGCCGTTCAAGGGTGTGCCGATTTCGACTTCAATGCCGTCCGCGCCGGTGATCTTGAGCGTGCCGGTCCAGGTTATCCGCATGTCGATCGCCTGCCCGGAAAAGTGCAGCGATGTCAGCGATGGCTGAAAGGCGATCTGAAACAGATCGACCATCTCCTGCGCCGCCTTTTGCGAGGCCTTTTCATCGGCATGCACCCAATCGATCGTGCAACCGGGGATGGCGGGCACCGCCTTGGCCTTGACCTTGCCCTTTGCGAGCATGAACGACCAGTGCATCAGTGCCCCGCGCACCGGATTGCGCCGCGTGGCTGCAACCCGAACCGTGGCATTGGCTTTGGCCAGCGCGGCCAGAAAGTTCTCGACCTTGGTGCGGAAACCGGGCGCGAGATCGGCGATGGCGCTGTTATCGGGAAACTTGGCCTGATTGGCATGCCACCACGCCGCGCCGCTCATCTCGGCCGAGAGCGCGGCGGGCACCACCGGCGCGCGGTCGAGTGCCTCCAAGGTCTTGTGCGTCGCATCGCCCGGCACGATCAGGCCCGTGGCGATCATCGGGGTCAGGTGCTTCTGCTGAAATTGGGTGATGAGCGCGATCGTCGCGCTGTTGCACAGCCCCGTCTCGGGCAGCTTGACCGGGCCCGGCACAATGCCCGACCGATTCAGCGCCGCCTGCACTGCGCGCACGTCGGGGACGCGGTTGTCGCCGCCCTCGCCCACCGAGGCCGTGAGAATGATCATGCCGCTGCCGCCCCCGTCATGGTCTTATTCGATGCTGTCCTCATAGTCTGCAAGTTTTGCCAGCACTTTGGGCTGCTTCGCATAGCGCGCGCGCAGCGCTTTCAGGCGCCGGTCGGTCCCGGTGCAAGTGCGCTTCATCTGCGCCGCCAGAAAGCGGGCGCGCGCCTTGTCATAAGCCTCCTCTCCGCGAAAATGATCGCAGAGGTCGCGCTGAGCGATGAACGCGGCCACCCGCCGCGGTGTGGCAAGGGCCGGGCCAGGCAGTACGAGCAGGGCCAGCGACTGCCCGATTGTCATCCCCCAAATCAGAGCCCGACGCCTGTTCATTCGGCAAAGCAACCATACGATGTTAGAGTTACTGGAATGAAATGTTTTGCAAGCCGCTCTGACATCCACCGCGCGACCTGCCTTTGGCATTCAGCGTCCTCCTCAACCTTCTTCCAGCCAACGCCGCCAAGCGCGCCGTGCGAGCCATGAAAGTCTTGTGAATCAACAGTATCGGGCCGCGTGGAAGACAATCGTACGTTGCCAAACGATGGTCGCATCGGGTTCGCCAACAACAGGCGATCAGGAAGCAATTTAGCGTATTTGCTAGCATACTTAGCAATAAGTGCGGGATCTTTGCTGCGCGTAGCCACAGCGCAATAGTTAACATTGGGCGGAATATCCTCTCCGCCCGGAGTAAAGTGCCGAGCGACCGGATCAAATAGAAACATGCCGTCGATGGCAATCCGCTTCAAATGTAAGTTGGCAGCACAAAAAAGTGCAGCCGATCCTCCTCGGCTGTACCCGGCGACGAACAATCTCGCGACGCCTCTGGCCTTGGCCTGCTCAAGAAATCTGGCCGCACGATCGCCGCGCTCGCGCACCCTTATGCCGTCAATGGAAGGACCCCGCTCATATTGCGCAACATTGGCCAGCTTATGTTTGAGCTGAACGCAAAACCCACCGGCCATGTTTAAGGCATAGTCGCCGTCATCAAAATCGCCGGTGCCATCAATGATTGCCATCGCGAAGTTCATGCTGCACTCCCGCCTTCAGCCCCTCACCCGAACGCGTACCCGAACCCGTCGCCCTCAACGGTCACCGCGATAGATTTGACCTCCTCGCCCGACATCTGCCGGTTGAGCAGCGCGATCGAGACTTCGGGCAGCATCGTGTTGGTCAGGATGGCATCGATCAAACGGCCGCCGCTGGCCACCTCGTTGCAGCGCGAGACGATCAGGTCGATCACCGCGTCGGCATAGCTGAACACGATGCCATGGCTTTCGTGCACGCGGCGGACGATCCGGTCGAGCTGGATGCGCACGATGCCCTTCAGCATATCGGGCGAGAGCGGATAGTACGGCAGCACCAGCAGGCGGCCGAGCAGCGCAGGCGGAAACACCTTGAGCAGTTCGGGCCGCAGCGTGGTCGCGAGGCTCTCGGCGTCGGGCTTCATCTCCTCGTCCTCGCTCAGCGTGGTGATGAGATCGGTGCCGACGTTCGAGGTGAGCAGGATCAGCGTATTCTTGAAATCGATGTAGCGGCCTTCGGCATCGTTCATGAAGCCCTTGTCGAACACCTGGAAGAACATCTCGTGGACATCGGGATGCGCTTTCTCCACCTCATCGAGCAACACCACCGAATAAGGCCGCCGCCGCACCGCCTCGGTCAGCACGCCGCCCTGGCCGTAGCCGACATAGCCCGCCGGCGCGCCTTTGAGCGTCGAGACGGTATGCGCCTCCTGAAACTCGCTCATGTTGATCACGATGCAGCTTTCGTCGCCCGAAAAAAGCAGGTCCGCCAGCACCATCGCGGTCTCGGTCTTGCCGACACCCGAAGGCCCGCACAGCATGAAAACGCCCACCGGCTTGTTCGGATTGTCGAGCTTGGCGCGGCTGGTCTGGATGCGCTTGGCAATCGCGTCCATCGCATGGTCCTGCCCGATCACCCGCGCTTTGAGCTGGTCGGCAATCGTGAGCACGCTCTCGATCTCGTTCTTGACCATGCGCCCCATCGGAATGCCGGTCCAATCGCCGACAACCGCGGCCACCGCGTCCTGATCGACCACGCCGAAGACCATCGGATTGTCGCCCTGCGCCTCGCGCATCGCCGCAATCGCGGCATCGAGAGCACCTTTGAGCGCATCCTCGCCTTCGACCGCGCCGTCTTCGCCAGCGGCAGCCCGCGCCTCGGACAGAGCGGTGCGCGCGGCCACAACGCCTTCGAGCGCGGCCTTCTCGGCGTTCCACTTCACCGTCGCTTCGTCGAACGCTGTCTGCGCCTCGGCGATGGCCTCGTCCAGCTTGGGCAGCCGCTCGCCGCTCGCATATTGCTCGCTCGTCTCGCGCTGCGCGATCTCGCGTTCGACGGCGAGCAGTTCGAGCTTGCGCTTGCGGTCCTCGACTTGCGCCGGGGTGGCATGCTGCGACACCGCCACGCGCGCGCAGGCGGTGTCGAGCAGGCTCACCGCCTTGTCAGGCAATTGCCGCGCGGGGACATAGCGCTGCGACAGCTTGACCGCCGCTTCGACCGCCTCATCGAGCACCACGATCTTGTGATGCGCTTCCATCATCGGCGCAACCGAGCGGATCATCGCGATAGCCTTGGCGGTCTCGGGCTCGCCCACGTCGACCGTCTGGAAACGCCGCGTAAGCGCGGGGTCCTTCTCGAAATACTGGCGGTATTCGGCATAGGTCGTCGCCGCCACCGTGCGCAGCCGCCCGCGTGCCAGCGCCGGTTTGAGCAGATTGGCGGCATCGCCCGTGCCCGCCTGCCCGCCCGCGCCGATCAGCGTATGCGCCTCGTCGATAAACAGGATGATCGGGCTGGTGCTCGCCTCGACCTCGTCGATCACCTGCCGCAGCCGCTTTTCGAACTCGCCTTTGACGCTGGCACCCGCCTGCATAAGCCCGATATCGAGCGAGCGCAGGGTAACGCCCTGCAGCGCGGGCGGCACATCGCCATCGACGATCCGCTTGGCAAAACCTTCGACCACGGCGGTCTTGCCGACACCGGCCTCGCCGACCAGAATCGGATTGTTCTGGCGGCGGCGCAGCAGGATATCGATCACCTGGCGGATTTCGGCGTCGCGGCCCACGATCTTGTCGATCTTGCCGCTGCGTGCCTGCTCGGTGAGATCGACCGAATACTTCGCCAGCGCCTCGCCATCGGCCACCGGGCCGCCTTCGCCCGCGCTGCCGCCCCCGGCAACCGGCCCCGCTTCGGCCTGAGTCTCTTCGGTCGATGCGGCGCAGATCCGCTCGAATTCGTCGCCCAGCTTGTCGGCCTGTACTTTGCGCCATTCGCTGCTGATATTGCCCAGCGCATTCTTCAGGGTCGTGGTCTTGAGCATGCCGAACAACAGGTGCCCGGTGCGCACGCGCGCTGCGGAAAACTGCAGCGAGGCATAGAGCCAGCCTTTCTCGATCGCTTCCTCGATCTGCGGCGAAAAGTCCGAGATCGCGGTTGCGCCGCGCGGCAGCGCATCGAGCGCGGCAACGATGTCGCGCGCCAGCTTGGTATCGTCGATCTTGAATTCGCGGCGGATGGCGGCGAGGTCGTTCTGCGAATCCTGCACCATCACGTGGATCCAGTGGACCAGCTCGACATAGGGATTGCCGCGGATCTTGCAGAAGCCCGTGGCGGTCTCGATCCCTTTGAGCGCGGTCTTGTTCAAACGTCCAAACAGCGCGGAACGGCTAATCTCGGTCATAGTGGAACCCCCCGTTTATGTGATTTCATGCGTCGCAGATGTGCATCGCCGCGCACCGCCTGCCCCGGCGAGCCGCGCACACCACGCGGCTTAACCCAGCTGCTCCAGCCCAATTGGCTGCGCCCGTCGAGCCGGCAAGGCGGTGCGTCCTGCGCATCGATCTCGAGCGTGATGTCCCATTCGAGATGCGACGGCTTGAACGCGTCGAGCGCCTCGGCGGCGAGCGCAAAGCGTGGCCCTGTCGGCAAAAGCGACAAGTAATCGCGGTAGCTGGCGGCGCGGATCACCACGCGAAACGCATCGGACGCACTGCGCACGCGGCGCCCGAGCATCGCATCGCTGCCGATCCGCGCATAGCTTCGCCCGAGCCTGGTCAGGTCTTCGGGCTCGAGATCGCGCCAGCGGCCCTGAAACTCGAGCAGACGCACATTCTGGCGCAGAAGATGGCTCATCGCGTCCTCGATCGCGGTGGCGCTGCGCGATCCGGCAAAGACGCTGGCATAATGCGCGCGCAGGCTGCCGGGGAAAGCACCCGTATGCGCCGCGCCTTCATGCGCGCCCGAAAGCGCTGCGACCCAGCCGGCGAAACCGTCGTCGTCGGGGCGGTCGGCCAGCGCCGCAGGCTGCGATTCCGCCCATGCCCGGTAGAACAACTGCAGCATCCGCCCGGCCATCAGGTCGAGCCAATCGCCAAAGGGACGGCTTTGCCCATAACGCCGCTCGTAGAAGGCAAATTCGGTGAGGTGCAGCGGCAACGCCCCCATCGGCCCGGTCAGCCCCAGCCAGGTGCCCTCCACCCGCGCCCGCCCGCCCGAAATCTTGACCGCGCTCAGCACGGCATCGGCAAAGCCGAGGTGCGGCACTTGCGCCAGATCGACCAGATTGCGCTCGGGCAGCTTGGCCTTGCCGATGCGCGGCAGTTCGGACCCGCGCGCTTCGGCCGCGCGCAGCACCGGAAACACCCCATAGCGGCGGGGTGCCTCGGCCACTTTCGCCAGCATCGTCAGATGCTGTGCTTGCGCCCGATCCGCGTCGGCCATTTGGCCAGCACCCCTTCGGCTGCGGTGGAAAAAATGCACTCGGTGAAGCTGTTGACCGAAGCGAATTCGGCCAGAAAGCGTTCGAGTACGGCGGAAAACAGAAAGATGCGGCCATTGGCGAACGACGCGTCGTCGAGCCGGATGCGGATGCGCGATCCGCGCGCCACCGCCATCCGGTCGCGCCCCGGCACCCGGCGCACGATCGCCTCGGACTGGACTCCCAGAATGCCATCGATCTGCTTGCGCATCGCGGCATCGTCCTGCCGCCCATACAGCGCGAGATGATCGCGCAGCAGCGCGGGATCGTCATGATCCTCGGGCGCCAGCGTGGCATAATTGGGCGTGATATGCGCGATCACCCGCCAGGCCGCGTCGGTCAGCCCCAGCGGCGGACGCGGCCGGCTGGGCGCGCGCAGAATGCTCACCGTGCGCACCGGCCCGCCCGTCTTGACGAAATGCTCGCTTCCCCGGAACGTCAGCAATTCGGGCATTTCGCGGTTGGTGACATAGGCCTTGATCGCCAGCTCTTTGACATCGTCGAGCCGCTCGGGATTGTTCGGTGCCGAAAGGCTGAGCCAGGTTTCGGTGCCGACATAATCGGTCCGCCGCCGCAGCCGCTGCTCCTTGGTCGAAAGCCGCCGGGGCGTCAGCCGCGTGACATAGAACAGCGCATCGCGCGCATCGTAGAGCAACGAACCCAGCGCATAGAGCGGCGCAACCGGACGCGGCTCGACATCATCGCCGACCACCGCCTTGACCTCGCTGATCCGGAACACTTCGAAATCGAGCGGCCGCGTGCGATCGGGCACCACATGGAATTCGTGCGTGTGCGGCGTGATCTGCACCCGCCCCAGCTGCTTTTCGAACACATTGATCGCGGGCACCGCATGCAGCCGGAAATTGCTCGCGCCGATCGCCCCGGCCAGCACCGGCGTGCTGCGCGAAAACAGGATGATCACATCGCAGGCTTGGGTGCTGCGCGCGAAAGCCCGGCGCAGATCGCGCAGCCGCGCGAAGAGAAACCGTTCGGGGCACGCGAAGAATTCGGACAGCAGCCGATAACCGCGAAACGAGCGCAGCTCGACCGGAAGCAGCGCCTCGTCGTCATCGAACCCGACCTGCTCGGGCAGCGGCAATTTTGTCCAGGAATCCGCGCCGCCGCCCGATGCCGGATCGCGCGCGATCACTGCCACCGCCTCGCCGATCAGCTGACGATAAAGCTCGCCCGGCACCGCTTCCGATCCATCGAGGTAGATCGGCAGTGCATCGACCGTCAGCTTGCCCAGCGGCGCGCCCGCAATCGTCTCGAAGCGCAGCCGCAGCCCGGCCTCGGCGCGCACATTGGCCACCGCCGCAAAGGGCGCGATCGCCGCGCGGCTCGAGAGGTATTCGGCCTCGGTCACTTTCAGCGGCCACAGCGTGGTCGCATGGCCGGTCATGAACTGAACCGGCGCGTTGTTGTGGTTGCTCGCCAGCGCGTTCAGCGCGGTGCCGCGCGGCACGGTATAGCCATCGATCAGCGCGGGATCGCCCTCTTTGGGCTCGAACCCGGCCACGCAGATCGAGGGCATCGGCGCCAGATAATGCGGCTGCACCGCGTTCAGCAGATGCTGGGTGAATTCGGGGTACTGGTCCTGCAGCTTGAGCTGCACGCGCGCGCCCAGAAACGCCACGCCTTCGAGCAGGCGCTCGACATAGGGATCGGGATCGGTCGGCGTCTTGAGGCCCAGCCGCGAGGCAACGGCCTCGTGCTCCTCGCCGAATTCGCGCGCGCCCGCGCGCAGATACGCCAGTTCGTCATTGTAGGCACGGAGCAGGCGCGGATCCATGCCGCCGCCTATTCGCGCACGGTGGCCGCGCCGGTGTCGGCCTCGACATCGGTGCGAAACTTGATCGGCATGGCGCTGACCGCCGAGGTGACGTCGCCGTGGATCAGATACGTGACGCTGTTGAGCCGCTCGGCCGACTCGCTCGGCTCGACCACCAGCGACTGCGCGTTGATGCGCGGCTCGAACGCCTTGATCGATGCGCGAATTTCGCGTGCGCGCTGCAAGGTCAGCCGCCGGGTCAGCGCTTTGCCGGTCATGTCGGGCACGCCGTAATTCAGCACCGAAGTCTGCACTTCGGGAAAGGGGGCCAGATCGACCACCGCGCCGAGATTGATCGTGTTCAAGAGCCACGCCAGTTCGCGGCGCACTGTCGCGCGCAAGGCGGCTTCGTTGAAGCGCTCGAGCCGCGGAATCGAGTAATAGCGCATCGCCTCGCGGCTTTCCTCGATCTTGTCGACTTCCTCGCCGCGCAGTCCGGCGAGGTCGTTGTCGGCGACCAGCTTGTCAAACAGCGTGGGATTGAGCCGCGATCGCGTTGGCTTGGGCGTTGGTGCCATCAGCCGAAATGGAGGCTGCGCAGCGCGAGAATGCCATGATCTTCGCCATCGGACAGCGTCCACAGCCGCTGGCCCGAGCCGACTTCGCCAGTGCCCTTGGCATGCCAGCTGGTTGCGCGGGCGAGCTGCTCGGCAGCCTCGCCCGAAGCCTCGGTGCCGGGATAGCGTGCGGGCAGAAACGCCGCGATCGATTGGCCCGAGCGCATCATGATCTGCACCGGCAGCCACACCAGATCGCGCAGATCGCGGACGCCTTCGCAAGAAATGCTCTCGATCGAATCGAACGGCAGCAGGCCATAGCGCCCAGCGACAATCGCCTCGCAGGCCGGGCCGAAACGCGCATCGGCATCGGCGATCCATTCGAACGGGGTATCATTGAACGTGCCGGGCGCATCGGGCGCTTCGGCGAAGGCTTCATCGCGCGCGGCGTCGCCTTCCGCGTCGCGGCCATTGGCATAATGTTCGATTGCCTTCGCCAGCATGCCCGCCCAGCCATCGCCGTTGGCCAAGACATCGATCCGGGCCGCGCCGCGAAACACATCGGCGCGCACGCGCTCGGCTTCGGTCGCCTGGCCATAAGCCACCGCGAGCATCTGCGCTTCGGGCGAAAGCTGTGCCAATGCGGTCAGCTGCGATTTGGCCTTGTCCCACTCGCCCGCAATGGCGAGCAGCTGAAACAGGAACATCCGCGCCTTCGCATCGGCAGGTTGCGAGCGGACAACTTTGACCAGCGCGGCGCGCGCACCGGCAAGATCGCCTTCGCGCAAGAGAGCATCGGCATCGGCCATGGGGAGCGTCCAAATAAGTTCGGAAAAACGATCGCAGCGAATTCAATCGGAGCATCGCCACGGCTTGGCCGAACGATAGCGCCAGACTTCAGTGCTGCAATTGATCCGGCAAAAAGCGTTCTGCCGCCAGAAATCTGAAGTTCGCCAGCCACGCTTCGAATAGCGGAGGCGAACTTCAGATTCTGATCGCGAAGGCTTATTTCGTTGTATTCTGTTTGATGTCGTATGCGAATTCGCCGCCGGCGGTCATCACACCCTTCACATCCTGGACCTTGTATTCCCACTTGATCTTGGCAAAGTTGAGCGAGAATTGATCGACCACGGTCGCATCACCGGCGGCGGAAGCGCCTGCCTGGAACGAGCTGACAAGCACGTCCTCGAGCGTCACGATGTAATAATCCTTTTGCTCCTTACCTGCCTTGCGCACCGTAAGCACGGCTTTGGCGATATGATCGCCCGTTGCGCACTTCAGCGCGATTGCCGGCGACGCCTTGTCGACGTTTTTGACGAAGTGAATATCCTGAAAAGCGCTCTTGCCTTTGCCGCCGCCACCGGCGTTATGCATGGTGCCTGCATTGCTGAGACCCCAGGAGAACGATTCAACATGCATCGCTCCCTTGGCCTTCATCACGGAATCTTCGGTTTCGCCTGTGATCGTGTCGATCACCAGGAAAAAGTCACTCGCAGCCATCAGAACTCTCCTCAAAATTGGTTGGCATCAGCAATAAAAACTTTGCAATATCAGCACTTTTAAACGTCAAGCGCCCTTGGGCAGGCGCGAGACCATGCTGAGCGACACATCCATACCTTCCAGCTGGTAATGCGGCACAAAGGCGAACTTGCCCTTGTAATAGCCCGGATTCTCTTCATCGGCGACGATCTCGATCGAAGCGGCCTTCAACGGCTTGCGCGCCTTGGTCTCTTCGCTCGACGAATCCGGCTGACCATCGATGTAGAGGTTGATCCACTCGGTCAGATCATTGTTCATCTGCGCGCCGGTGCGCGTGCCGCCCACCCAGTCGCGCACCATGCATTTCAGATAATGCGCAAAGCGGCAGCTGGCGAAGAGATAGGGCAAGCGCGCCGAAAGGTTGGCGTTCGCGGTCGCAGCCGGATCGACAAACTGGGCCGGCTTGTGCACCGTCTGGCCGCCGATGAACGTCGCCTGATCGGTGTTCTTGCGGTGGATCAGCGCCATGAACCCCGCGCCCGACAATTCCGCCTCGCGCCGGTCAGAGATCGCGATCTCGGTCGGGCATTTCAGATCGACGCCGCCATCGTCGGTCGGGAACATCGCGGTAGGCAGCCCTTCGAGTGTGCCGCCCGATTCCACCCCGCGAATGCGCGTGCACCAGCCATAGCTGGAAAACGATTCGGTGATCCGCACGCCCATGCCATAAGCCGCATTGACCCACAGGTGCTTGTCGTGATTGCCGCCGGTCTCTTCCTCGAAATCGAACTCCTCGACCGGATCGGACTTTGCGCCATAAGTCGCACGGCCCATGAAGCGCGGCATCGTCAGCGCCAGATAGCGGCTGTCGCTGGTCTCGCGGAACGAGCGCCAGGCGGCATAATCGGTGGCGTCGAACAGCTTGCCCAGATCGCGCGGATTGGCCAGCTCCTGCCAGCTTTCCATGCCCATCAGGCCCGGTGCAGCCGCCGAAATGATCGGGGCGTGCGCCGCTGCGCCGATCTTCGAGAGCCCCTTCATCACTTCAAGATCGGGGGCCGAGTGATCGAAATAGTAATCGCAGACAAAAGCGCCGTAAGGCTGGCCGCCGAGTTGGCCGAATTCGGATTCGTAGACTTTCTTGAACAGCGGGCTTTGATCCCATGCCGCGCCGGCGAACTGGCGGAACATCTTGCGGGTCTCTTCCTTGGCGACGTTCAGCACGCGGATCTTGAGGTTCGCGCCGGTCGAGGTGTTCATCACCATGTAGTTGAGCCCGCGCCACGCGCTCTCGAGCTTCTGGAAATCCTCGTGGTGGATGATCGCGTTGACCTGCTCGGAAAGCTTCTTGTCGAGCGCGGCGCGCATCGCGTCGAGCGTGGCAAAAACGTCCGCACCGATCACCGTGCTGTCCGACAGCGCCTGCTGCGCCAAAGTCTGCACCGCAGACTCGATGCGATTGGCCCGCGCGTCGTCGTTGGGCTTGAATTCCTTTTGCAGCAGCGCCGCGAAATCGTCGGGGGCGAACGTCGTTTCCGCTGCCGCAGCGCCCGGCTGAAGTTGCTCTTGTGCCATTGATCCTAAACTCCCCAAGAACCTGAACGTAACCCTGAAATCTAGGCTTTATGCGTCATCCTGCGCGGCAGCCGCATCGCCTGCGGGCTTGGCAGCGGCGAGCGCTTTCATCAGCTCGGGATCTTTCAGAACTTTGTCGAGCAGGTCCTGCGCGCCGTCTTTGCCGTCCATGTACAGCATCAGATCGTTCAATTCCTGGCGCGCCTCGAGCAGTTTGGCGAGCGCGGGAACGTTCTTGGCGACCGAACCCGGCGAGAAGTCTTCCATTGTCTTGAACGTGAGGTCGACGGAGAGCTTGCCCTCGCCGGTCAGCGTGTTTTCGACATTGAACGCCGCGCGCGGGGCGATGGCCGCCATGCGCTGTTCGAAATTGTCCATGTCGACTTCGACGAAGTCACGCTGATCGAGCGACTTCTTTTCGACCAGGCTCTTGCCCGAAAGATCGGAGAGCACGCCCATCACGAACGGCAGCTCGACTTTCTGCATCGAGCCGTACGTCTCGACTTCATATTCGATATGAACGCGGGGAGCCCGGTTTTCCTTGATAAAACGCTGACCCGACTTCGCCATACTGCCCCCCTATGAAGAAAATCTTTGTCTACTTGTCAATAAAATCGCGTACTCGCCAAATAATTCGTCAACAAACAGCTAGACATGCACGGAACTCACCAGCCAGGTTCCGCTCATTTTCCGCCAGCACTGCCGTCAATAACCATCGCTCTCGGTTGCGGGTGTGCTCATCAGCACTTTGCGCGCTTCGTCAATTCCGCCCGGCGCGATGTCTTCCAAAATTGCCATGAAATCAAGACTAACCCAGTCACGCACACGGCGCAAGGCGAAAGGTACCGGACTTGCCGGTTCCTTGCGGGTGTAGTATTCCTCGATTGCAGCAATTGCGCGCAGTACATCGGGGCGCGAATTGATTCGGCCCGACAACGCCATCCCGCCGCCGCTGTCTTCATAAGAACCGCCATCAAAAGCGTCAGCGGAAGCTGGCGCGTCTTCATCGGCGGTGACAGCCTGCACGCGCAAAAATGTTGCAATCGCGCGGGTCAGTTCTTCGAGTACGGCGTAAGTCGGCTGGAAATTGGTCCCGGTCTCGTTCCCGGCATTGGCGACCATCACCGTATCGGCGCGGCGGATCGACGCGGCAATCGTGTTGAGCCGTGCAATGATCGCGCCGAGATCCTCGTCGCTTGTTTCCTCGAGCAGCGCGCGGAACATGCCATAGCCCGCTTCCTCGGTGCCGCCGGTCGCGAACCTTTGGAAATCGGCCCCCGAATAGCGGCCGAGGCGCGGATGCTCGAGCAGGATGACATTGCGGAAAGGCCGCAGAAATTCGCTGAGCCGGGTGATCGCCTCGCAGGGCCCCTTGCGCCCCTGGAAGCCATATTCCTCAAGCTGGGGATGCACCGTGTCCCACAGTTGCTCGCACAAGCCGGCAAGCAGCAGGGCCCCGTCTTCGACTGCCTCAAGCTGGCCCGCTTTCGCTCCGGCGCGCATCCAGAAAATCGCCAGCCAGATGTCGCGGGTTTTCTCGGCCTGTGCAGAAATGCTGCGCAGCAAAGCACGCCAATCGACCGGGCTTTCCTCGCCCGAATCATCGCTGACCGAGGTCTCGAACGCGCTTTCGATTTCCTGACGGCCGCTGTCGTAAGACAGGTCGGGCCCCGCGGGCTCGCTTTCGCTGATCGGCGCGGTCAGAGCCGCGATATCTATTGCCATGGTGTCAGCCGCTCCCCGCCCGAACCGTGCGGATCATTCAGCCTTGACGACCTCGACCCGCCGATTGGCGGGAGAACGCGGATTGCGCGCATTGAGCGGGCGATCAAACCCATAGCCGGCTACGGTGAACCGCGACTTGTCGACCGACTTCGATGCGAGGAAGTCGACCACGGCCTGCGCGCGGCGCTGGGACAGATCAAGGTTATAGGCACGGTCACCTACAGCATCGGTGTGCCCCTCGATCGCGAACTTCATTCCCGCCAGCTTGGGCGAGGCGAGCGCGGTCACGAACTGCGACGCATTGACCTTGGCCTGCGGGGTCATCTCCGCCGAACCTTTGAGGAACGTGATCAGCAGATTGGCGCGGCCCGGCTGCGCGATCGCGAACTTCTGCGCGCCATAGCCGGCACCGCCCGATGCTTGCGAAGCGCGCGTGCGCGATGACGCAATCGCCGCGCGCGAAGGCGCGGCCGCGCTGGCTGCGGGCGTGGCGGCCGGCTTGGCACCGGGTTTGGCAATGCTGAAACCGCGCGACGCGGGCTTGTCGCGGCTCGAATCCGCCGGTGCTGCGCCGCAATCGCCGGTCAATTGGCAAACCAGCTGGTCAGGGCTCTGCTGCGCCACCGGCCCGGATTGTGCAGCAGAGGGAGCCGCGACGGCAATCCCAGCCATTGCTACGACAACGATCAGTCTCATTGCTTGCTATCCCCGGTTCAATTCGAATCGTGTGTTGCTAGCACAATTTGGCAATGCCTGTATAGCGATGTTGCCTGAATTCTCGTTTGCTATGCGGCGATTACGGATTGCGCGCCTCAAGTCACTGCGCAGGACGATTAAGGCAACATAAGTTTTTGAGCGAAGCGCGATTTTGCCCTAGGGATGAATGCTGCAGGGGGACCGCATGGCTGATATTATGGAACGTCAGGTCAAACTCAACATCGACGTCGGCGATGACCAGGTCGTGTTGATCCGGGTCGAGGCTGCGGAAGCGCTCTCGCAACATTTCCATCTCGCCATCGATGTGCTCGCGCCGCTCGGCGAGATCGACTGGTTGCCGCATATGGGCAAGCCTGTGGTCGCGATCGTCAGCGAAGATGGCGAGGTGCAGCGGTGCTTTCACGGCATTGTCGTCGATGCCACATTCATCCACGAGATTGTCGGGAAGCGAGGCGGTGATGATGAAGGGGGTGGCTGGGTCTATCGGCTGACCTTGCGGCCCAAGGCGTTCTTGCACGAGCAAGGCAAGGCCTACCGCATTTTCCAGAACAAGTCGGTCAAGGCCATTCTCGAGGATATGTTCGAGCGCTGCGCCATCGACGTCGATTTTGACCATCTTGAAGGCGGGACCCGGATGCGCAGTTACTGCGTCCAATATGGTGAAAGTGATTTCGGTTTCATCTGCAGGTTGATGGAAGAAGAAGGCATCTACTATTACTACGAGCACTTGGAGGAAAAGCACACGCTCGTCCTGTGCAGCTCGCCGGGCGCGCACGTCGGGGTTGCCGAGGCGTTGACCTACAATCCCGTGGCATCGTCGGTTGACTACGTCGATTCGGCGGCACGCGCGGCCGCTGCGCGCAAGCGGTTCATCACCGCATGGCACGAGCGTGTCTCGACCGGCGGCGAAGCCAAAGTGACCATGCGCGACTTCGATTTCATCCAGCCCGGCCAGCCGCTCGAAGTGCAAGCCGACGCCGAACTCGCGCACCCTGAAGACGCGGTCGAAGTCTACGCCTATCCGGGCCGCTTCTACGACAAGGCGGCCGGCAGCGACCTCTCGCAGATCATGCTCGAAGCACGGCGCGCCAATCGGCGGACGTTTTCGGCGGAATGCCGGGTCGGCGCGATCGCATCGGGCATGGTGTTCCATCTGGTCGATCACCCACATGCGCGGTTCAACGACAAGTATCTGATCACGCACGCGCATCATAGCATCGCCAGCGAACTGCACCGCTCCGGCATGGAGCAGGCCGGCGAGCATCTGGTGACATTCGAAGCGATCCCGGCGATCGTGCAATGGCGTGCGCCGCTGACCACGCGGCGGCCCGTGGTCGCCGGGCCCGAAACCGCGATCGTCGTCGGGCCGGACGGGGAGCAGATCCACACCGACAAATATGGCCGGGTCCAGGTGTGCTTTCACTGGGACCGTTTCGATGTGAAGAGAACCGGCGACGAGGCCGAAAGCTGCTGGATCCGTGTCTCGCAGACCGGCGGGCTGGGTAATATCATCCTGCCGCGTGTCGGCCACGAAGTGCTGGTGGACTTTATCAACGGCGACCCCGATCGCCCGATCGTCGTTGGCCGTGTGTTCAACGAATCGCACATGCCGGTCTATCCGCTGCCGGCGAGCAAGACGAAGGCGGTGTGGCGCACCGAGCGCTACAAGGAAAAAGGCGACTACTCAGAAGCCGACAAGCTTGACATCGATCCGGTCCCTGCCAACGAAATCAGGCTCGACGATCAGGGCGGCGAAGAAGAGTTCTTCATGTACGCCCAGCGCAACATGAATACACGCATTCAGCTGGACCAATCGCATCACGTCGCCCGCGATCAGGAAGTTAAAGTCGGCAAAGACCGCAAGGTTTCTGTAAAGAAAAACGAGACCATAGAGATAGAAGAGAATCGCAAAACGAATATAATGAAGACTGATACGCTTGAAATAAAGAACAAGCTGACGACAAAAATTACCGATGGCGACGAAATACGTACTGTAAGCAACAATCAGAATATCACGGTCGATGGCGAGATAACTATCGAAGGTAAAAAGAAGATCACCATCAAATCCGGTGATAGTTCGATCATTATCGATCCGATGAGCATCACGATCAAAACCATGACGCTCAAGATGGAAGGCTCGTTGCTCGCGGAAATGAAATCAACAACAAGCGCAAAAGTGGAATCCAGTACGATGGTCACGATAAAAGGTGGCATAGTGATGATCAACTAGGGAACAAGCGCGATGACGAATTGGACCCAGGTGACCTTGGGAAATGCTGGCCAGGTGCTTGAATTGACCGGGCGCGACGCGGAAGTGATTGCGGCCGATGGCAATGCCGCAATGGCCCCCGACATGTACTATCAGGCACTGGTCGGGCGCGGCGAGATTGGTGTCGCCGTCGAATTTCTCGCCCATGCGCTGCCGCGTTATGAAGCGGTGATCTGGGCGACGCAAGTGCTGCGCCGGCTTACTCCGGGGCAGGACGATATGCTCACCGCCGTGCTGCGCTGGATTGACGATCCCAACGATGCCGAGCGGCGTGCCATCTTCGAACGGGCTGAACAGACCCCCTCCGGCAGCGCCAAGGCACTTCTGGCTCATGCCGTGTTCTTTTCGGGCGGATCGATGTCCGGCCCCGATCTGCCCGTAGTGCTGCCTCCGCCCTTTGCCTGCTGCAAATGCGCCTATGGCGCGGTCATGACCGCCGCCTATGCGTCCAAGGACACGGACGCGATCTTGCGCGATGCCCTGCATATCGGCGAAAGCATTGCCAGCGGCGGCGCGATCACCTGATGCTGCCGCCGTTCACCCCGCCCCAAGGCCGACCCGCACCTCCATGCCGCTGACGCTCACCCTTCGCAACACCGACCGGCTCGACAATGGCTCGCCCACCTCGCTCGTGCTCGATCAGCGCGGAGCGATCATCGGCCGCGCTGCAACGGTCGACTGGTGCCTGCCCGATCCCACGCGCGAGCTTTCCTCGCGGCATTGCGAAGTGCAGTTCCGCGACGGCGCCTATGTGCTCACCGATATCAGCACCAACGGTACATTCTTGCAGGGCAGCTCTGGCCGCCTGCCTGGGCCGCACACCATCGCCGCAGGCGATGTTTTCGTGATCGGCCCCTTCGAGATCGTGGCCGCGCTCGACGCGGCCACCGCCGCCGCGATGGCTGCGCGCAATGCCGCCCCGCCTCCGCCCGCGTGGAAAGGCTGGGGGCCATCGGGTGGCACGGATGCCGCCAGCCCCGCCCCCGCCGCTTCGGGGTGGGACGCGGTTCCGGCCACGTCGGCGATTTCCGGCGCCGGCCCGATGTCGGGTAGCTGGGCCGCGCCCAGCACCGTGCCGGCCCCTCCGGCCCCTGCGGCCAGCAGCGGATGGGGCGCGGCACCCGTTGCCCCTCCCGCTGCCCCTTCCGCCGTGTCGCCTGCCGCCTCGCCGGGATGGGGGCCGACAGCTGCCGCCCCTCCGCCGCCGCCCGCTGCTGGCGGCTGGGGGGCGCCGCCTCCCCCCGCGTCTGGGGGCGGCGGCGGCTGGGGCGCGCCGCCCCCGCCGCCCGCGCCCGCCGCCACCGGCGGCTGGGGTGCGCCAGCGCCCGGCCCTGCGGCCAATGCTTTCGCTCCGGCCCCCACCGCGGCGCAGCCCACCGCCTCGACATGGGAAACCCCCGCCGCCCCGCCGCCTCCCGCCTCGGATTGGTCAACCCCGGTCGCCGCGCCGCCGCCGCCTTCCGCCGCCGACGTGTGGGGCCAGGTCGCGGCAAGCAATGTCGTCGATTGGGCGCGCGGCGGCTTTGGCGCGCCAGCGCCAGCGCCTGCTTTCCCGCCCGCCGATGCGTCGGCCTTCGCCGCAATGCCCGCTGCCAGCCCGCCTTCGCCTGCGGCTGCCCCGCTGGCCGAGCAGACCGCCATGGCGGTCCCCGCGAGCGCGCCGCTGCCCGCGCCAACCCCCGCTGCCGCAGCATCCGCCCCGGGCGGCATCGAACACTTGCTCGCCGCCACCGGCCTTGCACCTTCCGCGCTCAAGCAGGAACCGGCCGCCGTGCTGCACCAGGCGGGCGACGTGCTGCGCCGTCTGGTCGCCGGGTTCGTCGTGATGCTCGAAGCGCGGGCGCGGGCCAAGAGCCAGCTCGGCGCGGCGGGAACCAGCCTTGAATTCGACGGCAACAATCCGCTCAAGTTTGCGCGCACGCCCGAGCAGGCCCTGGCGCAGCTGCTCAATCCCGCCGAGCGCGGCTTCATGCCCGCCGACCGCGCCATCGAAGACGCTTTCCGCGATCTTCAGGCGCATCAGGTCGCCACGTTGAAAGCGATGCAGGGCGCGCTGCGCGCCACGCTCGACCGGTTCTCCCCCACCGCCATTCGCGGCCGCGCCGACCAGAAGGGGCTGATCGCCAAGATCATGCCGGGCGCGCGCGATGCGGCGCTGTGGCAAACGTACGAGCGCGAATTCGGCGGCGTTGCGCAAGGGTCGGACGAAGCGTTCATGGACGTCTTCGCGAAGGAATTCCGCAAAGCCTATGACGAGGCGGTGCGGGGCAGCTGATCGGCGCGCCTCAATTGGGCAAGGCGTCGACCGTCTTGAACCACACCATCTCCGCTTTCCAGCCGCCGGCCGCAGCGGCCGAGAGAAAGCGCTGCTTCCAGGCATCGCCGCGCTGCCCCGCCGCCCCCGCCACGAACCCGGCGTCGAGCGGACGCTTGCCCGAAAGCAGCATGAGCCCCGACCAGCCGGTGTGGTTGACATCGATCGTCAGGCGGTACTGGTTCGCCCCCAGCGCATCGCTTCCGGCGGCAAGTTCGGCGGTGGAGCGGGTGATCTGCTGGATCTCGCCGCTCGGCTCGAGCCCAAACAGCGCATATTCCTTGCCCGTATCGGCCAGGTTGAAATTGACCACCGCTTTCGCGCCGACTTGCCCGGAATACTCGCCGGATTCGAGCTTGGCCATTTCGAACTGGCGCTGCGCTGCGGTCATCGCGGTGCCCGCCGCCATGCGGATCTGGCGAAAAGCTTCAAGCGGGCCGCATTCGCTCGGCTCGATCGGCGAGACATCGCCAAAGTCGAGATTGGCCGATCCCACCCCGGCATCGGCCAGCAGCTTCGCGATCTGGCCCTGCGCTTCGGCCGGCCGCCCCGCCACGCCGCGCAGCGCCACCGCGAGGCCGCCCTGCTCCGGCGTGATCGCGGCCACTTCGAGCCAGGTGCAGGCCACCGAAGTCAGCCCCCGGTCAAGCGCCCCGCGCGCGGCCGCCGCCGGATCGGCGGGCGGCGCGACCCCGGCGGCAGGCGCGGCATCCCCCGCGCCCGCGTCCGCCGTGGGCGCAGCAGGCCTGGTCGCGAGATAACCGCCGACCCCAATCAGCAGCACCGCCGCTGCAACCCCGCCGCCGATCAGCGGCAGCTTGCTCTTGGCGGGAGCAGCGCCGTCCGCGGAAGGAGCGGCGGCAAGCCGCTGCGGTTTCTTCTCCTTGACCGGCGGCGGCGCGGCGGCGGGTGCAGGCGCGGCCACCGGCGGCGCGCCGCGGCCTGCCAGCCGCTCGACCACGTCGGCCATCGAGCGGATACGGTCGGCCGGATTGGGCCGCAGCATATCCGCGATGACCGGGCGCAGCGATTCCGGTATGGGCGACAAATCGGGCCCGGCGCGGCGCTTGTCGACCGCATCGACCAATGTCCCGCCCATCGCAACATCGCGCTTCATCGCGATCGCCAGGATCACGAGGCCGAGCGAATAGACATCACTCCACGGCCCCACTTCGCGCCCGAAATCGCCCAGCTGTTCGGGCGCGACATAGTTGAGCTTGCCCGCAAACCCGTCGCCGATGATCGTGGCGGAGCCCGGATCGAGATCCTTGGCAATGCCGAAATCGATGATTTTTGCGCCTTCGAGCCGCCCGCCCTCGAGCATCACGTTGTCGGGCGAGATATCGCGGTGGATCGCGCCCAGCGCATGCGCCGCAGCCAGCCCTTCGGCCAGCCGCCTGGTCAGCGCGGCGAGTTCGGCCGGGGTGGGATCGAGATCGCGCAGCACATCCGAAAGATTGCGCCCGTCGATATATTCGGTCACGATGTAGAAGCAATTGAGCACCGGCTCCTGCGCCAAGACCCGGTATTGCACCAGCGCCGGATGGCCGAGCCGCGTCAGCGTGCGCGCTTCCTTGCGAAACATCGCCTGCACATTGGGATCGGCGGCAAGGTTCGCGAGGATCACCTTGATCGCCACGCGCTCGTCGCTGTTGACATTGATCCCTTCGAAAACCTCGCCCATCCCGCCGCGCGCGATGAACCGCTTCACCTCGAAGATGTGGTTGAGCACATCGCCGACCTGGATCTGCCGCGCCTGCTGGCCCGGGGCAAACGAGGCCGCCAAAGGCATCGAGGTTGGCGGCGGCGCGGGGGGAGGCGCAAAAGTAGTCGGGGTGAGCGCCGGGGCAAACGGCTCGGCCGCTGGCGGAAACGGCTCGGCCGCTGGCGCAGACGGATTGGCGGGTGTGGCAGATGGCGGCAGGCCGCCCTGCGGATTGAAAATTGTCCGGTCGCCGCTGTCGGGAGGGGTTTCGTCGTTGGTCATAGCGTGTCTGCCGGGCTGGCGAACGAGAGCGCGGTGCGCTCGTTGGCCCCGACCAGCAGCACCGTGACGTTATCGGGTGCGCCCCGATCGAGACATTGCGCCACCAGCGATGCAGCCGCGGCCGGGCCATGCGCCGCGAGTGCCGCGACGATCTCGTCCTGCGTCAGCACCCCGTGCAGCCCGTCGCTGCACAGCAGAAAAATGTCCCCCGGCAAGATCGCATCGCTCACCGCATCGAGCTCAAGCTCGGGCTGCACGCCGATCGCGCGCGCCAGCACATGGCCCATCGGGTGGCCTTCGGCCTGTTCGGGGGTCAGCAGGCCGCGATCGAGCATTTCCTGAACTTGCGTGTGATCGACTGTCAATTGATGAAACACCCCGTCGCGAAACAGATAGATGCGGCTGTCGCCCGCCCAGATCGCCGCGAACCGGCGCTCGCGCACCACCAGCGCGACCACGGTGGAACCCATCTGCACGCCCTGCGCCTGCGCCTGCGCATAAATCTCGGCATTCGCCGCGTGGATCGCAGCGGCGGTCGCGGCGCAGGCATCCTCGAAATCCTCCGGGATGCGCGCGTCGCTTAGCGCGCGGACCAGCGCCTCGCTTGCCTGCTTGCCATTGGCATGGCCGCCCATGCCGTCCGCCACCAGCCACACCCCGGCCTCGGTCAGCGCCACCGCGCTGTCCTCGTTCGCCTTGCGCACGCAGCCGGTGTTGGTTTCAAGCGTGTCTTCAAGGCGCAGCGGGCTACCCATCAATGAAATCCCTCAGCATCCGCATCACCAATCCTGTGGGCGCGAACCCGGCGAGGTGATCGGGCCCGACCCGTTCATTGCCATCGCGCCACCATCCCTCGACCATCACCGGTTCGGGCGCGATACTTGCAGCGGCATTGTCATTTGCCAAGAGCGGATGAAGCCCGTCGGCCGAGAGCCCTTCCTCGAACGCGCGATAGATCGCCTGTTCGGCGCGGATCGCCATCGCCGCGGCGGTCTCTGCGTCATCGGCGCGGCCGCCCGCCACGATCGGAAAGCGCCGCCCCGCAGCATCGACCGAGGGACAGATCGCCGCGCCCTGCCATACGCCCGCCTCGTCGCGCGCGCTCAGCAGCCACGGCGTGGCCGCGTCGTAGGCATCCTCGAACCGCGGGCCCAGCACTTCGCGCGCCTGCACCATCTCGTTCGACAGCCAGAGATCGAGTTCATCCCGCCGCGCCGGGCCGAGGCCCCGGGCGATGAAATCGCCGTGGGTCGGCAGCTTGCCAAACAGCCATGCGGTCAGAGAGTGGCGGGACATCGAAAGCTCCATAGACCGCCCCGGCCGAACGGGTTGCGGTCCGAAGGCAGGCTGATCCGGAAGACCGCCGAAACGTCGCCCTGCCCGAAAGTGGCGAGCAGCGTGCTCGGCCCGGCGTTCTCGCGCTTGGCCTTGTCCATCAGCCGAAACAGCGCCCACGGCCCCTGCGTCTCGATTTTCGCGACTGCGGCATCGCCCTTGTAGAGGATCACCGATGCTTCGGGCAGCGAGCCTTGCGAGGACCAGATCAGCGGCCGCGGCGCCATGCTCGCCGGATCGAACCGGTACTTGGTGCCGCCCGAGGCGAATTCCGCCGAAGTGACCCCACCGCCAAACGATTGCGCCTCCACTTTGATGCTCAGCCCCGCCGCGAGCATGTCGCGCAGCTGCTGGGTCTTGGCAAATTCGTTGGGGCTGGCCGGGTCGAGCGTCGCCGCCACCGGGTCTTCGGTCTTCCACCGCCAGATCGGCCCTGCCGTTTCCAGCATCGGCAGCAACCGCTGCGAGAGGAACGCCTCGAGCGTGCCGTTGAGGCCGAACGTGCGCTGCACATCGATCATCGCGGCATCGGCTTCGGACGTTCCGACGAAGGGATACTTCTCCTGCGTCGCGGCCTGGCAAGCGGGCAGCACCACTTGGGCATAGGCTTCGGATACCGCGCCTTGCGCCGCGCCGACTTGCGCCTGCGAGCCGCCCTTGGCCGCTGCCGCAACGAACGCCTGAAGCTGCGGCGGCGCGCCCGCCGACGCCGCACCGACCGAGCCGACCGCCATCGCCAGCGCGCTCTGCACCGCGTCCGACCCCATGCCCCCGCCCGCCAGCTTGGCCGAAATCGCCGCCGAGCCCGCCTGCTTGATCGCCGCCACGAATTCATCGACCGGCGCCGGTGTCTTGCCATCGCCGACATAGTCGTGGACCGGCTTGAAGTGCGAGGAGATCTCCACCCCTGCATCGACCCCGGCTCCGGCTTGCGGTGCCAGCGCCGCCGCGCGGCCCAGCCGCTGGGTGATCGCGCTCGCGATCATGCCCTTGGCCGCGCCGCTGCCCCCGGCAAACGTGGTGTTCTTGCGCAGTTCGAGCAGAATCAGCTTGAGCGGCGAGGGGGTCTTGGTGAACGCCCCGTACGCCGCCTGATCGCTGAAATAGGCCGCCGGCTGGAGCGAGGAGACCACCCGGTCCCACTGCTCGATATAATCGCGCGCATAAAGCGCGGCCACGCCGGGCCGGATATTGCCCATTTGCGCCTGCATCCCCTCGGTCGAGGCATCGCCGCCCATGATCCACAAATCGCGCTTCAAGTCCTCCTGCACCGTGGCAAGGCCGAGCTGGTACGATTTCTCGAAGCCGGTCCGCGTGTAGAAATAGGGCACGGTGAGCCCCACCACGTCGGGCCCATTGGCAAAGGCCTGCGCGTCGCCCGCCGAAATCGCGGTCGCGGCCTGCCACGGCGCGCCGGCCGACGAGGCAGCTTTCTGGCGCAGCACGGCATAGGCGCGATCGGCGAGGCTCAAGGTCGAGAGCGCGGCGCGCGCCGAGGCGATGGCCGCGCCGTCGAGCGGCGCCTTGCGGCCGGGCCAGGCCGCCGCCATGTTCTGGTCTTCGAGCAGCGCCGCAAGATGCTGCTCGAGCTCCTTGCGCACCACCTCGCGGTCGGCGCCGGGCAGCACCTGTCCTGCCCAGTCCGCCGTCACCCATGCTTTCACCGCGCCGGCATCGAGCGGCCCCTGCCCGCCGAGCATGAGATAGACCTTGAGCGGTTCATAGACTTCGAGCGCGTTGGCGGCGTTCTCGCCCATATATTGCTCCAGCCGCATCAGCAGGCGCGGCAGCAGAATGCGGCGCAGCCCGTCGCGATAGGCCTCGATCGCCTGCTCGGCATGGCCCGATTGAAACAGGCCGAACGTCATCAGCAATCCCGGCTCGCCTTTGGCGCGGTCCGCATAGCCTTGCGGCAGATTGCGCAAGCTGCGCAGGATCGCGAGCGATTGCTCGAGATCGGGATCGGTGCCGCGCACTTCGACCAGATCGACCCCGGTCTCGCGCGTCAGGGTTTGCACTTGCTGCGTGCTGGCCAGCAATTGCTGCTGGAAGCCGCGGTTGCCCATGAAGCTGATCGACCACAGCGCCGCGATCAGCAAGGCCGCGGCCGCGATCGCGGAAACGCCGATGATCGTGCGGCGGCGCAGCCGCGCGCGCGCCGCCGGGTCCATCTGGACCAGCCCGGCTTCAGCAAACACCACGTCGGAAAGCAGCCGGTTGAGGAAATAGGTCCGTCCCGATTGCCCGCGCGCGGCGGTGCGCGTGTCGTAAACCTCGGCCACGCCCGAGAGGATGCGGTCGAGCGGCGCGCCGTCCTGCACGCCGCTGGTGAAGTAGAACCCGCGCAGCGACGCCGTGGCCTGATCGCCCGCGATGAACGCGCCATCGACAAACCGCGCCAGCCGGGCGCGCAGCGCGCCCAATTGCGCCGGGAAGCCGAGGATCAGGCTGCGCCGGGTGGCGTCCACTTCCTCGTAAAGCCGCTTGGCCTGCCGTTCGGACTGGCTGGCGACCAGCCGGTCGAACGCGGTGACCACCGCTGCCGGGTCGGGTTTGCCCGTGGTGATCGGCAAGGTCGCCCCCAGCACCGCGCGCCGCCCCTCGACATCGAGATCGTCATAAAATTCGCAGAATCCAGCGAGCAGATCGGCCTTGGTCAGGATCAGATAGGCCGGCACCGACACTTCGAGCGTCGCGCGCACTTCGGCCAGCCGCCGCCGCACCGCCGCCGCATGCGTATCGAGATTGGCGCGGCTTCCCTTCAGCAGTTCGTCAACCCCGATCGCGATCAGGATGCCGTTGATCGGCTGGAGCGGGCGGTGCTTCTTGAGCAGCGAGAGAAAGCTGCGCCAGCCTTGCGCGTCGACGCTCGAATCCGAATCCTGCGTGGTATAGCGCCCCGCCGTATCGACCAGCGCGGCCTCGTCGGCGAACCAGAAATCGAGATTGCGCGTGCCGCCGACGCCTTTGAGCGACTGATCGGCAAAGGGAAAGCGCAGCCCCGAATTGAGCAGCGCGGTGGTCTTGCCCGCGCCCGGCGGGCCGATGATCACATACCACGGACGGCTGTAGAGATAGTCGCGGCGGTTGCCCGTCGCCGATTTGAGCGAGCCGAGCGCCTCGGCCATGCGCGCGGTCAGCGCCGCGCTTTCCTGATCGCCCGCGCTCGGTGCGGCGAGCTGCGCCAGAATCGCATCGTTCGCCTTCTTGGCGCGGCGTGCGCGCAGGAACGCGAGCAAGCCCCAGCCGCCCAGGATCACCACCGCAAAGCCGATGATCACCCACCACGAGCGGAACCAGCCCACCACGAGCGGCAGGCCGACGCAGAAAATCAACAGCAGAAACAGGACGACAAGCCCCGAGACGACCCACCAATTGGTCAGAAACCGCTTCATCGGCGCGCTCCCCTCACTGCTGCCCCCTCACTGCTGCCTCGGCACGACGATTTCGACGCGCCGGTTGAGCGATTTGCCTTCATTGGTGTCGTTCGAAGCGATCGGCTGGCTGTCGCCATAGCCCTGCGCCGTGATCCGGCCGGGATTGCTCAGCACCGTGCCGATCAGATCGGCCACGACTTGCGCCCGCGCTTTCGAAAGCGCGTTGTTGTCGGGGAAAGCGAGGCTCGCCACTTTGTCGCTGTCGGCGTGCCCTTCGACCGTAACCGCGCCCTTTTCGCCCTCGATCGCGCGGCCGATCCGCTCGAACAATTCGGCGCGGCCGGTTTCGAGCTGGTCCGATCCCGATTGGAACAGCTGGCCCACCGTGGTGCGCACGCGCACCGTCGCGGCGTCTTCCTCCACCGCGACCAGACCCTGGCGGATTTCGGGTTCGAGGAAGGTCTTGAGGCGGCTGATCTGGCCGCTGTCCGCCGCCACCGGCGGCGGCGCGCCGACGCGCGACAGGCGCAGCGGCTGCGAGGGCGTGACCGCGCTCACCGCTTTCCAGCTGTCCTCGCCGGTCCACATCAAGAGCACGCGCAGCGAGATGAAGAACAGCAGCAATAGCGCCCCCGCCAGCGCCGCCGCGAGCGCGATCTGGCTCAGCAGCCCGATCTTGCGCAGCGGCGCAAGCACGCCTTTCCACTGCGGCGAAATCTCGAGATTCGACAGCGCGCGCGGATGCTCCAGCGCGCCGTAAAGCCGCGTCATGATTTCCTGCAGCCGCGCCTTGCCATCGGGCATCACGCGAAAGCGCCCTTCGAACCCGGCGGCGAGGCAGGCGTGGAACAGCTCGATCAGATCGCTGTTTTCCGCCGGGCGCCCGAGCATCTCGTCGGTCAGCTGCCAGAACCGGTCGCCGCCGATATTCTCGCGGAAAAACTGCACCACGAGGCTCCGCCGCGCCCATTCCGCGCCGTCATGGCCCACACCGGGCAGGTTCTGCGCAATGTCGTCGATGGTCGAGCACAGCGCGTATTTGGCGCGCATCTGCGTTTCCTGCGGATAGGCAGGCGCGATCGCGCGTTCGAACGCGGTGATCGCGGCGCTGGCCCGGCCGTGCAGGTCGGGCATCGCGATCCGCGCCCGGCCCGAACGCACGCTGGCCGCCAGCGCCAGCACCGGGCCGGCTTCGGTCACCAGCATGCTGCGGATATCGCGCGGCGTGGCGGGCATCGGAATATCGTCGTCGTTGAGGATTGGCTGCGGCGCGCGGGCGCCCATCGCCGGCGCGTTCATGGCGGGCGATTGCTGCGCAGCAAATTGCGGATCGGGCTGGCCGAACGCGGCGGGCGGCGGTGGCGGCGGCGGCGCGCCCCACCCGCCCCCTTGCGGCATGCCTCCTGCCGGGGCCGCACCGGGAGGAGCCGCGCCTTGTCCGGGTTTCAGGCCGGAAAGCGGAGAGGGACGAAACACCGTCCGGTTGCCGCCACCACTACCATCGTTGTTGTTGCCGGTCATCGTGCTGCCTTCTTCACGCACCAGAGTTCAAGCTTGAGCTGCGGCCATTCGCCCGCGACATGCAGGCCAAGCGCGGTCGCCGTGGCGAAATCGCGCCAATCGGGCACGCTGCGGTCGAGTTCGAAATAGACGAACCCGGGCAGCACGCGCAGTTGCGGCGGCGGGGTCGTCGCGTGGCGCAGCGGCACGCCGGGCAGCGCCGAATCGACGATCGCGCGCATCTTTTCGACCGCGCCGAGCTTGGCGATCGGCGGAAATCCGCGCCGGATGTCCTCGATCGAAGCCGCCGCGTTGACCGCCAGATAGAAATAGCCGTGTTGATAGAGGTTGCGGTCGACAATCGTCGAAACCCACGCCCCCGGCCCCGCCTGCTCGAGCGGCAGCTGCACCGCCGAGCGGTCGAATACCGCCGAAAGCATCGATTGCAGCAAATCGAACAGCGGATCGAAGCAGGCTTGCGGGTTCTCGTGATCATAGGCCGCCAGCGGCGGTGCCTTGCGATCGGGCTTCACCAAGGTCGCGATCTCGCCCGCCAGCGCCGCCAGCGCTTCGAACAAGCGCTCGGGGTGCACCGCGGGCAGCGAATCGAGATGGCGCAGCACCTGCAACCAGCGGTTCAGCGCCTGCAGCAAAAGGAAGCTGGCAAACGTTTCCGAACCGCCATCGGTCGCCTCGACCGCGCGCAGCGCCAGCTCGTCGGCGCGCTGCTCGACCCGCCCGGCAATATCGACCAGGCCGCCTTTCAGCCGCCGCGCCGCGACGATATCCTGCGTCGGCGGGATATAGCGCTCGTCGAACATCACCCGCTTCGATTGCACCTCACGGATGCGCGCCAGCCCGAGGCAGACCCGGCCATAGGTCTGATCGCGGGTGATGCCAAAGCGCAGGTTGGGCCGCGCCAGATCGATCGGCTCGGACGTGCGCTCGTCCGAAAACCCGTCGACAACCTCGTTCTCGTCGACCAGATAGCGCGCATCGCCGCTCGCCCGGTCCGCCTCGGCATATTCCACCGCGCCGATCTGCGCCGCCGGAAGCGTCAGCGAAACGATCACATCGCGCGCATCTTCGGGCACATCGATCGGGTCGGGCGGGGGCAATTCGTCGGGAATTGCAAACGAAGTCCCGTCGGGCAGCGTGCCACTCGCGCGCACGATCGCAAACTTGCCGAGCACCGCGAGGTCCTCGTTGATCACGAGTTCGACCAGCCCCCAGGGATAGGGCCGCAGGAGCGCTGCGCGCGCGCGCAGCGCAGCATCTGCGGCGCGATCCATCTGCTGGAAATGTTGCGGTCGCAGGAAAAGTCCTTCCCGCCACGCAACCCGCCTGCCGCCCGCCATACAATCCCCCCGGCCGTGCTTGTTACAAAGTCCTTGAAGCATAGCTTCCGTTTGAACGAAAGCATGGTTATCAGTTTGCGGCAGTAATAAGCAATAATTCCTGCCGCTTGGGGGGCGAAGTGACCGACGAGCCATCATTCGACCCGAAATCATGGGGCAAGCCAGACCCCGGGCCCGACTCCAAAGCCGCGCCTCCTCCGGCCGAGGCGCTGCCCGAAGCCTTTCGCGGGATGGTCGGACCTGCCGCCGCGCCGCCGCCGGCCAAAGCCGCTACCCCTACCGCACCGCCGCCCGCACAGACTTCGGCAAAGCCGGCGGCGGGTGCGGGGCGCGGATGGATCGGCCCCTCGCTGTCGCTGGCGATCCTTGGCGCAGGGGCGGCCACCGCCTGGCTCTTGCGCGCGCCGCCCGTCCCCGTGAGCGGCACTTCGCCCGAAGCCGGCCTTGCCTCCGCTCCGGCCGCGCCGGGTGAGGCCCAATCGACTCGCCGCCTCGTGCTCGCAAGCCCGGCCGATCTGCGCGATGCGCTCGTTGCCGCGGGCGTGCCCGGCCCCGAAGCCGAAGCCGCGACCCGCGAAACCCGCGCCGCGCTGGGGTCTGCGGCGGGCGAAATCCGCATGATCTTGACGCTCATCATCGGCGGCGATGGCACGCATATCGATCGGATGGAGGTGTCGCGGCTCGATGGATCGGGCGCGGCGGTCACCCGCGATGCCACAGGGGCGATCACCGCCCGCGCGGTCGCGGCCGAATTGTCCCGCCAGATCCGCGTCATCAGCGGCGAGCTCGATGCCGACAGCTTCTATTCCTCGGCGGTCTCGGCGGGCCTCATCGACATCCTGATCCCCGATTTCATCAACGCCTTCGCGTTCGATTTCAACCTCGCGTCCGAAGTCTCGCCCGGCGACACCTTCGAAGTCGCTTATGAAACCACGGTCAACGCCGCCGGCGACGCGATCGGCGAGCCGCAGCTGGTCTATGCCTCGCTCACCACCCCGGCCAAGAGCCGCACGCTCTACCGCTTCAAATCCCCCGAGGGCGAATATGGCTGGTACGATGGCAATGGTGCATCAACAGTGCGCTCATTCATGCGCACGCCGGTGGATGGTGCGCGCATTACATCGAACTTCGGGCCGCGCTTTCATCCGGTGCTGCATTACACTCGCCTGCATGGCGGCACCGATTTCGCAGCCCCGGTTGGCACGCCCATATATGCCGCAGCAAATGGCGTGGTCACCGGCGCGACGCCCAGTGGCTGCGCGGGCAACATGGCAATTTTACGCCATGATAACGGCTACGAAACGCGCTATTTCCATCTATCGCGCTATGCCGACGGAGTGGTCGCAGGCGCACGGACAACGCAGGGATCGACCATCGGCTATGTCGGCAACACCGGCACCTGCACCACCGGCCCACATCTTCACTACGAAGTGCATATCAATGGGGAGAAGGTCGATCCCCTCAGCATCAAGACCGACGCTGGCAAAAAGTCGCTCGAAGGTGCGATCCTTGCCGGGTTCAAACAGGCGCGTGACCGAGTCGATATCGCCCGCGCCCAGCAGGTCAAATAGCGGCGGGTGAACCCATTTTGGCGGTGCTCTGACGCTGTATAATCAACGGCATCAGCAGCGCCGCCAGCACAAAAGTCATGGCAAGGCTGGCGTTCAGCCCTTCCGCGCTCCCGCCCCATAGCGCGCTGCCGGTCAGGTCCCAGTCAGCCAGCGCCCCGAAATCGCCGATACCGGGATTGGGATCGAGCCCCAGCCCCAGCTGCTCCGCCGCGTTCCAGCCGAAATGCGCCGCGAGCGGCGCGATCAGTCCGCCGCTGCGCCAGCCGAGCAGTCCGAACCAGACCCCGCCCAGCAGCAGGTTGAGCTGCGTGACCGGCGCCCGCGCGCCGCCCAGCAGATGAAACCCGGCAAACGCGATCGCAGCAAGCATCAGCGCCGCAACAGGACCGGCATAACGCGCCAACAGCGGCTGCATCCACCCCCGGAAAAACAGCTCCTCGGCGGCCACTTGCCCCGCGATGATCACGATCCCGGCAAGGAACGCGCCCGCCTGCAGCGCTCCGCCCGCACCCGCCACCGCCGATCCTGCCAGCCAGGCATAGCAGGCGGCCACGATCAGGCCCGCCGCGCCGCCCGCAAGGCTGAGCATGGCCCAGCGCAGCGGCTGCGCTCCGGCGGCGGGCAGCAGGCCGGTAATCCAGCCGCCCGCCAGCGCCGCTATCGCCATCGGCCCGAAAATCAGCCCGTAAAACGCGGCATTGAGCACCAGCGGCGATTCGATTGCCAGCATCCCCGCCGCCTGTGGTGCCAAAAGGATCGCGGCAATCGCCACCCCCAGCCCGGCGGCAAGGCACAGCCCGTCGCGCGCGGCGTGCGCGGCTCCGGCGGCGGGCCTGACCGCCGGCTCAGCCAACGACCGCTTGCCCGTCCATCAGCCGTCCCTGACTCAGTCGGTATTGGTGCATCGCCGCGCCTCCCTCCGCTTCGGCCCCGTATTGCAGAATGCCGCCTTCGAACCACGGCGCGCGCTCTTCGGGCAGCGCCGCGCGGATGAACGTGTTGAACACGCGCGGGTCATAAAACCGGAACAGCGCGACCATCCCGTCGGGCAGCTTGGCCAGCGTGAACCGCCGCAGCCGCGCGCGCAGCGCAGGCAGATCGAGCGCCGCCTCGATCATGATCCCCCAATTGAGCCCGCGCCCATGCGCCTGCCATGTCGGCAGCAGCGCATCGGCCGGATCGATCCGCGCCAGCCACGGCGATGTCGCCGCCAGCTGCGGCTCGAGCTTGCCATCATAGAGACAGGCATGCTCGCGGCACGATTGCACCAGCCCGGCGAGACGCGGGTCCTGCGCGCCATCGATGACCGCAAACCACGCGCCAGATGCGGGGCTGTTCATGCCTTGTTGCACATTTCGGAGAACGGCTTGCCGTCCTTTGCCGCCGCGATATTCGCCTTGGCCTGCGCTGCGAAATCGTTTGCCTCCCCGCCTGGCCCGGCTTTCGGCATTCCCATGCCGCCACCGCCGCCGCCGCCGCTACCCGAGGCCCCGCCGATCAGCACGGTAAACTCGCCCAGCACGATCACGCCGTTGTGCACCGTGGTATCGAGCATGCGCGCCGCCGGCATGCCCACCACGATCACGGTCGAGGCACCCATCTTGATCACATCGGGCGGCCCCACGCAGGTCAGCATGTCGCCCACCCGCGCCTGCGGCATCTTGCCGGTGATCACCGTGGGCGCGCAAGGCGGCAGGATCGGCCCGCCGACATGCGGCACCGGCCCGTTGAACATCGGGCAAACGTGCATGTCGCCAAATCGGGCAGCGGGAAAACCTACCATGGGGCTATCCTAGATAGATAATCTGCCTCTGTCACTGCTCGCCCTGCAGGTATCCTACAACCCGGCAGGCCCCGCCGCCGGTCCTACGACGGGTGCCAGCGCAACCGCCGCTCCGGCCCCGCTCAGCATCGTCTTGCTTGCATCGCCGACCACAAAGAACGCGCCCCAGAAAATCGGGTGCGAGAAGGCGGGCTGGGTGATCAGCTCGGTCTGCGCGGTGCGCAGCGCGGTGGCGATGTCGGCGGTCCGCCCGGCGCGGTAGAACCCTTCGATCAGCGCCTCGCTCTCGCCTTCGTCCGAAATCGGCCAGTAGGTCGTCAGCACCGCGCGGGTATTGGCAGCCAGGAACGCGCGCACCAGCCCTTCGAGCGTGGCGCCCGATTCTTCCTGCCCGGCCGCGCGCGCTTCGGCGCTGCTCACGCCGCTGGCGGTATCGCAGGCCGACAGCACCACCAGATTGGCATCGAGCCGCAGCCGCGCGATCTCGGCAAAGCTCAGGATGCCGTCCGATTTCTCATCGCCGATGCTGGTGACCAGCGCGGGCGGCGACTGGCGGCAACCCCATTGCCCTTCGGTCAGCCCGTGCGTGGCAAAATGCAGCACCTGGAACTGGTTGAGATCGGTCCGCGCCTGCACGGCGGTATCGCTGAACGCCGCGTCGATCATCGACGGCGCGCTTGCCAGCCCCAGCGCGGTCGTCGCGCGGCCCAGCTCGCGCGCGTCGATCGGCTTCAACTGGTTCGACAGCGCCGCGATCGCCCGCCGCTCGACCACGCAATTGGTGCCCACGCTGATCATCTGGCCGCCGAATTCGCCGCTCAGCGGCATCGGCATATGCTGCGCAAAGCCGAGGAACGGCTGCGGCGCGGTCGAGGCCGGCAGCTTGCGCGCCACCAGGAACGAGCGCGGCGAAAGCGCCGAGGACAGCGCCACGCGCTCGGCGAGGAAACTGACCGCGCTGTAATCGTCCGGCCGCTTGACGCGGCTGGCGGCAAACGCGGTCACGCTGGCGCGGTCGGTCACCAGCACGCCCAGCGGCAGCTTTTCGAACGGCCCCGAGGGATCGACCACCACCGCCTTGGCCGCGAGCAGCCGCTCGGCGACCGGGCCCGCCGCCAGCTGGAACAGCGCATTCGCCCCCGCGACGTTGAACACCGGCAGCTTGCCATCGCCGCCATCGATCGAGGCGCGCACCACCGCCGCCAGCGGCACCAGATCGACCAGCGGCCGCGCCACGCGCCAGATGCGATAGCCCTGACCATCGATCAGGATGCCAAAGGCATAGTTGCGGATCTGGGTGACCTTGAAAAAGGCCTCGTCCGGCCGCAGCGCCTCGCGCACTTCGGCAATCGTCGCCGGGCGATCATCGACCGCACGAAACGCGTTGCTGGCCTGCAATTCGGCGTCGATCGCCACGAGCTGCGCCTCGGCCGCACCGCGCCGCTCGTCCAGTGCCTTGGCCACCTCGGGCTTGTCGCTAGGCACTTCGGCGATCTGGAAGCGCAGCTGGGTGATCTCGCGCTCGAGCTCGGCCCGGTCCTGCACCCGCGCCGCCAGCGACTGGTCGGCGGTCACGATCGATTGCAGCTGGGTAAACTGGCGCGAGACCGCAGGCTCGCCCACCGCCTGGATGGCGCGGAAAAAGCGCTCGCCCGCGCTGCCATCGGGCCGTGCCTCGGCATCGGCAACCAGCAGGTCGAGGTACTTCTCGATCGATGGCGGCAACACGCTGCCCGATGCGCCCGAGGTGATCAGCTCGTTGATCGCGCCTTCGAACTGCGCCAGATCGGCGGCGTTGTCGGCTCCCCCGCCCGCGCCGAGCGCCGCGCGCTCCATCTGCGTTTCGGCCAGAGTCGGGCCGACCCCGCTGCCTTCGCTGCCCGCGCGGTTGAGGCTGGCGATCGCGCGGTCGAGCGCGGCCAGCGCGCCTTTGAGATCGCCGAGCCGCGCCAGCACGCGGCCGCGCTGGCGCTCGATCCGCGCATCGAGCCACAGCACCTGCCGCTGATCAACCCGCTCGCGCCGCAGCACCGCAAAGCTGCGGTCGGCGGCGGTCAGCGCATCGCGCGCGGCTTCGGGCTTGTTCTGCGCCAGCAGGGCCACGCTGCGCGCCCATTGCGCCTGCGCATCGATCACCAGCTGCGAAAGCGTGGCGACATCGGGCACCGCGATCGATTGCGAGGTTTCGCGCTCGCTGTCGCTCTGCTGGTTGAGCGAGCGCACGATGGTAACGTCGGTCAATGGCTGCGCGGCATCGCTGGCGCTCAAGGTCATCTGGTCGAGCGACTGCATGGCATTGGCAAAATCGCGCCGGTTGAGCAGATCGAGCGTGACATAGTTGGCCCGCTTGCGCGCCAAGGTGGCGGCGCCCGCCGCGTTCGGATTGGCCGCGAGCAGCGCGTCGGCGCGGTCGAAGCTCTCTTTCGCCGAATCGAAAAAGCGCAAGTTCGAATCGGCCAGTCCCGCAACCAGCAGGAGATCGATCCGCTGCGCCGGCGGGGCATCCGATGGCAAACGGCTGAGCGCATCGTTAAGCACGCGCGAGGCTTCCATGTGCAGGCCCTGGCGGATGAAGCGCACCCCTTGCTGCAGCGCAGCATTGGAATCGATCCCCAGCGGATCGCCCTGTGCGCCGCCCGCCGACGGGGCCAGCGAGGCCACTTCGACCGCCACTTGCGTCTTGCGGTTGCGATCAGGATTGGGCTTGCTTGCCCGGGCCAGCGCGCGCAGCGCTTCTTCGGCCGGGCCTTGCGCGGTCGAAACCACCGAGGCGACAAAATGCCGCTTGCCCCGGGTGAAGCCGGTCGCCACGGTTTCGAAACTGATCGTCTTGTCGATGCAGCGGCGCGCGCGCACCGGGCCGAGCCCGGGCACGGCAAAGCTGCCCGCCGCCCCGCAATCGAGCGTGCGTTCGACCGATTCGACAAATGCCGGCTTGAACGCGCGCACCACGCCGAGCGAGCGCCCCGCGGTCGCGCCGCGGCAGGTGATCGCATAGCTTTCGGAAAAGTATCCCGGCAGCGCCGCGTCGTTCCATGTGCGCGTCGCGGCGCAAGGCTCGCCGCGCGCGTCGCGGCCCAGCTCGATCCGGTCGGGCAGGTCCTTGCCCGCGCGCTGCGCAAAGGCGGTGCTGAGACCGGCGATGGGTGCCGTGCTTGCGGCAAGCAGCGCGATCGTCGAAATCCAGACGCGACGCATCACTTGGTGTCCTTCTGCGGGCAGTTCTTCGGATCGGGGCAGTCCGGGCCGGTCGCCGGTGCCGGGCCGACCGGAATATCGCCCAGCCCGAACGTGCCGACATCGCCGAACAGCGCCTCATTGTTGGTCGCCACCAACGGCTCGAACGGAATCTCGAAGTCCGGCGTGGTCTTGAAGATATCGGCGCGGCTCGTGTCGAACACCTGCAAGGTCGGCTGCACAATCGTGCTGACCAGGCAGCCGCCGCCGCCCGAGCTGACCAGACAGCCGTTGATGCGCAAATTCGCCCGGTCGACGTCGGTCACCACGATGATCGCCTCGCCGAGCAGCGAGGTGGCCGAGGAGGGCGTCTCGTTGATCGTGCCGAAGATCGCGAAGCCGCGTCCCTCGGGCGGCACCGCGCCGGTAATCACCAGCGCGGCCAGGGTCGGCGCGGCCGCCGTGGTGCCGATCACCGCGCCGGTGCTGGTGCCCGGTGCGCCGGTATTCTGGAACAGCCCGTATTCCTCGAAGCGCACCGACAGCCGGGTGGCTGAAACCGTGGTCTGCCCCGGCGGATTGTACGGCACCCCGCCGCCGATCGCGGCGTTGTAGAGCGAGGAGTTCGCGTTCCCGATGAACTGGCTGCCGACAAGATCGCGCGCCAGCGGCGTTCCCGCCGGGCCGAGCCCGAGCGCATCGAGGAAGCCCGCATCCTGCCCGACCCCGACAGCCCGGCCATTGAGCTCGAGCGCACCGCCGCCCGTCAGCAGGATCCGCCCGCCCGTGCCGTCGGCGTTTGCCGCCACGCGGATCACGCTCGCCAGCGTGCTCACCGCCGCGTTGCCGCCCAGCCGCAAGGTGCGGCTGCCCGAACCGCTGATCGTCCCGGTCACGTCGATGCGCTGCATGCCCAGCACGTCGAGCCGCGTGGTGCCGACGCTGCCATCGAGCGCCAGCGCGCCGATCGCCACGTCCTGCCGCGTCAGACTGTCGCTGGTTCCCGCATCGAGCACCACCGTCGCCGCGCTCAGCCGGTTGATCTCGGCCTGCTCCAGCTTGAACCCGCCGCTCGGTGCCCCATCGCCCAGATTGAGCGGATTGGCCCCCGCGCTCGCATTGATCAGCGTGATCGCCGAGCCGGTAATCGTGCCGCCGATATCCGCATCCTGGGCCGTGATCGACACTGTCCGGCCGGCCGCATTCAGCCCGCCCGCGTCCAGCGTAAACAATCCGGTGGTCGCCGCGCTGACATCGCCGGCGCTGGTGCCCCCGGCCAGCGTGATCGCCGTCGCGCTCGCCGGTGCAGTCCTGCCGCCAATGGTCAGCGCACCGCCCGATGCAATCGTGCCAAGCGTCGCGGCACCGTCGGTGCTGGCAGCAAATGCGCCGCCGCTGGTTGCGCCGCTCACGCCGATATCGCCCGCAGCGGTGATCGTCGTCGCCGCGCCCGATGCCAGCGTGCCCAGCCGCGCCGCGCCCGCTGCGGCATTGACCGTCAGCACGCCCGCCGCGCCTTGCGCCGACAGGTTCGCCAGCGCGCCGCCGCGCCCGGCCACGTTCTGCGCCGCCGTGATCGTCAGCGCTCCCGCCGTGACCGTGGCGTCGCTGAGCAGCGCATCGCCCGTGGTGGCGTCGATCACAATGGCATCGGTCGCATTGGCAGAGGTCAGCGAGACCGCCGTGTCCTGCACATCGATCGAGAGGCCGGTCACGCGTGCGGTCCCCGCCGCATCGGCGCTGACCGTGCTCAGGAACGCCTGACCGCCGCTCGTGGTGATCGCGGTGCTGGCGCCCGCGCCGCTCGCGGTGACCACGCTGCGCGTGCCCGCCGTGCGCCCGCGCACGCCGAGCGACGCCGTCAGCGTTGCATCGCCGCCGGTCGCGCTTGCGGTATCGACCAGCACGTCGCCCGCGCTCGCCACCAGCGACAAGGCGCCGCCGGTCGCGGTCGCGCTGGTCAGACTGATCCCGGTCGAAGCGACGTCGACCGACCGGCCGATAACCGTCGCCGTGCCCGCCGCGCTCACCGCGCCGAGGAACGCCTGCCCGCCCGTCGCGGTGATGGCGGCATTGACGCCGGCCCCCGCCGCGCTCACCGCGCTGCGCGTGCCCGCCGTCCGCCCGCGCACGTCGCCGGACGCTGTCACGGTGGCATTGCCGCCGGTCGCCGCGGCCGTATCGACCAGCACATCACCCGCGCTCGCCACCAGCGACACCGCGCCGTTCGTCGCCGTGGCGCTGGTCAGCGATACGCTGGCCGAGGAGACGTCGACCGATTGGCCCGAAACCGTCGCCGCGCCCGGCGCGCTCACCGCGCCGAGGAAGGCCTGTCCGCCGGTCGCGGTAACCGCCAGGTTCGCGCCTGCGCCCGCCGCGCTCACCGCGCTACGCGTGCCCGCCGTCCGCCCGCGCACGCCCAGCGCTGCGGTCAGGGTTGCATTCCCGCCGGTCGCCGAGGCGGTATCGACCAGCACGTCGCCCGTGCTCGCAACCAGCGACAATGCGCCGCCGGTCGCGGTCGCGCTCGTCAGGCTGATCCCGCCGGACAGGACATCGACCGATTGGCCGCTGACCGTCGCCGTGCCCGGCGCGCTCACCGCGCCAAGGAACGCCTGCCCGCCGGTCGCGGTGATCGCAAGGTTCGCGCCCGCTCCCGCCGCGCTCACCGCGCTGCGCGTGCCCGCCGTGCGCCCGCGCACGCCGCCCGAAGCGGTCAAGGTCGCATTGCCGCCGGTCGCCGAAGCGGTATCGACCAGCACGTCGCCCGCCGTCGCCACCAGCGACAGCGCACCGTTCGTCGCCGTCGCGCTGGTCAGTGAAACGCCCGCCGCGCTCACATCGACCGATTGCCCGCTCACGATCGCGGTGCCCGGCGCGCTCACCGCGCCAAGGAACGCCTGCCCGCCGGTCGCGGTAACCGCCAGATTCGCGCCCGCACCCGCCGCGCTCACTGCCGCGCGCGTGCCCGCCGTCCGCCCGCGCACGCCGAGCGATGCGGTCAAGGTGGCATTGCCGCCGGTTGCCGATGCCGTATCGACCAGCACATCACCTGCGCTCGCCACCAGCGACACCGCGCCGTTCGTGGCCGTGGCGCTCGTCAGGCTGACCCCGCCCGACATGACATCGACCGATTGGCCCGAAACCGTCGCCGCGCCCGGTGCGCTCACCGCGCCGAGGAACGCCTGCCCGCCGGTCGCGGTGATCGCCAGATTGGAACCTGCCCCCGCCGCGCTCACCGCGCTGCGCGTGCCCGCCGTCCGCCCGCGCACGCCGCCCGAAGCTGTCAAAGTTGCGTTCCCGCCGGTCGCCGAGGCGGTATCCACGAGCACGTCGCCCGCGCTCGCCACCAGCGACAATGCGCCGCCGGTCGTGGTCGCGCTCGTCAGGCTCACGCCGCCGGACAAGACATCGACCGACTGGCCCACCACAACAGCCGTGCCCGGCGCGCTCACCGCGCCAAGGAACGCCTGCCCGCCGGTCGCAGTGATCGCCAGATTAGTGCCCGCTCCCGCCGCGCTCACCGCGCTGCGCGTGCCCGCCGTGCGCCCGCGCACGCCGCCCGAAGCGGTCAAGGTCGCATTGCCGCCGGTCGCCGAGGCGGTATCGACCAGCACGTCGCCCGTCGTCGCTTCGAGCGACAAGGCGCCGCCGGTCGCGGTCGCGCTGGTCAGCGAGACATCGCCCGCGCTCACATCGACCGACTGGCCCGAAACCGTCGCCGTCCCGGTCGCGCTCACTTCGGCGAGGAACGCCTGCCCGCCCGTCGCGGTGATCGCCAGATTCGCGCCCGCGCCCGCCGCGTTCACCACCGCGCGCGTGCCCACGGCGCGCCCGTTCACGCCGAGCGCCGCGGTCAAGGTTGCATTGCCGCCCGCCGAAGACGCGCTATCGACCGCCACATCGCCCGTCGTCGCCACCAACGACAACGCACCATTCGTCGCAGTCGCGCTGGTCAGGCTGATCCCGCCCGACAAGACATCGACCGACGTGCCGCTCACTTGCGCGGTTCCGGCAAGATCGGCGCTCACCGCGCCGAGCAGCGCCTGTCCGCCGCTCGCCGTGATCGTCACATTCGCACCCGCGCCCGCCGCGTTCACCGCCGCGCGCGTGCCCGCCGCGCGCCCGCGGATGCCGCCCGATGCCGTCAAGGTCGCGTCGCCGCCGGTCGCGGACGCCGTATCCACCGCCACATCGCCCGCGCCCGCATCGAGCAGCAGCGTGCCGCCGGTCGCGGTCGCGCTCGTCAGCGAAACACCCGCCGCGCTCACATCGACCGACTGGCCGATCACCACCGCCGTGCCCGGCGCGCTCACCGCGCCGAGGAACGCCTGCCCGCCGGTCGCGGTGACCAGCAGGTTCGATCCCGCCCCCGCCGCGCTCACATCGGCGCGACCGCCCGCCGCGCGGCCCAGCACACCCACCGCCGCCGTCACCGTCGCATCGCCGCCGGTGGCCGAAGCCGTATCGACCGCCACGTCGCCCGCTGTCGCTTCCAAAGTCAGTGCGCCGCCGGTCGATGTCGCGCTGGTCAGCGAGACATCCGCCGCGCTCACATCGACAGACTGGCCCAAAACGGTCGCCGTCCCCGGCGCGCTCACTTCGGCGAGGAACGCCTGCCCGCCCGTCGCCGTGATCGCCACGTTCGATCCAGCGCCCGCCGCGCTCACCGCCGCGCGCCCGCCCGCCGTGCGCCCGTTGACACCCAGCGCTGCGGTCAATGTCGCATCGCCGCCCGCCGAAGAGGCGGTATCGACCGCCACATCGCCCGCCGTCGCCACCAAGGACAGCGCGCCGTTCATGGTCGTCGCGCTCGTCAGGCTGATCCCGCCCGACAGGATATCGATCGATTCGCCCTCGACCATCGCCGCGCCCACCGCATCGGCGCTCACCGCGCCGAGGAAGGCCTGCCCGCCGAACGCCGTGATGAACACGCTCGAACCCGCGCCCGCCGCGCTCACATCCGCGCGCGTGCCCGCGCTGCGGCCCAGCACGCCGAGCGCGGCTGTCACAGTCGCGTCGCCGCCTGTCGCCGACGCCGTATCCACCGCGACATCGCCCGCTGTCGCTTCCAGCGTCAACGCGCCATTGGTGGCGGTCGCGCTCGTCAGCGACACATCGCCCGCGCGCACATCGACCGATTGGCCCGAAACATCCGCCGTACCCGGCGCGCTCACCGCGCCGAGAAACGCCTCGCCGCCGGTCGCGGTGACCGACAGATTCGCACCCGCACCCGCCGCGCTCACATCGGCGCGCCCGCCCGCCGTGCGCCCGTTCACGCCCAGCGCCGCCGTCACTGCCGCAGCGCCGCCGGTCGCAGAAGCGGTATCGACCGCCACGTCGCCCGTCGTCGCCTCGAGCGACAAGTCGCCGCCGGTGGAGGTCGCGCTGGTCAGCGACACGTCGCCCGCGCTCACATCGACCGACTGGCCCGAAACGATCGCGGTGCCCGCCGCATCGGCGCTCACCGCGCCAAGGAACGCCTGGCCGCCCGTCGCCGTGACGGAGAGGCTCGCGCCCGCACCCGCCGCGCTCACATCGCTGCGGCCAAAGATCGTGCGCCCGCGCACATCGCCCGCTGCGGTCAAAGTCGCATCGCCGCCCGTCGCCACCGCCGTATCGACCAGCAGATCGCCCGTCGCCGCTTCAAGCGTCAGCGCCCCGCCGGTCGATGTCGCGCTGGTCAGGCTGATGTCGCCCGAGAGCACATCGACCGATTGGCCCGACACATCCGCCGTGCCCGGCGCGCTCACCGCGCCCAGGAAAGCCTGTCCGCCGGTCGCCGTAATGAGCACGTTCGATCCCGCGCCAGCCGCGCTCACATCCGCGCGCGTGCCCGCCGTGCGCCCGTTCACGCCCAGCGACGCCGTTACCGTCGCATCGCCGCCGGTCGCGGAGGCGCTATCCACCGCCACATTGCCTGCCGTCGCCACCAGCGACAGCGCGCCGTTCGTGGCGGTTGCGCTGGTCAGGCTCACCGCGCCCGACGCCACATCGACCGACTCGCCGCTGACATCGGCCGCCGCCGCCGCATCCGCGCTCACCGCGCCGAGGAACGCCTGTCCGCCCGTCGCGGTGACCAGCACATTGTTGCCCGCGCCCGCCGCGCTGACATCCGCGCGCGCGCCCGCCGCGCGCCCGTTCACGCCGAACGCTGCGGTGACCGTCGCGTCGCCGCCCGTCGCCGAAACCGTGTTCACCGCCACATCGCCCGCCGTCGCTTCGAGCGTCACCGCGCCGGCGGTCGACGTCGCGCTGGTGAGGCTCACGCCGCCCGCGAGCACATCGACCGACTCGCCGCTGACATCGGCTGCCGCCGCCGCATCCGCGCTCACCGCGCTGAGGAAAGCCTGCCCGCCCGTCGCGGTGACCAGCACATCGTTGCCCGCGCCCGCCGCGCTCACGTCCGCGCGCGTACCCGCCGTTCGTCCGTTCACGCCGAGCGATGCCGTCACCGTCGCGCCGCCGCCCGCGGCCGAAGCGCTGTCCACCGCCACGTCGCCCGCCGTCGCCACCAGCGACAACGCGCCGCCGGTCGAAGTCGCGCTGGTCAGGCTGATCGCGCCCGAGCGCACATCGACCGACTGGCCCAGAACCATCGCCGCCGCCGCCGCGTCCGCGCTCACCGCGCCGAGGAATGCCTGCCCGCCCGTCGCGGTGACCGAGACATTGTTGCCCGCGCCCACCGCGCTCACGTCGGCGCGCGTGCCCGGCGCGCGCCCGCGCACGCCAAGCGATGCACTCAGCGTGGCGCCGCCGCCGGTCGCCGAAGCCGTATCGACCGCCACGTTGCCGCCCGTCGCCACCAGCGAGAGGCCTCCGCCCGTCGAAGTCGCGCTGGTCAGGGTAACCCCCGCCGCGCGCACATCGACCGCATTGCCGGTCACCGTGGTCGCGCCGTCCGATGTCACCGCGCCGAGGAATGCCAGGCCGGTCGTCGCCTCGACCGCCGCCGTGCGCCCCGCGCCGCCCGCGGCAATGCCCATGCGCCCGCCGAGGATTCCCGTCACATTGCGCGCCGCCGTCACGCTCACATCGCCGTCGGTCGTCGCAATGCTGTTGCCGATCGCATCGCGCCCGGCATCGATCGTGATCGAACCCGCCGCATTGAGCGCCGCGCCGGTCAGCACGTCATTGGCCGAAGTGAGCGAGAGGTTGGTGAACGTGCTCCCGCCAGCCGAAAACGCGAGGTCGCCAACCGTCGTCTCCAGATCGACCGTCTGCGCCCGTATCGAAGTCACATCCAGCGTCTGGCCGGTGATCGATGCGGTCGCGGTGCTGGCCGCGCCGCCTGCATCGATGGTGCCAAGGAACGCCTGACCGCCGTTCGCGGTGATCGTGATATTGTCGCCCGCATTCACGGTCGCAACCGAGGCGCGCGTGCCCGCCGTGCGCCCGTTCACGCCCGACGATGCCGTCAGTGTCGCCGCGCCGCCCGTGGCCGACACGGTATTGACCGCCACATTGCCGCCCGTCGCCACCAGCGACACGGTGCCGCCGGTCGAAGTCGCGCTGGTCAGGCTCACGCCAGCTGCGCGCACATCGACCGATTGGCCGCTCACCGCCGCCGTGGCCGCCGCGTCCGCGCTCACGGCGCCGAGCAGCGCCTGCCCGCCGGTCGCGGTGATCGCCACATTGTTGCCCGCGCCAGTCGCGCTCACCGCCGCGCGCGTGCCCGCCGTGCGCCCGTTGACGCCCAGCGATGCGGTGAGCGTTGCGCCGCCGCCCGTGGCCGAAACCGTATCCACCGCCACATTGCCCGCCGTGGCCACCAGCGACAGCGCGCCTCCGGTCGACGTCGCGCTGGTCAGGTTCACGCCTGCCGCATTCACGTCGACCGACAGGCCGCTTACAGCCGCCGTCGCCGCAGAATTCGCGCTGACGGTGCCCAGGAATGCCTGGCCGCCCGTCGCCGTGATCGAAACATTGTTGCCCGCGCCCACAGCGCTGACAGCGGCGCGTCCGCCGGCGGCAAGCCCGCGCACGGTGCCCGCAGCGGTCACTGTCGCGCCGCCGCCGGTGGCCGAAACGGTATCGACGGCGACGTCGAACAGAGTCGATACCAGCGACACCGCGCCGCCGGTGGAGGTCGCGCTGGTGAGGCCAACGCCCACCGCGTTCACGTCGATCGAATTGGCCAGCACGGTGCGGGTGCCCGCTGCGTTCAGCAGGCCCAGAAATGCCACGCCGTTTGTTGCCTCGACAGAAAAGCTGCGCCCCAGGCCACCTGCGTTAATCTGCATCCGGCCCAGACCGGAGCCGCGAACGTCGCGCGCCGCGGTAACCGTGATGTCGCCATTGGTCGTGACGATGCTGTTGCCGACCGCATCGCGCCCGGCTTCCACCGCGACCGATCCCGCCGCCGTGATCCCGCCGAACAGCACATCCTGCGCCGCCGTCAGCGAAAGGTTGGTAAAGGTATAGGCGCCGCCGCCCGGGAAAGTCAGATCGCCGGTCGTCGTCTCCAGCGTGACATTCAGCGCGCTTGCCGAGATCACATCGAGCGCCTGCCCCGTGATCGATGCGGTCGCCGCGTTGCCTGCCGTCACCGCGCCCAGAAACGCGGTTCCGCCGGTTGCGGTGATGGTCGCGTTGGAGGCCGCGCCATTGGCCGTCACCGCCGCGCGCGATCCCGCCGTGCGCCCGCTCACGCCAAGCGATGCCGTCAATGTCGCACTGCCGCCGGTCGAAGACGCCGAGTTCACCGCCACATTGCCGCCCGTCGCCACCAGCGACAACGCGCCGCCGGTCGCCGTCGCGCTCGTCAGCGACACGCCCGCCGCGCGCACATCTACCGACGCCGCCGAAACGTCGGCCGTCGCTGCTGCATTCGCGCTCACTGCGCCCAGCAAAGCCTGCCCGCTAACCGCGAGCACCGAAATGTTGTTGCCGGCGCCGGTGGCGCTGATCGCGGCGCGCGTGCCTATGGCACGCCCTCGCACGTTGCCCGTTGCCTGCAGCGTTGCGCCGCCGCCGGTTGCCGAGGCGCTGTCCACCGCCACATCGCCAGCCGTCGCCGCCAGCGAAACCGCGCCGCTGGTGCTCGTCGCGCTTGTCAGGTTAACGCCAGCCGCGCGAACGTCGACCGATTGGCCGCTAACAATCGCTGTTCCTGCCGCACTCACCGTGCTCAGGAACGCTGCGTTGCCGGTTGCCGTGATCGAAACGTCCGATCCGGCCCCGCTCGCACTCACCGCCGCGCGTGTGCCCACCGCCCGGCCCTGCACGCCGCCAGACGCCAGCAAGGTTGCATCGCCGCCGGTGGCGGAAACCGTATCCACCGCCACATCGCCCGCTGTCGCCGTCAGCGACAACGCGCCGCCCGTCGAGGTCGCGCTGGTCAGGTTGACGCTGGTCGAGTTGAGATCGACCGAATCGCCCGAAACGGTTGCCGTCCCCAAAGCATTGACCGTGCCGAGCAAGGCCTGGCCGCCGGTCGCGATCACCGAGGCCGTGCGCCCTGCGCCGCCAGCAAAAATGCCCATGCGCGAGCCTGCGATCCCGGCGACATCGCGCGCGGCCGTCACGCTGATGTTGCCATCGGTCGTCGAAATGCCATTGCCGATTGCATCGCGCCCGGCATCGATCGTCACCGAACCCGGCGCAGAGAGCAATCCGCCGGTCAACACATCCTGCGCCGCCGTGAGCGAGACGTTGGTAAACGTGTTCCCTGCAGCCGCAAACGACAGATCGCCGGTCGTCGTCTCCAGCGCGAGCGTCTGCGCCCGAGTCGAGGTGATATTGAGCGTCTCGCCAGTGATCGTCGCGGTTGCGGTGCTGGCCGCGCCGCCGGCGTCGATCGCACCGAGCAGCGCCTGCCCGCCGCTCGCGGTGATCGTGATATCATCGCCCGCGTTCACGCCCGTGACGGACGTGCGAGCAATCGAGCGCCCTGCCACGCCGCCCGATGCGGTCAAGGTTGCATCGCCCCCGGTCACCGAGGCCGTATTGACCGCCACATTGCCCGCCGTTGCCACCAGCGACAGATTTCCAGCCGTCGCGGTCGCGCTGGTGAGGCTTACAGCCCCCGCGCTCACATCGACCGACGCGCCCGAAACGCTGGCTGTCGCAGCGGCATCGGCGCTCACCGCGCCCAGCAATGCCTGACCGCCGGTTGCGATGACCGAAATGTCGTTGCCCGCGCCGGTGGCGCTCACCGCCGTGCGCCCGCCCGCCGTGCGGCCCTGCACGCCGCCCGTCGCCGTCAAGGTCGCATCGCCGCCGGCCACGACCGCGCTGTCGATCGCAAGATTTCCGGCGGACGCCGTGAGCTGCAGATTGCCCCCGGTCGTCGTCGCGCTGGTCAGGCTGACCGTGGGCGTATTGACCGTGATCGCCCGGCCGTTGAGGTCGATGCGATCGTTGGCCGTCAGCGTGCCGGTGGACGAGATATCGCCATTGGCGCTCATGGTCACATCGGCGCCAACGCCCGTGGTGTTCACCGTTCCTGCCACGATGCCGATGCCATCGGCCACAGCCGCGCTGTTCACCGTCACGCCGCCCGCCGCGTCGGTCTTGGTCGCCAGCGTCACCACGCCGCCCGCCGAGGTCGCGACCAGCGAGCCGCCTGCGCCAACATTGAGCAGGCTCGCGATGCCCACGGTAGAGGCCCCGGCCAGCCGCACCGATGCGCCCGAAATCGCGCCGGTCACGCTGACTTGCGCGGTGCCCACTGCGGTGCCCGCGTTGATCCGCACCGAAAGCGGGCTGGCCACGCCCAGCGGCAGATCGAAATCGGCCGCCGTCACGAGCGCCACGTCGCCTGTCGCGGTCAGCGTCTTGCCCGCGTTGATATTGGCCCCGGCGATCACCACCGAACCGCTCGAATTGATCGTGCCCGCGCCTGCGGTCAGCGTCACCGCGCTGGTCGATGCCCCGGCAAAATTGGCCGCGCCGCCGTTGAGGAAATCGGCATCGGCAATCGGCAAGGTGCTCAGCACCAGGCTCGCCCCGTTGAACGATCCGGTGCCGCCAAAAGTGATGCCCGAGGGATTGACCAGCCACACGCCGATGTTCGATTGCGCGGTGATCGGGCCGTTGATCACCGAGGGCACCGCCGTCACCACCCGGTTCAGCACCGCAAAGGGGTTCACCAAATTGGGCGAAGTGAAATTGACCGCTTCGCCCAGCGTCCCGCCGATGTTGAACGTCGTCCACTGCACCACGCGGTTGGCGTCGTTGAGGTTGACCGTCATCACGTTGGCGCCGCTGGTCGTGATCGTCGCGCCGCCATTGACCGCGACCACAGGCAGCGTCTGCGCAAAGCCGGTCGCCGGCAGCATGCCGCCCACCGCCGCCACCAGCGCCAGCGCGCTCGATTGCGCCAGCGCGCGCAACCGGAACCGCGCGCGCTGACGGGGCGTGGGAGAAACGCGGAGGGCAGACGGAGCAAGGTTCATCGGCATCGGATTGGACTCCACCATGACGGCCTAACGGCGTCCACCAAACGGAACGAGCTGGAAGGTAAGCGAGGCGAGCACCCGGTCGTTCGGGGGGCGATCGTCGAACGACAGCGCCCTGTCGACCGGGCGCGCATAGGTCAGCTCGAGCAGCGCGACGCCCGGCACGGCAATCCGGATACCGCCGCCATAAGAGCGCAGCAAACGATTGTTTTCGCTTGAATTGCGATCCAGATTCCAGATGCGCACGGCATCGAAAAACACGAACGGCTCGAACGAGGCGAACGATTGCTGCGGCAGCATCGCGCGCAGTTCGACCGAAGCACCCAGCGCCCGGTCGCCGCTGTTCGAACCCGGATCATAGCCCCGGCCCAGAGTCAGGTTGCCGATCGCGAACTCGTCATAATTGAGCAGCGGCCGGTTCGACCACTGGCCGCGCTGGCTGCCGGTCAGGCTGAAAATCGGGCCCAGCCCGATCCGCTCGTCGAGCTGGCCGCGGATCACCGTGGCGGTCGCGCTGCCTTCGAAGCGCGAGGGGAAAAAGCCGCCCGCGCTGGTCTGGCCGGTCTCGGTCGCGCCGAAGATATCCAGCCCCTTGCGCACTTCGGCATAACCGCCGAGGCGAAACTGCTCCGCTCCGCCGCTTGTAAAGCTGCGCGTCTCGCCCGCCAGCCGAACATAAGCGCTGGTCACCCGGTCGAGATTGAGCGGCGAATTGCGCGCCGCGCTCTGCACCACGGTGCGCTGCTGCGCGAATTCGAAGCCCGCCACCACGCCCAGATTGTCGCGCACGCTGCGGATCAGCGGACGCGATACCTCAAGGCTGGCGATGAGCGACTTGGTCTGCAACCGCAACTGGTCGAGATCGGGCTGCGAAATCGCGTAAGTAAACCGCGCGCCGACCGTCGTGCCCTGATCGTCGATCCCCATGATATGGCCGATCTGGAAGATCTTCTGCTCGTTGACATTGGCCGTGGTCGAAAAACCAAGATAAGTCGTGTCCGACAGCCCGGTCAGCCCGCGAATTTCGGCGCGCAGATAGCCGGTCTCGCGGCCCAGCTGCTTGGAGTTGTAGTTCTGCGCGTTGGCGACCACGGTAAAGCGGCTGTAATTGACCGTCAGCTCGCCGATCACGTCGCCCGGCTTCGCCCCGGTCGGCCGCAGCGAGAGCTGCACATCGAGCCCGGGCACATCGCCCGCCAGCAACAGGATCTTCTCGGCCACCGCCTCGTTGAGCGGGTCGAGCCGTTTCAACGCCTCGATGCTCGCCTGCAGCCGCTTTTCATACGGCCCCGGCTCACCGCGCACGCGCATCTCGACAATCCGCGAGGTCACGACCTCGAGCCGCAGCACGCCGTCCTCGATCCGCTGCGCGGGGATCTGGATCGTCGCGACATAGCGCTCGCGGCGCAGCGCGGCGTTCGCCTGATCCCGGATGTCGCAAACCACGCTGATCGGCTGCTCGCCGGTTGGCGCGGCGACCGCCGCGAGCAGCAGATTGCTGAGCTCTGGTGCCAGCGCTTCGCCGCCCGATCCGCCGAACGCCACGCGGGTGATCGTGGTGCGCACCGTGCTGGTTTCGAGCGGGCAAGGGGCCACCGAAATCGCGCCCTGCCCGTTCACGTTGGCAGTGCTCGGCCGGGTCTGCGCCTGGATGGCGGGCGGATTGACTTCCTGGCGGCTGGGTCCATCGGCGTTGGTGGAGGGCACGCCTTGCGCCGAAGCGATCGCCGGAACCGCGCTCGCCAGCAACAGGACCAATCGCCCGGCCGAAAGCCGCATCATCTGCCGTTGCCGCAAGCTCCGCTGGCCTGTTGCTCCGCTCGGGCCGGAAGATACGTTTCTTGGGCTCGCAAGCATACCGGAATCCCCTCCATTAACATCGAGTTAACGGGCGGACCGAATCGAGTCAAGCGAAGTGCAAGATCTCGCCGCAACATCACCCCGTTGTGCGGCTCGATTGTCGTTATATTGTCATACTTTCTGCGGAATCGCCGGGGCATTATTGTATTCGCAGCAGTTATGCAGATAAAATTTTCAGACCGTCAACAAAAATAAACGGTTCGTCGCAAATTTCCCAAGAATACTTCGGCATTTAAGGGTGCACCCAGCGGCAATATTGCGCCGCATCGCGCGCTTGTCCGCCGTATTGTGCAGCGCACAATGCCGCAGCCGCCGCGCGCGCTGCCGCGTTACCCCGCCGCCGCCGCCGAGCCCTCGCCTGCGCCCGGATGCTGCCGGTTGTGCAGCACCGAGCTGCGCAGCGACAACCCGATCAGCGCAGCGCCGATCAGCCCGGTCACCGTTTCGGGAATCTCGACCCGCTCGTAAGCCGAAATCAGCATGATCACCGCCAGCGCGATAATCGCCCAGAACGCGCCGTGCTCCAGATAGCGGTATTCCGACAACGTCCCTTTATCGACCAGCATCACCGTCAGCGAGCGCACGAACATCGCGCCGATGCCCAGCCCCAGCGCGATCACGAACAGGTTGTTCGACAGCGCGAACGCGCCGATCACCCCGTCGAACGAGAACGAGGCATCGAGCACTTCGAGATAGAGAAACGACGCCAGCCCGGAGCGCACCACGGTTCCGGTCGCATCCTCGCTGCCTTCCAGCACATTGCCCAGCGCCTCGACCGCGATGTAGGTCAGCAGCCCGAAAATCCCCGCCACCAGATACGTCATCCCCTGCTCGAGCGTCAGCAGGGTGGACACGCCATATAGCGCCAGCAGCACGAGCCCGATCTCGATCGCGGGCACGCTGGAGAGCTTGGTCAGCCGTTGCTCGATGAAGCCGATCCAGTGCAGCTCCTTGTCGGCATCGAAAAAGAACTTGAGCCCGACCATGGCAAGGAACGCGCCGCCATATCCGGAAATCGCGATATGCGCGCCCTTGATCAGCCGCTCATAGGTCTGCGGCTCGGTCGCGGCGAGGCGGATCGCCTCGATCGGCCCCATCTGCGCGGCAATTGCCACGATCACCACCGGAAACAGGATGCGCATGCCGAACACCGCGATCAGCACGCCCCAGGTCAGGAAAATCCGCCGCCAGCGGGCATCCATGTCCTTCAGCACCGAGGCATTGACCACCGCGTTGTCGAACGACAGCGATACTTCGAGAACGCCGAGGATCAGCGTGATCCACAGCACGCCCAGCGTGCCCATCGCCGATCCGGTCATCGACCAGCCGAGCCAGCCCGCGACGGCGAGGCTCACAATCGTAAACAGGATCGACCCTGCGAAATATTGACGGATCACGCAGGAATTTCCTCAGGTTCGGTGGGCCATGCTGAACCCGCGCCAATTCAGCCCAACCGCCTGCGCTGTCAAGTTCGCCGTGACAGGCGGAGCGGGGGGACGCCCCCGCCCCCCCGGAAACTACGCCCCGTAAAAGAAGCGTTCCTCGACCACTTTGCCGTCTGCCACCGTGTAGAGCGCATCCTCGTCCATCTGCACGCGCACGCCGCTGGCTTTCATCGTCACGTCCATCTGGAAGCGGATGATGAACTGGTCGCCGTTGACGTATGGCCCTTGCGCCTCGACGCTGTGGATCTCGTGATTTTCATACCACCACACGCCCTTGGCGCGCACGGCGTCGATGCCGTGCGAGGCCGGATCGCCTCCCGGAGGTGCGCCCGGCTCCACGCTGACAATATCGGCAGACCAGTATTTTTCACCCGCTTCGTCGAACTTGCCTTCTTTGCAAAGCGCGGCAAAATCGGCGGCGATTTCCTGTACGGTCATGGCACTCCCCTGCGTTTGTCGGTCTGTTCGTCAAGCTGCCATCGCTTGATGACTTTGCCGTGACAGGCAACCGCCAGGCGGCGGATAGACCTTCCCCCGATGCCATGGCATAGCCCGCGCCAAACAACCGGGAGAACCACCATGTCTTTTTCGTTCTATGACGCCGTCGTGCCGACCAACCTGCAGGTTCTGGGCGCGATCGATGCCCTGCTGACCAAGGCCGAAACGTTCTGCGCCGAACAGGGCCGCACCGCCGCCGACCTGATCGACGCGCGTCTTGCCCCCGACATGCTGCCGCTCGGCTATCAGGTCAAATGCTGCGTCACCCATTCGATCGGCGGGATCGAGGGCGCGAAAGCGGGCAGTTTCTCGCCCGACATGGGCGCCTGGCCCACCGATTTCGCCGGGCTCCACGCGCTGCTGCAAGACGCCATCGCCCGGCTGAACGGCCTCGACCGCGACGCGTTCGAAGCCCTGGCGACAAGCGATGCACAATTCGTCTTCGGCGAGACGCGCATGCCGTTCACCGGCGCGAATTTCCTGCTCTCGTTCACCCAGCCCAACTTCTTCTTCCACGCCACCACCGTCTACGCCATCCTGCGCGCGCAAGGCATGAAACTGGGCAAGCGCGATTTCCTCGGCATGATCCGCCTGAAGCACTGACCCCACCCCTCTCCTTCGACAAGCGCAGGGCAAAGCCAAACCACCCACCCCCAACCCCTCCCGTAAACGGGAGGGGAGCAAGAAGCACAACCAGTCCCCCTCCCGCCTGCGGGAGGGGTTAGGGGTGGGCTCTTAACCTTCTTCCCCCCTCCCGCTCGCGGGAGGGGTTAGGGGTGGGCTCTTAGCCTTCTTCCCCCCTCCCGTTTACGGGAGGGGCCGGGGGTG